>CAVPRN010000004.1:0-26766 GCA_963707935.1 uncultured Acidobacteriota bacterium | reverse complement strand
CGACGCGGCGGGTGATCTCGTCGCTCGTGGGCGGATTCTCTCCGAGGCCGAGGGAGTGCAGCTCTTCATGGATCAGGACGGTCGCCAGCGGGCCGAGTCCTCGGCGGCCGAGCCGGCGCGTGAAATGGTCGCCGCAGTAGGAGACGACGCGGCTCCCCGGCACCGTGAACGCCAGAACATCGGTCTGCGCGCAGCGGCTCTGGAGGTCCGCGTTGGCGAACCAGATCCACTCGAGGTAGTTCTGGGCCGTCCGGCCGATGGAGTCCAGATTCTCCTGAAGCGTGCGGCCCGAGGCGTCACGGAAGTCGGAGAAGAGCTCCCGGCATCGGGCGGATTCCAGGCGGCGGTGAGCTTCGAAGACCGCCATCTGGACGACGGAGTCCAGCCCCGGCGGATGAAGCGCCAGGGCCGCTCCGTCCAGCCCGGGATCGGTGAGGGCGGATTCCTCCGCGGCCAGGAAACGGCAGACGGCCAGGAGCATCGCGGCGACCGTCAGGACGGTTCGAAGTGCGTGTCCGAGCCGGCGCGGCCGCATTCGTGTTCGCCTCCGCCCGAACACCGTCCGCCGGGACGTTTCGGGCGATAATCACGCTCGCGCCGCCCCGCCCTCCCCGTCGTGGTGGATCCGTGGGCGCCCGGTGGTTTTTTCGTGGGAAGGAATGCGCGTCCGATTCGGTGACTGCGTCTTCGACTCGGAGACGCGCGAGCTTCTGCGCGACGGCCGCGCCGCTCGCCTCTCGCCCAAGGCCTTTCAGCTCCTGGGAGTCCTGCTCGAAGAGCGGCCCAGGGCCCTCGGCAAGGACCAGATCCACGCCGCCCTCTGGCCGAAGACGTTCGTGGCCGACACGACGTTGACCAGCCTGATCAAGGAGCTGCGCGCGGCGATCGGCGACGACGCGCAGGCGCCGCGCTTCATCCGGACGGTGCCCGCCTTCGGCTACGCCTTCAGCGGAGAGGCGCGGGAGGTTCGCCGCCGGCCGCCATCCGGGTTCTTCTGCCGGGTGATCGGGCCCGACTCCGAAGTGGGACTCGTCGAGGGGGACAACATCTTCGGACGCGGGCCCGAGTCGGTCTTATGGGTGGATGATGAGACCGTCTCGCGGTGTCACGCGTGCATCCGTGTCGAGAAGGAGGCGGCGATCCTCGAGGACCTCTCCAGCCACAACGGCACGTTCGTCGGAAAGCGGCGGATCGACGCTCCGACCGCCCTCCGCGACGGGGACGAGATCCGGCTCGGACACCTGTCCCTGACTTTCCGGGCCTCGGGCAGCCCGGAATCCACCCGCAGCGCGAGCCGTCCCGCGAGACGGAAGTGAGCGAGAGCCGTCCGTGACGGAGGGAAGGAGCGGCGAGCGCGTGTCCCTGCAGCGGGGGGCGCGGCTCGGGCCCTACGAGATCGTCAGCTTTCTCGGCGCCGGGGGGATGGGGGAGGTCTATCGGGCCAAGGACACGCGGCTGTTGCGCGAGGTCGCGATCAAGGTCCTGCCGGCGGAAATCGCTTCCGATCGAGAGCGCCTGAAACGATTCGAGCGAGAAGCCCGAGCGGCCTCCGCGTTGAATCATCCCAACATCGTCACGATCCACGACATCGGATCCTCGGACGGGGTCTCCTACATCGCGATGGAGCTCGTGGAAGGGGACTCGCTGAGGAAGCTCCTCGCCGGCGGCGCGCTCGCGGTGAAGAAGCTGCTTCCGATCGCGGCGCAGATCGCAGACGGCCTGGCCCGGGCGCACGAGGCCGGGATCGTGCACCGGGACCTGAAACCCGAGAACGTAATGGTCGGCAAGGACGGGCGCGTCAAGATCCTGGACTTCGGGCTGGCGAAGCGGCGAGTGGTTCCCGTGTCTCCGGACGAGACGGCGACGCCGACCGAGACCGTGACGGATGCCGGGGTGGTGCTCGGGACCGTCGGTTACATGTCCCCCGAGCAGGTCGCGGGAAGGGAGCTCGACCACCGCTCGGATCAGTTCTCGTTCGGGGCCCTCGTGTACGAGATGGCGACGGGCCGGAGGGCGTTCCAGAAGAAGACCGCGGCGGAGACCATGACGGCCATCCTGAACGAGGAGCCGGAGCCGCTCGCCGCCACCGGTCCGCAAGCGCCGACGCTCCTTCGGTGGGTCGTCGAGCGATGCCTCGCCAAGGAGCCGGAGGGGCGGTACGCCGCGACGCGCGACCTGGCGAGAGACCTGGCCACGATCCGGGACCGGCTCTCGGAGGCCGGCTCGGGAGAGTCGCCTCTCGCTCCCAGGCGCCGACGTCCCCGGGCCGTGGCGCCGGCGGCGGTCGCGGCCGTTCTCGCCGCAATGGCCGCTGTCTACTTCGTCGGGGAGCGGCGCGGCCGCGAGAAGGCGCCGATACCCACCTTCCGTCAGCTCACCTTCCGGCACGGCGGCGTCCAATCCGCTCGATTCACTCCAGACGGACGAACGGTCGTCTACGCGGCGGCGTGGGACGGAGAGCCCGTACGTCTCTTTTCCACTCGCATCGAGAGCCCGGAGTCGACGCCGCTCGCGCTGCCGGACGCCGACCTGGCGGGCGTTTCCCCTTCCGCGGAGCTGCTGGTCTTTCCCAATCGGCTATACGGCTCCCTCGGGCCGGGAACGGTCTCCCGCGTTCCACTGGCGGGGGGCGCGCCGAGGACCGTAGCCGAGAATGTATGGTCCGCGGACTGGAGTCCCGATGGCAGCCAGTTGGCTCTGTTGCATCGGGTCGGCGAGAAGGCGCTTCTGGAGTATCCCGCCGGCCGGGTGCTTCTGGAAGACGTCGAAGCGTTCTCGCCGCGAGTCTCCGCGCGATCGGGCGCCTCATCGCCGACTACACGACGATCTACACTCCAAGGACCAGCCATTCGGTTGCGGTCGCCGACGTTTCCGGGAAGAGAAAGATCCTCTCGACCGGATGGGCAAAGAGCGGGACCTATCTCGCCTGGTCGCCTCACGGAGACACGATCTGGTTCGCGGCGTCGACGAGCGGCTGGACGACGCAGTTGCGCGCAGTCTCGCTGGCGGGGAGGGAGAAGCTGCTGCTCCGGCTGCCGGGAACGATCGATCTTCAGGACATCTCCGCCGATGGACGCGTTCTCCTGACGTTTGGAAAGAATCGCCAGGAGACTCGATGCCGTCTTCCCGACTGGGAAAGTGAGCGGGATCTCTCCTGGTTCGACGTGTCTCGTGTTCAGGATCTTTCCTGCCGACGGCGAGCAAGCCTGCTCTTCGCGAAGTGGGTGAGAGCGCATCGGTGGTAACCGCCTACCTGAGAGCAACCGACGGCTCGCCCCCGCAGCGCCTGGGCGCGTTCTATCCCCACTCGATCTCGCCCGACGGGAGGCGGGTGCTCGCTCACGACGAGCAGAATCGGCTGATCGTGGCTCCAACGGGGTCGGGCGAGCCAAGTGTCTTCCGACGAAATCCGGCCTGGAGTATCCGGCGCCTTTTCCTGGTTCCCGGATGACCGGCAGTCCTGGCGGTGGTCCATGACCCCGAGGGAGTTGGCGAACATACGCAATCGACGTCGACGGGGGGAAGCTCGAGCCGTTCGCGCCGGATGGCTACCGGTGCTGGCACTCGCTCCCGACGGGAAGAGCGCGTTCTGCAACGTTGGTTGAAACGGGTGATCTACTCCTTCGAGACTAAGCAGACGCGTCGAAATTCCCGGGCTCGAGGCAGGCGGCGCACGAGGATGGACGTCCTGAATTGGAGCGCCGACGGTCAGTCACTCTTCATCGGGCCGGGATGCGGATGCGCCGATGCGCGCGAATCGACCGGCTCGATCTCACGACCGGCGAGACGAAGACGCTCCACAAGTCGGCCCGATCGAGGCCGGCGGGACTCGTCCCCGACGGCGTCTGGGGCCGGTCTGACCTCCGACGGCCGCTCCTACTGCTACACCGCCGTGCTACTTTCCCAACGACCTCTACCTCGTCGAGGGGCTGCGGTAGCGCGGCGACGCGAGTGACCCGTGACGGACCGACGTCGAAACGATGACAGTGTGACCCTCCAACCCGGGGCCAGGCTGGGGCCCTACGAGATCGTCTTCCTCCTGGGCGCGGGCGGGATGGGCGAGGTCTATCGGGCGAGGGACACGCGGCTGCTGCGCGAGGTCGCGATCAAGGTCCTGCCGGCGGAGATCGCTTCCGATCGAGAGCGCCTGAAACGATTCGAGAGAGAGGCCCGAGCGGCCTCCGCCTTGAATCATCCCAACATCGTCACGATCCACGACATCGGGTCTGCGGACGGGGTCTCCTACATCGCGATGGAACTCGTGGAAGGGGACTCGCTGAGTAGGCGACTCGCCGGCGGCGCTCTTCCGATCAAGAAGCTGCTTCCGATCGCGGCCCAAATCGCGGATGGGCTGGCCCGGGCGCACGAGGCCGGGATCGTGCACCGGGATCTCAAGCCCGAGAACGTCATGGTGGGCAAGGACGGACGCGTCAAGATCCTGGACTTCGGGTTGGCGAAGACGCGAACGCGGCCCGCGGAGCGCGGGCGGGGTCAACCGTGCACTCCTGCGCTTCTCGAGCAGAGTGTGCACGTTTGCACGGTTGACCCCACAACGCGTTGCGAATCTCCCTGGGGCTAGTGGACGGACGGCGTCCGCGGCCCTTTTTCTCGACGGTGCCTCTCCGCGGCGTTTGGCTTCCTGTGCTGCCCTCGGTCGGGAGCCTCGGCGGCGAACCGATCCGGCGGATAGCGGACGGCCTCGAGGAACAGTCCGGACGGCGGCGCGGTCCAGCGCGCCGGCTCGGCGGACTTCTCCCGAAGGAGTTTCTCGACGCCCGCGACGTCGAGGTTGCCCCGCCCGACCTCGACGAGCGTTCCTGCGAGGCGCCGGACCATCTTCCAGAGAAAGTGGGACGCTTCTATGCGGAAGTGGATCTCGTGCTCCCGGTCGAGAAGTTCGCTCCTCTCGACGACGACGACCGTGGACTCCTGTCCCTGTGGGTTCTCGCAGAAGGAGGCGTAGTCGTGTCGGCCCTCGAAGAGCTTCGCGGCGGCCTCCATGGCCGGGAAGTCGAGGCGGTCCCGGACCCACCAGACCAAGCGCTTGTCGAAAGCCGTCCGGCGCCGGGAGATCCGGTAGAGGTACGTCCGCGAGACCGCTTCGTGCCGCGCGTCGAAGCGGGGCGGCGCCGGCGCGACTTCGAGCACGTTCACGTCGAAGGGGAGGCGATCGTTCAGGCCGTGCTCGACCTCGACCTCGGGCAGGCTCTTCCGAGCCTTGAGATGAGCGACCTGCGCCAGCGCGTGGACGCCGGCGTCCGTGCGCCCCGCGCCGCCGACGGAGGCGTCGTCTCCCAGGAGCTCCCGCGCCGCGCGGAGGAGCACTCCCTGCACCGTGCGATCGGTGTTCTTCTGCGACTGCCAGCCGCGATAACGCGAGCCATCGTACTCGAGCGTCAGCTTCCAGGTCGGCACCGCGGCATCTTATGGCGCGCGGCCGGCTACGGCTGTCGAAACAGGTTAGGGATCCGTGAGTGGCGCCAGAGCCGTTTCGGTGGCGGAGCTGGAGCGAGTCGGAGGCAACCGACGGTGGCGCCACTCGTTTCTTTCGTTCGGCCCCGTAGAATCGCCGAGATGGAGGGGCCGTTCTGGGATTTTTCGTTCGTCTTGTCGGCGTCCTGATACTTCTGATCGCCCTTGCGATCGCGGTTCGGCGACTGACCGAGCGCGAGGGCCGGATCCCGCCGCCCTCGGACCGCGAGCGCGACACGGTCGTGGACGGGGTGCGCTGGCGGTCGCGCGAGGAGCCGGGCTCCGGGCCCGAGATCGTCGTCTACGTGCACGGCCTTCTCTCGTCCTCGGCCTCGTGGAAGAGGGTCCTGCGTTCGGCCTCGGCGGGCCGAACGGCGATCGCCGTCGATCTTCCGGGATTCGGCTTCTCGGAGCGCCCGTGGCCCTACGACTACACGGTCGGGGCGCAGTCGCTCCACCTCCTGCGATTCCTCGAAGCCCGGGGGATCGCGCGTGCGGTGCTCGTCGGCAACTCGCTCGGCGGAGCGGTCGCGCTCCTCGCCGCGGCGGCGAAGCCCGAGCGGATCGCCGCGCTCGTGCTCGTCGATTCGCCTTCGCCCGGTCTTCGGATCCCGGTCCGGTTCCGTCTGATGCGCGCGCCTCTGGCCGGAGAGCTCGAGATGGAGCTTCTCTGCCGTCCCACGATGGCCTGGGTGATCCGCAACCGGATGTTCGCTCGTGCCGACCGCGTTACCGAGGAGACGATCGACGACTGGTGGAACCCCGTGCCCATCCCGGGCACCCGGCGCGCCGCCCTCGCGGCGATCCGCTCGAGTCCGAGGGAATACGCCGACGCCGCCGGCAGGATCACGGCGCCCACGCTCGTCCTCTGGGGAGAAGCCGACCGGGTCCTCCCGCCCTCGGAAGGCCTGCGCGTCTCGCGAGAGATCCCGGGGTCGCGCTTCCTGACGATCCCCGGCACCGGCCACGTGCCGCAGGAGGAGACGCCGGAGGAGTTCGCACGCGACGTCGCCGGGTTCCTGAAGGATCGCCTCGCGGCGGGCGCCGCCGGCGAGGATCGACGCTAGCGGCGCGCCGAGGAGAGCCCGGGGCCCGAGGACACCGGGAGGAGGAGGCGAGCCGTGGCCGTCTCCGGCGGCGTCTGCCCGAGCACGCGCGCCCCGCAGCGCGCCACGACTCCCGCCGTGATCTCGTTAGAGGAGGGGGGATTCTCCCCGAGGCCGAGCGAGTGCAGCATTTCGTGGATCACGAGAGCGGCGGCGAAATCCGGCTCTTCGTGCTCCCTCTGGAAGAACTGGAGCCCGCAGAGGAAGACGACATGGGAGAAGGGGGTCGTCGCCGCGAGGACGCCTCGGGACTGGCACGGCTCGAGCCGCTCGCCGTTGGCGAAGCGCAGGATGCGGAGGAAGCTCGTCGCGGTGTGCCCGAGCGAATCGAGGTGAGCCTGGATCGGGCGGCCCTTCGCGTCGCGGAAGTCGGAGAAGATCTTCTGGCAATTGGGGTGCGACAGCTTCTCGAGAGCCAGGGAGTAGGCGTCGTTGGCCGCCGAGACGAGAAACGAGTTCTTGACGCCGAGGACCGAGATCCTCTCGACCTCGCCCGATTGCCCGGGCGCGGCCGACGCGACGGCCAAGAAGGCGGCGGCGCCGAAAGCCATCTCCCGGCACCACCGCGAGAGGAGCGTGTGTCGGCCCTTTCCGGCCCCCATGCTCGCGGATACGGGCCGTCTCGCCGGCGGACACGCCGCCGGTCCCGCGCGAGCGTCGGCTCATCACATTTTTCGGCGAGAATGTAGGCGTGACGAGCGCGGGCTCCGCGCGCCCCGAAGCGGCGATTCGCCCGGGCGGCCGCCGCCGGGAGCCGCTCGTCCTCCTCGCCGCGGCGATGGTCCTCCTCGCCGTCTCGGGGTTCGGGCCTCGCGACCGATTCACGTAGATCCTCGAGGTCGCGCCGATCCTCGCGGGCACTCCTCCCCACATCTTCCTGACGCGACCCGAGGCGCCCGAGTCGCAGAGGCTCGATCTTCCCGACGCGAGCCTGATGTCCATCTCTCAGAGCGGCGAGCTCGCGATTGTGATGGGAAAGGTGCAGATTGGCGGCTGGTGGTTCGAGGGAGGAACTTTGGCGACGGCGCCGCTCGCTGGCGGCGCGCCCCGGGAGATCGCGGAAGATGTCCGATTCGCGGATCGGGCTCCCGACGGAAAGCAAATGCTGGTCGTTCGGGGCGACCGGATGGAGTTCCCGGCATTTCGCCCGACGGGCGCTTCGTGATCGTCCAGATCGGGAATGATTCTTGGTACTACCCGCTCGATGGCGGCGAGCGGTACGAGGGTTGCTCCCCGGGGAAACCATCTGGAGAAACTCGAGCCCCGACGGCCGGTTCGACTTCGCGTGGGGCTATAGGGAACTGCCTTTCCGTGTTCTTCGCGTCGAGCTCGCGACGGGCCGGCGCGAGCCGTGGAAAACGATCGCTCCGCCAGGATCCCGCGGACGTCCTATGCCTACAACTGCTCCCGGCTACTGTCGGACCTGTTTCTCGTCAGCGGCGTGAGATAGAGCGGCGGCGGCACCCGACCGGCCGCTTGACCTTGCCCGAAGATCGGGCAGAGAATCATCGGGATAGTCGCTTCACAAGAGACTGGTCTGCCGAGCGACCCCTTTCCACGGCTCGGAGCATCTCTGCGAAACGAGGGGGAGGCACCATCGGGCGTCGCTTTTTCCCGAGTTTCGGGGCTCTCGTCTGGCTCTGCGCCGCGTCGGCTCTCGCGCAGACCACCGGGAGCATCGCGGGGCATGTGGCGGACTCATCGGGCGGAGCGCTCCCGGGCGTCGCGGTCCAGGCGGCGAGCCCGAGTCTCCAGGGCGTGCGCGCCGCCACGACGGACCGCGAGGGCCGGTTTCGCTTCGCCGCGCTGCCGCCCGGCGCCTACGCGGTGCGGGCCGAGCTCTCCGGCTTCCGGCCGGCCGAGAAGTCGGCCACGGTCTCGCTCGACGCGACGGCGACCGCCGACTTCACGCTCGAGCCCGCGCTGACCGAACAGGTCGCCGTCATCGGCGAGGCGCCTCCGGTGGACCTGGCGTCGACGACCACGGGAACCAACTACAAGAACCGGGTGATCACGAGGCTCCCAGTCTCCCGCAACTACGCCGACATCGTCCGCTCGAACCCGGGCGTCTCGACGGACCGCGGCGACACCCAGGGCCGCTCGCTCGCCCTCACGGTCTACGGCGCGACCTCGGCCGAGAACCAGTGGGTCATCGACGGCGTCAACACGACCAACGTCTTCAAGGGAGTGCAGGGCAAGGCCATCAACAACGAGTTCGTGGAGGAGGTCGAGGTCAAGACGGGCGGCTATCAGGCCGAGTACGGCCGGGCGCTCGGAGGGGTCGTCAACGTCATCACGAAGTCGGGCGGCAACGTCTTCCACGGCGACGGCTTTGCGTACTACGACGCGTCGGGCACCGCGGCCGAGAAGCAGTTCAAACCCGGAGACTCCGGGATCGCCGACATGCGGGTGGCCGACGGCCGGCGCCTGGACTACGGCGTGGACATCGGCGGATTCATTCTCAAGGACCGGCTGTGGTTCTTCGGGGCGTACAACCGCGTCGATCTGCGGGGCCACGTGTCGCGGCTCCAGTCCTCGACATACGTGTCGAGCAGCGATCGGTTCCCGTTCGATGGCGCGGACAATCTCTATTCGGTCAAGCTCACCTGGAACCCGGCCGCCTCGACCACGCTCGTGGGGACGGTCTTCGGGGATCCGTCGTCGACGGCCGGCGCCTCGGGAGCCGACCCCCGCCAGGGCCTCGGCGCCACATATGTCACACCGATCGTGAGCCCCGACCCCTCGACCTGGTACTCGGAGCGGGCTCAGGGAGGGGCCGACTACGGAGTTCGGCTGACCCAGCTCCTCGGGTCGCAGGCGATCGTGACGGCGCAGGGCTCGTACCACCGCGACCGGAACAGCCTCGAGGCCCCGGACTCGATCCGCTACGAGGACTGGACCTGCGCCGGGGGCACGCCCGACAGCCCGTGCGATTCTCCCCCCGAGGCAAACTCCATCTTGGGCGGGTACGGCTTCATCTTCGCCCTTGGGGATCGGAATCACTCGAGCCGCGGGCAGTATCGGGCGGACTTGACGCTCTACGAAGGAAATCACGAGCTCAAGGCGGGAGGCGACTACCTCGATGGCCGCACCGATGGGGATGGTTCCTATTCGGGAGAGCAGTACGTCGAGGTGAGAAACGAGTACGGGCAGCTCTACTATCTCCACGACTTCCTCGCCGTGAGCCCGCAGGACCCCACTCTCGTGCGGTTCATCCATCGGCGGGCCGGTGTCCGGGACTTCGGAGCCTACGTCCAGGATTCGTGGAAGGCCGCTCCCGGCCTCACGATCAACGTCGGCCTTCGGTGGGACGGGGAGAACACGACGAACTACCTCGACGAGACCGTCCTGCGCTTGCGGGACGCGTGGCAGCCGCGCATCGGCGTGGTCTGGGATCCATGGCGGAACGGGGCGACGAAAATCTATGCCTTCGCCGGGCGTTTCTCGTACGCGCTCCCGACGGCGCAGGCGGCGGCGGCCTTCGGCAACGTCACGGGACTCGAGACCTACAACTTCGACCCCGTCAGCGTCGTCCAGGATCCCGACGTCGTGAACCACGGCGACCTCGTCGTGAGAGGAACCGGCCCGTTCGGAGACCCGGTGGACAGCGGCGTGAAGGCGCCGTCTCAGGACGAGTTGACGGTCGGCGTCGAGAGGTTGCTCGGGTCGACGCTGACGGTCGGCTTGAAGGGGACCTACCGAAGCCTCGGCGGCACGATCGAGGACCGGTGCGACTTCGACTACTCGAGCCCGGAGACCAGCTACAGTCAATGTGCTCTCATCTCTCCCGGCTCGAGCGGGAAGTTCGCGCGCGGAGACGTCCCGGCCTGCAACGGCCTCTTCGACGATGACGCGTGGTACCAGTGCTCCGAGAAGGGCCCCGTGTCTCCTCGGGCGCGGCGGCTGTACCGGGGCATCGAGCTCATGGCGCGCGAGTCGGTGGGGACCAGCCTCTGGCTTCAGGCGAGCTACGTCTACTCGTCTCTCCGCGGCAACTACGACGGCGGCGTCAACGAAGGCCTCTACGGCTCGACGGCTCCCGGCTGGAACGAGGATTTCGACTATCCCGCGCTCTGGCACAACGGCTACGGGACCCTCGCCCTGGACCGGCCGCATCGCTTCCGGTTCGACGGCTACTGGGTCACGCCCTGGCGCCTTTCCGTGGGTCTCCAGGCGTTCGTCGAGTCGGGGGGGCCGCTCAACCAGATGGGCTTCTTCAACAGCTTCTACGGCTCGATGATCTTTCTCGCTCCCCGCGGCTCGGTGGGCCGTCTGCCGACTCTGTGGGACGCGAACCTCACGCTCAGTTACCCGATTGCGATCGGGCCGCTGACCGTCACGCTGCAGGCGTATCTCTTCAACCTCTTCAACAACCAGATCGCGACCTCGCGGGATGACCAGTGGTCCATCTCTCCGCCCGAGGGCTTTCCCGCGACGATCTACGATCCGAATCAGGAGCCGAACAACCCGTACTACGGCGCGGTGACCGGGCGATCGGAGCCGAGGGCCTTTCGGGCGGCGGTCCGGGTCTCGTTCTGAGCCGAGACTGTGGCCCTCGTTACGCGAGCGCGTCTGGCAGGCCGAGCGGCTCGAGGTTCGCGAGGATCCGCACGTCGAACGTGAGAACGGCGAGCTCTGGAGAGACCTTCCGGTACTCGAGCGCCGTCGCCAGGTGGACGGCGTCCAGGGTTCGCACTGGCTCGACAGGGAAGTTGTCAGCCGCTCTGGCCAAGATTTCGGACGTGATCTCCATCAGATCCCAGCCGGAAGCGGCTCGAGCCAGGAGTCCCTTCAGTTGGGAGGCCTGGGCGACCGCGATGCGCCGTTCGTTTGCGGCTCTCTGGATTCCACGGCTTGCCTCGAGAAGTGTCAGAACGGACGTAACGACCTTTTTGGCCGAATCGATGATGACGCCCGGTTGGACGGGATCCTCTTCTCTCAGAAGCCAGCCGAGGACGGCGGATGTCTCCGCATAGAGGACCCTCATTCACCGCGATCCGCGTCGAGGAGCCTTCGTGCTGTCCCCGCAGGCAGCTTGATGGGCGATACGGGCAGCTTCTTCTTCCTGACCGACGCCAGCCTGAGCTTTCCAGTGGCAACCCACTCGGCGAGAAGTGGATGAAAACCTGGAGCGACGTCGGTTCGTGGTTTGCCCAGTTCGGCGACCACCTCGTCGTGGTCCGTGATCAGGACCCGCACCCCCCTGCGCACGTGCCGGATGTAAGCGCTCAGGTTGTTCTTCAGGTTCTTGATTCCAACCCGCTCGACGGCCCTCATCGACCGGATGGTAGCTACTTGTAGCCACCATGTCAAGCGTCGCCGATGATCGCCGCGGGTAGCCGGCTCGGCCCCTACGAGGTGCTGGCCCCCCTGGGCGCGGGCGGGAATGGGGGAGGTCTACCGGGCGCGGGACACGCGGCTCTCGCGCGAGGTCGCGATCAAGGTGCTGCCGGCGGAGCTGGCGTCGGACGCGGAGCGGCTGAAGCGTTTCGAGAAGGAGGCGCGGTCGGCCTCGGCGCTCAATCACCCCAACATCGTCACGATCTACGACATCGGGTCGGAGGGCGGGATCTCCTACATCGCGATGGAGCGGGTGGAGGGCTCGACGCTGCGGGAGCTTCTCGCCGGCGGCGCGCTGCCGATCGAAGAAGCTGCTGCCGATCGCGGCGCAGATCGCCGAGGGTCTGGCCAAGGCGCACGAGGCGGGGATCGTCCACCGGGACTTGAAGCCCGAGAACGTGATGGTGACGAAGGACGGGCTCGTCAAGATCCTGGACTTCGGCCTGGCGAAGCTGACCTCGACGATGTCGGGCAGCGGTGAAGGCTCGCAGCTTCCGACGATGACGGGGACGACCCCGGGCGTCATCGTCGGGACGGTCGGGTACATGTCGCCCGAGCAGGCGGGCGGCGCGCCGCTCGATTTCCGCTCCGACCAGTTCGCGCTGGGCTCGATCCTGTACGAGATGGCGACGGGCAGGAAGGCGTTTCAGAAGAAGACGGCGATCGACACCCTGGCGGCGATTCTGAACGAGGAGCCGGAATCCGATCGCCACGCTCAACCCCGTGGTTCCGTTGCCACTGCGCTGGATCGCCGAGCGGTGCCTCGCCAAGGACCCCGAAGGACGCTACTCCTCCACCAGAGATCTCGCTCGCGATCTCGCGACCGTCCGCGACCGCCTTTCCGAGACGGCCTCGAGCGGAACTGTCGCCGTGGCGCCGCGCCGCAGAATGGCACTGAGACTGGTCCTCGCCGGAACCGTCGTCGCCGGTGTCGCCCTGCTGTCGGGCAAGGCCATCTGGAGGCAGCTTCCACCCTCGCCCCCGGAGTTCCAGCGCCTGACCTTTCGCAGGGGCGGCCCGTCGCCGGCGCGCTTTTCCCCCGACGGCCAGACCGTCGTCTACACCGCTGCATGGGAGGGCGGCCCGAGGCTCCTCTACTCGATGCGTCTCGACAATCCCGTGTCCCGGCCCTTCGATCTCCCGCCCGCTTACGTTCTCTCCGTCTCGTCCGCGGGAGAGTTGGCGATCCTGCTGAACTGCAAATCCCCCTATCCCCCCCTACGCCTGGGCACGTTGGCCAGGGTCCCCCTCGTCGGCGGCACGCCTCGCGAGATTCTCGAGGACGTTTACGGTGCCGACTGGTCCGCGGACGGCAAGGAGCTCGCCGTTATCCGAAAGGTCGGAGACCTGCGGCGGCTCGAGTACCCCATCGGAAAGAAGCTCTACGAAGCGCCGTTGATCTGGTCGCCGGAGGTCTCGCCGAAGGGGGACCTCGTCGCGTTCCTCGAGGTCCGGGGGGAAGAGAGGCTCCTCTGCGTCGTCGACGCGGCCGGGAGGAAGCGAACACTGGCGAGCGACCCCGGATTCGAGCTGGCCTGGTCGCGTGAGGGCGATGAAATCTGGACTGCCTGGGCGAAACTCGAAGCGGTGACGCTGACGGGGAAACGGCGCGTCCTGGCGAACTTCCCCGAACCCGTTTCCGGCGGCGTCCAGGACGTTTCTCGGGATGGGCACGGGCTTCTGCTCCTCGGGGAGTTCACCTCCTCGATCGTCGTCCTGCCGCCCGGCGAGACCAAGGAGCGTGAGCTCTCGTGGCTGGGTCATTCTGGGGTGGCGGCAGTCTCCAGGGACGGCAAACGGCTCCTGTTCAATGACGGGGCGAGGTCCGTCGGTCGCGGCGTCTATCTCCGAAGCGCCGACGAGTCGTTGCCGCCGATTCTCCTGGCGGAAGGAGCCGTCGGGCTCGGCCTGTCGCCGGATTCGAAGTGGGCGATTGTCGTTCGTGACGCCCCGCCGTCCGAGCTCGAGCTCATCCCCACGGGGCCGGGGGAGAAGAGGATGCTGAAGGTCGCAGGGATCGACACGGCCGACATCGGCGCGACCTTTTTTCCGGACGGGAAGCGGATTCTCATCGACGGGGAGCAGCCAGGTCGCCCTCCCCGATGCTGGGTCCAGGATCTCGACGGAGGCTCGCCGAGAGCGATCACACCCGAGGGCGTCCACTCTCTGGTCGTATCGCCCGATGGCGGGCTGGTCGCCGCCCTGGATGCCGGGAGCAGAGTCTTCCTGTATCCGGTGGAGGGAGGGGCGCCGAAGGCAGCCCCGGGAGCGGCCGAGACGGGCGAACTGAAAGCGTGGAGCGCTGACGGTCGGTCGCTCTACGTAACCGAACGAGTCGGCGATGGTCGGATCAAGGTCTTTCGGCGAGATCTGGAGAGCGGACACAGAGAGCTCTGGAAGGAGCTCGTGCCCGCCGACCCGGCCGGGATTCAGTCCATCGAGGCGCTGATCGCTCCTGACGGAGCGTGCGTCTACGGATACAACCGCTTCGTCGGAAGTCTCTATCTCGTGAAGGGTCTGAAGTGACTCTGACGGCCGGCTCCCGGGCGTTTCTTCAGCCCGGATTCACCTCCCGCAGCGCGCGACGACCCGCGCCGTGATCGCCTCGCTCGACGGCGGATTCTCGGGCAGGCCCAGCGTGTGGAGAGCCTCGTGGATCACGATCGCGGCGGCGAAGGCGGGGTCGCGCACCTGGAGCCGCGTGAACCGGCGGCCGCAGAACGAGACCGCCGTCGCTCCCGGACGTGTGCCGGCGAGAACGAGGCTCGACCGGCAGAAGGCGCGGTTGTCCCCGTCCGACACGACGAGTTGCCCGAGATACTCGCCCGCGGTCAGGCCGAGCCGTTCGAGCCGCCGTTCGAGGGTCTCGCCCGACCGGTCTCGAAACTCCGCGAGCACGCGCAGGCAGGGATCCTCCGCGAGCCGCTTCGCCGCCTCGGCGAAAGCGGCGAGGACGACCCGCTCGAAAGCGGTCCCAGTCGCGCCATCGAAGCGCACCGCCGGCGGCCCCGAAAAGAGGAGAGCGAGCAAAAACGCCGCCGGAAGAGACCTCGGCACGGCGGCGCGCGTTCGCGAAGTTCGCTCCACGACCCGTGTGACGCGCCCGCCGGCAATTCGTCTGGCAGCGCGTCCCGCGAATCCGTCCGCTCGACCCTTTCTCGCGCTTCGCGATGCTAAGATGATTCGGGCGTGAACGTTTCCTCCGGCTTCCGCGACGAGTGCGGCGTTTTCGGCGTCTTCGATGCGGAGGACGCCGCCCGGCTCGCCTACCTAGGCCTCTACGCCCTCCAGCACCGCGGCCAGGAATCGGCCGGGATCGCGACCCTGGACGGCGGCGGACAGATCCTGGTCGAGCGGGAGATGGGCTACGTCGCCGACGTCTTCGACGAGGCGCGCCTCTCGCGACTGCCCGGGCGGACCGCGATCGGCCACGTCCGCTACGCCACCGCCGGGGCCTCCCTCCTCGCCAACGCCCAGCCGATCGTCTTCGCGACGGGCCGCGGTCCTCTCGCGCTCGCGCACAACGGGAACCTCGTCAACGCTCGGGAGATTCGCTCGCAGCTGGAGGCTTCTGGAGCCCTCTTCACGACCTCTTCGGACTCGGAGGTCATCCTGCACCTCGTCGCCCGATCCAAGGCGCCGACCCTGACGGCGGCGATCGCCGAAGCGCTCTCGGACCTGCGCGGCGCTTATTCGCTCCTGATCCTCTCGCGTGAGGGAATCTTCGCCGTCCGCGACCCGAACGGCATCCGGCCCCTCTCGCTCGGGACGCGCGAAGGCTCTCCCGTCGTCGCCTCGGAGACGTGCGCTTTCGACCTGATCGGCGCGCGGTTCGAGCGGGACGTCGAGCCGGGGGAGATCGTCCGCCTTTCGGGGGAGGGATTCTCCTCGCACCGCTTCGCCTTTCCGCGGCCGACGCCCTGCATCTTCGAGCACGTCTACTTCGCGCGCCCCGACTCGACCGTCTTCGGCAAGAGCGTCGCGGCGGTCCGCGAAGCTCTCGGGGAACGCCTGGCCCGGGAGCATCCGGCCTCGGCGGACGTCGTCGTGCCCGTGCCCGACTCCGGCATGTACGCGGCCCTCGGCTACTCCCGGCAGAGCGGCCTCCCGTTCGCCCTCGGGATGGTTCGGAACCACTACGTCGGGCGCACGTTCATCGAGCCGAAGCAGGCGATCCGAAGCTTCGGCGTCAAGGTGAAGCTGAACCCGGTCCGCCAGGTCGTCGAGGGCAAGCGCGTCGTGCTCGTGGACGACTCGATCGTCCGCGGCACGACCTCGCGGAAGATCGTCTGGATGCTCCGCGAGGTGGGCGCGAAGGAAGTCCACGTGCGCATTTCCTCGCCTCCGACGATGAACTCGTGCCACTACGGCATCGACACCCCCACGCGGCGGGAGCTGATCGCCTCGAACCACTCCGTCGAGGAGATTCGGAAGTTCATCGAGGCGGACAGCCTCGGGTACCTCTCGGCCGAGGGGATGCTCGAGGCCTTCGGCCGGCCGCAGCAGGCCGCCTGCACCGCCTGCTTCACGGGGATCTATCCGGTCGCGATCGAGGAAGAGGAGCGCGAGAAGGAGAGCGCTCTCGCGCCTTGAGTTCGAGGTGCGGAGCGCGGAGTGCGAGGTTCCGAGGGCTCGGAGACCGAGCACCTCGGACCTAGAACCTCGCGCGCGTGCTCGAGCTGCTCGCCGCCACGATCGCCCTGCGCGGGGCCACGCTGATCGACGGTACGGGCGCGCCGGCGCGCGGCAACTCCCTTCTCGTCGTCCGGGACGACCGGGTCGTCTCCATCGGCGAAGCGACGCCGGAAGCGCTCGCGGCGCTTCCCGCCGGAACGGCCGTCACCGACGCCTCGGGTCGGTGGATCGTCCCGGGCTTCATCGACGCGCACGTGCACGCGGAATCGGACGGCGATCTCGAGGAGATGCTCCGGTGGGGCGTGACGTCCGTGCGGCTCATGGGGGAGGACGTCGCCGCGGCGGCGAAATTGGCGGAGCGGTCCCGGTACCCCGGCGCGCGCTTTCCCGACGTCTTCCCGGCCGCGCCGATCTTCACGGTGAAAGGGGGATGGTGGGCGGAGGAGGAACCGCCGGACCAGAACCTCGACCGCTTCCCCGCGACGGAGTCCGCGGCGCGGGAGTCCGTCCGCAAGGCGAAGGCGCTCGGTTCGGCCGAAATCAAGCTGATGCTCGACGACATGGCCTGGTGCCGCGCGCCCCGGCCCACCCTTCCGAAGATGTCTCCGGCGGTCGCGCGCGCGCTTCTGGCCGAAGCGAAGAAACAGGGGTTGCGCGCGATCGTCCACGCCCCGCAGGCGCCGGACGCGCGGCAGGCCGTGGCCGCCGGCGCCACGGCGCTCGCCCACGGGGTGCTCGAGAGGCTGGACGCGAAGACGATCGCGGAGATGAAGCGCCGGTCGGTCTTCTACGTCCCGACGATGGACCTCTTCGAGTTCCTCGCGGACACACGCGCCTTCGTGGACGGCGTGCTCGCCGACCCGCGGGTCACGATGCCGGCCGGCCTCCCCGGCGAGCGGGTCCGGCGATACCGCTCGCCCGAGTACGCGAAGACGTATCGCGAGCGGTACCCGAACTATCAGAATGTCAGCCGCAGCTTACCGATGCTCTACGCGAACCTGCGACGGCTCCGAGAGGCCGGGGTCCCGATCGCGCTCGGAACGGACATGTGGGCGTTCCCGGGCCTCTCGGTCTCGATCGAGATGGAGCTCTACGTCAAGGCCGGCTTCACCCCCGTCGAGGCGATCCGCGCGGCGACCGAGACCGCCGCCCGCTCGCTCGGCGTCGAGAAGGACCGCGGCGCGCTCGGGGCCGGGCGGCGCGCCGATTTTCTCGTCCTGGACGACGATCCGACGAAAGACGTGAAGAACGTGCGGGCGATCCAGGACATCTACAAGGCGGAGCACGGGTCGAGCCGGCGCCAGCCCGATGATCCGATGAGCCGATCCACCGATCGTCCGATTCCCGGCGATTCGCTCCTGCGGTTTCGACCCGAGTTCCCGATCCTCCAGACTTCGACGTATCTCATCTCGAACTCGCTCGGCGCGATGCCGCGAGCGGCGGCCCGCGCCCTCGCGGAGTACGCGGAGACCTGGGCGACGCGCGGCCTGCGCGCCTGGGGGGAATCCTGGTGGGACCTCTCGGTGGCCGTCGGCGACGAGATCGCGCCGCTGCTCGGAGCCGCCCCGCGCTCGGTGACGATGCTCCCGAACGTGACGGCCGCCTCGGCCGTCGTGCTCTCGAGCTTCGACTATCGGAGCACGCGGCGGCGCATCGTGATCCTGGACGGCGAGTTCCCTTCGGTCCGCTACGTCTATCAGGCGCTGGCCTCGCGGCTCGGCGCCGAGGTCGTGACGGTGCCTTCGCCGCGGGGGGACGGGCTCTCGGCGGACGAGGAGCGCATCGTCGCCTCGATCGACGACCGGACGGCGATCGTCGCGATCTCGCACGTCCTCCACAAGAGCGCGTTCGTCGTGGACGTCGCTCCGATCGCCAAGAAGTGCCGGCAGGTCGGGGCGCTCCTCGTCCTCGACGCCTACCAGTCGGTCGGGACGATGCCCGTCTCGGTGGACGCCTTGAGTGTCGACGTCGTCGTCGGAGGCGTCTCGAGTGGCTCTGCGGGGGGCCGGGCGGGGCGTTCCTGTACGTCCGGCCGGAGCGGCGCAAGAGCCTGACCCCGGCCCTGACCGGCTGGATGGCGCATCCGGCGCCCTTCGCCTTCGAGCCGCCGCCGATGCGCTACCGCGAGGACGCGTTTCGATTCCTGCTCGGCACGCCGGCGATCCCGGCGCTCTACGCCGCCCGGGAGGGCCCGAAGATCGTGCGGGAAGCGGGGATCGCGGCGATCCGCGAGAAATCGATCCGGCAGACCGCGCTCGTCGCGGAGCTCGCGCGGCGCCGCGGATTTCGCTCGGCGGCGTCGCCGGACCCGGCGCGCCGCGGCGGGACGGTCGCCGTGGAGGTACCGAACGCGCCTCGAGGTGTCGCGCGAGCTCAACTCGCGCGACGTCGTCGTGGACTACCGGCCGGGGGTCGGGATCCGCCTGTCTCCCCACTTCTACACGGAGGACGCGGAGATCGACCGCGCGTTCCAGGCGATCGACGAGATCCTCGCGAGCCGCGCCTGGGAGCGCTGGAAGGGGCGCGGGGGCCTGGTCACGTGAGCCGGGCGGGAGGAGCGGCGCGTCGGGCGGCCGCCCGGCCACTCTCGCCCCTCCCCGTTCCGGCCCCGCTCCGGCTTCTCTTCGCCGCCCTGACCGGCGTCCTCTGGATCGTCTCCCGCGGCAAGTGGTCCGACGCCCTCATCGACTCGGGGCGCGAGTGGATCGTCCCCGACGCGCTCGCGAAGGGGGCGCTCCTCTACCGCGACGTCGTCTACTGGTTCGGGCCGCTCACGCCGTACCTCCAGGCCGGCGTCTTTCGCCTCGCGGGCTCGGGCTTCCCGGCGCTCGTGCTCGCGGGTGCGGCGACGACGGCCGCCTGTCTCTTCCTCCTCGCCGCGGCCTCGCGGCGCGTGACGGGGAGGCGGGAGGCCCTGCTCTGGGCGGCGCTCGCGGTGCCGGCGCTTTTCTTCATGCCGAACGCCGGGCGGCTCCTTCCTCGGAATGGGGTATCGCATCTGGCAGGCGGCCGCCTTCGCGCTCGCCGCGGTCGCTCGCCGCCTGCCGCGGCGAACCGGGACGCTCCGTTCTCCGCGGAGGCCTCGCCGGCGTCTTCGCCGGGCTCTCCGGCCTCTGCCGCACGGAGTGGGGCGTCGCGGCGCTCGTCGCGGTGCTGCTCGCGATCGGGCGCGGCCGGCCTTCCGGGCGTCCCGGGCTTCGGGCGGCGGCGGCCGTCGCCGTCTATCTCGTCGTCTTCGGCGGGGGAGTCCTCGCCTTCGTTCTGGCCGCCGGTCCGGAGGCGGTCCTGCGCGACGGGCACGTCCTCTTCGGGGCGCTCCCGGAGGAGACGCGCGCCTTCCTCGTGGCGTTCTCGGGAGTCCGCGACTGGCGGCGCGGCCTGCTCGAGCTCCTCTACTCGACTTCGATGTGGGTCGGAGCGGCCGCCCTGCTCGAGACGCTCGCCGTCGGGCGCCCGACGCGCGGGCGGATCGCGTTCCTCTTCGGGCTCCTCGCGCTGCTGCTCGCCGCCGGGCCTCGCCGGGGGCGCGGCGGAGCGCGGTCGTCTGGAGCGCCGCGCCCGGCCGTCTCGGCGGCGGCGCCTTCGCGGCCGGCCTCCTCCGCCGTCGCGGCCCCCGCAGCGCGGCGCTCTGCGCCTTCGGCCTGCTCGGCCTCGTCCTCTCCTACCGGCGCCCCTTCCACATCGGCGACTCGGCGTACACGGGTCCGCCTCTGCTCTTCGCCTTCCTCTCGGCCGCCGCGCTTCTGCGGTCGCGGGCGGCGCGCCTTCGCGATTCGAGGGCTCGGCGCCGGACGCGGACCGCCTTCGCGGCGGGGCTCGCGTGCGCTGTCGCGATCGCGTTCCTCGCTCGCATCGCCTTCTACGCGAGGTGGGACGGCGAGCCGATCCCGGGGACCGGAGGGTTCCTGACGGCGCCGTCCGAGGTCGCTCGCGAGCTCACGGGCATCGCCCTCTCGGTCCGCCGCAGGACTCCCGCCGCCGGCGGTCTCGTCGTGTTCCCCGAGGGAGAGCTTCTGAATCTCCTCTCGTCGCGCGACAATCCCATCCGCCATCGCCTCTACCTGCCCGGCTATCTCACGGATTCGAACGAGCCGGAGGTGCTCCGCGGAGCTCGACCGGGCGAAGCCGGACGCGGTCGTGATCTGGCTGCGGCCGACGAGCGAGTACCGGCGCGGCCTCTTCGGCGCGGACTATGGACGGCGGATCCGCGACTGGATCGACCGGAACTACGACCTCGAGCCGTACCGCGCGCCGGGGGCGCCGCCGCGGGTGAACCCGCGCTTCGTGCTCGGGATCCGCCGGGAGCGATCGTGACGCCGGCGTCCGCGTCGCGGAACGTCCGCGCCGCCACGCTCGCGCATCGCTTTCGCGGCGGCGACCGTCGCGCTCTACGCCGTCTCGCGGGGGAAGTGGTGCGACGCGGTCGTGGACGTCGGCACCGAGTGGAGCCTCGCCGACACGCTCGCGCGGGGAGGCCTCCTCTATCGGGACGCCGTGTACTGGTTTCCTCCGTTCACGCCCTACTTCGAGTCGCTCTTCTTTCGCGTCCTCGGCTCGAGCTTCTCGACTCTCGTGGTCGCCGGTCTCGTCGGCTCCGTCGCTCGTCCTGGCCGCGCTGTACTTCGCGCTCCGCCGCGTCACGGACCGCCGATCGGCGGCGCTCTGGTGCGCCCTGGCGGTGCCGGCGCTCGTCTTCATGCCGTACTCGGGCGGCTCGATCCTCGCCATGGGGCATCGGATGTGGCACGCCGCCGGGTTCTCGATCGCGGCGCAGGCCGTCGCGTCGCGCGCCGATTTTCGCAGGCGCGCAATCGCTTCCGGCGCTCGCCGGCGCGCTCGCAGGCCTCTCCGGCCTGTGCCGGACGGAGTGGGGCATTGTGACGCTCGCCGCGGTCGCCGTCGCCACCCTGATCGGGCGGCGGTCCGTCGGTTCCGCCGCGGCGGGCGTGGGGATCGCGGTCGCGATGGCCGTCACGGTCTGGGGCGGGACGGTCGCGTGCTTCGCCTGGAGGGCGGGGGCGGACGCGGTCCTCCGGGACGGCCGGCTCCTCCTCTTCGGGCTCCCTCCCGAGACGCGGCGTTTCCTCTACGACTTCTCGGGGATCGCGGCATGGCGCCAGGGCCTCGCCACACTCCTCTACTCCGCGAGCCTCTGGTTCGCGCTCCTCCTCGCGGTTCCGGCTCTCGCTTCCTCGGGCGCGGGGACGCGCGCCGGCCGGCGGCGGCTCCTCCTCCTCGGCGTGCCGGCCGCCGCCCTCCTCCTGGCCTGGGCCGGCGGCGCGTCGGTCGCGGCGCGCTCTTCAGCGCCGCGCCCCTCGTCGCCTTGACGGCGTTCGCCGCGGGCGTCGCGGGCGCCGCGGGACGGCGGTCGGCGGCGCTCGCGGCGTTCGGGCTTCTCGGGCGCCCTGCTGTCGCTCCGCCGTCCGTTCGACATCCGGGACGCCGGCTACGTCGCCCCGCCGCTCCTGCTCGCGTTCGTCTGCGCCGCGGCGATCGTGCATCTGGCCGTCGTGGAGACGAGGCCGGCCGCGTCGCGCGCGCCGCTTCGCCGGGCTCGCGCGCGTCGCGGTCCTCGGCGTCACGGCCTTCTTCTTCCTCCATCGCGCGGCGCAATACCGCGCCGACGAGCGCGTGCCGATCCCCGGCACCGGCGGGACGCTCTCGGCGCGTCCCGCCTTCGTCGCCGAGATCGAAGGTCTCGTCCGTGCGCATCCGGCGCGCGACCCGGCCGTCCGACGGTCTCGTCGTCGTTCCGGAAGGCGCGATCCTGAACTTCCTCGTCCGCGCGCCCGAACCCGGTCCGCTACCGGCTCCTCATCCCCGGCTATCTCGACGCCCGACAACGAGGCGGACGTGATCCGGGAATTCGAGCGGCATGCCCCGGCGGCGATCGTCCTCTGGCAGGGGCCGACCGAGGCGTACGGGTACCGCGCCTTCGGCGAGGACTACGGCGTCGGGCTCGGGCGCTGGATCGACGAGCGCTACGACTTCGTCTCCTTTCCCGACCCGGAGCGGAAGATCGATGGGCCGCGCGACTCGCCCTCGGCGATCCGCCGACGAGGCGCGGCGCGCTGCTGCGTTAGAGTCCCCGCGGAGCGACTCCGAAATGCCCGGCGATTCTCCCTCCCGCTACGCCGACGCCGGCGTCGACATCGACGCGAAGGCCGCCGCGCTCGCCCGCGCGCGCGACGCGATCCGCTCGACGTTCACGCCCGGCGTGCTCGGCGACGTCGGCGGCTTCGGCGGCCTCTTTCGGCCCGACTTCTCCGGCGTACCGCGAGCCGGTCCTCGTCGCCTCGACCGACGGCGTGGGAACGAAGCTCAAGGTCGCGGCGGCCGCCGGACGCCACGACACCTGCGGCGCCGACCTCGTCAACCACTGCGTCAACGACATCCTCGTGCAGGGCGCCCGGCCCCTCTTCTTCCTCGACTACGTCGCGACCGGCAAGCTCGATCCGGGCGTCCTCGAGCAGGTCATCGAGGGCGTCGCGCGCGGCTGCCGCGAGAACGGGACCGCGCTGATCGGCGGGGAGACCGCCGAGATGCCGGGCGTCTACGCGCCCGGCGACTACGACGTCGCCGGCACGATCGTCGGCGTCGTCGAGCGCGAGAAGATCCTGGACGGCGCGCGAATCGCGGCCGGCGACGTGGCGATCGGGCTGCCGTCGGCCGGCCTCCACACGAACGGCTACTCGCTCGCGCGCCGGATCTTCTTCGAGGAGATGGGACGCCAGCCCGGCGACCGCGTCGACGAGCCTTCCGGGCTCGATCGCCGACGCGCTCCTCGCGCCGCACCTCTCGTATCTGCATCCGCTCGAGCGGCCGCTCGCGCGAGGGTCTCGTGCACGGCATGGCGCACATCACCGGCGGCGGCTTCTACGACAACATCCCGCGCGTCCTGCCCGAGGGTCTCGACGTCGTGATCCGAGTCCGGGTCGTGGCCCGTCCTGCCGATCTTCGAGGTGATCGCGCGCGAGGGACGGGTCTCCTTCGAGGAGATGCACCGCGTCTTCAACATGGGGATCGGCATGGTCGTCTTCGTCGCGCCGACCGACCTCGCGCGCGTCGCCGAGATCTGGACCGGCGCGGGGCAGAAATGGTTCGCGATCGGAAACGTGAAGGGTGGCGGGAGCCGGCGCGTCGTGGTCGAGCCGGAGCCTGCCTAGAGACCGTTGTGGCTGCCACCCACGGCTGTCAGCTTTCAGCTGTCGGCTCTCAGCCAGAGAACTCCTGCTGATAGCTGATAGCTGATAGCTGATAGCTGGTAGGTCATGTCCGACCGCTCGAGAAAGCATCGCCTCGCGATTCTCCTCTCCGGCCGCGGCTCGAACTTCGAAGCGATCGCCGATGCGATCGAAGACGGACGAATCCCGAACGCCGAGATCGTCGCGGTCATCTCGGACGTCGCCGGCGCGCTCGGGCCTCGAGCGCGCGCGGCGGCGTGGCCTTGCCGGCGTTTGCGCTGTCGAGCGCGCGGGACGCGCGCTCGCGCCGGACCCGCGAGAGCCGAATCCTCCGAGATCCTCGACCGGACGCGGCCGGACCTCGTCTGCCTGGCGGGCTACATGAGGATCCTCTCGCCGGACTTCGTGGAGCGGTTTCGCGGGCGCATCCTCAACGTCCATCCGTCGCTCCTGCCGAAGTTTCCGGGCCTCGAGCCCCAGCGCCGGGCGCTCGAGGCGGGGGAGACCGAGTCGGGCTGCACGGTGCACTTCGTGGACGAGGGGACGGACTCGGGCCCGATCGTCCTCCAGAGGCGCGTCCCGATTCTCCCTGGCGACACGGCCGAGACGCTCGCGGCGCGGATCCTCGACGAGGAGCACCGGCCTACCCCGAAGCGATCGCGCGCGTGCTCGCGGAGCTCGCGAAGGAAGGCCTGAGGCTGCACAGCTTCCTGTGCAGCCGGAGAGCCGGAAAAGGCCCGTCTTCATTGGTGTTTTCCCGTTTTCCGGGAAGTGCTTGACAGGGCTCGCCGCGGGCCCTATATTTCGCGTCCCCCATGGGTCTCCGGTTCTTTTCGAGGTGTCTCCGGCGGTGGCCGCGTCGGCGTCCGAAGGGCGGCTGGGCGAAATTCGTTGACGGAGGCGCCGGAATTTGCGATACTGAAAGTTCCGCCTTCGGGCGGGATTTCTTAGCGTGGACGCCGGGAGAACGGCGTCGTCCGCGGGTGGGATCCCGGGATCCGGTTCCTTGAAAACTGAGTAGAGCGTGCCAGACGTCTTTTTCCTGGTTTTCATTTGCAAAACCAGGGTTTCCTGTGTCCCGAAGCGCGGCGACCTCACGGTCTGCCGAAGGACGGGACGAAAGCAGGGTTGACTCGAATCAAACGGCGACGGGCTCGCAAGGGGCCGGAGTCGCGCGAACACTTTTAAGTGGAGAGTTTGATCCTGGCTCAGAATGAACGCTGGCGGCGTGCTTAACACATGCAAGTCGAACGAGGCGGAGCGGGGCAACTCCTCCAGTCGAGTGGCGGACGGGTGAGTAACACGTGGGTAACCTGCCCGGAAGTGGGGAATACCTCGGGGAAACTCGAGCTAATACCGCATGACATCGCCGGGACGAAAGTCCTGGCGATCAAAGCGGGGTCGCAAGATCTCGCGCTACCGGATGGGCCCGCGCCCGATTAGCTAGTTGGCGAGGTAACGGCTCACCAAGGCTTCGATCGGTAACCGGCCTGAGAGGGCGATCGGTCACACCGGAACTGAGACACGGTCCGGACTCCTACGGGAGGCAGCAGTGGGGAATCTTGCGCAATGGGCGAAAGCCTGACGCAGCAACGCCGCGTGGAGGATGAAGGCCCTTGGGTTGTAAACTCCTGTCGGCTGGGAAGAAATCGTACGGCGCTCATACCGCCGTGTGTTGACTGTACCAGCAAAGGAAGCCCCGGCTAACTCTGTGCCAGCAGCCGCGGTAATACAGAGGGGGCTAGCGTTATTCGGAATTATTGGGCGTAAAGGGCGCGTAGGCGGCCCTGCGTGTCTTCCGTGAAATCCCTCGGCTCAACTGAGGACGTGCGGAAGAAACTGCAGGGCTCGAGTCCGGGAGAGGAGGGTGGAATTCCCAGTGTAGCGGTGAAATGCGTAGATATTGGGAGGAACACCGGTGGCGAAGGCGGCCCTCTGGACCGGTACTGACGCTGATGCGCGAAAGCGTGGGGAGCAAACGGGATTAGATACCCCGGTAGTCCACGCCGTAAACGATGGGCACTTGGTGTCGCGGGTATCGACCCCTGCGGTGCCGAAGCTAACGCATTAAGTGCCCCGCCTGGGGAGTACGGTCGCAAGGCTGAAACTCAAAGGAATTGACGGGGGCCCGCACAAGCGGTGGAGCATGTGGTTCAATTCGAAGCAACGCGAAGAACCTTACCTGGGTTTGAAGATGCAGTGGATCGGGCGCGAAATCTCCCTTCCCCGCAGGGGCCGCTGGTTAGGTGCTGCATGGCTGTCGTCAGCTCGTGTCGTGAGATGTTGGGTTAAGTCCCGCAACGAGCGCAACCCCTGCCGCTAGTTGCCAACGGTTCGGCCGGGCACTCTAGTGGGACTGCCGGTGATAAACCGGAGGAAGGTGGGGATGACGTCAAGTCCTCATGGCCTTTATGTCCAGGGCTACACACGTGCTACAATGGCCGGTACAAAGGGCTGCAAACCGCGAGGTGGAGCAAATCCCAAAAAGCCGGTCTCAGTTCGGATTGCAGTCTGCAACTCGACTGCATGAAGCTGGAATCGCTAGTAATCGCGGATCAGCACGCCGCGGTGAATACGTTCCCGGGCCTTGTACACACCGCCCGTCACATCACGAAAGTCGGCTGTACCAGAAGTCGGTGGTCTAACCCGCAAGGGAGGAAGCCGTCTAAGGTATGGTCGGTGATTGGGGTGAAGTCGTAACAAGGTAGCCGTAGGAGAACCTGCGGCTGGATCACCTCCTTTCTAGAGATCCTCTCTCGGCCCGTCGTCTCACGACGAGCGTCCGAAGACACTCGACGGTCGATCGTCTGGTCCGACGCGTCGGAAACACCCTCTACTCAGTTTTGAAGGCATCGGTCCCGGGGCCCTACCCGGCCGGCCAGTCCTTTTGAAGTCACCGAGAGAAGTCCCGCTGGGCCTATAGCTCAGTTCGTTTGAGGCGCACGCCTGATAAGCGTGAGGTCGGTAGTTCGAATCTACCTAGGCCCACCATTGACGGTGGGCCGAGGCGAACCGGTCCGCCACGGGGC
>CAVPRN010000003.1:0-49015 GCA_963707935.1 uncultured Acidobacteriota bacterium | reverse complement strand
CGACCGTAAGGCAAAGCTTCAAAAGAAGCTCGACCAGCTTCAGGCGAGGATCGAGGCGCAGCAGAAGAAGGCGACAGAGCGGCGTGAAGCGTTCGAAGCGCGCCAGAAGGCGAAGAGGGCAATCCTCAAGAAGAACGCCGCGGCTGCCGGCCAGGCGCTCAAGAACCTGGCGAAGACACCTGTCTAAGCAACTCAACGCAACTCATTTGATAAGGAGGAGGAATTCAAAATGGCTGCCAACACTCTCTCTCAGGAAGTCTCGAAGCGCGCCGGCTGGAGCATCTTCATGGGCATCCTCACCGCGGCCGTCGGCGTCGTCATGATCATCTACCCGCTGGCGACCGCCGCCGCTTCCACGGTGTTTTTCGGATCGGCGCTCATCATCGCTGCGGTCGCGCAGCTCGTCTTCGCGTTCAGCTCGCAGACCGCGGGACAATTCTTTCTGAAACTCCTGCTCGGCATCCTCTACGGCATCGCCGGAGTTTCCCTGGTTGCAGTTCCGGGCATCGGTGTCGTGACCCTCACCGCCATGCTCGGGGCGATGCTCATCGCCGAGGCCGTCATGGAAACCGTCATCGCGTTCTCACTGCCTGCGGCGGCCGGCCGCGGCGGGTTCCTGCTCAACGCTCTGTTCAGTCTGCTGCTCGGCGTGATGATTCTCGCGCAATGGCCGATCAGCTCGGTCTGGGCGATCGGGACGCTCGTCGGTGTGGCCGTCCTCTTCAACGGGGTCACGCGTGCGGTGATCTCGGGCAGGATCCGCCATGACGCCCGCGCGTTCTCGGCCGCGGCTGCCTAGAAAGGCGTCAAGAGGGCGCAGAAGAGCATCCGTGCGCTCTGGAAGGGATCGGCGAGGGCCGCCGCCTGGCGGCCCTCGTCATCTTCCGAGCGATCTACGGAGTGGACGTGCCGCGAAAGGCGCCGCTCCCCTCCAGGGCAATTGGCGTCCGTCGTCCCACATCGACCGTCCATAGGAGAACCCCTCAATGTCAAGAGTCGTGATCCTCGGCGCAACGGGTTCCCTGGGAAGGCATGTTGTTCAACAAGCCATATCCGCCAAGCACGATGTTGCAGTCGTGGTCCGTACACCCTCCAAGCTTACCGCGGAGGTCCGCGACAAGGTGTCGGTCCACCAGTGCGACCTGAGTTCGGTTTCGACTGGCGATCTGACCGCAGTGCTTCCCGGCCACGATGCAGTCATCAACACCGCCGGTCTTGTCACCGAAGGTCAGGTGTTCGTCAACCTCGTCGATCGGCTTGTCACCAGTCTCGAGGCAGTATCAACTTCCGATCGCCCCGCTTGCTGGTTCCTTGCAGGTGCGGGGCTGCTGGATATCGATGCTTCCGGCCGGAGAGGAGTCGACCTCCCTCGCATCAGCTCCACTTACTGGCCGCATCGCGTGAACTTCGAACGCATCCGCAGTTCCAATCTGGATTGGCGGCTGCTGTGTCCCGGCCCGATGGTGGAACAGCCTCCCCTTGGCCTGGCCAGGCTCCGGATGTCGCTGGACCGACTACCCGTTCAAGTACCTGCTTTCGGCCGAGCCCTGCCAGGCGCCTTGTTCTTGCCCGTGTTCGCGTACCTCGTTCCGGAGATGATCATCTCCTACGCCGACGCCGCTGCTCTGATGCTCGCAAACTTGGCCAGGGGAGGCGAAATGTCCCACCACAGGGTTGGCCTCGCGCTGCCGTTGGGCATGCGAGGCCAAAAGGACCAATGGGCAGCCCGGCCAAAGAGCGCGACCGTTTTGAAGGAGGGAAATGGTGGAGGCGGCGGGAGTTGAACCCGCGTCCGGAAGCGTCACGGGAGAGGCCACTCCATGCTCAGCCTCTTCTTGGTTCTCGCCCCGCCGCCTCGAGAAGAGGCAAAACGGCGGCAGGGCAACCCCGAATGTGTTTCGCCAGCCGCGTCCGGGGGTCCGCGGCGCGCTACACCCGCATTTGGCGACGTCGTCCGGAGCGCGGCGGGTGCGCTCTCCGTCAAACGAGGCTACTTAATTAAGCAGCCAGAGCGAAGTTGCTGTTGTTCGCAGCTACTATTTTTCACCCTGCTTTTACGAGGAAGGGTGAGACCTCGGCATGCAACCTCTCGCGTGATCGTCCCCGTCGAAGCCGTTTCGCCCCCACGGGATTTCGCTCGCTCTCAAAGATCGGAGCTAGATGGTAACACGCGGCGAATCCGCCGCTTGACTTCCCGGCCGGCGAGGAATGGAATCGGCCGCGTGCGCGCCCAGGATCTCATCGTCGTCGTGACCTCGGTCGGCACCGAGGACCAGGCCCTCGACATCGCGCACGCCCTCGTGCGCAACCGGCAGGCGGCCTGCGTCAACCTGATCCCCAACGTCCATTCGATCTACCGGTGGAAGGGGCGGGTCTGCGACGACGGCGAGTTCCTGCTGATCATCAAGACGACGGGCAAGGCAGTTCGCCGGCGTGCGCGCAGACGATCCAGGAGATCAACACCTACGAGCTGCCCGAGGTCCTCGCCTACCGCGTGGACGAGGCCTCCGACGGCCTTCGCCTCCTGGATCGCGAAGACGACGCTGCACGCGAAGCGCAAGGCGCCCGCTCCGCGACGCAAGGCCTCGGTCCCGGCGCGTCGCCGCGAGCTGACGGCCTCGGCCGGGCACGGCGCCGATCCCTCCGCCGTGATCGCCTTCGCCTCGCTCTTCCTCGGCCTGATGGTCGGGCGTGCGGCCCGTGACGGTGATCGTCGGCGACGCCGTGACGGCGGTCGCCGTCGAGCTCGACGGCCGCGTCGTCGGCGCGCCTGACGAAGGCGCCCTGGACGCTGAACGTCGACTTCGGCACGGAGTTCGACGCCGCACGAGCTCGTGGCGCGGGCCTTCGACGGCAAGGGAGACGAGATCGGCGCTCGCGCGGCAGTGGATCAACCTGCCGCGGCCGCCGGCCGAAGTGCAGATCGTGCTCGAGCGGGACGCGCAGGGGCGAGCCGTCGCGGCGCGCCTGGCGTGGGAGAGCATCCTCGGCGTGAAGCCCGATTCGCGTCGCGGTCACCTTCGACGGCCGCCCGCTCGCGCTGGCCGAGGAGCGGCGCGCGCGCTTCCGGCGTACGACCCGACGACGACGCACGTCCTGACGGCGGTGCTCGACTACCCCGACGGCATCCGGTCGCGAAGCGACGTCGTCCTCGGGGGCGGCTCGGCCGGCGAGGCGAAGACGAGCTGACGGCCGTCCCGGTCCTCGCCCGCAAGCGCGGGCGCCGAAGAGCGAGGAGGTGCTGCGGGCGCTTCCGAACGAAGGGGGCCAGCCTCTCGCGGTGGCCGCGGTCGAGCACGGGCCGGCGGAGGTCGATCCTCGTGCGCGACCTCGATACCGTCGGAGGCCCGGCGCATCTGCCGCGCCTGCGGCGCGGCGCTGCCGCGGGCGGCTCGGCTGCCGGTCGGCCGTGTCGGCACCTCCGCAGACGACGCTCGATCCCGAGGACCGCCTCCGGATCCTCTGGCCCGTCGCGCGGCAGGTCGTGGACGCGGGCACCGCGAACGAGCTCTTCGACGGACTCGCGCGACTTCTCCGGCTGGATGGGCGACTTTCGCTTCCTCCTGACGCGCGTCGACTACCCGGGCGACCGGCTAAGCCGCGGCGATTCGCCGACGCGGTCGCGGTGGCGGGGCTGCGCGCCTGCGCGAGCTACTCGCGCCGCGCGGTCGTGCTCGTGCTCGGGAACGCTCCGCGACGAGAGCCGCTACGAGCCCGGCGCCGTGCGCCGCTACCTCGAGCGGCTCCACGTGCCGCTCTTCGTCTGGTCGCCTCGCGGAGCCCGCGCGGCTCCCGCCGAGCGCGGCGGCCTGGGGAGAGATCGAGGACATCTCGTCGATTTCGGGCGCTCGAGCGCGCCGTCGAGAAGCTGCAGAAGGACCTCGACCGGCAGTCGATCGTGTGGCTCGAGGGGCGGCATCTGCCGCAGGAGATCGTGCTCGAGCGAGGCGAGGACGGGCTGACGCTCGTCGACTAGCGAGCGTGGCCCTGCAGCGGGGGCTTCGGCGGTGAGGCCCGGAATCGCCGCGCGGCAGGCCGAAGACCTGCACCCAGACGATCTCCCAGCCGCGCGCGTTCTTTCCGAAGGCGACGCCGATCCCGATCTCGCGGAAGGAGAGCGCGAGGATGTGGTCGCGGTGCCGGGGGCTTCCCATCCAGCCGTCCATGACCTCGGCGGCTGTGCCCTGGCCCTCGGCGATGTTCTCGCCGACGCGTGCGGCGGGGTAGCCGACGCCCTGCGCGCCCGCTCCAGCACGGCGACGCCTTCCGGGCTCTCGTGGCCGTAGTAGGAGCGCGCGGATCATGTCGTCGGCGTGGGCCTGCGCCGCCTGATCGAGCCGGGCGTTCTCGACGTAGCGGCGGCAGGCGGCGTGCGCGCCGCTCCGCGTTGACGCGGGCCAGGATCGCGGCGCGCACCTTTCCGAGGTCGCTCGAGAGCGCGCGGTCTTCTCGCGCGAAATCGTCCTCCGCCGAGCGGCCGAAGACGAGCGCCCGGACGATCCGGTCGTCGTTCTCGGCGATCCCGGCGCCCAGGCCGCGGTAGGCCGGCCGCATCGCGTCGGCGAAGGCCTCCGGGTCGGACTCGCGCAGGCGCTCGAGCCGCGCCTCGAAAGAATCGCCTCCGATGAGGACGATCTCCTGAACGTCGCGGATCTCGTAGCCCTCCTTCGGCCGCGCGCTCGCCGATCGAGTTCCCCGAGCGCGTCCAGGGCGTCGAGGTCGTCCGCCGCGGCGACCTCGTCGGCCCGGGCCTGCGCCGCGCGGCTCGAGCGCCGGGTCGGCGACGAGCGCCGGCGCGCCCGCGCGGGCGCGCTCCGCGTTCAACAGGCGAGGGCGCTCCCGATCGGCCCGGCCGGGTCGTGGCGGCGCCGGCTCCCCGCCGGAGGGGCGGCCGAGCGCGAGAATGCCGGCGGCGATCCGCACGCGGCGACTCTACCGACCGCCCGCGGCCAACTATATCAATATTGATATAGTATCCGGTCGCCCGATCCGCGGGCGAGACGTCGCGTGAGACGAGGCGACCGTCCATGCCCAGGCCCGGCGCGAGCGCTCCGGCGTCTCCCGGCCCCTAGGCGGCCGCGAGCGCCTGCGCGAGATCGGCGATCAGGTCCTCGACGTCCTCGATGCCGACCGAGATGCGCACGAGACCGGGCGTGACGCCGAGGCGATTGCGCTCCGCCTCGGGGATCGAGCCGTGGGTCATCGAGGCGGGGTGCGAGATGAGCGTCTCGACGCCGCCGAGGCTCTCGCCGAGCGAGCAGAGCTCGAGCTTCGCGAGGAAGGCTCCGGCCTTCTCCTGGGAGCCGAGGTCGAAGGAGATCATCGCGCCGAAGCCCTTCATCTGGCGTTTCGCGAGCTCGTGCTCCGGGTGGTCCGGGCAGGCCCGGGTAGTTCACCTTGCAGATCTTCTTCTGCTTCGCGAGCCACTCCGCGATCGCGCGGCCGTTCGCCTCGTGGCGCTCCATGCGGACGACGAGCGTCTTGATGCCGCGCAGCACGAGCCAGGAGTCGAACGGCGAGAGGATCGCGCCCGAGCCGTTCTGGACGAAGGAGAGCCACTCGACGTGCTCCGGGCTTCTTCGCGACGGCGATGCCGCCGACCGAGTCGGAGTGGCCGTTCAAGAACTTCGTCGTCGAGTGCATGACGATGTCGGCGCCGAGCGCGAGCGGCTTCTGCAGGTACGGCGAGCAGAACGTGTTGTCCACGACGACGATCGCGCCGCGCTCGTGGGCGAGCGCGGAGAGCCGCGCGATGTCGCAGAGCCGCATCGTCGGGTTCGTCGGCGACTCGAGGTGCAGGAGCCGCGTGTTCGGCCGGAACGCCCGCCGGACCTCGTCCTCGTTCGACGTGTCCACGAACGTGAACTCGACCCCGTAGCGGGCCTGGATCTTCGTGAAGTAGCGGAACGTCCCGCCGTAGGTCATGTTGGAGCAGACGACGTGCTCGCCCGCCTTCACGAAAGTCGAGATGGCCGTGATCGCCGCCATCCCGGAGGCGAAGGCCCGCGCGCCGGCGCCCGCCCTCGAGGACCGCCACGTTCTCCTCGAGCGCGTGCCGCGTCGGGTTCTGCGTGCGCGCGTACTCGTACCCCTTGTGCTTGCCGAGCCCCTCCTGGACGTAGGTCGACGTCTGGTAGATCGGCACCGCGACGGCGCCGGTCGTCGGATCCGGCTCGTTGCCGGCGTGGATGCAATCGGTCGAGAAGCCCATGTTGCCTACGCTTCGCCGATCGGTCATCGGTCATCGGATCATCGGTCATCAGGCCGATCATGCTGATCGGCGTTCAGCTCCAAGGTCCAGACCATCCGTCGAATCTGTCGATTCTGGCCCCGATGAACCGATCACCCGATGGCCGATGGTCCGATTCCTCCAGGATTCCCTGCCCCGGATACCGCTCCGCGCCGTCCGGGAAGAGCGTCACCACGGTCCGGCCCGGGGCCGAGCCGCCGCGCGACGCGCAGGGCCGCCGCCGCGGCGAGTCCCGAGGAGCCGGCGACGAGCAGCCCCTCCTCCCGCGCGAGGCGCCGGCAGGTCTCGAAGGCCTCGTCGTCGTCGATCGTGACGACCTCGTCGATCAGGCTCCGGTCGAGGATGTCCGGGAGAAAGGAGAGGCCGACTCCCTCGACCCGGTGCGTCGCCGGGCTCGCCGCCGCCGAGGATCGAGCCCTGCGGCTCGACGGCGACGCGCAGGAGCCCCGGGATCCGCTCGCGAGAGGTAGCGCGCGACGCCCGTGAACGTGCCGGTCGTGCCGACGCCCGGCGACCCAGGCGTCGATCCCGTCGCCGAGAACGCGGCGATCTCGGGCCCGGTCGTTTCGTAGTGGGCTCTCGGGTTGACGGGGTTGGCGAACTGGTTGGGCAGGTAGGCGCCGGGGGTCTGGCGGGCGATCTCGCGGGCTCGCTCGATCGCGCCGCTCATTCGGGCGGACGGCGGGAGTGCGGACGACGTCGGCGCCGAAGCCGCCATCAGCTTCGCCTTGACCTCGCCGTACCCCTCCGGCATCACGATCACGCAGCGGTAGCCCTTGGCCGCCGCGAGCATCGCGAGCGCGACGCCGGTGTTGCCCGGAGGTCGGCTCGACGATCGTGCCGCCGGGAGCGAGCAGGCCCCGCCGCTCCCCGTCCTCGATCATCGCCCGCGCGATCCGGTCCTTGACGCTCCCGCCCGGGTTGAACCACTCGAGCTTGGCGACGATGCGCGCGGCGCCCCGGCCGAAACGGGGCAGCTCGACGAGCGGCGTGTCCCCGATCAGGGAAGCGAGCGTCGCGGCAGGCGCCGCGGTCGTTTCGGCGGACGATCTCAAGGGCGGCTCCGGAGGGGCGCCCTCGGGGCGCCCGAGTCACGATAGCAAAAAAAAGCCCCGGCGGCGCCGGGGCTTTCCCGAATGGAACGGAACGGGAATCAGTAGGCCTGCTGCGCGCGGCGTGCCGAGTAGCACTCGCGGCAGTAGACCGGCTTGCCGTTGGTCGGATTGAAGGGGACCTGCGTCTGCTTGCCGCAGCCGTCGCAGGTCACGTCGTAGAACGTGCGCTCGCGTCCCTCGCCCGAGGCGGCCTTGCGCTTGTCGCGGCACGGCTTGCAGCGCTTGGGCTCGTTGGTGAACCCCTTGCGCGCGTAGAACTCCTGATCGTCGGCCGAAAACAGGAACGTCGCTCCACAGTCGACACAGGTCAGATTCTTGTCCGTGTATTGCTGCATCATGAAACTTGCCGATCTCCTGGGTTTTACCCGTCCGGGACGCCGGCACGGCGTCCCTTGAAAAAATGGAAACTCGATTCGTTGCGACTCGAAACTGCGGACGCCGCCGATCGCGGCGGCGTCCGAAGGAAGTTTCTCTAGGACCGACCTCCTTTCGGACGCGCGCACGTCTCCCCGCATGGGCGTACGGAAGGGGGATGGACAAACATAAAGGCGGCGGTCAGGTTGTGCGGGGCTTTCGTAAAGCTGGCGGACGGTAGCATGCGCGCCTTGCGAGGTGCAAGTCCTTAGTCCGTAGTCCTTAGTCCCTAGTCAAAAGCCCCGAGTTCCGTTATCCGCTGGCTGGCGCCCGCGACCAGGGACAAAGGACTAAGGACTAAGGACTTATGTTTCAGCGCCCGATCACGCCCTCGACCGGCGACGAGGCGGTGGCGTAGCGCTTCTTCGGGATCCGTCCGGCGAGGAAGGCCGTCGCGCCCCGCCCGCACCGCGTCGCGCATCGCGCGCGCCATCCGGACCGGATCCTTCGCGCCGGCGATGCCCGTGTTCATCAGGACTCCCGCCGCGCCGAGCTCCATCGCGACGCACGCGTCCGAAGCGGTGCCGACGCCGGCGTCCACGATCACCGGGACCTTCGCGCGCTCGAGGATGATCGAGATGTTGTTGGGATTCTGGATTCCGAGCCCCGAGCCGATCGGCGCGCCGAGCGGCATGACCGCCGCGGCCCCCGCGTCCTCGAGCTTGCGCGCGACGATCGGATCGTCGGACGTGTAGGGGAAGACGACGAACCCTTCCGAGACGAGCGTCTGCGTCGCGGCGAGGAGCGCCTTCGTTGTCGGGCCAGAGCGTCTGCTCGTCGCCCAGCACCTCGAGCTTGACCCAGTTGGAGAGGCCGACCTCGCGCCCGAGCCGCGCCGCGCGCACCGCGTCCTCGGCCGTGTAGCAGCCGGCCGTGTTGGGCAGGAGCGTCATCCCCTTCGGGATCCAGTCGAGGAGCGACTCCTTCGACCGGTCGGTCAGGTTCACGCGCCGCACCGCGACCGTCACGATCTCGGCGGCGGAGGCTTCGAGCGCCTCCTTCATGAGCGGGAAGCGTCGCGTACTTGCCCGTGCCGACGATCAGGCGCGAGGTGAAGGTGCGCCCGCCGAAGACGAACGGGTCGGCGGCGGCCGGCGGCGCCGCGGTCTCGAAGGCAGTGGCCACGGACGAGACTCTATCGCTTCTCGGTCAGGAGGACGTTGTCGATCAGGCGCGTCTTCCCGAGGCGGACCGCCGCGGCGATCGCGCCGCCGGGCGCCACCCGGTCGAGGCGGCGCACGGTCTCCGGGATCCACCACCTCGACGTAGTCCACCGCGAGGCCCGCGCGCTCGAGCTCCTCCCGCGTGTCGCAGCTCGAGGCGTCGTGCGTCGGCTCGCCGGCCGCCGCGCGGTCGCGCGCGTCGAAGAGCGCGCGCGGGAAGCGCCGCGGCGCGCCGCCGCTCGTCGGGGGAGAGATAGACGTTGCGCGAGGAGAGCGCCAGGCCGTCCGGTTCGCGGACGGTCTCGCCGACGACGAGGCGGAGCGGAAAGTCGAGATCCCGGACCATGCGGCGGATCACGGCGACCTGCTGGAGGTCCTTGCGTCCGAAGAAGGCGACGTCGGGCTGCGACCTGGAGGAAGAGCTTCGCGACGACCGTCGCGACGCCGCGAGAAGTGGCCGGGCCGCGCGCGCGCCCTCGCCGCCCTGCGGAGACCTCGCGGACCTCGACCGAGGTCGAGAAATCCGGCGGATAGAGCGCCGCGGCGTCGGGCAGGTAGAGCAGGTCCACGCCCTCCCGCTCGAGGAGGGCCGCGTCCTTCTCCGGCCGCGCGCGGATAGCGGGCGAGGTCCTCGTTCGGGGCGAACTGGAGCGGGTTGACGAAGATCGAGACGGCGACGAAGCCGCACGTCGCGGCGCGCGAGCCGCACGAGAGACAGATGCCCCTCGTGGAGGGCCCCCATCGTCGGGACGAGGCCGATCGACTTTCCGGCCGATCGCGCCCTCGCGACGGCCTGCCGCAGGGGCTCGAGCTCGCGGACGGTGATCACGGTCTTCCGGGGAGCCGGCGGCGGGTCGGCGCGCGCCGTCTCTAATGCACGCGGCGGAGCGGCGCGGGCTTCCCGCCCGAGAAGGACTCCTCCGCGCTCGGGAAGCTGCCCCTCGCGGACGTCGCGCGTGAAGGCTCGGGCGGCTTCGCTCGATCGCCGCCGCGAGATCGGCGTAGCGTCGCGCGAACCGCGGCTTGAAGTCCGGGTTCATGCCCATGACGTCGTGGAAGACGAGCACCTGCCCGTCGCAGTCGGCGCCGGCGCCGATGCCGATCGTCGGGATCGGGATCGCGCGCGTGATCTCGGCGGCGAGCGTCGCCGGCACGCCTCGAGCACGACCGCGAAGCAGCCCGCCGACGCGAGCGCCCGGGCGTCCTCCAGGATCTCGCTGCGCCGCGTCCGCCTCCTGCCCCTGGACCTTGAAGCCGCCGAGCTTGCGGTAGGACTGCGGCGTCAGCCCGACGTGGCCCATGACCGGAATGTCCGCGGCGAGGATCGCCTCGACGGCCGGCAGCACGCGCCGCCCCCCCTCCACCTTGACCGCCGCGCAGCCGCCCTGCGAGAGAAACCGGCCGGCGTTGTCGGACGGCCTCGGCGGTGTCCGCCTGGTAGGAGAGGAAGGGCATGTCGCCGACGACGAGCGCCCGTTTCGCCGCGCGCGAGACCGCGCGGGCGTGCCGGATCATCGAGTCCATCGTGGCCGAGAGGGTCGAGCTCTCGCCGTAGACCGTCATCTCGACCGAGTCGCCGACGAGCAGGACGTCGACACCGGCCGCGTCGAGCAGACGCGCCGACGGCGCGTCGTAGGCGGTCAGCATCACGATCTTCTCCCGCCCCTTGGCGGAGATCAGGGCGGGGACGCCGACGGGAGAGGTTTCCGACAGGGTAGCCATCGTTCGCTCCTTTCCCTTCGGTCGACGTCCCGCCGGGGTCCGGGGACCGCAAGGTCCCCGGCTGGCCGCTGCCGGGATCGCCGCCGAGAAGGGCGACGGGGAAATTATAGTCGCTTATCGCGCGCGGCAGGCCCTCCCGGCAGCGCACGCGTCTTGGGCCGGTCGTCCCATTCCAGGCCTTCCGCGGCTATCGGGGCGCGTTCGCCGCGGGCACGTAATACTGGACGCCCTTCTTCGCACGCCGGATCTGGGCGACGAGGTCCTCGAAGTCCGACGTCCCGGTGGACGAAGTCGATCTCGTTGGTGTCCACCACGAGAAGCGGCGTCTCTTCGTAGTGGTAGAAGTAATAGTTGTACGCCTCGACGAGCTGGGCCACGTACTCCGGCGTGATCCCCTTCTCGAAGGAGCGCCCCGCCTTCTTGATCCGCTTCATGCACGTCTCGAGCGAGCCCTGCAGGTAGATCACGAGGTCCGGCTTGGGGACCGATTCGGCGAGGAGGCCGTAGAGCTTCTCGTAGATCAGCAGCTCCGAGTCGTCCAGGTTCAGGCAGGCGAAGATCTTGTCTTTCGGGAAGTGGTAGTCGGCCACGACGAGGTTCGAGAAGAGGTCGATCTGGGCGATCTCGCGCTGCTGCTGATACCGCGAGAGCAGGAAGAAGAGCTGCGTCTGGAACGCCGAGCCCTTCTTCTTCTTGTAGAAGTCGGGCAGGAACGGGTTGTCCACGTCCTCGAGGATCTGCGTGCCGTGGAACTTGCGCGCGAGCATCTCGACGAGCGAGGTCTTGCCGACGCCGATCGGTCCGTCCACCGCCACGTGGCGGAGCGGGACGTCGCCTTCGGTGGGGATGGCCATGCAAATAAGCTATCAGCTATCAGCCTTCAGCTATCAGCCGGAGTTACTGTCCGATTCCGGGCTGACAGCTGACAGCTGACAGCTGAAAGCTGAAAGCTGAAAGCTGAAGGCTATCTCCAGAGCACGTCCGCGATGCCGCACGCGGCGAGCGCCAGGGACACGAAGCCGTTGGCCGTGAAGAAAGCGGCGTTGACCCGCGAAAGGTCTCCCGGGCGGACGATCGCGTGCTGCCAGAGGAGCGCCGCCGCGGCGATCGCGATCCCCGCCGCGAAGAGCGGCCCTCCCCGCGCCTCGCGCCAGGCGGCGACGAGGAAGACGACCATGAGCGCGTGGAACCCGGCGGAGATCGCGAGCGCGCGGGACGCGCCCCACCGGGCGGGGATCGACCGGAGACCGGCCCTGCGGTCGTGCGCTTCGTCCTGGAGCGCGTAGATGACGTCGAAGCCCGCCGTCCAGAAGAGCACGGCGAGACCGAGCAGGATCGGGAGCCGGTCGAAGGAGCCCCGCACGGCGATCCAGGCGCCCACCGGCGCGACGGCGAGGCAGAGCCCGAGAAGCAGGTGCGACATCCACGTGAATCGCTTCGAGTACGCGTAGAAAAGCACGAGGCCGAGCGCGACGGGGGAGAGGAGAAGCGTCAGCCGGTTCAGGCTCGCCGCCGCGGCGAAGAAGAGCGCCGCCGAGACCAGGAAGAAGCCCCAGACGAAGCGGGCCGAAAGGGCGCCCGACGGGAGCGCGCGCGACGCCGTGCGCGGGTTGGCGCCGTCGATCGCGCGATCGGCGAGGCGGTTGAAAGACATGGCGGCGCTCCGCGCGCCGACCATCGCGAGCAGGATCTTCCCGAGCGTGGCGGCGTCGGGGATACCTCCGGCGGCGAGCGCCGCCGAGAGCAGGGCGAACGGCAGCGCGAAGACGGTGTGCGAGAACTTGATCATCTCGAGCGTCGTCGCGAGCCGCCCGAGGAGGTTCTCCGGGGCTCTCACCGCGGGCGCCGGGAGGTTCTGCGGCCCTTCCATCGAAAATCCTCGCCGCGGATCTCGAGACCGAGGAGCCGCGCGGCCCGGACGCAGTAGGCGTCGAGGAAGCGGCCCATGTCCGGCGAGTCCACGTAGAAAGCGGGGGACGGCGGGGCGATGACCGCCCCGGCGAGCGTCGCCCGCCGCATGTTCTCGATGTGGACGAGGGAGTACGGGGTCTCGCGAAACGCCAGGACGAGCGGGCGCCGCTCCTTCAGCTGCACGTCGGCCGCCCTCTGCAGGAGATCGCGCGAGATGCCGTTGGCGATCGCGCCGAGCGTCCCCGCGCTGCACGGGATGACGATCATTCCGAGAACCGGATAGGAGCCCGAGGCGATCGAGGCCCCGACGTCCTCGTTTCGATGGACGGTGATCCGGCGCGAGGCGGTACCGGGGAGTTCGAGGCGCGCGACCCAATCCGCCGGGCCGGCGATCTCGGCGACGAGCTCGTTTCGCGCGACTTCGAGGGCCGCTTCCGAGAAGACGAGGTGCAGCCGGCCGAGCCGGGCCGTCGAAATTCGCTCGACGAAACGCCGGGCGAGCCACGCGCCCGAGCCGCCGGAGACACCGACGATGAGCTCCGCCGAGGCCACGGCGGGCGAGTTTACCTTCCCCGCTCGAGAGCCCGGGCGGCGGGGCAAGCGTTTCTCCCCTCGACAAGATTCCTTCCCCGCCGCCAAGACTCTGACCCGTCGGACGCTCTTCGGCCGAAGGCCCGAGCACTGGAAAGACGCCCTCTCCGCTCGCAGGCCGCCGGCATCGCGGCCGCCTCGCGCTAACGCACGGTCGCTTCGCGGGTTGTTCTCGTTTCCTTCGAGAGGCACGCCTTTCGCCCTTCGGCTCGTCCGCCAACAACTTTGAGGAGGTGCCGATGGAGAGCGCCTGAAGCGGGGAACCGATGAGGACACGCCGAAACGAAATCGCAACGAACGCTTTCGAAAGAGAGACGACATGAACCGCAGGATTCGCTCCGCAACGATCGCCGCCGTGCTTCTGGCGGCGGCCTCGGCCGCGAGCGCCGGCGACGCCGAAACGGCGGCGCCCGCTCCCGCCGGCGGGAAAGTCAACATCAACCAGGCCACGGCCGCGCAGCTCGCGCTTCTGCCGCGCATCGGCGAGAAGGTCGCCGAGCGCATCGTGGACTATCGGCAAGCAGCACGGCAACTTCTCGCGCCCGGAAGACCTCATGGAGGTCAAGGGGATCGGCGAGAAGCTCTTCGTGCTCCTCAAGCCCTACGTCTCGGTCTCCGGCCCGACCACGGTGACCGAAAAGATCCGCTCCGGCGCTTCGCGCGGCCGCGCCCGCGGCGACTCGGCGAAGAAGGCCCCCGCCTCCACCGCTCCGGTGGGCAAGGGGCGGTGACTCCCTCGCCCGCCCGGGGCCGCTTCGGCGGCCCCGGGCCTCTCTTTGCCTCGGCCGGCGTCTCGGCCGTCGAGCTCGTGGGAGTTCTCGCGATCCTCCTCGCGGTCGGCGCGGCGGCCACCGCCGGTGTGGCGCAGCTCTCCTCGGTCCTCTCGATTCGTTCGGCGGCCGCCGAGGTGGGCGCGGCGCTCTATCGCGCCCGAATGTACGCGATCACCCAGGGGGTCAACGTCGGCGTGAAGTACCGCTTTCGCGACGGCCGCTACGAATGGGCCCTCTACGGAGACGGGAACGGCAACGGCGTGCGCTCCGCCGAAATCGCGAGCGGGGTCGATCCTTCGATCGGCGTGCTCGCGACCTGGGGGCGCAAGGACGTGCGGCCGGCGATCATGACGGGAGCCGCGATTCCGGACCCGGACGGCTCCGGCCGGCTCGCCGGGAGCCCGGACGATCCGATCCGGTTCAACCGTTCGGACATCTGCTCCTTCTCCCCCCTGGGCGAGTCCACACCAGGCTCGGTCTATCTCTGGGACGGAGGCGACCGGATGGCGGTCGTCCGCGTCTACGGTCGGACCGGGAAGATGCGGACGCTCTACTACCGGCGGGGAGATCGCGCAATGGACAAAGTGAAGTTCGTCCTCGGCCGCGATCGCGGCCGGCCGGCGTCAGGGCGGGGGGATCGGGAAGGCGACCGCCGGCTCTCCGCGGCCGTCCCCAGAGGAGCGCGTCCTCGTGCGCGGACCCTCGGGCACGATGCCGCCGGCGGCGAGACAGCGCGAGAGGGTCGCCCGGGCGCCGACCTCCACGCCGTCCCACACCGCGCTCTCCGAGATCCGGCACCCCTCTCCGATCCGGGCGCGCCCGAGAACGCTCGAGCGCGCCTCGAAGCCGGAGACGGCGTCCCGCGACAGGGTCCGCGTGGCCGGGTCGAGTGTGCCGGCTCCCGAGGGAACGGGGAAAGCCCCCGCGAGCGCTTCGAGCGTCGCGCGCAGGAAATCGCCCGGTCGGCCGAGGTCGGCGAACGCCCCCTCGTGTCGGAGAAACGCGATCCGGCGCCTCTCGGCGAGAAGGCCTCGCCAGAGGTCGTCCACGAGCGAGGCCTCGCCGGGCGGAATCCGGCGAAGGAGCTCCGGGGAGAGCACGCAGACTCCGGTGTAGAGGAGCGGAGATGGGCCTACGCCCCCGAAGCCCGTGATCGAGTCCCCTTCGGACTGCAGCGGCGTGTAGCGTCCGGGCTCCCGGTTCTCGACGACCAGAAGCGTCGCGGCGGCGCGCGTCTCCCGGTGGCGGGCGAAGAGGCGCGCCGGGTCGAAGGCGATCGCCGCGTCGGCGTTGACGAGAAGGAAATCCTCTCCCTCGAGCCACGGCCGCGCGTTGCGGAGCGCGCCGGCGGTCCCCAGAATGCGCGGCTCCCAGAAGAACTGGAGCTCCGGAAGTTCGCCCGGATGCTCGCGGAGGCGGCGCTCGATCTGGTCGCCCAGGTGATGGAGATTGACGCCCGCCTCGCGCACGCCGGCCCGGCGGAGCCGCTCGAGGTGGGCGGCGATTAGCGGGACGTTCAGGAATGGAAAGAGAGGTTTCGGAATCGCTTCGGTCACGGGGCGGAACCGCTCGCCACGGCCGGCCGCGAGGAGAAAGGCTTTCATGCGCGAGGGTTCCCGTTCTCGCTCGCCGTCCTGCCGACCCCTAACCCCCGCTCCCGGCGCTCCAGACCATGTCCGGCGGGAGCGCCGCATTCTCCTTGCGCTTCAGGCCATAGAGCCGCGCATAGGAGTAGGGGACCGCCGCCGCCGAGTCGAGCTCGAGCGCCGCGACCGCGCGGCGGATCGCCGCGGGATCCCCCTCGATTTCGACGAAGTCGCCGATCGGCGTCTCGTCGAGCGCCACGGCGCAGTCGGCCAGACGCCATTCCTCGCGGCGCTTCTCGTAGCGAAAAGTCCGGCGGAAACCGAGCCGCTCGAGGATCGCGCCGATCACGGCGGCGTCGGCGACCGTGGTCTCGCGCTCCTCGCGCGACTTGACGCCCTGCTCGAACCGCGGAGGACCCTTGAAGGTCAGGAGCGCCTCGCCCGGAACGCGCCGCACGCGCAGGGCGCAGCCCGCCGCGGCGAGCCGCCCTTCGGAATCGTCGTAGAGGTCGTTCGACTCCTCGTGGCGGGGCTTCTCGAGCGCCGCGCCCCGTTCGCGCAATCGCCGGCGGACGGCGTCGAGGTCCGCCGCCGGAAGCTTGATCTCGATCTCGCGGGGCGGAGCCTCGCCGGTCACGCCAGCAGCCGCCGGGCGATCTCCTGCGCCCGCTTTCCGTCCACGCGGCCGCGGTAGCGAGCCATCAGCTCCTTCATGGCCAGGCCGACGTCCTTCCCGGAGGTGAATCCCTTCTCCGCGGCGATCGATCGAATGGCCTGCTCGATCTCCGGCTCGGAGAGCTCCTGCGGCAGATAGCTCTGGAGGATCCCGAGCTCTTCGCTCTCTGCCTCTACGAGATCGCGCCGGCCGCCTCGCTCGTACTGCTCGATCGCCTCCCGCCGCTGCTTGACGGCCCGGCGGATCGCCGCCTCGATCTCTTCGTCCGTCAGGTCCCGCTGCGCCTGGATCCGCTCGTTCTTCAGGGCCGAGAGCAGCAGGCGCAACGTGGCGACGCGCCGCTTCTCGCCGTTCTTCATCGCGGTTTTCAGGTCGGATTCCAGGCGCGACAGCATGCCGGGAGGCTATCACCGCGCCTGCGTTAGCCTCTCGGTGTGCGGCGCTTCGTGATCGGGACGGCGGGGCACATCGACCACGGCAAGACGGCGCTCGTGAAGGCGCTGACGGGGATCGACGCCGATCGCCTCCCCGAAGAGAAGCGCCGGGGAATCACGATCGACCTCGGATTCGCGCACGCCGAGTGGGAAGGTCTCCGCATTTCCTTCGTGGACGTGCCGGGTCACGAGCGCTTCGTGCGCAACATGCTCGCCGGAGCGGGAGGAGTGGACGCGGTGCTGCTCGTGGTCGCCGCGGACGAGTCGGTGATGCCTCAGACGCGCGAGCACTTCGAGATCTTGAGGCTCCTCGGACTCGAGCGCGGAGTCGTCGCCGTGACGAAGGTGGATCGCGCGGGCGAGGAGCTCGCCGCCGTCACGGCGGAAGACGTGCGGGAGCTCGTCCGCGGCTCCTTCCTCGAAGGAGCGCCGATCGTGCCCGTCTCCTCCCGATCCGGCGCGGGCCTGGATCGGCTGAAGGCGGTCCTGCTCGAGCTCGCCCGTCCGGAGCGCGAGGCTGCGCGCGCGGCGCGCGCGATCCGGCTTCCGATCGACCGCGCCTTCGGGGTCGCCGGATTCGGGCCGGTCGTCACGGGAAGCCTCGTCTCGGGAACCGTCTCGAAGGATCAGCGCCTCGAGCTCCTGCCCGAGCGTCGGCCGGTCCGCGTCCGCCGGCTCGAGGTGCACGGCCGGGAGACGGCGGAGGCGCGCGCCGGAGAGCGCGTGAGCGTCAATCTCGGCGGGGTGGAGCTCTCGGAGCTTTCGCGCGGCCAGGCGCTGGCCACGCCCGGAGCCCTCGCCGTCAGCGCGCTCCTGACCGCGCGTGTGCGCCTTCTGCCCGGTGCCCGCCCGGCCCGCTCGGGAGACCGATTCTTCTTCCACCACTATTCCTCGGAGTCACGGGCCCGCCTGCGGCTCCTCGAGCCGCGGCTGTTGCCGGCGGGGGGCTCCGCGCTGGCGCAGCTTCGGCTCTCCGCCCCCGTCGCCGCGGCGCCCGGGGACCGCTTCGTGCTGCGGCGCCTCTCGCCGGTCGAGACCGTGGGAGGAGGCGAGGTCCTGGACCCCTCGTGGCCCGCGATCTCGCGCCTCCGGCCGGGCGACGTCGAGCGCCTCGTGCGGCTGCAGTCGGACGACCCGTCCGAGCGGCTCGCCGTCTGGATCGAACAGGCGCGGGAGTCCGGCGCCGGCGAGGAAGAGCTCGCGACCCGGAGCGGCTCTCCCGCTCCCGAGGTTCGGGCCGCCCTCGGGCCGGCGATCGCCGCCGGAACGGTCCACGCGCTGCGCCGGTCTCCCGACCGGTACATCGCCGAGCCCGTGCTGGCGAAGCTCGCCGCTCGAGCCTCGCAGGAGATCGGGGCCTACGTCGCGCAGGGGGGCGCGGCCATCGGAATGCCGCGCTCGACCCTGCTCGCGCGGCTCCTGCCCGGCGCCGACGGGCGGTGGGCGGAGGCGGTCCTCGCCGCGCTCGCGTCCCGGGGCGTCTTCCGGATCGCCGGGGACGAGGTCCGCCCGCCGGGGCGGGAAGACCTCGCGGCGGGGGAACGGGACCTCTCCGAACGGATCGCCGCGATTTTCCGCGAGCGGGGCCTCGACCCTCCGTCTCCGTCCGAAGTTGCCGAGAGCGTGCGCCACCGCCCGAAGGTCGTCGAGGGGCTGCTCGGCTATCTCGTGAAGAGGGGAGACCTCGTGCGCCTCCCGGGCGGATGGATCGTGGCGCGCGAGACGGTCGAAGACGTGATCCGGCGCCTGCGCTCGAGCGGCCGTTCGTCCTTCGAGGTGCCGGAGTTCAAGGAGATGTTCGGGCTGACGAGGCGCCTCGCCATCCCGCTGCTCGAGCACCTGGACGGGGTGAAGGTCACGCGCCGCGTGGGAGATCGCCGGGAAGTGGTGAAGTAGCCCGGCTCCGCTCCCGCGCCTGGATCTCGAAGGGGATCGCGAGGTACGCCTCTCGGTGCGTGAGCCCCTCGGCGCGGGCGCGCAGATAGTCGATGAAGTATCGCGCGAGGAATCGCACCATCCCGGTCCGGCGGTATTGTTCGATGTGGACGAGCTCGTGAGCGAGCAGGTCGTCGCCGGCGGCCGTCCCGCCGTCGATCTCGGAGACCGCGGACTTCGAGAGAAAGACGTGCCGCCCGAATGTGAAGGCGTTGGCGCCGATGAGTGCCGTCGCTATTCGAGAGAAGCGACTGTGGTGAAGGATTGCGAGTTGGTCGCGGGGAGGCATCGGCGATGTCTCAGTCATTAGTCCTTGGTCCCTAGTCCTTGGTCCCAGGTCGCCGACTAAGGACTCCGGACCAGGGACTGAGGACTGTCTCTTCTATAGAGACTGCCGCAGCGCCGCGGTCATCCGGAGGTCGGTCGAGAAACTGATCTGGCCCCCCAGATTCAGCTCGTTCCAGGTGGCGACGGCGGTGTTGCCGGCTCGCGCCGGGCGAAAGAGCCACGACTCCATCGCCTTTCGGAAGTATCCGATCAGCAGCGGGTCGCTTGCCGCGATGGCGATCGACTTCTCGACTCGGCCGGCCGGGTTGATCCGCACCCAGAACTTCACCGAGAAGGCGCCCTTGTAGGAGCTCGAGGACCAGGGCTGCTTCTTCGGCATCGGCGGCGTGTCGAGCTGCTCATTCGGAATCGTGCCTTCCACGGGAGGTCCGGGCTTGACGCTTTCGAGCCAGGCCGCGTCGGCTCCCCACTCGAGCGGCCTCGGGATCGGGGTCGTCGCCGCGATCGGCGTCAGGAAGAATTGCTCGACTTTCGGCGCGTCGATGTCCGCGGTCAGGTCGAGGCGCATCGACGCCCAGCTGTCCACGGCCTGGCCGCCCTTGCGGCCCGGATCGAACGTCCAGCGGATCAAAGACTGCTGCGTCTGGGCGGCGAGCGATGGGATCGGATCCCGCGCCCGCCGCACGGCGACGACCTTGCCCTTCGGGTCCACGCGGATCATGGCGAAGAGCGCGGTCGGGACCTTGGCGTCGGCGTACACGGGCTTGACCGGCACGGCGGCCGGCGCGTCGGCGGCGACGGCGAACGGATTCTCCGCCGGGAGGCTCTCGACGGAGATGGCCGGCGGGTCGACGAGGCGAAGCACCGGCGCCGGGGCCGGCAGGATGACTCCCGGCGCGGCCGCCGGGGCGGCGGGCAAGGAGCCGGCGACCGGGGGCGCGGGCACCGGGGTGGGCGTCGGCGCGGCCTCGACCGGCTGGCCGCTCTGCGCTCGCGCCAGAGCGGCGGCGAGCAGACCGGCCGCGGCCGCCAACTCCGATTCTCTTCCCCATGACTTTGGCGGAAGTATAGCGAACGGCCGAGACGCGGAGCGGGAAGCGCCCGGCGCGCGGCGAGCGGCTCACTTCGCCTCCAGCCAGTTGCCGCCCGATCCGACTTCGACGGCCAGGCGGACCCGCAGAGACGCCGCGCCCTCCATGACGTCGCGCACGAGAGCCGAGACGGCCTCGACCTCCGCCTCCGGCGATTCGAGCACGAGCTCGTCGTGCACCTGGAGGAGCAGTCGCGAAGAGAGCTTCCTCGCCGCGAGAGCGCCTCGTCCAGCCGGATCATGGCGACCTTGATGACGTCCGCCGCCGAGCCCTGGAAGGGCGCGTTCAGCGCCATGCGCTCGGCGTTCCCGCGCACGGCGCCGTTGGAAGCGGCGATGTCCGGAATCGGCCGCACGCGGCCGAGGATCGTTCGGACCTCGCGGGTCCGGCGGGCTTCCTCGAGGACGCCGTCCAGGCACCCGCGCACCTTCGGGAACTGGTCGAAGTAGGAATCCACGTAGGTCTTCGCCTCCGATGTCGAGACGCCGAGGTCCTTGCCGAGCGTGAAGGCGGCCATTCCGTAGAGGAGCGCGAAGTTGATCCGCTTGGCGGCGAAGCGCATCTCGTGGGTGACGAGGTCCGGCGCGACCCGGAAGATCCGCGCGGCCGTGGCGCGGTGGATGTCGTCGCCGCGCTCGAACGCGTCGATCAGGTTCTGGTCTCCGGAGAGGTGCGCGAGGATCCGCAGCTCGATCTGCGAATAGTCCGCCACGACGAGCCGCGAGCCCTCGGGCGCGATGAAGGCGCGCCGGATCTCCCGGCCGGCGGCCGTGCGGATCGGGATGTTCTGGAGGTTCGGGTCGGAAGAGGAGAGGCGCCCCGTGGCGGCGACCGTCTGCCGGAAGGAGGTGTGGACCCGGCCCGCCGGCGTCGGCGAGCGCCGGAAGAGCGTCCACGTAGGTCCCCTTGAGCTTCGCGATCTCGCGGAACTCGAGCACGAGCTTCGGGAGCGGATAACCGCGCTCGGCGAGCTCGGAGAGCACCTCCACGCCCGTCGAGGAGGACTTCGTCTTGGCCGTCTTCTTCAGGACCGGGTATTTCAGCTTCTCGAAGAGGATCTGCCCGAGCTTGACCGGCGAGTTGACGTTGAACTCCTCGCCCGCCTCCGCCCAGATCCGGCGCCTCGAGCTCGCGGAGCTCCCGCTCCATTCGCGCCGAGGTCTCGCGGAGAAACGGGAGGTCGATCGCCACACCCGGCGATCTCCATGCGGGCGAGGACCGGCGTCAGGGGCCGCTCGACCTCGCGGTAGATGCGGTCGAGCTCCGGGCGCCGCGAGAGCTCCTCGCGCAGCGACTTCGCGAGCGCCACGGAGACGACCGCCCGCTCCGACAGCTAGCGATCGGCGGCGCCGATCTCGTAGCCGGGGGAGAGCCTTCCGCCGGCGACTCCCGCCTCCTTGTCGGACAGGAGCGTCGCGCCGAGGCGCGAGAACGCCAGCACGTCGATCTCCGGGCTCGCCACGCCCGGCGCGAGCACGTACTGGGCGAGCCCGACGTCGAAGACCTCCCCGGCGACGGCGGAGCCCGCCCGGGCGAGGAGCGCGTCGAGCGGCTTGGCGTCGGCGATCGCGATCGCGCGGCCGGGGCGGTCGAGCGCCGCCCAGCGCGCCGCGATCTCGGCGGGCGTCTCCTCGGCGATCTCGGTGCGGGCGCCGTCCGAGATCGCGAGGAGCTGCCTTCCCGTCGCTCGCGAGCAGGGCGACGCCGACGGGCCCGCTCCCGCGGGGATCGTGAACGCCGCGCCGGCGGCGACCCGCGTCGAGGGCGCGGCGGGAGGGGCCGCCGCCTCCCCCTGGATCTCCGCCGCGAGCGAATGGAACTCGAGCTCGGTGAAGATCGACTTCAACTTCCCGAGGTCGGGCGGGCCGCGGCGCAGATCCTCGGGCGACGAGCTCGACCGGCAGATCGGTCGGGATCTCGGCGAGGCGCCGCGAGAGGAGCGCGTCCTCCCGATGCTGCCGGAGGCTCTCGCCGACCTTCCCCGGAACCTCCTCCATCTTCTCGAGCAGCTTCTCGAGGCTGCCGTACGTCGAGATCCACTTCTTCGCCGTGACCTGCTCCGACGCCGGGCACGCCGGGGATGTTGTCGACGCTGTCTCCCATCAGCGCGAGGACGTCGGCCACCTGGCCGGGCTCCACGCCGAAGAACTCCTTGACGCCGGCTTCGTCGAGGAAGATCTCGCGCCCGGTGTGAAAGACCCGAACGCCCGGGCCGACGAGCTGCAGCATGTCCTTGTCGGCCGTGACGATGACGACGTCGTAGCCCGCCGCCGAGGCCTTCTTCGAGAGGGTCCCGATCACGTCGTCGGCTTCGTAGCCGGCCAGCTCGAGCACGGGGATCCGGTAGGCCTCGAGCACCCGGCGGATCTCCGGAAGCTGCGAGGCGAGATCCTCGGCCGTGGCCGGGCGGTTCGCCTTGTAGGCGGCGTACGCGTCGTGGCGGGCGGTCCGCTGCGGGCCGTCCCACGCCACGGCCAGGTAGTCGGGAGTTCGCTCCCGAATCATCTTGCGGAGCATCGTCACGAAGCCGTAGATCGCGTTGGTCGGGCGACCGCCGGAGGTCGAGAGCCGCTGGATGGCGTGGTAGGCGCGGTGGATGTTGGACATCGCATCCACCAGGTAGAGCGTCGGGCGGGATTCCGGCATCGGCGCGATTCTATGGCGCGGGTCCGCGCGGCCCGGGAGAAAGCCGAAAGCCGCCATTGGCGCGCCGATTCTCGGGGCGGCGCCTGCGCCGAGCTGCGCCGCGGGCCGGGCGGATCTCCGCCCAAGCTTCGGAAGCCGCGAGACTTCGGCGAAAACGGTGAGAGCCGAAAAACAAAACGCGCGACCCGTTGCCGGTGTCGCGCGATTCAATAGAAACAGGATACAAAAGCGGCACGCTCGTGTCAAGACAAATCTCGGGCCACGTAACTCGCGCGGGGTCAAAGCCATCCGAGAAGCGGGAATCGAGGGGAAGTGCCGCGAAACCGCCGATCCGGCGGACTCCGTCTCAGAACCTTCGGCGGACCTCCGCCAGGACCTGATCGCGGAGCCGCTGCGTCTCGTTCTGCAGGTCCGCGGTCTCCTTCTGCATCCGCCCGACGAAAGCGGGGTCGGAGACGCCGCCGAGATTGATCCCGACGTTCAAGAGCGCGGCCTCCGCCGAGGCCTCGAGCAGGAGCGCCGCCGACCCGACGTCGGAAGCGGCGTTCGGGTTCCCTTTCTCGACGAGTTCGGGGAGCATCGCGAGGAGTCGGCCGGCCAGGGCGGCGGTCCGCATCGGGATCTCGGTGGCGCAGCCGGTTGGCCTCCTCGATCCGCCGGCCCCGGAGCTCCTTCTGCTCCGGCGTCTCCTTCGGGAGGCGGCGCGCGGCGACGACGGCGTCGTAGGCCTCCGCGTCTTCGCGAGCGAGCGCCAGGAACTCCGGACGCGCGGCGCCGGCCGCCGCTCCGATCGGGCGCACGGCCTCGTGGGAAGCGGCGTACTTCTCCTTGGAGAGCGTCAGGGCCGCGACCATTTCGGCGAGCGCGGCGCCCATCGCCGCGGCGACGGCGGCCGCGGTCCCCCCTCCCGGAGTCGGCGCCTCGGAGGCGAGCGTGCCCAGGAATTCGTCCAGGCGCAGTTTCGAGAAGTCCGTCATGGCCCCTCGACGATTCGGCCGCGGCAGATCGACGCCCGCGACCAGGTTGACGCCCCAATGATAGATGAGGTGGCGGTCGTCGGGCGCGTCGATCCAGATGACGTCGGCCGCCTTGCCGGGCTCGAGCGACCCCGTCTCCGAAGCGAGCCCGAGCGACGCGGCGGCATTCAGCGTCATCGCGGTCAGCGTCTCCTCGACCGAAAGGCCCGAGTCGAGGCACGCGTGCGCCGCGACGGAGGCGAGCGATTCCGTCAGGCAGGTGCCGGGATTGAAGTCCGACGCCACGGCGACCGGCACGCCCGCCGCGACGAGCTCGCGCGCGGGTGCCGGCTTCGAGCGCATCCACCAGGCGGTTCCGGGCAGGATCGTGGCGACCGTGCCGGCGCGGGCGAGGGCCGCCACCTCCTCCGTTCCGATCCGGAGCAGGTGATCGGCCGAGGCCGCCGCGAGCTCCGCCGCGAGGAAGGCGCCGCCCGAGCGGGCGAGCTCGTCCGCGTGGATCCGCAGGCCCATTCCCGCCCGGCGCGCGGCCTCGAGGATCGTGCGCGACTCGTCCACCGTGAAGACGCCGTCGTCGCAGAAGACATCGCAGAATCGGGCGAGGCCGCGCCGCGCCGTTTCCGGAACGATCTCCTGCTCGATGATCCGAACCCACTCCGCGCGGCGCCGCTCGTACTCGGGCGGGATCTCGTGGGCGGCGAGCAGCGTCGGGACGAGGCGCGGGAGGCTCGGGTCCCGTCCCGCTTCGGCGAGGACCTCGAGGGAGCGGACCTCGTCTTCGAGCGTCAGGCCGTAGCCCGACTTGGCTTCGACGGTCGTCGTCCCGTGCTCGCGCATGCGCTCGAGACGCTCCCGCAGGAGGCGCGCGAGCTCTTCCGTCGAGGCCTCGCGCGTGGCGCGCACCGTCGAGCGAATGCCTCCCCCCTCGGCGGCGATCGCGGCGTAGCTCTCGCCCGCCAGCCGGCGGCCGATCTCCACTCCGCGGTCGCCCGCCCAGACCGGATGCGTGTGGGAGTCGACGAGCCCCGGAAGGATCGTCTTCCCCGTCGCGTCGATCGAGACTTCCGCCGGCGACCCCGCGTAGCGCCGCCGGTATTCCGTCTCGGATCCGGCGAAGACGATGAGACCGTTTTCGGCGCGCAGCGCGGCGCCGGCGACGCGATGGACCTCCCTCTGATCGCCCCCGCGGCGCGCGGCCCGGCCGAGAGGGGTCGCGAGACAAGAGGCGTTGCGGAGCTCGATGGAGGGGAGGGGAGCCGACTGAGGACCGCGGCACGGAAGACTGAGGACTCACGTGGCTTCCGCCGAAGTGCATCCGGGCAGACGCCTGGTCAGTCCTCAGTCCACAGTCCTCCGTCCTCCGTCATTACACCGCGCCTTCTTCCTTCTCCTGCTTCCTCGTCAGGTAGGAGACCGGGCGGTCCCGATCGTCCTCCTCCCGATCGAACGAGAGCACCTGCTGGAAGAGCTCGATCATCTTCTGGAGCTGGAGGCGGAAGTTGGCCCGCTGGATCTTGAGCTCGTGGATCGCCTTCTCGATCTCCGCGGAGCGCTGGAGGGCGCTGTGGGTTAGCCGCTCGCCGGCCTCCTGGGCCTCCCCCACGATTCGCTCGGCGTCCTTCTGGGCGGTCGAGCGGATGTCCTCGGAAGCGCGCTGCGCCGTGAGCAGCGTGGCCTTCAGGATCCGCTCGCGCTCGCGATGCTCTTCGTTCTCCTCGACGAGCTGCCGGACGCGGGCGTCGAGCTCCGCGTTCGACCGCGCGACCTCCTCCATCTCCTCGGCGACCATCGTGAGGAAGGACTCGACTTCGACCGTGTCGTATCCCTTCCATTTTCGTGTGAACTCGTGCTTCTGGATTTCGAGAGGCGTCAGGCGAGACATGGGCGGACCTCCTTGTGGCGCTCAGAGGGCCGAAACGGCCATTCGTGCGAGGAATCGGCTCAAGAGATAGATCGCGAGGATCACGAAGATCGGCGAGAGATCGATCCCGCCGGTGCGAGAGGGCGGAATGAGTCTTCGGAAGGGGCGGAAGAGAGGCTCCGTCACGGCGTAGAGGAAACGGACGATCGGATTGCGGGGGTCGGGGCTGACCCAGGAGACGAGGGCCGCGATGATGACGATCCACTGCAGCGCCTGGAGGGCGTAGAGCACCACGTCGAACAGGGCGCCGGCGGCCGAGCCTCCGACGTTCAAGCCGCCTCCCGCGGCCCGAAGAGGTAGGTGCCGAGGCGCACTTCCGTCGAGCCCTCCTCGACGGCGACTTCAAAATCGTGGCTCATGCCCATCGAGAGCTCGGAGAAGGAGCGTCCGAAGCGATCGGCGAGGCGGGCCGCCATTTCCGAGAGCGCGCGGAAATGGGGCCTCGAACGGTCGGGGTCCGGATCGAACGGCGGAACGGCCATGAGGCCGCGGACGTCGAGGTGCGGCGCGCCGAGCGCGAGCTTCGTCAGCTCCTCGAGCTCGCCGGGCGGAACGCCGGACTTCGAGGCCTCCTGCCCCAGATTGACCTCGATCCAGACAGGCAGCCGCCGCTCCCCGCCGGAAAGGAGCCGCTCCAGCCGCTCCACAAGTCTTTGCCGATCTAGGCTTTCCAAGGCTGCGAAGTATTGTAGCGCCGCCGCGGCCTTGTTCGACTGCAGAGTTCCGATCAATTTCCACGTCAGGCCCGGCCACTCCACCCGGGTCGCCTCGATCTTCGCGGCGCCCTCCGCGACCCGGTTCTCGCCGAAGAGCGTCTGCCCGGCGGAGGCGGCGGCCCGCACGGTCTCCGGTCCATGGCCCTTGGTGACCGCGAGCAGCGCGACTCCGGCGGGATCCCTTCGCGCGCGCTCGGCGGCGCGGGCGATGGCGTCGAAGGCCTCGCGCCGCCGGACGGCGATCTGCTCGACCGAGAGAGACGTGTCCGGCTCCTAGCGGCGGCGGCTCAAGCCAGCCCTTCGCTCGCGTCGGCGCCGAGGTTGGCGAGGCGGTCGGCGCTGCGGTTCTTTTCGCGCGGAACGTGCGCGATCGAGAACTTTCGGAAAGCCTTCGCGCGCCGCACGGCCTCTCCGACGAGCGGTTTCAAGTGTTCCGCCTTGACGCGGTAGCTTCCGGTGACCTGGCGCACGAGGAGCTCGCTGTCGGAGAAGATTTCGACTTCCTCCGCCCCCAGGGCTTCGGCGCGCGCGAGCGCGAGGAGGAGCGCCCGGTACTCCGCGACGTTGTTCGTCGTGCGCCCGAGGGCCTGGTAGTGCTCCTCGGCTTGGCGGCCGCCGGCCGCCGCGATCCAGACGCCGGCTCCGGCCGGTCCGGGGTTGCCTCGCGCCGCGCCGTCGACGTAAGCCCGAAAAGTCACGGGGAAGGATTCGGGAGTCGGGATTCAGGATTCCGGATGGGAACGACTTCGGAATCCGGAATCCCGAATCCTGAATCCTGACTCCTGCTCATTCAAGCGTTGGCCTCGTAATACAGAATCCGCTTGCAGCTGTCGCAGTAGACGATCTCGCGGCCGGCCTTGAGCAACTGGAGCGCCGCGGGGCGGATCTTGACGTGGCAGGCGGAGCACGAATAGGAGCTCGCGATCTGGATGACGCGGGAGACGGCGAGCCCGCGCTTCTTGTCGAGGAGCCGGTGGAACTCGGAGCGGTCGCGCGGCGAGATCTCCGACTCGAGCTTCTGGATCTCCGCCTCGGCCGTCGCGAGCTGCTCGTTGATCGTCTTCTGGGCCGCGCGCCAGTCCTTCAGCCGGTCCTCGTGCTGCTCGGTCTCGGCCGGCAGGTTCTTCTCCCGCGTCGCGAGCTCGCCGCGCGCGGACTCGATCTCCTCGTCGAGGCCGAGGAACCGGTCCTCCGTCGTCCGGATGACGCGCTCGACGGCGTCGATCTCGTTCAAGACGGCGGAGTACTCGCGCGAAGACTGGACGTTCCGGAGCTGCGCCTGGTACTTCTTCTGCTTCTCTTTGAGGTCCGCGAGCTCCGCCTCGGCCTTGCGCGCTTCCTTCTCGGCTTCCGAGAGGCGCGCCTTCAGTCGCGCGACCGCCTCCACCTTCTCGCGGAACTCGCGGTCGACTTCGACGAGGTCGGCCGGGACCGTGTCGCGCTCCCGAACGCGCTCCCGGACGAACAGGATCCGGTCCTGGAGGCGGTAGAGCTGGTCGAGGATCGGAGTCACGGCCGGGCCGTCTCCGCGTTGTGGGGAAGGAGGAAGGACCCCCCGATGGCAGAACGCCCCTGGGGATTTCGGATCGCCGCTCGATTGTGTCGCTCTTCGCCTCGCCGACTCCTCAATGCTCCCCAAACCCCTTCGTGACCCCCCGGTCTGGTGGGTCCACTCGGATTCGAACCGAGGTCTGACCGGTTATGAGCCGGTGGCTCTAGACCGCTGAGCTATGGACCCCGGCGTCCGGTTCCGGGAACGAAATATATCCCAAAAAAGGAGAACGGCCGCCGGGCGTTTGGCCGGCGGCCGCCGCGCCGTCGAGGACCTTCGGACTAGCGGATCGTCTCGAGGAACGGCCGGAGCTTCTTGGCCCGCGAGGGGTGGCGCAGCTTCCGCAGGGCCTTCGACTCGATCTGGCGGATGCGCTCGCGCGTCACGTTGAAGGAGCGCCCCACTTCCTCGAGCGTGTGCTCCGAGCCGTCTCCGACGCCGAAGCGCATCTTGAGGACCTGCTCCTCGCGCGGCGTCAAGGACTTCAAGACCCGCCGCGTCTGGTCCTGGAGATTCGACACGAGGACGGCGTCGATGGGGGAAAGGACCTGGCGGTCCTCGATGAAATCGCCCAGATGCGAATCTTCCTCCTCGCCGATCGGCGTCTCGAGCGAGATCGGCTCCTGCGCGATCTTCATGATCTTGCGGACCTTGGAGACCGGCATGTCCATCCGCTTGGCGATCTCCTCGGCGTTCGGCTCCCGGCCGAGCTCCTGAACGAGCGAGCGCGAAGTCCGGGTCAGCTTGTTGATCGTCTCGATCATGTGAACGGGGATGCGGATCGTCCGGGCCTGATCGGCGATGGCGCGCGTGATCGCCTGGCGGATCCACCAGGTCGCGTACGTCGAGAACTTGTAGCCGCGCCGGTGCTCGAACTTCTCGACCGCCTTCATGAGGCCGATGTTCCCTTCCTGGATCAGATCGAGGAACTGCAGGCCCCGGTTCGTGTACTTCTTGGCGATCGAGACGACGAGGCGCAGGTTCGCGACGATCAGCTCGTGCTTGGCCTGGTCGGCTTCCTCCTCGCCTTCGCGCACCATCCGCTGCGTCTTCTTGACGTCCTCGTGCGTGACGCCGAACTTCTGCTCGAGCTCCCGCAGCGCCTTGCGGTACTTGGCGATGCGGCGCTTGTAGAAGTCGAGGCGGGTCGGGTTCTTCTCGCGCTTGAGAACCAGCGTGTCCTGGCGGATCGTGGACTCGGGCACGGACATCTGGCGGTCGATGTCGCGGAGGATTCCGATCGCGCGGTTCAAAACCGCCGGCGTGAAGTCGGCTTTCCGGATCAGGTTCGCCATCTCGGCGATCCGCCGATCGATGGAGACCTCGACGCGCGCCAGGGCCTTGGAGCCCCGCTTCAAGGTGCGCGCCTTGAACTTCATCCGCTTGATGTCCTTGTCGAGCGCGCCGATCTTCTTGAACGTGGCGAGCACGTTCTCGATGCGCCGCGTCGCGCGGTCGTCCATCTCCTCCTCGTCGTCCAGGTCGGAGGGATTGACGAGCTCGTTGACCATCCGCGTGTCGCGCCCGGCGCTCTCGAGGAGCTTCAGGATCTCTTCGAGCACGATCGGGTTGTTGGCGAGGGCCTGGTAGATCTTGGCTTCGCCCTGCTCGATCCGCTTGGCGATTCGGACCTCGCCCTCGCGGTCGAGGAGCTTGACCGTGCCCATTTCGCGCAGGTACATGCGCACCGGGTCGTTGGTCTTCTCGACGGCCTCGCGCGCTTCCTCGGCCGTCTCGGCCTCGAGGGCCGCGCGCCGGCGCGCCGCCCGATCCGGGTCGGTCACGATCTCGACGCCGAGCTCGAAGAGCCTCAGGTAGACCTCTTCCAGGTCGTCCGGGCTGCCCGTGACTTCGTCGGAGAGGACCGTCTGCATCTCCTCGTAGAGCAGATAGCCCTTCTCCTTGCCCACGCGCAGGAGGGTTCCGACTTCGGGATGTCTTTCCTCAATGACCAAGCTCGGTTCCTTTCAGCGACGGCCTCAGTTGCGCGATGCGGCGATCCGCGACCGCCTTCTTCCTCATCAAGTCTTCGACTTCCGTGCCCGGACGCCCGTCGTCGGAAGCCCTCCGAATGGCGCCCAGCAGGGCGGCGCGCTCCTTCTCCAGATGGCTTGTCTCGAGCTTTCCGAGAACCTGGATCACCCGGCGATGGGAGGTCTCCTCGCCCTCTTCAACCGCCGCTCTGGCCACCAGGCGCAAGGCCTGATCACTAAGGTGGGCGATTTGTCTTTGAAAATCAATAGTTTCCGATCCTTCGAGCTCCTGGCGCGTGGCCTCGACGAAGCTCCGCACTTCGCGGTTCGTCAGCCAGTCGTCCTTCAAGCGCCCTAGAATCAATGGGATATGCTCGCCCCCCCGAACCAGGATCGGAAGCAACGCGCGCTCGGCTTCCGGAATTCCCCCGTCGGATAACACCGTTTCCGAGGGCGGCGTTCCCGGCTGCGGGCGGGGTGCCCGGGGGGCGCCCGACTTCGGCCGGATCCGCTCCCAGAGCACTTCGAGCGGCACGGCGACGGAGGAGGAGATCCTCCGGCACTGCTCGTGCCGGAGGATCGTGTCGGGGATCCCGCGGAGGATGTCGAGGATCGCCGAAATCCGCGAGCTCCGTTCCGCCGCCGCTATCCCCGGCTCGTTCAGTCGGACGTCCTCGAGGAGCCACGCGAGGAAGTCGGGGGCGGAGTCGACGCGCGCCGCGAGGTCCCCCGGCCCCCCGCTCCCGAGCACGTCATCCGGATCCTCGCCTTCCGGGAGTCTCACGGCGGCGACGGTGAGCCCCTGGGCGAGCGCGAGAGCGATGGCGGAACGCGTCGCGGCGCGGCCCGCGGCGTCCCCGTCGTAGCAGAGGACGACGCGCTCGGTCAGCCGCCGGAGCTTCTCCGCCTGCTCGGGAGTCAGCGCCGTGCCCATCGACGCGACCGTCTCCTCGACCCCCGCCCGCAGGAGCGCGAGATGGTCGAAGTAGCCTTCGACCAGGACCGCGCGCTCCCGCTTTCGGATCGCTTCGCGGGCCTGCGACAGCCCGTAGAGCGTCCGCTTCTTCTGGAAGAGCGGAGACTCGGGAGAGTTGACGTACTTGGGCTCCTGACCGGCCACGAGGGCCCGGCCTCCGAAGCCGACGGGGCGTCCGCGGTCGTCCCGCAGAACGAAGAGGAGCCGGTTGCGGAACCGGTCGTAGGCGCCCTTGCCTTCCGCGCGCGGCTGCAGGAGGCCCGCCTCGACGAGGAGCGCTTCGGGAAAGGTGACGGAGAGGTGGCGGGAGAGCGCGTCCCACGAGTCCGGGGCGTAACCGAGCCCCATCCGGCGCGAGAGATCGTCGGGGACGCCGCGCTCCTCGAGATAGGCCGCGGCCGGGTTGCCCGGCCGGGCGAGCTCGGCGGCGTAGAACTTCTCGGCGGCGGCGACGGCCGCGAGGAGCTTCTCGCGCCGGTCGTCCCGCGGCCCGCGCGCGCGGCGGGGAATCGCGACGCCGAACCGCGAGGCGAGCGCCTCGACCGCCTCGGGGAAATCCAGGCGGTCGATCTGGCGGACGAAATGGATGACATCGCCGCCGGCGCCGCAGCCGAAGCAGTGGTAGAGCCCCTTCTCCCGGTCCACCGTGAAGGAAGGGGTGCGCTCGTTGTGGAAAGGACAGAGCCCTTTCCAGGATCGCCCCGCTTTCTTCAACGTCGTGCGCTCGCCGATCACCTCCACGATGTCGGAGGCGCTCCGCAGCTCGGCGAGGACGCGGTCGTTGATGTCGAGATCGTTCATGAGTCCGTGCCGCCGGACAAAGAAGTAGTCACCCTGGGTGGGAGAAGGTTCCGAACTCTATTGCCTTTTCTCGCGAGGCTCGAGCTGAAAAGCTCGGGATCCCTCGGCCCTCCGGGCCTCAGGATGAAATGACGGCGGCGGACCGCCTTCGGCGGCCGCGCCGTCATTTCAGCTCCACGATCGTGGCGCCGTTGCCCCCTTCGCGCGGATCCGCCGCCCGGATCGAGGCAACGGCCCGGTGGGCCCGCAGGTGCGCCCGAAGGCCGTCCCGAAGTCTCCCCGTGCCGTGCCCGTGCACGACGCGCAAATGCGAGTCCCCCGCGAGGATCGCCCGGTCGAGGGCCCGCTCGACCTCCTCGATCGCCTCTTCGAGCCGCCGGCCGATCACCTGGACTTCGGCGGTCCCCGAGGAGGCGGAGGGCCCGGCCGGCCGGGAGGTCTCGACGTGCGCCGGCGGCGGCGCGGGGGAGGCGACCGGCTCGAGCGACTCGCGCGGCAGGAGCATCCGCTTGCCCGCGACGTCCACCCATGCGGAGTCTCCCTCCAGGGAGAGGACCCTCCCTTCCGCCCGCCCGCCCGAGAGACGCGCCCGTCCTCCGACCCGAAGCCCTTCGGCGGCGAGTCGCGCCGCCTCCCGCGCCTGCCCGAGCACCGGCTCGGCGGCCTCCGCCCCGGCTTCGGCGATCTCGATCAAGCCCGCGGTCGAAGCCCGGGCGAGCCGGGCCGTGTCGTGGCGGAGGCGGGAAAGCTCGCGCTCCACTTCCCGCGCGAGCTCGGCGCGCGCCCGCTCGAATCCCTTCTTCCCTTCGTCGAGGAGCTTCGCCCTCTCGCGCCGCAAGGCCTCGCGCTCTTCCCGGAGCCGCTCCGATTCGGCCTCCGCCCGCCGGCGCTCTTCCGCCGCCTCGCCCTCGAGCCGGCGCACGCGCTCGAGCGCCGTTTCCGCTTCGCTCTCCGCCTGTTCGCGCCGCCGCCAGGCGTCTCCCAGGATCTCGCCCGCGCGGTCGAGAACCTCTTCCGGAATTCCCCTCTCGCGCGCGACCGAGAACGCGTGACTGCGCCCGGAGAGCCCGGGGTGGAGCCGATAGGTCGGAGCGCCCGTCGTCTCGTCGAATTCCATGGCGGCGCAGAGCGCGTCCGGCCGGGAAGCGGCAAAGTCCTTGACCGCGGAGAGGTGCGTCGTGACGATGGCGCGCCCTCCTCGTTCGAGGTAGGCCTCGAGCCAGGCGACCGCGAGTGCGCTCCCCTCCTGGGGATCGGTCGCTCCGCCGATCTCGTCCACGAGCGCGAGCGCCCCCGGGCGCGACCGCTCGAGGATCTCGGCCAGGATCTCCATCGAGGAGGAGAACGTCGAGCGGTCGGCCAAGATCGCCTGCGCGTCGCCGATCTCGGCGAGGATCGAAGAGAAGACGGGCAGCCGGGTCCCGGCGGCCGCCGGAACGGGGAAGCCCGACTGCGCCAGGAGCGAAAAGAGACCGGCCGTCTTCAGGACGACGGTCTTTCCGCCGGCGTTCGGCCCCGAGACGGTCAGGAGCCGCCGGTCCCGGGAGAGCTCGAGATCGAGCGGCACGATCTCGCGGGCGGCGCGCGACTCCTGGAGGACCTCGCGGCGCAGGGCCGAGAGGCTCGGGTCGAGCAGGGGATGGCGCGCCGCCGCGAGCGCCCAGGAGCCGTCGTCGGAGATCTCGGGGATCCGCCCCCGCGTGATCTCGCCGAATTCGACCCGCGCCTCGAGCGCGTCGAGCTCCCCCACGGCTTCGACGGCGCTCTCGAGCTCCGCGGCGTGATCGAGCACCGCTTGCCCGAACTCCGCCAGGAGCCTCTCGACTTCGCGCCTTTCCTCGGCGGCCAGGATCGCCAGGTCGTTATTCGCCTCGATGACTTCCATCGGCTCGACGAAGACGGTCTGGCCCGAGCCCGAGCGATCGTGCACGATCCCGGGGACGCGCGACCGGGCGGAGGCGAGGACGGGGAGGCAATAGCGGTCGTTGCGCTGGACGAGGAGGGCGTCCCCCAGGACGTCCCGGCGTTCCTCGAGGAGCTTCGTCATGCGACGGGCGACTTCGTTTCGCCGCCGGCGCAGGCGCGAGCGCAGCTCCGCGAGGCGCGGCGAGGCGTCGTCGCGCACGGAGCCGTCCGCGGCGAAGAGGCGGCGCGCTCTCTCGAGCAGGCCGTCGAAGCGCGGCAGGGCTTCCCGGCGGGCCGAGAGCGCCGGCGAGTCGGCCTTCTCGAGGGCGCGCCGGACCGCCTGCACGGCGCGCGCCGAGGAGAGCACGGGCCGGAAGTCTTCGGGGGCCGCGCGCCCTCCCGCGCTCGCGAGCACTTCGAGGGTCGCATCCACCTCCGCGAGACCGGCGAGCGGCAGGCGGCCGTGCGAAGCGCGGAAGCTCCAGACCTCGGAGGTTTCCTCGAGGCGCCGCCGCACGGCGGTTTCGTCGAAGGAAGGCGACGCGCGGAGGACCGCGGCGCGTCCGGGAGGGGTTCGGGCGAGGAACGAGACGATGCGGAGGACGACGTCGAGCTCGAGGTCCGAGGCGACGCCGTCCGCCGCGAAGGGGGTGCCCGGAGAAACTAGAGGTTCGCCCGCCGCTCCTCGGCGAGCTTGCGGAGCATCTTCTTTCGGGCCTGGATCATCTTGCGCTTGCGCTTCGCGCTCGGTTTCTCGTAGTGCTGCCGCTTCTTCAGCTCCGAGAGGATGCCCGACTTCTCGCACTTCCTCTTGAAGCGCCGCATGGCGTTCTCGAACGACTCGTCTTCTTTGACGTGGACGAGAGGCACGGACTGTCACCCCCTTCACCCTGGCTTTCGAGCGAGCCCGAAATCATATTTTCGCCTGCCCGCGCGTGTCAATCGATCTCTTTTCTTTTGAGTCGCTTAAGTGGCGAGTGGAGCGGGGCACGCATCGAGAGAGCTCTCCGCCGCCGAGCGCCCGTCGCATCGGATCTCTCAGAAGGGCTTCGAGTTGACTCGGTGGTCGAAGCCCGCATAATGGCCCTCAACATGCACGACGAAGAGCTTCTCGGTCGGCTGGAAGCCGAGATCGAGCGCCGTCTGTCCGAGCGTTTTGCGGCGCTGCGTGACGAGTTCGACCGCCTGCGCCTGGAGGCCGACCGCCGGTGGGCCGGGTTCCTGGAGCGCCTCGAGCAGGACTTTTCCGGGATCGTGCCGGCCGAGATGCTGGGCGAGAAGACGGCGGAGCCGCGGCCGCAGACCGGTGTCCTCTCCCTCGACGAAGCGCGAACGCTCGACGCCGCAGCCAATCAGGTCGAGGCGCTCCATCGGTTCCTGGAGCTCGCCCGCCGCCGCGCCTCGCGCGTGGCGCTCCTGGTGGCGAAGGGGGGATCGCTCGGCGTCTGGAAGGCGGTCGGCTTCTCGGAGCACGGGCTCGACGACGAGGCCGTGCGGAAGGTCTCCTTCAACCTCCCGGACGCGGGCGCCATCGCGAAGGTCCTCGAAGGCTCCCCCGAGCGGCTTCCGAAGGGCAACGACGTTTCCGCGCGTCTCGAGGCCGGCGACGCGGTGGAGTCGGTCCTGCTGCCCATGGTCGTCAAGGAAAAGATCTCCGGTGCGATCTACGCCGATGCCGTCCCGGGCGAGGAGTCGAAGTTCGATCCGGATGCGCTCGCGATCCTGACGTTCTTCGCGGGCCTCGTCGTGGATCGCCTGGCCGCGAGAAAACTGCGGCCGTCGCCGCCCCTCCGTCCGATCCCGGCGCGGCCCGACAGCGCGATCGACGACGACATCTCCGATCTCGGCATCCCGCGGCCGCGCGAGGTGCCGATCGCGTCGGCCATGCCGTCGCCCCCTTCGTTCGCGCCGATTCCGATGCTCGAGCCGCCGGCCCCCGCTCCCGCGGCGGCGGCCGCTCCCGAGCCCGCGCCCGAGCCGGAGTCGCCCCCCTCGACCGGGTGGGAAGCGGTGCCGGCGGTCACCGAACCCGCCGCCTGGGAGTCGCCGGCGGCGACGGTCCGGATGCCGGAGGCGGCGCCGCCTCCCTCTCCGGCGCCGGCGTGGAAGCCGGATTCGACCGGAGTCTCTCCCGGCGCCGGCGGACGGCGCCTGGCCGGCCCGCTCGCGCGCCCCGAAGGCGACGAGCGAAGAGAGGAGGCGCGGCGGTTCGCGAAGCTCCTCGTCTCCGAGATCAAGCTCTACAACGAGCGCGCCGTCCAGGAGGGCCGCGAGCAGGGCAACATCTACGGGCGCCTCAAGGAGGACATCGACCGGAGCCGGCAGATGTACGACGAGAGGATCCCCGACGACGTCCGCTCCTCGACGAACTTCTTCTATGAGGAGCTCGTGAGGACCCTCGCCGACGGCCGCGCCGAGTCTCTGGGGATGTAGAGGAATTGAAACATTGAGTCATTGATTCATTGGAGATTGCCCGGCAACGACTCGGCCGGATCAATGAACCGATGACTCAATGAACAAATGTATCAATTCTTCTCTTGATCGTCAGAAACCTCCTCAAGTCAACCGCGGTTCTTCTCCTGATCGGCTTCGCCGCTGGGATCGCCCGGGCCGACGTCGGCTCCCTCTACGTTTCCTCCGACTTCGACGCGGAGCTGGCGCGGGCGGCCGACCTGCTCGAGTCGGGCGAGCGGGGCGAGGCGGAACGCATCCTCGCGGAAGTGCGGCGCCGGGCGGGTCAGCGGGCCTGGGACGCGCGGGTCGAGCTCTTGCTCGCGCTCGACGACGAGCGCCACGAAAATTTCGCGGCGGCCACCGAGAGGCTCGAGGCCGTTTCCGCGGCGTCGATCGGGCTCGAGAGCTATCGCCGCGGCCGCCTCGCCCGGAGCCTCGCGGCATCGGGCCAGATCGGGCGCGCGCTCGAGGAGTACCGGAGGCTCGAAGCGAGCGACGAGGTCTACGCCGGCCGCACGCGAACGGCGCTCGACTTCGCCGCCCTGCTCGAGAAGAACGGCTCCGCCGCCGAAGGCGCGGCGGTCCTTGCGCGCGCCGGCGCGGCGAGCCCCGCCTCGAGCCTCGATCTCGCCCCGCAACGCCTCCGCCTCGCCCTCGCCCTCGCCGACCGGCCCGGGGCGCGCGCCCTCTCGCGCCAGATCCTGCTCGAATCGCCGCTCGCCGACCGCGACGCGTCGCTCGATGCCGCCGTCCGCGCGGCGCTGCGGGCGGAGGAGTCGAGGCTCTCGGCGGAAGACCGGGCTCGCCGCGGGCGCTCGCTCGTGGCGGCGGGGGACGCCAAGCGCGGCGTCGAGCTCCTCTCGCGCGATCCGGCGGCGCGGTGGCCCCCCACCGAGCGCGACGCCAACCGGCTCGCCCTCGCGCGGGGGCAAGCGCGGCTCGGTCTCCGGGCGGCGGCGCTCGCCACGCTCGCGAAGATCGCGGAAAGCGACAGCCCGGCCTCGTTCGAAGCGCGGCTCTTCGGCGTCGAGCTTCGGGCCGCGCGCCTGCCCGCTCGCGAAGATCCGAAGCGGAGCGAGACCCTCGCCGAGCTCGGCGCGCGCCTCGCCGCTCTGACGGTGCCCGCGGCGCCGCCGGCCGTGCGCGCCGCGGCCCGCGAGCGGCGGGTCCGGCTCGCGTTCGAGGCCGAGGACTTCGGCGGCGGACTCGAGGAGGCGCGGCTCCTCGTCTTGGAGACGCCGGGGACCCGAGCGGGCTTCGAGCCCCTCTGGAAGCTCGCGTGGGCGCTCTACCGGTCCGGCGACTGCGCGGGCGCCCGCGCGCGATTCGAGTCGCTCGACTCCCTCTACAGCCCCGTGGACCTGCGCCGGCGGATCGACTACTGGAAAGCGCGATGCCTGGAGCGAGAGGGATCGGCGGTCCGCGCGGGCTTCCTCTTTCGAGCGCTCGCCGCGGGCGATCCGCCCGATCTCTACGCGATCTTCGCGCGGCGGCGAGTGTCCGCCCGCCCGCCCCCGCGGCCGCCGCTGCCCGATCCCTCGCAGGCCAGGGCGACTTTCCGCCGGGTCGATGAGCTCCTGCGCCTGCGGCTCTTCGCCGAGGCCTCGGCGGAGGCGCGTCAACTGCCGTCGAGCCGGGGACGGGATCTGCGCCTGGCGGAGTCCGAGTTCGCCCTCGGACGCTTTCCCGCGGCCGCCGCGGCGGCCAAGCGCGCGTTTCCCGAGATGGGGACCTCGCAGGAGGGCCGCGTGCCCGACGGCTGGAGACGCCTCTACTATCCGATCGAGGAGGGGGGGTTCCTCGAGGAGCGGGCGCTAGAGTTCGGCCTCGACCCGTCGCTGCTGCGCGCCCTCGTGCGGCAGGAGAGCCTCTTCCAGGCGAACGCCCGTTCTCGCGCGGGGGCGCTCGGCCTGACGCAACTCCTCCCTTCGACGGCGCGCAGCGTCGCCCGCTCGGTCCTCCGGGTTCGGTACCGCCGCGCGTTCCTCTACGACCCCGGCGTCAATGCGCGCATCGGGGCGGCCTACTTGAAGAGGCTCTCCGATCAGTTCGGAGAGAGCCTCGTCTTCGCGCTCGCCGCCTACAACGGCGGGCCCGGCCGGATGACGTCGCTCCTCGCCGAGAACGAGGGCCGGGACGAGGACGAGATCTTCGAGTCCCACCCGGCCTGGGAGAGCCGCGACTACGTTCGTCGGGTGCTGCTGTACGCGGAGTCGTATCGCCAGCTGTACCCTTGAGGAGGGCGACCTCCTACCACGATCCGTCGGGCACGACCAGAACGGAGCAGGGGACTTGGCGCAATGCCTGCCGGGTGATCGAGTCTCCGCGGAGCAGGGGTGTGCGCACGCCGCGGGCGGGCCCTCCGACGACCACGAGATCGTGGGGCTCGGCTTCGAGCTCGGCGAGGATTCCTTCGATCGCCGAGCCCGCCTCGCGGATGGTGTAGCGCCCCGACACCCCGAGCTCGCGCACGGTTGCAATCCCGCGTTCGAGATGGGCCTTTGCGATGGGAGGGGAGATCTGGTCCTCCGTCCCGACGTGGAGAAGGGTGACGGTCGCGCCGAGGCGACGGGCGAGCCAGCCGCCGGCGCGGACGTCGGCCTTCCCGGGCTCCCCGACGGCCGTGCAGATCAGGATCTTCTTCGGAGGCGCCGATTCTCTGCGGACGAGCAGAATCGGAATCGAGACACGAGGGAGCACCTCCTCGGCGAGACCGGCGGTCCGGCGTTTCCCGCCGCGCCCCGACGGCTGAGGTTCGCCCAAGAGCAGGAAATCGTAGGGACGCCTCCGACTGTTCGAACGCGATCTGCTCCGCCGGATCCCCGGTCCGCGCCCGCACGGCCGCTCCGGCGAGCCCCAATTCCGCCGCCCGACGTCCGAGCGTCTCGCGCAGCGCGTCCTGCTCCGCCGAGCTCCCCGCCACCCCGACGACCGTCGCGACGCCGTCGAGCGCTTCCACGAGCGGACTGGCGATCTGCAGGGCCGGCGACGGCCCATCCCCCGCGTCGCAGACGAGGATGCGCGGCGTCGGCTGCCGCAGGATGTGCCAGTTTTCGAGCACGACCCAGGGCTGGGGAGGCGTCGGCCGACGATCGGCAGGGACCGAGGCATCGATCAGGAGAGCGTCCTCGCCGAACGGCAGCGCCGGAGACAGCTGCCTCGTGCCGGGCCGGCGTGGCAGACGAACCCGCGCGCGCCGCGCGTCGCCGGTGAAGATCTCCTCGACGAGCTCGCCGCGGCCGAGCGACGCCGCGGAAGGAGGCGGTTCCTCTCCCGTGAGCCGCACCTGCTCGGGACGGAACAGGACGCGGACCCGGTCTCCCTCGTCGTGGGGCACGTCGGACGGAATCGGAAGCGTCAGCGGGCCGAGCTCGACCCGGTCGCCGCGGGACTGACCGACGAGAATCGTCCCGGAACCGAGAAAGGTGGCGGCGAAGAGGGAGCGAGGGTGTGCATAGAGGTCCTCGGGCGGGCCCACTTCGAGGATCCGACCGCGGTCGATCACGCCGATCCGCTGGCCGAGCTCGAATCCCTCTTCCTGATCGTGCGTGACGAGGATCGTGGTGACGCCGAGTGTGCGCTGAATCTCCTTCAGATTCTGGCGCAGCTGCGCACGGATCTTGACGTCCAGCGCGCCGAACGGCTCGTCGAGAAGGAGCACCGCCGGACGGTAGGCGAGCGCCCGCGCCAGCGCGACGCGTTGGAGCTGGCCGCCGGAGAGCTGGCTCCAGTAACGCGCGCCGAGCCCTCCGAGACCGACCAGATGCAGCAGCTCCTCGCGCCGGCTCGTGCGCTCGGCCGCGGCGACGCCGCGGATCCGAAGGCCGAACTCGATGTTCTGCGCGACCGTCATGTGCCGGAAGATCGAATAGTTCTGGAAGACGAACCCGACGTCGCGTCGCTGCGGCGGGAGCTCGGTGACGTCCTTTCCGCCGAGCCGGACCCGTCCTTCGTCGGGCGCGAGCAGGCCCGAGATGATTCGCAGGACGGTGCTCTTGCCCGATCCGCTCGCGCCGAGCAGCACGAAGAGCTCGCCGGTCTCCACCTCGAGGGAAACGCGGTCGACGACCGTATGCCCCTGGTAGCGCTTGGTGACGTTTTCGAGCGCTATGGACATGGCGGCGTGCGGCGTCGTCCGGCGTTCGGCCGCCGGCGGAAGACGAGAGGAGGCGGGGCAGGCGCGCCCGCCCGACTCTTCACCGGAGGCGGGACCGTCGGCGTTTCGTCCATTCCATCGCCGTCAGCAGTGCGAACGAACACAGGGCGAGGACGAGCGCCATCGCGTAGCCCGCGACCGCGTTGCGCTCGTCGAGTGCCCGGAAGATGAAGAGGGTCGCGGTCTCCGTCAAGCCGACGATGCTCCCGCTGACGACCAGGACCGCGCCGACCTCCCCGACGGCCCGGGCGAAGGTCAGCAGAACTCCGTACTGGAGGGCGGGGCGAATGCTGGGGAGCGTCACGCTCCAGAAGGTCCGCCAGCGGCTGGCGCCCAGAGTGTAGGCGGCGCTCTCCTGCTCCTCGCCGATCTGCGTCAGGACCGGCATGATTTCGCGGATCACGAAGGGGAGCGAGATGAAGGTAGTGGCGATCAACATTCCGGGAAAAGCGAACAGGATCTTGATGCCCGCCGCTTCGGCGAGCGGCGCGAGCCACCCGTTGCGCCCGAAGAGGGCAATCAGCATGAACCCGGCGATCACCGGCGACACCGCGAACGGCAGATCGACGATCCCGTTGACGAGACGTCGCCCTGGAAACCTCCGATCTCGCACCAGGAGCCATGCCGCCGGAATGCCGAACGCGGTGTTGATCGCCGTTGCGCCGAGGGCGAGGAGTAGCGTCAGCCGAATGGCCGACAGGGCATCGGGAGTCGTGAGCTCTCTCCAGAATGTCCCGATCCCGCGAGACAGCGCGCCCCACGCGAGCGAGACGAGGGGAGCGAAGAGCAGGCCGGCCGCATAGAGCAGGGCCAGCCCGACGACGATCCATTCGGAATAGCGCGGCCGGACGCGGCCGACGGTGTCCGTCCCCGGGACCGCCGCCGCGATTGCGTTCCGCGTCGCGCGCGCCTTCACGGCCAATCACGACCTCCGTTTCCGCTGCTGACGCCAGTCGAGGATCCAGAGCAACCCGAAGGAAAGCGCCAGGAGCACGATCGACATCGCGCTCGCCCCGCGCTCGTTGTGGGCCTCAATCTCGCCGTAAATGTGCACCGGCACGGTCAGGGTGCGCCTCGGGATATTCCCCGCGACGACCACGATCGAGCCGAACTCCCCGAGCGACCGCGCGAAGGAGAGGAGCGCCCCGGAAGCGGCCGCCGGGAAAATCGCCGGCAGGACGATGTAGCGGAAGTTCGTCCACTTCGACGCTCCCATCGTGAACGCCGCCTCTTCCTCCGATCGTTCGGCCTCCAGGAGCACCGGCTGCACGGTCCGGATGACGAAGGGATAGGTCACGAAAAGAAGGGCGAGCACGATGCCGGGCTTCGCGAAGATCACCGAGACGTGTCGGGCTTCGAGCCAGCCCCCGAGCACCCCGGAGGGACCGAGGAGCACGACCAGCATGACCCCCGTGACCAGAGTCGGAATGGCGAACGGCATGTCCACGAGACGGTCCAGGACTCGCCGGCCCGGGAACTCGTAGCGCGTCAGGACAAAGGCGGTCAGCGTCCCCATGACCAGGTTGACTGCCGCCGTAATCGCCGCGGTGAGCACGGTCAGTTTGAACGCGTCGAAGGCGATGGGGTTCGCAAGCTCGTGCCAGAAGGACCGGAGGCCGCCCGAGAACCCGCGTTGGAGGACCGCCAGCAGCGGGACCGCGATCATCATCGCCAGATACGAAACGACGGCGCCGCGAAGGCCCCAAAGTCCCCACGGCCGCCGGGCGTCTCCCTCCGCCCGCCGCGGCCCAGCGCTGCTCATCGCTTTGAGCCGAGCCCCGTGAAGACCTGCGTGTAGATGCCGTCGGGCCCGTACAGGTCCTGGGACACCTGTTTCCAGCCTCCCAAGTAGTCGATCTTCCAGAGATCCTGGACGGCCGGCCGCTTCGATGCGTTCTCCAGAGCGACCGTCTCATCGACGGAGCGCAGTCCGTACTGCGCGAAGGCCCTCTGGGCTTCCGGCCCGTGGAGGAAGTCCACGAAGGCCTCCGCCACGGCGCGGACACCGTGTCGATCGACGTACTTGTCCACCAGGGCGACCGGGTTTTCGATCAGGATCGTCGAGCGCGGCACCACCTCATCGTAGGTCTGTCCGGCCTGTCGACCGACGAAGACCTCGTTCTCGTACGTGATGGCGACGTCCCCGACTCCCTTCTCGAACGTCGTGATCGACTCCCGCGCTCCCTTGTCCATGATCGAAACGTTGCGGAAGACCCTTGCGAGGAACTCTTTCGCTGCCGGCCGGTCGTCCTTCGGCACACCCGCGAAACCGCGAAGAGCCGCGCCGTAGATCGCATTGACGTTCCACTGTGCGCCCCCCGACGTCTTTGGGTCCGGCGTCAAGACGTTCAGGCCCGGTCTGGTCAGGTCCGGCCAGTCGAAAATCTTCTTGGGATTGCCCTGGCGGACGGCCATGACGACGATCGAGTGACTGACCATTCCCCCATGGGATTTGGCCCTCCAGTCGTGCGTGATCAGCCCCGCTTCGGCGATCCTGTCCATGTCGCCTTCGAGAGAGAGCGCGGCGATGTCGGCCTCGAAACCGCCGACGATGGCGCGGGACTGCGCGCCACTGCCCTGGTAGGACTCGCGGAATTCGACCCGTTGCCCGGTCTTCCGCTGCCACTCCTTCTCGAAAGCAGGGATGATCGCCTTGCCGTACACCTCCCGGGGCGTCGTGTAGCCGCCGAGGATGAGCGTGACGCCTTTCGACGACGCGTCCTTCTTCTCCGGCGCGTCCTCCCGGCGGCAGCCGGAAGGGGCGAGCGAACCGAGGAGGAGCAAGAGAAGGGCGAGAAAGTTGGGCGCTCGACGACGTCGATCTCGACCCATAACGGCTTGACTCCTTTCGGGAACCCCGATCCCCCCTCTCAAAAGGACTCGAAGCATCTCACGGCATCCGGACCCGAGCAACAACGCTGCCGATGACCGCGGCGGAGCGGAATTTCCCGGCGCTCCGGAGCGCATGTTCGAGGACGGCTACCCCGATCCGGACCCGAAAATCTCCCGCTCCTCCCGCGCCGTGTGGGCGTCCCAGCGGCGGGCGAGGCTCGCCGCGAGAGGGCCGACGCGCTCGAGGTCCTCTTTCTCGGCGAGGAGGCGGCCGATCATCCCCGAGAGCTCGCGCACCTGGACGTGCTCGAGGCGCATCTCCCGATAGAGGCGCGACCGGGCGTCCTCGCCTTCGAGCGGCGCGAGCTTCTTTCCGGCGGGCAGCGCGTAGATCTCTCGCTCCTCGCGCTCCGTGTGGCGGCGCAGCTCGCGGTCGAACTCCTCGATCGCTTCCCGCGCCGACACGGCGTCTCCCGCGCTCGCGGCAGCGAGGAACCGGCCGAACCGGTCGTCGAGATCCCGGTGCTCCCGCGCGAGGCGCTCGAACGGCGGCCCGGGCTCCTCGCCTTCCACCGTCAGCGCCGACCCCTCACAGCCCGTCGTACTTCGAATAGCCGCGCTTGGCCCAGTAGTCCTCCGGCTCTTCCGCGGAGTAGGCGATGGACGTGATCGCCTTGATGTTCTTCAAGCCGAGCTTCATCGGCGCGATCAAGCGCAGCGGCGCGCCGTGGTCGAGGGGCAGAGACTTTCCGCCGAGATGCGTCGCGAGCAGGGTCTGCGGGTGGCGCGCCGTCTCGAGATCGATCGAGACGTAGTACGGATCGGGCTCGCCGTCGAAGTCCAGGTTGACGGCCGACTCGAGGCTCGCCCATCGCGCGCCAGGCGCGGGCGGGAATGCGTCGAGCAGGTCGGCGAAGCGAAGGCCGCCCCACCAGGCCACGGCGCTCCACCCCTCCACGCAGACCAGCCGCGTGATCTGCTCGCGCGGCGGAAAATCGCCCGAGCAGCTCCGTGAGCGCGAGCGCCTCGGTCCTTCCCGAAGCGAGTCCCGAGATCTGGAGCCGCCAGGAAGCAAGGTACTCCGGCTTCGGCGTCTGCGCCGTTGTAGTTGTTGCGCAGAAAAGTGATGTCGGATTTGCGGTAGGTCCGGACCGACCGGTCGGGCGAGTACAGCGCCTCGGCCACGTCGTCGTCGAACGTCAGGGACCGGTTCAGGAACTTCTCCCGCCCTTCCTTCGTCAGGCCGAGGCGCGCGTTGACGGTGTCGAGCGCGTGGATCGCTCCCTCCGGGAGCGTCGCCCGGCCGGCGCCGTCCGGCATCAGCCACCAGAAGCCCGTGGCCGCGGCGGCCGCGCCGGCTCCGAAGAGGAGGAAGTCTCTCCGGCTCCTCGCGCGGACGGCGCGTTCGGAGACGATCCGGGCCTCGGGCTCCCGCTCGGCGATGAGATCCCGGAATCGCCTACGGCCCTTCATGCGAGGCCTTCCTTTCCGTGAACGGACCATCCGGTGATCATCGAGCGGAACACGTTCCAGCCGGCGGCGGCGACGAGCGCGACGTGCGGAAGGACGAAGCCGGCGAGGATGCCCATGGCGAGAAAATGCACGACGCGCGCGCCGTTGTAATTGAAGAAGAAACGCTCGAGCCAGTGCAGCTGGACGGGCTTGTGCATCGCCCAGCCGGAGAGGACGGAGGCGAGGCCGCAGAGCGGGATTGCGAGATACGCCGCGCGCTGGAGCGCGTTGTACTTGCCCTCGACCTTCGGGTGCGGCCAGGGGCAGCGCCAGACTCGGGCCGGCAAGTACCCGAGGTAGTAGCGCGCCATGGCGAGGGCTTCGCGCGCGTCGCCGCGCCGGGGCAGGAGCGCGCGGTATCCGCCGCCGGCGAGGAGACCGACGACGTAGAGGAGCCCGTTGGCCATGAAGAGGTAGGCGAAGAACCAGTGGAGGCGGAGCGCGATCGCGAGCTGCTGCGGCCCGATCGAGAAGTGGTCGTAGACCCAGGTCCGCGGGCGCGGGTAGCCGCGGGCGCCCGGAACGTTCTTCACGATCCAGACCCCGAGGTCGGCCAGATAGTCCGTGCTGCCCGTGCGCGGATCGGGCGCGTGGGAGAAGACGGGCGCCGCCCAGTAGATCGCGAGCCCGCTCACGATCAAACCGAGGAGGAGCGGCACGTTGAACCAGTGCGTCAAGCGCACGAGGGCGTGGTGCTGGACGAGGACGGTCGCGGGCTCGCTCCGCGCCCGCGAGCCGGAGGTCTTCTGGGCTCGCTCGCGCATCGGGACGCCTCAATCCTAACGAAAAAAAGAGAGGGGCGGGCCCGCGCCCGCCCTCCTCGCCGAAGCTCTCTCCGGTCAGTTGGGAAGGAGAACCGTGTCGACGACCTGGATGACGCCGTTCGACTGGTAGACGTCCGCGATCGTGATCATCGCGACGTCGCCCTTCTCGTCCTTCACGACGATCTTCTCTCCCTGCATCGTCGCGGTGAGCGCCTCGCCGTTGGCCGTCGTGAGCATCGCGCTGCCGTTGCCCTCGCGGATCTTCCTGCCGAGGGCCCGCGCGTCGAGCTTTCCGGGGACCACGTGGTACGTGAGGACCTTCGTCAACGTCCCCTTGTTCTCGGGCTTGAGCAGGGTGTCCACCGTGCCGGCCGGCAGCTTCGCGAACGCCTCGTTCGTCGGCGCGAAGACCGTGAAGGGCCCTTTCCCCTTGAGCGTGTCCACGAGGCCGGCGGCCTTCACCGCCGCGACGAGCGTCGTGTGGTCCTTCGAGTTGACCGCGTTGTCGATGATGTCCTTCGACGGGTACATCGCCGCGCCGCCAACCATCTTGGTGTCGGCCGCGAGGAGGGTCGAGGCCGCGAGGGCCGCGGCCGCCAGAACCGATCCCAGCTTTCTCTTCATGAGTGGTTCTCCTTTCGTCCTTTCCGCGCGGCCTCTCCGGGAAGTCCGGTTTCGGCCGCGTTCGGGAGGACTACGGAGGCGCCCCGGCGTTCGGATCTCTCGGCTCGCGACGCGCCAAAGATGAGGCGAATCTGAAGAGGCGCGCTCGCTAGCGCGGAGCGGCGGGAGGTTCCGTCGCTCGGCCGAGAACGGGCCCGAGCACCTCGGCGTCCGGCTCACCCGCTTCGAATCCGATAGAGCGCGGCGACCGTCCGGGCGATCGAGAGGGGAGAGACCCTGCCGTCGTAGCGGCCGGCCCGCACCCCGGGCCCCCACGCCGCGAGCGGCACCCGCGCGTCGTCGTCGCTGGGCTGCCCGTGGGTCGTGCCCGCCTCCCGGCCGTAGGACCACATCCAGCCGGGCTTGAGCACGACGAGGACGTCCGGCGAGCGGTCCGCGCGAAAGGATCGCTCGAGCGCGCGGGCTTCGGGAAGGTCGGACGACAATCCGTCGCCGACCTCGGTGTTGGTCCAGGAGCCGAGCACTCCGGGGCGGGTCTTCAGCCATTCCTTCACGGCGCGTTTGACGGATTCGACGTCGAGGCCCCGGCGGCGCGCCGCCCCGGAGTTCACGGTGAAGCCCGGCTCCTGGAAGTCCTCGATCGCGCCTTCCTCTCGGACGAGCGCGTCCGGATCGATCTCGTAGCCGAAGCGGCTCGCGAGAAAAGTCTCGAGCGCGAAGCGGTCCCCTCCGAGCTCGCGCAGGCGCGGAGTCGGAATTCCGCCTCGCGAGTTGCCGAAGTCGACGCGTCCCGACGCGAGCCAGTCCGGTGCGCCGGTCTTGTCCTTCTGGCGGGCGCGGACCACTTCCGGGAGGGGCTGGACGCCGTGGTCGGCCGTCAGGAAAACCAGGACCCGGTCTCTCCCGACGTGCTCGTCCAGCCAGCCGAAGAATTCTTCGAGGGAGGCGTCGAGCCGAACGATTCCGTCGGCGATCTCCTTCGAGTCGGGGCCGAACCAGTGTCCGTAGTAGTCGGTCGAAGAGAGGCCGACGAAGAGGAGATCGGGCTCCCGCGGACGCGAACCGAGCCCCATCTTTTCGATCACGAAGCGTCCCAGCGACAGGAGAAGAACGTCCCCCCACGGCGAGGAGACGACGGCCCTGGCGTTTGCGAGGGTATGCGGAAAGCCGGCGCCGTACCCTTCCGGAGGACTCTTCGCGTCGGCGAGCGAGGGGGAGTCGTAGGTCACTCGATCGAGGTCGGCCGGCGGGATGCGCCCGGAGGGATCCCACCGGCCGTGCTCGGACGCCGAAAGGAAACTCGCAACGCCCCGATTGAACTCCAGGAGCTCCGGGTGGCGGGGGTAGTAGGTCGAAGTGACGAAGCGCTCGAATCGTTCCTCGAACCAGAGCGCCGCGTCGGCCCTGCGTCCGGCCATGAGCACGGCCGCGCGGTCCTTGAGCGACAGGCCCACGACGCGAGCCCCCGGGAACGTCTGCTTGAGCCGGTCGCCCAGCGAGACGCCGTCGAGCCAGCGCGGCGAGGCCGGGAGAATCGGGATCTTCGGCGCTCCGGCCGGAGCGCCGAACCACTCCGTTCCGGGGTCCTCGACGCAATAGATCTCACTCTCGCGCTCGCGGTCGTACCAGAGGTTCCCCACGATCCCGTGATGCCGCGGATCGAGCCCGGTGCCGATCGAGGCGTGGCCGGGGCCCGTGAACGTCACGGCGTGGCGGTGCCGGGCTTCCGGGAAGACGGCGCCCTTCTCGAGGAAGCGGTTGAAGCCGCCCTTGCCGAACCAGGGGCGGAAGCGCTCCAGATAGTCCGCCCGCATCTGATCGACCGAGATCACGACGACGAGAGACGGCTTGTCGGCCGCCCCCGCGGGGGTCGCGGCGAGGAGGCCGCGAGGAGGACGAGAAAAAGGAGCCGGAGCGTCTTTCGAGCCACGGACGGCGATTCTGGCACAGGGAAATGGCGCGAGAATGGAGGCGCGATGAAGCTCGTCGAGAGATTCGTGGGCGGTCCTGGCGGTCGCGGCCGGTCTCGCCGCGGGCTGCGGAAAGGCGGGCGATCCGGCGCGGGAGACGCTCGACCGGATCGTGAAGGCCGCCGACGCGCGGGACGCCGCGGCAGTCGGGCGGGAGCTCGCCGACGACTACCGCGACGCCGCCGGCGCCGGCCGCGCGGACGTCGAGCAGACGCTTCGCGGCTACTTCGCCGCCTACGAGATCATCGAGGTGCGTCTTTCCGACGTCGTGATCGAGCGCGCGGAAGGCGCCGCGCGCGCCCGCTTCCGCGTCGATCTCTCCGGCCAGCCGCGCCAGGCGTCGGGGCTCGCGGGCCTGCTTCCCTCCTCCGAGTCGTATCGCTTCGACGTGCGCCTCGTGCCCGACGGCTCCCGCTGGAAAGTCGAATGGGCGTCCTGGGAGCCCGCCGGCGGCCGGTAGCCTCGGCGCTCAGCGCACGATTCGGACGTTGAACTCCGCGGTCTTCCACGTCACGTAGAGCTGGAGCCAGAGCAGCAAGTACGCCTCCATGCCGCGGGCGTTTCGGATGTCGCCGAGGTCGTGGACGGTCTTCCAGCCGAACGAGGCCAGAAGCTCGGTGACGCCCTTCTTTGCCGCGGCGTCGTTGCCGCAAAGAAAGAGGTCGCTCTCGCCCTTCAGCTTCCCGGGCTCGACCATGATGTTCGCGTTGACGGTGTTCAGCGCCTTGACGACCCTCGCGTCCGGGAACTCCCGCTGGATCATCTCGCCGAGCGAGTCTCCGGGCGCCGTGAAGAGCGTCGGAGGCATCCCCTTCGAGAAGTCGAGCGGGTTCGACACGTCTACGAGGGTCTTTCCCTTCAGGTTCGCCGCGCCCGCCGCGCGGAGGGCGTCGAGCGCCGATTCGCCGAGCGTGCAGTGGAAGACGATCTCGCCGAACGCCGCGGCGTCGGAAAAGCTCCCCTCCGACGCTTTCGGCCCGGCCTTCGCCGCCCAGGCGGCGGCCTTCTCGCCGCCGGCCTTGCGCCCGCCCATCTTGACTTCGTGGCCGAGCGCCGCGAGCTTGCCGGCGATCGCCTGGCCGACCATTCCGCTGCCGAGAACGCCGAATCGCATGGTTGCCTCCTGCCGGCCAAGTACGCCGCGCGGGAGGCCGCGGATGCGGAGTTTGACACCCCCGCTCGAGCCCTCTATCCTTCCCGGTCCGCTCTGCTCCTCAGTAGCTCAACGGCAGAGCATCCGGCTGTTAACCGGAGGGTTGTAGGTTCAAATCCTACCTGAGGAGCCAA
>CAVPRN010000002.1:0-465887 GCA_963707935.1 uncultured Acidobacteriota bacterium | reverse complement strand
CAATCGGAATACGCCATCATGGTTGAAGGGCGAATTGTGCTCGCCGCGGCATTGGCTGCCGGTGCTTCGGTTGCGCTCCTGTGGGGCACGAGCCTGCCGCTGGGGATTGCCGGCGAATGGACGTGGAACAGAATTCCCGTTGATCGACAAAACGCCGCCGAGTTGGCCTGGGGCGCAATTTCCGTTCTGGCGGCTGCCGGACTTTATCTTGCAGTGGCCGCTCAAGGCGGGCGACGGATGGCCCACGCGCGCCCGACGGCAATCATCGGTTGGCTGACCGCCCTGGCGGGAGCGGGATTTATCTGGTTGTGGGCCGTTCAGGAAGCCCCCCCTGCTCCGCACGGGCTCTCGAAAGCGCCGCTCGTTCTTTATTACCCGGGGTCGTCGGGATACTTTTTTAAAGCGCGCTACAAATCGCGCGACGTGCGCACGTTTCTGGCGCATTACGAAGCCCGCGTCTCGCAGGGCAACGACGTGTTGCACGTGGGAACGCACCCTCCCGGATTATTCGTATTGTTCTACGGATTAATCGAGTTTTGCGAGCGAGTTCCCGCTGCCACGCAGCTCATCCTCGCGACGGCTCCCGCGTCGGTGACCGAGGCATGTGACGCGATCGAGCGCACAACTGCGACGACCGCGCATCCGCTGCTGGAGCGCGACCGTGCCGTCCTCTGGCTGGCTGTGTTGCTCACGCAGTTGGCAGCCGTGTTGACCGTGTTTCCGCTGTTTGGACTCTTGTGCCGCAATTGCTCGCGCGCGAAAGTTGGATGGCTGTCTCATTCTGGTCGTTGTTGCCGTCGCTGGCGATTTTTCTCCCCGATGCGGACGCACTCTACCCGCTGCTGGGGGTGACGTTCCTTTGGCTGTGGTTAACGGGCCGCGATCAACATTCGCCGTGGCGATGTATTCTCGCGGGGCTGGTCTTCTGGCTGGGAATGTTTTTCAGCCTGGCGATGCTGCCTTATGCGCTGTTGGCGGCCCTCATCACCGCGTGGGAAATCCGGCGGAGCGCCGACACTGCGCAACGCCCTGGCACTTTCAATCAGACAGCGCTCCTGCTGTTGTGCGCTCGGCGGGTTTGCTGCACCGGTGCTGGTGCTGGCGAGCGTGTTCAAGCTGAACCTGCCGGCCGTCTGGGCGTACAACTATATTAATCACGCCGGTTTCTACGCGCAGTATCCGCGCACGCTGTGGAAATGGCTGTTGGTCAATCCGCTCGAAACGGCGTTTGCGGTCGGCTGCCCCGTGGCGGTGATTGCAGCCTTTGCGGTGAAGAAAACCGTTTTCAGAACTGGGGCCGGCGCGGCGTCGCCGCATTTGGCGTGCTGCTCGCGTGCGCCGTGACGTGGGGAATTCTGTGGCTGTCGGGCAAGAACTCGGGCGAAGCGGCCCGGCTGTGGATCGTGGTGTTTCCCTGGTTGATCTGGCTTGCGGCCGATTATTTCTCCGGCGATCACGCAGCGCAGCCAAGTGAGAGCGGGTCGATGGCGGGGGCCTCCGTTGCGACGTCCCTTTCGGCCGCGGCACCGCGGCTGCAGCGAACGTGGCTCGTTCTCTTGTGCCTCCAGTTGCTCGTTTGCCTCTTGACCGTGGTACGCGTGAGCGTTTTTCATTTCGACCCCCTGGCCGGATGATGTGTCCCCTGGCTGTCGTCCCCCCGCAGATTGGAAAACTTTAGGGGTTAGAACGGCTGTGAGGGGTTTGGACCGCGTGTTGCGATCGCCGCACCTCGATTTCGGTAACTCATCTCTGTGCCGCTGTGCGCGACGGGGCAACCCGACCGATACGAATACAACCGGGCTGCTTTAGTCTCGTTCCCAAGCTCACTCGACTGTCCTCGACCCTGAGTTCGGGCCGAAGGGAACTCGCCGAGTCTGCTTGGGATCAAGGTTCATCACGATAGCAGCACCATGTCACATTCGCCAATACGATCGATGCCGTTATCTCTGTCGCGGTGCCTCCGCGCGGGAATAGTGCTCGTGGCGATGACGGTGTGCCTTTCGATATTCGGCTGCAAAAAAAAGGAAGAAGCTGCCGCCCCGCCGGAAATCAAACGCATTGATCAAGTGGTGACCGAAGAGGAGCTGGACCTGTTCTTGAAGGTGATCGATCGGCTCCCCGGCAAGAACATCCGCGATTTTCCCGAGGTCTTCACCCCCGTCGCAGGGTGGACGGTGGGACGATCGCTGCCCATTGGAGAATTGGTCCGCGAGGAAATCGAACGGACGGAAGAGCACTGGGACATTCATCAATTGGCCAGACGCCTCCGCCACAAAAAGCCGCTAATGCGCGCTCTCCAGCGGTACGAAATGTCGTCGCAGAAATTTGTCAGCCTGGCGTTGGCGCTGGGCCTGGCGACGGCCCGAACGACCATCCGCCCGGAACAGGATCTCGCGCGGCTGGCGGAAGACGGCGAGATCAAAGTCAAACACTTAAGAAACGAACCGTTCTTGTTCTCCTCGCTGAGTCCCGAGGCGCGGGCGACCGTCCTCCGGCAAGGCATGTGGGTGACGCGACTCGACCGTGCAAAACACCTGCTGCAGGTGCCGCCGGAAAATGTCGAACTCGTGCGCAAACATCTCCAGCAGATGAACGACCTGTTTCCCGAGCAGTTCACCACCAACCCGCTCGACCCGGTGGCGGACGTCCTCGTCGAAATCGGAGTCCCGTTGAAGAAAGCGCAGCAGTCGGCTACGACGATCAGCTCACCTGGTCGGCTGCCGACGCGGAAATCGGACACGATCAACCGTCAACCGGCGACAAGGCTGCCGAGGAAGCGAGTGACTGAGTTAGGCTGTAGGCTGAAGGCTGAAGGCTGTAGACGCAGATCTGACTCCCTGACTCCTGACTCCCGACCCCTGATCGCATTCGCGCATGCGTACCCGTTGCTGCCCTCCACGAAAACGTGGCACGCGGGCTACTGCGCTGGACACGTCGGGACGCAGTTTCTTGGCTTCGCCGAGATACACGTGCACCATCTCCGACTGCTTTTTGTCCGTGTTCACGTGAATCAACACGCGTATGCAGCGGGGCGTGCCGTGCGGAACCGGAATTTCCGACGCGCACAAGAGCGGCACCTGGTTCATTCCCAGCGCGCGGGCCGCCTCGGCGGGAAACGTCGACGTGAGATCCTGCGTGGTGGTGAAAACCGCCGAAACGATCTCGTCAAACGCGCTGATGGCGTTCGCGCGGAGAATTTCCTCGAGCAGCTCGCGGGTGGCAGCAACGATTTTCGCAGGGACATCTGCGTCGACGCACGTTGCACCGCGAATTCCACGTACCGCCATCGGAAACCTGCAACTTGTGTTCAATGTTAAACCGCAGAAAAACTTGGGCCCACTGGAATGCTTATATTCCTGAAAAAACGCCCTAGACCGCCAGGATTTTTCTGCGGGTGCACTTAAGACCCCCGGAACCGGGAGCGTGAAAACCGCGACCCGCCTGCGACGCCCGACCTGTTTCCAAGTCGGTTCTAATCTAACACGGCCAAGGAGAGTTGACCAGCGGCCCTCGACGACGGCCGGCCCGATCACGTCGCCGTCATTCTCGCGAAACTGCATCCACGCAGCCGGGTTGCTGCGGATATTGCTGCAGTGACACCACCCGTCCCCTCGACCGTGTTGATACAATGGGCAGATCTCCAATAAAGTTGGTGCTTTGGAGCCCATGAATGAACCCCATTGCCTTTGCATTGCGGCGGCCGATCACCGTCATGGTTGCTCGTGTTCGCAGTCGTGCTGGCCGGTCTGACGGCCATTCGCCCCAAAGTCGCTCGACGAAACGCTGCGCGCGTACGGGATCGAGCTGCCGCTCAAGCGGATGCCGGTCGACATCTTTCCGAGCCTCAACCTGCCCGTGATCTACGTCTGCCAGCCCTACGGCGGCATGGACCCGGCGCAGATGGAAGGGCTGCTCACCAACTACTACGAGTATCACTTCCTCTACATCAGCGGGCATTCATCACGTCGAGAGCCGCAACATCCAGGGCAGTGCCCTGATGAAGCTCTTTTTCCATCCCGGCACGAACATGGCGCAGGCGATGGCCGAGACGATCAACTACGTCAACCGCTCGCGGGCCTTCATGCCGCCGGGCACGGTGTCGCCTTTCGTGATGCGATTCGACACCGGCAGCGTGCCGGTCGGCTATCTCGTCCTCTCCAGCGGCACGAAGACGATCGGCGAGATTCAGGACCAGGCGCTGTTCAAAGTGCGGCCGATGTTCGCGGCGCTGCCGGGAGTCTCCGCGCCGCCGCCGTTCGGCGGCAGCGCGCGGAGCATCGTGATCCGCGCGAATCCCGATCGGCTGCGGGCGTATCGGCTGTCGCCCGACGACGTCGTCACGGCGCTCACGCAGGGGAACACCGATCAGCCCGTCGGGCAATCTCAGGTTGGGCGATCGCTATCCGATCGTCCCGACGAACGCGATGGTCCGGGACATTCGCGAACTGGGCAACATTCCCGTGGCGACGTCGGCCGGTTCGACGGTCTACTTCCGCGATCTCGGCACGATCGAAGACGCGACCGACATCACGACGGGATACGCGCTCGTCAACGGGCGGCGGGCGGTCTACATCCTCGCGACCAAGCGGGCCGACGCCTCGACGATGAGCGTGATCGACGAAATCAAAAGGGCGATTCCGACGATGCAGAAGGAACTGCCCGACGACATCCGCGTCTCGTTCGAGTTCGATCAGTCGCCGTACGTCACGCGGGCCATTCAAAGCCTGGCGACCGAAGGGCATGCTCGGAGCGATTCTCACGGGGCTGATGGTGCTGTTGTTCCTGCGCGACTGGCGGAGTGCGCTGGTCGTCGTGCTCAACATTCCGCTGGCGATTCTGGCCGCCATTCTCGGGCTGTGGCTCACCGGACAGACGATCAACCTGATGACGCTGGGCGGGCTGGCGCTGGCGGTCGGAATTCTTGTCGACGAAGCGACGGTCGAAATCGAGAACATCCACACGCAGTTCGCGCAAGACCGATTCGATCGCCTGGGCGGTGCAGGCTGGGAATCTCGCAGACGGCCGTGCCGCGATTGTTGGCGATGCTGTGCATTCTGGCGGTATTCGTGCCGTCGTTCTTCATGCAAGGCGCGCCGCGCGAGATGTTCGCGCCGCTGTCGCTGGCGGTCGGCTTCTCGATGATCGCCTCGTACTTACTGTCGAGCACGTTTGTGCCGGTCCTCTCCGTCTGGTTGTTGCGACATCGCCAGGCACCGGCTCACGCCGGAACAAGTGCGCCGGGCACGCGTTTTCGCCGGTTGCGAAACGCGTTGATTAAACTGGGCTGGAAGAATCCGCGACTCGCATCTCCGCGGGAAATCTACGCGCGGTTGCTCCAAGGCGTTGTTGGCCTGCGCTGGATTGTCACGCCGGCGTACCTCGTTATTTGCGGGCTGGTCATCTGGCTGACGGCCGGACGGCTCGGAACCGAAATCTTTCCCACGTTCGACGCCGGTGAGTTTCGGCTGCGTCTCCGCGCGCCGGATGGCACGCACATCGACAAGACGGAGCAAATCGCGCTTCAAACGCTGGACATCGTCGAACAGGAAGTCGGCGCGGAGAACGTCGCCATAACGCTCGGATATGTCGGTACGATTCCCGCGTCGTTCCCCATCAATGCCGTGTATCAATTTTCGCGCGGGCCGGAAGAAGCCATTCTGCGCATTGCGCTAAAGCGCGATTCGGGCATCAGCACCGAGCAGATGAAGGAAGTGCTGCGCACCAGGTTGCGCGAGCGGCTGCCCGACGTCCGCTTCTCGTTCGAACCGGCCGACATCGTGAGCGAAGTGATGAGCTTCGGCTCGCCGACGCCCATTGAAGTCGCCGTCCGCGGCGGAACCATCGCCGAGAACCGCGCGTTTCTCAAGAAAATCGAACAAGGTCTCGACAGGTACCGGCGCTCCACCGGCGTAGCCATGCACGACGAACTGCCGTTGCTGATGACGGCAACCGAGCTGCTCGGCCTCCTCGCCCGCCGCCACGTCGGTGCCGTTGAGGTCACGCAGGCGTTCCTGGATCGCATCGAACGCCTCGATCGCCGGATCAACAGCTACATCACGGTCACCGCGGACGCGGCGTTGCGCGAGGCGCGGCGCCTCGACCGCGCGCGCGGCCGCCGCGGGGCGCTGCACGGTCTACCGATCGCGATGAAGGATCTCTGCGCCACCAAGGGCGTGCGGACCACGGCCGGCTCGAAGATCCTCGCCAACTGGGTGCCGCAGTTCGATGCCACCATCGTCGAGCGCTGCCGCGCCGCCGGGGCGGTGCTGTTGGGCAAGCTCAACATGCACGAGTTGGCGTTCGGCGTCACCACCAACAACCCGCACTACGGTCCGACGCGCAACCCGTGGGATGTGGAGCGCATCCCGGGCGGGTCGAGCGGCGGCTCCGGCGCGGCGGTGGCGGCCTCCTTGTGTGCCGGCGCCTTCGGAACCGACACCGGTGGATCGATCCGCATCCCCGCCGCGGCCTTGCGGAGTGGTGGGATTGAAGCCGACGTACGGACGGGTGAGTCGATACGGTGTCGTCCCCTTGAGCTGGTCGCTCGATCACGTCGGTCCGCTCGCCAAGACGGTCGAAGATACAGCTCTGCTCCTGGGCGTCTTGGCCGGCCATGATCGGCACGATGCCACGTCGAGCACGCCGAGTCGACAACTACCGCGCTGCGCTGCGGCGTTCCGCCAAGGGTTTGCGGCTCGGCGTGCCGCGCGAGCACTTCTTCGACATGCTCAGCGAGGATGTGCGGCGCGCATTCGACCAGGCGCTGCGTACGCTGCGACACCTCGGGCTGCGCACAATGCCAGTGTCCATTCCGTCACTTCCGCACGTGTCGGAGGCGGAGATGGCGATCATGATGCCGGAAGCCGCTGCCTATCACGCGCGTGCGCTGCGCACTCGGCCCGATGACTTCGGGCTGGATGTGCGCGGCGTGCTCGACCTCGGTCGCCTCGTGCCGGCCACCGCGATGCTCGCGGCGCAGCGTTTGCGCGCGCGCCTGGCCGCCGAATACGCGGCAGTTTTCGAGCGCGTCGATGCCCTGGTGGTGCCGAGCTTGGCGGTGGCCGCACCGCGGATCGGCGAGACGATGCTGCGCATCGGCGATGCGACCGTCAACGTGGGAATGGTGCTGTCGCGCACCATGATGCCCTTCAACCTCACTGGCCTGCCTGCGATCGCGGTACCCTGCGGCCGCTCCGGACGGCATGCCCTTGGGAATCCAATTCGCCGCGCGCCCGTTCGCCGAGAGCACGATCCTGCGCACGAGGGCGGATAGGAGAAGGGCGATCGGCTTGAAGCGGAGCAACGGAAGAATTCTAGGCGACCGCTCGGGGCCTTCCCTGGAGGCGATTCCAGGTGCCGAGAGCCCCAAATCCGGAACGGTCGATCCTCGGGAGGACATGCTGGAGACCCGTTTCCCGTCGGGTTCAGACCCGCAACCTTGGCCACGGTTTCGTCTCGGAGCGATGGCGGAGACGCGCCGGCGCTTTTTGTCTTGACAGGCTTCGGCGCTCGGGACTAGCTTCGGATGCCCAGCGGTCCGAGTGGGCGCGGCTTCGTCCGGGAGGAGGACGTTGTAGGACGCGTTCCAGACGAAGGAAGCCCGGGTCGGCGAACTCCGTCGACCGGCCCCCAGTCCCGTATCGTCTCCCTTCCGTTCTTTCCTCTCTTCCTCTTCTTCTTTTCCCCTTTTCTTCTTCGAGGAGGGTATCCATGGACCTCGACTTTCGCATCCGGCGCCTTGTCCTCTTCCTCGTTTGTTCTGTCGTAACCGCCTGTTCGACCCGAAGTCCGGTGGCTCAGGTTAAAGATGGAGCGCCCGTCGTCCGTGGCGGTGACGGCGGAGCGGCCGCGACGCATTTGCATCCCGCCGCCGAAGTCGAAGCGCGCGTCCGGCGTCGCAGGCAGCGGCGCCTTCGGCGCAATCGGAGACCACCTCCACGGGTGCTCGGCTCGCTAGCGTGATGGTCTCCGGTCGCTCCGGACCGGCGCCGCGATCTTCCGCCGGCCACCTCGTCGGGCGAGACGGGAGAGGTCAACGAGCTCAACGACGAGATCGACCGCCAGATCTCGACGAGCCCGGGCTTGAAGAACGAGGACGCGACAACTTCGCGCCAGACCGGTGGACGCGCTTCGATCCAGGCCCAGTCGACCCAGGCGACCGCCGCGTTGCCATCCTTCACGTCGTTCGAGGGGCTGGCCGACACCGACAACGGCACGGGGCTCGTCAATCCGTCCGACTCCAACGGAGCCGTCGGACCGAACCACTACGTCGAGGTCGTCAACAACCGCGTCCGCGTCTACGACAAGGCCGGCAACCCGCTGACTCCTCCCTTCCGTCAGAGCAGCCTCTTCGCGCAGGTCGGAGGCATCTGTGCGGCCGGGGACAAGGGCGATCCGATCGTGCTGTACGACCGCCTCGCGGACCGGTGGCAGCTCTCGCAGTTCGGCTTCACGGCCACCAACGCTCCGCCCTTCCACCAGTGCATCGCCGAGTCGATCAACGGCGACCCGGCGGGCGCGTACTACGTCTACGATTTCCAGCTTCCGAGCACGGACTTCCCCGACTACCCGAAGCTCGCGACCTGGCCGGACGCCTACTACATGTCCACGCGCCAGTTCTCCTCGGTCACCGGGCTCTTCACGGGGTTGGCCGCGGTGGCGTTCGACCGCGAGAAGATTCTCGCCGGGGATCCGACCGCGACCGGGATCGAATTCGCGACGGGCTCCCTCTCCAACGCCTCTTCCGGCATGCTACCGACCGATTTCGACGGCCTGATCCTTCCGCCTGCGGGCACACCCAACATCTTCGCGATCTATACGGCCGCAATCTTCGGCGATCCCCAGGGGGACGCGCTGAGGTTGTTCGATTTCCACGTGGACTTCGAAAATCTCGCGAACTCTACTTTCGCGGAAAGGACCGAGAGCCCACTCGCGGTGGCGGCCTTCGATCCTCTGAATCCGAACGGCCGCGCGGACATCGAGCAACCGCCCCCGGCAATCGCGGCGGACAACTTGGACACGATCGGCGACCGTCTCATGTATCGGCTGGCCTACCGGAACCGGGACGGGATCGAATCCCTCGTCGCCGTGCACACGGTCAACGTCGGCGTCCATCTGACGACACGCTTTCCGACGCCGGCGGAACACCAGGCCGCGCCGCGCTACTACGAACTGCGCCGCTCCGTTCCGGGCGGCGCCTTCTCGATCTACGACCAGGCGACTTTCGGGCCGGACGCCCCCACGCCGCCGGCCCTCCCCACGGGGCTCAACCGCTGGATGGGGAGCGTGGCGATCGACAATCAGGGCAACCTAGTTGTCGGCTACAGCACTTCGAACCTGTCGACCTTCCCCTCGGTCGCCTTCGCGGCTCGCGCCTTCGACCAGACGGGCGGCCTCAATGAGGGAGAGGCGACGATCTTCTCCGGCCTCGGGTCTCAGGCGCTCAGTGGCAATCGCTGGGGGGACTACTCGTCGCTACAAGTCGATCCTGTGGACGAGTGCACCTTCTGGTACGTCAACGAGTACTACCCGGCCGGGGACCGGGTTACGAACCAATTCAACTGGCACACCCGTGTCGGGAAGTTCAAGTTTGACGGCTGCACGCCCCCTCCGAGCGGCAAGATCCAGGGGAGGGTGACCGACTGCGTGACCGGCCTTCCCATCGTCGGAGCGATCGTCCAGAGCTCCGATGGGCGCTCGGCCGCGACCGGGGCGGACGGCACGTACTCGATCCTGACGCCGCCGGGAAGCTACACGGTCGGGGCGTCGGATTCCTTTCGCAACTGCAACCCCTCCGCGACTCAGAACGTCAACGTCTCCAACGGCGGAACGGCGACCGCAAACTTCTGCCTGACCGGGAATTCGAAGCTCAACCTCGGAACGGTTGCGTTCGATGACAGTCTCGGAAACGACAACGATGTCATCAACCGCGACGAGTGCATCAAACTGACGATCGGGATCTCCAACGACGGCTGCATCGCGGACTCGAACATCTCCGCGACGCTCTCCACCGCGACGCCCGGTGTCGACGTCAATCAGGCGCTCTCGGCCTACCCGAACCTGGCGGTCAATACATCGGGCAACAACGTCACACCCTACGCCTTTACGACGCAGCCGAGCTTCGTCTGCGGCACGGTGATCGACTTCACGCTCCACGTCACGTCGGACAAGCAGCCGGCGCACGACCTGCACTTCTCTCTGCGGACTTGCGCCGGAGGCGCGCCGGTGACGGTGACGGGCAGCCTCGGGCCCGGGGACGCCCTCCAGGATGGGCGCATGGGTCGGGACGCGAACCCGAGCGTCTGCGCGACTCCCAAGGGGTGCCCGGGCGTCTTCGTCGGGCCACCCACATCTGTCGGGACGCCGCGTTTCTTCGACTCGTATACTTTCAGCAACACGGGCGGCTCGGCCGCTTGCATGACGGTCGCCCTGACCCCGAACTGCACGGAGACGCCCGCGGGGGCGAATCAGATCTTCTCCGCGGCCTATCTCGAGACCTACATTCCCACTCCCGGAACTCAGGAATGCGTCAATTACCTGGGAGACATCGGAGCGAGCCCGCTAAACGGAACGACGGGGTCTTACTCCTTCAACGTCCCGAGCGGGCACAACTTCGTCGTGGTCGTGAACGCCGTCAATTCGCCGGCGAGCGCCTGCTCGAATTACAGCGCGACGATCTCCGGCTTCTTCGACGACACTCCGGCCAACGGGGCGTGTCCGGCTTGTGTTCTCACATCCTCGGTGACGCAATCGTCTCTCTGGCCGCCCAACCACAACCTGATCAACGTCGGGCTCGCAGCGTCTTCGACCGGAATCTGTCCGGCAAATCGCCAGGTCACGGTCTATTCCGACGAGGACGACGTCACCCCGGGGACGAGCGGAGACCAGTCGCCCGACGCGAAGAACATCGCGCTCGGGACATTGCGGCTCAGGTCCGAACGGAAAGACTCCGGGAACGGGGACGGGCGTGTCTACCTGATCGTGGTCCGGACCAGCGACGGAACGGGCAACGGGGCTTTCTCTTGCAAGACGGTGACGGTTCCGACGGGCCAGAGCGCGGCGGAGAAGAACTCCGTCGCGGCCCAAGCCGCTGCGGCGCAGACCTTCTGCACGAACAATGCGGCAGCGGCACCGGCCGGATTCTTCGTCGTCGGCGACGGGCCGGTGATCGGCTCGAAGCAGTAACCTCTCGGGATTCCGCGAATGGCCCGGCGCACTCGCGCCGGGCCTTTTCTTCTTCGCCTAGCCGCACTTCTGAATGCGGGGCATGCGCCCTCGCACGAGGGTGAATGATCCGACCGGCTTTTCCGAGGCGGCGAGTGTTACGGTGAACGTCATCGTGTCTCCGTTCACCTCGCCGGTGTAGCGGGCCGCCTCTCCTTTTTGATCCTCCGGCCGCGTCGGTCCAGGACCCTCGCGGAAATGCGTCCCTCGGGCCTCGAAGCGGCCCTTCTCATCGGGAGCGATGACCTCGTCGATCGTTCCGTGGGCGCAGTCGTACTCGAGGCGCGCGCCCTGTGGCGTGACCTCCATGCCGACGTGATCCCCTCCCCAGTTGCCGGACGGCAGCGGCCGAGGGTCGGCCCCGGAATTAGGACCGGGCATCACCGCTGCCATTTGCGCGACCGCTCGCCACCGGCCGTCCCGCCGCGCGTACACGCGGATGTAGCGGACGCGGTTGGGAACGTCGCGGTCCCCCTCCCTCCGAAGGCCCTTCGTCTTTGCCGACACGACCGCCGTGTCGCCGAAGACTCGCTCCTCGACGTCGAAGATCTCGAGATGGGTGTAGCGACGCGCGCCGGAGCGATACGAAGCGAGGATCTCGGACTTCGGGGTGGTCTTGCCGGAAGCTTCGAACGCGACGTAGTCGTCGGCCACGATCCGGTCGTAGGTCGCGAGGTCTCCCTTCGCGATCGCCGCCACGAGCTCCCGCTCGAGGTCCTCGGGGCCGGGGGACGGGCCGGCGGCAATCGGCGCGATCGCGAGCAGGAGGAGGGGGAGGAGCGGACCGGTCCGGCGGTTCTTCATGTCCGGACGCTACGACAGGCGACCGCCGGGATCAAACCCTCGCGGCCGGTCTAGTGGCAGCGGGAGTTTCCCGCGTCGTGGAAGCTCGCGCCGTCGACCGGCACGAATTCCCAGTCGTAAGAGCCCGGGTGAAGAGTCAGCTTGAGGACGCCGAAGGTGTCGGCGTTGCGCACCTCGCTCGCCGGGTGGACGTGGACGAACTCGTAGTGGGACCTTCCGCCCGTGCCGACGGTGAACGAGCGGATGCCGCGCTCGGCGTCCGGGCGACCGCGCGCGTCGAGCGGCGCGAAGCGCTCGTACACGTGGTCGTGCCCGGCGAGCGCGACGTCCACGCCCCCCTCCGCCAGGGCCGTCCACAGGTCCGCCATCCCGGGCGAATCGCCGTGCTTGGCGGAGGAGAAACGCGGGTGATGCCACATCGCGACCGCGCAGGGAGACGGATGCGCCGCGATCTCCCGGCGCAGCCACTTCTCCTGACGGGAGCCGGCGGCGCAACCTCCGATCTCGTCGCAGTTGCTGTTCAGGACGAGGACGCGCCACGTCCCGAGGTCGTAGCCGTAGTAGCCGCGCGACGGATCGCCGGCCGCCTCGCCGAAGTAGGCGAAGTAGCCGCGCGCGCCGGACGAGCGGTAGTCATGGTTGCCCGGGGCCGGGCGCGTGCGCTCGCGGAAGCGGCCCCAGGTCGGGCCGTAGCACCGCGCGAACTGCTCGGGCGAGCCTGACTCGTAGACGTTGTCGCCGAGGGTGAAGACGGTCCCCGCGATCCGTTCGAGGAGCGCGGCCGTCCATGCCGCGCCGTCGCTCCCGCACGCGGCGATGTCGCCGGCGCCGACGAGCACGGGATCGCTCGCCGCCGCGGGCGTCGGCTCGGGGGGGGATTGGAGGGAGGCGAGCCGCAGGGCGAACGCAAGCGCGAGCGTGAGCATCGCGCTGCATTATGCGCCGGACGGCGACTCAGACGAAGACCTCGTCCACGTAGCACCATCTCCAGTCTTCCCCCGGCTCGAAGGAGCGGACGATCGGGTGCTTCACGGCGCGGAAGTGAGCGGTCGCGTGCCGGTTCGGCGAGGAATCGCAGCAGCCGACGTGGCCGCAGGTCAGACACTCGCGCAGGTGCACCCACCGGCCGCCGATCTTCAGGCAGTCCTCGCATCCCTTCGAGCTGGGCTTGACCTTCCGGATTTCCTTCACGTGAGGGCAGGTCGTCGTCTCCATCGTCTTCTCCTCTATCGCCAAAGGGAGGCGTGGTCTCGCGCGAATCGGGCAAACGATCCGGGCGGCCGGCCGAGGACGGCCGCGACGTCGCCGGTCACGGGCGCCCCGGCTCCGCCCCGGTAGTAGACGTTCAGGTCGACGAGGGCGTCGGCGTATCCCTCGGGGATCCCGTAGGAGAGCTGGGTCTTCTTGTATTCGGCGTCGGAGACGTCTCGATAACGCACGGGCTTGCCGGCCGCCTCGGAGATCTTCTCGGCCATCTGCGCCTGGCGGAGCGCCTCGGGCCCGGACAACTTGTACGCGCGTCCCTCGTGCCCGCTTTCGGCCAGGGCTCTCGCCGCGACCGCGCCGACGTCGCGCGCGTCCACGATGCTCCAGGCCCCGTCGCCCGTGCTGTCGACGATCACGCCCCGAGATCGAATCTCTTCCAGTTTGTAGGTGCTGAAGTTCTGCATGAAGCCATTGGGCCGCAGGAAAGTCCACGGGATGCCGCTCGCCTCGATCCTCTCCTCGATCGCCCGGTGCGAGCGCCCGAAGACGAAGGCATCTTCCTCCGCACCCCAGACGGAGAGCTTGACGATGCGTCGCACGCCCGCCTTCCGGGCGGCATCGACGGCCGGCCCTTCGCGCTCGGTGCCTCCCGAGGTGAGAAGAAAGAGGCGATCCACTCCGGCGAGCGCCGGGCCGAAGGTGTCCGGCCGGTCGTAGTCGAAGAGGACGGCGTTTTTCGTGTCGCGACCCGGTGCCCGTGCGCCCACCCGATAGGGCTCGCCGGCGGCGTCGAGCTCCCGGACGAGCTCTCGGCCGATTCTTCCGGTCGAGCCCGTGACGAGGATCATCCGAGTCCCCTTTCCGCGTCGGCGCCGCGGCGGTCGCAACCGGCGCCGCGAGATGGTATATGCCGGGATCGCTCATGCCGATACGGATTTCGAGATGTTGAGCGGGGAGAGGATCCGCGCGGCGGCCCGATTTCTGGAGGGGCGCGTGCGCCGGACCCCGGTCGAGCCGTCGCCGGGTCTCTCGGAGATCGCCGGCGTGCCGGTCTGGCTGAAACTCGAGAACCTGCAGGAGACCGGCTCCTTTAAAGTCCGCGGGGCGTTCGTCCGGATGGCGGAGCTCTCGCCCGAGGAGCGCCGGCGGGGGGTCGTGACGGCCTCGGCCGGCAACCACGGAAAGGGGGTCGCGTTCGTCGCGCGGCGGGAGGCCATTCCGGCGCGCATCTTCGTCCCCAAGACCGTGGACGAGGCGAAATACCGCGGCATGGTCGCCATGGGCGCCGACGTCGTGCGGTGCGACCTCCCCGGCTACGACGAGACGGAGGAGCTCGCGCGCAGGGAGGCGGCGGCTCTCGGCCGCGTCTTCGTATCCGCGTTCGACGACGACGCCATCATGGCGGGCAACGGCGGCTCGCTCGCGGTCGAGACGCTCGAGGACGTGCCCGAGGCGCGGACGTTCCTCCTCCCCGTGGGAGGAGGGGGGCTCGCCGGGGGCTTCGCCTTTCACGCGAAGGAAGCGCTTCCCGGGTGCCGGATCGTGGGGTGCCAGCACGAGCGTTCGCCGGCCCTGAAGCTTTCGCTCGAGCGCGGGGAGGCGGTGACGAAACTGCCGGCGATCGAGACGGCGGCCGCCGGCGTCGAGGGGGGCCTGGGCGTCTCGAACTTCGAGGTCCTGCGCGACCGCGTGGACGCGGTGGCGCTCCTTTCGGAGGAGGAGATCCTCGACGCCGTGCGCTGGATTCTCGACTGGCATCAGTATCTGGTCGAGCCGTCGGGCGCCGTGGCGGTGGCCGCCATCCGGACCGGGAAGGCCGGGTCTCTGCGTGGCCCTGCGGTCGCCGTTCTCTCCGGCCGGAACGTGAGCCTCGAGACGCTCCGGAAGATCCTCGCCTGATGCGCGTCTTCGGGCTCGATGAGATCCGGCGGGTCGTCTCGTTCGCCGATGCGATCGACGCGATGCGCGACGCCGTGATCGCGCAGGCGCGTGGCGAATGCGACACGCCCCTGCCCATGCATCTCAACGTGGGCGGACCGGAGTCCGAGGTCCACATCAAGTCCTCGTTCCGCCGGGGCGGAGAGTTCTGGGCGCTCAAGGCGGCGGGCTCCTTTCCGGGACGGCTCGCCCGAGGCCAGCCCGCGGGCAGCGGGATGGTGCTCCTTTCCTCGGCCCCGACCGGCGATCCGGTCGCGATGTTTCTCGACGAGGGCTGGCTGACCGACGTGCGGACCGCGGCCGTCGCCGCGCTCGCGACCCGCGAGCTTTCCCGCCGCGACGCGGTGATCGGGATCCTCGGCACGGGCGCTCAGGCGCGTCTCCAGGCGCGGCTCCACGCGGAGATCCTGCCGCTTTCGCGCGTCGTTCTCTGGGGCCGCAGCGCCGAGCGCGCCGAGGCGTGCCGCCGCGACGTCGCGACGATGCTCCCGGGCGTGGACGTCCGCGTCGCCGGCTCGGCGGCGGAGGTCGCCGCCGGCGCGCTCCTGGTGGTCACGGCGACGGCGTCGCGTTCGCCGCTGCTCCGCGCGGCCGACATGCGCCCGGGGACGTTCGTCCTCGCCGTCGGCTCCGACTCGCCGGGCAAGCAGGAGCTCGACCCGGAGATCCTCCGCCGCGCCTCGCTCCTCCTCGTCGATTCCCGGGCGCAGTGCGAGCGGCTGGGGGAGCTCCAGCACGCCCTCTCCGAGCGGGACCGCGCGGTCGAGCTCGGCGCGTTCTGCGATTCGCCGCGGCGCGCGGCTCCCGAGGAGATCGTCGTCGCCGACTTCACGGGCCTCGGCGTCGAGGACCTCGCGATCGCCGAGTCCGCCTACCGCCGACTCGCCGGCTAGATCCGCCTCGGGGGTCAGGTCTGCGAACTTCTGGGGCCAGGTCTGTATTATATACTAACTACTGTATAATACAGACCTGGCCCCGGTCCCGGAGTCAGCGGGTCTCGATGCCCGCCGGGACGGAGACCCGCAGGGTCTGCTTCGACTTCGTCTTGCCGTGCTTCAGGGTCACCGTGTAGTCGCCCGGCCTCACGAAGAGCGCGCCCTCGCCTCCGTATTCGGTCAGGAGCTCCTTCGAGGGCTTCAGATCCCAGACGACGCGGTGGAATCCGGGGGATCCCGCCGCCTTCAGTTTCGCCACCGGCTGCTCGAGCGCGTTCTGGATCTCGATCTCGACCTCGTCGCCCGTGTATTCGCGAATCCAGAAGGTCAGGAGCGCTCCCTCCTTCGGGTTCTCGCCGCGGTAGACGGCGCTGCCGTTCCAGTCCGCGAAGCCTTCCATCGGCACGTAGGCCTCGGCGGGGCGCGGGGCGAAGAGATACGCGGGGAGGGCGAGGAGCTCCGGGGTGGCCTCTTCGAGCGCGGAAATGTCGTCCACGACGAAGAGGCTCCGTCCGTGGGTCGCGGCGACCAGGTCGCGATCGCGCGCGTGGATCGCGATGTCGTCCACGGCCACGGTCGGCAGCTCGCCGAACTTGACCCAGTGCGCCCCGCGATCGAGCGAAGCGAAGAGCGCGAACTCGGTTCCCGCGAAGAGGAGCGACGGGTTCTTCGGATCCTCGCGCACGACCTTGACCGGACCGATCGCGGGCAGATCGCCCGCGATGTTCTGCCACGTGCGCCCGAGATCCGCCGTCCGGTAGGCAAGCGGGGCGATCTTCCCGGAGCGATGCGTCTCGACCGCGAGGTAGGCGACCTTCGGATCGTGAGCGGAAGCCTCGATCCGGCCCATCCAGTGGCCGCGCGCCTCCGCGGGCAGGTTCGCCGTCAGATCCGTCCAGCGTCCCCCGCCGTCCTCGGTGACCCAGACCTTCCCGTCGTCGGTGCCCGCCCACAGGAGGCCCGCCTGCACCGGCGAGTCGGCGAGCGTGTACACGACGCCGTAGTTCTCGGCTCCGCTGCCGGTCGCGGTGGTGCGCGCCGGGTCCTGGGTCGAGAGGTCGGGGCTGATCGGATTCCACTTCTCGCCATGGTCGGTCAGGCGAAAGACGCGGTTGCCGGCGAGATAGAGCACGCCCTTCTCGCTGCGGCTGCCGATCAGAGGCGAGTTCCAGTGGAAGCGAAACGCCGGCTGTCCCTCGGGAGGCGAGGGGCGCAGGCGCTTCGCGAATCCGGTCGAGAGGTCGAAGCGGAAGAGCTCGCCTTCCTGCGACTCGGAGTAGACGAAGTTCGGATTCTCGGCGTCGAAGACGCAGGAGAAGCCGTCGCCCCCGCCGATGTTCGTCCAGTCGCTGTTGAGGATCCCCTCCTTCGAGCGCGTCCGGCTGGGGCCCGACCCAGTTCAGGTTGTCCTGCAGGCCGCCGCAGATCCGGTAGGGGACGCTCGAGTCGAGGCTCAGCCGGTAGAACTCGCCCGCCGCGAAGCGGTTCAGGTGCTCCCAGGACTTCCCGCCGTCGAAGCTCTGGTAGGCGCCGCCGTCGGTCCCGAGCAGCAGGCGCTTCGGGCGCCGCGGATCGATCGCGAGCGCGTGGTTGTCCGGGTGGATCTTCTCGAAGCGGTCCTCGCGGAAGGACTTGCCGCCGTCCTCCGAGACGTGGAGCGCGTAGCCGAGCACGTAGATGCGGTCGGAATTCTCGGGGTCGACGCGGATCTGCGAGAAGTAGAACGGCCGCGGATTGAGACGGCTCGTTCGCGTCCAGCTCTCGCCTCCGTCCTCCGAGCGGAAGACGCCGCCGCTGCGGCTCCGGACCTCGTCGATGTTGTTCGAGCCCGCTTCGTCGGACTGAACGACGGCGTAGAGGATCTTCGGGTTCTTGGGCGAGACCGCGAGCCCGATGCGCGCCGTGCGGGTGGGCAGTCCGTTGCCGAGCTTCTTCCAGGTCGCGCCGCCGTCGCTCGACTTGAAGATGCCGCCGACGTCCTTTCCGTCCGTGGCCGCGGCGCCCGACGTGAAGGACCAGGGCGTCCGCTGACGGGCGTAGAGCACGGCGTAGACCGTGCTCGGATCGGAGGGATCGAGGGTGACCTCGCCGCAGCCGACCCGATCCGCGTAGGGGGCCGGCGCCTGCAGCGCCGCCCGCCAGGTCTTGCCGCCGTCGTTCGTGACGTAGAGCCCGCGCTCGCCCCCCGGCGCCCAGAGGTTGCCGAGCGCGGCGACCCAGGCCGTCTTCGGGTCTTTCGGATGGACGGCGATTCGCGCGATCGCCCGCGAGGTCTTCAGTCCCACGTTGGCGAAGGTCTCGCCGCCGTCCGTCGAGAGGTAGACGCCGTCTCCCCAGGCCGAGCTGTTCCGGTCGTTGCCTTCTCCCGTGCCGACCCACAGCGTCTTCGGGTCCGAGGGCGCGACGGCGACGGCGCCGATCGAGGCGACGGCCTCCTTCTCGAAGATCCCCTGGAACGTGCCGCCGTTGTTCGAGGTCTTCGCGAGGCCTCCGGTCGCGAAGCCGACGTAGAAGACGTAGGGGTTCTCGGGGTCGAGCGCGATGTCGGAGACCCGTCCGCTCATCACCGCCGGCCCGATCGTCCGGGCCTTGAAGGCCTTGAAGCGCGACGGCTCGAGGAGGGGCGCCGGCGCAGCGGCCGGCGGCACCTTCGGCTTTTCCGCTCCGGGCAGGGGCAGGAGTCCGGCCGCCGCCCATAGAAAGTGAACCGCCACCGGTCGCTTCATGGGAGTCCTCCCTCCGGGCCCCTCCGGGGCGGCGCGAAGATATCGCAGCCGGCAGCTCGAGAGGGGCGGGGCCCCGGGCCGGGCGGCGCCGGGGGTTTCGGGGTCCGGCTCGGATTCCCGCATAATTGCCGGTCCCGTGACCGAAATTCGTCCTCCGGGCGGCGCTACGCAGCGCGAACGGGCCGAGGCTCTCCAGGAGATCCTCGCCGAGAGGGTCGTCGTGCTCGACGGCGCGACCGGGACCTGGCTCCAGGGCCAGAACCTGACCGCGAACGACTTCGGCGGTCCGGATCTCGAGGGGTGCAACGAGAACCTCGTGTTCACGCGCCCGGACGTCGTTCGGAGGATGCACGAGGAGTACCTGGCGGCGGGCGCCGACCTGATCGAGACGAACACGTTCGGAGGCACCCCCCTCGTGCTCGCGGAGTACGGGCTGGCGGAGAAGGCGATCGAGCAGAACGCGCAGGCGGCGCGGCTCGCGCGCGAGGCGGCCGCGAAGTTCTCGACGGCCGCGCGCCCGCGCTTCGTCGCCGGCTCGATGGGCCCGACGACGAAAGCGATCACCGTGACCGGCGGCGCGACCTTCGAGGAGATGATCGGCCACTACCGCGCGCAGGCCGTGGGCCTCCTGACCGGCGGGGCGGACGTCCTGATCCTCGAGACGGTCCAGGACACCCGGAACCTGAAGGCGGGCCTGATCGGCGTCGATCAGGCGTTCGCGGAAGTGGGCTGGAGGGTCCCCGTCTCCGTCTCCGTCACGATCGAGCCGATGGGCACGATGCTCGCGGGCCAGGCGGTGGACGCCGTCTACGCCACGATCGCGCACCGCCCTCTCCTTTCGGTCGGACTGAACTGCGCCACCGGGCCCGAGTTCATGACCGACCACCTGCGCACGCTGGCCGGGCTCTCGAAGACGCTGACTTCCTGCTACCCGAACGCCGGCCTGCCCGACGCGGACGGCAAGTACGCCGAAACGCCCGAGAGCCTCTCCGCGCAGCTCGGGCGCTTCCTGGATCACGAGTGGCTGAACATCGTCGGAGGCTGCTGCGGCACGACCCCGGCCCACATCGCGAAGGTCGCTGCGGTCGCCGCCGGAAGGCGGCCCCGCCGCGCGGCGATCCACGACCGCGTCTTCGTGTCGGGGATCGAGGCGCTCGAGCTGACCGAGGACAACCGCCCCGTGCTCGTCGGAGAGCGGACCAACGTGCTCGGCTCGAGGAAGTTCAAGCGCCTGGTCGCCGAGGGCAACTTCGACGCCGCGGCCGAGATCGCGCGGGCGCAGGTCAAGGGGGGCGCCCAGGTCATCGACGTCTGCCTTCAGGATCCGGATCGGGACGAGTCGGCCGACGCCGAAGCGTTCCTCGGGCGCGTCACCCGCATGGTCAAGGTCCCGTTGATGCTCGACTCGACGGACGCGAAGGTGATGGAGCTCGGCCTGAAGTGGAGCCAGGGCAAGGCGATCCTGAATTCGATCAACCTCGAGGACGGCGAGGCGCGCTTCGCTTCCGTCGTGCCGCTCGCGCAGAAGTACGGGGCGGCGCTCGTGGTCGGCACGATCGACGAGGACCCCGAGCACGGCATGGGCGTGACGCGCGAGCGCAAGCTCGAGATCGCGAGGAAAAGCTTCACGCTCCTGACCGAGAAGTACGGCGTTCCGCCGGAGGACATCCTCTTCGACCCGCTCGTCTTCCCCTGCGGGACCGGGGACGAGAAGTACGTCGGCAGCGCCGTCGAGACGATCGAGGGGATTCGCGCCATCAAGGCGGCGTTCCCGCAGGCGCGCACGATCCTCGGCATCTCCAACGTCAGCTTCGGCCTGCCCGAGGCGGGGCGCGAGGTCCTGAACTCCGTCTTCCTCTACCACACGACGAAGGCGGGGCTCGATCTCGCGATCGTCAACACGGAGAAGATCGTCCGCTACCCGACGATTCCGGAGGAGGAGCGGCGCCTGGCCGAGGACCTGATCTGGAACCGGGGAGCCGATCCGATCGGCGCCTTCGCAACCTACTTCAAGGCGAAGGGAGCGGCTCCGAAGCAGAAGGTCGAACGCGCGGGCACGCCCCTCGAGCGGTTGCCGCGCTACATCCTGGAGGGGTCGCGCGAGGGACTCGTCGAAGACCTCGAGGCCGTGCGCGCGGGAGGCCTCGCTCCGCTCGACATCATCAACGGCCCCCTGATGGACGGGATGCGGGAAGTCGGGCGCCTCTTCAATGCCAACGAGCTGATCGTGGCGGAGGTGCTGCAGTCGGCCGAGGCGATGAAGGCCGCCGTCTCGCACCTCGAGAAGTTCATGGAGAAAGCGACCGACTCGCGCAAGGGGAAAGTCATCCTCGCGACCGTCAAGGGGGACGTGCACGACATCGGGAAGAACCTGGTCGAGATCATCCTCTCCAACAACGGCTACGAGGTCGTCAACCTCGGCATCAAGGTGCCGCCGGAGCGGCTCGTCGAGGCGTACCACGAGCACCGCCCGGATCTGATCGGGCTCTCGGGCCTGCTCGTCAAGAGCGCGCAGCAGATGGTCACGACCGCCGAGGACCTGACGGCCCGCGGCGTGACGGCGCCGATGCTCGTGGGCGGAGCCGCGCTCTCGCAGAAGTTCACCGACCATCGAATCGCGCCGGCCTACGGCGGCCTCGTCGTGTATGCCGTCGACGCGATGCGGGGCCTGGCCCTGGCCGACCGGATCCTCTCGGGGGACGAGGCGCGTCGCGCGCTCGGCGAAGAGGCGCGCGCTCGGCGGGAGCGCGAGGCGGGAGCGCCCGCGGCCGAGGCGGAGAGCCCACTCGCGGCGCCCGCGGTGCGAAGCCCCGAGGTGCCGCCGGCTCCGCCGCGGCCCGCGCCGGATCTGGAAGAGCACGTCCTCGGAGCGCTCGACCTCCAGGAGATCTGGAAGTGCCTGAACCCCCACATGCTCTACGCCAAGCATCTGGGGCTCCGCGGCAGCTATTGGAAGCTGAAGGAAGCCGGGGACGCGCGGCTCGCGGAGCTCGAGCAGGTCGTGGCCCGGGTGAAGGCCTCGGGCTGGATTCGCGCGCGGGCGATGTACCGCTATTTCGAGGCGTACTCGGAAGGCAATTCCGTCCACGTGCTCCAGGGCGGGAGCGAGGCGGCGGTGTTTCACTTCCCGCGGCAGGCGGCGGGCGAGCGGCTCTCGCTCGCGGACTTCATCGCGCCGCGGGGAGACCGCCCCGACACGATCGCGCTCCTAGATCATGACGGCCGGCGAGGGCATTCGCGCCCGGGCGGAGGACCTGAAGGAGAAGGGGGAGTACCTCCTCTGCCATTGCCTCCAGGCCCTCGCCGTCGAGACCGCGGAAGCCGCGGCGGAGTGGCTGCACCGAGAGCTGCGCGCCTGCTGGGGAATCCCCGATCCGCCGGGCCTCTCGGCGACGGACCTCTTCCAGGCGCGCTACACCGGCAAGCGCTACAGCTTCGGCTATCCCGCCTGCCCGGAGCTCTCCGGACCAGGCGGCGTTCTTCCGGCTGCTCGACGGGCGCAAGATCGGCGTCGAGCTGACCGAAGGCTTCATGATGGACCCCGAAGCCTCCGTCTCGGCGATCGCCGTCCACCACCCCCAGGCGAAGTACTTCGCCGTCTAGGCGTCCGCCCCCTCACGGGATCGGCGCGCCGGCGGCGCAGCTCTGCCCCCGAGGCGAGATGGGCTCTCGCGGCGGCAACCTTTTGAGGGGAAAGCGGTTTTTCAGCATGCGAGGAGGTCCGAAACCCTTCCATGTCGATTCGTCGTAGTATTACGTAAATATGAGAACGATCAACGATATTGATATGTCGATATCGACGATTCTTCAGAAGAATGCCCGGACATCGAACGCGGAAGTGGCGCGCCAGGTCGGGCTCGCGCCCTCCGCCGTCTTCGAGCGAATCCGGAAGCTCGAGGAGAAGGGCGTGCTGCGCGGCTTCCACGCGGACGTCGATCCGCACGCCGCCGGCGTGCCGCTGCTCGCTTTCGTCTTCGTGCGGTCCAACGAGCGCGCGGGAGCCGCGACCACGGCGGAGAAGCTCGCGGGCATTCCGGAGGTCCTCGAGGTCCACCAGATCGCCGGGGAGGACTGCTTCCTCGTCAAGCTGCGCACGGCGGACACCGAATCGCTCGGCCGGCTGCTCCGCGAGCGAATCGGCGCGATCTCGACGGTGACCTCCACGCGGACGACGATCGTGCTCGAGACCGTCAAGGAATCGATGGCTCTCCCGCTCGAAGCCGAAGAGGAGGGGACCGAGGAGGCGAAGCGTGCCTGAGCGCGACGCTCCGCGCGGGCGAGTGATCCTCGCGTTCGCGGCGATCTATCTGCTCTGGGGCTCGACATATCTCGGGATCCGCTACGCCGTCGAGACGATCCCGCCCTTCCTCATGGCCGGCACGCGGCATCTGACGGCGGGTCTCCTCCTCTACGGTTGGCTCCGCCTGCGCGGCGAGAAACGCCCGCGGCCCCGCGACTGGGCCGTCGCGGCGCTCATCGGCGCGCTCATGCTCCTCGGGGGGAACGGCCTCGTCACCTGGGCGGAGCAGCGCGTGCCCTCGGGCCTCGCGGCCCTGATCGTCGCGTCGGTCCCGATCTGGATGACGGTGCTCGAAGCGATCCAGAAGCGGCGGCCGCCCCGGCGCGCCGTCGTCGCGGGGCTCGTGCTCGGTCTCGCCGCGCTCGGCTGGCTGGTCGCGCCGGGCCGGTTCGGCGGCAACGGCCACGTGGACCTGCTCGGCGCCGCGGCGCTCCTGACGGCGGCCCTCTGCTGGGCCGTCGGCTCCCTGACGTCGCGGGCAGTCAAGCTGCCGGTCTCGACCTTCCTCGCGATCGCGATGGAGATGATCGCCGGCGGCGTCGTGCTCTGGGCCGTCGGCCTCTCGACCGGGGAGCTTCGCCGGCTCGACCTCGCCGCCGTCTCCGGCCGGTCGATCGCGTCGCTCGGCTATCTGATCGTGTTCGGCTCGCTCGCCGGCTTCTCGGCGTACATGTGGCTCCTGAACGTGACGACGCCGGCGCGGGTCTCGACGTACGCCTACGTCAATCCGATCGTCGCGCTGCTCCTCGGCTGGGGGATCGGCGGCGAGGCGCTGACCCTGCGCACGGGAATCTCGGCGCTCGGGATCGTCGCGGCGGTCGCCGTCATCATTCGCTTCGGCGGCCGGAAGATCGAGGAAACGGTTCCGGAGGGCCTGCCCGACGCGGAGCCGGTGCGGCTCACGGCCAGGAGGGCATCATGATCGCGAGAGTCTGGCATGGCACCACCCGGGCGAAGGATGCGGAGGAGTACGCCGCATTCCTCGAGGCCCGTGGATTCTCCGACTATCGGGGGACTCCGGGGAATCGGGGCGCGCTCCTGTTGCGGCACTCGTCCGGCGAGACGGAGGAATTCGTCCTGATCTCGTTCTGGCCGGACTTCGACTCCATCCGGCGCTTCGCGGGGCCGGACGCCGAAAAGGCCGTCTACTACCCCGAGGACGAGCGCTTCCTTTTGGGCAAGGAGCCCCGCGTGACACACTACGAGGTGGCCGCGAGCGCTCTCCCCGCGGAGATCGGAGCGACGGCGGAGGCGGCGCTCGGCCGCTGAGGAGGAGCCTCGATGGGGCGGATCGGATCGCCGCTCGGCGCCGCGCCCGGGATTCTCGGGAAGATGGCCGCCGCCGCGGCGCCCGCGCCGTCCAAACCGGAATGAGACGCCCTTCGCCCCGCCGCCCGGCGCGCGAGATCTCGCTGCTCCTGCGGCTTCTCGACGAGGCCTATGAGCGCCGCGCCTGGCACGGCCCCAACCTGCGGGGGTCGCTCCGCGGGTTGAGCGCGCGCGAGGCGGCCTGGCGGCCTTCGCCCCGCCGCCACAACGTCTGGGAGCTCCTGCTGCACGCCGCCTACTGGAAATACGCCGTGCGCCGGATGCTGACCGGGGGCAAGCGCGGCTCTTTCCCGCTTTCGGGGAGCAACTGGATCGAGCCCCCCGCGCCGCCGACGGCGAAGGCCTGGAAGGCGCACCGGGCGCTCCTCGACTCCGAACATCGGCGCCTGCGCGGGACGGTCGCGGGCCTGACACCGGCGGAGCTCGCCCGGCGTCCCCGCGGGAGCAAGTACGATGTCGAGAAGATGATCCTCGGCGTCGCGTCGCACGACCTGTACCACGCCGGCCAGATCCAGCTCTTGAAGGCGCTCCGGCGCGCGGGGCGCCGTGGCTGAGACTCCCCTCGTCTGCCGGCTCGACGCGCTGACGCCCCCGGAGCGCCGCCGCCATGCGGAGTTGACCGGCGATCTCGCCGCCTCTATCCGGCGAATCGAGGAGCTGCCCCGGGGCTGGGCGTTCTTCCTCGCGGGCGGCGCGTCGGCGGCGCCCCGCCTCATCGAATGGATGTCTCTCGAGCGCCGCTGCTGCCCGTTTCTCGAGTTCGAGCTCCTCTTCGGGGAAGGAGACGATGCGGCCGTCCTCCGCCTGACCGGGGCCGAGGAGGTCAAAGAGTTTCTCGCGCACGAGATCGCGCCGTTCTTCCTCTCGGCGCGGCTGCCGACGCCGGGGCCCGGGCGGCGGCGGTCGGCGGGCCCCGAATGAGCGGACGCTTCGTCGAGCTCTCCCATCCGATCACCGCGGGGATGATCACGTATCCCGGCCTGCCGGGTCCGGTCATCTCGGACCACCTGTCCCGCTCCGACTCCGCCTCGCGCTACGCGGCGGGGACGACCTTCCAGATCGGGCGTGTCGAAATGGTCGCCAACACCGGGACCTACCTGGACGCGCCGTTCCACCGATTCGAAGGCCGCGCCGACATCGCGGACCTTCCGCTCGAGCGGCTGGCGGACGTCCCCGGAGCGGTCGTGGACGCGACGGCCGCGGGGCGGGCGATCGGGCCGGAGCTCTTCGAAGGGGGGGCGTTCTCCGGCCGCGCGGTCCTCGTGCGCACCGGCTGGGCGCGGCACTTCGGGACGCCCGCGTACGGCGAGGCGCATCCCTTCCTGACGCGGGCCGCGGCGGAGCTCCTCGCCGGGGCCGGCCCGGCCCTCGTCGGGATCGACTCGCTCAACATCGACGACACGGCCGACCTCGAGCGCCCGGCGCACACGCGGCTCCTCGCCGCCGGGATCCCGATCCTCGAGCACCTTCGCAACCTCGACCGCCTTCCCGCCTCGGGCTTCCGCCTCCACACGGCGCCGGCGCCGTTTCACGGCATGGGGAGCTTCCCGGTGCGGGCCTACGCGATCCTCGATTCGCGCGCGCGATGAAAGGGGGAGTCCGGATGGGAATGCTGACGGTGGCCTTGTCGCTGGCCGTCGCCTCGAACGTCCTCTACCACCTCTCGCAGAAGTCGGTCCCCGGCGGCCTCCATCCGCTGCTCTCGCTGACCGTGACCTACGTCGCCGCGCTCGCCGTGACCCTGCTTCTCTGGCCTTTCTATCCCGGTGGAGCGCCGAGCCTGCGGTCGCTCTCCGGCGTGAACTGGGCGAGCTTCGCGGTCGGTGTGGCGATCGTCGGAGTGGAGATCGGCGTGCTGCTCGCCTACCGGGCGGGCCTGAAGATCAGCCTCGGGGCGACCCTGATCAACGTGGCGGTCGCCGTCGTCCTGATCCCGATCGGCCTCCTCTTCTTCCGGGAGACCCTGACCCCGGCCAACGTCGCGGGCCTCGCGCTCTGCGTGGCGGGGCTGTGGCTGCTCGTGTGAGAAACGCGCGGCCGTGATCCGGATCTGTCTCGCGGGCGCGACGGGCTGGGTCGGGCGGGGCCTCGTGCCTGCGATCGCGGGGGAGCAGGACCTCGAGCTCGCGTCCGCCGTCGCGCGGGAGAGCGCGGGGAAGCTCCTCTCGGAGGCGCTCGGGACGCCCGCTCCGCCGATTCGAGTCGCGCCGACGGTCTCCCGCGCGCTCGAGGCCCCTTGCGACGTGCTCGTCGACTACACGAGCCCCGGGGCGGTTCGGGACAACGTCCTCGAGGCGGTCCGGCGCGGCGTCGCGGCGGTGGTCGGCACCTCGGGGCTGACCGATGAGGACTATGCGGAAATCGATGCCGCCGCTCGCGAGCGCGGCGTCGGGGTGCTCGCGGCCGGCAACTTCGCCCTGACGGCCGTCCTCCTCCAGCGCTTCGCCGAGATCGCGGCGCGCCACCTGCCTTCATGGGAGATCCTCGAGTACGGCAAGGCGGACAAGCCCGACGCGCCGAGCGGGACCGCGCGCGAGCTCGCGTCGAGACTCTCGCGCGTGCGGGCTCCCGAGATATCGGTGCCGATCGAGCGCACGCACGGATCGAAGGAGGCGCGCGGGGCCTCGCTCCTCGGAACACCGATCCATTCGGTGCGGCTGCCCGGGTTCGTCTCGTCGATCGAGATCCTCTTCGGCCAGCCGGACGAGCGGCTGTCGCTGCGCCACGACTCGGGATCCGGAACGCGCCCTTACGTCGCCGGGACCCTGCTCGCCGTGCGGAGGGTCCGCCGCTTCACCGGCGTGAAGCGGGGCCTCGACTCCATCCTCGACCTTTAGGAATTCTTCACGGAGCCGGACGGGACCTCTCCGGAAATGGCCGCCCTCCAGGCCCTGTTGGACCGGAAGTATGTCCCTCCGCCGGTCGGAGCGCCGCGCGATTCTGCTCGTCGCCGCCGCGGCGCTCGCGGTGACCTCGGCCGACGCGACGAACCGGCGCTTCGGCTCGGACGAGCCGGAGCCGGAGCCGGGTGCCGAGCTCCAGATCTCGGCGCCCGGGGTCGGACTCGAGCCGGTCGCTTCCGGCCTCGGCGCGATCACCGCGATCACCAATGCCGGGGACTCGCGCCTCTTCGTCACGAGCCAGGAGGGGCGCGTGTGGATCGTTTCCGGCGGGCAGGTCCTGCCGACGCCCTTCCTCGACCTCCGAAACATCGTCCTCTCGGGGGGCGAACAGGGGCTGCTCTCGACCGCCTTCCACCCGCAATACGCCGCAAACGGCTTCTTCTTCGTCTACTACACCAACGACGCGGGAAACATCGAGATCGCCCGTCTCCAGCGCTCGACCTCGGACCCGAACCAGGCGGATTCCTCGACGCGCGTGGTTCTGCTGCCGATCCCGCACCCGGGCTTCGGCAACCACAATGGGGGACAGCTCCAGTTCGGCCCGGACGGCTACCTCTACATCGGCACCGGCGACGGCGGCGCGGGGGGCGATCCGCCCTGCAACGCGCAGCGCGACGAGGTCCTGCTCGGGAAACTCCTTCGAATCGACGTCGATCAGAACGTGAACTCGCCCCCCTTCTACGGGATCCCCCCGTCGAATCCGTTCGCCGCGCCGGGAGGGCCCCGGGACGAGATCTGGGCCAAGGGCCTTCGCAATCCGTGGCGCTTCTCCTTCGACCGCGCGACGGGCGACCTCTGGATCGGCGACGTCGGCCAGGGCGACCGCGAGGAGGTCGATTTTCAGCCCCGCTCGAGCCATGGAGGCGAGAACTACGGCTGGAAGATCATGGAGGGCACCGCCTGCGGCGGCTCTTCCGCGTGTCCGCCCGGCGTGCCGGCGTGCAACGATCCGTCCCTCGTGCGGCCGCGTTTCGAGTACACGCATGCCGAGGGGTGCTCGGTGACGGGCGGCTACCTCTACCGCGGCTCTCGCGTGCCCGCTCTCTCGGGGCGCTACGTCTACGGCGACTACTGCTCCGGCTCGATCTGGGCCAACGCAGAGCGCCTCGCGCCCGTGGCGACCCAGCTCTCGACGTTCGGCGAGGACCTGCAGGGAGAGCTCTACGTCGGGACGCAGGACGGCCGAGTCCGGCGCTTCTTCGACCTGAACCCGCCTCCGCCCACGCCGACGCCAACCGCGACGCCTCGCCCTTCCCGGGTCGTCATCCCTCTGCCGCGGCGGGTGGTGACGCCGAGGCAGATCGAGAGACTGCCGTAGTACCCGGCGCCCGGTCGATTCAACCTCCCCGCGCCGAATCCGCTCCGCTCCCCCAGAGGAAGAACGCCACGGCCGACAGGGCCGCGAGCAGGATTCCGTAGGCGGCGGCGGCGCCTGTCTCCTGCATCCGGAGGGAGGAGAGGATCTCGATCGAGATCGGGCGCGTCTCGAAGGTGTAGAGCACGATCGAGACGACGAAGTCGCCGAGCGCCGTGAGAAACGCGAGCGAGGCGCCGGCCGCGAGCGCCGGACCGAGGAGCGGCAGGAGGATCCGCCGGAAGCGCCGACCGGCGCCGGCCCCGAGCGAAGCGCCCGCCTCCTCCAGAGCCGGGTCGAGCTGCCGCAGCCCGGCGAAGGCGGCCCGGCCCGCGAGCGGCAGGCCGCGCAGGAAGTAGGCGAGCGGGAGGATCGCCGCCGTTCCGACGAGCACGAAGCGCCCGGCCCACGGTGCATGGACCGAAAAGGTGGCCGCGAGCGCCACAGCGAAGACGGTGCCGGGCAGCGCCCAGGGCATTCCGATGAGCGTCTCGATCGCGGAGCGAAGGCGCGAGCGGCGCGTCACGGCGAGCCACGCGCCGCCGGTTCCGACCGCGAGCGCCGCCGCGCTCGAGAGGAGGGCCATCCAAAGGGAATTGGCGATCGGACGGAGCCGCTCGGGCTCCGCGAAGAGCGCACGGTAGTTCGAGAGCGAGAGGACCGGCGGCAGCGTCTGGCTGGTCCACGTCCCGGGGGGTACGAGGGAGACGAGAGCGAGGGTCGCGTGGGGGAGGAGCAGCCACACGGCGAGGAGCCAGGAAAGCGTTGCCACAAGAAACCGCGAGGACCCGAGCCGGCGGCGCGCCGGCGCCACGCCGCGAACGCCTCCGAGTCCGCCCGGACGCTCCGCCGCCTCCCGCCGCGACTCCGTCCGCTGGAGAAGAAAGAGGGCGGCGAGCGCGACCGCCGCGAGGGCGGAAGTCTCGACCATGGACATGGCGACGTCGCCGTTCAAACGGGAGAAGAGGATCTGCGTCGTCAGGACGCGGAAGGTCCCGCCGAAGAGGTAGGGGGCGGAGAAGGATGAGAGCGAGGTCATGAACGTCAGGAGCGCCGCGCCCGCGAGCGCCGGGCGCAGCAGCGGCAGCGTCACGCGCCGGAACGTGCGCGCCGGGCCGGCCCCGAGCGCGGCCGCGGCTTCGAGGTATGCCCCGTCGAGCCTCGCGAGCCCCGCGCGCGTGAAGAGATAGAAGTAGACGTACATCGAGTAGGCGTGCACGAGGAGGATCGCCGCGGGCCCGGAGAGTCGCCAGGGGGGAGCCTCGAGCGAGAGCGCCGCCTGGACCCCGCGCGAGAGGAAGCCGCTTTCCCCGTAGAGGAAGAGGAAGGCGACGACCCCCACGAGCGGCGGCAGCACGACCGGCAGCGACACGAGGGCCGACAGGACGCGACGGCCCGGAAACTCGGCCCGCTCGAAGAGGAAGGCGAGCGGCACGCCGATTCCGGCCGAGAGCGCGACAGTCGCGAGCGAGATCCAGAGGCTCGCCCAGAGGGCGCGCCACTCGTCGGGGCGCCGCCCGAACTCCGAGAAGTGCCGGAGGCTCCAGGCCGGCGCGGCGAGCGCTTCGCCGAGCGTGATCGCGAGCGGGTAGCAGACGAGCCAGACGAGGAAGAGCGTGAGCGCGAGGGCGGCGAGGCCCTCGCCGGTCGAGAGGCGCCGGAACGGGGCGCGCGCGGCGGAGCGGCTCACTCGGTCTCCGCCTTCCGATAGGCGCGGGGCGCCGGCCCCCCGTCGAGGGGCCGCACGAAGACGGACTGCCCGGCGGAGGCGGCGTCGGGCGCCGCGAGGACCTCGATCGAGGCGCCGCTTCCGAGCGCGACGTCGAAGTGAGCGACCCGCCCGGCGAACCGGCTCCCCGAGACGCGGCCGGAGAGGGCGTCGCCGCCCGTGCCGGGAGAGAGGGAGAGCCCTTCGGGGCGGACGACGAGGTCGATCGGGTCTCCCGCCGCGAGACCGGGCTCCGCCACGGCGGGCCACGAGACGCCCGCGGCGAGGAGCGCTCGCCCTCCGGCCTGCCACGTCGCGGGCACCACGCTCGCGCGTCCGACGAAAGTCGCCACGAATCGGGTGGCCGGGCTCTCGTAGAGCTCGCGGGGGGAGCCGACCTGCTCGAGGCGCCCGCGGTTCAGGACGGCGACGCGGTCGCCGAGATCGAAGGCCTCCTCCTGTTCGTGCGTGACGAAGAGCGTCGTGATGCCGGTCGAGCGGATCAGGCGCTTGACCTCGCGCCGCGTCTTCTCGCGCAGAGCCGGGTCGAGGTTCGAGAGCGGCTCGTCGAGAAGCAGGACCCGCGGGCGCGGGGCCAGGGCGCGCGCGAGGGCCACCCGCTGTTGCTGGCCCCCCGAGAGCTGCGTGACGGGGCGCTTCTCGAAACCGGCGAGCTCGACGGCCGCGAGGCTCTCTGCGACGCGGCGCCGGATCTCCTCCGCGGGAAGGCCGCGCGACTCGAGCCCGAAGGCGACGTTCCCGCCCGCCGTCATGTGCGGGAAGAGGGCGTAGTGCTGAAAGACCATCCCGAAGTTCCGGCGCTGCGGGGGGAGGCCGGTCACGTCCTCCCCGTCGAGCCGGATCGAGCCGGCGTCGGGCGTCTCGAAGCCCGCGACGAGCCGGAGGATCGTCGTCTTGCCGCTCCCCGAGGGGCCGAGCAGCGCGACGATCTCGCTCGATCCGACCGAGAGGGAGACGCCGCGCGTGACGGCGGCATCTCCGAGCCGCTTCTCGAGCCGGTCGAGCTGGAGATGCTCGGTCATGCCGCGCCGACGGGGTCAACCGTGCACACTTGCGCTTTTCCGAGCAGAGTACAGGAGTGCACGGTTGACCCCAATTATCGTTATTTCGAAAGGTGCAGGATCGAAAGGCTTCCCGCGACGAGCCCGGCCAGCAGGGCGAAGGAGACGCGGGCGATCGGGTGCTCGAGAAGAGTGCGGACCCGAGACCTCATCGTCTCCCGCGGCCCCGGACGGTGCGGTCCCAGGTCGCCATCCAGCCGGGCCCCTCCCGCTCGAGGAGGTCCCAGTCCATCCGGGCGGCGACGAGCCGGCTCTCGACGTCCCGCGCCCAGGCGGGCAACTCCGCCGGCGGGATGTCGCCACGGGCCGGCAGGCGGAAAGCCCGTTCGGCGGCGAGGCGCTCGGCTTCGACCGAGCCCAGCCACTCGATCAAGGCGCGCGCCTCGTCCGGATGCTTCGCGCCCGCGACGAGGCCGACCGCGTCGTCGATGACCGGGGTTCCGGACGTCGGGAAGACGAGCTCGATCGGGAGGCCGCGCTGCTTCTCGATGAGCACGTCCGGCAGATCCCACAGAGTCACGAGCCCCTCGCGCCGCCCGAGCTTCTCCAGGAGCAGCGTCGCGTTGACGACGTACTCCTTCGTCTGCGCGTCCAGGCGCTTCAACCACTCGAAGCCGCGGTCGGGGCTTCCGGTCTCGGCGATCGAGCGCTCGATCACCATGCCGAAGATCGCCCGCATCGTGCCGGAGGCGAGCGGATCGCGGATCAGGATCTGTCCGGCGAAGCGCGGCCCGAGGATGTCGTCCCAGTCGCGGGGAGCCTCGTCGGCCGGGACGGCCGCCCGGTTGTAGACGATGACCCCGGGCGTCCGATACAGGCCGAAGTAGAGATCGCCCCGCGCGCGGCTCTCCGCCGGGATCGCGTCCGCCCACGACGGGCGATTCGGCGCCAGCAGTCCGTCCCGGGCCCCGCGCGCGAAGATCGTGTCCGGTCCCGCCGAACCAGACATCGGCCTGGGGATTGGCCTTTTCCGAGCGGATCCGGTCGTAGACCTCCTGCGAGCCCATGTCGAGCCAGCGGATGTCCACCTCCGGGTGGCTCGCCTCGTAGGTCTTCTCGACGAGCGTGAGCAGATCCCGGCCGTGTGGCGAGTAGAGCGTCAGGGGGACGCGCGAATCGCGGCGGCAGGCGGCCGGAGCGATGGTGAGCAGAATCGGGAGCCAGAGCCGGGCCGCGCGTCTCACGGGCGCGCGAAGTCTAGCAGTCCCGCCCGCAACCTCACGTCGAGGTTTGGTCCGGGCCTTCGGCCTCGCCGTGGAGGAAGTCCTCGACCGCTCTTCGAAACGACTTCGGATCGATGGCCGGGTAGCGGTAGAGTTTCGGCGCGATCTCCTCGAAGGCCTGCCGGAGCCGCGCGGGCTCAACGAGACGCCGCCGGAGCATCTCGCGGACATCCTCGAGGTCTTTCTCGTGGCCGCGCTCGAGCTTGGCGAGTGCCTGAGAAAGAAGGTCGTAGTGATAGATGGACGCCGGGCCCGACTGCGTGACGAAGACGCTGCGCGACTGCCAGCCGGCAAGCTCCGGAACGAAGTCGGCCGGCGAGACCAGCTCGACGTTCACCTCGAGCGACTCCTTGAGCCTCGGCAGCGCCTGCAGGAGCGGATCGCTGTCGGGAACGAGCTTCAGGTCGACGTCGATCGTGGATTCTCGCCAACCGTAGAGGACGGCGGTGGCGCCTCCGGTCAGGTACACGCGAATCGGCACCCGGCTCTCCTGACCAAGCGCATCGAGGAAACGGCGAATCCGAGCGGCGTCGGCTAGGCGGCGCATTCGAGCGCCCGCTCGAAGCTGACGAGGCGCCGGATCAGCGCGTTGTAGCGAGAATGCGCGGAGTCCTCGTCGCTCCCGGCGAGGAGCTCGTAGAGGCGTCTCTCCGGAAAAGGCAGCGCGCTCGGGACCGACAGCCCGGCGCGGCGCAGTCGGGTCGCTCCGATGGACACGAGGAGGGCCTCAGCCGTCTCCGCGCCGCCCACGAGGTCCGCGAGCCCCTTGCGGATCAGATCCGAGCCGGGCAGCGCTTCGATGTCCACGAGAAAAGTATAGCCGTGGGAGCGCCCGGGCGGCCTCAGAAGCCGCGGTTCAGGAAGAAGTAGATGGCCGTGTTCTTGTTTCCCGAGTTTCCGTAGGCGAGATAGAGGGGCCCGAGGAGGGTGTCGGTCGTCAGGAAGACGCTCCAGGCGCCGTGCATGTTGTTGAAGGAAGCCTCGTCCCGAGAAGCCCAGGCGTTTCCGAGCTCGGCGGTCCCCCCCACGTACAAGCCTTTCACGATGGTGCCGGGAGCCCGGGTCAGCCGGTACCGAAAGGTGAGACTCCCGAAGGCGAACGTCTCGCCGAGGAGCTGGTCCCTCGGCCGCCCCGAGAGGTTGCGGAAGCCGCCGAGCGTGAAGAGCCCGACGAGCTCCGGGTTCGACTTGAAGGAGTCCCCGTAGGCGACCCGGGCGTTGATCGTCACCCGTCCGAAAGTCTGTGCGCTCACGAACTGAACCCGGGCCGAGTTGAACTCGTCGTCCGACCCCAGCGCGTGCCGGGACCCGTTGAAGGACACGTCGAGAAACCATCCATTGCTGGGGAACCAGAAGTTGTCGAGCTGGTCGAGGCGCAGATTGGCGCTGAAGCCGCCCGTGTCGGCATCCAGGTCCGGGAATTCGGGGGCCCCCACCTTCCGGCGAGCCTTCGCAATCCCGCGCTCGACTCCGACGGAGAACTGGCCGAGGGAGAGCAGATGCCCGAGCTGGAGGCCCAGGTCGACACCCAGCTCGCCTTCCTGGAGCCGATAGGTGGCAATGTCCACTTCGTCGACGAAGATTTCGCGGGCCTCTTGATCCCACTTCAGCCGCGGCGCGACGAAGAAACGTCCCGCGTAGTCCAGGGGTTGGTAGAACTTCGATCCGACGGCGAGCTGCGTGCCGAGCCGGATCCCCGTCTTCCAGTCGGCGCCGATCCGGTTCAGCTCGGTCGCGTCGGCGAGCAGCGAGATGTCGAAGTCCGCCTCGGCCTTGCTCGCGCTGATCTCGAAGTCGAGCCCCGAGGAGACGTAGGTCGGCCCCCACGATTTGGGGGTGGCGAGGATGTGGAGCACCTGCTTCCCATCTTCCGGGACGAGCCGGAACTCGACGTTCTGCCAGAGGCCCATTCCCGCGATTCGGCGCATGTCGTCCTGAAGCAACCGCTCGTCGAACGGGAGACCCGCCTTCGTCATGATGACGCGCGAGATCCGGCGCGTCTCGAAGTTGGGGATCGGATCGACGACGACCGCGTCGAGGATCGGCCGTTTCTCGGACAGAGGAGCCCGGTGGACTCTTCTCCAGTCGGCGTATTCCTCTTCCGAGACGGACCATCGCGAGAGCTTCTCGCTCACCGCGCGCGCGGCGGTCTCGCCCCGCGGGATGATCTCTTTCGTCTTCGCGAAGTCGCCCGAGGAGAGGCCGACGAGGTCGGGCGTGATCACGAGGTCCGCCAGAGGGCGCGACTCGACCGTATTGCGCAGCAGCGGCAGGTCGATCAGCCGCCCGAGCATGTCCGCCACCGAGCGGGGCGCTTCCTTGGGGACCTCGCTCGAAGAGGCCACGTCCACGGCGATCACGACCTCGGCGCCCATCGCCCGCACGGTCTGGACCGGAAGGTTCTGGGACGTGCCTCCGTCGATCAGGTGACGGCCCTCGAACTCGACCGGGGTGAAGACGACGGGGATCGCCATGCTCGCGCGGATCGCCGTCGGCAGGCTTCCCTTCGCGATCACCACGACCTCGCCGGTGCGCGCGTCGGTGGCGACGGCCCGGTACGGGATCGACAGATCGTCGAAGTTCGTCGTGGCCGCCGCGGGCAGCGCGAGCGTGTTCAGGAGGAAGCCGAGCTTCCTCCCGGCGATCAGACCCGCGGGAAGCGTCACGCCGTGCCGGATCCCGACGGTCACGCCGGGCGGGACGAGGTAGTCGTTCTCCTTGAACCGGTACGCGACGTCGCGGCGCGGCGCCGTGTCGACGAAGAGGTTGTTCCAGTCGACCGTGCCGACGATCTTGTCGAGGGCGTCCGGCGAATACCCCACGACGTACAGCCCTCCGACGACCGAGCCCATGCTCGTGCCGGCGATGTAGTCGATCGGGATGCGCAGCTCCTCGAGGACCTTCAGGACGCCGATGTGCGCGGCGCCGCGCGCCCCGCCGCCGCCGAGGGCCAGGCCGATCTTCGGCCGGCGGGGGGCGTCGGATGCGGCCGGCGGGCTCTGTCCCGAAAACGGACGCGCTCCCGGCGAGAAGAAACGCGGCCGCGACGCAGCCGACCGAGAGGGACCTCATGTGGCTCCGGCGGATCTTATGGCAGGAAGTCCGGTCCCGCTCGAGGACCCTCGCCGCGCCGGCCTAGTCGTGCGGGGTCGGGGCGTACCGGCGCATCATCTCTTCGTACTGCCGGCGCTCCTCGGGCGACATCTTGTCGAGCGCCTCCTGCATCTTCTTCTGCGCTTCGCGCATGGAGCGCTCCTGCTCGGGGGTCATGGCCATCGATTCCATCATGGTGTCGACCTTCCGGTATCCCGCCGGAATTTCGAAGAGGGACGCGGGCAGGCCCTTCCGGTCGAACCGCACGAGCTCGACCGAGGAGGAAACCTCCGCGGAGCCTCTCTCCCGGAAGATCCATCGGACCGGGAAGCCCTTCATCCCGGCCTCCTGCAGGGCCTCGAGCGGGGTGGCCTGCTCCTCGCGCCGGTTCCACGCACGGAGCCAGGCCGTCGAAGGCATGAGCTCGGTCGTGATGCAGACCTCGGTCTCGCGGCGATCTTCGGAAGTGAGGAGGGCCTTCTCGCACGAAAAGCCGCCGACCGTGTCGCGGCCGAGCTTCTGGACCTTCCACTTCTTTTCCGAACCCTTCGGCCGCTCCCGCTTGTCGTCGATCATCTGGATGGAGTACGTCTTCCGCTCGTCGTTGACCATGTAGGTCCGGTCCGGCTCCGAGATCTTCTGGATCATCGTCATCCGGAAGTGGTTCGGGATGTTCCTGGGGTCGTCCTTGGGATTCCGGTCGACCGAGGAGAGATCCGTCTCCCACTCGACCCGCACGGCCGCCTTCGAAAGATAGACCTTCCCCTGCGAGGGGATGGTCTTGCCCTTGTCGGTGTGGACCGTGCCCCGGAACTCGGCGATCCCCTCGCTTTGCGCGAAGGCTCCGGCGGCGGGCCAGAGGAAGACGGCGGCGAAGGCGGCGGCGAGGCGCGGGCTTCTCACGGGCGGCACCTCCTGGAAGAATTTCGACGGCGGAAGCCCGATTCTCGCACGGACGCGGGCGCGCGTCCAGCCGCCGGCGGCAACTATATCAATGTTGATATAGTCACCGCGAGACGGTTCCTTTCGCCGGGGGGCCCGGCGCGCCAGGCGAGCAGGTTCGCGAAGAGGCGGTACGCGCCGGGCACGCCGGCCGGGAGCTGGCGGAAGAAGGCGAGCCCCGTGTAGACGTAGCGTCCCTTCCCGACGGTCGCGACGAGCAGGCCGCCCCGCTGCGGCGGACCGCCCGGGTCCGCCATCTCGAGGAGCGGCGTGTAGGCGGCGTCCCAGGAGTGCGCGAAGTAGAGGCCGCGCTCCTGGATCCACCCGTCCCAGTCGGCTTCGCCGATCGGATTGGGAGTCGTGAAGATCGGGTGCCGGAGATCGAGCGGCGTGACTTTCCCCTTCTCGTCGGTCACGCGGTCGTGGGGCTGGGCGATCTCGAGCTTCGCGGGGGCGAATCCCCCCTCGATGAAGGGGTATTGCTGATACTGGACGAGGACGAGCCCGCCGCCCTGCAGGTACTCGAGGAGGCGCGAGTTGGCCCGGGCGAGGGCGGGATCGGTCTCGTAGGCGCGGCTCCCGACGACGATCGCGTCGAAGGCGCCGAGGTCGCCGTGGTCGAGCTCGGCCGGCGTCAAGACGTGGATCGGAACCCCGACCGCCGCGAGCGCCTCGGGCACGCGGTCCGAGGCGCCGCGGACGTAGCCGACCGCCTTCAGAGCGGGGAGCCGCAGGTCGAGGGAAGTCAGCGCGATCGCGCTCTCTCGAGGCATCGGGGTGGGCCCGATGTGCTCGTAGTCGATCAGGCGCACGCTCGAAGAGAACCGATCTCCCTCCGAGGTGATCGCGAAGACTTTCACCTCGAAGCGTCCGGTCTCCGGCTTTCCGCCCGGAGCGAGCGGCACGCCGAGGAGCGCCCGATCGCCCCGCTTCGAAAGGGAGAAGGGGCTCGGTTTCGGCTTCGGCCAGCCGGGCGGCGGAACGACCTCGATCGAGCCCGCGACGGGAAGGGCGGCGTTGGACGCCACCGTGATCTGCAGCGCGAGCGGCTCGGACCGGTTCCGGGGCCACACGATCAGGCTCGGGTCGGCGGCGACCTCGAGCCGCGGCACGGCCCGCAGCGGATGCCGGATCTCGCCCACGGCCTCGTCGCGGATCCGGAACGTGACTTCGCGCGCCAGGCGGATCGATCCGGATCCGACGCGAACCGCCGCGACGGCGAAGAGCGGCGGCGGCTGGAATGGTGTTCCCTCGACCGCGGCGGCGGCTCCGGTCCAGTCGTAGAGCGCTCCCGAGAGGGGCCGGAAGAGGAAGTAGGGGACCGTCGGCACCGCGCCGGGCGGGACCGTCGCCGAGAGCTTCCACTCCTCGAGCTTTCCCGGGGAGACCGCGCGCCCCGCCCCGGACGGCGGCACGGTCCAGCCGTCAGGGCTCTCGAGGGCGAGCGATTCCACTTCGACCGGCTGCCCTCCGGCGTTCCAGACCGAGGCCGTGACCGCGAAGGACTCGCCGGGCGACGACGTCTCGGTCTCCGCGATGGCGTCGAGCGAGACTCCCGCGGCGGCGGCGAGCGCGCCTTCGGCCGCCGCGACCTTCTCGTCGAGGAGGACCGGCGCGCCGCCGTCCCCGTCCCGCGCCAGAGCCCTGGCCGCGCGCAGGTCGCGGAGCATCGCCGCGATCGGAGGGACCGCTTCGGAGAGCGCCGCCGGGGAGAGGGCGCGCCGCGTCTCGAGCGCCTTCGCCTCGACGCCGTCGAGCAGCCGCTCGGCCTCCCCGCGCCGCGCCGGGTCGGCGATCTCCGCCGCGATCGAGCGGAGGCGCACGTCCACGCCGGCGAAGAGATCCTTCGTCTCGGGACCGGCGCCCCCCTGTTCCCAGACGGCGCCGGTCTGCGCGGGGCCCGGGGGCTGGAGCATCCCCATGTCCTGCGAGCGGTGGAGCGAGCGGCTCGCCATCGCGATCTGCTGGTACGAGCGCCCGGTCAGCGGTTCGACGTCGCCGGTCGGGAGGGGGAACCCGCTCCCACGGTCGAACCAGTTCGAGCGCAGCAGCGTCGAGGGCTTCGCGGGCGAGAGACCGTCGGCCGCCAGGCGCGGGAAGGCAGACGGGTCCCCCGCCGCGCGGAAGACTTCGCGCGCGACGATCCCGGAGGCCTGGTGCTGGCCGTGGCCGTCCCGGTCGGTGCCGGTGAACGTCGCGAAGACGACCTGGGGGCGGAACCGGCGGACTATGCGGACGGCGTCTTCGAGCAGGACGTCCTTCGGCCAGAGGCGCCACGTCTCCTCGATCGAACGCGTGTAGCCGAAATCGTAGGCCCGCGTGAAGTACTGCCGCGCTTGGTCGAGGCGCCGGGCGGCGAGGAGCTCCTGCGTCCGGATCAAGCCGAGCCCCACGCCCAGCTCCTCGCCGATCAGGTTCTGACCCCCTTCGCCGCGCGAGAGCGAGAGGTAGGCCGCCTCGCCCCCCAACTTGCGCGAGACGAGCGCGAGGAGCGCCGTGTTCTCGTCGTCCGGGTGCGCCCCGACGACGAGGAGCCGCCGGTTGTTCGTGAGCTTCTGGAGGAGCGGATCGAGCGCCGCGAGCCCTCCCGTCGTCGGCGGGCCGATCTCGGTGCCGGGCGAGGCCGCGAAGAGGCGAAGCGCCGCCGCGAGACAAACGACGAGGGCGAGAGCCGAGACGATTCGTTTCAAGCGTTCTCCTCCGGGCAGGCAGTCTACGACGGCGGGACGAACGGGTCCTCGCCCGAGCCATAGAATCGCGGGAACCTTGGTCGAGAAGAGGCCGGCCGTCCCGCGTCCCGGTTCCCTCGCGGCCGCCGCCCTGCTTTTCGCGGCCGCCGCCGTCACCGTCTGGCGCGGGGGGCGTCTCGCGCGCGGCGGAGATCCGCTCGACGCGACGGGCGAGCGCCGGTTCTTCGCGTGGGCCTGGCGGGAGCCGGCGGTGCCCGCGGCGCTCGAGCGGATCGCGCCGTCGCTTCGGTACGGCGAGACGGTCTGTCTCCAGGACCTCTCCGGACGGCGCGACCCCGCGTGGCTCCGCGCGATGGCCCTGTACGCGCTGCCTCGCCAGATCGTGCTCGTCCCGGCGGATGCGTCGAAAGCGCGCGCCGCGCCCGCCTGTCGCCGCACGGCGCTCCTCCTCGCGCCCGACGGTTCCCTCGCGCTCGAGCGGACGAAGCGTGTCGGAGCTCCTTAGGATCGGCGTCGGCGTCGCGCTCTGCGCGGCGGCCGGCTCCGGGCTCCTCCCGCGGGCGCGGAGCCTTCGAAGCGCGCTCGCGCCCGAAGCGCTCGGCCTCGCCGCCGCGGCGGGGCTCGCCGTGACCGCGCCGGCGCTTCTCCTCCTCGGCCTCGCCGACGTGCCCGTCCACGCGGGAACGATCGCGGCGGGGACGCTCCTCTTCGCGATCGCGTTCCGCGCTCTCCGCGGCCGGGCTTCCGAAGAGCCCGACGCGCTCGGAGTCCCGCGGCCGGCGGTTTCGGCCCTCGTCCCGGCGGCCGCGCTCGCGGTCTTCGCCGCGAAAGTCGCGGCGGTCCCGCTCTGGAGCTGGGACCACTACGCGGTCTGGGGCATGAAGTCGCGCGCCATGCTGACGGACGGGCTCCTCGACCTCGCTTTCCTGCGCGCGTTCCCCTACGCGATGGCGAACGCCGACTATCCGCTCGGCCTTCCGATGGTCTGGCGCGTCCTGACCCTGGGCGCCGAGCCGTCCGCGCTCGACTTCCGGATCTGCCACGTCCTCTTCGGCGCGGGCGTCGTCCTCGCCGTCCGCCGGATCCTGCGCGAGGCGGGAGCCCCGGGCCTCTGGCCGGACGCCGCTTCGGCGTTCGTCGCGGTCTCGCCCCTCTTCTGGGACACGGAGAGCCTCGGGATCGCGGAGATGCCGCTCGCCTGGTTCGCGCTCACGGCGCTCGGGCTCGCGCTGCGGTCCGCGCGCGAGCGGGGCGGGCTCGCGCTTCCGGCGGGCGCCGTCCTCGGCTTTCTCCCGTGGGTCAAGAAGGAGGGGGCGAGCCTCGCGCTCTGGATCGTCGCGGCGGCCGCCGTCGCCGGCGCCCCGCGCCGCTCCGATCGGCTCCGGCGACTCCTTCCCGCGGGGCTCCTCGCGGCGGCGATGGCGGGCGCGGCGATCGCGCTCGAGCGGCGACTTCTTCCGCGCGGGCTCACCTCGTTCTTCGCGGGAGACTGGGCCGTCCGCGCCCGCGAGCGTCTCGCGCACCCCCTGTCCGTCCTCGCGCCGGTGGGGAGGGAATTCCTCTCGCCGGCGTGGCTCGGGTTCTGGATCCTCGCGGCGGCGGCCTTCGCGATCGCGTGGCGCCGCCGGCGGAGCGAAGCGCTCGCCGTCTTCGGGATCGTCCTCGCGCAGATCGCGCTCTACGTGCCGGTGTACTTCGCCACGTACCTCGAGCCGGCCGCGCACGTGCGGGCTTCGTTCTTCCGCCTCCTCGCGGCGCTCCTCCCGATCGGCGCCGTGGGGATCGGGCTCACTCCGGCATCTCCGCCGGAGGGCGCCGAGCCGCCCGGCGTCAGCGCTTCTTGAGCCCGCGCCGCACGAGCGGGGCGGAGGCCGCCGCGAGTGTCGTCAGGAGGGCGGCCAGCACCTGGGCTTTCGTGGCCGGCTCCATCTCTCTCCACTCGGTCGCGAGGCGGCCGATGGCCTTGCGGGAGGCCTGAGAGGTCTTCTGCCAGGCCCGCCGCGTAGCGCGGGCGCCGCCGTCGGACGCCGACGCGAGCCGGTTGCGGGCGCTCGCGGCCCGCTTCGCCAGGTTCCGAAGCAGCCCGTCCAGGTCGCGCCCCGCCCGCGGAGCCGGGCGGGCCGGCGAGGCGGTCTTCGTCCTGCGGGGGGCGGGCGATTTCTTCGCGGGCGCCCGGCGCGTCCCGGCCGCGCGGCGCCGGGTGCGCGCGGCGGGGGGAGCCGCTGCGCTCGTGCGATCGATGGGAATCTCGGACTCGGTCACGGGTCACCTCCGGATGGCTTCGCGCGCCCTCGCCCCGTCCCGTTCTCGGGCGGGCGGCGGGCGCGCCGGTTGCATTCAATCACGAAGGGAGACGCCGTCGGGCGAACCCTCCGGCTCGGGGGGAGCCTATTTCGGCGCGCGGAGGCACGGCATTAGCATGTCTCTCCTCGCCATGGCCGTGGATCGGAAGGCCTGTCTCGAATGGTACGGGCGAAATCGCCGCCGCTCGGCCGCGATCTTCGCGTCCGTCCGGCCCGAGGCCTACACGGAGCGGCCGATCGCCCTGAGAAATCCGATCTGCTTCTACGAGGGGCACCTGCCGGCCTTCGGCGTCAACACCCTGATCAAGCGGGGGCTCGGCCGCGCCGGGATCGATCCGAACCTGGAGGTCCTCTTCGAGCGCGGGATCGACCCGGAGGACCGCGCGCACGTGCCGGGCTCCTCTTCGAACGGCTGGCCGCCGCGGCCCGAAATCCTCCGCTACGCGGACGAGGCCGATCGCCTCGTGACCGCGGCGATCGCGGGCGACGACATCGAGGCTCCGGACAACCCCGTGCTCGCGGGAGGGCTCGCGCTCTACACCGTCCTCGAGCACGAGCCGATGCACCAGGAGACGCTCGCCTACATGTGGCATCGGCTCGACTACGGGCAAAAGGCGCGCCCGCGGGAGGCCCCGCCTCCGATCGTCGGCGGCGCCGCCCCGCGCCGCGCGGCCGCGCGCGTGCCGGCCGGGCGGGCCACGCTCGGCGCCGAACGGGGCGCGATCCCGTTCGGGTGGGACAACGAATTCCCCCTCGCGGTCGTGGACGTGCCGGCTTTCGAGATCGACGTGAACGACGTGTCCAACGGCGACTACCTCGAGTTCGTCGAGGCGGGGGGGTACCGGCGCGAGGACCTCTGGTCGCCCGAGGACTGGCGCTGGATCATGGAGGAGCGCGTCACGCATCCGCTCTTCTGGGAGCGGGGCAACGGGCGCTGGCTCTGGCGGGGGATGTGGGAGCGCCTGCCGCTCCCGGAGGCGTGGCCGGTCTACGTCTCGCACGCCGAAGCGTCCGCCTACGCGCGCTGGAAGGGGCGGCGCCTCCCGACGGAAGCGGAGTTCCACCGCGCGGCCTACGGCACGCCGGAGGGCCGAGAGCGCCGCTATCCCTGGGGGGAGGAGGAGCCGGACGCCTCGCGCGGCAACTTCGACTTCGAGCGCTCCGACCCCGTTCCGGTCGGATCGCGCCCCGGGGGTACCAGCGCCTGGGGGGTCGAGGACCTGGTTGGCAACGGCTGGGAGTGGACCTCGACGGTGTTCTCGGGGTTTCCCGGGTTCCAGCCGATGCCCTCCTATCCGGTCTACTCGACCGATTTTTTCGACGGGAAGCACTACGTGATGAAGGGGGCTTCTCCGGCGACCGCGAAGGAGCTCGTGCGGCCGAGCTTCCGCAACTGGTTCCGCGGCAACTATCCGTACGTCTACGCGACGTTCCGGTGCGTGAGATGAGGAATTGGATCATGGAATCATTGCGTCCATTGGCTCCATTGGAGCATTGGTGGGTTCCCCAACTCTCGATCACCCGATGACTCAATGACTCAATGACCCAATGATTCGATTCCCATGACTCTTCCCAATCGCATCGCCGCCCCGCCCGAGCACGCCGTGCGCGATTTCGCGGACGACGTCCGGCGCGATCTCGAGCTCTCTCCGCGCCAGCTGCAGTCGAAATACCTCTACGACGCGTTGGGCTCCGCGCTCTTCGAGGCGATCTGCCTGCTGCCCTGGTACCGGATCACGCGCGCGGAAGGGCGTCTGCTCTCCCGGTGGGGGCTCGAAATGGTCTCGGGGGTCGGCGGGCCGGTGACGCTCGTCGAGCTCGGGTGCGGCAGCGGCGAGAAGGTCGCGATGATCGCCGGGGAGCTCACCAAGTTGCAGCGGCCCATCGCCGTGCACCTGATCGACATCTCGCCGGCGGCGCTCGAGCTGTCGGAGAAGAACCTCGACCGCATCGAGCACGTGTCCGTCGTGGGCCACCGCGCGACCTACGAGGAAGGGCTGCGGCGGGCGGCGCGGGAGCGCCCCCGGGACTCGACGCTCCTCGTCCTCTTCCTCGGCTCGAACCTCGGGAACTTCGACCCCCCTTACTCCGAGCTCTTCCTCGAGGAGATCCATCGGGCGCTGCGCCCGGGAGACGCCCTGCTCCTCGGAGCCGATCTCGTCAAGTCGGAGGCGGAGCTGCTGCTCGCGTACAACGATCCGCTCGGCGTGACCGCCGCTTTCAACAAGAACCTGCTCCGTCGGATCAACACGGAGCTCCTCGGAAACTTCGACCTCTCGGCGTTCGACCACCGCGCCGTTTGGAACCGCGCGGAGCGCCGCGTCGAGATGCACCTGGTCTCGAAGCGCGCCCAGGAGGTCGTCATCCCGCGCGCCGACCTCGCGCTCGCGCTCGGGGCGGGCGAGACGATCTGGACCGAGAGCTCCTACAAGTACGAGCCGGAGGAGATCCTCCGCCTGGGCTCGAGCGCGGGGTTGCGCCCGTCCGGTCAGTGGATCGAGCCCGACGCCCGTTTCGCATTGACACTCTTCCACGCCGAGTAGGGCGGCGGCCCCGGCCGCCCGGCGTCTTTGGCCTCCCCGCCCCGCCGTGGTAGCGTCCGCGGGTTTGCGTGCGAGGAGGCCGCGGTGAGATCGGATGATCGGGTGATCGGGGGATCGGGAGATCCGCGGGGCCGGAGTCGATTTCCGAAGCCGGCTGCAGGGCTTTTCGTCCTGTCGCTCTCAATCGGCGCCCTCCCCCTGCCGGCGCAGGAGCGGGTGGACCTCGACCAGCTGACCCGCATTCGGTCCGAGGGGTTTCGCAACTCGCAGGTCATGGAGCTCGCGAGCGAGCTCATGGACGGCATCGGCCCGCGCCTGACCGGCTCGACCAACATGAAGCGCGCCAACGACTGGGCCCGGCAGAAGCTCGCGGCCTGGGCTCTCGCCAACGCCCACCTCGAGAGCTGGGGGCCCTTCGGCCGGGGATGGGAATACGACATGTCGGCGGTCCGGATGACCGCCCCGGATCGGGCGGAGCTGCTGGCTCTGCCGGAGGCCTGGTCCCCGGGGACCCGCGGATCCGTGAAGGCGCCGGCCGTCCGCGTGGAGGCGTCGAGCCGCGAGGATCTGGAGAAGTTCCGCGGAAAGCTCTCGGGGCGCGTCGTGTTGTTCGGCGACATGCCGGAGGTCAAGCCGCACGACAAGTCGGAGGTGCAGCGCTACGACGAGAAGTCGCTGGCCGAGCTGTACGCCTACGAGGCGCCGGGCCGGCCGTCCCGCTTCGACCGCGAGGCCTATCGGAAGCGCCGCGAGCTCCGCCGCGCTGCCGACAAGTTCTTCGAGGAGGAGAAGGCGGTCGCCGTCGTCACGGCGTCGCGTCGGGAGAACGCGGTGTCTCTCCAGGCCACGCATTCCGGCTGGAAGAAGGAGGAGCCGGCGCCCCTGACCGCCCTCGTCATGCCCGTCGAGCACTTCGGGCGGATCGCGCGCCTCCTCGAGCGGAACGTTCCGGTGGAGCTCGAGCTCGACGTCCGGACACGATTCCTCGACTCCGATTCGATGCAGGCGAACGTCGTGGCGGAGATCCCCGGCGCGGACCGCAAGGGCGAGGTCGTGATGCTGGGCGCGCACCTCGACTCCTGGCACGCGGCGACCGGCGCGACCGACAACGGCGCCGGGTCCGTCGTCGCGATGGAGGCGGCCCGCATCCTGAAGTCGCTCGGGGTCGCCCCGCGCCGCACGATCCGCGTCGCGCTCTGGAGCGGCGAGGAGCAGGGACTCTACGGCTCGAAGGCCTACGTCGCGGAGCACTTCGCGACCCGCCCCGACGTGACCGATCCGGAGCAGAAGAAGCTGCCGGACTATCTTCAGAAGCCGACCTGGCCGATCACGGTCAAGCCCGAGCACGCCCGGCTCTCCGGCTACTTCAACATGGACAACGGCACCGGTAAGATCCGGGGCATCTACACGGAGGAGAACGCGGCGATCGTTCCCATCTTCGAGAGCTGGATCGCGCCGCTGAAGGACCTCGGCGTGACGACGGTGACCATGAACGATACGACCGGCACGGACCACGAGTCCTTCGACGGCGTGGGCCTGCCCGCCTTCCAATTCATCCAGGACGAGGTCGAGTACGAGACGCGCACGCATCACACGAATCTCGACAGCTTCGAGCGCCTCCAACGCGACGACCTGATGCAGGCCGCCGTCGTGCTCGCGAGCTTCGTCTGGCAGGCCGCCGCGCGGCCGGAGATGCTCCCGCGCAAGCCGATGCCTAAGGAGCCGCCCGCGAAGCCGTCCGTCCCCTGACGCCCCGGCGTCGAACCTTCGAGGAGTACCGAACCATGCACTTCGCCGCCGCCGCCCTGGCGCTCTCCGCGTTGTTCGCGGGCCCCGCCGCGCCCCCGCCCGACCTCGTGACGCCCGACGAAAAGAAGGCCGCGGCCGAGATCACGGCGCGCCGGCTCTCGTCCCACATCGAGTTCCTCGCTTCCGACCTCCTCGAAGGGCGCGCTCCGGCGACGCGCGGCGACCGCCTCGCCTTGGAGTACGTCGCGACCGAGCTCGCGGGGATGGGCTTCGAGCCGGCCGCGCCCGAAGGGGGCTGGATCCAGAGAGTGCCGCTCGTCTCGATCACCCCGGCCGTGCCCGAGACGATGACGATCTCGGGCGGCGGAAAGAGCGTCGCGCTCCAGAGAGTCGCCGACTTCGTCGCCTTCCCCGGCTCGGCCAAGCCGGAAGCGCGGCTCGACGACGCCGAGCTCGTCTTCGTGGGCTACGGGATCGTCGCGCCGGAGTTCCAGTGGGACGACTACAAGGGCGCGGATCTCAAGGGCAAGGTCCTCCTCATGATGAACAACGACCCGGAGAGCGACCCGAAGCTCTTCGCGGGGAAGACGCGGCTTCGCTACGGGCGATGGGACTACAAGTACGAGATCGCGGCGAAGCAGGGAGCCGCCGGCGCGATCGTGATCCACACCACTCCGTCCGCCGGCTATCCCTGGCAGGTCGTCCAGACCTCCTGGTCCGGCTCGAAGTACGAGCTGCCCTACGAGGGGGAGCCGCGGGTGCAGATCAAGGGATGGGCGACGGAGGAGGCGGCCAGGAAGATCGCCGTCCTCGGCGGGCCAGGACCTCGACCGCCTGCGCGCCTCCGCGGAGTCGCGTTCGTTTCGCCCGGTGCCGCTCGGCGTGCGCGTCTCCCTCGCGATCTCGAGCGAGATCCGCCAGGTCGAGAGCGGCAACGTCATCGGGAAGCTCCGGGGCTCCGACCCGGCGGTCGCGGGCGAGGCCGTCCTCTACACGGCGCACCACGACCACCTGGGGATCAAGTCCGGGGTCCGGCCGGGCGAACGACGCGATCTGCAACGGAGCGGTGGACAACGCCTCCGGCGTGGCGGCGCTGCTCGCGATCGCGCAGGCCTACGCGGCGCTGCCGAAGGCGCCCCGCCGGACGATCTACTTCGCCTCGGTGACCGCGGAGGAGCAGGGTCTCCTCGGCTCCGAGTACCTCGCGAAGTACCCGCCGCTGCCGGCCGGGCGCATCGCGGCGAACATCAACATCGACGGGATCAACATCTTCGGACGCACCCGCGACCTGACGCTGATCGGCTACGGCAAGTCGAATCTCGATTCGCTGATCGCGCAGCTCGCGCGGATGCAGGGGCGCGTCGTCGTGCCCGATCAGTTTCCGGACCGCGGCTCCTTCTATCGCTCCGACCAGTTCAACCTGGCGCGCGCGGGCGTGCCGGCGGCCTATTTCTCCGAGGGGACCGACTTCGTCGGCCGGCCCGCCGGGTGGGGCCGGGAACAGATCGAGAAGTGGGAGGCGACTCACTACCACCAGCCCTCCGACGAGTTCCACGCGGACTGGGACCTCTCCGGCGCGGTCGAGGACGTCCAGCTCGACTTCTACCTGGGCCTGAAGGTCGCGAACCTCGATGCATTGCCGGCCTGGAACACCGGCGACGAGTTCGAAGCGGCTCGAAAGAAGGCCCTGGCAGAGCTTCCGACAAGATGAAAGCCCTCGTTTGGAACCTCTCGTTGAGAACTTGTGATTGGTGATTGGGAATCTTCAATCACCAATCTTCAATCACCAATCACCAGTTCCTACTGGAAGTAGCCGTTCACGTCCACGATCAGGTGGACGGACCCGGTCGCCTGGCCGCAGAAGACGTCGAGCTTCCCGCCCTCGCCGAGCGGCAGCACGACGCTATTGGCCCGCGTCTGTCCCGCCCTGTAGTTGATCGTCGAGATCGCCGGCCTCGACGTGCCGGACGGATAGAGGCGCAGATGCCCGGGCGCCGTCGCGCCGGTCACCGTGACGTTGGCCGAGACGGCGCGGGCGGAGTCGGGGATCCGGCAGCGCGTCGCGATCTCGAAGGAGCGATCGAGCGAGGAAGGCTGGAGAAACGGCCCCCCATTGCCCCCGGCGATCCAGCGCGTGTCCATGAGCCGGCAGGGGACCACGGAGTAAAAGCACTGTCCGCCCGCGGGGGCCGTGGCGGTGACGTCGGGCGCCGACGGCGGGGGCTCCTCGTTGCCGGCGGCGTCGCTCGCGACGGTGTAGAAGTCGTACGTGCTGCCCGCGTGCCCCGGGAACGTCAGGCTCGTCTGGGTCGTCCGCAGGATGTACGGAACGTAGGCGCCGCCGTTTCCCGAAACGTATAGCGTGTAGTCGCGGATGCCCGAGTGGGCGTCGGAGCCGGTCCACGTCACCTCGAAGTTCGCGCAGGACTTCGGCACGGCCGAAACGACGTGGCTCGTCGGAGGCGTCTTGTCCACCGTGTTCGTCCAGGTCGGCGTGACGATGGCCGGGTTCTGGTCGAACACGATCGAGGCGGAGTTGGAGAAGGTGGCGCCGCTCGCGAGACTCTCCTTCGGCCGGACGAAGAAGAGGACGGCGCCTTCGCCCTTCGGCGGATTCGTGTCGGGCGGCAGGAAGCCGCCGGCGGGGTCGGTCTCCTCCTGACCGGTCGCCGGATCGAGCGAGTGGAAGGTCCAGCGGGCGAGACCGGTCGTGCGATCGACCTCGCCGGTCACGCGCACGATCGCGTCGACATCCGGCCTCAGATCGAGGTCTCTCGTGTAGGACGAAACGCCCGCCGGCGGGGCCTCGGTGTCCTTGGCGCCGACGACCGTGGGCCCGAATGCGAAGGAAGCGAGATCGAAGACGGCCGGGTCGAGCTGGTCGGTGACGACGACAGTCTGGGCCGGCGCCGTCGCCGTCTCGACGTTCTGGAAGAAGACCGCATAGGCCGCGGGATCCGCCGGATGGACATAGCGCGCCGCTCCCGCGCCGGGGGGGCCCGCCTTGAAGTTCGGATCGGTGGAGGTGACCGCGTCGAGATGCATCGTGAGCGCGATGGCGTTCGAGCAATCGCGCAAAGCCTGTCCTCCGCCGAAGACCTGCCGGACGAGCGTCACGATATCTCGGAAGAGCTCGGCTTCCGGAAAGGCCAGCGGGAGGCAGGCGGCGACGAAGTTGTACATGGCCTCGGCCATGCTCAGCATGCCGCCGAATGTGGTGAGACTCCCGCTCATGGCGACATTCGCGAGGTTCGCAAAATAGTTGACTCCGCCCATGACGCAGTCGGTGATGGCACCGAGGCCCGGGATCAACCCGATGAAGTCCTTCGCGCAGTTGAGCCAGTAGGGCGTCGGATCCTGGACGACCTTCCCGGCGCCGTCGGTGATCGGGCCGTCGTCGCGGTCGTCGGCCGCGAGCGTGACCGCCTGCGCCTGCGTTCCGCCGAACATGGGCTGCTGCATCCCGACCACGAGGTCGAAGCTCTGACTGGCCGGCACGGTCAGAGTGAAGGTGAAGACGCGGCTCTCTCCGGGGAAGACGATCGGAAGGAAGAGCGGCAGGATCTGCGTCCCGTCGTCGGCCGTGATGACTCTCTGGACCAGGCTCAAGTCGCGATGGGGGATCCCCGGCACGTCCGGCGGCGGCGGGATCTCCGTCACGATTTCGATCGTGACGTCTCCGGGGATGCCGGCGAGCCAGATCGGCGTGGCGATGGCATCGGCATCCCCTCGATTTCCGTAGACGAGATGGAACGTCGCCTTGCGCAGGACTCGGAATTTCTTGGGTCCGACGACCTGCGCCCAGATCCTCGGGCCGGTTCCCGCTCGGACTTCGAAGGCCGCGGCGAGCGTCGCCGTGGTCGCGTCGGGATTCGTGACGACGACGTTCCAGGACCCCGGGGCTACCCCCGCGAGGTCGAACGTCGCCCGGAGGCTCCCCCCCGCGGGGTCCGCCAGAGGGAAGAACGCGTCGAGATCCGGCGAGCCGGCGCGCGTCAGTTTCGCCGTCGCGCCGTCGCGGATGCCCGCGCCTGAGATGCGGAGTGTCGCCTGCGCCGTGTTGCCCGCGCTCGAAGGCGCGACGACGGCGAGCGACAACGGCACGCTCGCCGGCGGCGCCGGGCTTCCCGTCACCTGCCGGCAGAAGGAGAACTCGGACGTGACATCCGGGTACGCGCCTGCGGGGAGCACCGCGTAGGCGGTAATGTACCGGCCTCCCGGGACCGTCGGCGTGATCAGCTTGGAAAAGGTCGCCTGGCCCGACGCGTTCGTGGTCACGCTCGTCTTGCCGACGTAGGCCTCGCCCTCGCCGTAGCCCGACGCGTCGCAGGCGGCGTTCGAATAGAAGTACAGATCGAAGGTCTTGCTCGCGGCGCTCGACAGCGTCCCCGTGACGGTCGTTCCCGAGGCGGCCGCCGTGGCGCCGGTCAGGACGGGGAAGTTGTCCTGGCGCCCGGAGCCGTTCGGCGTGACACCGTCGTCCAGGAGATCGAGCCCGAGGCCTCCGTTGCGAAAGATCCGGTTCGGAGCGGGGTGCAGGCCGAGGCTGTAGTCCGACGCCATGCCGGCCCCGACGTTGAAGGCGATCGTGTTCTGTTCGGACGCCGTCTCTCCGCCGACCGTGTGGCCCGAAGTGTTGGTGTGGAAGAAGACCCCGGCTCCCTGATTGCCGAGCGGTCCCGTCCCGAAGACATTGGATCCGATGAGATTGCCGCGGATCACGTCCGGGTGCGCCACGGGGGAGAGGCGCGAAATCAGGATCCCGTTCGCGTTGTTGCCGGAGATGACGTTGCCCTCGCCCGCGGCGGCGCCGCCGATGACGTTGCCCTCGGCGTAGGTCAAGTTGATCCCGTTGGCGACGTTCGGGATCGGGAGCGTGCCCGTGGCGTCGGTCCCGATGAAGTTCCCCCTCACCACGTTCTCCTGGGACATGATGTTGACGAATCGGTCGAAGAAGATGCCCTCGGCGTCGTTGCCCGAGACGAGGTTGCGCGCGGCCGCGCCGGCACCCCCGATCGTCGTGCCCGAAATGCCGATCAGATGGATGCCGTTGGCGCCGTTCGGGACCGCGGCGGTGCCTGTCGCGTTGGTCCCGACCCGGTTTCCCTGGACGACGATGTCGGCCGTCGTGTTGTTGTCGAGCTGGATTCCGTCCTGGGTGTTGCCGGAAACGAGATTGCCCGCGCCGGCCGTCGTGCCCCCGATGGTGTTCGGGCCGATGTTGAAGTAGGAGTGGATACCGCTGGACTTGTTGGGGATCGGCAGCGTGCCGGTGACGTCGGTGCCGACGCGATTGCCCGCGACGACGTTGCCCGTCGTGTCGATACGGATGCCGTCGCCGTTGTTGCCGGACACGAGATTGCGGCCGCCGGCCGACGCGCCGCCGATCGTCGTGCCGTTCGCCGGAGCGGAGATGACGATTCCGTAACTCGTGTTGGCGACCGCGGCCGTGCCGGCGGCGTTCGTTCCGATGAAGTTTCCCAGGATCGAGAGACCGGATCCGCCGTAGGCATAGATGCCGTAGCCCTGGATGCCGGAGATCACGTTGCGCGCGGCGGCCGTCGTGCCTCCGATCCGGTTGCCGGTGCCGGACTGGACGCGCACGCCGGCGACCGAGATCGTGCCGGCGGCGGTGTTGCCGGAGGGGTCGATGCCGATCCGGTTTCCCTCGATGACATTGTCGCTCGAATCGACGAGGATCCCGCCGCTGCCGTTTCCGCCGAGGACGAGGCCGCGGACGAGCGAGCTTCCTCCCTTGAGCGAGACCACGGGGGCGCTCGAGGAGCCGGGCGGCGTGATCTGCACGAATCCGCCCGCCTGCGTCGTGCCGTCGATCGAGATGGGCTCCGTGGCCTGCGGCACGGCTTCGAGGAGCACGGGCACGCCGCTGCCCGGGATGTCGAAGACGATCGCGTCGAATCCGGGCGTGGCCGGCGTGCCCGACACCTGCGCCTTCTCTCCGGCGGTCAGGGTGTCGTAGGCCAGAGTTCCGTTGGCGAGGAAGACGGCCTCCTTCAACGTCAGGACGTCGTCCCGGAGATTCGTCATGTCGCTCGTGTTCACGACCATCGTGGCGCCGGCGGCGGGCGCCAGGACCGAGAGCGCGCCGTTCGAGCGGAGCGTCAGGAGACCCTTCGCCGCGTGCGGCCCGACCCTCATGGCGATCGCCGCGGCCGCGTCGAAGCGCGAGAGCTCGAGTTCGGGCACCCCCGCCTCGTCCGCGGCGAGCCGCGCCGCCGGCGCGAGCCGCGCGCCCTTCGGCCGCTCGACGTCGGCCGACTTCCAGGCTTCGCCGCCGCCGCCTTCCGCCGGCTCCCGGTCGAGGAGGCGCAGGCCGGAAGGACCGGCCAGGCGGATCCGGGGCCGGCCCTCGCCTCCGAAGCGGCCGACCGCGATCGCCGCGGCCGGCTCGTCGAGCAGGGCGCGAACCGCCGCGAGCCGCGGCGCGCGGGACCGCCCCGATACGGACAAGAGCTCCGTGTCCGTCGCCATCACGACATCGCCGTAGCCGTCTTCGTCGATGTCGCCGGCCGCGACTCCCGAGATCCGGCCCGATATCGGAACGCGCCACGGCATCGCGCGAGCGGCCCCCGCGGGCCCTTGAAAGACGAGCGCCGCCGAGTCGCTTTCGCCGACCGCCGCGATCAGGTCCGGGAGCCCGTCGGGGCGCCCGATCTCCCCGCAAGCGAGCGACGTGAGGGGAGCGGGGAGCGCCACTTGCGCGGGCGCGGCAAAACCCCCGCGCCCGTTTCCCGCGAGAAACCAGAGAGTCATGCTTCCGCGCGATGCGGCGATCAGGTCCTCGCGGCCGTCCGCGTCGAAGTCGCCGGCGAGGAGGAAGTCCGGCCGCTCGGGAAGGGCGAGCTCGTCGTGCGTCGTGAAAAACGGGGCGTCGCTCGAGATCCTCTCCGCCCGGCGCTGCGCGGCCTCGGGGGCGTTCGGGTAGAGGGCGTCGGCGTTGCCGCGGGAGACGCGCAGGATCCCTCCGCCGCCGCCGGCGAAGCCGGCCACCGCGTCCGGGACGCCGTCGCCGTCGAAGTCCGCGGAGGCGAGGCTGACGGCCTCGACCCCGGGGTCGAGCGCGCCCGTCGTCTCGGCCACGGCCGGGCGAGCCCGGAAGGCTCCGGGCTCCCCGGCGCGAGCCGCGGGACCGCCGAGCAGAATGCACGGGATTGCGGCCGTCAGGAGCGTTGCGGCTCGGGTTCGGTCGGACATGGGCGGTCCCTCCTCGGTCCCCTCTGACCGAGTAAGCGGAAAAGGCGGCCCCGGCGGACCAGCGGGCGCCCCGGCACATTGGTGTCGTTGGCAAGTCCCTGAGGACGCGATATTTTCCCGACCGCCGGCGAAGAGAAAAAGCTCTTGGGAATCGACCAGCCTCCAGCAGGATCGGCGGGCGGGAGCGGGGCGCGCGCGCGTCTGGACGTTCTGATGCCGGAGATCTACCAGGAGCTCCGGCGCGTCGCGGCGCGCGCGATGAGCGGCGAACGCCGGGACCACACCCTCCAGACGACCGCCCTGGTTCACGAGGCGTATCTCCAGCTCGCGCGCGTGCACGGGCTCTCGGTCGAGAACCGGCCCCAGTTCCTGGCGCTCGCGGGGCAGGTCATGCGGCGGATCCTCGTCGACCACGCGCGCGCGCGGCGGGCCTCGAAGCGGGGCGGCGGCCTCGCGAAGGTGACGCTTTCCGAGAGCGTGGCGGAGACGCCCGAGTCGTCCTTCGACATCCTCGTTCTGGACGAAGCGCTGACGAAGCTCGCTTCGCAGGACGAGCAGCTCGTGCGTGTCGTCGAGCTGCGATTCCTGGCCGGGCTGACCGTCGAAGAGGCGGGCGAGGCGCTCGGAGTCTCTCCGACGACGATCAAGCGAGACGCCGCGATGGCGCGCGCGTGGCTCTTCCGGGAGTTGAGCGGTGCCGGCGTCGGGCTCTCCTGAGCGCTGGCGCCGGGTCAAGGAGATCTTCGGCGGGGCCCTCGCCCGCCCGCCCGAGGATCGCGCCGCTTTCCTCGCCGAATCGTCGCCGGACGACCCCGGCGTCGTCATCGAGGTCCGGGCCCTGCTCGAGGCCCACGAACGGCAGGGCGAGTTCCTCGAGGAGATCGTCGCCGGCGAGGGGCGAAGCCTCATCGAGTCCTCCGACGACGCCGATCTCGTCGGCCGCCGTGTGGGAGCCTACGAGCTCCTCGCGCGGATCGGGCGCGGCGGCATGGGGTCGGTCTACCTGGCCCGGCGCGCCGACCGGGAATTCGAAGAGCGCGTGGCGGTCAAGCTCGTGCGGCCGGGGGTCTTCTCGGATGCGGCGCGGAAGCGGTTTCGTCAGGAGCGCCAGACCCTCGCCAACCTCTCCCATCCCCACATCGCGCGCCTGCTCGACGGCGGAACGACCGAGGACGGCGTGCCCTATTTCGTCATGGAGCACGTCGAGGGCGCGCCGATCGACGAGTACTGCGACGCGCGGAATCTCTCGATCGAGGAGCGGTTGCGCCTGTTCCGCGACGTGTGCGACGCCGTCCAGCACGCCCATCGCAACCTCGTCGTGCACCGCGACCTGAAGCCTTCGAACATCCTCGTCACGGCCGACGGGCAGGCGAAGCTCCTCGATTTCGGGATCGCGCGGCTGCTGCCGGGGGAAGGGGAGGAGAAGGGCGGGCTGACGCGCACCTTCGAGCGGGTGATGACCCCGCAGTACGCGAGCCCCGAGCAGGTGCGGGGAGAGCCGATCACGACCGCGAGCGACGTCTACTCCCTGGGGATCCTGCTCTTCCGGCTCCTCACGGGAGAGCACCCGTACCGATTCGAGAGCGACCGGCCGAGCGACATCGAGCGCGTCGTCTGCGAGCAGGAGCCGCGGCGCCCGAGCACGGCGGCCGGGCGCGTGGCCGAAGGCCCGTCGGACCGGCGCGGGCCGGCTCTCCCGCCCGCCCGTTTGAAGCGCCGCCTGCGCGGGGACCTCGACAACATCGTCCTGAAGGCGCTCCGCAAGGAACCGGAGCGCCGCTACGGATCGGCCGATCAATTCTCCGGCGACGTCGGCCGGTATCTCGAGGGAGCGCCGGTCACCGCGCGGCGGGCCACGGTCTCCTATCGCGCGGCGCGCTTCGTCCGGCGACATCGCGCGGGCGCGGCGGCGGCGGCGCTCGTCGCGCTGTCGCTCGTCGGCGGGCTGTATCTCTCGCTCGAGGCCGCGAAGACCGCCCGCCTCGAAGCGGCCAAGGCCGAGCGGATCAACGCGTTTCTTCAGACGATCCTCGGAGCCGCCAGTCCCTGGCGGGACGGGAGCCGGGTCACCGTCAAGGAGGTGCTCGATCGCGCCTCCCGACGGATCGAGACCGAACTCGCCGGCCAGCCGGAGGTCGAGTCCGGCGTGCGCCGGACGATCGGCGAGACGTACGCGGGCCTCGCGCTCTACGAGCCGGCCGAGGCGCACCTGCAGCGGGCGCTCGAGCTCGCGCGCGCGGCCCTCGGACCGGAGAGCGACGAGACGGCCGACTGCCTCCTCGCGCTCGCGTCCCTGCGGACGAGCCGGGGCGACGCGGCGGCCGCGGAGGCGCCGGCCCGCGAGGCACTCGCGATCCTCCGCCGCCGGCACGGGGAACGCGACCCGAGGGTCGCCTCCGCCTGGAATCGGCTGGGGAGCGTCCTCCAGGCCGAGGGACGGCTCGACGGCGCGGAGGCGGCCGAGCGGCGGGCGATCGAGATCCTGCGCGGACGGGTCCCGCCCGGCGCCGAGCTCGCGGAGGCCTTGAACGACCTCGCCGTCACGATCGGAACCCGAGGCGACTCCGCGACGGCGCTCGGGCTCCACCGCGAGGCGCTGGCGGTGGCGCGGAGCGCGCATCCCGGGCCGCACCCGGACGTCGCCGAAGCGCTTTCGACGCTGGCTTCGGCGGTCTGGGACACCCAGCGCGACGCTGCCGAGGCCGAGGCCCTGTACCGGCAGGCGATCGCGATGCGCCGCGACCTCTTCGGGCCGAGCCATCCCGACGTCACGTGGCCGCTCTACAACTACGCGTTCATGCTGATGGAGAAAGGGGACTGCCGGCGCGCGGAGGAGGTGGCGGGGGAGGCCCTCCGGTATCGCGGCGAGACGCTACCCGACGAGCACCCCATGGTCGCGAGCTCGCTCCAGGTCATCGGACGATGCCGGCTCTCCCGCGGCGACGCGGCGGGCGCGGAGACGATGCTGCGCGAGAGCCTCGCGCTGCGGCGCCGCACGCTTCCGCCGGAGCACTGGCTGCTCGCGAGCGGCGAGAGCCTGCTCGGAGAGTGCCTGACCGCCGAGGGGCGGTACGCGGAGGCGGAAGCCCTGCTCGTCCCGAGCGACCGCCTCCTGCGCGCGCGCTTCGGGGCCGGCAGCTCGAAGAGCCGCGAGTCCGCGGCGCGCCTCGTGCGGCTCTACGAAGCGTGGGGGCGGCCCGCCGAGGCCGACCGCTTCCGCGCGGAAAAGAAAGGGGCGGGGTAGTCAGAACCCCGCCCCTGTTCGAGAAGGCCGTCTCTAGAAGTCGAACCGCGCGGAGACCTGCAGGGTTCGCGGCGTGCCCGGGTTGTTCGCAACGTCGAAACCGGCGTTGGGCGTCTCGATGATCGGCCCGTCGGGATCCCGCCGGGGAACCCGCCCGAACGTCGTCTGGCTCACGAACTTGTTTCCCGTGTTGGTGCAGTTGAAGCAGTCCATCGCGAAGGAGAGGTCGCCCGGTCCGATGTGGAACGCCTTCTGGAACCGGAGGTCGAGCGAGTAGAAGCTCGGCTGGCGGAAGCTGTTGCGCCCGAGGTGGTCGCCGGTGGAGCAGTCGATGCCGGTCGAGCCGACCGCCGTGCATCCGAGCGTCGGCCGGTCCGTCCCGCTCTGCCCGTCGTTGTTGAAGTCGAAGTTCGTGCGCGGCGTGTAGGGCAGGCCCGTCGTAAACCGCAGTGAGCCGGAGAGCCCGATGCCCCACCAGGGCGTCTGCCACACCGCATTGGTCGAAGCGCGCCAGCGCTGATCGCGGTCCGCCCAGGCCCAGCTCGTCCCGAGGTCGTTGAAGTCCTCCGCCTGAATACCCGAGAAGTTCCGCTCGTTCGAGTCGCTGTCGCGGTCCTTCGAGTAGGTCACCGAGGCGTTCGCGCTGAAATTCCGCGAGAAGCGCTTGTTGATCGAGAGCGCGACCGCGTAGTAGCGGGAGTAACCGTCGGAGACGTACTGCGTGATCGTCGAATAGAAGGAATTGGGCCGCGCCGAGCTGTAGTGGGGCACGCCGTTGGCCGAGATCGTGCCGTCGTAGACCCGGTTGGCGTCGAGCAGGCGCTCGAGGTTGTAGCCCTTCGAGTACGTCCCGTCGAGCGCGACGACGATCTCCGGCAGGACCTCGCGCTCGAACCCGAACGTGATCCGGTCGTCGTGGGGATTCTTGTAGTTCGGGTCGATGTCGAAGACCGGCAGCCCCGCGGCGCCCGCCGGGATGCCCGAGAGGTCGATCCGCTCGACGCCTTCCGGAACCCAGAGCGAGCCCCAGGGCGGAGCCAGCGGGTCGTAGCAGGAGCTTCCGTTGGCGAGCTTGCAGTTGGGGTCCGTCGGGTCCTTGCCCTCCGTGTTGGTCCGGCTCGTGTACTGGACGCCCCGCAGGCCGTTGGCCGTGAAGAGCTGCGCGAAGAGGATGCCGGGGGTGCGGCTCCAGTAACGCCCCATCGCCAGGCGCACCGCGGTCTTCGCGTCCGGCGACCAGGAGACGGCCAGCCGCGGCGACCACTGATTCTTGGCGTCCGGGATCTGGCCGTTCAGCGGGAACGACCCGTTGGCGTTGGGGGCGCTCGGATTCAGGATCGGGTCGTTCGGGTTGTTCAGGTACTCGTAGCGCAGGCCGGCTGTGACGGTCAGCCGCGGCGTGACGAACCACTGGTCCTGGACGAACCCGGCGAATTCCTTCTGGCTGAACGAAGCGGTCCCGGCCTCGTCCGCCGTCAGGCCGCCCACGCCGCCGAACTGCCGGTACTGGAAGTATCTCCCGGCGAGGAGGTCGGCGTTGTTGTTGAAGACGAACACGCCCCGCCAGTTCCCCTTGAAGATCTGGTCGATCGAGGTGTCGTTGTAATCGACGCCCCCCTTGAGCACGTGGTTCGAGAGAAGATAGCTGAAGGTGTCGGCGATCTGGTAGCGCTTCGCCGTCGAGACGATCGGCAGGAAGCTTACCTCGCCGTAGCGCGCCGTGCCGACCTGGATCTCGGGGAGATCGAGGCTCTTGTCCGCTCGCGGGATGTCCTCCGTCTTGTAGTTGAACGTCATGTCGTTCAAAGCGGTCGGGCCGAAGATGCCCGACCAGGTCCCGACGGCCGAGAGCGACTTCATTCCCTCGATGCCGTTGTGCTGGATCGTGTCGTTCGGCGAGCTGTTGGTGCCGTTCTCGCCGTCGTACTTGGCGTAGTTGGCGCGGCCCATGAGGTGGTTCGATCCGGTGATCTGCCAGTCGGCCCGGCCGAAGAGCACCCACCCGTCGCGGCTCTGGACGTACTGGTCGGGGCTCGCGAGCACCGGGTACGCGTCGAAGATGTCCTGGTTCAAGACCGTCGGGTTGATGGTCTGCGCGACGTGCTGCTTCTGGCCGTCGTAGGAGGCGAAGAAGAAGAGCTGGTCCTTGACCACCGGGCCGCCGAAGGAGCCGCCGTACTGCTTCTTGTCCTGCTCCGCCGGTTCCTGTCCGTTGGCAAAGTTGGCCACGAGCTCCTGCGGCTGCCAGTAGAAGAATCCGGACCCGTGGAAGGCGTTCGTTCCGCTCTTGGTGATGACGTTGACGAACCCGCCGCCCGATCGGCCGAACTCGACCGAGGCGCCGTTGGTGATGACGCTGAATTCCTTGATCGACTCCTCCGAGAGGGAGAGGGGCGCGCGCCCCTCGGCCGACCCGACGGGCCCGCCGAAGAAGGCGTCGTTGTAGTCGGAGCCGTCCACCGTGACGTTGCTGTTGATGCCGCGCTCGCCCGAGATCTGGAGGTATCCGCGCTGCGACTCCGTCTTCGACTCGGGAGTCAGGTTGACGAGCTGGGTGAAGTTGCGGCCGTTCAAGGGAAGGTTCTTGACCTGCTCGGTCTGCATGGTCGTCGCGACGGCCGTGTTCGTCACTTCGACGGTCGGGATGTCGGCCGTGACCGAGACCGAAGCGGTCACCCCCTCGACCTGCAGCGAGAAGTCGATCGACGGGCTCGTGCCGAGGTCGAGCCGGACGTTCTCCGCGACGCCGGCCCGGAAGCCCGGGACCGACGCGGTGATCGTGTAGCGGCCGCTCGGCAGATTGATCATCTGGTAGAAGCCGTCGCGGTCGCTGAAAGCGGTCCGGGAGAGGCCCGTATCCTGATTCACGGCCGTGATCGTGACCCCGGGCAGCACGGTGCGGTCGCTCGCCGCCCGGACCGTGCCGGAGATGCGTGCGGTCGTGACATCGGTCTGAGCGAAGAGAGCGGTGCTGGCGACGAGCGTCGCTGCAGCCGCGAGTGCGAGAGAAAACGGCGGGAACCGGCGCAAGGTTCTGATCATCGATGCTCCTCCTCTTCCTCCTTAGACCCGGATGGGCCGCGACGCTTTCAAAGGGCCGGGTTGAACGGGCGAAATCTATATGAAGAACGTATGAAGTTGCGAGCGCCGGGGCCCGGCTCGCCCGCGTCCTCTCGGCCCGGCGGATCCCGGGCGTCCGTTTCACGCCGGCCCGCTTTACGCTGTCTTCCTCGACTTTCGCCGGCGAGCGGTGCGGCGGCGTGCGGTTGACGGTCACCGACCGCGAGCGGCTGCGGCCGGTGTCTCTCGGAATCGAGATCGCGGTGGCGCTCCGGGATCTCCATCCCGCCGACTGGGATCGCTCGAAGCTCGGAGTGCTCCTCGCAAACCGAACGGCTCTCGAACTCCTCGAAAACGGAGCGACGGCCGACCGGATCGCCGCCTCATGGCAAGGGGCCTTGCGGGCCTTCGAAATGCGGTCCCGGAAATATTTCCTGTACTGAGGGCTCGCCCTATCGCTCGAGGTACGTGTACTTCGGGAAGACGCCCTCGAACTCGCGGTAAATCGCAGCCGCCTCGTCCTTCTTCAGCGGGCGCCCCGAGACCCGGGCGAGCTGCCGGCCGATCGAGTCGAGCATCTCGGACCGGTCGTAGTTCATGTAGCCGAGCACACGCTCGCAGGACTCGCCCGGCAGGACGTCGTCGATGCGCGCCTTCCCCTCTTCGTCCACCGTGACCAGCACCTCGTGCGCCTCGCCGAAGAGGTTGTGCAGATCGCCCAGCACGTCCTGGTACGCCCCCATCAGGCAGACGCCAATGTAGTAAGGCTCGCTGTTTCGCAGCGCGTGGAGGGGCAGGGTCTCCTTGATGTCGCGCAGGTCGATGAACTTCTCGATCTTCCCGTCCGAGTCGCAGGTGATGTCGGCGAGCGTGCCGAACTCGGACGGGCGCTCGTTCAATCGGTGGATCGGGAGGATCGGGAAGAGCTGGTCGATGGCCCAGACGTCGGGCAGGGACTGGAAGACCGAGAAGTTCAAGACGTACTTGTCGGAGAGCATCGTCTCCATGTCGTCGAACTCCTCCGGGATCTCCTTCAAGGTCTTCAAGTCCTTGTGGATCTTTTCGCAGATCTGCCAGAAGAGGATCTCCCCCTTCGAGCGGTCCTCGAGTGAGAGGTGGCCGAGGTTGAAGAGCGTGAAGAGCTCCTCCTTGTACTGGATGGCGTCGTGGTAGCTCTCCCGCAGGTTCTTGGCGTTGACCGTCTCGTAGATCGAGCCGAGCTCCTGGAGCACCGTCGGATCGTTCGCGTGGACGGCGACGCGCCGCCCCTGATCGATGCGGTCGGCCACGTCGAGAACGTTCGTCACGAAGACCGAATGGTAGGCCGTGACCGCGCGCCCCGACTCGGTGACCAGGATCGGCGGCGGCACCTTCTCCTCCTCGCAGATCTGCTGGACCGAGTAGACGACGTCGTTGGCATACTCCTGCACGGAGTAGTTGATGGAGGAGTCGAACGCGGTCTTGGAGCCGTCGTAGTCGACGCCGAGCCCGCCCCCGAGGTTCAAGTACTGGATCGGCACGCCGAGCGCCCGCAGCTTCGCGTAGACGCGGCCCGCCTCCCGGATCGCTTCCTTGATCTTTCGGATGTCGGTGATTTGAGAGCCGATGTGGAAGTGGAGCATGACCAGGCAGTCGAGCATTCGCTTGGATTTCAGAATCTTGACCGCCTCGAGCATCTCGGGCGTCGTCAGGCCGAACTTGGCCGATTCCCCGCCGGATTTCGCCCACTTGCCGGAGCCGCGCGCGTAGAGCTTCGCGCGCATTCCGAGGAGCGGTCGGACCCCGCGCAGCTTCGCCACCGTGAGAATGCGCTCGAGCTCGGAGACCTTCTCCAGGATCAGCACGACCTTCTTCTTCATGCGCACGGCGTTCAAGGCCATGCGGATGAAGGTGTCGTCCTTGTAGCCGTTGCAGGTGATCAGGCTCTCGGGATGAAGGTCTGCCGCGATCGCGGCGAGGAGCTCCGGTTTCGAGCCCGCCTCGAGGCCGTACCCATAGGGTCGGCCTGCCTCGATGATGTGCTCGACGACGACGCGTTTCTGATTGACCTTGATCGGGAAGACGCCGCGGAAGACGTTCCCGTATCCGTATTCGTGGATGGCGCGGCCGAACGCATCATTCAAGTTGGCGACGGCGCGCTGGAGGATCTGCGAGAAGCGGATCACGATGGGGGTCGTGATGCCTCGCTGCGCCACCTCGTCCACGATCTCCTTGAGCGAGACGCTGCGGGACGCCTCGCGGGTGGGACGCACCAGCAGGTCGCCGTCCTCCGAGACCGCGAAGAATCCCTTCCCCCAGTTGGGGATGCCGTAGAGGGCAGCCGCCTCCGTGAAGGGCTGCGCCCCCGGCCGCGGTCGAGCCCCGGCGGCGCGCGATCGGCGGAGCGGACGAACGGTCGCCATGGCGAAATCCTAAGGCACTTCCGCCGTCAGGGCTTCCCCAAAAACTCGAGCGCCGCCACCGTGAGCCCGGCCGCGCCCGCCTTCAACGTCGGCTCGCGATCCGGCGCCCAGAGGGAGGAGTGGAGGGACGGGAGCCGGGTCATGTCCCCCTGCGCCGCGGCGTACTTGGACCGCTCCACGCCCCCGACCCAGAACATGACCGAGGGGCAGGAGGCCGCGCGGCCGAAGTCGCCGAAGTCTTCCGATCCCATGACGGGGGGAGTCTGCGTCACCCGGTCGGCGCCGAAGGCGGCCGAGAAGGCGGCGGTCAGCCGTTTCGAGAGCTCGGGATCGTTGTAGGTGGCCTTGTAGCCGCCTTCCGAGAAAGTGACGGTCGGCTCCTTCGGCGCCGCGGCCGCGGCCGCCTCCGCCCTGGCGATGCGGGCGATCGCCGCGAGCAGGCGATCGCGCACGTCCGGCTTGTAGGAGCGCACCGTGAGCTCGAGCTTCACCTCGTCCGGGATGATGTTGTTGCGCGTCCCGCCGTGGATCGAGCCGACCGTGACGACCGCCGGGTCCTGCGGGTTGTTCTCGCGCGAGACGATCGTCTGGAGCGCCAGCACCGTGCGCGCCGCGATGACGATCGGATCGACCGTCGTCTGGGGGGCCGAGCCGTGCCCGCCCCGGCCGTGGATCGTGATGTCCACGCGGTCGGAGTTGGCGAGCGCGAAACCGGACGTCAAGCCGATCTGGCCCGCCGGCAGCGTCGCGCTGTCGTGGAGGGCGACGGCGAAATCGGGCTTCGCCGCGCGCTCGAAGAGGCCGTCCCGGATCATCGCGGCGGCGCCCCCGCCTCCTTCCTCCGCCGGCTGCGCGACGAGGAGGAGCGTCCCTCTCCAGCGGTCCCGGCTCTTCGCGAGGAGCGTCGCGGCGCCGATCAACGACGTCATGTGGACGTCGTGGCCGCAGGCGTGCATGACCGAGACCGTCTCGCCGTTCTCGTTCGTGCCCGTCGCCTTGCTCGCGTAGGGGAGACCGGTCTTCTCCTCGACCGGCAGGGCGTCCATGTCGGCGCGCACGAGGACCGTCGGCCCCTTCCCGTTCTTCATCACCGCGGCCACGCCGGTCTTGCCGAGGCCGGTCGTGACCTCGTATCCGAGCGCGCGCAGGCGCTCGGCGAGCTTCGCCGAGGTCTTCACCTCGTGGAAGGAGAGCTCCGGGTTCTGGTGGAGATCGGTGTAGAGGGCTTCGAGGTCGGGATAGAGCGCATCGACGCCCGCGGGCGCCGCGCTCTTCGCGGGATCGGCGCCGCGGACGAGCCCGGAACACGCGAAGGCGAGCAGGGCGGCGAGGACGGTTCGTCGCATGAATTCTCCTCTTTTCCCGGCGAACCAGATCAGAGGGGCATTTCGCTGTCAAGAAATCGTGTGCGACACTGCCCGCCGATGGGCGGCAAGGACGAAGAGCGTCCGCGGCGTCTCGGCACGCTCGCGAGCCTCCGCGCCGCCCTCTCTTCCCGGCGCCTCGGCGCGGTCGCGCTCCAGTCCTTCGCCTCCGGGCTGCCGCTCGGGCTCGTCTGGATCGCGCTGCCGTCCTGGCTGGCGTTCGCCGGCGTGGACATCAAGACGGTCGGGCTCTTTTCCCTGGCGCAGGCGCCATGGACCTTCAAGTTCCTCTGGGCCCCCCTGATGGATCGGTTCTGGCCCCGGTTGGGAGGGCTCGGACAAAAACGTTCCTGGATGGTCGTCACGCAGGTCCTGCTCATGGCGGGGATCGGCGCCCTCGCGATCCATGCGGATTCGCCGCGGGTCGCCACGGTGGCGGCGATCGCGCTCTTCATCGCCTTCTGGTCGGCGTCCCAGGACGTCGCGATCGACGGCTACGCCGTCGAGGTCCTCGAGAAGTCGGAGCAGGGCGCCGCCGTGGGCGCCCGGGTCGCGCTCTACCGGGCGGCCACGCTCCTCTCCGGGGCGGTCGCGATCACGATCGGGCAGCGAAACGGCTGGGCGAGCGTCTTCGTCGGGCCTCGCGCTCCTCTACGTGCCGATGCTCGCCGTCGTCGTCTGGTCTCCGGAGCCGCCGCCGGTCTCGCGCGCTCCGCGCACGATGCGCGAGGCGGTCTTCGAGCCGCTCGTCGGCATCTTCCGCAAGAGCCGCGCGCTCGAGATCGTGGCGTTTCTTCTCCTCTACAAGTTCGGCGAGAACCTCGCGACTGCGCTGACGCGCGCGTTCCTGATCCAGAAGTGCTTCTCGCCCGAGGACGTGGGCCTCGCGACGGCGACGATCGGGCTCGTCGCGATCATCGCCGGAACCTTCTTCGGCGGCTGGATGAGCGAGCGGATCGGCCTCGGGCGCGCGCTCTGGATCTTCGGCGCTGATTCAGGCGATCGGCTTCCTGGGGTACGTCGCGGTGGACCGGATGACGCCGGGGATTCCCGTGCGCGGCCGGCCCCGGCGCGCTCGTGCAGACGGTCGGCAACCGCCTCACGATGTACGCCGCCGTGGGCGTCGAGAACGTCTGCCAGGCGATGGCGACCGGAGCCTTCGGCGTGCTGCTCCTCCGTCTGACGCAGAAGCAGTTCTCCGCGACCCAGTACGCCCTCTTCTCGAGCATCTTCGCGCTGGGGCGCACCCTCGCGGGCCCCCCGGCCGGATACCTGGCCGACGCGATCGGGTGGACGCCGTTCTTCGTCGTGAGCGTCTTCGCCTCGATCCCGGGCCTCCTGCTGCTGCAGCGCTTCGCGCCGATCGGCTTGCGGGAGCCGGAGCTCGAAGCGGTGGAGGAGATCGAGCGGAAGCCGGTCACGCGCAGTCGGCTGGCGCTCGCGGGGGCCGCCGCGGGGGTCGTCGGCTTCGCGGGGGGCGCCGCGATCTCCGCGCTTCTCGCCGCGCTCAAGCAGATGCGCTCGCATCCGGGGGCCCCGTTCGGCTGGGGCGAAGAGCTCGCGCTCCTCCTCGCCCCTTCGACGGCCGCGGGCTGGCTTCGCCTCGCGGGCCCGGCCGTCCTCGGGATCGTGACGGCGCTCGCCGCCGGGGCGCTGCTCGCGGCGCGTCGTGGGATCGCGGCCTCCGAGAGCCGGAGGGCGCGATGAGGCACGTCCTCGGCATCGACGCGGGGGGAACGAAATCGCGGGCGCTCCTCGCCACGGAGGAAGGGGAGATCGTCGCCGCCGCCTCGGCCGGCGGCGCCAACCTGCGCACGCACGGCGAGCTCGAGGTCGAGAAGGTGCTGCACGCGCTCGCGGAAGAGGTCTCCGCGGCCGCCGGCGCGAGACCGGAGGCGGTGGCGGTCGGGATCGCCGGAGCCGGGCGGCCCGAGGACACGGCGGTGCTCTCCGAGATCCTGCGGCGCATCGGTTTCCGGGAGCGTGTCGTGGTCACCAACGACGCGCACATCGCGTTCGTCGCGGGATCGCCGCGGCGCGTCGGGCTCGCGCTGGTGTGCGGGACGGGGTCGATCGCCTGGGGGCAAAACGCGGCCGGAGAGGTCGCCCGCGCCGGAGGCTGGGGCTGGCACATCGGGGACGAGGGCTCCGGCTTCTGGATCGGCGAGCGCGCGATCCGCCGGGTCCTGCGCGCCCGGGACGGGCGGGGGCCTTCGACGGCGCTCGAGATGGCGCTCACCGAGCACTTCTCGATCGGAAGCCCGGAGGAGATCGTGCACGCGATCTACGACCGGGACTACCCCCGGCATCGCGTCGCCCTCTTTGCGGTGGCCGTCGAGCGCGCGGCCCTCGCGGGCGACGCCGTGGCGGCGCGGATCCTGGAGGACGCGGCGGAGGAGCTCTCGCTCGCCGCCGCGACGGTCGCTCGGCGGCTTCGTCTCGCGGGCTCTCCCTACGACGTCGTTCTCTCGGGCGGGACCTTCCGCGCCCTCCCGTCGCTCGCGCGGGCCGTGTCGCGGAGGCTCGAGGCGCCGGGGGCGAGCGTGCGATTCCTCGAGGAGGAGCCCGCGCGGGGCGCCGTCGCGCTCGCGCTCGAGGCGCTCGGCCGCTTGTGACCCGGAGGCTCATCGTCAACGCGGACGACTACGGGCGCACGCGCGGCGTCAACGCCGGGGTGCTCGAGGCCCACCTCCGGGGGATCGTGACCTCCGCCACGGTCATGGTCCTCGAGCCCGCGGCCGAAGAGGGAATCCGGCGGGCGCGAGCCGCGGCGCCGCGGCTCGAGCTCGGGCTCCACGTGGTCGCTGACCGGCGGCGGAGCGCCCGCGTCGGCGCCGGCTTCCGTCCCGACGCTCGCCCCGGGAGGCCGCTTCGCCCGCAACGCCGAGGCGCTTCCGGCCGCGCTCGCCGGCGAGGAGGTCCGCCGCGAGATCGAGGCCCAGATCGCGCGCTTCGAGGGGATCGCCGGGCGCCCCCCGTCGCACCTCGACTCGCATCACCACGCGGCGCGGCATCCCGGCATCGAGCCCGCGTTCGCGGAGGCCGCGAAGCGCAGGGGCCTGCCCGTGAGGGCCTCGGACCCGGCCGCCCGGGAGCGCCTCCGCGCCGCGGGCCTTTCGACGCCCGACCACTTCCTCGACGGCTTCTACGGCGCCGGCGCGAGCCTCGCGAGCCTGCGCGCGATCCTCGAGGGCCTCCCCGAGGGGACGAGCGAATTGATGTGCCACCCCGGGCATCCCGACGCGGAGCTCCTCGCGGGCAGCACCTATGCCGCCCCCCGCGCGCGTGAGGTTGAGATCCTGACCGACGAGGGCCTGCCGCCGCTCCTCGCGTCGCTCGGGATCGAGCTCGCGGGCTGGCGCTAGCGCGAGAGCGCCCGGCGAAGGTCTCCGCCCGACGCGTCGAGCCGCCGCCGCGCCTCCTCCGCCGTCGCTCCCGTTCGCCCGGCGACGATCGCCGTCTTGACGCTTCCGCCGCAGCGGGCGAGCAGGGCCCGGGCCCGCCGCGGCGAGCAGCCGGCGGCCGCCGCGACGATGCGGATCGCGCGGTCCTTCAACTTCGCCGAGCCGGCGCGCAGGTCCACCATCCACGGCCCGAACGCTTTCCCGGCCGAGGCGAGGGCGGACGTCGTGATCTGGTTCAACGCGAGCTTCGCGGCGGTGCCGGCCTTGAGCCTGGTCGAGCCGGCGAGAATCTCCGGGCCGACTTCGAGCACGATCCGGAGATCGGCGATTCGCGCGAGCCCGGGCCGGCGGCTCGAGGTGAGGAGCACCGCGCGCGCCCCGCGCCGGCGGGCGCTCGCGAGCGCGCCGCGGACGAAGGGCGTCACCGAGCTCGCCGAGACGCCGATCGCGAGGTCTCCCCGCCGGGCGCCGGCCCCGGCCCGAGACCCCGCGCGGGCGTCGTCCTCCGCCCCCTCCTTCGCCCGGAAGACGGCCGCGCGGCCGCCGGCCACCGCGGCACGCACGCGCCGCGGGTCGGTGCCGAAAGTCGGCGGCAGCTCCGCCGCCTCGAGGACGGCGAGGCGCCCCGACGTTCCGGCGCCGAAGAGGTGGACGTCGCCGCCCGCGACGTAGGTTGCGCGAAACCACTCGGCCGCGCGCGCGATCGAGGGGCGGGCCTTCCGCAGCGCGGCGAGGACGCGCCGGTCCTCTTCCTGCATGAGCGCGACGATCCGCGCCGGGCCGAGGCGGTCGAGACGCGCCGAGCGGGGGTGCGCCGCCTCCGTCAGGGTCAACCGTGCACTCCTGCGCTTTTTCACCGGGAGTTCAATCCGTCGCGGTCGCGCGCCCTACGGCGCGGCCGGGACATCGGACGACGCGGTGCCGCGCGTGCCCGTCTTCAGCTCCTCGACGGTGACGGCGATCTTGCGCGCTTTCTTCGGCCACGAGATGGGCACGTCGGCGCCGAAGGCGCCTTGATTCGGCGCCACGTCGAACTCCTGGTGGGTGGTGAAGGGCTCGCGCGCCCCTTCGACGTTCACCGCGATCGTCAGGCGTATGCGCCCGCCGCCGAGCGCCGCCAGCGACGACACCATCGAGGCGAGGTCGCAGTCCACGTGCAGGACGCCCGCGAACTCCTTCCCGCTCTTCTGGACTCCGTCGATCGCGATGCGCACGGGCAGTCCCGAAGCCGCCGGCGGCTCGTGGAGGGCGCGCACGGCGACGCCGCGCGCGACCGATTCCGGCGTGCCTTCCGCGATGGCCGCCGGACCGCGGACCGTGAGGCCGGGGCGGCGGCTCGTGATCGTGAGGCCGCGCGCCGTCCTGTCACCCGCGCCCGCCGGCCGGAACGATACGACGTAGGCGCTGCCGAAGGCGTCGAGCATCGCCGGGACCCGCGAGAAGGACGTGACGACTTCGCCGCCCGTCGTCTCGGCCAGGATCCGGAGCGGCTCGAGCGGGCGTGCGAAGAGCGGAACGTTCCCGAGCCGCGATCGGTACGCGTCCGGCCCCGCGGAGGCGTCGCCTCCGGTGTCTTGCAGGTTTCCACCGAGGGCGAGCGGCACCGCCTCGACCCCGAGGGCCGCGAGATCGCGCGCGGCCTCGCCAATGAGCGCGCCGCTCCTCGGCCCGAACTCGAGCTGGAGGTTTTGCGCCGCCTGCTGCGGCGACGCGGCCTGCACGCACAGAGGGTTCGAGACCATCGAAGGATCGAGGATGACGCGCCGGTAGGTCTCGGTGACGTCCGTGTCGAAGCCGTCCGAGGCGAAGTAGACGACGTCCGGCCGCTGTCCGCCGAGCGACGCCGCCCAGCGGAGCAGTCGGTCGAGGGAGTCGCCGATCAGCCGGAGCTCCTGCTCCGCCGCGATGCGGGCCTGCGATTCGAAATCCACGCACATGTCTCCCCGCAGGGTCGCCACACCCTGCCGGCGCACCTGGATCAGGGCCTCCTTGGCGGAGATGCCCCGGGCCATGTCGCCGAGGGCCCGCCGGATCGCGGCGGGATCGCGCGACGCCTCCAGGATCTGCCGCGGCTGGGGATCGGCCACGACGATCTCGAGCGTGCCGTTGGCCAGCACGGCGTCGAGGTGGCGCTCGAACGCCGAGGCCACGCGCGGCACCGAGCCCGCCTCGAGGAGGGTCGTGTCCACGTAGAGGTGCTGGGGGAGGAACGCGGCCGCGGCGGCGCCGGCCGGCGCGGGCGCGGGAGCCGCGGGCAACCCGCTCGTCGGCGCGGGAAGGGCCGGGGCCGCCGTCGGGCGCGCCGGGTCCACGCCGAGGACCTTCACCGGCCGTCCGCCTTCCTCGACCTCGAGGTCCTCGGGGCCCGGCGGCGGGGAGGGAGGCTTCCCGTCCTTGTCCGTGATCCGGACGAGGACCGTGCGGACGGTGACCTCCACGCGCTCGGCGAACGGAGTCGGGCGCGGCGTCGGGGACTGGGCGGAGGCCGGCGCCGCGACGAGGAGCGCGGCGGCGACCGCGAAGCCGGGCGGGGCGAGCCGTTTTCTCGAGACGACCACCGGCGGAGAGTCTCCCGCAAAGGCGGGGGGAAGAACAGGGGCCCGGGACCGGCGGCGGTTCGCCGGGGGCTAGGTCGTCTCGGCCCGGCTCCAGAAATTGCGAAGCACCGAGTCCACCTCGGCGTCATGGTCGGTGGCGGCGCCGGGAGGCGCAACGCGGGGACGGGTCGGCGCCATCTTGCGCCTCTGCTCCTCGGCCAGCGCTCCCGCCTCGGCATGCTGGATCGAGAGCGGCCCGAGCCGCAGGTCGAGGAGTCGCGAGAGAGCGAAGCTGGAAGGCGCGTAGCGTCCCGCCACGATCACGCGGCCGAGCTCCCGGCGGAAGGCCGCCATGGAGCTGTACCGCAGAGAGGGCTTCGCGAGCGCCCCGCGCAGCAGCTGCACGACGTCCTCCGGCAGCCCGTCCTCCTTGCGGACGATGACCGTCGGGACGTCGAGCGTCGGCGCGCGCTGCGTCAGAAGCTCGAGCAGGATCACGCCGACCGAGTAGATGTCGGCCCCCGGCAGGAGCCTCGGCCGGAGGCGCTCCTCCGGCGCGAGGTACGGCGCGATCCCCTCCGCGAGCGCCGGCTCCTCGAGGGTCGGGAAGAGGCCGGCGGCCAATCCGAATCCGGCCACGAAGATCTGGGCGTCGGCGCCGATCGAGACGAAACCGGGCCAGACGAGGCCGTGGGTGATCGGGCGCCCCTCGAACGGCTTCTGATGCGCCGACTCGAGGGCCGCCGCGATGCGGTCGGCGATCAGGAGGCCGTGCTCGATGGGGAGGCGCGACCCGTAAGCGCGAAACCCGCGCAGGAGTATGTCGAGCGTCCAGCCGTGGGTCTCCTTCCAGACGAGATAGGGGAGGCGGTCCACGGCCCCCGCCCGCTCGCCGCGCGCCGTAAAGGGGCCGGAGAGGAGCGGCCGCATCCGCTCGGCGGCCTCGATCGCGTCGATCAACATCGGGGCGTCCACGTGGCGCGTGTCGAAAATGCGCAGGCGCATGAACTCGCCCGATCCCGAGACATCGATCGCCCGGAAGACGCGCCCGAGCGCGTCGCGCGAAAGCTCCGAGGTGACGAGGTAGTCGCCGAACCGCCGGGGCAGCCCCTTCGTCAGAGGCGTCGGGATGGGAAGGCGCCCGTCCGACGGAAGGGAAGCGCGCAGTCGCCGACGCTCCGTTCGCCCTGGCGGGACGGTCGAGCTCACCACCACCTCCGTGCCTTCCGAGGAGAACTCCCCTCTCGAACAGAGAGTACAAGAAGAATTAAGAAAGGCAACCGGCGAGACGACCAACCTCTCGTCTAGGGAGAATCGCCCACTAGCCGATCTCGTCGATCGCCGCGAGCGCCCGCTCGACTTCCGCGAGGTCGTTGCCGGCGTGCGGGGAGAACCGCACCGCGCCCTCGCGGGGCGCCACGATGACGCCGCGCGCTTCGAGGGCCTTCGCCATGGCGCGCACGTCGCCCGATGGGGGGACGGCCGCGAGGATGCCGGAGGCGATCGGCTCGGGCGTCGTGATCCGCCACCCCCGCGCGTCGAGCCCGTCCCGGAGCGCCGTCGCGAGCTCCACGACCCGCCGCCGGATCGTTTCGACGCCCATCTCTTCGAGGAGATCGAGCGCCGCCGAGAGGCCGATGGCGTTGACGGTCGGAATCGTGCCTGGCTCGTACCGCCGGGCGTCCGACCGGAGGTCGAGCCGGTAGTCGAGGTAGCGATCGCCGAGACGGACGTTCCACCAGCCGGCGGCAACCGCCGGGACTCTCTCTCGCGCCGCTTCGGAGACGTAGAAGGTCGCGCAACTCTCCGGCCCGTAGAGCCACTTGTGGCTGTCGGCGCAGAGGACGTCCACGGGCATCGCCCCGACGTCGATCGGGATCTGGCCCAGCCCCTGGATCCCGTCCACGACGAAGAGGATCCCCCGCTCGCGGCAGAAGCGCCCGATCTCGCCGATCGGATAGACGAAGCCGTTGTGGAACGCGACCCAGGAAACGGCGAGGACCCGGGTGCGCGCGTCCACTTTCGCTGCGAGGTCGTCGAGCTCCACGCGACCCCCGCGGCTCGCTGCCATCCGGCACTCGACTTCGCGCGCCGCGAGCGCCATCCAGGGATAGGCGTTCGACGGGAACTCCATGTCGTCGGTCACGACGTTGTCGCCCGGGCTCCACGGGAAATTCTGCGCGACGAGGTTCAGGCCCCAGCTCGTGTTCGGCAGGAACGCGATCTCGCCCGGCTTCGCGCCGAGGAGCCTCGCCGCCTTCTCGCGCGTCCCGTCGATCCGGCGGTACCAGTCCCGCCAGCCCGCGGCGCCGCGGTCTCGGACGTCCTCGACGTGCGCGACCATCGCCGCGGCCACCCGGCGCGGCAGCGGCGCGACGGCGGCGTGGTTCAAGTAGGCGAGGCGCCGGCGGACCGGGAATTCCCGGTCGAGATTGGTGGGGGAGAAATCGAAGGTCACGGACCTACCGCGAGGCCGCTTCCTTCCACGCGACCACCTTCGTCCGGGCGAGCAGGTCCAGATACTCGGCGACCTCCGCCGTCGGGACGGGCTCGTAGCGCCCCGCGAGGACGTCGCGGATCGCCGAGACGCTCCGACTTCCGTCCACGAGGTTCAGCGCCTCGTAGGCCAGGACGTCGCCGCCCGCACGGCGCGTCAGCGCGGTCGAGGCGGGTGAGCCCAGCGCGACCGAGAGATAGTCGAAGTAGTAGACGTCGAGCGGGCCGCGGACCTCCCGGTTCCGGACCGGCACGCGCCGGTCGGCGTTCGCGTCCTCGGGCGGGCGGACGATTTTCGCCATCTCGCGCAGGCGCTCCTCCTCCCGCTGCGACGTCGCGGCGAGCGACGGCCAGAGCGCCGCGGCCGTCGCGAGGGTCTGCCGCGCGGTGTCGATCGCTTCGGAGACCGCGAGCCGACCGTCGCGATCCTCCGCGTCGCGCGCGAGCGCGATCCGGCTCTCGCCCTGCGCCCGGGCGTATCGGAAGAGGGCCGGCGCCTCCGACTCGGGAAGCGCCGCGAGCGTCCAGGCAATCCCGGCCCCGAGATACGCCACGCGCCCGAGTTTCGACGCGTCGAGGTTCTCCGGCTGGTCCTTGTTCGTGTGGATCGTGACGTCCGGCCAGTCGTGGAAGTACACCATCGGGACGCCGAAGCTCGCCTCTTCGAAGACCTCGTGGTCGGAGCCCATCTCGAGGGGCCGCAGATCGGCCAGCAGCGGCTCGCGCGAGCCGGGGAGCCAGACGAAGCCCGCCCGCGGATCGCCCCCTCTTTCGGCGTAGCGGCTCGAGGCCCGGAGGACCGAGTCGAGCCAGGCCTTCGCGATCTCGTTGACGACGTGGGGCCGCGACTCGGCCGTGCGCGAGACGTGGAACGTCCCTTTCGTCGTCGAGAGGAGGCCGCCGACCATGTCCATGTGGATCCCCGCGGCGAGCCGCCCGGCGACTTCGGGGTGGCGGATCAGGTAGGCCTGCGAGCCCGCGATCTCCGGCAGCCACAGGAAGCGAATCGTGCGCTTCGGATTCGCAAGATTTTTCTCACGGATCCCGGCGTTCAAGGCCCGGGCGACCTCCAGGATCGCGGCGCTTCCGGACGCGTTGTCGTTGGCGCCAGCGGACTCGTGGCAGAGGTGCGCGGTCAGGACGATTTCGCCCGACGCCGGATCGGTCCCCGGGATCGTGGCCACGACGACGTCGTAGGTGGCGGGGACCATCTTCGCTGCGACCCGCGCCCGCAGGACGATCTTTTCGCCCGCGGCGAGGCGCGCTCGATACGCCTCGGCCTGGCGCTTCGAAAGCATGAAGGCGAAGCGGTTCCCGAGCTGATAGGGGGAGAGATGCCCCCATCGCACGAGGTCGCGGTCGTCTCCCGACCAGGCGGTCGTCTGATTCGGAAAATCGGACAGGAATCCGACGGCTCCGCGCTCCTCGCAGGCGAGGCGATGCACCGTCGGAAGCTCTCCGTCGGCGAGCACGATCTTTCCGGCCACATCCCGGCCGCCGTAGTCCTTCGGATCCGTTCCCGTCCCGACGTCGACGAGCTCCGCCGTCACGTCGGCGTCCTGGCTGTAGTCGGCGAGCGCGACGGGCAGCTCCGGAAACGCCTCGACGAGACCGGGCCGCGGCGAGACCTCCTCGAGCGCCGCCGAGACGGGATTCCAGCCGTAGTAGGAGACGAAGTGGGCGTACTTCGTCTTCCCGTCCGCCGGGAACCTTTCCACCGCCGCGTCGGCGAGCCCCGCCGCGAGGAGCTTCCGCTTCATGTGCTCGGCCGCCGCCGCGAAACCGGGCGAGCCGTGCACCCGGTGGAAGCGCGAGAGCTCCCGCACCGTCTCGAGCGCGGCGTTGCCGTCGATCTCGGAATGGATCGCGGCGGGGATCTCGTCCGGCCAGAACGGAATGGCGCGCTCGGGCGCGCCGAGAGCGAGAGCGGTCCACACGAGCCCTGCCGTGGCGAAGATCGCGCGAAGTCTCACGATACCTCCAGGCTCCTTTTAGCATGCGTCCGGGCGACGGCCCGGGTGCCGGGGCCGTATCATTGGGGAAACCGTCCCGGTTTCCGAGGAGCGCTCTTCGTGAGGACCTTATTCCGGGAAGTCCGGCTCGCGGCCCGCAGCCTTCGGAAGGCTCCGGGGTTCTCGCTCGGGGTGATCGCGGCCCTGGCGCTCGGCATCGGCGCCAACACGGCGATCTTCAGCGTCGCCAACGCCCTGCTGTTTCGCCCGCTCCCGCTCCGGCAAGAGGGAGAGATCGTTCACGTCTCGGAGTGGCGCCAGTCGAACGGCGATCTCTGGGGATTCCTCTCGCCGTCCGACTTCGCCCTCCTCCTCGAGCGGCGGGACGTCTTCGCGGAGATGGCTGCCTCCGTGCGATCGAGCCGTACCGTCCTCGTCGGCCTCGGCCGTCCGGAAGAGCTCGTGGGAAGAGAGATCTCACCCGAGCTCTTCTCTCTCGCCGGAATCGAGCCGATTCTCGGGCGGAGGCTCTTGCCGGCAGACGCGGTGTCCGGCGCCCCGAGGACGATTCTCGTGAGCTCGAAGCTCTGGCATCGCCGATTCGGCGGGCGGCCCGAGGCCGTGGGCCGCCCCATCCTCCTGAACAACGAACTCTTCGAGATCGTCGGCGTGATGCCGCCGGACTGGGGCCGGGCGGACGACAGCGATTTCTGGATGGCCTACCGGCTCGCCGAGGATCTCCCGAACCACGTCAAATACTTGGACGGCGTCATCGCTCGACTGAAGCCGGGGCTCTCGCTCGAAAAGGCCCAGGCCGCGGTCGACGCGATGGCGGAGAGCCTCGGGCGGCCCGGAGGGGAGGCGGATCGCCGAGTTTCGGTCCGACTCGTTCCGATCCGCCGCCATCTCGTCGGAGACTTCTGGAACCCGCTCCTCGTGCTGATCGGCGCCGCGGGCCTGGTGCTCCTGCTCGCCTGCGCGAACGCCGCCAATCTCCTTCTGGGACGCGCCGCCGGGCGGCAGAGCGAGCTGGCCGTCCGCAAGGCCGTGGGCGCATCGACCGGGAATCTCCTGGCGCATTCGCTGGCGGAGGCCCTGGTGCTGGCCGCCGCCGGGACGGCTCTCGCGCTTCCTCTTGCGGCGTGGGGGACGCGCCTGCTCGCCGCCGCCGCACCCGCCGAAATCTGGCAGCTCTCGAGCGCCTCGCTCGACGGGCGCGTTCTCGCCTACGGCGCGGGCCTGGCTCTCGTGACCGCCGCGGTTTCCGGGCTTCTTCCGAGTCTGTGGGCTGCACGGATCGCTCCGGCAGAGGCGCTGTCGGCGGGCCGGGGGGCCGGCCGCTCCCCATTCGACCGGAGGGGAGTCGGAGGAATTCTCGTCGTCGCCGAGATCGCGCTGGCCTTGCCTCTTCTCGTCGCCGCCGGCCTGATGATCCAGTCGCTCTGGCGACTCGGGCGCGCGGATCTCGGTCTGACCGCCGAGAATCTCGTCGTCGGCGAGATCTGGCTGCCCCGCTACAAGTACCCGGAGGAGCCGCCGCGGCGGGAATTCTTCCGGCAGCTCCTCGAGCGAGTGCGCCGGCAGCCGGGCGTCGAATCCACTGGAACGATTTCCTTCCTGCCGGTCGGCCCATTCGGCTCCGACCATCGACCCGTTCGTCTCCCGGGGTCTGCCACCCCTCGCGGAGAAGCGTGGGAAGCGATGGAGAAAGTCGTCGATGGCGGGTACTTTCGAACCGTCGGGATTCCTCTGCTGCGCGGCCGCACGTTCACGGAGCGCGACGACGAACGATCGGAGTCCGTGGCGATCGTGACGGACTCCTGCGGCCAACACTTCTTCCCCTCGGGTGACGCCGTGGGGCGGAGCCTGGAGGTGTGGTTCCCGGGGAATCGATGGGACACGCTGACGATTGTCGGCGTCGTCGGCGACGTGGTGAGCTGGCCCGAGGCTCGCATCGACCCCGGCATCTATCTGCCCTATCGGCAACGGGTCGTGCCGACCATGAGCCTTCTGGTCCGCGGTTCCTCCGGCACCGCCGCGGTCGAGCGGATCGTTCGACGCGAAGTCGCCGCGCTCGATCCCGATCAGCTCGTCGAGCCGCGCCCCTTAAAGGACGCTCTCGCCGGCGAAATTGCCGCCTCCCGCTTCCTGGCGTTCCTCCTGAAGATGTTCGCCGCACTCGCTCTGCTGCTGGCCGCCACCGGCACCAGCTCCGTCATGTACTCGCTGGTTGCCCGGCGCCGGTCCGAGATCGGGATCCGAACCGCGCTCGGAGCCCGGCGATCCGATGTCGTCGGACTGTTTGTCAGACAGAGCCTCCGGTGGGCCGCGATTGGTGTCGCGATCGGCGGCGGAGTGGCCATGGTCTCATCACGATCTGTGGCGAGCCTTCTCTTCGGCGTGCGTCCGCACGACACGGGAACGCTCGCCATCGGCGCCGTCGTCCTGCTCGCGGCGGCCGCCGCCGGCGCCTATCTTCCGGCCCGCGCGGGAGCCCGCGTCGATCCCATGATGGCGCTGCGCAGCGAATAGCGAGTCGGACGGCGCCCCGCCGGATCGCAGCGCCGGTTCGAGCCGACCTACTGGGCCGCCGTGAAGGGAACGACCGCCTCGGTCTTCTCCCAGGCCATGGTGAGCTTTCCGCCCCCCGCGGTGATGTCGGAAAACCCGATGGTGAACTGGTCGACGGAGAGGGCGGGGGTCATCATCGTCATCGGCACCCGGACGACGTCGTATTTCTTGTCGTAGTTGAAGGCGCCCCAGGTCGCGACCTTCTCTTCCTCGTTGTAGCTGTGCTGGTACGGCTGATTGGAGACGATCAGGGTCCAGCCCGTCTCCTTCAAGTCGACGAAGAGCGAATATTCCCCGGGCTCGAGCCGCTTGCCGCCGATCACGAGGGCCGCATCCGTCCGGAGGCGCGTCGTCTCGTTCGCGCCGGCCCGCCAGACGGGCGCGCCGGCGTTTATGATCTTTCCGTAATCGGCGCCCTTGCCGAAGATGTTGGTGCGCCCGCGAAGGATCGGGCGGCTGTAACGCACTTCGATCCATTTGCCGTCGGTGTACTGGCGTCTCTCGGGATCCTCGGCCTGACTCCACTTTCCCAGCACCTGTGTCGCGGCCGTGCCGGACGGACTCATCGGCCGTCCGCTCTGCGCGAGCGCCCAGCCGGCGCAGAGAAGAAGCCCCAGGGACGATGTCAGGAATTTTCGGCCAACCATACTCTCTGCCTCCTCGAGGTTCGGGTTGCGGAATGCAAAGCATATCGGTTTCGCGTGGCCGCCGGCCGCGGCGCGGCGGCCTTGAGAACGGCCCGGAAGCAACTCGGCACCGGGAGAGCGACAACGGGGAGGTTTCGGGATTAGTCTGCTGGGATAGGGTGCGCGCCGTGATTTATCGGGTCCTTCCCTTCGCCGTCCCGTTGCTCCTCATCGGAGCGGCCGGCCGGCTGCCGGCCCAGGAGGTCACGAAGGCCCCCTCGGATGACTTCGCCGCGCTCGCCCGCCAGTTCGACTACGAGCGCGGGAGGCCGCTGGAGGTCCGGGAGACCGGCGTGCGCGACGCCGGCGGCGCCGAGATCCACGACATCTCTTATGCGTCCCCCCGCCGCGGCCGCGTCACGGCCTATCTCGTCGTCCCGGCGGGGAAGGGCCCCTTCGCCGCCGTCGTCTTTCAGCACTGGGGCTTCGGCGATCGGACGGAGTTCCTGCCGGAGGCCCTGCTCTACGCCCGCGCCGGGCGCGGTCAGCCTGCTCGTGGACGCGCCCTGGGCGAGGCCGGACCCGTGGCGCCACGAGGACGAGGGGCACATCGCGAAGCCCGAAGTGGACAAGGACCTCTACGTTGCGACCGTCGTCGATCTGCGTCGCGGCGTCGATCTCCTCCTCTCCCGTCCCGACGTCGATCCGAAGCGCATTGCCTACGTCGGGCACAGCTTCGGCGCCACCTGGGGCGGGGCGCTCGCGGGGGTCGAGAAGCGGATCCGGGCGTTCGTCCTGATCGCGGGTCTTCCCCGCGTGACCGACTTCTCGCGGCAGGGAGTGCGTCGGCTCGACGCCTTGAACGAGCAGGTGACGAAGGCGTTCCCGAAAGAACAGATCGCGAAATTCGTCGACGTCGTCTCGGCGGTCGATCCGATCCGCTACGTCGGCCACGCGGCGCCCTCGGCGATCCTGATGCAGTGGGCGCGCGACGACGCGTGGATCTCGGAGCGCGCCGCCCGGGAGTACTACGCCGCCGCGAGCGAGCCGAAGGAGGAGAAGTGGTACGTCGCGGGGCATGAGGTCAACGACCCGCAGGCCCTGCGCGACCGTGCGGCGTGGCTCGCGCGGCGGATCGGGATCGGCGTGGCGGGGAACTGAGAGGGTGACCGGAGGGGCCAGGGGTTAGGGGCGAGGGACGAGGGGCCAGCAACAAGGCCGGGATCGGATCTCGCGGGTTTTCCCCTAACCCCTAACCCCTCTCTCTCGTCTCGATCGCTCAGTCGCCCGCCGCCCCCGCCTTCATCAGCCACGCCTTCATCTGCTCGCGCCCGACGACACCGGCGTGCTGAAACGCGAGGAGGCCCCCCTTCAGAACGACGAAGTTCGGGATCCCCTGGACGCCGAATTCCGACGCGAGCTGCGGGTGGGCCTCGGTATCCACTTTGAGGACGAGCGCGCGTCCGGCCATGTCCGCGGCGGTCGCCTCGACCTCGGGCGCCGCGCGATGACACGGCCCGCACCAGTCGGCCCAGAAGTCCACGAGCACGGGGACCTTCGCGCCGCGTGTGATCTCCCGGAAGAGCTCCGGGTCCGCGGCGATCGGCTTCGCGACCGGCGAGATCGGCGTTTTGCAGTTGCCGCAGACGCCGCGGTCGGTGAGTCTCTCCGCGGGAGAGCGGTTCTTCTTGCCGCAGGAAGGGCAGGTCAGAAGCATCGCCTTCAAAACCGCCCTTCCCCCTCACCCGGACCCTCTCCCCGTGGGAAGAGGGGGAAGAGCATCGGGAAAGTCCCTACTTGGCTACGGTGAACGGCACCACGGCGGCGGTCTTCTCCCAGGCCATCGCGAGCTTGCCGCCGTTGTCCGTCATGTCCACGAAAGCGAACGTGAACTGATCGACGGAGACCTGCGGGGTCACCATCTTCATCGGAACCCGGGCCACGTCGAACTTCGGATCGTAGCCGGATGAGCCCCAGATCTTGGTCTTCTCGTTCTCGTCGTACTTGTCCATCGTGGGCTGGGTCGAGACGACGAGCGTCCAGGCCCCCTCTTTCAGATCCACGAAGAGGTCGTACTCGCCGGCTGCGAGCTTCTTGCCGCCGATCTCGAGCGGCACTTCGGTCTTGAGCTTCGTCGTGGCGTTGGCCCCGGCGCGCCAGACCGGCGAGTTCCCCGTGACGCCCTTGCCATAGTCCGCGCCCTTGCCGAAGACCTCCGCGCGGCCGCGCAGCATCGGGCGGCTATAGACGACCTCGATCCACTTGCCCCCTTCGTAGCTGCGCTCGCCGTCCTTGTCGGGAGCGCTCCAGGTCCCTCCGACCATGGTCGCCGCCGTGCCCGGCGGGGAGAGGGGCCGGCGCTGCTGCGCGAGACCGACCCCGGCGCAGGCGAGCATCGCCATCGAGAGTGTCCAGAGCTTGCGACCAGCCATTCCTGTCCTCCTTGCCTTTTTTGGAACGCGAAGCATATCTCTTTAGATAAGATCCGCGCCCGTCATGACCGGTCGCCGATGCATGCGATCCCGCGCGCTCCTGGCGGCCGCGGCTCTCGCCTCGCTCCTGGCGCGAGATACGCGGGGCGGCTCCGGCGACTTCCGTGGCGGCGACCGTCTCGCCTACGCGCTCCGGGGCGCGCGCGTGATCGCGGCGCCCGGGCGGGTCTTCGATCCGGGGATCGTCGTCGTCCGCGGCGGCGTCATCGAGGCGGTCGGACCCGACCGCGAGACACGCATTCCCGCCGACGCGAGGGTCTTCGATCTCTCGGGCAAGGTCGTGCACGCGGCCTACCTCGATCCCTACGTGACGGCCGACCGGCTCGCGGGCAAGAAACCGAAGGGGCCCCAGGACGACGAGGAGCCGCCGGAGGGCACGGCCTCGGGACGGGGCGCCGGAGGCGGCGCTCCCCCGGCGTCCAACCGCGCCGCCGAGCGCGTCATCGAGAATCTGGTGGTTAAGGATCGGGTCGCCGACTCCTACCGGCGGCTTGGCTTCGCGGTCATCGCCGCCGTCCCGCCGTCCTCCGGCATCCTGCGGGGATCGGGCGCGATCCTGTCGCTCGCGGAAGGGGAGCTCGAGGATCGTGCGCTCGCGAGCGACTTCGGGGCGTACGTCTCGCTCGAGCCCGAGCGGCTGCGCGACTTCTCCGAGTTCGCGCGACTCTCCTATCCCGCCTCGAAGATGGGCGCCGTCGCCCTCGTGCGGCAGAGCTTCCTCGACGCGCTCTGGTGGCGCGACGCCGGAGCCGCGTACGGCAAGCGCCCGGCCGGTCAGGGGCGGCCGAAGTGGGACGCCGCGGCGGCCGCGCTCGTGCCCGCGGCGGAGGGGAAGACAGCCGGTCGTCTTCGAAGCGGCCGACGTGCTGGCGCTGCTGCGGGCGGGCAAGATCGCGCGCGAGATGAAACTGCGCGCCCAGTACGTCGGCGCGGGGGACGAGTACCGGATGCGCGACGAAGTCGCCCAGGCGAAGCCCGACCTGATCCTGCGCGTGGACTTCGCCCGGCCGTACAAGTACGAGGCCGACGAATGGGAGCGCGTGCCCCTCGAGAGGCTGCGGCGGATCGACCGCGCGCCTTCGAACCCGAAGTGGCTGCGCGAAGCCGGGCTCTCCTTCTCGATCACGACGCACGGGCTCGACGAGCCGGAGGACCTTCCGAAGCGGCTGCGCGAGGCGATGTCCCGCGGGCTCTCCTCCGAAGAGGTCGCTCGCCGCGCTCACGACCGCGCCGGCCCGGCAGCTCGGCCTCACCGAGCGGCTGGGCACGATCGAGGCCGGCAAGATCGCGAACCTCGCCGTCGAGACGGGCGAGCCGTTCGCCGAGGGGAGCCGCGTCTCCGAGATCTGGATCGACGGACGGCGCACGGAGCTCCCGGAGAAAAGCGGAGCGCTTCGAAGGACACTCCGAGAAGAAGGAGACCGAGGCCGCTCCGGCGGCCGACGCGCGCGCCTTTCCGGGCCGCGAGAACGCCCCGCTCGCGTCGCCTCCCGCCGTCGTCGTGCGCAACGCGACGATCTGGACGCAGGGGCCGTCCGAAGGTCCTCGAGGGGGCGGACCTCGTCGTCGTCGGGCGGCAAGATCGTCGCGGTCGGCAAGGGGCTCGCGGCGCCGGCCGGCGCGCTCGAGATCGACGCGCCGCGGCAAGCACGTCACGCCGGGCCTGATCGACGCCCACTCCCACACGGCGATCGACGGGCAGGTCAACGAGTTCGCGCACAACGTCTCGGCCGAGGTCCGCATCCGCGACGTGCTCGACCCGACCGACGTGGCGATCTACCGGGAGCTCGCCGGCGGCACGACGACGGCCAACGTCCTGCACGGCTCGTCCAACGCGATCGGCGGGCAGAACGCGATCGTGAAGTGGCGCTGGGGCGGCGGGCCGGACGACCTGCTGCTCGCCGGGGCGCCCGAGGGGATCAAGTTCGCGCTCGGCGAGAACCCGAAGCAGTCGAACTTCAACAACCCGCGGCCGCGCTACCCGGCGACGCGCATGGGCGTCGCCAACCTGATCCGCGAGCGGTTCCTCGCGGCGCGCGACTACCGCAAGCGCCAGGAGGAGTACCGAGAAGGCGGCGGCGGTCAAGGGCGCGAGCCCCGTCCCGCCGCGCCGCGACCTGCAGCTCGAGGCGATCGCGGAGATCCTGGAGGGCAAGCGCCAGATCCACTGCCACTCCTACCGCAAGGACGAGATCCTGGAGATGCTGCGCGTCGCCGAGGAGTTCGGCGTGCGCGTCGCGACGCTCCAGCACATCCTCGAGGGGTACAAGGTGGCCGACGAGATCGCGAAGCACGGCGCCGGCGCCTCGACCTTCTCCGACTGGTGGGCCTACAAGGTCGAGGTGTACGACGCGATCCCCTACAACGGAGCGCTGATGCGCGAGCGCGGCGTCGTCGTCTCCTTCAACTCCGACTCGGACGAGCTCGCGCGGCGCCTGAACTGCGGAGGCGGCGAAGGCGGTCAAGTACGGCGGCGTGCCGCCGGCCGACGCGCTCGCCTTCGTGACGATCAACCCGGCGAAACAGCTCGGCATCGAGAAGCGCGTCGGCTCGCTCGAGCCCGGGCAAGGACGCGCGATTTCGTGATCTGGAGCGGCGATCCGCTCTCCGCCGAGTCGGTCGCGCTCGAGACGTGGATCGAGGGAAAGAAGTACTTCGACCGCGCGGCGGACCTCGCGCGTCGTCCCGCGCTCGACCAGGAGAAGGCCGACCTGATCGAGAAGGCGAAGAAAGTCCTCGACGCGGACAAGAAGTCGAAGCCGGGCGCCGGGACCGAGAAGCCGGCGGAGCGCCGCAGCCGACCGCGGGCCCGATGCGGATCGCAGATCGCGCCGACTCCGATCCCGCACCTGGGCCCGACGCCGACTCCGGCGCCGGAGAGGAAGAGGGCCGCGTGAGGCGCGCCTTCGCCCTCTGGCTGGCGGTCGCCGCCGTCGTTGCGGCCTCGGCGGAGGCGGAGACGATCCTGCTCCGCGGCGCCACGGTGCATCCGGTCTCCGGGCCCGACGTCGCCAACGGCGCAGTCCTCATTCGAGACGGCAAGATCGCGGCAGTCGGGGCAACGGTCGCCGCGCCGCCCGATGCGAAAGTCGTGGATCTCTCGGGACGGCACGTCTACCCGTCCCTCTTCCCGCCGGTGACCTCGCTCGGCCTCGTGGAGATCTCGGCGGTGCGCGCGACGGTGGACACGACCGAGCTCGGCGAGATCAATCCACAGGCCCGCGCCGATTTCGCCATCAACTTCGACTCGGAGCTGCTTCCGGTGACTCGCTCGGCCGGCATCCTGATCGCCGGCGTGGCCCCCTCGGGCGGGATCATCTCGGGCTCCGCCGCCGCGATGAAGCTCGAAGGGTGGACGCGGGAAGACGCAACCCTCCACGCGCCCGCCGCCGTCATGGTCGTCTGGCCCGACCTCGCGATCGACCGCTCTCCCGACGCGAGGTTCTCGGTGCGCCTGCAGGAGAAGCGGCGGGACGAAGCCCTGCGCAAGCTCGACGACGCCTTCGCCGATGCGCGGGCTTATGCGAAAGCGCGGGCGGAGGAGGGGAAGGCAGGCGTCCCGCGCCACGACGCCGACCCGCGGCTCGAGGCCCTCGCGCCCGCGGTCGATGGAAAGTTGCCCGTGATCGTGCGGGCCAACTCGGTCGCGCAGATCCGCGCGGCCCTGGCGTGGGCAAAGAAACAGGGCCTGACGATCGCGCTCGTCGGCGGCGCGGAAGCTTGGCGCGTCGCCTCCGAGATCGCGGCGGCCGGAGTTCCCGTCATTCTCGACGCCGTGATGGACCTGCCGTCCCGGTCCGACGATCCGTACGACGCGCGTTTCGCCGCCGCTGGCATCCTCGCGCGCGCCGGCGTCACGGTCGCATTCAACGACGGCGCGGGCACCTCCGAGGCGGCCACCGTCCGCAACCTGCCGCAGCAGGCGGCCATGGCGGTGGCGTTCGGATTTCCGCGGGAGAAGGCGGTCGCAGCGATGACGCTCGTGCCGGCGAAGATCCTCGGCGTGGCCGGCCAGGTCGGGTCGCTCGAAGCGGGCAAGGACGCGACGCTCATCGTCACCGACGGCGACGTGCTGGACCTGCGCAGCCACGTCGTCGCGGCCTATCTCGACGGCAAGCCGCTCGATCTCGACGACAAGCAGAAGCGCCTCTACGAGAGGTATCGGAACCGGCCGAAAGGAACCCACCCATGAACTGGCTCTTCAAAGAAGAACCGACGCACTACTCCTACGACGACCTCGCCCGGGACGGGAAGACCTCCTGGACCGGCGTGAAGAATCCGCTCGCGCAGAAGCACCTGCGGTCGGTGAAGAAGGGCGACCGGATCTTCTACTACCACACGGGCGACGAGAAGGCGGTCGTCGCGATCGCGAAGGCCGCGACCGACGCCTACGCCGATCCGAAGGACAAGTCGGGCAAGCTCGCCGCCGTCGACGTCGTGCCCGGTCAAGAAGCTGAAGCGCCCCGTCACGCTCGCCGAGATCAAGGCGAAGCCGGTCTTCAGGAGCTTCCCGCTCGTCCGGATCTCCCGCCTCTCGGTCATGCCCGTCTCCGACCGGGAGTGGGCCGAGATCGAGAAGATGGCGGGCGGCTAGGTCCCGCCGGCTAGCGCCGCGGCGGGACGCTGCGCGCCGGCCGGCGCGAACGGTCGATCGGCGTGACCGACCGGTCGCAGGCGTCGCCGATGCCGTCGCCGTCCCCGTCGGCCTGGTCCGGATTGAAGACGCCGGGACAGTTGTCGGCCGCGTCCGGGATGCCGTCGCCATCCGCATCGTCGCCGCTCCACCCGAGATCTTCGAAGAGCGGCAGCGTCAGATCGACGTCGTGGCCGAGGTCGTCGCTGATGTTCGGCTCCATCAGGAGGTTCGGCGAGGCGATGTCGTCCCAGTGCGAGATCGTCGAGCCGGGCTGCGGCGGGGTCGGCGGCGAAGAGCAGGGCGCGCCCATGCGCGTCGGCGCCGCTCCGCACCGAAGTGTCGACCCCGAGCGTCACCGTGACGCCGGACGCGAGCGCCGCCCGCAGGAGGTCGCCGTCGGCCTGCGTGATCCGGACCGACGGGATCGTGATCGACGAGGTGTCACCCGAACCGCCGAGGCCCCCCGGCGGCGCACCCGGTGCGTTGTCGGCCACGACGACGGCGCGGGCTCCGGCGGCCTGCGCGTTGCGGACCTTGTCGACGAAGAAACAGGTTCCGCGGTCCACGAACGCGACGTTCCCGGCGATCTCCGCGGCATTCGAGATCGCCGAGCAGGCGTCGGTCGTCCGCGGGGCCCGCCGCGTCGGAGGCGTCGCGGGCGCCGACGAGCGGGCCGGAGACGCTTCCCGCAGCGAGCGACGGGCCGAAGTCCGCGGGTCCCACGGAATAGACGCCCGCGACCGACGCCGGCGAATCGACGCGCAGGAGCGGCGTCCCGGCGGCGAGCGTCGTCGGCACCGCCTCGGCGACCCGCGCGCCGCCCCAGACGAGTCGCCGCGCGTTGCGCGCCGAGATCCGGCGCTCGTCGTCCGTCATCTCGTCCCAGTGGAGGCCGGTCGACCCGTCCTGGATGTGCCGCTCGAAGATGTCGGGAGATCCGAAGAACTCGGTCCCGTTCGTCTCGTTGACGAGCGTCAGGAAGCCGAGTCCGTGGGCGATCTCGTGGAGCACGACGCTGACGAGATCGACCTCGGCCCCGTGGTTGTCGTCGAGCCCGTAGTACCACCCGATCCCCTGAAGGCAGCCGGGGTTTCCGAGCGCCGAGTTGAACCGCGACTGGATGTCGTCCGCGTCCGTGTTCGGGTCGCCGGGCCGGAGATCCTGCCCCGCGCGCTTGTTGGCGAGCGCGGTCGCGTACCAGGTGCCCGGGAACTCCGCCCCCGCGAAGTCGCTGACGACCTGGATCGTGCCGGTCGAAGCGAGCGTGCCCGAGTCGGCGGAGCAGGGAAGCGGGGTGAACCTCGCCTGGACCCGGATCTCGACGTCGCTCTGGAGGAGTGCCCCCCAGATGTCGAGCCCGTGCTGGAAGGCGAGGCGGCGCTGCTCCCCGAGGGTCGTGCCGGTGTTGCCCCCGATGGGCACCGCCGGCGCCGGGTCGTTGAAGCCCGTGCCGGGATTGTCCGCGACGACGAGCGTGATCGTGGCGGGCCGCGCGAGGGAGGCGGCGCCGGCGAGGAGGAGCGCGGAGAGGAGCGCGCGGCGCGTCTTCACTGGCCGGGGCTCCGCGCCGGCAGGCGCGCAGCGCGTCCGGAGCGAGCCGTCCGGCTCGCGGCGCATTTCGATCGAGGCCTGGAAGGCCCCCTTGAGGTTCACGGAGCGCATTCCGTCGGGCGAGACGACGATCTCGAAGGGCTCGAGGTACTCGACGCCGCGCCCGCCAGACTCGACGAGCGCGCGGGCCTCCTCGGGCGTGGGGGGGCGCACCCGTCCGTTGCGGCGGTCGAGAAAGATCCGAAGCCCCGCGCCGGCCGGGCGGACCGGATCGACTGCGGGGCAGACCCGGACCGTCGCGGGAGGATCGATCGCCGGGCAATCCCGGGGAGGGAGGTCGGCTCCGGGCGCGAAAGCTGCGGCGACGAGGAGGAGAACGCCCGCGCGCCGGCTCGTCATGAGACGGAAGTCCAGGGCGGTTTGGCTCAGCCTTTTTTCGCGAGCAGGTCCCGGATTTCTTTCAGGAGCACGACCTCCTCGGAAGGCGGCGGGGGAGCCGCCTCCGCCTTCTTCGTCAGCTTGTTGATGGGAAGGATGATGAAGAAGTAGAGCGCCCCGGCGATGAAGAGGAAGCTCACGATCGAGTTCAGGAAACTGCCGAGCAGGACCGGGCCCGCCTTGATGCCCGCGAAATCGGGCGCGCCTCCGATCGCGCCGATCAGGGGGGTCAGGACGTCCTTGACGAGAGAGTTGACGATGGTTCCGAACGCGCCGCCGATGATGACGCCGACGGCGAGGTCGAGCACGCTGCCTCGCAGTACGAAGTCTCGAAAGCCCTTGAACATGACTCCTCCTCTCCGGAACGAATCCGCCGGCCTCACGGCGCCGCGCCTCAGACAGTACCGCGGAATCGAAGAGGGCCCGCGCGGTCCGCGGAGCCGGCGGGCCCCCGGGCCTCTACTGGGCCGGCGGCAGCTCGTACTCCCCTTCGATGTCGAAGGTGATCGCCCCCTCCGCGTTCGGAGGCCCGGTCGCTTTGAAGGTCCCCTTTCCCTTGAGGCCCTTCATCTTTCCGGTCCCGCCGGCAAACGTGTAGGTGCCGCTGATCGACTCCGGGACGTCGTCCTTCAACGTCGCGTCCCCCTGGTAGCGCACGTAGATCTTGTCGCCGTTGGTCATGTTGTCGTAGTGCGAACCGTGCTCGCGGGACTTGTTGCCGCTGCGCTCGGCGCTCGCGACGCTCACGCCGCCCTTGGTCTGCTCTCCGCCGATGTCGATCGGTTTGGTCCACGTGCACGTGTTCTTCGAGACCGACATGGTGTGCGTCGGCCAGTCGCCGACGTCGATCTTGTGTACCTCGTCCGGCTTGCCGCACTGGAGCTGCCCGGACACTTTGGTCTGCGCGGTCGAGACCGCCGCGACCGCGATCGCGAAGAGAAAAGCGAGAACACCCTTCACCCTCATCCACCCTCCTTCGCCGGCGCCCGGCCGGCCGAGAAAAATGCCTCGCGCGTCGAGGCGCCGCGCATCCTCCGTCCGGCGTCGGCAGGAAGTCAAGCCCGCGCGGGGGATGGGACGGATTCCATCCAACGGGATGGATTTTGTTAGCGTAGCGGGCCGGAGGCCGGAGGATGCCCGTCGAGACCGTCTTGAACGCGCGCGTCCCCGTCAAGGTCTGGACCGACCGGATCGAAGGGGAGGCCGCTCGCCAGCTCCAGAACACGGCTTCGCTGCCGTTCGTCTTCCGGCACGTCGCCGCCATGGCGGACGTGCACCTCGGCATCGGGGCGACGGTCGGGAGCGTCGTCGCGACGAAGGGCGCGGTCTGCCCGGCGGCCGTGGGCGTCGACATCGGGTGCGGGATGATGGCCCGCAAGACGTCGATCCCGGCGGAGCGGCTCGACGGCGATGCGTCTCGAAAGCTCCGGAGCTCGATCGAGCGCGAGATTCCGGTCGGGTTCCATCAGAAGAAGGAACCCTTTCCGGCGGCGCTCGCCTGGATGCGGGAGGCCGGGCGGCCCCACGTCGCCTCGGGGCCGCTGCTCGGCAAGGCGATCCATCAGCTCGGGACCCTCGGGGGCGGCAACCACTTCATCGAGGTCTGCGTGGACCGCGCGGACGCGAGCCTGTGGCTCCTCCTCCACTCGGGAAGCCGCAACATCGGCAAGACCGTGGCCGAGATCCACATCCATCGGGCGAAGGACGAGATGCGCGAGGCGATCGACCGGCTCCCGGACCGGGACCTGGCCTACTTCCTCGAAGGGACCTCGGACTTTCGCGAGTACCGCGAGGACGTGCTCTGGTGCCAGGACTACGCGCGCGTCAACCGGGAGATCATGATGGACCGGCTGCTCCGGCAGGTCGCCTTCTCACTCGGCTTCGAGGGGGACGTCTCGAAGCTCGGCGTGACGACCTCGGTCGACTGCCACCACAACTACATCGCCGAGGAGGTGCACTTCGGCGAGAACGTCCTCGTCACGCGCAAGGGCGCGATCCGCGCGGGAGCGGGGGAGCTCGGCATCATCCCCGGATCCATGGGCACGGGCTCCTTCATCGTGCGGGGCCTCGGCAACCCGGAGTCCTTCGAGAGCGCGCCGCACGGGGCGGGCCGCGCGATGTCGCGGGGCGAGGCCCGGCGGCGCTTCACCCGCGAGGACCTGGAGCGGGAGACCCGGGGGGTCGAGTGCCGCAAGGACGCGGGGGTTCTCGACGAGATCCCCTCCGCCTACAAGCCGATCTCCGAAGTGGTGGCCAAGTCGAGCGACCTCGTCGAAGTCGTCGCGGAAATGAAACAGATCGTCTGCGTGAAGGGATGAGGCGACCGCGCGGCGGGAAGAACCAGCCCGGGCGCCGCGGTTAGTATTTCTCCGGTGACGCTCGAGTCCTTCCATCCGGCGGTTCGGAACTGGTTCGCCGGGCGGCTCGGCGAGCCGACGCCGCCGCAGCGCGAGGGCTGGCCGCGGATCCGCGAGGGGCAGCAACACGCTGATCGCGGCGCCGACCGGCTCGGGCAAGACGCTCGCCGCGTTCCTCTCGGCGATCGACTCCCTCGTCCGCCAGGGCGCGGCGCTCCCCGACGAGACGCAGGTCCTCTACGTCTCGCCGCTGCGCGCGCTCGTCGAACGACGTCCAGAAGAACCTCCAGGGGCCGCTCGCGGAGATCCGGGCGCTCGACCCCGCCGCTCCCCGAGGTGCGCGTGCTCGTCCGCACGGGCGACACGCCCGCGGCGGAGCGCACGGCGATGGCGCGGCGGCCGCCGCACATCCTCGTCACGACGCCCGAGTCGCTCTACATCCTGCTGACCAGCGACGGCGGCCGCGGCGATGCTCCGGACCGTCGCGACCGTCATCGTGGACGAGATCCACGCCCTCGTCGCGCGACAAGCGCGGGAGCCACCTCGCGCTCTCGCTCGAGCGGCTCGAGGCGCTGCGCGGGCGGCCCGTCCAGCGGATCGGCCTCTCGGCCACGCAGAAGCCGCTCGAGGACGTGGGCCGCTTCCTCGTCGGCGCCGGCCGCGAGTGCGCGCTCGTCGACGCCGGGCACGTTCCGCGAGCTCGATCTCGGCGATCGAGGTCCCGCCGTCGCCGCTCTCCGCGGTCTGCTCGCACGAGCAGTGGGAGGAGATCTACGCGCGGATGGCCGAGCTCGTCCGCGAGCACCGCACGACGCTCGTCTTCGTCAACACGCGCAAGATGGCCGAGCGCATCGCGGCGCAGCTCTCGCGGCTGCTCGGCGAAGACGCCGTCACGAGCCACCACGGCAGCCTCTCGCGCGGCGCGGCGCCTCGACGCCGAGGAGCGCCTGAAGGCGGGCAAGCTCCGGGCGCTCGTCGCCACGGCGTCGCTCGAGCTCGGCATCGACATCGGCGACGTCGATCTCGTCATCCAGGTCGGCGCCACGCGCTCGATCGCGACGTTCCTCCAGCGCGTCGGGCGCGCCGGGCCACGCGCTGCGGCAGGTCCCGAAGGGCCGGCTCTTCCCGCTGACGCTCGACGAGCTCGTCGAGGGCGCCGCGCTCCTGCGCTGCATCCGCGGAGGCGATCCTCGACCGCACGCCGCATGCCGCCGCGGCCGCTCGACATCCTCGCGCAGCAGATCGTCGCGGCCTGCGTGCCCGAGGACTGGGACGAGGAGCGCGCTCTTCGACGCGCTCCGGCGCGCCTGGCCCTACCGCGATCTCGACGCGCGAGGAGTTCGACCGCGTCGTCGCGCTCCACACGCAGGGGCGGCGGGCGCTGCTCCACCGCGACGGCGTGAACGGCCGCCTGCTGGCGACGCAAGCGCGCGCGCCTCGACGGCGCTCCTCTCGGGCGGCGCGATCCCGGACACCGCCGACTACCAGGTGCGCCTCGAGCCCGAGGGCACCCTCGTCGGCACGGTCAACGAGGACTGGGCGGTCGAGTCGAACGCGCGGCGACGTCTTCCAGCTCGGCAACGCCTCGTGGCGCGTCCTGCGCATCGAGCCCGGCATCGTGCGCGTCGCCGACGCGAAGGGGCAGCCGCCGTCGATCCCGTTCTGGCTGGGCGAGGCGCCCGGCCGCACGCGCGGAGCTCGCGGCCGAGATCGGCGACGCTGCGCGAGCGCAGCGGCGACGCGGAGCCGCGGGCGGCGGCAGTCCTCGCGGCGGAGTGCGGCGAGGCGCTCCCCGAGGCCGGCGGCGGTCCAGATCGCCGAGTACGTCGCGGCGGGGCGGCGCGCGCTCGGCGCCGTGCCGACGCAGCAAGCGCGTCATCCTCGAGCGCTTCTTCGACGAGAGCGGCGGCATGCAGCTCGTCGTGCACGCGCCGTTCGGCTCGCGGATCAACCGCGCCTGGGGGCTCGCGCTGCGCAAGCGCTTCTGCGTCGGCTTCGGCTTCGAGCTCCAGGCGGCGGCCAACGAGGAGGCGATCGTCCTCTCGCTCGGGCCGCAGCACAGCTTCGCGCTCGAGGAGGTCTTCGACTACCTCCACCCGGCGACCGCGCGCGAGGTCCTCGTCCAGGCGCTGCTCGCCGCGCCGATGTTCGAGACGCGCTGGCGCTGGAACGCGCAGCGGTCGCTGCTGCTCGAGCGCTCGCGCGGCGGCAAGAGGGTGCCGGCGCCGCTCCTGCGCATGCGCGCCAACGACCTGCTCGTCGACGGCGTTCCCGCAGGTGCTCGCCTGTCCCGAGACGCTCCCGGGCGGGCCGATCGAGGTCCCGATGGAGCACCCGATCGTCCGCCAGACGATCGAGGACTGCCTGACCGAGGCGATGGACGTCGACGGGTTCCTCGAGGTGCTGCGGGGCTTGCGCGACGGCTCGATCGAGCGCGCGCGCCGTGGACACGGTCGAGCCCTCGGCCTTCGCGCGCGGCATCCTCAACTCGCAGCCCTACACGTTCCTGGACGACGCGCCGCTCGAGGAGCGCCGCACGCAGGCGGTCATCTCGCGCCGCGTCCTCGACACGCAGCACGGCCGACGAGCTGGGCGCGCTCGATCCCGACGCGATCGCGCGCGTGCGCGAAGAGGCGTGGCCGCAGCCCGAGAGCGCCGAGGAGGTCCACGAGGCGCTCCTCTGGATGGGCTACGTCACGGACGAGGAGGCGCGGCCGTGGCGGCCGTGGCTCGACGAGCTCGCGGCGGCGCGGGCGCGTCGTGCGCGAGGGCGACCGCTGGTTCGCCGCCGAGGCGCCGCGGGAGCCGAAGGCGGTCCTGCGCGGCCGGCTGGAGGCGCTCGGCCCGATCGAGAGCGACGATCCGGTGCTGCTCGGAGCTCGAGGCCGAGGGCGTCGTGCTGCGCACGCGGATCGGCGGGCGCCAGGCCTGGTGCGACCGCCGCCTGCTCGCGCGCATCCACCGCTACACGCTCGACCGGCTGCGCCAGGAGATCGAGCCGGTCACGGCCGCGCAGTTCCTGCGCTTCCTCGCCTGCTGGCAGCACGTCGATCCCGAGCACCGGCTCGAGGGGCCGCGCGGCGTGGCGCGAGGTCGTCGAGCAGCTCGCCGGCTTCGAGGTCCCCGCGGCGGCCTGGGAGGGGAGCGTGCTCCCGGCGCGCGTGCGCGGCTACCGGCGCGAGTGGCTCGATCAGCTCACGCTCTCGGGCGAGGTCGTCTGGGCGCGGCTCTGGGGCTGCGGGCACCGGTCCCGATCCGCCGCACGCCGATCTGCCTCGTCCGCGCGAGAGCACCTCGATGCCTGGATGGCGCTCGCGGCGGCGGAGCCGGCCCGCGAGCCGACCGGCCGGGCGCTCGAGGTGCTGCGAGGCCCTGGCTCGCGCGGCGCGATGTTCCTGCCAGGAGCTGGCGCGGGCCGCGAAGCTGCCGCCGGCGTTCCTCGAGGCGGGCCTCTCGGAGCTGATCGCGCTCGGCCGCGTGACCTGCGACTCCTTCGCCGGCCTGCGGTGGCTGATCGTTCCGGCGTCGCGGCGCCGCGCGGGCGGGCTCCCGGGCGGGCGGCTGGAGCCTCCTGCGCGCGAGGCGACCGACTCCGCGGCCTCGCGCCGAGTTCGTCGCGCGGCGGCTCCTCCAGCGCACCGGCGTCGTCTTCCGCAAGACGCTGGCGCGCGAGAAGCAGCCTCTGCCCTGGCGCGACGTCGCCCGCGTGCTGCGCACGCTCGAGGCCCGCGGCGAGGTCCGCGGCGGCCGCTTCGTCGCCGGCTTCGACGGCGAGCAGTACGCCCTGCCCGAGGCCGTGACGCTGCTGCGCGCGGTGCGCCGCCAGTCCGCCGCGTCCGAAGGGCCCCCGATCGTCGTGGCGGCTTCCGATCCCCTGAACTTCCGCGGCATCCTGACGCCCGACGAGCGCGTCGCTCCGACGACCCGCGCGCAGGTCCTGGTTGCCTAGCGCGGCCCGGCCGGCGGCGCGGCCCCTTCCTCGGCGGAGGCCGAGATGAGCAAGGGGCGCCTCGAGGCCTTCAGCGACGGCGTGATCGCGATCATCATCACGATCATGGTCCTCGAGCTGAAGGCGCCGCACGAAGCCTCGCTCTCCGCGCTCCGCCCGCTCGTGCCGGCGCTCCTCTCCTACGTGCTCTCCTTCGTCTTCATCGGGACCTACTGGAACAACCATCACCACATGCTCCAGGCCGTCAAGCAGGTGGACGGCCGCGCCCTCTGGGCGAACCTGCACCTGCTCTTCTGGCTCTCCCTGGTTCCCTTCGTCACGAGCTGGATGGGCGACAGCCGCTTCGCCTCGCAGCCCGTCGCCGCCTACGGGGCCGTCATGCTGCTCGCGGGCTTCGCCTACTCGCTCCTGTGCCGCGCGCTCATCGCCGGCCAGGGGGGCGATTCCGCGCTCGCGACCGCGATCGGCGCCGACTGGAAGGCGAAGGCGTCGCTCGCCCTCTACGTTCTGGCGATCCTCGCCGCCTTCTTCGAGCCGCGGATCTCCTGCGCGATCTACGTGGCCGTCGCGGGAATGTGGCTCGTCCCGGATCGCCGCATCGAGAAGGCCCTGGCCGGACGCGCCGCTTGAGCCGGCGCGTCCGACGGCTCGCTCCGCTCGGGATCGCCGTCGGCCTCGCCGTTTCGGCGGCGCTCCGGGCGCAGAGCGCGCCGGCGACGCCCGACTCGCCGCAGCCCCGGCGCGTCCTCTTCGTCGGAAACAGCCTGACCTACTGGAACGACCTGCCCGAGATCGTGGCGGCTTTCGGGCAGGCGGGCGGCCCGCCGGCGCTCTTCTGCCGGGCGGTCGTGGGCGGGGGATACAGCCTCGAGGATCACTGGAGGGAGGGGGACGCGCGCAAGGTCCTCGCGGAGGGCGGCTGGGATTTCGTCGTCCTCCAGCAGGGCCCGTCGGCTTCGCGGGATGGACGGCTCTCGCTACTGCAGTGGACGCGGCGCTTCGCCGAGGAGATCCGCCGCGTCGGCGGGCGGCCCGCGCTCTACATGGTCTGGCCCGCGCGGAACCGCCCGGAGGACTTCGAGGGAGTCGCCGCCTCGTACCGGCAGGCGGCCCGGGACGTCGGGGGTCTCCTCCTTCCGGCGGGCGAAGCGTGGCGAATCGCGTGGGGGCTCGATCCGAAGCTCGAGCTCTACTCGAGCGACGGGCTCCACCCCTCACCGGCCGGCTCCTACGCCGCGGCGCTCGTGCTCTACGCGGGCCTGACCGGGCGCTCGCCGATCGGCCTGCCGGCGACCGTCGCGCTCTCTTCGGGGAGGCTCGCGCTCCCGGAGGAGGAGGCGAAAATTCTTCAGAAGGCGGCCGCGGAGGCCGTCGAGCACTAGAGTGTCGGACGGCCGCGAGCCGCTTCGCGCCCTCGGACTCTGGTCGGCGACGGCGCTCGTCGTCGGGCACACGATCGGGGTCGGGATCTTCCTGACGCCGGCCGAGCTCCTCGGCGCGCTCGCTTCGCCCGGGCTGACGCTCCTCCTCTGGCTCGCGTGCGGCGGGCTCGTGCTCGCGGGCGCGCTGACTTTCGGCGAGCTCGCCTCGCGCTACCCGCAGCCGGGCGGTGCCTACGTCTACCTGCGCCGCGGCTGGGGCGAGCGCGCCGCCTTCCTCTACGGCTGGCAGTGTCTGCTCGTGATGGATCCCGGCGTGACGGCGGCGCTGGTGCTGGGGCTCGCGCCCTACTTCGTTGCGCTCTGGCCGGCGGCCGCGGGGCACGAGCGCGCGATCGGCGTGGCGCTCGTCTGGGCGCTCGCGCTCGTGAACATGGCGGGGGTGCGTCCGAGCTCGCGCCTGCTGAACGGACTGACGGCGTTCAAGGTTCTCTTCCTCGCCGCCTTCGTCGCCGCGGCCCTGACGATCGGAAAGGGGAGTTGGTCCCATTTCGCGCCCTTCGTCGCGCGGCGGCCGGGCGCGCCGCCGCTTTCCGAAGCGCTCGGCCTCGGGCTCATCGGCGCGTTCTATTCCTTCGGCGGCTTCTGGGAGGCGAGCCGCGTCGCGGGGGAGATCCGCGACCCGTCGCGCACGCTCCCGCGGGCGCTCGCCCTCGGGGTGTCGGCGGTGACGCTCGCTTACATCCTGACGACTGTCGCCTTTCTGTATCTCGTGGCGCCGGAGCGGGCGGTCACGCCCGACGACTTCGCGCGCCGCGCCGGCGAAGCGCTCCTCGGCCGCGCGGGGCCGCCGGCGCTCGCCGCGGTCGTCGTGCTCTCGGTCGTTGCGAGCGCGCTCGCGCTGCTCCTCATGGCTCCCCGGCTCTATCTCGCGATGAGTAGGGACGGCCTCTTCCCGCAGGGCGTCGCGCGGCTCGATCCGCGGACCCAGGCGCCGGCGCGCGCGACGGCGCTCCTCGCCGCGATCGCGAGCGTCTTCGTCCTTTCCGGGACGTTCCCTCAGGTCGTGGCCCTGTTCCTCTGTCCCACGCTCGTCTTCATCGCGCTCGCCGCGGGCGCGATCTTCGTCGCGCGCCGCCGCGGCGGGGCCGTCCCGCCTTTCCGCGCGCCCGGCTTCCCGGCGGCGCCCGCGCTCTTCATCCTCTTTCTCCTGGCCGTCGTCCTCCTCGCGGCCATTGCGCGGCCGATCCCGGCTCTGGCAGGATTCGGGCTCGTGCTGCTCGGTCTGCCCGCGCACCGAATTCTCGAGAAGCGTCGCGGCGAGCCGCCGGCCGGCGCGGAAGGAGGCGGGTGATGACCTGGATCCGGACCGTCCCGTTCGACGAGGCGGACGAGAAGCTCCGCGCCGCGATCGAGGGGCAGCGCGCGCTCTACCCCGCCGAGTACGGGGTGCCGACCGACGTGGTCGCGAGCGACGCCGAGGGGATCGTCGCCTCGCACTCCCTGATCCCGGAGGCGCTCCACCACGCGTTCGCGACGTTCGGGGTTCTGATGTCGCCGGAGCTGCCGCTGACGCGGCGGCAGCACGAGATGATCACGACCGTCGTCTCGGTCTCGAACCGCTGTTTCTATTGAATCGAATCGCACGCAGAGTTTCTGCGTCGAGTGACCCTGGACGAGGCGCTGGTCGAAGCGATCCGGAAGGACTATCGGACCGCTCCCATCGAGGAGCGGGACCGCGCCATGCTCGACTTCGTCGTCCAGCTGACCCGGGACGCGACGAAGGTCACTCCGGAACACCACGCGCGGCTGCGCGCGGCGGGCTTCGACGACCGCGGGATCCTGCAGATCACGCTGATCGCCTCCTGGTTCAACTACATCAACCGGGTGGCGGACGCGCTCGGGGTGGGGCGCCCCGGAAAATAGCCGATCGCGCCCCCCCGGGTGCAACCGGAGGGCCGCCCGCCGTGTTTCCGGAGCCATGAATCTCTCCGTTCGCGAATTGCCGGCGGACCGGGCGCCGGCCGGCGGCCCGGAGCCCTTTCGGATCGCGGTCGCCGAAGAGATCCTGGACGACCTGCGGGACCGGATCGGGCGCACCCGCTGGCCCGACGAAGTTCCGGGCGCGGGCTGGGACTACGGGACGAACCTCGAGTTCCTGCGGGAGCTCCTCGATTACTGGAGCGACGGCTTCGACTGGAGGGCGCGGCAGGAGGAGTTGAACCGGCTCCCGCATTACCGGACGCGACTCGACGGCCTCGGAATCCACTTCGTGCACGCGCGCTCGAAGGAGCCGCGGGCCCTCCCGATCCTGCTCACGCACGGCTGGCCGAGCACGTTCCACGAGATGTCGCGGCTCGTGCCGCTCCTGACCGATCCGCAGGCGCACGGCGCCGGCCCGCGGGACGCCTTCCACGTCGTCGTGCCGTCGCTTCCGGGCTGCGGCTTCTCCGAAGTGCCGGCGCGGGCGGGGCTCACCAAGACGCGCATCGCGACGATCTGGGCGAAGCTCATGACGGACGTCCTCGGATACGAGCGGTTCGCGGCGCGGGGCGGCGACATCGGGGCCGGCGTGACGTCCTGGCTCGCCTTCGACTACCCGGAGCGCGTCGTCGGGATCCACGTCTCCGACGTCCTCCGGCCCGGCATCGGGCCGGGCTCGCCGCCCCTGACCGACGCGGAGCGCCGTTTCCTCGCCGAGGAGGAGGCCTGGATGCGCGCCGAGGGCGCCTACGATCACATCCAGGCGACGAAACCGCAGACGCTCGCCTACGGGCTGCACGACTCGCCCGCGGGCCTCGCGTCTTGGATCGTCGAGAAGCTGCGCGGGTGGAGCGACTGCGGGGGAGACGTGCTCGCCCGCTTCTCGAAGGACGATCTCCTGACGATCCTGACGATCTACTGGGCGACCGGGACGATCCATTCCGCCAACCGCCTCTACTTCGATCGCGACCGGGCGCCGCGGGAGCTCGCACCCGGGCAGCGGGTCGAGGTCCCCTGCGCGGTGGCGCTCTTCCCGGGCGACATCGACCATCCGCCGCGCGAGTGGGCCGAGCGCGCGCTGAACGTCGAGCGCTGGACCGAGATGCCTCGGGGTGGCCACTTCGCGGCGTGGGAAGAGCCGGAGCTCCTCGCCGAGGACCTGCGCCGCTTCTTTCGCCCGCTCCGGGGTCAACCGTGAGCTCTTGGGGCTCCGGGGTCAACCGTGAGCTCTTGCGCTTTTCCTCGTCCGGTTCGAGAAAGCGCAGGAGTGCACGGTTGACCCCGCTGAAAGTCTTGGAAATGCGAGGTTTCCGGCTTACACTACTGGCTCAGGATGCGGCTCGCGCGCTGGACGCGATTCGAGGAGCCGGCCGAGACTCCGGCCCAGGCCTCCCTCTTTTCCGACCTCGCCCCTCCGGTCGAGATCCAGCCGGCCATCCGGCTGACCGAGTCGAACGTCGCGCGGACAGTTCCGCCGGGCGTCGCCGGCGTCTACTTCTTGAAGCGCGTCGCCCGCGGCGGACGGGTCTCCGAGCGCGTCGGGCGCGACGACGTGGACCTGCGCCAGCGGCTCCTCGGGCACGCGCGCGAGGCGGTCGAGAACGTCCTCTTCGGGTGGATCTTCGCCTCCGACGCCAACGAGGCGTACCGCCTCGAGTGCTACCTCTGGCACGCGCAGGGCGGCGCGTGGGCCCGGATCGAAGGGGACTCGCACCCGTCGCGCGCCGAGCGGATCCCGTTTCTCGGCTGTCCCGACTGCGACGAGTAGCCCGTCAGGGACGGATCGCCTCGAACCGATCGTTTCCGACCGGATATCGGTTCCAGTCCTTGTAGTCGAAGTGCCACCACTCCCACTCGTAGACGGCGAAGCCCTCCTCCTCCATCGCGCGGCGCAGCAGGTCGCGCTGCCACCTCTGGAGGGACGTGCCGCCGGGATAGTGGGCGAAGGAGCGATCCGACATCTCGTCGTATCCGCCGGTCATGACGGCCGGCGCTCCGGTCTTCCGGTCGTACAGAGTCAGGTCCACCGCGCAGCCGCGGTTGTGGCGCGAACCGGTTGCCGGGTCCGCGACGAAGATGTGCTTGTCCACCGGTGTGGCGTCCCAGAACATCTTCGTGACGTACCAGGGCCGGTACGCGTCGTGAATGAGGAGACCGTAGCCGGCAGCCGCAAGCTTGCGGTGCGCGCGGGCGAGGGCCTCGGCGGCGGGACGCTGCAGGAAGGCGCGGGGCTGCGAGTAGAGGGGCACCCCGAGGAAGTTGTTCGAGGTCGCGTAGCGGACGTCGAGCCGGATCGTCGGATCGAGGGGCGCGAGCTCGACCAGGTCCGGCGCCCGCAGGTCCGGCGGCTGCGCCGGAGGCGACGCGGCGAGCGCTTCGGAGCGGAGCTCCTCGACGGGTCGGACGGGCGTGATCCGGAAGGTCTGGCCCTCTTCGGGGCCGACCCGCCGTCGGGGGAAGAGGACCGCCCCCACGCGGGCCCCGGTCACGCGCCCCCCGGAGTCGCGCACGAACGTGAGCGTCTCGCCGTCGTAGAGGTTGCGGTCGGGGAAGCGGAAGACGTCGTCGGAGACCGGCGTCAGGGGGTCGTACTCGAACCATTCGATCAGGACCGAAATGTGCCCGTCCTTCTCGAGGACGTAGAGGACGTCGTAGTCCCAGCCGTACTCGCCGATGAGCTCGTTCCACCGGAACGGCGGCGCGGAGGGCTTGCCGGTCGCGACCGGCGCGAGCGAGCGGTCTCCCGTTCGGAGCGCGCCGGGCGAGGCCGCGAACGCCGTTCCGTAGGCGAGGCGGCCGTCGGTCACGAGGGCGTCGCCCCGCCGGCGCAGCCGTTTCGCCACGCCGCCGGAGCGCTCGAGCATCGAGAGCTCGCCGCCGGCGTCGGTCACGTCGAGGACGGGCCGGCCCTCCGCGCCCCAGGCGCCCTCCAGGCTCCGCGCCGCCTCCGGCGAGACGGCGTCGGTCTCTTCGATCGGCGGGAGCTCCCGGCCCGACCGCGCGGCGAGCATCAGGCGGAGCGCTTCGCCGACGATCCGGTCGGTGACCGCGTTGGCGGAGTCCATCGTCGTCACGGCGACGGCGCCGAGCTTCTCGTCCGGCATCGCGGCGAGCGACGTCGCGAACCCGTAGATTGCCCCGTTGTGCCCGACGACGCGATGCCCCTCGAGGTCCCGGATGCGGAAGCCGATCCCGTAGCCCGACTTCTCGCCGGACGGCGGGGTCCACATCCGCTGTAGGGTCTCCTTCGACAGCACCCGGCCGCCGGGAGCCTCGTCACCGGCGAAGAGCATCGCGAGGAACCGCGACAGATCCTCGACCGTCGAATAGAGCGAGCCGGCGGGGGCCATCCCGAGTTGGAAGGTCGGCGCCGGGAAACGCCGCCCGTCGTACCCCCACATCGTGGCCTTCGAGACCCGGCCGGCCAGAGCCGGGATCGGCGCGAAAGCGGACGAGGACATCCCGATCGGGTCGAGCACCGCCTGCTTGACGGCCTCGACGAAGGGCTTTCCCGACCGGCGCTCGAGCACGTAGCCCGCGACCGCGATCCCGGCGTTCGAGTACTTCGTGTGGGTGCCGGGCGGGTAGACGAGCTCGGTCTCGTTCAGGCTCGCCACGGTGGCCGCCAGCGAGGGCTCCGTCGCGTCGAAGTAGTGCCCGACCGGCGGCTCGCGCACGAGGCCGGAGCGGTGGGACATGAGCTCGCGCAGCGTCAGGAAGGACCCGAAGGGATTCTTCGGCCGGAAGTCGGGGAGGATCGTCTGGATCGGAACGTCGAGGTCGAGCTCGCCCCGTTCGACCCGCTGCATGATCGCGATGTCCGTGAAGAGCTTCGAGACGGAGCCGACGCGATAGACCGTGTCCGCGGCGGCCGCGACCTTCGCCTCCGGATCGGCGAAGCCGAAGCCTTTCGCCCAGACGGTGCGGCCGCCGTCCACGAGGGCGATGGAGAGCGCGGGCAGCTCCTTGTCCCGCATCTCGCGCTCGATGAAGGCCCCGAGCCTCCGCGTGAGCTCGGAGGTCCGATCGGAGTCGGCGCTTGCGGGCGGGGGACTGCCCGGGAGGAGGGAGCCGGCGGCGCCGAGAGCGAGCGCGAGAGCGAGCGCCGCGCCCGCCGTCCGCAGGGGCTTCAAGCCGCTTTCCGACCGCCGCGCCGCCGCCGGGCCGCGGGCGTCAGGTAATAGAGCGGGATGCCGAGCGCGATGAACGCGAGGCCGATCGAGGACTCGCGCGGGCTCGCGACGAGCGTGTTGGCGACGAGCGCCGCCGCCGTCAGCGACGAAGAGGATCGGCACCCAGGGATAGCCCGGGACGCGGAACGGGCGCTCCATTCCGGGCGCCTTGCGCCGCAGCGCGACGACGCTCGCGACGGCGAGCGCGTAGAAGATCCAGCCGCCGAAGATCACGTAGGTGAAGAGCTGCGAGAAGCCGCCGATGAAGAGGACGAGCAGGCACGACCAGATCGCCTGGAGGACGAGGGCCGGCACCGGCGTTCGGAACCGCGCGTGCACGTCCCCCATCCGCTCGAAGAAGAGCCCGTCCTTCGCCATCTGGTAGTAGGCGCGCGGGCCCGCCAGGATGAGCGCGTTCATCGCGCCGAGGATCGAGCAGACGATCGCGGCCGTCAGGAACTTGCCGCCCCACTCGCCCGCGACCTTCCGGATCGCCGTCAGGGCGACCCGCTCGGAGGAAGCGATCTCGGAGGGGGAGAGAACGTGCAGGTAGGCGAGGTTCGCCGTCAGGTAGAGCGCGACGATGACGAGCGTCCCGGCGACGAGGCCGCGCGGAAAGTTTCGCTGCGGGTTGTGGATCTCGCCCGCGGCGAAGGAGACGTCGTGCCATCCTTCGTAGGCCCAGAGCACGGCGACGAGCGCCACGCCGCAGGCCCATGAGGCCGGCCGGACCGCCCGGCACGGGCGCGGAGGACGGGGTGCCCGGCGAGGGGGCGAGGAAGATGACGAGCGACCATCCCGACGAGGCCGCCGACCTTGAGGAACGTCAGGACGTTCTGGACGAGCGCGCCGCTCTTGACGCCGACGATGTTGATCGCGGTGAAAACGAGGATCGCGGCGATGGCGGCGAGCTTGCGCGGCGGCCGGCGAGAGCGGCACGAAGCCGCCGAGGTAGATCGGCAGGGCCGCGCCGAGCGTGGCGATCGAGCCGGACGTCCCGACGCGTGAAGAGCATCCAGCCGCAGAGGAAACCGAGCATCGGCCCGAACGCGCGCGCGATGTAGGTGTAGATGCCGCCGGCGTGCGGCATCGCCGCGCCGAGCTCCGCCAGGGAGAGGGCGCCGAGGAGGGTCAGTCCGCCGCCGATCGCCCAGACCGCCAGCATGAGCGGCGCGGTGTGCACGGCCCGCGCGATCTCGGCGGGGACGAGGAAGATCCCGGATCCGATGACCGTGCCGATGACGAGCGCCGCGGTGTCGAAGAGGCCGAGGGCACGGAGCAGGCCCTCCTCGGAATGAGGGGATCTCCGGTCTTCCGCCACGCGTCACCTCCCCGGGAAATTCCGCCGAGGTTATCAGCTTCTCTCGCCGCCGCCGAAGGGAGCACGCGGGCGAGGCGATAATGCGCCGCCATGGACGGAACCGCCGTCGTTCTCTGCGACGGCTACTTCGCGACGATCAACGGAAAGACGGCACACGGACTCGTGCGCGGGTCCGAGCGCTACCGGATCCTCGCCGTGGTCGACCCGCCGACGGCCGGGCGGGACGCCGGCGAAGTGCTGGACGGAAAGCCGCGCGGCATTCCGGTCTTCGCGATCGCTGCCCGAAGCCCTCGCCCGCCTGCCGGAGAAGCCCGACTTCGCGATCGTCGGGGTCGCGACCTCCGGCGGCGTCTTCACGCCCGGGCTCGAGCGGTCGCTCCTCGAGGCGATCGAGCACGGCCTCTCGATCGTCAACGGCCTCCACCATCTCGCCGCCGACCAGCCGGCGCTCGCCGAGGCGGCGCGGCGACGGGGCGTCACGATCACCGACGTCCGCCGCCCGAAGAAGCCGGGGGAGCTGCACTTCTGGACGGGCGAGATCCGGGGGCTCGCGGCGCCGCGCATCGCGGTGCTCGGCACCGACTGCGCGCTCGGCAAGCGCACGACGACGCGGATGCTCGTCGAGGCCTGCCGGCGCGCCGGGCTGCGCGCCGAGTGGATCTATACGGGCCAGACGGGGTGGCTCCAGGGCGCGCCATTCGGGTTCATTCTCGACGCGACTGCCAACGACTTCGTGTCGGGTGAGCTCGAGCACGCCATCGTCTCCTGCGCGCGCGAGCGGTCGCCCGACGTCATCTTTCTCGAGGGGCAGTCGGCCCTGCGCAATCCCTCGGGGCCCTGCGGCTCGGAGCTGCTCCTCTCGGCCGGGGCCCGCGGTGTCGTCCTCCAGCACGCGCCGGGCGCGGCGTCTTCTTCGACGGGCTCGAGGAGGCGGGCTGCCGGATCCCGCCGCTCGAGGAGGAGATCGCCCTGATCCGGACCTATGGCGCCGAGACGCTCGGCCTCGCGCTGAACGGAGAGGGGCTCGCCCCCGAGGCGCTGCGCGCCGAGCGCGACCGCCTGGAGCGCGCGCTCGCGATCCCGGCGGCGCTCCCGCTCGAAGAGGGGGTGGAGCGCCTGGTGCCGGCGATTCGGGAGCTACGTCGCGCAGGAGCGCGGGCGTTGAGAATCACGTCGGTTTCCTCCCGCGTCGAGGACTTCGGGCTGACGCGCCCCTACACGATCGCCTTCGACACGGCCGACACGGTCGAGAATCGTCGTCGTGCGCCTCGAGACCGACGCGGGGCTCGTCGGGCTTCGGCGCGGCCTCGCCGGCGCCGCACGTGACGGGCGAGACGCTCGAGGCCTGCGAGGCGGCGCTCCGGCCGGGGTCCCTCGACTGGCTCGCTCGGCCGGCGCGTCGAGGAGCTGCCGGCGCTCGGCCGCGAGCTCGAGCGGCGGGCTCCGCGCGCCCCGGCCGCGCGGGCGGCGGTCGACATGGCGCTCCACGACCTGCTCGCGCAGCGGCTCGGGGTTCCTCTGGTCGAGACTGCTCGGACGCGCGCACGACGCGCTGCCGACTTCGATCACGATCGGCATCAAGGGGGTGGCCGAGACGCTCGCGGAAGCGGAGGAGTACGTCGGGCGCGGCTTCTCGCATTCTGAAGGTCAAGACGGGCCTGTCGCTCGGAGAGGACCTCGAGCGCCTGCGCCGCCTGCGCGAGAAGTATCCGGCGACCGGGCCCGTGCGCATCCGCGCCGACGCGAACCAGGGCTACACGGCGGAGGAGACGCTCCGGTTCTTCCGCGAGACGGCCGCCGCTCGACCTCGAGTTCCTCGAGCAGCCGATGCCGGCGGCGGACGTCGAGGCGATGCGCGCGCTCCCGAACGAGATCCGGGACCGGATCGTCGCCGACGAGTCGCTCCTCTCCGACCGCGACGCGCTCGCGCTCTCGCGGCCTCCCCGCGCCGCCGGGATCTTCAACATCAAGCTGATGAAGTGCGGCGGGATCGCGCCGGCGCTCCGCATCGCGACGATCGCCGGGCTCTCCGGCATCGAGCTCATGTGGGGATGCATGGACGAGAGCGTGATCTCGATCGCCGCGGCGCTCCACGCGGCGCTCGCCTCTCCCGCGACGCGCTACCTCGACCTCGACGGCAGCCTCGACCTCGCGCGCGACGTCGCGCGCGGCGGATTCGTGATCGAGGGCGGAATGATGAGGACGACCGGCGCGCCCGGGCTCGGTGTGATTCCGGCGTAGGGACGAGCCCCACCCCGACACCGGTCGATGAATCGACCGACGCCGCGGCGGTGTCACGCAGCCTGTGTAGGGGCGGCCCTCGCGGCCGCCCGGCCTGGCGATCGAAACCACGCTCGATTCACGCCGGGCGGGGACGAGCCCCGCCCCTACCCGGCCCTCGGGGACGGAATTCAGTCCGGCTCGACCGCGATAGAGCGGACCCGCTCGGGGTCGCAGAGCACGAAGACGATGGTCTCGGCCGAGCCGTGGGCGGCGATCGTGCCGCCGAAGGAGCCGGACTGCGTTGCGATCACGGCGTTGCCCGTGCCCAGGACCTTCACCCGGAAACGGCAGCGGTCACCGTCGAGGTCCTCTGCACAGTGGTTTCGCCCGACGACCGTGACGCGAATGCCGGAGGGGCTCGTGACGTCCTGATCCTGCCTGGCGGAGAGGCCGAGACACTCCCTGGGATCCGCGCCGCGAAGAAGCGCCGAGGACAGAACCAGAACGGCCGCGGCTGTCGCCAGAAGCTTCATCCTTTCTCCCTTCGGAACGATTCGCTCGAGTGTACGCCCGGCTCGACCTGTTAGCCTCCGCGGCGATGAAGCGAGCGATGCCCGTGGTTCTCTTCCTGATCTGCGCGGCGTTGCCGGCGCAGGCGCCGTCGGGCGACTGGCGCACGATCGAGACCGCGCACTTCCGCGTGCACTACCCGGCGCCGTTCGGGGCCTGGGCGCAGCGGACGGCCTCGTCGCTCGAGACGATCCACGCGGACGTCACGGCCTTCGTCGGCTACACCCCTCCGCGAACCGTGGACGTCGTGGTCGGAGACCCGGCGGCCGACGCGAACGGCTTCGCCCTTCCCTTCCTCGACCGCCCCTACATGGTTCTCTGGGCGTACCCGCCCGACGTCGAGTCCTCGCTCGGCGACTACGGGGACTGGATGGACCTGCTCTCGGTGCACGAGCTCGCGCACATCGTCCACCTGACGCGCCCGCGAAACGGCATGGCGCTTCTCTCTTACCTCCTGCCCCTCGGTCCGATCCCGCTCGTCGCGCCGCGCTGGGTCGTCGAAGGCTACGCGACGCTCGTCGAAGGCGCGTTGACGGGATCGGGGCGGCCCAACTCGAGCTTCCGCGCGATGGTGCTCCGCCGCTTCGCGATCGAGGGGAAGCTCCCCTCCTACGGGGCGCTCTCGGGGCTCTCGGGCTGGCTCGGCGGCTCGATGGCGTACCTCGTCGGGTCGGACTTCCTCGAGTGGCTCGAGGCGCGCGAGGGGGAGGGGAGCCTGCGCCGCCTCTGGAAGCGGATCGCCTCGCGGCGCGGCGGCGATTTCTCGACCGCGTTCCGCGCCGTCTTCGGCCGCTCGCCCGCCGACCTCTACGACCGGTACCGCGCGGAGCGGACGGCGCAGGCGATCGGGGAGGAGAAGCGGCGCGAGGCCGCGGGAATCGCGGAAGGGGAGCTCTGGCAGAGACTCTCGGGCGGCACGTTCTCGCCGCAGGTCTCGCCGGACGGAAAGAAGCTTCTCGCTCTGCGCGCGCCGCGGCGCGGCGAGAGGTTCGTCGGCGTGTGGAGCTTCGAGGAGACCGAGGAAGAGCGCCGCGGCGAGGAAGCCCGCCTCCGGCAGGAGGAGAAGCTCCGCGCGGATCCCGAGGAAATCGTCGACAGACCCGAGGTCCCGAAGCCGCGTTCGCCGCGCTGGAAACTGCCGCGGTGGAACGGCCAGGCGCCGCAGGACCCGCGCTGGATGCCCGACTCGCGCCGGGTGCTCTTCACCCGCCGCGTGCCGGACGCCGAGGGGGTGCTCCGCCTCGACCTCTTCCTCTGGGACGTCGAGGAGGGAGGCATCGCGCGCGTGACGCGGCTCGCCGACGTCTCCGACGCCGACCCCTCGCCGGACGGCGCGTTTGCCGTCGGCGTGCGTAACCGCTACGGCGTCTCGGAGCTCGTGCGCGTCGAGCTTTCGAGCGGGCGGGTCGCCCGACTCGAATCGGGCGGCGAAGGCGCGCCCGCCTGGCGCGTCTGGAGCCACCCGCGCATCTCGCCGGACGGCCGGACCGTCGCGGCCGCCCTCCACGAGAAGGGGGAGTGGCGCCTCGTCGCGCTGCCGACAGAGGGCGGGACGCCGCGCGAGCTCGCCCGCTCCGCGGTCGGACCGCCCGCCTGGAGCCGCGACGGCTCGCGGATCGACTTTGCGAGCGACGCCTCCGGCGTGTGGGAGCTCGCGTCGGTGGACGCCGCGGGAACGGAGAACCCCGAGACGTGGACGCGGGTCACGGGCGGCGCGTTCTCGCCGGCGCCCGTTCCCGACGGGTCGGCGCTCTTCTTCCTCGAGCTCTCCGGAAAGGGAGTCGATTTGCGGCGGCTCCCGCTGCCGGCGGAGCCGGTCGCGTCCCTGCCGCGGGGAGCCGCGGACTTTCCGATCCTCCCGCCGCCGGAAGTGACCGTTCGTGCCTTCGCGGGCGAGCCGACCGCACCTCCCGCTCGGTACCGGGCGCTCTCGACCCAGGCGCTTCGCGCCGCCTCGGGATTCACGCTCGGGCCGTCCGGAAACTCCTGGCTGTCCGGAATCGAGGGACGCGACGTCGTCGGGCGCCTCGGATGGCAGGCCCTCGGCGCTTTCGGCAACGCCGCGGGCCCGCGCGGAGGATCGCTCGCCGTCGCGTGGGCCGGATGGCCGGCCCGGCTCGCGCTCGATCTCTTCTCTTCGCTCGAGAAGCCGGGCTCGCAGCGGCTCGTCCCGCGGCCGGATCTCGACCAGGAGCGCCGGGGCTTCTTCCTCGGCGCGGACTGGAGCCGGCCGTTCGACGGGGGAAGGGTCGGCGCCGAGGCGGGCGCGGGCTGGACGCGCGTCGAGGCGCTCGAGGCCCGGGAGACCTTCTCCCGCACGCTCGCCTCGGCGAGGCTCGAAGGACGTCTCGCGCGCACGCGCGACCGCTTCGGCTTTTCCGCCGGGTTCGTCCTCGACGGCGCCCTCGGCAACACCGACGGCGGCTCCTGGCGCCAGTTCTCGGGGGAAGCGCGCCTCGCGGGAATCACGAAGTTCGCGACGCTTTCGGTCTCGGCCCGCTACGGAGACACCGGCGGGAGCCCCTCGCGCTTCGACGTCTTTCGGATCGGCGGGGCGGAATCCTCCCTCTGGCCTCCCGGCCTCGACCGAAACCGCGTCGCGAGCCCGGCCCTGCCGGCGGCGCTCCAGAACGGGCGCCGGCTCGAGAAGTATCGAGCGGATCTCTCGCTGTCGGCTCTCCTTCTGTACGCCGAGTGGCTGCGCGCGTTCGAGCCGGGGCTCCCGAAGCCGGACCGCGTCCGCGTCGAAGGAGTCGAGCTTCGCCTCGAGCGTCTCTTGCCGGAGGAGCTGCGCCCCGACTCGCTCTCGTTCTACGCGGGCGTGGCTCGGGTCCGAAGCGCGTCGCCGAATCTGGAGACGACTCAGGGCTACGGGGGTCTGGTGTACCGGCCCTGACCGAATACTGGGGTCAGGTCTGTATTATATACTAAGAACTCAAACTCGACCGCGGGCGGAACGCGCCAGCGGTCCGCGCTTAGTATATAATACAGACCTGACCCCAGCAGTCGGACCCCGGCGGCAGGCTCAGTCCTCGTAGTACGTCCGGTACGTGATCTCCCCCTTCCGCCCGACGAGCTCGACGGCGATCGAGTGGAAGCCGAGAGGTCCGGGCGGCCGCTTGAAGACGAGCTGATAGCGGCCCGCGATCGCGCGGCGCACACGGTCCATGGCGAGCCGCGGGAAGATGTGCGTCTTCTCGTAGAGGCCGCCGGTGATGTCCGCGGCGACGCGGAGCGACGTCTCGAGCGTGTGATAGTCAGCGTCCGAAACGTCGAGCGTGAAGATGCTGATGCGGGCGGCCGCGACCCGCCGCATCGCGGCAAACCAGTCGCGCTCTTCGGTCGCGATGGGGCCGCTCATGCCGCCGATCGTGCCGAAGCCCCAGCCGAAGAAGAGCATCGACTTCGCTCCGGGGATCGGCTGCGCGGCCCGCGCGATCAGAAGGAGCGCCCGCTCCGGCGTGACCGCCTTCGAGGCGCCGTAGAAGTCGAAGGAGCGCGCGAGCACCGGGTCTGCCTGGGGATCGGGGGGCGGAGGAGGGCCGGTCCGGATCGCCTGGTCGATCGCCTGGTCGATCTTCTCGTGGTCGGAAGTGAAGTCCTGCCGGAGCTTCAGGTGCGAGTCGAAGGAGACGACGGCGACGCGGTCGGACGGGAGGAGCTGAGAGACGAAACGATGCGCCTGGATCGCCATGCGGAGGAATCCGATCAAGCGCGTGGGCTCGAAGCTCGTCTGGAAGAAGAGGATCAGGAGGCGCCCCGGCGGCGGCGCGGCGGGCAAAGCGGAAGTTTCCGTGCCCTCGCGGCCCGGCTCGGCACCGACGATCGCCGGGACCTCCGCCATTTCCGCGGCGATCCACTCGGCCGACTCGAGCGGCGCCGGCAGGCCGTCCACGAAGAGGCGAAAGTTGGCGACGGTCAGGTCCGGCATCGGCTCGCCGTCGGATCCCGTCACGTAGGCGTCCACGACCACCCGCTCGACGCGCGCTTCCTCCCGGTAGGTCCCGGGGCGCTCGGGGATCTCCTGAGCGGCGGCTGTTGCGGCGAGGACGCCGATCGCGACGGCCGCCACCCGGTTCATGCCGACAGGCTACGCGCTCGGACCGGCGGACGGCAAGGACTCGGGGACGAAGCTTCCGGCGGGCACCGCCTGCTCCCGCCGGAGCCTTCGGAAGGGGGCGGCCGAGAACCGAGGGAGACGCACTCCCGCGTCCTACACCGGCGGGCTGTCGCTCGCCTCGAAGGCCTCGATCTCGCGCTGCCAGTCGGCCTCCGAGCGGCTCTGGAGGAGGCGCACGCATCGGTTCCAGCGCAGGATCGCGTCGTCGTTACCGGCCGGCCGGATCTTCTCGGCCCGGTCGAAGCAGCTCATCGCTTCTTCGACGAGCGACGATCGACGGTGTGCGGGCGCGCGCCCGCGCGCAGGAGTGCCTTCGCCCGGCGCTCGTGGACGAGCCCGGTGTAGTAGAGCCGCTCGTACGGGTCCTTGAGCGCCGCGAACGCGCGCTCGGCCTCGGGGTGGCGGTCGCCGGCGCCGCCGTTGAACTGGTCCGTGATCGCGAGGCCCAGGATGCGCTGGGCCTTCTGGTTGTCCGGCTCGACGGCCAGGATGTCGCGGCAGATCGACTCGGTCTCGCCCGGCTCGTTTAAGAAGCGGTAGAGCTCCGCCTTCCCGAGCGCTTCGACGATCCCCGCCTTCGAGATCGATTTCAGCTTGAGCTCCACGGGACCTCCTGAAGGGAATTCGTCACTTGCCGAAGAGCCGACGCAGGAGCTTCGCGAGGGGATCGTAGAAGTCGTCCACGACGCGCTCCTTCAACGGGATGATCGCGTTGTCCGTGATGTGGATCTCCTCGGGGCACACCTCGGTGCAGCACTTGGTGATGTTGCAGAGGCCGATGCCGAGCTCGTCCTTCAGGAGCTTCGTGCGGGAGACGCCGTCCAACGGATGCATCTCGAGTCCCGCCACGCGCACGAAGAAGCGCGGGCCGCCGAACGTCTCGTGCTTGCCGTGGTCGCGCAGAACGTGGCAGACGTCCTGGCAGAGGAAGCACTCGATGCACTTGCGGAACTCCTGGACGCGGTCGAGGTCCTCCTGCTTCATCTTCCAGTCGACGCCGGGGCGCGGCGAGAAGGCGGGGATCTTCCGGTTCACCCGGTAGTTTCCGGAGACGTCGGTCACGAGGTCCTTGATGAGCGGGAAGGCCTTCAGCGGGGAGACGGTGACGGGCTTGTCGAGCGGCAGCGCGTCGAGCCGCGTCTTGCAGGTCAGGCGCGGGCGGCCGTTGACCTCGGCCGAGCAGGAGCCGCACCGGCCCGCCTTGCAGTTCCAGCGCACCGCGAGGTCGGGCGCGAGGTGCCCCTGGATGTAGTGGAGCGCGTCGAGCACGACCATGCCGGGCGCGATCGGCACGCGGTAGTCCACGTGGCTCTCCCCCTTCGGGGCCCGCCCTGGAAGACGCGGAGGACGGCGTCGGCCACGCTATTTCGCCTCGACGATCGCGCCGGAGGTCTTCCGGCATCTCGGGCACCGGCGTCTGTTTCAGCTTCATCGCGGTCCGTCCCGCGACGACCACGTTGTTCTTCTTGCCCCAGGCCGGGTCGGTCTTCGGGTAGTCGATCCGGCTGTGTGCGCCGCGGCTCTCCTGTCGGGCGAGCGCGCTGCGCGTCACGGCCTCGACGACCGTCAGCATCGAAGAGAGATCGCGCGCGAGGTGCCAGCCCGGGTTGAAGAGGCGCGAGCCGTCCACGTGGAGCGCGCGCGGCCCGCTCCTTCAGAGCCGCGATCTCGTCGGAGCGCGCGCTTCAAGTCTTCCTCGACGCGGAAGATCCCGACGAGATTCTGCATCTTCTCCTGCAGATCGCGATGGATCGCGTACGGATCTTCGCCCGTCGCGCGCTCGAAGGGCTCGAGCAGCTCGCGCTCCGCCATCTCCACCTCGGCGCGGTCGATCGAGAGCGGGGCCGTCCGGCGGGCGCTCGCGGCGGCGGCGGCCCCGGCCCGGCGCCCGAAGACGAGCAGGTCCGAAAGCGAGTTGCCGCCGAGGCGATTCGCGCCGTGCAGGCCCGCGGCGGCCTCGCCGGCGGCGAAGAGGCCCGGGACCGTGGACTCCGCGGTCTCGGCGTCCACGCGGATGCCGCCCATCATGTAGTGGCAGGTCGGGTCCGACCTCCATCGGCCCTTTCGTGATGTCCACGTCGGCGAGCTCCAGGAACTGGTGGTACATGCTCGGGAGCTTGCGCTTGACGTAGTCGGCCGGCTTCTGCGAGATGTCGAGGTAGGCGCCGCCGTGCTCGGTGCCGCGGCCTTCCTTGACCTCGGTGTAGATCGCGCGCGCCACGACGTCGCGCGTCGAGAGGTCCATCTTCTCCGGGTCGTAGCGCTGCATGAAGCGCTCGCCGAGCTTGTTCGTCAGGATTCCGCCTTCGCCGCGCACGGCCTCGGTCACGAGGATCCCCTGGACGCCCGGCGGCCAGACCATCCCGGTGGGATGGAACTGCACGAACTCCATGTCGATGAGCTCGGCGCCCGCGTCGTAGGCGAGCGCCATCCCGTCGCCCGTGTACTCCCAGGAGTTCGACGTGATCCGCCAGGCCTTGCCGATCCCGCCCGTGGCGAGGATGACCGACCGGGCCTTGAAGACGACGAAGCGCCCCTGCTCGCGCCAGTAGCCGAAGGCGCCGGCGATCCGGTCGCCGTCCTTCAGGAGCCGGGTGACCGCGCACTCCATGTACACGTCGATCCCCATCTGGACGCCGCGGTCCTGGAGGGTGCGGATCAGCTCGAGGCCGGTGCGGTCGCCGACGTGGCAGAGGCGCCGGAAGGTGTGGCCGCCGAAGGCGCGCTGCAGGATTCTGCCCGTCCTCGGTCCGGTCGAAGAGCGCGCCCCACTGCTCGAGCTCCCGCACGCGCTCGCCCGACTCCTGCGCGTGGATCTGCGCCATGCGCCAGTTGTTGAGCATCTTGCCGCCCTGCATCGTGTCGCGGAAGTGCGTGCGCCAGTCGTCGTCGGCGTCCACGTTGCCGAGCGCCGCGGCGATGCCGCCCTCGGCCATGACGGTGTGCGCCTTGCCGAGGAGCGACTTGCAGACGACGCCGACGGAGGCCCCCTGCGCCGAGCGCCTCGATCGCGGCGCGCAGGCCCGCGCCTCCGGCGCCGATCACGAGCACGTCGTGCTCGTGCGTCTCGTACTTTTCGGTCACAGCAGACGCAGGTCCCGGATCGCGCCGCAGGCCACGGAGCGGACGTAGAGGTCGGCGAGGCCGACCGAGAAGAGGCTCATCCAGGCGAACAGCATGTGACGCTCGTTCAAGACCGTCGTCCAGCGCCAGGCCTTGCGGCCCGCCCCTCCCGAGACGGTGCACGAGAAGCAGTCGAGACGTCCCCCGACGAGGTGCCGCAGGGAGTGGCAGGAGAAGGTGTAGAGCGAGAGGAGGATGACGTTCGCCGTGAGCACGAGCGAGCCGACCCCGACGCCGAACTTCGCCGTCGAAGGAGAAGGAGCGGATCGCGTCGTGGCCGAGAAAGAGGAGGAAGAGCAGCGCGAGGTAGAGGAAGTAGCGGTGGACGTTCTGGAGGATGAACGGAAAGCGCGTCTCTCCGCTGTAGCGCCGCCGGCCCTCGGAGACGGCGCACCCGGGCGGGTCGAGGAAGAAGGCCCGGTAGTAGGCCTTGCGGTAGTAGTAGCAGGTCAGCGCGGAAGCCGAGCGGCAGCGGCGAGGATCAGGAGCGCCGGCGAGAGCGGCCACCAGCGGTGCCGCGGGTCGATCAGGGGAGAGTAGAAGGGGGAGAGATACGGCCCCCACTCGTAGAACTTCCCCTCGAAGGCGCGCGCGGTCGCGTAGATGCCGAAGAGCCCGAGCACGACGACGACCGGCAGCAGTTCCAGCCACCAGGCGTCGCGCCGCTGCGTAGCGCCGAAGTGACCCCGCTCCTCCACCGTCCGAGCCTGCGACAAGCCCACCTCGCGATTGCTGGCCGGTAGATTATCGCGGGGCGCTCTCTTTGCCACAGCGCGATCGATGCCGCGGGTCCGCGGCCCGGGGGATTCCCAACGGAGGGCAGAACCCCGGGCCAGCGGCCCACTCCGTGATCACCGATCGCAATTGCCCCCGGAGCAGCCGCGCAGCGGCGTCTCCGTCGGCTCGGGAGCCGGAGTTGGAGTCACGACGAGTGGGGCCGGCGTCTCCACCGCCGGTTCCGTGGGGCCGGCACCGCTGCATCCGAGCAGCCCTGCGAGGAAGATGACGATTACCGCAATTCGGAACTTCATGGCTGAACCTCCTTTGAAATCCTTTCTGTGATTCCCCGGTCTCCGGCCGGCTACCGTCCGCACCGTGCGATCACGCACTTCGTGATCTCGGTGGAGGAGGGCGGGTCTTCTCCGAGACCCAGCACGTGGGGCTCCTCGTGGATGACCAGCGCCGCGGCGTAACCCGGATCCGCTGCCTGGATCTCTACGAATTGAAGGCCGCACACCACGACGAATCGGCTTCGCGGATCCGCCGCGAGCGCAACGGCGCTGCGGTCGCAGAACGCCTCGTGTGAGCCGTTGCGGAAGATGAGCCAGCGGAGGTAGCTCTGTCCGCTCTGGTCGAGCGCTTCGAGATTCGTGGCGAGCCGGGCGCCGACAGCGTCGGTGAAGTCGGAGAAGATCTGCCGGCACTCCGCAGACTCGAGCCGATTCGAGGCCTCACGAACCGCCAGCGTGACGGCCTTGACGAGCCGCGAGTCTCTTTGGCCGAGCACCGAAATGTTCCGAGACTCGGACGCCTGTTCGTCTTGTTCTCCGGACGCGCGCGCCGCCCCGAGAACGAGCCAGAGCGAGACCGCCGCATCGACCGCCGCTCGTGCAAACTGTCGACTGGCCATCGCGAACTCCTCGGCGGAGGGTCATTTCCTCCGATGGCCAGCAATCTGATTGACAGGGAAGAACTTGTACGGAGCAAACGCCGAGGCGGATATAAGATCTTTGCGAGATCCCGAGGTCTGTCTTCATGGCGTACCGATTCGGGCCCTTCGTCTACGATCCCCTGGGCCGCTCCCTGCTCCGAGACGGCTCGGAGATCAAGCTGACCCACAAGAGTCGCGAGCTCCTCGTTATTTTTCTGGAGAACCCCGGCCACCTTCTGACGCGCGAAAGCCTGACCGAACGCCTGTGGTCCGACGTGGCGGTCACCGATGACGCGCTGCGCTTCCAGGTCTCGGAGCTCCGCAAGGCGTTCGGCGCCGAAGGCGAGGCGTTCATCCGAACGATCACGCGCGAGGGCTATCGCTGGGAGGTCCCGGTCCGAAAAGAAACGCTCCACCGGTTCGAATGGGGCTATCGAGAGACGGGTGGCGCGGTCCGCGAGATCGGGCACCGACTCATCCTGGCGTCGCGGGAGATCCAGCTTTCGGAGGGCGAGAACGTCGTCGGAAGGGATCGGGACGCCGTGCTCTGGATCGATCACACGGCCGTGTCTCGCCGGCACGCGCGAATCGTCCTTGCCGAGGGAGCGGCGACGCTCGAGGATCTCGGCAGCAAGAATGGCACGCACCTCAGGGGCGAACGAATCACTGGTGTTGTTTCGCTCGCCGACGGCGACGAGATTCGGATCGGTCCCGTCGCGATGACCTACCGAATGTTGTCGCGGGTGGACACGACGGAGACCGAGAAAAGCCGGGAGAGGAGCGCGGAATGAGTGCCGAAGCCGACGCCCGCTGGGCGTTCAGGCTACGTTTCGATTATCGATAGCTAAAACGTAGGTTATACTGCCACGGGAGGCATCTGATGGCGCGCTCGGTGGTTTCTACGAAGTTTCAGGTCGTGATTCCCAAGGAGATCCGGCGGGACATCGGGCTCAAGTCCGGACAGGTCGTTCAGATCATCGCCAGGGGTGGCGTGATCACGATGGTTCCCGATCAGCCCATCGGAAGGATGAAGGGATATCTGACGGGCATGGGGTCGCGACGCCTGCGTGAGAAGAGGGACCGCGAGTGATTCTCGTGGACTCATCGGGGTGGATCGAGTTCTTCACCGGGGGCGCCAACGCGACCAGGTACGGCGTTTACCTCGAGCGCACGTCTCGGATCGTGACACCGACGGTCGTTCTCTACGAGGTCTACAAGATCGTCAAGCGCGAGCGAACGGAGGAGGACGCTCTACTGGCGGCGGCGCAGATCCAGAAGACGCGCCTCGTCCCTCTTTCCGAGTCGCTGGCGCTGGCCGCGGCCGACGTGAGTCTGGAGTTCCGGCTGGCAATGGCCGACTCCGTCGTCTATGCGACGGCCCAAGCCGAAGATGCAGAGCTCGTAACGAGCGACGAAGACCTTCGGGGGCTCCCCGGCGTGACCTACCTGCCGAAACCGGGAGCTCGGAGGAAATGATCGGGTGATCTGACATGGGTCTTCCACTTCGTGGGGCGCTTTTCCTCCGAGATCGCGCGACGGGGCGCACGCGCCGCCCGTCGGCGACGGCAACCACTCTCGAAGCTGCCGAGCGGCGGCGCCGCCATCGAGACCTTGCTATAGACTCGTCTCAGCTTTTTCGTCCGGGAATCGAGGCGGTCCTCCCTTTCCGGGGAAGGAACTGGGTTCATGGCCGTTCCGCTTCGGGCGGCCGCCGCCGCGGCGCTCGGTTGCCTCCTGGCGGCCCGCGCGATCGCGCAGTCCGGCGAGCCGACCGGGGGAATCCACGGCCAGGTCGTCGACGAGCAGGGCGCGGTCCTGCCCGGAGTCTCGGTGACCGTGAAGGGTCCCGGCGCGGATCTGGTTGCGTCGACGAACGAACGGGGCGAATTTCACGTCATCCGCCTCTCCCCGGGCAGCTACACGATCGTCCTCGCGCGGGAGGGCTTCGCGACCCTCCACCGGGAAAACGTCACCGTCGCGGTCGGGAGAAACACCGAGCTCACGATTCCGATGAAGCTGTCGGCCGTCACGGCGGTCATCGAGGTTTCGGACGAGACGCCTCTCATCGATACGAGGCGAGTCGAGACGGGGGCCTCCGTCACTCGAGAAGAGCTCCGGGACATACCGACCGCGCGCGATCCCTGGGTCATTCTTCAGACGATTCCGGGCATTCAGATCGATCGCGTCAACGTCGGAGGATCCGAGTCGGGCCAGCAATCTATTTTTTCGAGCAAGGGCACCGTTGGCGGCTCCTTCCAGGTGGACGGCGTCGATCTGGGAACCGGGGGATCGAGCGTCTACTACGACTTCGATTCTTTTCAGGAAATGCAGGTCATCACCGGGGGAGGAGACGCCTCGATCAAAGGGTCGAACGTGCACCTCAACATGATCACGAAGCGCGGCACGAACGCGCTGCACGGCTCGGCGCGAATCTTCGTCGTCGACCAGCGCTTCCAGTCGGACAACCTCCCGTCCGAAGCCGTCGGCCAGGGTCTCACCGATGGGAACCACATCCAGGGGATTCAGGACTATGGAGTCGAAATGGGCGGCGCGGCCTGGAAAGACCGCCTGTGGCTCTGGGGCGCCTACGGCCGCGACCAGATCGATCTCGTGACGGCCAGGCGGAGTTCTGGACAAGACGACGCTCGAGGACTTCAACGCCAAGTTGAACGCGCAGATCCTTCCCGTCCAACTCCGCCGAGATCTGGTACCTGCGAAGCGACAAGGTGAAGCTCGGCCGCGGTGCGGGTCTGACGCGTCCCCAGCCGACCACCTGGGACCAGACCACTCCGCAGAACACCTGGAAGATCCAGGACTCGCAGGTCGTCTCCTCCTCCCTTTTCGCATCGGTCTTCTACAGCGGACAGAACGGCGACTTCGTGCTGTCTCCGGAGGGCGGTCTGGATGATCAGACCTTCCTCGACGCCGACGGAGTGTGGCACAACACCTACGTGTTCTATCGCGGCGAAGCCCGCGTAGAGACAGGTCAAAGGCGACGCCTCCTATTTTTTCGACACGGGCAAGCTGGGCCACGAGCTGAAGCTGGGATTCAGCTATCTGAAGATCAGCAACACCTCGGCGACCGTGTGGCCGGGCGATGGGTCCGGCGGGCTTGCCTCGCAGACTTACGGTGATCTCTACGACTGCTCCGTCCCCTGCGCCGTGATCACCCGCAGCGGCCTTTTCGGAACCGATGCGAGATTCTGGGGCGCGTTTCTAGCCGACACGATCACCGCGGACCGGCTGACGGTCAACCTCGGCGTGCGTTGGGACGAGCAGTACGCCACGAACCGGGCGAGTGTCGTGCCGGCGAACGCGACGTTTCCCGGGATTCTGCCGCCTTTCGTCTATCCGGGCAGCGCGAGGGACTTCACCTGGAAAGACTGGCAGCCCCGCGTCGGGCTGGCCTATGCCCTGGGCCCCGAGCGGAGCACGGTTCTCAAGGCGAGCTACGCCCGGTATGCCGAGACGCTCAATTCGTTCATCGCGGCGATTCCCGCGAATTTCGGCGCCTCCTATGCCTATTACGCATGGAACGACGCCAACGGCGACGATCTGGTCCAGCCGGCCGAAGTGGATACCTCCCCGGCGGGTTTTCAGTTTCCCCGCAACTACAACCCGGCGAATCCCGGGTCACCCGACGCCCCGGTCAACGCGATCGACCACGATCTCCGTGCGCCGAGAACGGATGAGTTCCTCGTCGGCATCGAGCACGAGCTCCTGCCGGCGCTCGCGATCGGACTCCACTACACGCACCGCAAGTCCGTCGGCGAGCTCTACCTTCCGTTCAACACCTACGACGCGACGACGGGCTATCGCCTCGTCGGCTCCGACTACGAGCCGTATACGACGCTCACGGGAACGACACCGGACGGAGTCCCCTACTCCGAGCCGGTCTACCGGATCAAGGAATCGGTGCTCGAGAGCCTCGGCCTCTGTGCGCCGAATCCCGACGGCGGCCTCGACTGCCAGGCGCCGTCCGGAATTTTCGTCGCGAATCGCAGCAATTTCCATACGACTTACGACGGCGTCGAGCTGGTGCTCACGAAACGTCTCGCGGGACGCTGGATGGCGCGCGGCAGCTTCGTCTACAACAACAACCGGCAGCACCTGGATCCGTCTCGTGCTTGTGTCGATCCCACCAATCTGCTCAATTTCTTCTCCCAGGGAAACGCCCAGCCCTGTCGCAACGATCTCGTGGCCGCGTTCGGCGGCAAAGGCGCCGTCTTCCTGAACTCGAAATGGCAATTCAGTTTCGTCGGTCTCTATCAGTTGCCCTGGGTTTCGCCGTCGCAGCCAACCTCTATGGACGTCAGGGCTACCCGATCAACTGGTACCGGCAGGCTCCGGACAACGGAACCGACGGCCTGCCGCGCAACGTCTTCGTCACGCCGGTCGGCGCGTCCCGGTACGAGGACGTCTTCGAGCTGGATCTGCGAGTCGAGAAGACGATCCGCATCGCCGGGACGTCCACCGTGACGCTGTCGGCGGACCTCTTCAACGCGACCAACCAGGGCACCGTCCTGCAGCGCCAGAACCGGATCTTCGTTCTCGAAGACGGATCCACGATCGATCCGTCGAGCAACACGAACCAGATCCGCGAGATCCAGAGCCCTCGCATCTGGAGGTTCGGAGCGCGAATCGCCTTCTGAGGCACCCCCGCTCGACCGAGGGCATTTCCAACGCGGGGCATAGAATCCCGAGTCAGGACAATCCATCGTGAGTCTCTCGCCGGGCAACCGGCTGGGCCCCTACGAAATCCTGACGCCTATCGGGGCCGGCGGGATGGGAGAGGTCTACCGAGCCCGGGACACGCGGCTCGGCCGCGACGTCGCGATCAAGGTGCTGCCTTCGGAGGTCGCCGGGGACGCGTCTCGCCTCAAGCGCTTCGAGAAGGAAGCGCGCGCTGCTTCGGGCCTGAACCATCCCAACGTCGTCACGATCTACGACATCGGGACGTCCGATGGCCAGTCCTGGATCGCGATGGAGCTGGTCGAAGGCCGGACTTTGCGAGAGCTTCTCGTCGAGGGGGCCTTGCCGCTCAAACGCCTGCTGCCGATTGGAACCCAGGTGGCGGAGGGCCTCGCTCAGGCGCACGAGGCCGGGATCGTGCATCGGGACTTGAAGCCCGAGAACGTGATGTTGACGAAAGAGGATCGCGCCAAGATCCTGGACTTCGGCCTGGCGAAGCTGACGGGGGCCGGTTTCGGGGAGCGATTCGGACTCGAAGTTGCCGACGCAGACGGGCACGAGCCCCGGCGTCATCCTCGGCACCGTCAGCTACATGTCCCCCGAGCAGGCGGCGGGACAGCAGGTCGATTTCCGGTCCGATCAGTTCTCCTTCGGCTCGATCCTCTACGAGATGGCGACGGGCAAGAAGGCGTTTCAGCGGGGGACGGCCCTGCAGACGCTCACGGCGATCGTTCAGGAGGAGCCCGAGGCCATCGGGAGTCTCAGTCCGACGACGCCCGCGCCGCTTCGTTGGGTCATCGAGCGCTGCCTCGCGAAGGAGCCGCGGGAGCGCTACGCGTCGACGCAGGACCTCGCGCGCGACCTTTTGAACCTGTGGAACCATCTCTCGGAGGCGACGAGCTCGGCCGGGATGGCTCCCCTCGCGCCGCCTCGGCCTCGCGCTCGCTACGGATACGTTCTCGCGGTGCTCGCCGCTTTCATCGCGGTCGGGTCCGCCTACTGGGTGGGCGGCAAGAAAGCCGAAAGACCTCAGCCGTCGTATCATCGTTTGACCTTCCGTCGCGGCACGGTTTATGGGGCGCGGTTCGCATCGGATGGACAGACGGTCGTCTATTCGGCCGCGTGGGAGGGGCAGCCACTCCGGATCTTCGTGACCCGCGCCGGTAGCGTCGAGTCGCGCAGTCTGCAGCTGCCGGATGCAAGGATTCTTGCCATCTCCGGCAATGGGGAGCTCGCCATCAGTATCGGACGGGAGACGGCCTATACCAGCGCGGGAACGCTCGCCCGGGTCCCGCTCGAGGGAGGAGCGCCACGCGAACTGCTCGAGAATGTCTCCTTTGCGGACTGGTCTCCCGATGGACGCGATCTCGCGATCATCCACAACGTCGGCGCAAGAACCCGTCTGGAATTTCCTATCGGGAAGGTTCTTTACGAAACATTCCTGGGAGGGTTAGAGTCCGTGCGCTTTTCGCCCAAGGGTGACCGGCTTGCCATCCTGCGTGGCGCAGACGTCGTCGCCGTGGATCTGTCTGGCAAGACGACGATCCTTTCGAAGGGGTGGGATGAGCTGAACAACCTGGCCTGGCGGCCCGACGGCGGCGAGATCTGGTTCACGGGTCAACGAGGGTCCGGCAAGTTCGAGCTGCATGCCGTCACGCTTTCGGGTCGTGAGCGGCTGGTGCGGCGGGAGGCCGGCCATCTCGTCCTTTGCGACATCTCGAGAGACGGCCGGGTGTTGCTCGACGATGGCCTGTGGAATTCGGGTCTCGTAGCGCTCCCCGCGGGTGAGAGCACCGAACGTGACCTTTCCTGGATGGACCGGCCTGAGGTCACCGCCATCTCCAGCGACGGACGGTTCATTGTCTTCACCGAGTGGGGCGAAGGCCGCGGAGGAAACTGGTCGATCTATCTCAGGGCGACGGATGGTTCAGCGGCGGTTCGCCTCGGGGAGGGCTACGGAACGGCGATTTCTCCCGACGGCCGCTGGGTCATGGCGCAGCCCTTCCAGCCCCCCGAGGCCCACGTCCTTTTGCCGATGGGCCCCGGCCAGCCGAGATTGCTGAAACACCCGGGCATGGAGGCAAGCTGGGGCAGGTTCTTTCCCGACGGGAAGCGAGTGCTGTTACTTGGGGACACCAAGACCAGCCCGTCGCGCCTGTACGTCCAGGATCTCGAGGGCGGCGAGGCGCGTGCGATCTCCCCCGAGGGAATCTCGAGCTCGCTGCGGCTGGCGATTTCTCCCGACGGTCACTTCGTCGCCGCGCAGGATCCGGACAAGAAGCTCGCGATCTACCCGGTCGATGGCGGCTCCGTGCGCCCGCTCGCGGGAGCCGAGGCCGGCGAAGGCCCGGTCCTCTGGAGCGCGGACGGAAGATCGCTCTACGTTTACAGATCGACCGAGAGGCCAGCCCGTGTCTTCAAGATCGATATCGTCAGCGGCAAGCGAGAGCTCTGGAAGACGATTGCGCCCGCGGATCCCGCGGGGTTCACGACCATCACCCACATCGTAATGACCCCGGATGCGCGCAGCTACGCTTACAGCTACTTCCGAGTGCTCTCGAGCCTGCAAGTGGCCGAAGGGCTGCGATGAACGTTGCGCCAGGGGCCCGCCTCGGCCCCTACGAAATCCTCGCGCCGCTCGGCGCGGGCGGAATGGGAGAGGTGTACCGGGCGCGGGACACGCGGCTCGGCCGCGAGGTCGCGATCAAAGTGTTGCCGGCCGAGGTGGCGTCCGACGGATCGCGCCTGAAGCGCGTCGAGAAGGAAGTGCGCGCCGCTTCGGGCCTGAACCATCCCAACATCGTCACGATCTACGACATCGGGACCTCCGATGGCCAGTCCTGGATCGCGATGGAACTGGTCGAAGGCCGGACGTTGCGAGAGCTTCTCGTCGAGGGCGCTTTGCCGCTGCCGCGCGGGCGATCAGGGCGCGATCAGGCGAAGATTGGGAAAGTAGGTTCGATAGCGGGTCGCGTCACGGGTCAGAAGGGCCATCCCCTCAACGGCGGCGTGCGCGCCGATGTAGAAGTCCGGAAGCGGGGAGCCGCCACGCCCGCCGCGACGTCGGTACTTGAGAAAGCACTTTCCAGCCAGAAAGGCGGCCTCCCAGGGGAGTGCCCGCCGCTCGAAGAGATGCGGTGTCAGCGCTTCCTCGAGTTCCTCGATGGTCGCGAAGCGGATCGACACTTCGGCATAGATGATCGGGTTGATCGCGAGAGCTCCCTCGTCGGCGCTGCGGGCGAGAATTTCGGCCGACCAGGAAGACCACTGCGGATCCTCCGTCAAGACATCGAGGAGGATATTGCTGTCGACGAGGAGGATTTCCGCCGTCATCTCCGCGTCAGTGCCAGGATCTCGTCCGTACTCATCCGGACGGTTCCCCGTCCTTTCAGGTGGGCGACGAGCCTCTCACCCCGCCCCGCCGACCCGCGGACCTTCTTGATTCGGACGGCGCTGCCGTCGATTTCGAATCGAACCTCGGTGTTGGGGTGCAGGCCGAGCTTGCGCCGGATCGGTTGGGGGATCGTGACCTGGCCCTTCGATGTGATTCGCATGTCGAATTCTCCAAGCGGAATCCTACCACTCTTACTCTTACTCACGCCATGAGACCCTCGAGGCCTTGACATGACGCTTGGTTCCGGCTCCCGGCTCGGTCCCTACGAGGTCCTCGCCCCGCTCGGCGCCGGCGGGATGGGAGAGGTTTACCGGGCGCGGGACACGCGGCTGAACCGCGATGTCGCGCTGAAAGTGCTCGTCGGGGAAGCCACCGAGGATTCGGGGCGTTTCCGGCGATTTCAGACCGAAGCACAATCGACCGCCGCTCTGTCCCATCACAACATCGTCGCCGTCTATGACATCGGGCAGGAGAACGGCGTTCCTTACATCGTTTCGGAGCTCGTTTCCGGAGGCACGCTGGCATCGCTGCTCGCCCGCGGTCCGGTGACCGTCAGGAAGCTTCTGGACCTCGCCGTCCCGATCGCGGAGGGATTGGCAGCAGCCCATGCCAACGGCATCGTCCACCGGGATCTGAAGCCCGACAACATCCTTCTCACGGCGGACGGTTCGCCCAAGATCGCCGACTTCGGATTGGCGAAGTATTTCCGGCCCGCACAGGATGAGGAGGGGTCACAGCTCACGACGCTCGCCGACGATCGGACCAAGGAAGGGACGATCGTCGGCACGGTCTCCTACATGTCGCCGGAGCAGGCGAAGGGGGAGCCCGTCGACTACCGCTCCGACCAATTCTCTTTCGGCTCGCTGCTCTACGAGATGGCCACGGGGAAGCGTGCGTTCCGACGGGAGACCGCCGTGCAGACGCTGGCCGCAATCGTGCAGGACGAGCCCGAGCCGATCGGCAAGCTGAATCCGGCGCTGCCGGCGCCGCTGCGGTGGGTCATCGAGCAGTGTCTCGCCAAGGAGCCCAAGGCTCGCTATGCCTCGACCGAGGATCTTGCCCGCGATCTCGCCAGGGTTCGGGATCACATTTCCGAGGTCAGCGGCCTGGGAGAAGAGTCTGCGATGCCCGGGAGAAGAAGGCGTGTCTTCTGGGCCGTCGCGGCCGCAGCCGCGGCGCTGCTCGTCGCGGTTCTAGCGGCAACCTATCTTCGGCGCCCCCCTCGGCCTTCAACACCGATCCGCGCCTCTCTGACGCTCCCGGAGAAGACCCATTACCTGGGGACCCTGGCGCTGTCGCCCGACGGCAAGCGCCTTGCTTTCCCCGCGGGAACATCCCCCGACCGATTCGTCCTCTGGATCCGGACGCTCGACGAGGGAACGGCAAAGCCGGTCATGGTCCGCGGCGACCCCCTGTTTCCCTTCTGGTCGCCGGACAGCCGTTTCGTTGCTTTCTTCAGCGACGGGATGTTGAGGAGAGTCGATGCGGACGGGGGGGCGATCCAGACGATCTGCGACACGGAGCCGGGCTCGGTGGGAGCGGGTGGGAGCTGGGGACCGGACGGCACAATCGTCTTTGCACCGGGAATGGCATCGGCTCTGTACAGAGTCGCCGCCACCGGCGGCCAGCCCGTGCAGTTGACGAAGCTCGACGCTTCCCGGCACGAGAAATCTCATCGTCATCCATTCTTCCTTCCCGACGGCCGGCATTTCCTCTATATGGCCATGGGTTTTGGATCGGCGCCCGAGGCCAACGCGATCCGCGTGGCTTCACTCGACGGAAAGCTCGATAAGGCGCTGGTGCAAACGAGCAATACCAATTCGAGCTTCGCCCGGGGTCATCTGCTCTACGTGCGAGAGGGCACGCTGTTGGCCCAACCGTTCGACGCTGGACGGCTCGAGACTACGGGACCGCCTGTCCCGATCGCCCCACATGTGCGGGGGCCCAACGCGGGCTCTCATGTATTCAGTGCCGCGGAGCGGCTCCTCGTTTTCGCCGAGGCGGTTTTGAGGCCGTCGACCCTGGTTTGGCTCGACCGACAGGGAAATCTGAACGGGTCGCTCGGGGAGCCTGGCTTGTTCGGTACTCCTCGTCTTTCGCCTGATGGCCGAAGAGTGTCCGTGGACGTCGATGATCCCTCCAGGGAGACTGCTGATATCTGGATCTACGATGTCGCTACGGGCGTCCGAACGAGATTGGTCGCTGGCACCGTTCCGGTCTGGTCCCCCGGAGGAGATCGCATCTTTTTCGAGTCCGACAGCAACCTCTTCGTCAAGCCCACCAGCGGCGAGGGCAAAGAACTCCTGCTCGAGTCGTCCGACCAGAACGGCCCGGAAGACTGGACAACCGACGGCCGTTTTGTCTCTTTCGTTACGGTCCCGGGCAAGGGGAGAAGAAACATTCAGATCTGGATCCTGAGCATGACCGGCGAGCGCAGGGCTCTTCCGTTCGCAACCGAGGCGAACATTCAGGAGGACAGCCGATTTTCTCCTGACGCCCGTTGGATCGCATATAAGTCCAATGAATCCGGCACGAACGAAATATACGTGCGCGCTTTCCCGGGACCCGGCTCGAAGGTGCAGATCTCGACGGATGGTGGGACTGATCCGCGGTGGAGACGCGACGGGAAAGAGCTCTTCTATCTCAGCCTCGACAGAAAGCTCATGACGGTTCCCGTCCGCCTTGACGGAGCGTTCCAGGCGGGCCGGCCGGCGCCGCTCTTCGCAGTGCAGCCGCTTCTGCGCATTTCTGCGTACGATGTCGCCCCCGACGGCCGGAGATTCCTCGTCAAGAGCCCTTCGGGCGAGGAGGGCTCACCGCCCCTCACGCTGCTCACCGACTGGACGGCGCTCTTGAGAAAGGACTGAGTGTCCCTCACGGCGGGCTCACGGCTGGGTCCTTACGAGATCGTCGCGACTGCTCGGGGCGGGCGGGATGGGGGAGGTGTACCGGGCGCGGGACACGCGGCTCAACCGCGATGTCGCGCTGAAAGTGCTCGTCGGGGAAGCCGCCGAGGATTCGGGGCGTTTCCGGCGCTTTCAGACCGAAGCGCAATCGACCGCCGCTCTCGTCCCATCACAACATCGTCGCCGTCTACGACATCGGGCAGGAGAACGGCGTTCCGTACATCGTTTCGGAGCTCGTGTCCGGAGGCACGCTGGCATCGCTGCTGGCCCGCGGTCCGGTGGGCGTCAGGAGGCTTCTGGATCTCGCCGTTCCGATCGCGGAGGGATTGGCGGCAGCCCATGCCAACGGCATCGTCCACCGGGACCTGAAGCCCGACAACATCCTTCTGACAGCGGACGGTTCGCCCAAGATCGCCGACTTCGGATTGGCGAAGTATTTCCGGCCCGCAAAGGATGAGGAGGAGTCACAGCTCGCCACACTCGCCGACGATCGGACCAAGGAAGGGACGATCGTGGGTACGGTCTCTTACATGTCACCGGAACAGGCGAAGGGGGAGCCCGTCGACTTACCGCTCCGACCAGTTCTCCTTCGGCTCGCTGCTCTACGAGATGGCGACGGGCAAGCGTGCGTTCCGGCGAGGAGACCGCCGTGCAGACGCTCGCGGCGATCGTGGAGGATGAGCCGGAGTCCGATCGCCAAGCTCAATCCGGCCCTGCCGGCGCCTCTGCGCTGGATCATCGAGCGCTGCTTCGCCAAGGAGCCCAAGGGCCGCTACGCTTCGACGGAAGACCTCGCCCGCGAGCTCGCCACGGTCCGCGAGCACCTCGCGGAAGTCAGCGGTCGCGGGGGAGGCGATCGCGATCCCGACAAGAAGGAAGCGCCTCTTCTGGCTGCTCGCCGCAGGAGCCGCGGCGCTGCTCGCCGTGGTCTTGGCCGCCGGCTATCTCCGGCGCGCCCCCCGGTCCTCATCGCCGATCTCCTCTTCTCTGATCCTCCCGGAGAAGATGATTCTCGGAAATCTGGCGCTGTCACCCGACGGCAAGCGCCTCGCCTTCACCGCCGACACGGGCGGTGTCCTCTGGATCCGTGCTCTCGACGGGACGACGGCGAAGCCGACCACGGTCGGTGGAGACGCCGCTCTGCCCTTCTGGTCGCCCGACAGCCGTTTCGTGGCCTTCTTCAGCGACGGGAAGTTGAAGAAAGTCGACTCCGCCGGAGGGATGATCCAGACCATCTGCGACGCGGAGTCGGGCGGCGGTGGGAGCTGGGGACCGAGATGGCACCATCCTTTTTGCGCCGACGAATGCATCGGCGCTGTACAGAGTCTCCGCCTCCGGAGGTCAACCGGTCGCGGTGACGAAGCTGGATGCCTCCCGTCATGAGACTTACCATCGTTATCCCTTTTTCTTGCCGGACGGCCGGCATTTCTTGTACATGGCCAGGGGTTCCACCACGCCCACCTCCACGATCCGCGTCGCCTCGCTCGATGGGAAGATCGACAAGGCGGTCCTGCCAGTGGCCTCCAATGCCGCCTATGCAGCGGGACATCTGCTCTACGCGCGGGAGGGCACGCTGTCAGCCCGGCCGTTCGATCTCGGCCGGCTCGAAACGACGGGAGACCCTGTTCCGATCGCGCAGGATTTGCACATGCACTTCCGGCATCACTTTCAGTTCGGCGCGACGAAGCGCCTGCTCGTGTTCGCTCGTAGACCCGACTTCGCCGCCCTCGACGTTGCTCTGGATCGATCGATCGGGCAAGCCGGGTCGTGCGCTCGGCGAGCCGGGCCTCTTTGCGCCTCGCCCGCGTCTGTCGCCGGATGGCCGCAAGGTGGCCGTGGACGTCTTTGATACGGCCAAGGACACCATGGACATCTGGATCTACGATGCCGCCACGGGCGTGCGGGACCAAGTTCGTCGTTGGCTCGTCGCCGATACCCAAGAATCCCGTCTGGTCTCCCGAGGGCGATCGCATCGCCTTCTTTTCCTACCGCAAGGGCCCGAGGGGGGCACGACCCTTTTTGTCAAGCCGATCAACGGGGCGAGCAAGGAAGTCCTGCTGGAGTCCGCCGACGAAAACAGTCCCGGAAGACTGGTCACCCGACGGCCGTTTCGTTTCGCTTTCTACGCTCCCGAATCAAGGCAGGAGAGCTCTCAGATCTGGGTCCTGAACCTGGTCGGCGACCGGAAGACCACAGCCGTTCGCGACCGAGGCGCGAGCATCAGGAGGAGAGCCGCTTCGCGCCGGATGGCCGCTGGATCGCATTCGCGTCCGAGGAGTCCGGCAAGCCAGAGGTCTACGTGCGCCCCTTCCCCGGACCCGGAGGGAAGTGGCAGGTCTCGACGGCCGGCGGCGGCTCCCCGCGATGGCGGCGCGACGGGAAGGAGCTCTTCTATCTGAGCGCCGACAACAAGATCATGGCCGTTCCGGTGCGCCTCGGTCCGACGTTCCAGGCGGGCTCGCCCGACGGCGCTCTTTTCGGTGCGGCCCGACTCCCTCTACGACGTCTCCGCCGACGGCCAGCGGTTTCTGGTCAACAGCCCTTCGGGCGAGGAAGTCTCGCCGCCTATGACCCTGCTCACCGACTGGACGGCGCTCCTCAAGAAATAGACGACGCCCCGATCGGTACGCGCGTGGGTCCTCACCCAACGGGCGCGGCCTCGCGAACCTAGAACGAGATCCGGACGCCCACGCGGAAGGTTCGGTCGGAGAGCCGCTCGGAGACGGCGTTGAACTGTTCAGCGGGTGCTGAACGGCTCCTCCGCGCCGTTGTCCCAGTCCCCGACTCGACCGTCACGTCCGAGCACCGTGTGGCTGTTGACCGCGTTGAAACAATCGAGCAAGGGGGTGACGGTCACGCGGGACCCGATCCGAAGGAGCTTCTCGATGTGCAGGTCGAGCTGGTAGACGTCGGGCAGCCGGTAGGAGTCCACCTGGCCGATCTGGATGTCGGGACGGGACTCGTCTCGTGTCGTGTGTCAGTACGTTGACGAAGTACGGCAGGACGAACCCTTGACGGCCGAAAAAATTCGCGGCGACGGTGATGCCCAGGGGAAGCTGCACCATGCCGCTGACGTTGAACTGCCAATTCGAGTTGATCCAGACGGTGCCGAAGCGGGAGAATGCATCGCCGGCGTTCGCTCCGCTGGCGTTGCTTCCTCCCTCGAAGTTGTTCGGATCCACGATCGCACCGGGGCCGACGTCCTTCCTCCAGTCGTTGTAGCCGAAGCTCGCGCGGAGACTCCAGCCGTGCGAGAGCCGCTTGAGGACCTGCAGCTCCAAGCCATCGTAGCTCTCCCGATAGTCCGGCCGGTTTTCGATCACGACGCCGGAGCAGGGCGGAGGACACGTGGTCAGCCCGTAGTACGGCTCGTCGAAGCTCAGAGTGAAACCGTTTGCGTCCGTCACCGACCCGATCGCGTTTCCAAAGTACTGGTAGTCGGCGCTGGTGACCCCGACGAGAGGACGAGGAAGAAACTCCTGATTTCGGGCAGAGCGGTGCGTGTAGGCGAGGGAGGCCGAGAGGTCCGAGAAGATCTCGCGGTCGACGCCGACGATGAACTCGTCGGTCGTGGGAGGCTCGAGATTCGGGGAGATTCGGTTCACGGAAGCGGTCGAGCCGGGATTGTCCGGATCCACGTTGCTGGCGAACAGGAGGCACTCTGGACACGTGTCGACCTCGTCTGGATCGACGTGGTGGTTCCCGTTTGGGTCCTGCCAGGCGTAGTAGAGGTATGCCGGGAACGGGAAGGCGTTGCTGAAGAGAATCTCATCGTTGAGCTGATTGGCGAACCGCGAATAGGAGGCACGCACCAGCGTCTTCCGATCCCGTCCCAGGGCGTACGTCGCTCCCACGCGCGGCTGGACCATTCGCCACGTAATCGGATAGCCCGAGTCGCCCGAATATTGCACGGCGGGCAGCAGATCGGGGAAGACGGGATTCGCGGATACGGCCGAAGGGAGGTTCTTCCCCTGCTGGTAGTCGAACCGCAGGCCGACGTTGACCGTGAGGTTCCCGGTCTGGATCGTGTCCCGAAGGTAGGCGTCGTAGTAGTTCATCTCGTACTTTAGGTTCGATGCCCGCGTGATCCATACGCTGCTTGATAAAATTCGTCGCCGACGAGCTGATCGCCTGGCCAGGACGTCGTCGAGTCGAAGCTCGAGTGCCTGTAGCCGAAGCCGAACTTCAGCTCATGCTGCAGAGCGCCCGTGTCGAAGAAGCCCGAAGCATTCAGTCCGGCCTGGTTCTGGGGGAACCGGGACTGGTAGATCTGGAAACTGTTGCGCCAGACGTAGTCGACGTCAAATTCGGCCTGCTGGTCGAGACCTCCCTCCGGTGTGAGGGTGAAGTCGCCGCTCACGTGGGAGAGGTAGATCGACGCGAAGAGCTTCTCGGAGAGGACGTGCGAATCTTCGACCTTGTAGACCGCGGTCGGGGTCGTCTGATCCCGGGTCGATTCCTGGGAGCGATGAGGGACCGGCACCGCGCCCATCGACGATCTTGTCGAAATGAAGATAGAAGAGGGTCAGCGAATTGGCCGGGACCGGTTGAGCGTTGAGCTTCGCGTTCCAATGCTCGAGATGGGAAGTCGTGCGGACCGGCTCGCCGTCGGGAAGGAAGAAGGTCTGACCGGGCACGGCGTTGCGAGCATAGGCCCCCCAGAGCCACAGACGATCCTTCCAGAGCGGCCCGCCGGCTTCGAGCCCATAGTCCCAGCCCCCGTCCGAGGGGACCTGGTCGGCGGAGCCGACCGAGCTCGGAAAGAAGTAATACCCGCGGCCGGAGCCCTTCAGCTCGTTGGTGCCCCGCCGGGTGACCAGATTCAGCGCGACGCCCGGCGTGGCGAGCCCGGGGTCGGAGCCGCCCGTGACGACCTCGATGTCCCCCAGGGAGTCGAAGTCGAAGTAAGCGATGTTGATCGCGACCCCGTCCAGGTTATAGGTGTTCTGGTCGGTGTGAGAGCCCTTGCCGACGAAGGCGGAGGCGCCCACGGTCCCCGTGTCGGCCCCGTTGACGTTCATGTTGGCGACCAGAACGCCCGGGACCTGCCGGAGGATCGTCCACGGATCGCGCGTGGTGGGGATCGTGTCCAGCTCCTTGCGCTCGAACGTCGCTCCGGTCTCCGTCTCGCGGCTGTCCAGGCCCGGCGATTCGCCGCTGACGGTGACAGCCTCCTCCGCTCCCGCCACCGCCATCGTCACCGTCAGGACCGCGTTGCCTCCGAGTGGGACGTCGACGTCGCGGCGGACCGGCGCGAACCCGGTGCGCTCGAGCGTCAGGGAGTACTTGCCGGGCGACAGGTAGAGGAAACGAAACTCTCCGTTGAGATCCGTGCTCGCCGATTGAGGAGCGCCGGGACCCTGTAGCGTCACCGTGACTCCCGGCACCGATTTGCCCTCCGGATCGAGCGCCGTGCCGTACAGGTTTCCCGAAGGAAGCGGGTTCTGACCGAAAGTGGCCGCGGCCAGGAGCAGGATTCCGAGAAACGAGGCTGCCACCCCCCGAAGGGGGTTTACCTGGATGCGGCCTCCTTTCGAGATCTGGTTCTACTGTCTCGCCGTCCGTCCAGATTGTCAACGGCGATACCGGCGAAGCCGGGCGCGGTTTCTCCGTGTTCCACGCCATAGAATCTGAGTCAGAGCCCATGTCCCTCTCAACCGGTCAGAGGCTCGGCCCCTACGAGGTCCTCGCACCGCTCGGGGCGGGTGGAATGGGAGAGGTGTACCGGGCGCGGGATACGCGGCTCTCGCGCGAGGTGGCGATCAAGGTCCTGCCGGCCGCCGTGTCGTCGGATCCCGAGCGGTTGAAGCGCTTCGAGAAGGAGGCGCGGTCGGCGTCGTCGCTGAATCACCCGAACATCGTCACGATTTACGACATCGGGGAATCGGGGGGAGCCTCCTACATCGCGATGGAGCTCGTGGCCGGTCAGACTCTTCGGGATTTCGCTGGCCGAGGGCGCCGCTGCCGGCGAAGAAGCTTCTGGCGATCGCGGCGCAGGTGGCCGATGGGCTCGCGAAGGCGCACGGGGCCGGGATCGTGCACCGGGACCTGAAACCCGAGAACGTGATGGTGACGAAGGACGGGTTCGTCAAGATCCTCGACTTCGGCCTGGCGAAGCTGACGGAGCCGGACGCGCCGGAAGGACAGAAGACCCATGCGCCCACCGTTTCCGCGGGGACTGAGCCGGGGGTCGTGATGGGGACGGTCGCCTACATGTCGCCGGAGCAGGCATTGGGCAAGGCGCTCGATTTTCATTCGGACCAGTTTTCGTTCGGGTCGGTGCTGTACGAGATGGCGACGGGCAAGCAAGCCTTTGCGAGAGGCAACGCGCCGGAAACTCTCGCCGCGATCATTCGCGAGGAACCGGAGGCGATCTCCACGGCCGCTCCGTCCGCACCCGTGCCGCTGCGCTGGGCGATCGAGCGGTGTCTCGCCAAGGACCCGGAAGAGCGCTACGCCTCGACGCGCGATCTGGCCCGAGATCTGGCGCGCCTGCGCGAAGGCATTTCGGAAGGGACCCTCTCGGGAGGCTCCTTCGCGACGGCAGCGCCTTCCCGCTTCCCGTCCGGGCTTCTCCGTGCGGCGCTCGTCCTGCTCGGCGGCATCGCGATCGGCGCTGCCGTCGTCGCGGTCGTGCTCCGGCGCCCGAGGATGCCGGCTGCCCCGATCCTGCGCACCTCGCTCCTTCCGCCCGAGGGCCGGACGTTCCAGCGGGACCAGGTCGCACTCTCGCCGGACGGGAGACAGGTCGCCTTCGGGACGTTTGACTCCGCAGACAACCCCGAACTTTGGATCCGATCCCTGGCACAGCCGGAGGCGCGACAGCTGTCCAACCTGGCCGACGCCTCGAAATCCGTTCTGGTCGCCGGATGGAAGGCTCGTCGGGTTCTTCTCCTCGGGCAAGCTTCAGACGATCGAAGCAGCCGGCGGCACGCCGAGGACCGTGTGCGTGTGCGAAGTTCAATTAGGCGGCCGCGGCGGGACCTGGAACCGGGATGGAGTCATCCTGCTTGCTCCCGGCCCCTACACGGCGATCTTCCGGGTGTCGGCGGCCGGAGGGGAGCCGGCGCCCGTCACGCGGCTCGATCCGGGGCGCAAGGAGTTGAGCCATCGGTGGCCGAGCTTTCTTCCCGATGGGCGTCACTTTCTCTTCGTTTCCATGACCACGACCGGTGACCGGGACGTCGCCGTCTTCCTCGGGTCGCTCGATTCGCCGGAGGTGAGGCTCCTCGTCCGAGCGTACTCGAGCGCGGTCTTTGCGCCGCCCGGCTATCTGCTCTTCGTCAACGCCTCCCGAACGCTCGTCGCGCAGCCCTTCGACGCCGGGAGTCTCCGGGTCTCGGGGCGCACCCATTCCCGTGGCGGAGGGAGTCTTCTGTGATCGCGGGGGCACCGGGAAATCCGGTTTCTCCGCAACAGGTCCCGGGCTTCTTGCCTATCTGCCCCACGGTAAGTCCACCAGAATCGTGTGGCTCGACCGGTCCGGGCGGGAGGTCGGCTCCGTGGGGCCGCCCGGCGACCATAGGTTCCCACGGCTGTCCCCGGATGGCAAGAAGATGGCTGTTCAGACCGAAGAGGCCAAGACCGCTAACGACATCTGGGTCCACGATCTCTCACGCGGCATTCAGACCCGTCTGATGTCGGATGAATACGATGAAGAGGTTCCGGTCTGGTCGCCGGACGGCCGTCAGATCGCCTTCACTTCGTCCCGCACAGGGCCGGGCGACCTCAACGTCAAGGACTCGAACGGCGCCGGCGATGTGCGGCTCCTTCTCCATTCCGACCATCCACTGGTCCCGAACGACTGGTCTCCGGACGGCCGTTTCCTTCTCTACGACGACGTTGATCCGAAGGCGAGTTCGGATCTTTGGGTCTTGCCGCTCTTCGGCGACCGGAAGCCGTATCCCTTCGTGCGCACGAAGGCGCCGGAGGGGAATGGCCGGTTCTCACCCGACGGGCGGTGGGTCGCGTACTGGTCGGGCGAATCGGGCACGCGGCGAGATCTACGTGCTCCCGTTTCCCGGTCCAGGGAGATCGATGGCAGGTCTCGACCGCGCGGGTGGGGTCCTGTTTGGCGACGCGACGGTAAGGAGCTCTTCTATCTCTCCGGGGACGGAGTCGTGGCTGTCGACGTCAAGATGGCCGGATCGACGATCGAGACAGGGCCTCCCAGACCGCTCTTCCGCTTGCCGCCGCAAGGCGATGACGTGACGACTATGACGTTTCCCCCGACGGGCAGCGCTTCGTGATGATCGTTCCCGACAAAGAGGCGCGGCTGGTGCCCATCACGCTCGTGCAGAACTGGACGGCGGGGCTGGGCGTCGCCGGACCGCGCCCCTGACCGCGCCCACGTGAATGAGACCGGCAGGCCCGCGCGGAATGTCCGGTCGCTCGTAGTACGGACGATATATACTGATATATATCAGGAGAAGCTGTGTCCACCACCGCGAAGATATTCCGAAACGGGCGAAGCCAGGCGGTTCGTCTTCCTAAGGAATTTCGCTTTGAAGGCGAAGAGGTCAAGATTCGACGGCGCGGGAGGCAGGTGATCCTCGAGCCCGTCGAGCGTCGACGCTGGCCGAGGGGCTACTGGACGAGCTGGGGCATAGTGCCAGAAGACTTCGAGGCGCCGACGCCGCTTCCTCCCGGGTTCCCGATGGTCGAGCTCGACGAGAAGTGACTTTTCTCCTCGACACGAACACCTGCGTCTACGCCATCAAGCGCTGGCCCGGCGTCATAGACCGGCTACGCAGCCTGACCCCCGAGGATGTCGCGGTTAGCTCGATCACACTTGCCGAGCTCTGGTTCGGAGCTGCGAAGAGCAGCAAACCGGCCCGAACGCGAGCCAGCGTCGATGCCTTCTTGCGCCCGTTCAACGTGCTTGGCTTCGAGCGAGAGGCCGCCGCGACCTACGCCGAGATCCGACTTCGGCTCGAACGCGTAGGGCGACCGATCGGAGAGCGCGATCTGCTGATCGCATCGATCGCTCGATCCCGCCGGCTGACGGTCGTAACCCACAACGTTCGGGAGTTTGCCCGCGTCTCCGGACTGCGTGTCGAGGACTGGGTATGACGCAGGCCTGACCGCGCCGTCAGAACGAGATCCGCACGCCCACGCGGAAGGTTCGGTCGGAGAGCCGCTCGGAGATGGCGTTGAACTGTTCAGCGGGCCTGAAAGGCTCTTGCGCACCGTGGTCCCAGCCAAGTGGCCGCGGTCAGCAGTGACGCCATCGGTTGGGGAGACCCGTACTCTCGGAGACCGGGCTACATCCTCTACCTCAACCCGGGCGTGGGCCTGGCGGTTGGCAAGCAAATCGTCACCCTGTCGCTCCCGATCCGCATGCATCAGGACTTTCAGGAGAGCCTTTTCGGGAACCAGGGCGGCGACCTCGCCAAGTACCTCGTCATCGCGGACGACACGCTACGGTTTTGAGCGCAGGCCCCTTCCGCCAGCGCGGAACGCTCTGCGGAAAACCCTCGAACCCTGATCTGAATTCCGCTCCGGACTCGGGGAAATAGAGCGTTCCACTTGGAGTTCTCACCCAATTTCCACGGGTTTCCAGCTTTTCCCGGCTGCGCCGCTTTCGTCGCTGAAAACGATCCGAATCCGATTCGGGAGCCGGCAACGTCGTCCGGCCGGCTCTCCGTGCTAGCCTTCGCGCCCATGAAGAAAACGCTTCTGGCCGCCGCGTTCCTCGTCATCGCCGTTTCTCTCTACTCCCAGGCCCCGTCCTCCGGCGCCGCCGCGAAAGTGCCCTCCGGCACCGACCCCGCCTTCGCGAAGTTCGTGGACGACTACTTCGACTCGAACTTCGCCGCGAACCCGCTCCAGGGAACCGCGGCCGGCTTCCACCAGTACGACTCGAAGATGCCGGACCTTTCGCGCGCCGCGATCGAGAAGCGGATCGCCGAGTTGAAGGCGCAGCTCCAGCGGCTCCAGGCGTTCGACCGTGCGAAGCTTCCCTTCGACGACGCGATCGACGCCCAGGCGATCGAGGGGGATATCCGGTCGGCGCTCCTCGATCTCGAGACCATCCGGCCCTGGGAGCACAATCCGATGGCGTATTCGGCGATCTCGGGCTTCGCGGTCAACGACCTGATGAAACGCGACTTCGCGCCGAGAGCGGATCGGCTCCGCTCGATCACCGCTCGGCTCGCGGCCGTCCCCGCGATCTGCGCGGCCGGCCGGGCGAACCTGAAGGATCCGCCGAAGGAATTTACGACGCTCTCGATCAAGATGACCAAGGGGGCGTCGGGCTTCCTCTCGGGCACGGTGACGGCGTGGGCGAAGGATGCGGCGGGCGGCGACGCAGCCCTCCTCGCTTCTTTCAACGACGCCAACGGCAAGGCCGTGGCGGCCGTGACGGACTTTTCCGCCTGGCTCGAGAAGGATCTGCTGCCGCGCTCGAACGGCAAGTACGCGATCGGCGCGGAAAACTTCGCCGCGAAGCTCCGATACGACGACATGGTGGACTGGCCGCTCGCCCAGGTGCTTTCGACGGGCGAGGCGAACCTCGCGAAGGACTACGCCGCCTTCGTCGAAACTGCGAAGAAGATCGACCCCTCGAAGACGCCGGCCGAGGTCATGAAGATGCTCTCTCGAACGAGCACCCGAGCGCGGCGGACCTGATCCCCTCGGCTCAGCGGACCGTCGAGGCGGCGCGCAAGTTCCTGGTCGACAAGTCGATCGTGACGATCCCGTCGGACGTCCGCCCGATCATCACGGAGACGCCCCCCTTCGCCCGCTTCGGGAGCTTCGCCTCGATGGACACGCCCGGCGCCTACGAGACGAAGGCGACCGAGGCCTTCTACTACGTCACCCCGGTCGAGAAGGACTGGGACGCGAAACACCAGGACGAGCACCTGCGTCTCTACAACCCCTACGTGATGGGGATGATCAACGTGCACGAGGTGTGGCCCGGGCACTACCTCCAGTTCATCTACGGCGCGCGCTTTCCGACCAAGACGCGCAAGCTCGTCTTCTGCGGCACGAACGCCGAAGGCTGGGCGCACTACACCGAGCAGATGATGGTGGACGAGGGCTTCGGCGGAGGCGACCCGAAGGTGCGCCTCGCGCAGCTCCAGGAGGCGCTCCTGCGCGACTGCCGCTACGTCGTCGGCATCAAGCTGCACACCCAGGGGATGACGGTCGAAGACGGCGCGAAGATCTTCGTCGAGAAGGGATTCCAGGAGCCGGCGAACGCCTACGAGGAGGCTCGGCGCGGCGCCTACAACCCGACCTACCTCTACTACACGCTGGGCAAGCTCGAGATCCAGAAGCTGCGCGACGAGTACCGGGAGAAGAAGAATGCCTCCCTGCAGCAGTTCCACGACGCCTTCGTCTCGCAGGGCGCGCTGCCGATCCCGCTCGTCCGGAAGATCCTCTTCCGGTGACCGGGCTCCTGCGAGCGCGGGCGGCGGGGAGCGGCTAGGCGGACGCGATGCCCGCCCGCGCCATCGTCCGTCCGCCGGGCCGCACGTTCCCGCGCGCGCTGACGCGGACCGATCCGCCCCCGGCCGTGGACCTCGCGGCCGCGCGCGCCCAGCACGCGCGCTACACGGAGGCCCTCGCCGAGCTCGGCCTTCAGGTCGAGCCGCTGCCCGCCGACGACGAGCACCCGGATGCCGTCTTCGTCCAGGACCGGGTCGCCGTCATCGACGGGCGCGCGATCGTCGGGCCGTCGGCGGTCGCGGAGCGCCGGGGAGAAGAGGACCCGATCCTCGCCGTCCTGCAGCGGAGCTTTCCGGTCGTGCGGCTGCGCGCCCCGGCGACGCTCGACTGGGGCGACGTGCTCGTGACGGAGGATGCGCTCTTCGTCGGGCTGTCGGACCGCTCGAACGACGCCGCGGTCCGCCAGCTCCGCGAGCTCCTCGCGCCCGGCCGCATGGTCGAGGGCGTCGAGGTGCCGGGGGAGCTCCTGCACCTGCTCTCGGGCTGCGCCTACCTCGGCGGCGGCGAAATCCTCGCGGTCGAGGCGCTCGCTCCCTTCGCCGCGGCGCGCGGCTTTTCGGTCGTCGCCGTGCCCGAATCGGAGTCGCTCGCCGCCAACGTGCTCGCGGTCGGCCGGGAAGTGCTCATGCCGGCGGGATATCCGCAGACGACCGCGCGCCTCGAGGCCTCCGGCCGCCGGGTTCGCGCCGCCGCCCTTGGCGAGTTCGAGAAGCGCGACGGCGGCGTGACCTGCCTCTCGGTCCTCTACTGAGGCGGTCCGCGCCTACGGCCCAGCGGGCGGCGCCGGGAACGCGTTGACGAGGAACTTCGCCATCTGGCCGCGGGTCACTCGGTCGAGGCAGAACTGCGTCTCGGAGCAGCCCACGATGACTCCTTTCGCCCACGGGAAATGCGTGGCGCCGCAGTGCGGGCTGGTCTGGTCGGCGTCGAGAAAGTGGATCGACGGGCTCGCCTCGTCGCAGCTGTAGGATCGCCCGGTCGCCGTCGATCGGGCCCGGGCAGAGGGACCCGAGCGACGCGAATTGCCGCTTTGACTGCCAGGTATTGATCCTCCATAATGGAGTAATTTTGGAGGAATGATGGCGACTCTCAATGTGAAGAACCTGCCGGACTCGCTCCACCGGAAGCTGCAGAAGCGAGCCAAGCAGCAGCACCGATCCGTCGCCCAGGAGGTGACCAAGATCCTGGACGATGCCCTGGGATCGCCCGATCTGGTTTCCATCCTGACGCTGCGGGGTCTCGGCAAGGAGCAGTGGGCCGGCATCGAGGCCACGGGGCATGTGGATGCCGAGCGCAGGTCGTGGGACTGATCCGGGACATCGGTGGCGGACCCCTGGCGCTCGACACCGTTTGCTTCATCTATTTGATCGAGGAGCATCCGCGCTTTCTGCCGGCGCTCGATCCGGTCTTCACGGCGATCGACAAGGGCCGTCTACCGGCGGTCGCGTCGAGCCTGACGCTGCTGGAGGTTCTTGTGGTTCCGTACCGGGCGGGGAACATTCCCCTGGCAGAACGATACGAGCGGGTTCTCACGCGCAGCCGCGGCCTTAGACTGATCGACATCGATCACGCTCAGCTTCGCGCCGCCGCGCAGCTTCGGGCCCGCCATGCGGGGCTTCGGACCCCCGACGCAATTCAACTTTCCGCGGCGCTCTCGGGCTCGTGTTCCGCGCTGCTGACGAACGATCGTGTCTTGCCTGCGTTGCCCGGACTGCGAATACTTCAACTCGAGAACTACGTGGAGTGATGCGGTACGCGGCCGACAGCCCGCTCGTGCTCGCGACGGCCGGGACCGCGACGGTGATGGCCGGAGACCAGGCCGGCGCCCGCCGCGTGCTCGCGCGGCTCGCGGAGATCACTAAGACGCGCTACGTCTGTCCGTACGAGGTTGGAGTCATCCACCTGCTGCTGGGCGAGACGGACGAAGGGTTCCGCCTGCTCGAGAAGCCTTACGAGGTCCGCTCGGCGTGCATCCCGTTCACGAAAGTCGATCCGCGCCTCGAACCGTTCCGCTCCGATCCGCGGTACCGGGACCTGCTCCGCCGCCTCGCCTTCCCGCCGTGACTCTCGCCGGCGGCACCCGCCTCGGACCCTACGAGATCCTGGCGCCTCTCGGTGCGGGCGGCATGGGGGAAGTCTACCGGGCCCGGGACACGCGGCTCGGGCGGGAGGTGGCGATCAAGGTCCTGCCGCGGGAGCTGTCGGCGGACGCGGATCGGCTCCGCCGCTTCGAGCAGGAGGCCCGCGCCGCGTCGGCCCTGAACCACCCCAACATCGTCACGGTGCACGATGTCGGGAGCGCGGCCTCGGTCTCCTACATCGCGATGGAGCTCGTGTCGGGCAAGAGTTTGCGCGAGCTGATGGCGGCGGGGGCGATGGCGTGGCGCCGGGTCCTGGCGATCGGCACGCAGATCGCCGAGGGGCTCGCTCGGGCCCATGGGGGCGGGATCGTCCATCGGGATCTGAAGCCCGAAAACGTGATGGTCACCGAGGACGGGTTGGTGAAGATCCTCGACTTCGGCCTGGCGAAGCTCGCGCTTCCGGCGGCCGGAGAGCCGACGTCCGCTCCCACGGCGGCGATGGAGGCTCCGCAGACGCAATCCGGAGTGATCCTCGGGACGGTCGGCTACATGTCGCCGGAGCAGGCGGCCGGTCGCGATCTGGATCACCGCTCCGACCAGTTTTCCCTCGGCTCGATCCTGTACGAGATGACGACCGGCAGGCGGGCGTTCACCGGCGACTCGGCGGCGCAGACGCTCGTGGCGATCATCGAGAACGATCCGCCGCCGATCGACTCGCTGCGCCCCGATGCTCCGCTGCCCCTGACCTGGCTGATCGAGCGGTGCCTCGCCAAGGCGCCGGCAGAACGGTACGAGTCCACCCGGGATCTCGCCCGCGAGCTCGGCAACCTGCGCGACCGGATTTCGGGGGTCGGTGCCGCGGCCGCCGTGCCCCGACGCGGACCGCCGCTCGCCATGGCGACGATGGGCTGGGCCGCCGCGGGCGTGCTCCTGGTCGGGCTCGCGGCGAGCCTCGTCATCCGGCGAGGCGGCCCTTCTTCGGATCGCGGCGCGCCGATCCAGTTCTCGCTCCCGCCGCCGGAAGGAATGGCCTTCGGCTCCGGCGAGGTTTCGACGCGGACCGCGGTTTCCCCGGACGGACGGAGCCTCGCCGTCGTCGCGAGCTCCCATGGCCGGCGAAGCATCTCCGTGCGTTCGCTCGGGTCCCTCGCATACCGGGCGTTGCCGGGCACAGAGGGAGGCGACTCGCCCTTCTGGTCGCCCGACAGCCGGTTCCTCGGATTTTTCGCGGACGGGAAGCTGAAGAAGCTCGATCTTGCTGGAGGTCCCCCGCAGACGGTCTGCGACGCGTCCTTCGAAGGCACAGGCTCGTGGAGCCCGCAGGGCGACATCCTCTTTTCCGAGCTGGTGCCGGGGCGCGACGGAATCCGCTGTGTCCGCGCCGACGGGGGGGAGAGCCGCCGCGTCCTGGCTCCCGATGCCGGCCGCCGCGAGCGGCAGCTCTTCTGGCCGCGGTTCCTTCCCGATGGACGCCACTTCTTCTACATCGCCCTGGAGCTCGGCGACGCGTCGATCAGCCAGCTGTGCATCGGGTCGCTCGACGCCGGCGAAATCGAGCGGCTCGGCCCCGTGGATTCGAGAGCCGAATACGCGCCTCCGGGTCACCTTCTCTTCGTACGGGACGGCGCCTTGCTGGCCCGATCCTTCGACGCGAAGCGCCGGAGTTTTGCCGGAGAGGCCCGAGTGCTGGTCGAGAAGCTGTACACCTTCTGGGGGCCGGCCAACGCCGGCTTCTCCACGTCGGACGATGGAATCCTCGTGTATGAGGAGGGCACGGTCCCGACGCGCCTGACCTGGCTCGACCGGACCGGTCGAGAGGTCGCGGCGTTCGGCTCGTTCGAGCAGGTCGAGTACGTGCGCCTGTCGCCGGGCGGCGACCGCGCCGCGTTTTCCGTGGCGGACCCGAGAACCGGGACCGCCGACGTCTGGGTGGCCGACGCCGCGGGCAACGCTCCGACCCGCCTGACCTCGGATCCCGCGGATGAGAAGTACCCCGTCTGGTCGCCCGACGGCCAGCGTCTCCTCTTCCGCTCGGATCGCCGGGGGCCGCCCGACGTCTATACGGTCCCTGCCGGCGGCGGCGCGGCTAAACCGCTGCTCGAGCTGGCCGGTGTCGAGACGCCGGAAGACGTCTCCTCCGACGGGGACTCGCTGCTCTACACCGAAGCGGACCGGAGAACCGGGTTCGACATCTGGATCCTGCCGTTGTCGGGAGATCGCAAGCCCGTGCCGCTCTTCCGGACCCGGTTCGAGGAGGACGAGCCGCGCTTCTCGTCCGACGGGCGGTGGATCGCCTACTCGTCCGATGAGTCTGGCTCTTCCGAGGTCTACGTCGCGGCCCGCAACGGCTCGGACAAGGTCCGGATCTCCCGCGACGGGGGATTCTCTCCCCGCTGGGAAAGGAATGGGAAGGAGCTCTTCTTTCGCGCGCCCGGCGGCCGATTCCTGGCGGCGCCGGTGCGTGCGGGCGCAACACTGGGGATCGGCGCGCCGGCAGAACTCTTCCAGCGGGTCTCGGGCGTCATCAGCTACGACGTCGCGCCCGGCGGCCGGCGCTTCCTCGTGAGCGAGAGGATCAAGCCGCCCTCCCCGCCGATCACTGTCATTGTGAACTGGCCGGCGCTTCTCCTCCAGCCGTCGGGTCCGCGGCCGTGACCACGCTCACAGCCGGAACGAGGCTGGGTCCCTACGAGATCCTGGCTCCGCTCGGCGCGGGCGGGATGGGCGAGGTCTACCGGGCGCGGGACACGCGGCTCGGACGGGAGGTGGCGATCAAGGTGCTGCCCGGCGGAGATCGCCGGGGACGTGTCTCGCCTCAAGCGCTTCGAGAAGGAAGCGCGCGCGGCGTCGGGCCTGAACCATCCCAACATCGTCACGATCTACGACATCGGTTCTTCCGATGGCCGGTCCTGGATCGCGATGGAGCTGGTCGAAGGCCGGACGTTGCGAGAGCTCCTCGTCGAGGGCGCCTTGCCGCCCAAACGCCTGCTGCCGATTGGGACCCAGGTGGCGGAGGGCCTCGCTCAGGCGCACGAGGCGGGGATCGTCCATCGGGACCTGAAGCCCGAGAACGTGATGGTGACGAAGGAGGGCCGAGTCAAGATCCTGGACTTCGGCCTGGCGAAGCTGACGGGGCCGGTCTCGGGGAGCGATTCGGACTCGAAGTTGCCGACGCAGACGGGCACGAGCCCCGGCGTCATCCTCGGCACCGTCAGCTACATGTCCCCCGAGCAGGCGGCGGGACAGCAGGTCGATTTCCGGTCCGATCAGTTTTCTTTCGGCTCGATCCTCTACGAGATGGCGACGGGGAAGCGGGCATTTCAACGGGGCACGGCCCTGCAGACGCTCACCGCGATCGTCCAGGAGGAGCCCGAGCCGATCGCGAGGCTCAACCCGAAAGTGCCGGCGCCTGCTGCGCTGGATCATCGAGCAGTGTCTCACCAAGGAACCGAGGGGCCGCTACGCCTCGACGGAAGACCTGGCCCGCGACCTCGCGAGGGTTCGCGATCACCTGCATGAGATTTCGCTGTCCGGCCGAAGGCATCGTGGCCGCCCCGGTCCCGTCTCGCCGGCGCCTTGCTTACGTCGTGGCGGTCGTAGCGCTCTTGGCTCTGCTGGGAGGCGTTCTCACTCTCAGCAGACGGACAGGGGAGAGGCCGGTCCCGTCCTTCCAGCGGCTGACTTTCCGCCGCGGCGCGGTCTTTGACGCCAGATTCACCTCAGACGGCCAAACCGTCCTTTACGACGCAATGTGGGAGGGCAATCCGAGCGAGGTCTTCGCGACTCGTCTGGGAAGCCGCGAGGCCCGCTCACTGGTGTCGAACGCGGGTCTCCTGGCAGTTTCCTCTTCGGGAGAGATGGCTCTCTTGTCAGGTTGGGAGAGCCGCGGTCCGCAGAGACTCGGAACGCTTGCACAAGCGCCACTCGCCGGCGGTGCTCCTCGCGAGCTGGCGACAAATATCTGGAACGCCGATTGGTCACCCGACGGCTCTGCCCTCGCCGTGACGCGGTTCCTCCCCGAGAAAGTCGCCGATCGGCTGGAGTTTCCTCTCGGGAAGCCCCTCCATGAATCGAGGAGCCACATCGGCCAGCCACGATTTTCCCCGCGTGGAGACCTGATCGCGTTTCTCGAACGCCCCGACTGGAGTCAGTCCGGTTCGGTGGCTGTGGTCGACCGTGCCGGGAAGAAGAGAACTCTTTCGACCGGCTGGTCGAGTGTTGTGGGCCTGGCCTGGTCGGCGACAGGAGAAGAAGTCTGGTTCACTGGCTCCAAAGGCGCCGTGCTCGATCAGGGGATTCATGCGGTGACACTTTCCGGGAAGGAGCGCACAGTCGCTCGATGGGGAGGTTTCTGGGGTCTGTCCGACATCGCCCGCGATGGTCGTCTGTTGGCGGTGCGGGCGAACCTACGGATGTCCCTCGTCGGCCTGGCTCCGGGGGAGACCAGGGAACGCGATCTTTCCTGGTTCGATGTCTCAGAGGTTGCGGATCTTTCGGCGGATGGGAAGACGATGTTGTTTGTGGAGCTCGAGGCTGCCGGAGCGAAAGACGTGACTTACATCAGGGCAACGGGCGGCTCACCGGCCCTGCGCCTCGGCGAGGGTACTCCGCTCGCGCTTTCCCCGGACGCGTCGCTGGCCTTGACGATCCAGAGAGCGGCCGTCCCGGGTCAGGTTCAAAGTGGTCTTGAGCCGAGCCTGATCGTGATGCCGACGAAGGCCGGCGAGCAAAGAGTCCTTCCGCGCGGCGCGATTCAGGAATACGGCGAAGCCGTATTCTTTCCGGACAACAAGCGAATCCTGGTGCAGGGAAGAGAGAAGGATCGATTCCGAACCTATATCCAGGACCTGGACGGAACGCCGCCGCGTGCGTTTTCCCCGGAGGGCGTCCTGGCGGCCGCCGTGTCGCCCGATGGTCGTCGGGTGGCGGCTTCGTATTACGAGCAGGAGAGCGACCAGTTTCCCGCCGCCCTCTACGTCTATTCGGCTGACGCCGGGGAGCCGCAGCACAGATTTCCCCTGGAAAGAGGCTTCGAGCCGATTCAATGGTCGGCTGACGGTCGTTCGGTCTTTCTCCGCAAGATGGACCGATTGATCACACGCATCGATCGACTCGATGTCGCGACCGGCAAGACCGGGCTCTGGCTCGAGGTTCCGGTCGCCGACCCCGCGGGTGTCATCCGGCGCATGAACACGTTTTGCATGACCTCCGACGGAAAGTCTTACGTCTACAGCGTCTGGCGAAATCTGGGCGATCTCTATCTCGTGGAAGGGCTCAAATAGGAAAAATCAGAACGCGACCCGAACCCCGACGCGGAAGGTCCGGGAGCCCTGGCGCTCGGCAATCTCATTGAACGATGGGTTCGGTGTGAACGTCGGTTCTTCCTGGGAGTTGTAGATCCCGACGTCGATCACACGCTGCAGAACCGTCCTTCGGTTGAAGAGGTTGAAACACGCGACCGAAACCGTCGTCGTCAATCTCGATCCGATTCGGAACGGCCTCTGGAGCTGCAGGTCGAGCTGATAAACGTTCCCCAGACGGTAGTCGTCGATCTTCCCGATCTGGATGCTCGGGCGGTTGTCCGCAATGTCACGAGTGACCACCTCGACGAAGTACGGGAGGACGTAGCCCTGCCGGGCGAAGAAGTTCGCGCCGAGCTCGATGCCGAGCGGCACCTGGACCGTGCCGCTGACGTTCAACTGCCACTTTGCGTTGATGAAGACCTGGGGCTTCCGAATGACGTCCGGCGAGGGTTCCGCGACCGCGCCGGTGGCGTTGCTGCCACCGAGCAGATTGTTCGGATTGACGATCGCTCCCGGACCGACGGACTTCGTCCAGTCGTTGTAAGCGAAGCCAATCCGGAGGCTCCAGCCGTGCGAGAGCCGCTTGAGGACCTGCAGCTCCAGGCCATTGTAGGTCTCCGAATAGTCCCGCCGGTTCTCGATCCGCACGCCGGCGCATGGGTCCGGACACGCCGTCAGGCCGTAGTAAGGCTCGCTGAAGCCCAGTGTGAAGCCGTTCGAGGCCGTCGCCGTTCCGGCCGCGTTGCCGAAATACCGATAGTCGTTGCTCGTCACGCCGACGAGGGGCTGTGCACCGGGCGGAGACGTGGGGAACATCAGGTTCCGGGAAGAGCGGTGCGTGTAGGCGAGCGAGGCCGAGAGGTCGGAGAAGATCTGGCGCTCGACGCCGACGATGAACTCGTCGGTCTCCGGGGGCTCGAGGTTCGGGTCGATCTGGTTGACGGCAACGCCCGAGGCGGGATCGCTCGGGTTGACGTTGAAGTAGCCCTGAGGGTCGGAGAGGTCCACCTCGCTCCGCTCGACGCGATGGCTCCCGTTGGTGTCCTGCCAGCCGTAGTAGAGGTACGCGGCGCCGGGGAATGCGTTGATCGATGCGACCTCGAGCCCGAGCTGGTTGGTAAAACGCGAGTAGGAGGCGCGGACCAGGGTCGTCCGATCCGCGCCCGGAGCATATGCAAGTCCCACCCGTGGCTGAACGCTTCGCCACGTGATCGGATAGCTCGAATCGCCCCCATAGCTCGCCGCCGGCAGCAGCTCCGGAAAGACGGGATTCGCCGATACGGACGACGCGAGATTCTTCCCCTGCTGGTAGTCGAAACGCAGCCCGGCATTGACCGTCAGGTTGCCGGTCTGGATCGCGTCGCCGGCGTACACGTCGTAGTAGTTCGTCAGGCCCCTCGGGTTACCGGTCCGCGTGATACCCGCGAGACCGCTGAGCTCGTCGCCGAAGATCTCATCACCGGGCCAGACCGTCAGGGAGCTGGTGTTCACGTGCTTGTACCCGAATCCGAACTTCAGCTCATGTTTCAGGCTTCCGGTGTCGAAGAACGCGGAGCCGGTCAGGCCTGCCTGGTGCTGTGGCCACGGGGAGGCGAAGAAGACGTACGTGTTGCGCCACACGCCGTGCTCGTCGATGAGGGCCTGCTTGTCCATTCCCCCTTCGGGAGTGAGGGTGAGATCGCTGCTCAGGTACGAGAAGTAGGCCGAGGCGAAGAGCTTCGACGAAAAGACCTGCGAGTCCTCGGCCTTGTAGGCCGCGGCCCGGTAACTCTGATCCCAGGAGGTCTCCAGCGATCGATCTGGTCCGGCCCCCCGGCCCATCCTCGGCAGCTGGAAATCGAGATAGAAGAGCGTCAGGGAGTTTCCTGCGAGCGGCTGTGCGTTCAGTTTGGCGTTCCAGTAAGTGAGATTGCTGACGAGCCGGTAGGTGCCCTCGCCGGGGGGGAGAGAGAGCGTGTCGCCGCGGAAATCGTTCCGGGCGAATGCGCCCCAGAGCCAGATCCGGTCCTTCCAGATCGGGCCGCCGGCCTCGAGTCCGTAATCCAGGAAGCCGTCTGTGTAGAAGAAGCGGCCCGACCCCTTCAGCTCGTTTGTCCCCTGCTTGGTTACGAGATTGACGGCGACGCCGGGCGTCGAGAGTAAAGGGTCGGAGCCGCCCGTGGCCGCCTCGATGCCCTGCAGGGAGTCGAAGTCGAAGAAGACCGGGGTTCCACCCCCCGGCTCCCCGATCGCGACACCGTCGAGCGTGAACGTGTTCTGGTCGGCGTGGGATCCCTTCCCGACGAACGGGGCGAGAAAGGAGCTTTCGTTCCCGCCGACGGCCACTCGGTCGACCAGAACGCCTGGAACCATCCGCAGCACCGACCACACGTCGCGCGCCGTCGGAATCTGTCTCAGCTCCCTTTCGTGAAACGCCGACCCGGTATCCGACTTGCGGGCATCCGGCAGCGCCGATTCGCCCGAGACCGTGATCGCCTCTTCCGCGGTCGCGAGACTCATCGTCACGCGCAGAACGGTGTTCTGACCGAGCGAGACAAGGACATCCTCGTGGCGAACGGCGGCAAAGCCCGAGCGCTCGAGCGTGAGCGAGTAGGCGCCAGGGAAGAGGTCCAGGAAATGAAAGTCGCCGTGGATGTCCGTGATCGTCATCCGAGTCGCACTCGGTCCCTCGAGAGTCACCGCGACCCCGGGCAGGGACCTGCCCTCCGGATCGAGGGCCGTGCCGTACAGGTTTCCCGACGGAAGCGGGTTCTGACCGAAGGTGGCCGCGGCCAGGAGCAGGCTTCCCAGAAACGAGACTGCGACCCCCCGAAGGAGGCTTACCCCGATACCGACTCCTTTCTCGAGATCTAGGATCCACTGTCTCGCCGACCGGCAGCGCTGTCAATCTCGGTGCCTGCCGAGCCGGGGGCGGTTTCTCGGTGCTCCGCGCAATAGAATCTGTGTCGGAGCCCATGTCCTTCTCGGCCGGTCAGAGGCTCGACCCCTACGAGGTCCTCGCCCCGCCTGGCGCGGGTGGAATGGGAGAGGTTTACCGTCGCCTTCGCTTGCTCGAAAATCGTCGTTCGCGGCTTCTTCCCCCTCTCCCCCGCAGGGAGAGGGTCGGGGTGAGGGGCGACCCACGATGACGCTTCTTGCCGGGGCCAGGCTGGGTCCTTACGAGATCCTCTCTCCCCTGGGCGCCGGGGGCATGGGAGAGGTTTACCGGGCCCGGGACACGAGGCTCCAACGGGATGTTGCGCTGAAGGTGCTGGTGGGCGAGGCCGCGCAGGAGTCGGGACGGTTCCGGCGCTTTCAGACCGAGGCGCAGTCCACCGCCGCTCTCGCTCACGCCAACATCGTGGCGGTCTACGACATCGGGGAAGCGAACGGGACTCCCTACATCGTCTCGGAGCTGTTGGCGGGCGGGACGCTCGCTCTCCTGGTCGCCCGCGGCGCGCTCCCGGTCAAGAAGCTTCTCGATCTGGCGATTCCAATGGCCAACGGGCTGGCGGCCGCGCACGCCTCCGGCATCGTTCACCGGGACCTGAAACCCGACAACATCCTGCTGACAGCTGAGGGCTCTCCCAAGATCGCCGACTTCGGGCTGGCGAAGTACTTCCGTCCGGCTCAGGACGAGGAAGGCTCACAGCTGACGACGCTCACCGACGACCGGACCAAGGAGGGGACGATCGTCGGGACCGTCTCCTACATGTCGCCGGAGCAGGCGAAGGGCGAGGCGGTGGACTTCCGCTCGGACCAGTTTTCCTTCGGCTCGGTCCTGTACGAGATGGCGACAGGAAAGAAGGCCTTCCGCAAGGCGAGCACGGTTCAGACCCTTGCGGCGATCGTCCAGGAAGAACCGGAACCGATCGCCAGCCTCAACCCCGGAGTCCCGGCTCCGCTGCGGTGGATCGTCGAGCAGTGTCTCGCGAAGGAACCCGGAGGCCGCTACGCTTCGACCGAAGACCTCGCCCGCGATCTGGCGAGAGTTCGGGGTCATCTTTCCGAGACGTCGAGCACTGTCGATGCAATCGCGGCCCCGGTGTCCCATCGCCGACGCTTCCTCTCGATCCTGGCCGCCGCGGCGCTGCTGGCCGCTCTTGGGGGCGTCCTGACTCTCGCCCGAAGAGCGTGGAAAAGCCCGATCCCGTCGTTTCAGAGGCTCACTTTTCGAAGAGGCTCGGCCGGGGCCGCTCGCTTCTCCCCGGACGGCCAGACGGTCGTCTACGGCGCAAGCTGGGAAGGCGGACCCCGGCGGCTCTACTCCACGCGCCTGGACAATCCGGAATCCAGGCCCTTCGATCTTCCACCCGCCGACGTCCTGGCCGTTTCGTCCACGGGGGAGCTCGCGATTCTGCTGAATTTCAGTGTCAACGCCGAGCCCAACCGCTTCGGCACTCTGGCCAGGGCTCCCCTTCTGGGGGGAGCCGCGCGTGAGGTTCTCGAGGAGGTGCAGGGTGCGGACTGGTCTCCCGATGGCAAGGAGCTCGCCGTCATCCGGAGAGTCGGAGAACGAAGGCGGCTCGAGTTCCCGATCGGGACGAAGCTCTACGAGGCAGACAAGATCTACTCGCCTCGGGTCTCGCCCGGAGGGGATCTCGTCGCGTTCGTGGAAGAACAGGCAGGTGGAGGAAGTTTCCTTTGTACCGTCGACCGTGCCGGCACCAAACGAACCGTGACAGAGCATACGGGCTTCGTGCTGGCCTGGTCGCCGAAGGGCGACGAGATCTGGTTTGCGTGGACGGATCTGGAGGCGGTGACGCTCTCGGGACAACGGCGTGTCCTGATGAAGTTTCCGGAGCCGTTCGTCGGCGAACTTCACGACATTTCCCGCGATGGGCGCGTGCTCCTCTCGCTCACGGAGTGGAGACTCGGCGTCGCCGGCCTGCCGCCCGGCGAGGGACAGGAGCGCGAGCTGTCCTGGCTGAGCTACTCCCGTCCCAGCGAGATCTCCGATGACGGAACGCGGCTGCTCTTCGACGACGGGACCAGCTCCGGGGCGGGCGGCGTGTACCTTCGAACGACCGACGGGTCGTCTCCGCCGGTCCTTCTTGCCCGGGAAGGCCAGGGAACCGGGCTCTCTCCCGATTCGAAATGGGCAATCGTTTGGGAAGGAAAAGCATCGGAGTTCGAGCTCGTCCCCACGGGATCCGGCGAGAAGAGGGTCTTGAAGCTCGCCGGGATCGACACCAGCGGCGGCAACGTCGGCGCGCGGTTCTTTCCGGACGGGAAGAGGATTCTCGTCGAGGGCCGACAGCCCGGTCGCCCCCTTCGGAATTTCGTTCAGAACCTCGACGGAGGCGAGCCGCGCCCCATCACTCCGGAAGGCATTCACTCCCAGGTCCTCTCACCCGACGGGCGGCTCCTCGCCGTTCTGGACGCCGAAAGGAGGATTCTCCTCTATCCGGTGGACGGAGGAGGGGCTCCCAGGGCGGCCTCGGGGCCCGCCGAGCCGGGCGAGCTCAGCGTGTGGAGCGCCGACGGCCGGTCGCTCTACGTGGCCGAGGCCCACAAGGGGCTCGCCCGGGTCTTTCGCCGGGATCTCGCGAGCGGACGCCGAGATCTCTGGAAGGAGATCGCTCCGGCGGATCGCGCCGGGGTCTCCTACGTCGGTCCCCTGATCGCTCCGAACGGCTCGTACGTGTACGGCTACCAGCGCTTCCTCGGCAACCTCTACCTGATCCAGGGCCTGAAATGAGCGCTTCCGCGGCCGCTCTGGGCCTCTAGAACGACACTCGCACCCCCGCGCGGAAGGTCCGGTCGGACAGGCGCTCGGCGACGGCGTTGAACTTGGCGACGGCGAGAACGTTCCCGAAGCCCGGCGAGGACTGCACGATCGCCGTGCTCTTCGGCCTCGATCCGGCGAGGGATTTGAATTGACGCCGCGGCCGGCGTGCCGGCCCGTTCCGGCAGCCTCCTCGGCTCCTCGCTAGAATCGCGTTGACGCGCACCGGCGTCACCGGCCACTTCCTGCGTTGGATGCCCGACGGCCGCTCCGTGCTCTACCGGTGCCCCTGCGGGGGGACTCCCAGAACTCTCTCCGCGCCCCTGTCGGGCGGAGAGCCGGCGCCGGTGGGGGAGGTTGCGGGCGGCGCGCACATGTCTCTCTCGCCCGACGGCTCGAGGATCATGGACGTCGTCGCCCACAAGATGCTCTGGGTCTCCACACTCGCGACGGGAGAGAAGCCGGGTGAAGGTCTTCGAATTTCCCGCTGTCGGGCGAGGAACCCGGGCCGGTCGGAGAGGTCGCGGGCGGCGCGCACATGTCTCTCTCGCCGGACGGCTCGAGGGTCATGGACGTCGTCGCCCACAAGGTGCTCTGGGTTTCCATACTCTCGCCGCCGGGGAAGCCCGAAAAGGTCTTCGAGTTTCCCGATCCCGATTCCCGCATCGACTATCCCGTCTGGTCTCCCGACGGACGCTTCGTCCTCTTCGACCGCTTCCGGCCGCAGGGAGGCGACATCTGGATGCTGGAGGGGATCGAGTAGGAGGAATTCGAGGTCGCGCCGCGCGCCTCCTCCGATAGAATGCGCGCGACCTAGTTCATGGCGCTCTCCGCAGGACAGAAACTCGGGCCGTACGAAATCCTCGCGCCTCTCGGCGTTGGAGGGATGGGCGAGGTCTACCGCGCGCGCGACCCGCGCCTGCGCCGCGACGTCGCGATCAAGGTCCTCTCGCCGGAGTTCGCCACCGACGCCGACCGCCGCGGCCGGTTCGAGCAGGAGGCGCGCGCCGCCTCCGCCCTGAATCACCACAACATCGTCACGATCCACGACATCGGGTCGTCCGATTCGACGATCTACATCGCGATGGAGTTCGTCGAAGGGCGCACGCTGCGCGAGATGGTCCAGGCGGGCGCGCTTCCGACGCGCAAGGTCCTCGACCTCGGATACCAGATCGCCGACGGGCTCGCCAAGGCCCATGCCGCGGGCATCGTCCATCGGGACCTGAAGCCCGAGAACGTCATGGTCTCGAAGGACGGGGTCGTCAAGATCCTGGACTTCGGCCTGGCGAAACTCATCAAGACGCAGTCGGAGGAGGCCTCGGAGGGCCCGACAGCGACGCACGCCGGCACGGTGCTCGGCACGGTCGGCTACATGTCGCCGGAGCAGGCGAGCGGCAAGCCGCTCGACTTCCGCTCCGATCAGTTCTCGTTCGGCTCGATCCTCTACGAGATGGCCACCGGCAAGCGCGCGTTCCAGCGCGGGACGAGCGCCGAGACGCTCACGGCGATCATCCGCGAGGAGGTCGAGCCCGTGGAGCGGGTCAACGCCGCGGTGCCGGCGCCTCTGCGCTGGCTCCTCGACCGCTGCCTCCAGAAGGAGCCCGAGGAGCGATACGGCTCGACGCGCGACCTCGCGCAGGACCTGAAGAACGTCCGGGAGCATCTCTCGGAGGCTTCGGTGCCCGGCGGGACGACCGGCCCGCAGATCGTGCCCGCGGCGCCGCCCCGACGCGGCCTCCTCCGCTGGGCCCTTTCGGCGCTGGCTCTGCTCGCCGCTCTGGCCGCGGGAATGCTGCTCGAGAAGAAGATGTCCGGGACCGCTCCGCCCTCGTATCAGCAGATCACCTTCGGCAGCGGCACGATCCGCTCGGCGCGTTTCGCGCCGGACGGCCAGACGCTGATCTACAGCGTCTCGTGGGATGGCAACCCGCTGAAGATCTTTCTGAAGCATCCCTCGAGCCCGGACTCGCTCCCGCTCGAGCTTCCGAGCGCGAATCTCCTCGGGATCTCCTCTTCCGGGGAGATGGCGATCGCGCTCGACTGCCGCTCGAACCACCCCGGCGTGTGTGCCGGCAAGCTCGCGCGCGCGGCCTTGACCGGCGGCGCGCCGAGGGACGTCGCCGAGGGGATCCAGGAGGCCGACTGGTCGCCGGACGGCTCGAGCCAGCTCGTCGTTCGCGACGTCGCCGGCAAGTCGCGCATCGAGTATCCGCTCGGGAAAGTCCTCTACGAGACGTCCGGGCATGTCAGCTACGCTCGTCTCTCGCCCAAGGCGGATCGAATCGCGTTCCTGGATCATCCGTTTCCGCTCGACGACGCGGGGACCGTGGCCATGCTGGATCTCTCGGGAAAGAAGACGACGTTGACCGGGAAGTGGGCGAGCGAGCACGGGCTCGTCTGGCATCCGTCCGGAGAAGAGATCTGGTTCACCGCGACCGAGGCCGGCGCGAACCGCTCCCTGTACGCCGTCTCGCTGTCCGGAAAGCTGCGCGTCGTGACGCGAGTCCCCGGAGGGCTGAAGCTTCACGACATCTCCAAGAACGGCAAGGTGCTCCTGACGCGAGAGAGCCCGCGGGTCGGCATCCTCGGCATGCTCCGGGGAGACACGCGCGAGCGGGACATGTCCTTTCTCGACTATTCCTTCGCGGCCGACATCGCCCCGGACGCCGGGACGCTTCTCTTCGACGAAGAGGGAGAGGCGGGCGGCGCCAACTACACGGTCTATGTGCGGAAATCCGACGGAACGCCTCCGGTCCGCCTCGGTGAAGGCAACGCCCTGTCGCTCTCGCCCGACAGCAAGTGGGCGCTCTCGATCCTGCCCGTGCCGAACTCGCCGTTTCGCCTCCTGCCGACGGGAACCGGAGAGCATCGGGATCTCCCGGTCTCCGGGATCAGCCCCGAGCAAGCCGCGACCTGGTTCCCCGATGGTCAGCGCATTCTCTTTGCGGGCAGCGAGCCCGGCCATCGGGTTCGGCTCTACGTCCTCGGCATCCAGGGAGGGAGCGCCGCGCGCGATCACCCCGGAGGGAATCGTGTCGGCCCTTCCGGGCTTCGCGATCTCCCCCGACGGAAAGCTCGTGGCGGCGGTCGACGCCGATCACCGGGCGATGCTGTATCCGGTCGACGGCGGAGAGGCTCGGCCGATTCCCGGCGTAGAAGAAAAGGAGTTCCCGCTCCGATTCTCGCAGGACGGGCGCTCCGTCTACCTCTGGAAGCGAGGGGACGTTCCGGCGCGCGTGACGCAAGCTCGACCTCGAGTCCGGCAAGCGCGAGGTCTGGAAGAACCTGCTGCCGGCCGATCCCGCCGGCGTCGAGCGCATCTCCAACGTCCTCGTCACCCCGGACGGGAAGGGCTACACCTACTGCTTCGCGAGACTGCTGTCGGACCTCTTCGTCGTGGAGGGGCTCCGCTAACGGCTGACGGGTGTCTCCCTAGGAGTCGGGCCATCGGGCCATCGGGAGATCGGGAGATCGGGTGATCTGAAGATGGGCCTTTCCGCCGGCAGCCGCCTCGGTCCTTACGAGGTTCTCTCTCACCTGGGCGCGGGCGGGATGGGGGAGGTATACCGGGCACGGGACACGCGCCTCGGACGCGAGGTGGCGCTCAAGGTCCTGCCGGAATCGCTCGCTTCCGACGCCGGCCGCCTGAGGCGCTTCGAGAAGGAAGCGCAGTCGGCCTCGGCGCTCAACCACCCGAACATCGTCACGGTCTACGACATCGGGACAGACGGCCCGACCTCCTACATGGCGATGGAGCTGGTGGACGGAGTCACGCTGCGACAGATGCTCATCGACGGGCCTCTGCCGCAGAAGCGGCTTCTGACGGTCGCGGCGCAGGTGGCCGAGGGGCTCGCGAAAGCGCACGCCGCCGGGATCGTGCATCGGGACCTGAAGCCCGAGAACGTCATGGTGACGAAAGACGGCTTCGTGAAGATCCTCGACTTCGGCCTCGCCAAGTTGACGCAGCCCGACGGCGAGAGCGGCGAGGGGACTCAGGCGCGGACCGTGTCGGGGGCGACGGAGCCCGGGATGATCGTCGGGACGGTCGCCTACATGTCTCCGGAGCAGACGCTCGGCAGGCCGCTCGACTTCCGGTCGGACCAGTTCTCGTTCGGTTCGATGCTGTACGAGATGGTGACGGGCCGAAAGGCCTTCGCCCGGGCGACCGGTCCGGAGACGATGACGGCGATCATTCGCGAGGAGCCGGAGCCCCTTGCTTTGGCGATGCCATCGACCCCCGTGCCGCTGCGCTGGATCATCGAGCGGTGCCTGGCCAAGGAGGTCGAAGATCGGTACGCCTCGACCCTCGACCTCGCGCGCGACCTGGTGCGATTGAGAGACGGGATCTCCGAAGCCAGCGCGTCGGGAGCGATCGCGGCCGCGGCGGCCGCGGCGCCGCGCGCCTTCCGCCCGCGGTGGATCGCCGCGACGGCACTCGCGCTCCTCGTCGGCGCCGCGCTCGGCGTCTTCGCGACGCGAAGAGGGCCGGATCCCGTCGTCGACTACCACGCCGTGACCTATCGCCGCGGGACGATGGGCCAGGCTCGCTTCGCGCCGGACGGGCAGACGATCATCTACGAGGCGAAGTGGGAGGGCAATCCACCTCAGCTCTTCTCGACCCGGGCGGACAGCTCGGAGACGACGGCGTTGCCGCTCCCGAGCGCGCTCCTCTCCGCGATTTCCTCCTCGGGGAAGCTCGCCGTGGCGCTCGACCGCGACGACGCGCTGACGCTCGCGGAGGTGTCGCTCGCGGGCGGCGCGCCGCGCGAGATTCTCGAGGGGGCCGGGTTCGCCGATTGGTCGCCGGACGGCCGGGGGCTCGCGGCGATTCGCGACGGGAAGCTCGAGTTTCCGATCGGCAAGGTCCTCGGGACGCCCGGAGAGCAGGCGGTCCTGTCCTTCCCGCGCTTTTCGCCCGACGGCCGGGAGATCGCCGCGATCGAAAGTCTTCGAGGCGGGGTGAACGAGGCGTCCTCCGTTGTCGTCTTCGACGTCGCGACGGGCAAGAAGCGCACGGTCAGCTCCGGCTGGGGCTTCGCCGCGGGCCTCGCCTGGCATCCGCGGACGGGCGAGATCTGGTTCTCTCCGCGCGACATCGAGCCCGGGAGCGTGCTGATGCTCTGCGCCGTGTCGCCTTCCTCGGGAAAGAGCCGCGTCGTCGCGCGACCGCCCGGCGTCACGCTCGTCCAGGACATCGCCGCAGACGGCCGTGTGCTGATGCGGGTCGACGACTGGCACGAGTCGACGATGTACGGCCGGGTCGGCTCGGAGGCGGAGACCAACCTTTCCTGGCTCGACTTCTCCCGGGTCGTGGATTTCTCCGAGGACGGGAAGACGGTTCTGCTCGAGGAAGGCGGCCGAGGAGGGGGAGCGCGGGGATCGATCTATCTGCGAAAGACCGACGGCTCGCCCGCGACGCGGCTCGGGGACGGAAAACCGCTCGGGATGTCGCCCGACGGCAAGTGGGTGGTCGCGATGCCCGGAACGACACCGGATCGGCTGCTCCTGATTCCGACGGGCGCCGGACGGTCGAAGGAATTCCGGATGGAGGGCGTGAGATATGCGCCGGGTCTCGTCTGGACGCACGACAGCAAGCAATTCCTGTTTCAGGTTCGAAAGGGCGACGGGCCCTGGCGGATGTACGCTTCAGGATCTCTCGGGCGGCGCTCCGCGGCCCTTTGGTCCGGAGAATTTCGGGGTGGGCGGCCCGATTTCGCCGGACGGAAAGACGGCCCTCCTGAACACGCGGGACCACAAGTGGTTGCTCTATCCCGTGGCGGGAGGCGAGCCGCGCCCCATCCCCGGCCTGGGGCCGGACGTGATCGACGTCCTTCGCTGGGACGCGAGCGGCCGGGCGCTCTTCCTGCGCAAGGAGAAACCCCCCGGCGTCGAGATCTGGCGGCTCGACGTCGAGACCGGCCGGCAGGAGAAGATGGCCGCGATCGGGCCGTCGGACCCGACGGGCACCGAAGGGATCGATACGATCGGCTTGACGCCCGACGGGAAGACCTACGCCTACAGCATCCAGCGGCAGCTCTCGACGCTCTTCGTGGTCCGCGGACTCCGCTAGCGCTAGCGGACGTCGAGAGCACGGGAACCTCCCGGGAACAAGGGGGGTCTCTCCTCCGTATTGAGGGGGTGATGGGCGGTAGCTCGATTTCCGTGTCGGCGCTGACGAAGCGGTACCGTTCCCGCTTCGGCCGGACGATCGTCCAGGCGCTGGAAGACGTTTCCTTTCAAGTCGAGCCGGGAGAGATCTTTGGCCTGCTCGGCCCCAACGGCGCCGGCAAGACGACGGCGGTCAAGATCCTGCTCGGCCTGACGCACGCCACCTCCGGCGAGGCGTCGACTCTTCGGCATTCCCGTCGGCCGGCCGGAAAGCCGGCGCCGCGTCGGCTACCTGCCCGAGGGGCACCGCTTCCCCGGCTACCTGACCGCCCGGGCGACGCTCCACGTCTTCGGGCGGATGTCGGGGATGTCCTCCCGCGCGCTCCGCTCGCGCACGGCGGAGCTCCTCGAGCGCGTGCGCCTCTCCGACTGGGCGGACGTGCGCGTCAAGAAGTTCTCCAAGGGCATGGTGCAGCGGCTGGGCCTCGCCGCCGCGCTCGTGCACGACCCCGACGTCCTGCTGCTCGACGAGCCGACCGACGGCGTCGATCCGGTCGGGCGGCGCGAGATCCGCGACCTCCTGCGGGAGGAGGCGGCGCGGCGGCCGCGCGATCCTGCTCAACTCGCATCTGCTCTCCGAGATCGAGCAGACCTGCAACCGCGTCGCGATCCTGCGCAAGGGACGGGTCGTCCGCGAGGGAAAGATCGAGGACCTGACGCGCCGCGACGCCCGCTACCGCATGGTGGCCGAGCCGCGTGGACGAGCGCGCTGCTCGAGGCCTTCCGCGCGACGGGCGCCGGCGTCGAGCGCGTCAACGGCCACCTGCTGCTCTCGGTGCGCGACCTCGCGCACGTCAACGCCCTCGTGGACCGGCTACGGGCGGACGGGCGGCTCCCTGAAGGAGCTGGCGCCCGACCGCTCCACGCTCGAAGACGTATTCGTGGATCTGGTGAAAGCCGGCGACCGGAAGCCGAAGAGAAGGAAAACTGAGATGAAAGCCTTCGCCGCAACGATCGAAGACGTCTTCCGGGAGGCCGCGGCGCGCTGGACGCTCGCTCGCCTACTTCGGCCTCTCGACCCTCTTCATCCTGATCTTCGCCTTCGCGGTCAACCTCGACATCGTGGACGGCGCGCTCGCGGGGGCGAAGCTCTTCGGCCGCGAGATCGACGTCGCCGGCGGGAGCGTGGACCTCGACAAGGTGGTCCTGGGCTTCGAGTCGGGCTTCTCGGCCTTTCTCTATCTCGTCGGCACGTTCCTCGCCGTCTTCGCGACGGCGCACCTCGTGCCGCGGATGCAGGAGAAGGGGACGATCGACCTCTATCTCTCGCGCCCGGTGGGGCGGGTCTCGCTCCTCCTCTCCCGATACGCCGCGGGCCTCCTGCTCGCCGCGGCCAACCTCGTCTACCTGATCGGCGCGATCTGGGCGATCGTCGTCTGGAAGACCCACGTCGCCCATCCGCGGTTCCTGCTCGGCGGCGGCGTCATTCTCTTCGCGATCGCGGCGCTCCTCGCCTTCGCCTTCCTGGTCGGGGTCGTGACTTCTTCGACGGGCGTCTCGATCATGTCCACGTACGGCGTCTTCTTCTTCGCGGCGCTCCTGGCCCAGCACGACCGGATCGCGGCGGCGGTCTCGAAGCGAGTGGCAGGCGTCGCTCGTGCACGCGCTCTACTGGATCTTTCCGAAGACCGCCGAGCTCGGGCAGGCGGTCGTCGCGCTACGTGGCCGCGCGGGCAGGCTCCGGAGCGGCTCACGCAGGGCCTCTCCGCGATGACCTTCGCCGACGACCGGGGCGTTCGGCCTCGTGTGTCTCGGTCTCTCGAGTCTCCTCTTTCGGAGAAAGGACTTCTGAAATGTTGAAGAGAATCGGTCTCGCTCTGGCGATCGCCCTGGCGCTCGCCGCCCCGGCCGCCGCCGCCGCGTCCCGCGACGCTCTCGTCGCTCGTCCCGGAGGACGCGACGGCCGTCGGCTACGTTCGCGTCGTGGACCTGCGATCGAATCCCTTCCAGCTCCGCGTCTTCGAGGAGACCGACAAGCTCTCCGCCGACGGCGACGCGCGCGCGGTTCCTGCACGAGGCGGGGCTCGACCTGCGGAACGACGTGGACGCGGTCGTGGCCTGCACGACCGGCGCGCGCGATTCCGGAGGCCGGAGCCTCGTGTTCTTCGAGGGGCGATTCGATCCGGCCCGCGTCGCGGCGGCCCTCGCCGAAGCGGGGCGCGCTCCGGCGCTCGACCGCGGGAGGCGAGTACTGGCGTCTGAAGGAATCGGAGGACGAGCGCGAGAGGCCGGCGCGGTCGCGTTTCTGCGAGTCGGGCCTCGTCGTCGCGGGAAACGAGTCCGCCGTCGCGACGGCCCTGGCGCAGCGCGCGTCGGGCGTCCCGGGGTTCGCCGCGGGACGCGGCCTCGGACGCGAGTTCCACCGCGTCGACCCGGCCTCGACGGCCTGGGTCCTCGTCGACGTTCGGAAGACTCGCGCGGTTCGGGAGGGGAGCGGCGCCTCCGGCGTGATGTCGGCCCTGAAGTCCGTTTCGATCGCCGCCCTCCAGGCGACCGTCGAGTCCGACGCGCTCTCGGTCAAGGCGGTCGGCCTCTCCGACGACGAAGAGACGCGGGAGCTGCTCGAAGACTCCCTGCGCGGGCTGACCGCCGCCTGGCGCATGGCGGCTCAGGAGAAGTCGCCCGATCTCGTCTCGGCGATCCGCCGGTTCAAGATCTCGCGCGACGACGAGGGCGTGACGATCTCGGGGACGCATTCCCGGGGATCTCCTCCGCTCGATTCGCCGCGGAGGCGAGAAAGCGTCGCTCGGACCAGTAACGAAGGTCTTGACCGGGGCGTTTCTCCCTCTCCCCGGCGGGGAGGGAGAGGGTGGGGTGAGGGGGCGGGCGCTGGGCCTGCCGATGTGATCACCCGTCGCGAATCGACCTCTAGAACGAAATCCGGGCGCCCGCGCGGAAGGTGCGGTCGGAGAGGCGCTCGGCGACGGCGTTGAAGCTGTCCGACGGAGGAACGGCTCCTCCGCGCCGTGGTTCCAGCCTCCGACGCGGTTGTCCCGGTTGAGCACGGTGTGGCTGTCGACCGCGTTGAAGCAGTCGAGCGACGGGCTGATCGTCACGCGAGACCCGATCCGGAAGAGCTTCTCGACGTGGAGGTCGAGCTGATAGACGTCGGGCAGCCGGTAGGTTCTGACCTGGCCGATCTGGATGTTCGGTCTGCGATCCGGCCGTGTCGTGCGTATTGCACGGCGACGAAGTAGGAGAGAGGAAAGCCCTGGCGGCCGAAGAAGTTGGCCGAAAGCGTCGATGCCGAGGGGAAGCTCGACCAAGCCGCTGACGTTGAACTGCCATTTCGAGTTGATGAAGATGGAGCCGTACTGTTGCCGGTGAGCTCGCTCGCGGGCCCGTTCGCGTTGCTTCCTCCCACGAGGTTGTTCGGGTTGACGATGGCCCCGGGGCCGACGGTCTTGGGTCCAGTCGTTGTAGGCGAAGCCGGCCCGCAACATCCAACCGTGCGAGAGACGTTTGACGATCTGGAGCTCGAAGCCGTCGTACGTCTCCCGATAGTCCTGGCGGTTGGCGACGACGCCGCCCGTTGGTGGCGGGTCGGTCGTCAGGCCGTAGTACGACTCGTCGAAATGCGAGCGTGAAGCCGTTCGAGTCCGTCACGGAGCCGGCCGCGTTGCCCAGGTGCTGGTAGTCTTCGAGAGTCGTTCCGACCAGCGGTTGAGAGCCGATCGGGAAGGGCGGGAACTCCTGATTCCAGGAGGAGCGGTGCGTGTAGGCGATCGACGCCGAGAGATCGGAGAAGACCTGACGCTCGACTCCCACGATGAACTCGTCGGTCGTCGGAGCCTTCAAGCCCGAAGCGATCTGGTTGACGGAAGTCGTGGAGCTCGGGTTCTCCGGGTCTACATTCCGGAAGCTGTCCAGATTGGCAAGGTCGAGCTCGCCGGAGTCCACGTGGTGATCTCCGTTCGCGTCCTCCCAGGGGTAATAGAGGTAAGCCGCCCCCGGGAACGCGTTGGCGTAGTAGATCTCGATGCCCAATTGGCTGACGAACCGCGAGTAGGAGGCGCGCAGCAACGTCTTGCGGTCGGGTCCGAGAGCGTATGTCGCTCCCACGCGCGGCTGGAAGAGGCGCCAGGTGATCGGATAGCCGGCATCGCCCGCGTACTGCACGGCAGGCAGGAGCCCGGGAAGGGCCAGGCTCGCGGGCACCGCGGAGGGGAGGTTCTTCCCCTGCTGATAGTCGAACCGCGCGCCAAGGTTCACCGTTAGGTTGCCGGCCTGGATCGTGTCTCCGACGTACGTGTCGTAGTAGTTCATCTCGTAGGTGTAGTACGCACTTCGCGTGACGGCGGCGAGCCCGAGTGGCTCCAGGCCGAACATCCCGTCGCCGGGCCAGACCGTCTGCGAGCTGACTCGGACGTGCTTGTAGCCGAACCCGAACTTCAGCTCGTGCCGCAGGGCTCCCGTGTCGAAGAAGCCGGAGGTAGTCAGGCCCGCCTGGTGCTGCGGGGCTCGGCCCGTGAAGAAGGCATAGCTGTTGTGCCAGACGTAGTCGGCGTCCAGATCGGCCTGCCGGTCGAGACCTCCCTCCGGCGTGACGGTGAAGATCCCATCCAGGTACGAGAAGTCGATCGACGCGAAGAGCTTCTCCGAGAGCACCTGCGAGTCGGAGGCCCGGTAGGCCGAGGAGGGCGTCGTCTGGTCCCAGGTCGATTCCTGCGAGTAGCCAAAGCCGGCCAGGCGGCCGTCGACAACCTTGTTGGAATAGAGGTAGGAGAGGGTAAGGGAGTTGGCGGGGACGGGCTGGGCGTCGAGCTTCGCGTTCCAGTACTCGATGTCGGACGTCCGCCGGACCGGCTCGCCGTCGGGGAGAAAGAAGGTCTGGCCCGGGATCTGATTTCGGGCGCCGGCGCCCCACAGCCAGAGATGGTCCTTCCAGAGGGGCCCTCCGGCTTCGAGCCCGTAGTCCCAGCCCCCTTGAGATGGAGACTGGTCGCGCGAGTCGACCGAGCTCGGGAAAAAGTAGAAGGCGCGGGCGGAGCCCCTGAGTTGATTGGTGCCCCGCCGGGTGACCAGATTGAGGAGACGCCGGGTGTCGCGAGAGACGGGTCCGAACCGCCGGTCACGACTTCGATGTCTTCGAATGAGTCGAAGTCGAAGTAGACCGGCGTGCCGCCTCCCGCTCCCGTGATCGCCGACGCCGTCCAGGTTGTAGGTGTTCTGGTCGGCGCGCGAGCCCTTTCCGACGAAGATGGACTGCGACCCACTGTCTCCCCCGTTGACGTTCATGTTGGCGACCAGGACGCCCGGGACCTGCCGGAGGATCGCCCACGGGTCGCGTGTGGTGGGGATCGCGTCCAGATCCTTCCGCTCGAAGGTCGCGCCGGTCTCGGTCTTGCGGCTGTCGAGGGTCGGCGCCTCCCCGCGCACCGTGACCGCCTCGGCCTCCGCGGCGATCGTCATCGTGATCGCCATGACCTCGTTCTTGCCGATCACGATCGTGAGCTCGCGGCGCGCGGCGGCGAAGCCGCTCCGGCCGAGCTCCAGGGAGTAAGTCCCCGGAGAGAGATTCAGGAAGTGGAAGGCGCCGTGGAGATCGCTGACCGCGGCCTGGGCCGCTCCCGGCCCGGCCAGCGTGACGGAGACACCGGGCAGGGATTTTCCCTGCTCGTCGAGCGCGGTTCCGTAGAGATTTCCCGAGGGAGCCGGAACCTGCGCGAGGGCGGCGCCGCAGAGAAGCATCGCTCCCACACCGACTGCGCAGGCGCGCGACGCAGACCCGGGCCTGCCACTCACTTTTCGGGAATCCCCTCTTCACTCTCTCGCTCGGTGTCGCGCCAGTCAAGCCGGATCGGGCTTCCGAGGAGGGAAAACGTCGCCGGCGGGCGCGTCTTTCGAGGCATCGACCGGGCCACGCAGGCCCTCGACAACGGTCACGGCGGACGCCGGGGCTCTACTCACCGGCGATAGGATTTCGCCGCGGTCTGCCGCGACAACTTGAAGCTCTCCGCCGGCGTGCGCCTCGGTCGCTCCGAGATCCTCTCCCCGATCGGCGCGGGAGGAATGGGAGACCGTCGCTACGCTTGCTCGAAGATCCGCCCTTCGGGCGCGGCTTCTTCCCCCTCTCCCCCGGGGGGAGAGGGTCGGGGTGAGGGGGAACGCCCGATGACGCTCCCGGTACTTCGCGAAACCTTGTCACGCCGCGAACGACGATGATGCTCGCTGCCGGAACCAGCTGGGTCCTTACGAGATCCTCTCTCCCCTCGGCGCTGGGGGCATGGGAGAGGTGTACCGGGCGCGCGACCCGCGGCTCGGGCGCGAGGTCGCGATCAAGGTTCTGCCGGACGAGGTGGCGCAGGACTCCGAGCGGCGCCGCCGGTTCGAAAGGGAGGCCCGCGCGGCCTCTGCCCTCAATCACCCTTCGATCATCACGATTCACGACATCGGGGAGGACAGCGGCGTCCTGTACGTCGTCTTCGAGCTTCTCGAAGGCGAGACGCTCCGCGCGCGCCTGGCCGCCGGACCGCTCTCGCCGCCGAAGGCCATCGACTGGGCGATCCAGATCGCCCGCGGCCTCGCGGCGGCGCACGAGAAGGGGATCGTGCACCGCGACCTGAAGCCCGAGAACCTCTTCGTCACGCGCGACGGTCGGTTGAAGATCCTCGACTTCGGGCTGGCGAAGGATCGCTCTGCCGCTGGACCGGCCGGTCCGGGGACCGCGGCTCCCACGGTGAGCCAGCACGACGCCCGGCGTCGTGCTCGGCACCGTCGGATACATGTCGCCGGAGCAGGCGCGCGGCCTCGATGCGGCTCCCGGCTCCGACATCTTCGCGTTCGGCGCGATCCTCTACGAGATGCTCATCGGCCGGCGTGCGTTTTCGGGCGAGATCGGCCGCCGACGTTCTGATCGCCGATCCTGCGGGACGAGCCGCCCGGGCTCGAGGGCGCCGTGGCGCTTCCGGCCGGCTGCGGTCGCATCCTGCGCCGCTGCCTCGAGAAGGATCCCGCGCAGCAGGTTCCAGGCCGCCCGGGACCTCGAGTTCGCCCTCGAGGCGCTGGCGGCGGAGCCGCGTCGCCCGGCCGGCGGTGAGAGCCTCCAAGCCGAGCGGCGATCCATCGCGGTTCTTCCGTTCAAGAGCCTCTCTCGAACGGCCGAGGACGCGCACCTCGGCGTCGGTCTCGCCGACTCGATCATCACCGAGCTCGCGCTCGTGCGGTCCCTGCTCGTCCGTCCGACCGCGGCCATCCTGCGCTACCGCGACGCAACCGCCGATCCGCGGGTGGCCGGCCGGGAGCTCGAGGTGGACGCCGTCGTGGACGGCAGCTTCCAGAGCGCCGGGTCGCGCCTGCGGATCACGGTCCAGCTCGTCGAAACCGCGGGAGGCAAGCCTCTCTGGGGGACCAAGATCGACGCCTCACTCGAAGACATCTTCGCCATGCAGGACGAGGTCTCGCGCCGCATCGTCGAGGCGTTGCAGCTACAGCTCACTCCGGCCGACGAGCGCCGCCTCGCGGCCGCGGCGCTGCCGGCCTCGCCGGCCTACGAGCTGTACCTGAAGGGGCGTGTCCACCTCCTCTCGGAGACGCGCCTGCCCGCCATCAATGCCGCCATCGAGTGCTTCGAGAAGGCTCTCGATCTCGATCCCGGCTCCGCGCTGGCCATGGTCGGGCTCGCGGACGCCTGGTCGCGCCTCGGTTTCAGCTTCGACCCGGAAGGCGACTGGTACGAGAGAGCCGAAGCGCTCTGCGCGAAGGCGCTCTCGCTCGCGCCAGACCTTCCGGAGGGGCGCTACCTGCGCGGCCGGATGCTCTGGAATCCCCGGAAGGGCTTCGACCACGCCGGAGCGATGCGCGAGTTCGCCGCCGCGCTCTCCGGGCGTCCGAGCCTCGGCGAGGCCCATCACCGGATGGCCCAGGTCCTGAATCACGTCGGTCTCCTCGAGGAGTCGCTTCTGGCATTCGATCAGGCGCTCGCCATCTCCCCCGACGAGTCCGCCACGCTGCACGTCGGGCTCGTTCATCTTTTGCAGGGGCGCTTTCCCCGGGCGCGCGAATTGACGGAGGCGGCGCAATCCGGATCCTTTTCCGCCTGGGGTTGCTACCAGCTCGCCAGCTGCGACATCCGTCTCGGCGATGCCGCGGCCGCGGGACGGACGGTCGAGCGGGCGGCGCGCGAATTCCCGGGCGATGTCCTGTTCCTCTCCCTGCGTGCGGTCCTCGCTTCCCTCGAAGGGGATGCGGCGAAGGCGCGCGAGCTGGCGGAAGCGGTCGTGCGCAACCGGCGCTCCTTCGGCCACTACCACCACGCGCTCTACGATCTCGCCTGCGTCCACGCACGGCTCGGCGAGACCGCGAGCGCCGTCGAGCGGCTGCGCGAGAGCGCGGACAGCGGGTTTCCCTGCCTGCCGTTTTTCGAGCGGGATCCCTTGCTCGACCCGGTCCGCGGGACGGGAGAGTACGAGACGCTCATCTCGCAAATGCGCGTCCGCCACGAGGGCTACCGGCGAATGTATGAATCGCTCCGCGCGAGAGGCGACGACGCCTTCTGCATCGCGAAATAGCGTCGCCGATCAGAACGAGATTCGGACTCCCAGGCGGAAAGTCCGGTCGGAGAGCCGTTCGATCGTCCCGTTGAAGCTGTCGTCCGGCTGAAACACCGGCGGGTCGCGCGTCGCGTTGTAGGTCCCAACGCGGCCGACTCGCTGGAGGACGGTGTGACTGTTCACCGCGTTGAAACAGTCGAGCGCGGGGGTGACCGTGAACCACGGTCCGATCCGGAAGGGCCTCTCGAGGTGCAGATCGAGCTGATAGACGTCGGAGTTCCGATAGGCGTCGACGTCTCCGATCTGGAGCCACGTGCGGTGGCGACCCAGGGCGTCGTTCGAGAGCACGGAAATGCCGAGAGGCGCCGATGAAATAATCGGCGAAGGCCTGTTCCGTGAGTCTCAAATCGGGAACGCGTTTGGGTCCCTACGAGATCCTCTCGCCGCTCGGCGCCGGCGGGATGGGGGAGGTCTACCGGGCCCGGGACACGCGGCTCTCGCGCGAGGTGGCGGTCAAGGTCCTGCCGGCCGAGCTGTCGGCGGACACCGGCCGGCTGCGGCGTTTCGAGAAAGAGGCGCGGTCGGCCTCTTCCCTGAATCACCCCAACATCGTGACCGTCTACGACATTGGGACCTCGGACTCGACCTCCTACATCGCGATGGAGCTGGTCGAGGGCGTGACGCTGCGGCAGATGCTTCCCGACGGGGCGCTGCCGACAAAGAAGCTGCTCGCTGTCGCCGCGCAGGTGGCCGACGGTCTTTCCAAGGCGCATGGCGCCGGGATCGTGCACCGGGACCTGAAGCCCGAGAACGTCATGGTGACCAGGGACGGCTTCGCCAAGATCCTGGACTTCGGCCTGGCGAAGCTGACGCAGCCGGAAGGCGAGAGCGGGGAAGCGACGCACGCGCCGACGGTCTCGGGGCGGACCGAGCCCGGGATCGTCGTGGGCACGGTCGGCGTACATGTCGCCGGAGCAGGCGCTGGGCAAGCCTCTCGATTTTCGGTCCGACCAGTTTTCGCTGGGTTCGGTTCTCTACGAGATGGCGACGGGGAAGAAGGCGTTTGCGCGGGCGAGCGGCCCCGAGACGATGACGGCGATCATCCGGGAGGAGCCGGAACCGATCGCAGCGGCGGCTCCGTCCACGCCCGTCCCGTTGCGCTGGATCATCGAGCGCTGCCTCTCCAAGGATCGCGAGGAACGCTACGCCTCGACGTCGGATCTGGCGCGGGACCTCCGCAACCTGCGCGAGCACGTGTCCGACGCCGGCCTTTCCGGTGGAGCGCGCGGGGCAGAGCCGGTGCGCAGAGGCCTGCGTTTTTCCCCTGCGATCCTCGCCGCGGTCCTCCTCGCGGCGGCGCTTCTCGGAGCCTTGCTGAGCTCATGGGCGCTGCGTACGGCCGGTTCACCGGCTCCGACTTTTCAACGCCTGACCTTCCGCCGCGGCACGATCGGCGTGGCGAGATTTGCGCGCGATGGGCAAACCATTGTCTACGCGGCTGCCTGGGACGCAGATCCTCTTCAGATCTATTCGACGCGTCCCGGGGCGACAGAGTCCCGCCCGCTTGGTCTTTTTCCTGCTGACCTGCTCGCGATCTCGTCTGCCGGGGAAATGGCCCTCCTCCTCGCGCCCAAGGCAGTCGGGGGGCCCATCTCCGTCGGAACACTCGCTCGCGCGCCGCTGGCCGGAGGAGCGGCCCGCGAAGTTCTCGAAGGTGTTCAGGCCGCGGATTGGTCGCCCGACGGCAGAGAGCTCGCCATCGTTCGCGACGTCGGAGCGCACAGTCGTCTCGAGTATCCGACCGGCAGGGTGCTGTCCGAGATTCCCCTGCCCGGCGCATTCTGGGCACCTCGTATTTCCCCAACCGGCCAGAGAATCGTTGTTCTGGAGTTTGCCAACCGCATCGGCAGCGCGCAGCTCGTGGTGGTCGATCGCTCGGGAAGGAAGACCTTGCAAGTGAGGCACGGCGCCTCGGGATTTGCCTGGTCCGCAAAGGGGGATGAGGTCTGGTTCAGCGGGGCCGAGTCGACCCCGACCCGACTGTTCGCCCTCGCGCTCTCCGGCAAGGAGCGGCTTCTCTACACCAGTCCGATTGGTCTTGCGCTTCATGACGTCGCCCGAGATGGGCGTGCTCTCGTTTCCTGTGGTCAGGTTCGTGGCGGGATCGTCGCTCTCGCACCCGGGGAGCCTGCGGAGCGGGATCTCTCCTGGCTCGATCAGTCTTCGTTGGCTGATCTCTCGGCCGACGGCAAGACGCTGCTCTTCGACGAGAGTGGGGAAGGCGGGGGTCCTAACGAAGCGGTTTACGTTCGGAAGACCGACGGATCGGCGGCCGTGCGGCTCGGCGAAGGCTGGGCGACGTCTCTGACGCCCGACGGCAAGTGGGCGTTGACCATCCCTCCGGAGGGATCGAGGCTCGTGCTGCTTCCCACGGGGGCCGGCGAAACGAAGACGGCGACATATCGAGGGATCGAAACCATCCTCGCGGCCTGGGCCTTTCCCGACGGGGGAAAGGTGCTCCTTCAGGCGAGCGAAATGGGACGTGGCGCGCGGCTTTACGTCGGCGCCCTCGTCGGGGGCGATTTGCGGCCGATAACGCCCGAAGGGATCGGCTTCCACGGTGTCGCGATCTCTCCGGACGGGATGTGGGTCACAGCCATCCGCTCGGATCGGATGGCCATGCTCTACGCGGTCGAGGGAGCCGGCGCTTCTCCCCGCCCGATTGCGGGGCTGTCGGCAGGAGACGTGCCGATTCGCTTTGCGTCCGATGGAGCGTCTCTCTTCGTGGATCGGCTGGACGAGGTTCCCGCGAGGATCTTTCGCCTGGATCTCGCAACAGGCCGCAAGGACCTCTGGAAAGTGGTCGCTCCCTCGGATCGGGCGGGAGTGCAGGCGATCAGGCCGGTCCGAATGACGCCGGATGGGAAGTCTTACGCGTATGCGTACAGACGCGTGCTGAGCGATCTCTACCTCGTCGACGGGCTGAAGTGAGATGACTCTCGCCGTTGGCGCGCGCCTCGGTCCCTACGAGATCCTTGCGCCGCTCGGCGCCGGGGGGATGGGGGAGGTCTACCGGGCGCGGGACACGCGGCTCTCGCGCGAGGTTGCGGTCAAGGTGCTGCCGGCCGAGCTCTCGGCGGACGCCGGCCGGCTGCGGCGATTCGAGAAGGAAGCCCGATCGGCGTCGTCTCTGAATCACCCCAACATCGTCACGGTGTTCGACATCGGGACCTCGGACTCGACCTCCTACATGGCGATGGAGCTGGTCGAGGGGGTCACGCTGCGGCAAATGCTCGCGGATGGCGCGCTGCCTCTGAAGAAGCTGCTCGCTGTGGCGGCGCAGGTGGCCGACGGGCTGGCCAAGGCGCACGGAGTCGGGATCGTGCACCGGGACCTGAAGCCCGAGAACGTCATGGTGACGAAGGACGGGTTCGCGAAGATCCTGGACTTCGGCCTGGCGAAGCTGACGCAGCCGGAAGGCGAGAGCGGAGAGGGGACGCACGCGCCGACGGTCTCGGGGCAGACCGAGCCCGGGATCGTCGTGGGGACCGTCGCGTACATGTCGCCGGAGCAGGCGCTGGGCAAGCCTCTCGATTTTCGGTCGGACCAGTTTTCGCTGGGTTCGGTTCTCTACGAGATGGCGACGGGGAAGAAGGCGTTCGCGCGGGCGAGCGGTCCCGAGACGATGACGGCGATCATCCGGGAGGAGCCGGAACCGATCGCCTCGGCGGCGCCGTCGACGCCGGTCCCGTTGCGCTGGATCGTCGAGCGCTGCCTCTCCAAGGATCGCGAGGAGCGCTACGCCTCGACCTCGGATCTGGCTCGGGACCTCCGAACGCTCCGGGACCGCCTTTCCGAGGCGTCCGCGAGCGTCGCGGCTGCGGCCCTCGAGGAGTCGCCACGGAGGGGTCTGCGGCGCCGGTGGCCCCTTCTGGCAATCCCCGTCGCCATCGCGGCGGCCGCCTTTCTCTCCTTTCGCGCGGGAGAGAGGCATGCGGACAGACCCTTCCCCTCCTTCCAGCGCCTCACCTTCCGGCGCGGGACGACGTGGTCGGCCCGCTTCGCCCCCGACGGCAAGACCGTCGTCTACGGCGGCTCCTGGGAGGGACAGCCGGTCCGCATCTTCTCGACGCGCGTGGAAAGGCCGGAGTCGAGCCCGCTCGATCTGCCCTCTGCCGATCTGCTGGCGATCTCGTCACGAGGAGAGATGGCGGTCTGCCTGCGGCCGCGCATGCGCATCGACGCCGCCCAGCGGCGAGGAACGCTCGCCCGCGTCCCGCTCGGGGGCGGGGCCCCCCGGGAGATCCTGGAGGACGTTCAGGGAGCCGACTGGTCGCCCGACGGCAGCGAGATCGCCGTCATCCGCTGGATCGGGCAGCGGCGGCGGCTCGAGTATCCGATCGGCAAGGTCCTCTACGAGGCGGAGAGGATCCACTCTCCACGCGTTTCGCCGAAGGGAGATCTGGTCGCGTTCTTCGAACGGGACGAAAAGGGCCCGCGCCTGCGCGTCGTGGATCGCAAGGGGGCGGTGAGGACCCTCGAGGAGGGAGGCTGGGGGTTCTCGCTCGCCTGGCGGCCGGACGGCCAGGAGATCTGGTACGCGAGCAGCGAGACTTTCGGCGAGATCCATGCCGTGGCGCTCTCGGGAGCCAGACGCGTCGTGCATCCGGAGTTTCCGGCTCCCGGTTTCGCCGAGATCCAGGACATCTCCGCCGACGGGCGTGTCTTGATGTGGATGGGAGAGTTCCGCAGGGGAATGGTCGCTCTGCCTCCGGGCGAGACGCGAGAGCGCGACATCTCCTGGTTCGCCGACTCGGATCCGGTGGACATGTCCCGCGACGGCCGCACGGTGCTTTTCAACGACGAGGAGAGGATCCTTCTCCGCGCAACCGACGGCGCCTCTCCGGCGGTTCAGCTCGGCCGCGGCTTCGGCTTCGCGATCTCGCCCGACGGGAAATGGGTGGCGAGCTACCCCGCCCACCCCGGCAAGCCCCAGGGCGAGATCTCCCTCTTGCCGACGGGAACCGGAGAGCCGCGGACGCTTCTGGGAGGAGGGGTCTTCTATCAGGGCGGCGGCATTTGGTTTCCGGACGGCAAGAGACTCCTGCTCTACGGCCGGCAGCCGGGCCGCCCGCTGCGAACCTTCGTCCAGGAGGCCGCGGGAGGGCCTCTGCAGCCATTCACGCCCGAGGGAATCGTCGCGGCCGATTTCTCTCCCGCCGGCAACGAAGTCCTGGCGCTTGACGAAGAGGGAAGACTCTTCCTCTTTCCAGTGGCGGGAGGCCCGCCGCGAGCGTTACCCGGTCCTGCGGAGTCGAGTCCGGATGTGCTCTGGAGCTCCGACGACCGGTTCCTCTTCGTCGTCGAGAGCACGGCCTCCTCGGCCAGGCTGTATCGGAGAGAAGTTGCGACGGGCCGCCGCGAATTCTGGAAGGAGATCTCCGCCTCGGATTCGGCTGGCGTGCTGCTGTTCCATCCGATTCTGTCTCGCGACGGCAAGTCTTACGTCGCGCGCTGCTGGCGTCTGCCCACGAACCTCTACCTGGTCGAGGGGCTCAAGTGATCGCCACCGGTGCGCGACTCGGTCCCTGCGAGATTCTCGGCCCGCTCGGCGCGGGCGGGATGGGGGAGGTGTACCGTCGCCTTCGCTTGCTCGAAGGTCCGCCCTTCGGGCGCCGGGCCGCGGCTCATCCGGATGCGGAAGCTTTCGGCGCGGGGCGGTCGCTTCGCGACCGGCGCCGAGAGGTTCAATCGGAGCCGCGCTCCGGCTCCCGCGGCGCGAGTCGTTTTGCTCGCGGGCGGGGACGTACCGAGCGCTCGCAGAGCGCGACAGGCGCCGGGTTCGCCGGCGCCAACCCCCGCCCCCTACCCCGCGAAACTTGGTCGCGCCGCGAACGACGATGACGCTCTCAGCCGGAACGAGACTCGGTCCTTACGAGATCCAGTCTCCCCTGGGTGCCGGGGGAATGGGAGAGGTGTACAAGGCGCGGGACACGCGGCTCGGGCGCGAGGTCGCGGTCAAGGTGTTGCCGGCCGCCCTGTCCTCCGACCCGGAGAGGTTGAAGCGCTTCGAGAAGGAGGCCCGGGCCGCTTCCTCGCTCAACCACCCGAACATCGTCACGGTCCACGACATCGGGCAGTCCGACGGGGTCGCCTGGATCGCCATGGAGCTCGTCGCGGGACAGACACTGCGGGAGATCCTCGCCGAAGGGGTGCCCCCGACGCGCAAGGCGCTGGCGATCGCCGCCCAGGTGGCCGACGGCCTCGCCAAGGCTCACGCCGCCAACATCGTGCACCGGGATCTGAAGCCGGAGAACGTCATGGTGACGCCCGACGGTTTCGCAAAGATTCTGGATTTCGGCCTCGCCAAGCTCTCGCAGTCCGACGGCGACTCCGGCGCGGCCGAGGGGCCGACCGTCTCGGGCGGAACCCATCCCGGCATCGTCCTCGGCACGATCGGCTACATGTCGCCCGAGCAGGCGATGGGGCGGCCGCTCGATTTCCGGTCGGACCAGTTCGCTCTGGGCTCGATCCTCTACGAGCTCGCGACGGGCCGGCGCGCCTTCTCGAAGGAGACCGCGCCGGAGACGCTCTCGGCGATCATCCGCGAGGAGCCCGAGCCGGTCGGCAGCGCCAACTCCCAGGCGCCGGCGCCGATGCGCTGGATCATCGAGCGCTGCCTGGCCAAGAGCCCGGAGGATCGATATGCCTCGACCCGCGACCTCGCCCGGGACCTCGCGAACCTGCGCGACCGGCTCTCGGAGGCGAGCGGAGCCGCCCCGGCCGCGTCCGCAAGAGTCCCGGTCCGCTCTCCGATCTGGATGCGGCTCGCGCTGGCGGGGCTCGCCGCTGCGCTCGCGGCGAGCCTCCTGCTGCTCCGGACTCGGGCGGAGCCGCCGACCGCCGGTCCCACCCGCTTCCTGGTGGACACCTCCTCGAGCGCCTCCTTCTATGCGAGGCCGCCGGTCACCGGGTTGGCCGTTTCCCCCGACGGCCGCCGGATCGCGTTTCGTCGCCGGGTCGGGCTCGAGGTCGCGGCTCTTCATCCGTTCGCTCGATGCGGTCGTGCCGGAGGCCCTGCCCGGGACGGAATCGGCCGTCTCGCCGTTCTGGTCGCCCGACGGATCTCAGCTCGGATTCTTCGCCGGCGGCAAGCTCCGGAAGATCGCCCCTTCGGGAGGACCGCCGCAGGTGATTTGCGACGCCGGCTCCGGAGGGTCCGGGTCGTGGGGGCCCGGAGGCGTCATCCTGATCGGCCAGTGGGAGGGAGGTCCTAACCAGGGAATCCTCCGCGTCTCCGCGGAAGGGGGGACACCCGCTCCCGTCACGAAGCCCGCCTCCGGCCATCGCGCTCACCGTTGGCCCGTCTTCCTACCCGACGGACGCCGCTTTCTCTTCCTCGATTGGACGTTCGGAGGCGAGAAGCGCGTCATCTCCGTCGGGTCGCTCGACTCCGGGCGGATCCAGCCTCTCTTCGAGGCGGACAGCCGTGTCGAGTACGCCCCGCAGGGCTTCCTGCTGTTCGTGCGCGACGCGACGCTGCTCGCGCGGCCTTTCGACCCCAAACGTCTCGCCTTCGGCGGAGACGCGATTCCCGTGGCGCAGTCGATCGCGTACTTCGGCCAGTCCGGCTCCGGCGCGTTCTCGGCTTCGGCGCGCTCGAACGTCCTCGCCTACCAGCCGCGCCCCTTCGATTCGCGCCTGGTGTGGCTCGACCGGGAAGGGCATTCGCTGGCCTCGGTCGGGGCTCCCGCGATGTTCCATCTGCCGCCGCGGCTCTCGCCGGACGGCCGCCGCGTCGCCGTGACGGTCCGGGATCCTCGAACGGGGATCCGCGACCTCTGGCTCTACGACGCCGTGACCGGCCTGCCGACGCGCCTGACGTCGGCCGCACGGGACGCGGTCCGGCCGGTCTGGTCCCCCGATGGCGCGCGCCTCGCCTACGCCTTGTCGCGTGAGAGCGCCCCGGACATCTACATCTGGGACGTCGCGAGCGGCCGCGAGGAGCTGGTGCTCTCGCAACCCGGCACGCAGCTTCCGCAGGACTGGTCATCGGATGGCGCGCGCCTCGTCTACCAGGACTTCTCGCCGGCTCGCATGCCGCCCCTTCGGACCGCCGTGCTCCGGCTCGGCGCGAAACCGACCGCGGCGCCCGCGTCTCCCGGGCCGCCCTACAGCGAGTACAGCGCAAGCTTCTCCCCGGACGGCCGCTGGCTCGCGCTCGTCTCGGAGGAGTCGGGAGAGCCGGAGGTCTACCTGGTCCCGGCGGTGGGAACGGGCGAGCGGCGCCGCGTCTCGACGGCGGGCGGGGACAATCCTCGCTGGCGACGAGACGGGCGAGAGCTCTACTACCTCGACGGGGAGGGGAGACTGCTCGCCGCTCCCGTCGCGCCGGCAGCCTCCGGGATCGAGCTCGGCTCTTCTCGCGTCCTCTTTTCGGCGGGACCCTCCGCCATCGACTTCGACGTCACGGCGGCGGGCGACCGTTTTCTCTTTCGAATGGGAATGGGATCCCGCCCCCAGCCGCCGATCGTGGTCTCGCTCGACTGGGCCGCCGGCCTCGAGAAGTAGGATCGTCGGTCTCGAGGTCCTGACGCCTCCGGGGCCAGACTTAGCGGGATCGTCTCCTGAGACGCTTCGCGCTCCGAGACGAAGTGGAGTAGGCGGCGCCGAGTGCCTCGGCCGCAAACTCCTTGGCGCTCTCGAGCCAGTCGAGCCGCTGCTCGAACGTCAGGGCGAGCCAGGACCGCATCTGGTCGTCGCGGTGTTTCTGCCAGCCTCGGGCTCGCGAGGTCTCAGCTTTCTCCATTCGACTTCAAGGATAGCGCGATCCTTTCCAGGGCGGCGATATCGAGGAGGTCCTGAGGCCTGCCCGCGGCGCGCTTCATGGCGATGAGGTCCTGGATTCCGGCGACAGGGATCGACGCGCCGTGGAGGTCGGCGACTCGGGCCCTTGCGCGCAGCGCATCGAACGGCAGCGGCTCTTCGACGAAGAGGTCCACGTCCGTGCCCGGATAGGCCGGGCTCCAGAGGGAGAAGACGGTCATGCCCTTCTCGCGGACCCAGGCGGCCCGGACCTCCGGGTCCGCGAACTGCAGGGCCGGCAGGGGAGGCCGGGGGCGATAGCCGAGCGACTCCAGAGCAGCGATGGCGGCGATCACATTTTCGCGATCCAGGGCGACCACGAGATCGAGATTTGCCGTCAGACGAAGGTAGCCGTGAAGGACGACCGCGACGCCGCCAACGACGACGTACCGGACCAGCGCATCCGACAGGGACTTCAGAATCGACGCGACTTCGCTCGAAGCCACCGCGAGAGTGTATCGCCGCTGCAAGCGATGGACCCTACCGGGCGTCCCTGTAGACCCTTCCTTCCTTCATCACGAAGGAGACGTTCTCGAGGACGCGGACGTCGGCCAGAGGATCGCCCCGGACGGCGATCAGGTCGGCCCATTTTCCCGGCTCGAGGGAGCCGAGCTCCTTCTCGCGGCCGATCAGCTCGGCGGCGGAAATGGTGGCGGAGCGGATGGCCTCGAGCGGTGTCTGGCCGTAGCGCACCTGCCAGGCGAACTGCCGCGCGTTCAGGCCATGCGGATAGACGCTCGAGTCGGTCCCGAACGCGATCCGGACTCCGGCCTTGACCGCCTTCTCGAAGTTGCGCCGCTGGATCTCGTCGGCCTCGGGCTGCTTGTCGGCGAAATCTTGCGGCACGAGAGTCTTCGACTGGTTTCGGAGCCACTCCGCGTCGTAGATGTCGGCGACGAGAAAGGTCCCGTGCTCCTTCATCAACCGAATGCCTTCCTCGTCGAGATAAGTGCCGTGCTCGATCGACGCGACCCCGGCCTTCGCCGCGAGTCGGATCCCCTCGGCGGCGTGCGCGTGCGCCGCGACCTTCAGCCCCTTCTTCGCGGCCTCTTCGACGGCGGCGCGGAGCTCCTCGTAGGTGTACTCGACCGCTCCGGGGTTGCTGCCGTGGGCGAGGAACGCTCCGGTCGCGAGGATCTTGATCAGGTCGACTCCGTACTGCGCGATGTCGCGCACGCGCTGCCGCACCTGGTCCGGTCCGTCCGCGATCCCGAACTTCAGGTCCCAGGGGAGGGAGACGTCGGGCGCGATCCCGGTGAGCGCTCCGCCTCCTCCCGTGATCGTGAGGTAGGCGCCCGCCACGAACATCCGCGGGCCCTCGACCCACCCTTTGGCGATCGCGTCGCGCAGCGCGACGTCCACGAACGCGCGATAGGCGCCGACGTCGCGGACCGTCGTGAATCCGGCCTCGATCGTCTTCTTCGCGTTCGGAATCGACTCGAAGGCGCGCTGCGCGGCAGTGGTCTTGAGGTCGGAGAAGTACTCGATGCTCTCGGAGTAGTCCCCGACGAGATGCGTGTGGCAGTCGATCAGTCCCGGCAGCACCGTGAACGCCGAGAGGTCGATCACCCGGGCGCCGGGCGGGATCGGAAGCCCGGGGCCGACCGCCTTCACGCGTCCCGCTTCGACGAGGACGACGGCGCCGGGCACGACGGCTCCCGACCGGACCTCCAGGAGCCGCCCGGCGCGGATCGCCGTGACCTCGGGGGAAGCCGCGGGCTCGCCGGCCTCGAGGCGCGCCCCCAGGAGACACAGGAGGAGCGCGCCCGAGATCTTCCTCAAGAGGCGCCCGACGCCGTCAGCCGGCGAGCTTCCTCGCGGCCGCGATCGCGGCCTGCACGCCCTGACGCTTGCGGATCTCGCGGACCTTCGCGCGCGAGGCCCGGGAGAGCTTCCGGATCGCGCCGAGATACCGGCCCTGGGCCTGCCGGGCGGCTCTCTGCGCGGCGGTGATGGCGGTGCGGGCGCGCCGCTTGACCGCGCGGCGGGCGCGCCGCACCCGGGCGCTTCGCCGCCGCCCGCTCGATCGCGCCCGGCGGCGTCCTCGCCCAGGGCCGAGAGCCGGCTCTTGAGCTCCCGCACGAGCTTCTCGCGCCGCGCGAGGGCTTTCGTGACCTCTCGCGCCGCGATCCGTCCGTCGGCGACGAGCACGTGGAGCGCCTGTCGGGCCTCCTCCGCGGAGATCCGGGGGAGGGCCGTCGTTCTGCGTCGTTTCAAAATCAGCTCCTTCCTAACAGTCTTATTGGTTCCTCGAGGCCCGCGCATCGTAGCAGAGGCGCGGCGCGCCCGCCGATGTGGTTGGACTTCGACCGGGCGCGGGAGAGAATCCGGGAGGTGGACGAGCCCGGCGCCCCTTTCTCGAAGACCTACGGAACGCTCGAGGCGCTGCGACGCCCTGGCCGACGTCTGGAATCAGGGGCCGCCGATGAAGCACTTCGGCGCGCGGCTCGACTTCACCCGCGTCGACCGCGTGCGCGCGGTGATCGACCCGGTCCTCGCCTTCCACCGGGGCGGCATCGGGACCGAAGCCGTCAACGGCGTCGTGCTGGCGGGCCTCTTCGACCTCGTCATCGGCACCGTCGGCTGGCTGACGCGGCCCGAGGCGCGATCGGCGACGGTGAACCTCGCGATGACCTTCTTCCGGCCGACGCGCGGCGACCGCGTCGTGGCCGAGGCGCGCCTCGTCCGCGCCGGGATGAACCTCATCTTCGCGGCGGCCGAGATCTTCGACGGCGCGGGCGACGTCACCGCCCGCTGCGACGGGACGTGCGCCGTGGCTCAGGGAAAGGCGGACAGTCCGGAGATCTACGAGAGGATGCGTTCGGGCGGGATCGCGCCGTGAGAAGACATTGAATCATGATTCATGGCGTCATGCGGCTGACGAGGGATCATGAACCTGATTCAATGAATCAATGATTCAGTTCTTCAGAGCGGCCGCCGCTTCCTTCACCTTCTCCGCCGCCTTCGCCAGCACTTCCGCCGTCTCCGCCACCCTCGCGTTGACGTCGCCGTACTGCCTCTGCTCGATCGCTTCGCGCACGGCGGGGAGCGTCTTGACCGCGTAGCCGGTGTAGAAGCCGGGCGCATAGACGTAGTGCCGGTACCAGGGCCGGCCCGGGAGCCCCTCCGGCCGCGTCAGCGCCGGCTCGATCTGCCGGAGGGCGGCGTTGACCCGCGCCGACGCGCGCCGGATCCCCGGCGATGCCGGGCCCGGCCGCGGCGAGCGCCGTCGCGGTACTCCTTCGCCGCCGCGGCGAGCGACGCCGAGGCGTTCTCGAGCGGGGAGAAGTCGAAGTAGGGGACCGCCTCCTCCTTCTTCGGCGGCGCGAACGGCTTCTTCGGGTCGGCCGCCGCGAGCGGGACGCCGTCGTCGATCTGGCGCGCGCAGCTCCTCGGCCGCTTCCCGCCGATCCTTCGCGAGCTCCTGGACCTCCTTGACGTAGCGTCGCGACCGTCTCGGCGAGCGGCCGCCGGATCGAAGGGGAGGAGGTCCGCGTCGGCCAGCCGCAGCACGGCCGTCCCGATCGTCTGCGAGAGCGCGCGTCCGTAGACGAAGTCCGTGTCGGAGAATTGCGTGTACCAGGCGAAGTCGTCGTAGATCGAGTGGTAGATGCCCCCCTCGTCCTCCCCCTCGAAGGAGAGGTTCAAGGAGGCGATCCCGAGGTGCTGGAGGAAGGGGGTGTAGTCCGAGCCCGATCCGAGCGCGTCGAGCCGGAAGGTCTTTCGGTCGCGGAGCTCCTTGCGCTCCGCCGCGGTCTTCGCGTCCACGATGCTGCCGGGCGCGCAGCCGCGCTCCGACGGGCATGTTCCGCTCCGGGTCCGTCACCGCCTCGGCGACCGAATTGACGAAGGGCTCGAGCGTGTGCGACCCGCCGGCCGACAGGAAGCCCCGCCCGTTCGAGTCGCTGTTGATGTAGACGACCGCCTTGCTGCGCGAGCTCCTCGGCGTGCGTCTCCATCCACTCCGTCGAGCCGAGCAGACCCTGTTCCTCGCCGTCCCAGGCGCAGAGCAGGATCGTGCGCTTCGGCTTCCACCCCTTCTTCACGAGCTCTCCGAAGGCGCGCGCCTCCTCGAGGAGCGGCGACATCCCGCTGACGGGGTCCTCGGAGCCGTTGACCCAGGCGTCGTGGTGATTGCCGTGGAGGATCCACTCGTCGGGCCAGACCGAGCCCGGGATGCGCGCGATGACGTCGTTGGCCGGCACGATCTTCCAGTCGAAGGCGAGCTTCAGGTGGACCTTCGCGGGGCCGGGGCCCACGTGGTAGGTGAGCGGGAGCGCGCCGCGCCACTCGGCGGCGCGAGCGGGCCCCGCCAGAGCCGCGAGGAGCGGCTTCGCGTCGCCGTAGGAGATCGGCAGAACCGGGATCTTCGTCAGCGTCTTCGCTTCGGCGAGGTTCCACTTCTCCGGCCTCTTCGTCGCGCCGACGCCCGGTGTCAGCGGATCGCCGGAGTAGAGCGGCATGTCCTTGACGCTCCCGCGCTGCACGCCCTGCTCGGGGCCGCAGGCCCCCCTGCGGATAGACGTCCCCCTCGAAGTAGCCGTCGTCCCGCGGATCGGAGTAGATGAGGCATCCGACCGCGCCGTGCTCCGCGGCGACCTTGGGCTTGATCCCGCGCCAGGAGGCGCCGTAGCGCGCGATCACGATCTTGCCGCGGACGTCGATCGCCCAGCCGCTCGAGCCGCTCGTAGTCGGCGGGGACGCCGTAGTTGACGTAGACGAGCGGCGCCGTCACGTCGCCGTCGATCGAGTAGGCGTTGTACGTCGGGAGCTGGCGATCTCGTCTGCGCGGACGTCGGATCCCCCGCGACCGGCGGCTCGTCGAGCGCGGGCGCGGAAATGCGAGGGCTCGACGAGCTCGACGACGCGCTCCTTGGGGGTCGGAAAGAGGACGTAGAACGTCTCGATCGAGGCCTCGAGCCCGTACTCGCGGAAGCGCTCGAGGATCCACGTCGCGTTCTTCTCGCCGTAGGGGGAGCCCAGGTGGTGCGGCTCGGCGGAGAGCACGCGGTTCGATTCGCGGATTCGATCGGCTTGCGGGATGCCGCGCAGGATCTCTTCCCAGTTCGAGGCGTCCGAGGCGGCGCCGGCGGAGAAAAAAGCGAGCAGGAGAAGGGACGCGAGCGATTTCGATGTCAAACGCATCGGCGCAGGATATCAATTGCCTGCGCCGCCTTTCTCGAATAAGATCAATGTGTTGAAAGAGAAGCCGGCCGGCGGCTTCGGACGTTTTCGGAGGGCGGCTTGCGCGAGTTCGCTCCGAACGCGGCGTTTCGGCAGTCCGCGGAGCCGTTCGGTCCGCTCTTTCCCGGGCTCCGTCCGTGAGACTCGTCTGGTCGCAGTCCTCCGCCGCTTCCGACCGCCGCCGCGCGCCGCTGCTCGTGTCGCTCGTGATGATCTTTCTCGGCGGCACGCTCGTCGGCTCCGGCGGAGGCCTCTCGAGTGCCCCCCGGCCGCTACGCGCCGCGGTGGCGAGCCTGCTCGCCGCGGGAGGAGTCCTCTTTCTCGGCGGAGCGGTGCTCGTCGTGCGCGGTTCCCGGCGGCGCCGCGCTTCCTTGACCCTGGCCGAGCCTCTCGATCCTCGCGAGGATGCGGAGGCCCGGCCCTTACGACAGGAGGAGCCGTGAACCGAGACAACGTGGTTTCCTTCGACGACTTCGCCCGCGGGCGCTCGGCTCGCCGGGGAGCCGAGGACAAGCTGCCGTTCGAGTCGGAGGGCCTGGTCGAGTTCGAGTGCCCCCGCTGCGCCGCCGTTCTCTGCGTCGAAGTGGATCTCCTGTCGGTCGGGCCCGAAGTGCTGTGCGAGGGGTGCGACGCGACGATCGCGTTTCGGGCCGAGGCGCTCGACGCGCGGAGGCGATGACCGTCCCGGCGTGAGCGGGAGACGGACGGTCTCTCAGGGCGCCGGAATCGCGACCCGCCCGACTCGTCCTTCGAGCGCGATCCGCGTGCCGTAGGGCTCGGAGAGCCGCGCGAGGCGCTCCACGATCTTTCGCGCGAGCGGGGCGTCCGCGAGTGTGGGGCGCCCCCGCCGCCCGCGCGGGAGCCCGAAGCCGAGCGAGATCGGATGGAGCTCCAGCGCCGCGAGCCGCTTTCCCTCGAAGCGCGCGCGGGCGATGACGGACTCCCAGGCCTCGGGCTCGGCGGGATACCCGCGGGCCTCGCCCTGGTCGTAGCGATCGAAGAAGTCCACCGGTCCGGCCGTCGCCGGCAATCCGACGGCCTCGTAGTCGTCGGCCGGCAGGGCCTCGACCGTCTCGTATTCGAAGAGGAAGTTTCCGAGGCTGTAGAGGATCGCCTTGCCCCGGTAGATCTCGATCCCCCGCAGGCAGTGGGGCCCGTGCCCGAAGACGACGTCCGCGCCCGCGTCGATCATCGCGCGGGCGAAGGCCTCGAGGAAGGCCGGCGGCTTCTCCCGCGCGCCGCCCGCCTCGTGGCAGTGGATCGACACGAGCGTCACGTCGGCCGCGGCGCTCGCGCGCCGGACCTCCTCCGCGATCGCCGAGAGGTCCTCGCGGTCGAGCTCGTCGGAGACCCCCGCCTTTTCGGCGGCGGCGAATCGCCGGCCTCCGACGTCGAATGCCCCCTCGGCGGGGGGGCTCTCTCCGGTCTCCTTCGCGATCGCCCGGAGGCGCTCGAGCTCGTCGGACGGGAGGAGAGCGGTCGTGTGCACGCGAAGCGGGCTCACTCCCGGGCGCGCCGGAATGCGCCCGCGCGGGTTTCCCGCCCGGGCGTAGTCCGGGAAGGTCGCGGTCGCGGAGACGAGCGCGACGGTGACGGAGGGGCTCCGGAAATAGGCGGCGCGGCGCGCTTCGGCGAGGCTCTCGCCGGCGCCCGCCTGGACGAGACCGGCCGCGGCGACGTGCCGGGTCGTCTGTCGCAGGCCCGGGACCCCGTAGTCCGCCGCGTGGTTGTTGGCGCGCGCGACGAGGTCGAAACCGATCCCGGCGAGCTCGGAAGCGAGCTTCGGGTCGGAGCGCAGCGACGGGAGCGACGGCATCGCGGGCCCTTCGAAGTCGTGGAAGAGCGTCTCGAGGTTGGTCGCGGCCGCGTCGGCCGTGCGCAACAGCTCGACGAGCGCGCGGTACTCCGGCTCGGAGTCTCCGGCTGAGCGTGCGCGTCAGGATCGTGTCCCCCGCGAGCGCGATCGTCCGGGCGCGATTCGCGGCGGGCGCCGGCGGAGCGGGGGATTCGGCCGAGAGGGCGCCGATCGCGAGGACGAACGAGAGCGCCGCGGCGAATCCGCGGGAGGAGGGGCGGAGGATCAGGGGCGGTGCGGCCGCAAGAGCTCGATGACGAGCTCGGTCGGCTCGTCCGAGGGCGGCGTCCCGGCGGCCCGCGCGGCCTGGAACACCAGCTTTGCCGGCGGTTTGCCCCACTCGAGCCCGGCCGCCACGGGGTACTTCGTCCGGTCGGGAGCCGGACGCGCCGCGTCCTCCTCGGGCTTGAGGTAGGCCCAGCCGCGCCCCTCGCGGGCGAGGCTGTTCACCCACGCGCGGCGCGGTTCGGAGCTCGGCGCCGAATCCCGGATGCGGACGAGGGTCAACTCCTTCGGCGCCTTGGAGCCCGGTTCCCAGGCGGAGGCGGGCGCGGCCGGATCGGTCGGCCAGGGGGAGAAGCCGAGCTGGATGCTCTCGGTGCCCTGGGAGTACGCGACGCTGCGATCCTCGCCCGCCGCGCTCTGCTGGTAGGCGATCCCCCGCGCCGCGAGCGTCGCCAGGACCGTCTTCAGGTTCTGGCCCACGGTCACGTGCAGGTTCTGCGCCGCCGCCGCGCGCGAGATCGCGCCCGCGCAGAGCGCGGCCGCCAGCACTCGGACGACGAGATTCTGCGTGTGCGTCGCCTTCACGTGTTCTTACAATGTAGCACGGACCCAACCGACGCCATGCCGATCCCGCCGACGACCGCGCCTCCCGGCGCGGAGCCCGACCGCGTCCCGCGATCGTTTCGCCGGGAATCCCGGCTCTTCCTCTGGGTCGCGCTGCTCCTGATCCTGTTCCTGAACTTCGTCACCCTCTTCTTCTTCCGAAACGCGGTCCTCTGGGGCGAGCTCGTCACCGAGCGTCGCGCCGGCGAGCTGCTTCGGAGGCTGGCGCTCCCCGCGGACGCCGCCTCCTCCTCCGCGACGGACTCTCTCGAGCGCGCGCTCCTCGAGCCGGACGTTCTCTTCGTCGGCGTCTACGACGCGCGCGGCCGCCGCGTGCAGGGCGCGGGGCACGGCCTCGCCGCTCCGCCTGTTCTCCCCGGGGACCGGCCTTCGGGCAGCCGCGTCGCCTACGAGTGGAAGCGGCAGCCTCCCATCCTGCTCGCGCGGATGGCCTCGGGCGAGCGAACTTTCCTCGTGGCACTCGATCCCGGGCCGGGGGCGAGCCTGCGCGGGTTCTCGCGCCTGATGACCATTCTCGTGCCGCTCGCCGGCGCGGCGCTCGTCGTGCTCGCGGGCCTCTACCTCCGCTCGCTCCTCGATCCGTTCGACCGGATGCTGCGGACGGCCGGGGCCGCCCCGGCGCCCGGCACGGACTTCGGCGACGAGCGGGAGTTCCTGGTCGCGCGCTTCGAGTCCACGATCTCGGCCCTTTCCGAGAAAGAGAGGGAGCTGGCGCGTCTGGCGCGCCTCGAGAAGGAGCGCGCCGACGATCTCGAGACGGCCGCGCGCACGCTCGCGCGCAGCCTGCCGACGGGCCTCCTCTCGGTCGATCCCTCGGGAACGGTGGTCGAGTTGAACGAAGCCGGGCGGGAGATCCTGGCGCTCCACGGGGAGGTCCGGGGCGAGCACTTCGAGAGGCTGCTGGCCGAGGCCGCCGAGCTCCGCGACCTCGTCGCCCGGGTCCTGTCGGACCGGCAGACCCTCGAGCGGCGCGAGGCGCGCTGGGTCCGGAAGGGAGAGGACCGGGTGCTCGGCGTGACGGCGACGGCCGCGATGGGGGCGGACGGGAGATTCCTCGGAATCCTCGCCCTCTTCACGGACCTTTCCGACGTGCGCCGCCTGGAGGCCCGCGTGGCCCTCGCGAGGCACCTCGCGGACCTGGGGGAAGTCTCCGCCGGCGCCGCCCACGAGTTTCGAAACGCGGCCGCCGCGATCGACGGCTACGCGGATCTCGGCCCTGCGCCATCCCGAGCGCGCTTCCGAGCACTTGAAGGCGATCCGCCGCGAAGCGCAGGAGATGAGCCGCGTCACGAGCGATTTCCTCCTGTTCGCGCGCCCGGAGCGCTTCGCGCCCGAAGCGGTCTCCCTCGAAGGCGTCGTCGAAGCCGCCGCGCGCGAGATCGAGAGCGCGTTCCCCGGCGTGCGCGTCGAGCGGGCCGGCGACTTCCCGGAGGCCCGAGGGTCGGCGGTCCTGCTGCGGCGGGCCCTCGCCAATCTCCTGCGCAACGCCGTCGAGGCGACGCCGGCGTCGCGCCGCGGCGAGACGGGGGCGATCCGCATCGAAGGCACGGCGCAGGGCGAAGAGATCGGCCTCGAAGTACAGGATCGCGGGCCGGGCGTGGACCCGGATCAGCGCGAGAAGATCTTCGTTCCCTTCTACTCCACGCGGCCCGACGGAGCCGGTTTCGGCCTCTCGATCGTGGGCCGCATCGCCGAGCTGCACGGCGGCACCGTCGAAGTCGCCGCGCGGCCGGGGGGCGGCTCCCGATTCACCCTGCGGCTGCCGGCGGCGCGGGGGCCGGCGTCCGGAGCTCCTTCGGCAGGCTCGCGATCAACGTCTTGAAGGACTCCTTGTCGAAGGCGTGGTCGAGCGCCTCGTCCGGGGCCACGGCGCCGGAGCGCACGAGCTCTCCCAGAGACTGATCCATCCCGATCATCCCCTTCGACTTGCCGGTCTGGATCTGGTTGTTGATGAGGCTGGTCTTCCCCTCGCGGATGGCGTTGGAGAGCGCGGTCGAGCCGAGGAGGATCTCGAAGGCCGCGGCGCGCCCCTTCTCGCGCCGGCGCAGGAGCTGCTGCGCCACGACGGCGCGCAGGACCCCCGCGAGCACCGTGCGAATCTGCTCCTGCTCGCTCGCGGGGAAGGCGTCGATGATGCGGTCCACCGCCTTCGCGGCGGAGTTCGTGTGGAGCGTCGCGAAGACGAGGAGGCCCGTCTCCGCGGCGGCGAGCGCCATGCGCATCGTCTCGAGATCCCGCATCTCGCCGACGAGCAGGCAGTCCGGGTCTTCCCGGATCGCCGCCTTGACCCCTTCGGCGAAGCTCGGGACGTCGGTGCCGAGCTCCCGCTGCGTGAAGACGGAGCGGTTGTCGGAGTGCACGAACTCGATCGGGTCTTCGATGGTGACGACGTGGTACGGCAGGCGCTTGTTCACCCGGTCGAGGATCGCGGCGAGCGTGGTCGACTTTCCGCTGCCCGTGGGGCCGGTCACGAGCACGAGGCCTCGTTCCGCCTCGGAGAGGCCGGCCACGGAGACGGGCAAGTCGAGCTCCTCGGTCGTCGGAATCCGCGAAGGGATGAGCCGGAAGACCGCGGCGGGGCCGCGCTCCTGGCGGAAGAGGTTCACTCGGAAACGCGCTTCGCGCCCCATCTGGTAGGCGAAGTCCACGTCCCCCGTCGCCGCGAAGGTCTCCCAGAGGCGCGCGGGAGTGATCGGCCGGACGAGGTTCTCGTAGTCGGCCTCGGACAGCTCGCGGTACCGGCTCCGTTCGAGCTCGCCGTCCAGGCGCAGGATCGGCGGCGAGCCCACCGCCAGGTGGAGGTCCGACCCGTTGCGCGCCGGCAGGATCGCCAGGAACCGGTCGATCCGGCTCGAGGCGCCGCGGGCGGCCGGGGCGTCGGCGCTCACGCGGCGCTCCCTTCCTCCGCCGCGAGCATCGGCTCGAAAGTCTCCTTGCGCTGGGCGTGGTCGTAGGCGACCCGGGCGTCGATCGTTCCCTTCTGGACGAGCTGCTGCAGCGCCCCGTCCATGAGGATCATCCCCGCGGCCAAGCCCGTCTGCATCGCCGTCGGGATCTGAAAGGTCTTTCCCTCCCGGATCAAGCCCGCCACGTTCGGCGTGTTGCGCAGGATCTCGAACGCCGCCGCCCGGCCCGAGCCGTCGCGCCGCGGCAGCAGCGTCTGGGAGACGACCGCCTTCAACGACTCGGAGACCATCTGGCGGATCTGTCCCTGCTGATCCGGCGGGAAGGAGTTGATGATCCGGTCCACGGTCGAGGCCGCGGTCGTCGTGTGCAGCGTCGCGAGCACGAGGTGGCCCGTCTCGGAAGCCGTGATGGCGAGCGAGATCGTCTCGAGGTCCCTCATCTCGCCGACGAGGATGACGTCCGGGTCCTCGCGGAGCGCCTGCCGGAGCGCCCGGGCGAAGGAGACGGTGTGGGTCGGCACCTCCCGCTGGTTCACGAGCGCGAGCTTGCCGCGGTGGACGTATTCGATCGGGTCCTCGATCGTCAGGATGTGCGACTTCTGCGTTTCGTTGATCCGGTCCACGAGCGCGGCGAGCGTCGTCGTCTTGCCGCAGCCGGCCGAGCCGGTGACGAGGATCAACCCCTGCGAGCGGGAGGTCAGCTCCCAGAGGCTCTCCGGCAGGTCGATGTCGGAGACCGAAGGCACCTCCTCGGGAATCAGGCGGAAGACCGCGCTCGCGCCTTTTCGCTGAAAGAAGACGTTCGTGCGGAAGCGGCCGAGCGCCGGGTCCTTATGGCAGAAATCGAGCTGGCGCGCCTCGCGGAGCCGCTTGCTCCGCTCCGGCGAGAGGATCGGCATGATCCACTCTTCCATCTGTTCCGAGGTGACCTCGGGAAGGGGGAGCGGCGAGAGCGTTCCGTGCACGCGAATGTGCGGGACGGTTCCCGAGGCCACGTGCAGGTCGGAGGCGCCGACCGCCCGGGCGTGCTGGAGGAGCTCGTCCAAGGACGGCTTCGGGGTGGCCGCGAAGTCGACCGGGGCGAGCTCGCGGCGCGCGTACCCTGTGGAGGCCGATTCCGGGGAGAGGCCGCCCGCCCGCGCCGCGACCAGGCGCGCCGCCTTCTCCTTGACGAACGCGTCCGGGTCCGCCTTGACGATCGACTCGAGCAGCGGCCCGACCCGCGGATCGGGGATCCGGGCGAACGCGTCGAGGATCTCCGCGCGCAGGTCCGCCGCCCCCTTCTTGTAGGCGGCGAGCAGACCCGGCAGGACTTCGGGCGAGCCCCAGACCCCGAGGGCGTTGGCCGCCGAGAGGCCCGACTCCGGGTGCTCGAGGAGCTTCAAGAGCGGGGGGAGCGCCGAAGGGTCCTTGAGCTCGGCCAGCGCCCGCGCCGCCCGCTCGCGCAGCCAGAAATCGTCCCCGTCGAGGTAGCGGATGCAGTGGGGCACGACCGCGGGCGTTCGGATCGCGACGGCGATCGAAGCGGCGAGCGACGCCATGCCGGGGTCGGCGTGGCGGTCCTGGGAGATCAGCGCCTGGACGAATTCGGGGCCGAGCTCCTCGACCGCGCGGAGGCTGCGCTCCCGAACGCCGCCGAAAGTGCCGCGGAACGTCTCGAGGAAGGCCAGGGACACCTTGTCGGGAGGCTGGGACCGCAGGATCTTGACCGCGAGCTGCCGGACCCTGGCGTTGCCGTCACAGAGGAGCGGGAGCAGCTCCGCGTGGAAAGCCGCGTCCGGCCGCGAGAGGAGCGGCGTCAGCGCCACGACGGCGGCCTCCTGGACTCGCGGAGAATCGTTGTGACACCGTTTCAGGAGCGCCGCGACCAGAGCGTCGCTCGGGTGGCGCGACAGGACGCCGATCGCGCGAAAGCGCAGGTCCTCGTCGTCGCTCGCGAGCGCTCGGGCCGCGAGGGTCACCGCCTTCGGGGTCGCGGCGGCGAGCGCCTCGACGATGGCGAACGCCTTGCGCCGCACCGACGGGGCGGTCGACTCGAGCGCCTTCGCAATTCCCGGCAGGTAGTGTTCGGATGGATTCCGGCGGGCGTAGTCGAGCGCCGCATGCGCGACGGCCGGGTCCCGATGCTCGATCCAGGAGGCGGTCTTCGCCGGGAAAGCGGGGCCGGCCAGGGTCTCGAGCGTCTGCATCGTCGCCCGACGGACCGGCTCGGAGCGCACGGCGAGCATCGGAAAGAGGGCCTCCGCCGCGGCGTCGAAAGGGAAGCGGCGGAGACACGCGAGCCCGTTGTCCTTCACCGCGGAATCCGCGTCCGCCACCATCCAGGCGACGTCCTCGGCCTCGAGGCCGGCGGCGGTCTCGAGGCGGCGCAGGAGTTCGTCGCGCTCGGCATCCCCGCGCCAGGACCGCGCCTTCAACTTCGAGAGCAGCGCGCGGGTCTCCGCCGCCGGGGCGGTTCGTTTTCTCCACATGGACTTTTTTCGAACAGTGTACGGGAACCGGGGGGGTGGGAAAAGCGTCCGCGGGCAGGAGGCCGCCTCGTCGGAAACGGACGCCGCGCATCCTGGAGAGGGGTGGAAATCGACCCTCGAACCGCCCGAAAGTGGCATCCGGGAGCCGTTACGGAAGGTAACGGGAATGCCTCCCGGGCGCTCCTCGCCGAGCGGAGCCATTGGATCGTATCTCATTGATCTTAAGTGGCTTAGATTGCCGGAAGGGGTCAGGCACGCGAATCGCTCTAACCTCTCGCCAATGCACCGGACTCGTGTATTCGACGGGGGGCGAGGCTTCTCGCTCGTCGAGCTGTCGATCGTCGTCGCGCTCATCGCGATGATGTCGCTGCTCGCCGCGCCCTGGCTCGTGAAGACCCATCAGCGCAACCAGGTCAAGAGCGCGGCCTTCGAGATGCAGACGACGCTGCTGGCCGCGCGGATGAAGGCGGTCAGGCTCAACCAGAGCGTCTCGGTGGTCATCTCGTCGGTGACTCCTCCGCATCGAGCTCCAGACGATCCAGCCCGTGCCTCCCGCTCCGACGCCCACACCGGTCATTCCGATCCTCAAGCTGCCCGGCGGCGCGGTCGAGTTCGTGGCGACGCCGGCCTCCGCAGGCGGGACCGTGACCTTCGGCGGAGACGGCCGGCTCACCAACTTCACCCATCCGACGCCGGCCGTCTACGAGCTGCAGGGGCCGGTCGGCAAGGTCATGCCGACTCCCGTGATGGTCCGCGTCAGCTCGGGCGGCCGCGTCGAAGTCGTGTTGCCGAAGGACTGGCCATGAAGCGGCGATCCGAATCGGGCGTGACGCTGGTCGAGCTCCTGATCGCCGTGGCTCTCCTCGGCTTCATCCTGCTCGGCATCGCCCCGCTCTTCATTGCGAGCGTGAAATCCAACTATTCGGCCAACGAGTACACCTCGATCCACAACCTGGCGCGGGATCGGTTGGAGCAGCTCATGAACCTGCCCTTCGACGATCCGCAATTGACCCCGGGCGCGCACGCGAACGACCTGCCGCCGGTGCTGCCGGCGCCGATTCCCCCGACGCCGGGAACGGTGATCAATCCCTTCACGCGCACCTACGAAGTGCACCAGTGGAGGATCCCGCCCGACGACATCGGGAGCGTGGCGGTCAACGCGCCGTTCATCCCGTTCCGCGTGACCGTCGCGGGGCAGCCCTACGACTACAAACGCATCGACGTGACCGTGCAGGCGGACCAGGCGCACCTCGGGATCGGCCTGCGCGCCGCCCGGGTCTCGGGCATCCTCTCGAACCCGAACCCCGTGACGAACGTCTCGCTGGTGGATCCATGAGCGGGCGCCGGCCGTCGTCCGCCGCCCTTTCCGCCCGTCGCGAGGCGGGTTTCACGCTCGTCGAGATGATCGTCGTCGTGCTGCTCCTCTCGATCGCGATGCTCGGCCTCCTGGCCGTCTTCGACGCGAGCGCGCGGATCAACAAGAGCGAGACGGACGTGGCCGACGCGCAGGGCAGCGTTCGCTACGGCGTCTATCAGATGACGCGGACGATCCGGATGGCCGGCTCGGGAGGCCTCTTCGCGACGCAGGCGGTCCTGAATCACCGGGACCCGGAGCTCTCCGGCATCACCCTGGTCAATTCCGCCGACGGCGACTCCTTCGACAACGTGGAGGCGGGCACGACGGTGACCAACCTCCAGAACACCGCCGTCCCGGTCCGGCCGGGAACCGACATGATCGAGGTGCGGGGAGTGATGAACTCGCCGCTCCTCGCGTTCGACGCGGACCCCTCCAACGGCTGTCAGTCGGCCAACAACGTCTGCGTGGGATCGACCAACGTGGACGTCAAGACGGCGACCAACCTCGGGCACGTCAACGACGACGCCGGCAATCGCCCCCAGTTCAACGCGATGGACGCCTACACGGCCGGAGCGACCGCGGGCGCGCCGATGATGGTGCTCGTGTCCTCCAACATCGACATCCACTCCGGCTGCTCGGGCATGCCGACGCCGCAGCGCTACCCCCAGCCCCTCTACAACGTCGGGGTGATCACCGCGCCCACGCAGCTCGTCACGACCCAGACGATCGGAAGCGTCGATTTCGCCTACACGATCGGCGGCTTCCGGGTCATCGAGTACGACAACGAGAACCCGCTCGACTCGGCCCTGCTGCTCGGCTACAACTACCCTTCCGGCATCCGCAACCCGCTCCGCACGATCGGGGTCATGGACGACCTCGTCTTCTTCATCGACAACACGGACACGCAGCACCCCGCGCTCGCGCAGGGGATCCGCCGGGGAGCGGCCTTCGACGTGGTGCGCATCGCCGACGACGTCGAAGACATGCAGGTCGCCTACGGCGTGGATCTGAACGGCGACAACAAGGTCAGCCGGTTCGGCCCCCCGTCCCCGCCCGACGACCCGGACCCCGACGTCTCGTCCACGCTGGCCGACGACGACGAGTGGGTCCCGAACGTCGAAGGGGAAACGGCCCTGACCCCCGACCAGTTCCAGCAGGATGCCGGGGCCGCGGGCTCCTCGCCCCCCTTCAACCACGGCGGCGCGCAGGCCCCGGCCCACTGCCCGCGGCTGCACGGCGTCATGATCTCGCTCGTCGCCAAGTCCCGCGACCCGGACCCGACCTATCGCGCCGACGGCTCGCGGGGCGTCCGCGTCCTGAACTCGCCGATCACGATCGCGCCTCCGTACCCGGACGTCGCGATCTATCCGACGCCCGCGGCGAACGAGTTCGCACTTCCGCCGGCGCGTCCAGACTCTGAAGATCAATCTGCGCAACTATGCGTTCGAGAACTGAGCCGAAGCGGACGGGACGGGCCGGGCGCGCGGATCGCCGCGGCGAGCGGGGCGCCGCCCTGGTCGTCGCCATCCTCGTGCTCGCGATCCTGACGGTCATCGGGATCGCGCTCATGCTCATCACCTCGACCGAGTCGCGGATCGCGGCCAACGAATGGTCGATCAACCGCGCCTTCTACGCGTCCGACGCGGGGATCCGCTGGGCGACCGTGCAGCTCCACGATCCGGTGCCCTTCATGGCGCGGCCGGAGTTCACGGGCAGCCCCTTCGGGACGGTCCTCTTCCAGCTTCCGAGCCATCGGCACGGCGGGTTCCCCGGGATTCTTCGGCGGCGACCCGACCGAAAGCGACATCCAGGTTCGTGTCATGCATCCGAGCAAGGTGGGACGGCGTCCGGCGCCCGGTTATGACGAGAAGGAGGGGAAGAACAAACGGGTGATCTATTCCTTCGAGGTCCGCTCGCAGGGTGGCCAGAACGACGCCATCCTGCAGTACTCGAGGGCGTTGGTCGCACACGTCGAACTCGGGCCGCTGCCCGAGGACATTCCCTTCTAGGAGCTGCCATGCGCGATCCCAACCGATCCCACGGACTCTCCGGCTTCGCGGCCCGACACCGGGCGGCCGTCGCCTGGCTCCTCGCGTTCCTGGTCGCGAGTCCCGCGCGGCCCGACGACCGGCAGCTCCTGCAGGCCAACCGGGGCGCCAACACCGACGTGTTGCTGATCCTCGACTCCTCGCACTCGATGGATGCCGAGTTCTCCGACACGTTCCGCCTGCCGGCGTACATGGACGACTTCCTCTACCCGCAGGGCACGTTCCCCGTCGAGGGCTCGAAGCTCGGCGCGGCCAAGAGCGTGCTGCGGCAGGTCATGACGAATGCCTTGGGCGTCAATTGGGCGTTCTCCTACTACCGGAACCCGAACCAGACCTTCGGCGCTTCGGAGACCGGTCCGTTCGGTCAGGCCGTCGGCGGGGCGCAGACGGCCGGGCAGGCGCTCGAGAACGGCGGTCTCGAGTGGCTCTACTTCGCCGACACGCTCGATCCGACGGGTGATCCGATCTCGTCGGCCTTCGACCCCGACGAGTATCCCGATATCCAGCAGGGGCGCTTCCTGCAGCTCGGCCACAAGGTCATGCACAACTACGCCAAGGCGCAGCCCCCGCAGTCGACCGGAGAGGTGGCGGACATCCGCTTCCCCTACGGTCTGCCGGTGGGCGTGCCGGGCTCGACGGCCGGCAAGCCGAACCCGCCGGAGCCGGGGACCTGGCGCGGGGCGTTCGGCCCGAAGGGTCTGAACCAGGGCCTCGTCGTCTACCGCAACCCCAACAAGCCGGGCTTCGAGCTGCGGCTGCAGGTCGTGTCCGGCAACTACAGCGACCCCGACCTGATCGTCGAGGTGGACGAGTACGGCCCGCCGGCGACGCCGACGGCGACCCCCTCCTTCAGCCCGACGCCGACGAACACCCGCACGCCGACCAGCACGCGGACCAACACCCCGACTCGGACCAGCACGCGCACGTCGACGTCCACGGCGACGGCTACGGCCACGCACACGAGCACGCGCACGCCGAGTGATACCCGCACCCCGACCAACACGCGGACGTTCACCCTGACGCCGTCGATCACGAACACCCCGACGCGGACGTTCACTCCGTCGAACACCGCGACCCGCACGAACACGCCGACGGCGACGCGGACCCTGACGTCGTCGAACACGCCGACGCGGACCTTCACGCCGTCCAACACGCCGACGCGGACCAACACGTTCACGCCTTCTCAGACGCCGACCCGGACCAACACGGCGACGGCGACGCGGACGTTCACGCCGTCCAACACGCCGACCCGGACGTTCACCGCGACGCGCACGTTCACGCCGACGCGCACGTTCACGCCGACGAACACTTTCACGCCGACGCGCACGTTCACCCCGTCGAACACGCCGACGCGGACGCACGACGTTCACGCCGTCGAACACGCGCGACGCGCACGTTCACGCCGTCCAACACGGCGACGGCGACGCGAACCTTCACGCCGTCTCAGACGGCGACCCGGACGAACACGCCGACGCGGACGAATACGGCGACCAACACGGCGACCGCCACGCGGACGTTCACGCCGTCGAACACCGCCACGCGGACGAACACGGCGACGGCGACGCGCACCTTCACGCCCTCGAACACGGCGACGCGCACCTTCACGCCGTCGAGAACCTCGACGGCGACGGCCACCCCGATCCCGCCGTCTCCGACGCGGACGAATACGCGGACCAACACGCCGATTCCGCCGACGAACACGAACACGCGGACCAACACGCCCGTTCCGCCGACGAACACGCCGACGCGGACCACACGCCGGTGACGCCGAGCCGGACGCCGACGCGGACCGCGACGCCGGTCACGCCGAGCCGCACGCCGACCAACACGCCGCCGGGTCCGACGAAGACGCCGACGCCGACGCCGATCGTCCTGCCCCTCGGCCGTTTCCCGGTCGGCAGCGTGCTGCCGGCGATCGCCAACTGGCTGTCGCCCGCGATCCGCGGACTCCTCGCGATGGCGCCGCCCCCGCCGCCCCTGCCGCCGCCGGCGACCCCGTGCGTCGGCATTCCGGCCGCCACCACGGCGGATCAGATCCTGTGCGGCGAGTGCGTCTATGACTCGACCAAGCTCTGCGCCTTCCTGGATCTGAACGGCGACGGCGAGCCCGACGCGACGCCGCTGCCTCACGACGACCGCGGCTTCGACGACCCGCAGGCGGACCCCGATCCGACGCTGATCCTGCGCCGGTCGTTCCAGATCCGTTATCGCCGCGCCGACCTCTTCGACCTCGGCGCGGGCCTCGGCATCTACCAGGCCGACGACGTGCTCACGGGCAATCCGCCCTGGGGCTCGCAGCCCCTCGTGCCGGACAACGACGCCGACGGCGTGCTCGACCCGGGCACGCTCACGGATCGCCACAACCAGGGCATGTACGCCGCGATCTTCGACGGCGACGTGCCGCGGCAGCGCGACCAGCAGTTCCCCAACGACGCTTTCGGCGAGATCTCGTGCCCGTTCCCGCCGCTCGGCAATCCCTGCGACGTGTACGGGCAGGACTGCGGCGGTATCTCCAAGCACACCGTGGCCGCGCCCTCCGGCTACAACCCGTACCCGGTCGCCGCGGCGCCTCCCGGCGCCGCCGACTGGCCGGTCGTCCCGTTCCCGCGCGACTGGATCCCGAGCGACACGCCGAGCGCTCCGGTGATCAAGCGGCTCCTGCGCTTCGCCTCATCGGTCGTCAGCTACGACTCGACGGCCGCGCACATGAGCGAGTACCGCCTGGAGGAGAACGCGCGCAACGTCGTCGTCTCGGCGCCGGGCACGCCGCTCGCGGGCGCGCTCCACGACGCCTACAACTACTTCGTCAACGCGGTCTTCCCCCTGACGGACGACCCGGCGGTCAACTGCCGTAACTACGTCATCGTGCTCGTGACCGACGGCGCCGAAGAATGCTTCGGCAACCCGTGCGCGGGCGGCCCGACGGGCAAGGGCCCCGCCGGAGATCTGGGCGCCCTCCTGCTGCCCTCGGTTCCGGCGTCCAGTCCCGGACCGCCTCCGGTTCCGGGCGCGCGCGAGCTCGCCCACGCGGCCGACTCCTCGGTCCCCGTCGACGCGATCCCGGTCTTCGTCGTGGCGATGGGCCTCGATCCGAACGATCCGCGTCTGACCTGCATCGCGGACAACAGCAGCAGCACGACGGACATCACCCGCAAGGGCCGGGTCTTCGGTGTCACCAACCGGACCGACCTGCAAAACGCCCTGCAGAGCATCTTGAACTTCAAGCGCAACGAGAATTCCTTCGCGGCGCCGAGCGTGCCCGGCTTCGCGAGCGGCCTCGGGTCGGATACGGCGCAGATCGGCGCCGTCATCCCGAGCCACAAGAACGAGGACGGCTCGCTCTCCCAGTGGTCCATCTGGAGCGGGTCGTTGAAGAGCTACCGGCTCGACAGCAACGGCACGATCCCGGTCGTGTCGGCGGCGACGGCGACGCCGGGCGTCGGCACGCCCACGCCGACCCCGTCGACGTTCGGCACCGGCGGGTATCCGGACGAGTCGGATCCGAACAACGCGAACCCGTTCGACCGCAAGCCCGATCTGGAACGCCGCGCGCGTGCTCGGCTTCACCGACCCGGTGGCGGACCTATCGCAGAACGCGGCGCCTGTCGGACCGTTCCCGCCGAAGGCTCCGGAGATCACCGTGTGGCCGGGGCGCAAGATGGTCTGGGGCACCGGCACCAACGTCCCGAAGGCCCGCCAGGACTTCGTCTGCCCGGGCGGAACCTGCGCGAGCGCGCTCGTCACCGCCTTCGGCCTGACTCCGGGCGCCGCCGCGGACGAGCTCCGCGCGAAGCTCACGGTGGACTTCCTGCGCGGCGGCATGACGACCAACGGAAGCCGCGACGAAGTCCTGAACCAGCCGAGCGTCGCGCCGCCGCCCCCGGCCGTCGGGCCGCTCCTCGGCGAGCAGCAGAAGTACTCCTACTTCTACCAGGACGAGGCGCCTCCTCCGGGCGCGCCGCCACAGGTCCAGACCGACGGCGAGGCCGATCCGAAGGGGTACGCCCACAAGCTCGGAGACATCTTCCACTCCGAGCCGCTGATGCTCGAGCCGCCGCGGTATTTCCAGTACATCTCGTCCAACCTGAACGACTACCAGACGTTCGCGAATCAGCACAAGTTCCGCCGGAAGGCGCTGATCGTCGGCGCCAACGACGGATTCGCGCACATCTTCGACGCGGGCGTCTACGACCGCGACGACGGCGGCACCTTCGACGACACGTGGGACCTCGGGCACGGGCCGCGAGATCGCGGCGTACGCTCCGGCGGCGCATCATGGCCGGCAACTTCCCGGCGTTGCTCAACCTGCCGCCGCGGCCGCAGTACTTCATGGACGGATCGATGGGCAAGGCCGACGCCTTCATCGACCCGGTCAACAACGGCACGCCGACCCCCGGCCAGCGCGTGTGGCGCTCGGTGGTCGTCGGCGGGCTCCGTCAGGGCGGCAACTATATGTGGGCCCTGGACGTCACGCAGCCCGACAAGGTGGACGTCAACGGACTCAAGATCGCCGCCAAGGACAACTCGCCCGACTGCCTCGACGGCGGCGGCGGCGGCTGCGGCCCGGGCGGCATCGCAACGCGCAAGTACCCCGAGATCCTCTGGGAGATGACGGACAACGTCATCCCGCGGATGGGTCAGACCTGGTCCCGGCCCACGCTCGGGCGCATTCGGGTGCTCGACGGCTCGGTCGTCAAGGACAAGTACGTGGCGATCTTCGGCGGCGGATTCGATCCGAACTTCCGCCCGGGCGACTCGATCGTCATCGCCGACCAGGTCTGCCCGCCCTCGTGCCCGGCCCGGCCGGCCACTCGCGGGCGCGCCCTCTACATCGTGGACATCGAGACCGGCGCCATCCTCTCGAAGCTGACCTCCGGCGACGACAGCGCCGTCGGAGCGGTGAACTTCGCCCCGGTGCCCGCGCCTCCCGGCCGTCGTGGACTTCGACGACGACGGAGCACCTCGACCTCGCCTACATCGGCGACATCAACGGGCGGATGTGGCGAGTCGACCTCACGCCGGACGCGACCGCCAACCGCGGCATCTGCAACAACTGCGACACGTCGAGCCAGAACGTGTCGGGCTACGACCCGTTCCTCCTGTACGACGCCTCGACGATCGACGGCACGACGCCGTCGAGCCAGCCGATCGAGCCGATCTTCCAGGATCCGGCCATCATCTACGTCAGCGGCGGCGTGCGTCCGGCGCTCGGCATCGCGTTCGGCACGGGCGACCGCTCGGAGCTCGCCCGGACCAACACGGCGGTCCAGCGCTTCTACTACGTGCTCGACACCAACCAGACGACGACGCTCCACGAAGGAGACCTGCGCAACATCACGCCGACCGGAGGCGTGACGCCGCCCGGAGTCGGGCCCGGATTCGACCCGAACGGCTACCGGCTCGACTTCGCAGAGCCTGAACGAGAAGACGCTTTCGTCGGTCCTCTCGACGCAGGGATTCCTGACGCTCATCACGTTCACGCCCGATTCGACGAGCCCCTGCACGACCAACGGCAACTCGTTCCGCTACCGCTTCTTCTTCCTGAACGGGAACCCCGGCTACAATATCTCCGCGCCGACGGGAGGCTTCTCCGACTACCGGGCGGATATGGGTGCCGGACTCACGACGGAATCGCAGGTGACGCTGTCCGACGGAACGACGACGAACATGTTCCTGCGCGACGACAAGTTCATGCCGCCGGCCGAGATCGTGCCGGGCGACCTCTCCACGATCAACCAGAACTGGAAGGAGCAGCAATGAGCAGGACGCTCCGGCTCCTGCTGCCGATGGTCCTCGCCGCCGGCTTCGCGTCGGCGGCCTCGGACGTCGTCGTGCTGCGCGGCGGCGCTCGAGTCGAGTTGAAGCAGCCGCCGGTGCGGCAGGGGAACAACGTGCTCCTGACGCGCCAGGACGGGACGCTCCTCTCGGTGCCGTACGGCGAGATCGACCAGAAGGCGACCGCCGCCGCCCGGAGCGCGGCGAAGCCGCCGCGGCCGGCCTCCTCGGCCGCGGTCCCGGTGCCCGCAGACGCCGGCCGAGGCGGCGCGCGTCGCCCGCGAAGGACCCAAGGCGAGAGTGAAGCTCACGGACGCCGACGTCGGGCACTACCTCGAGTTGCCCGCCGCGGCCGGGGAGGAGAAGGACGCGGCCGCGGCGTCCCCCGCTTCGGGCGGCGGCGCCCGGGTGGACGTCGCGGACTACTCGCAATCGAAGAGCGGACGACAACCTGATCGTCAAGGGCGTGCTGCGCAACCTCGGCACGGCAGACGGCCTTGAGACGTGTCGCCTGACGGTCACGCCGCTCGACGAGAAGGGGAACGTGATCGATTCGGTCGAGGCCAGCATCTCGAACGGGACGATCGAGTCCGGGCAAGTCCGTCAACTTCTCCGCCACGATGCCCGTCGGGACGAAGACGGTCGGCGTCATGCGGTTCTCGCCCCGCTGGATCACGCAGGCGCCGCCGGCTCCGGCCCCTGGAACGGCCGGGGCAGCGGGAGCGCCGGGAGCCCCGGGCAGCTCGGTTGCTTCGGGTTCGGCGGGCGCCCCGCCGGCCGCTCCGGCTGCCGCGGCGGCAGCCTCTCGACCGCCGGTCCCGACGCCCAATCCCTACGGCCAGGGCACGCTTTACGCGGCGCCTCCGCCAAACGCGCCGAGCGTGGCTCCGGCCGACGGCAAGACCGGCTACATCCCCGGCGCCGCGTCGCCCGAGAACCAGCCGAAGCCGCCCGAGTAGGCGCGAGGCGCTCGGGGTCAGGCGACGGGCGCTCAGGTCTTCGCCGATCCATCGCCCCCTTCGCCTGGCGTCCATTCCATCGCCCATCGCCCAGCGCCTAGCGCCCCGCGCCTGGCGCCAAGCGCCAAGCGCCTCTACACTAGCTCCATGCCTTCCGTCCTGGTCGTCGAGGACAAGGACTCGCTGCGCTCGATGCTCGAGGAGATGCTGCGCGGCGAAGGGTGGAATGTCGTCGGTCTCGCCAACGGCGCGGAGGCGGTGTCGCGGCTTCGGTCGGGAGAAGCCGTGGACGTGGTCCTGACGGACTGGCGCCTGCCCGGCGCGGACGGTCTGGCGGTGCTCGAGGCCGCCCGCGCGGCGGACCCGACGCTTCCCGTCGTCGTGATGACGGCCTTCGGCTCGATCGAGACGGCGGTCGAGGCGATGAAGAAGGGAGCGGAGGACTTCATCACGAAGCCCGTGGACCCGGACCTGCTGAGGCTCCTCGTGGCGCGCGCGATCGAGCGGCGCAAGAAGGGGCGGGAGTCGCTCCTCTTCGCGGAGGCGCCGTCTCGGCAGATGCCGCAGATCGTCGGGGAATCGGCGGCCTTGAAGGGCGTGCGCGCGGAGACGGAACGGGTCGCCGCGACCGACGCCACGGTCCTCCTCGAAGGGGAGAGCGGCACGGGCAAGGAGCTCTTCGCGCGCGCGATCCACCTCCTCTCGTCGCGGCGCGACCGCCCCTTCGTCGCGATCAACTGCGCCGCCATCCCCGACACCCTCCTCGAGAGCGAGCTCTTCGGCCACGAGCGGGGCGCCTTCACCGGCGCCGCGTCCCGCCGCCTCGGCAAGTTCGAGCTCGCCGAAGGCGGCACCGTTTTCCTGGACGAGATCGGCGAGCTGACGGCGGCGACCCAGGGGAAGCTCCTGCGCGTGCTCCAGGAGCGGTCGTTCCACCGCGTGGGCGGCACCGCTTCGATCGAGGTCGACGTGCGGATTCTCGCGGCCTCCAACCGTCCGCTCGACCGCCTCGTGGCGCAAGGCGCCTTTCGCGAGGACCTCTTCTACCGCGTGCGGGTCTTTCCCGATCCGGATCCCGGCCCTGCGCGAGAGGCCGGAGGACATCGATCCGCTCGTGGACTGGTTCCTCGCCCATCTCCCGCTGGAGCTGAAGAAGAAGCCGGTCGGCGCTGGCGCCGGAGGCCCGGGAGCGCCTGCGCTCCTACGACTGGCCGGGCAACGTGCGCGAGCTGCGCAACTGTCTCGAGCGGGCGATCATCCTCTCGGAAGACGGCCGGATCGAGGAGAGACACCTGCGCCTGCAGGCCGACTCACCCCCGGGCCCGCTTCCGGCCGGAGGCGACGCTCGAGGAGGTGCGGGAGCGGGCGGCCCGCAGCGCCGAGCGTGTCTGGCTCGCGCGCGCGCTCGACCGCTTCCGCGGGGACCGTCACCGAGGCCGCCGCCGCCTTGAACCTGACGCCCCGCAAGCTCGAAGCGAAGCTGCGCGAGCACGGGCTGGACGAGGGGTAGGGGACGATTGGTGATTGGTGATTGGTGATCGGTGATTGGTGGATCCCTTTACCCCGGTAGATTCGGCGGCGGGGTCGGCTCCCCGGGCTTCAGCGTGCGCGTCGGCGGGGGAGGGATCGGCGTGTAGGGGCGCCGGGCGTTCGGGCCGCCCGGCTGCGGCGCCGCCTTCTTCTGGCAGGCGCCGCCCGTCAGAGCCGCCGCGAGGAGGAGCAGAAGGAGCGAGCCGGCGAGCGGACGGCGGGAGATCACGACACGATTATCGCAGCTCCGACAGCGCCGCGACAATCTCCGGATCCTCCTCGGGCGAGATCGACCGCAGGTCGAGCCAGAGCCGGTCGGCTTCGACGCGTCCGACGATCGGCGTCGGCCGGCGCCGCAAGCGGAAAGCGAGCTCCGCGGAGGACAGGCGCGAATGGGTCGAGCGTCACGGCCTGCGACGGAAAACTCTTTTCGGGGCTCGTCCCTCCTCCGAAGAGCGCCCGGGAAGGCAGAACTTCGCGCCGAAAGGCCCGGGACCCGCGAGGCCGCCGTCGCCAGGGCCGCGCCGCGCCGGACGAGCTCCTCGATCGGCCGCGCGGCGGCGCGGTAGACCGGGAACTCCCGCCAGCCTCCGCGCTTCCACGCCGCGAGCGTCGCGGCGAGGGCGGCGAGCGTCAGCTTGTCGGGACGCACCGCCCGGGCGACCGGGATGAGACGCCAGGGCCGAGACCAGGTCCTCGCGCCCGACGACGAAGCCTGCCTGCGGCCCGGAGAAGAGCTTGTCCCCCGAGAACGTCACCAGATCCGCGCCGTCGGCGAGGCAGGAGGCGACGGTCGGCTCGCCGGCCACGCCGAACTCGTCCAGGGGCACGACGCACCCGGTCCCCTGGTCGTGGAGCCAGGGGAGCCCGAACTCGCCGCGCGAACGCGGCGATCTCGCCGGGCTCGGGCCGCGCCGTGAAGCCGCGGATCTCGTAGTTGGAGGGGTGGACGGTCAGGACGAGCGCGGTCTCCGGGCTCCGCGCGCGCCGATAGTCCTCGATCGTCGTCCGGTTGGTCGTGCCGACCTCCGCGCAGGATCGCGCCCGAGGCCTCCAGGATCTCGGGGATCTTGAAGGAGCCGCCGATCGCGACGAGCTCGCCCCGCGAGACGAGCACGCGACCGCCCGCGCGCGAGCGCGGTCAGCGCGAGCAGGAGCGCCGAGGCGTTGTTGTTGACGGCCAGGGCGCCGGGCGCTCCGAAGAGATCGCGAGCGAGGGCGCGCACGTGGTCCTGGCGCTCCGCCCGCGCTCGCCGCTCTCGACGTCGAGCTCGAGCGTCGAGTAGCCGCAGGACGCCTGCGCGATCGCCTCCCGGGCGGTCTCGCGAGAGGGGCGCGCGTCCCAGGTTCGTGTGGAGGAGCACGCCCGTCGCGTTGATCGCGCGGACGAGCGTCGGGGCGAAGCGCCGCGCGAGGGCCTCGTCGGCGGCGGTGAGGAGCGTCTCGCTCACCGTCCCCCCCGCCTCGATCGCCCGGCGCAGCTCCTCCTTGAGGGCCTCCCGGCCGTATAGCCGCTTCGAGCTTCGAGGCCTCGGCGCGGCCAGAGAGGATCGAGTCCATGGAGGGTGGACGGGCTCGGCGGATCGGTCGGGGTCGAGGTCAGATCCGGACCTCCTGTCGGCGACCGGAGCGCCTTCGGTCGCTTACTATATTTCCATGGCCTGGGAGCGGGAGCTCGAGGTCCTGGAAGAGGCGATCCGCCGTTTGGGCAGCCGAGTTCGACGCCTTCCTGTACGGCTCGGCGTCGAGGCCCCCGGTCGAGACCCGCAAGCACGTCGAGCAGATGATCCGGCGGCTGTCCGCCGTCTCCTTCGACGTCGCCGCCGAGCGCTACCGCTTCGACACCCTCCAGGGGCGCTACACGACGATGACCGAGCGCTGGGAGCGTCTCCAGTCGGAGAAGGAGGCGGGGCGGCGCCCCGGCCTCTACGGGCACTTCGTGCCGGCCTCCGCGGCGCCGCCGCCGGCGCCGGGCCGGGAGCGGCCGCCCCCCCAACGCGCCGGCCCCGGCATCCGTAGAAGCCCAGGCGCGGGGACTCCGCCGACCGGCGCCTCTTCGAGACGTATCTCGACGCCCGGAGGGCCCGCGGCGAGGACGTGGACGGCTACGACTTCGAGAAAGTTCGCGGAGAGCCTCGTGCGCGAGCGATCCGCGCCTGAAGGAGCGCCTCGGCACGGACGACGTGGTCTTCGAGGTCGCCGAACGAGAGGGGAAGGTCAAGTTGATCGCCAAGCGTGCCGGGCGCGGTTCGCGGGCCCGGAGAAAAGAGATGAAGGGATGGATCCCGGCCCTCGCGGCCGTCCTGCTCGCGGCCGGCGCCCTCGCCGGGCCGCCGGCCGGAGACACGAAGTCCTCGGAGCCGTTCTTCCACCAGTTCCTGATCCCGGGAGATCCGCTCGACGAGAATCTGCTCGCGCAGGAGAAGCGCGTGGCGGAGAACCCCGGGCTCGGCGGCTCTGCGAAACGACTTCGGCAACCTGCTCGCGGAGCGCCGCTTCCCGAAGGAGGCCCGCGCCGAGTATCGAGAAGGCGCTCGAGCTCGATCCGAAGTTCTTTCTGGCCGCATACAACCTCGGCCTGATGGAGGAGATCCGAGGGACATGTGTCCGCGGCGATCTCGGCCTACAAGGAAGCGATCGATCGGCGCCGCGGCTTCCCGCCGGCGCACTTCCGACTCGGCCGCCTCTACGAGAAGCTCGGGAGGACGGACGACGCCGTCGCGGAATACGCCAAGGCGATCCGGATCGACGACTCGCTGCGAGACCCGAAGCGCAACCCGCTCGTCGTCGACTCGCGCCTCATGGACCGAACGTCCCTCGTCAACTACGAGCGGGATCTCGCGCGGGCGACCCAGCGCCGTGAAGACGCCTTCGTGGACGCGGCCCGCTTCCGGCCGGTCCCCGTCGAGCGCGCTCTCGATACCGAGGAGGTCGTGGAGGAATCCGGTCCGCAGACGATCGAGGCGCCGCGCTCGACCGGTTCGGGGGCCCCGCGCCCCGGGCCGACGCCGGCCCGCACGCGCGCGACGATGCGTCCGGCCCGGCCGGGCACGCGGAACGTCGAGCCCGTGGCGCCCCCGCCGCCGGTGCCCGTTCCGGCCCCGGTGCCGGAACCCACGCCCGAGCCGGAGCCGGAGCCGCAGAACTGACGGGCCCCTGCCACCGGCCACCTACTCGAACGAGGCCCGCTCGATCAGCATGGCCGCGCCCCCGACGAGATAGGGCGAAGGGAGAAACTCTCGCTCCGGGGCGAGTGCCGCGATCCGGCGCAGCAGCTCCGAGAGCCGCCCGCGCGACGCGAGCGGCGCCGACCGGGCCCTCCGCGCGGCCCGCGACGATCGAAACGCCCGTGAACTCCGCCTCGTAGCGATCGCCGACGGTGTCGCAGGAGAGGGGCGCCGTCAGCGCCGCCGCGAAGATCCCGCGCCGCACCGAGGCGAGGAGCTCCCGCTGCGGAACGGGGCGATCCGATTCGAAGAAGAGACGCCGCGGGGATCGGGACGGGGGGGTCCGATACGAGCTTCGGACGCCGTGTCCCGTCGGAGCGGCCTTCGAAGCGCGCGCCGACGCGAGGTCGTGGAGGGATCCCCGAAAGGCGCCGTGCTCGACCAGGGTCACGCGCCGGCTGCGCGTGCCTTCGCCGTCGAAGGGCGCATCGCCGGTCGCGTCGTCCACGACGGAGAAGCCCGGGGGCAGAATCGCGCCGCGGGGAGCCCAGCGCGGCGGGCCTTCGCGCAGGAAGAGGGGGGAGAGGCCGGCGAGCAGCGCCGCCGCGACGGAGGCGTCGAGCAGCCACTCGCCGCGCTCGATCGGCGAGCGCCGATCCGAGAGCGGAAGAGTCGCCCGGTCGGTCAGGCGGCGCGCCACGGAGGAGAGATCGGGCTTCGCGTCCGAGCGGAACAGGGCGCGCGCCTCGCAGCTCCGCGGGCCTCGCCGCCCGACGGCCTCCGCGACCCCGGTGGTCGCCGCGGAGGCCCATGCGACGTCGAGCCCTTTCGCGTTGACGACCCGCTCGAGCGTTCCGCCCCGCCGGAGCGTGAGAGGCGGTGAGGGTCGCCTCGCCGCGCGACTCGGCCGCGACGAGGCGCGCGAGCTCCTCGGCGATCTCGGGCGCCGGTTCGAGCGCGGGCGGCGCGCCCGCGGCCGCGAGGCCGGTCGGCCAGTCGGGCGCTTCCGCCGCGACGGCCGGGGCTCCGGAAGCAATCTCGACGCGCGCGAGCCAGGTCCTCGGCGCTCGAGGCCGCGGCGAAGCGCGGGGCAGGATCCCACCAGCGCGCCGCGATGCCGGACTCCCGGCGCACCGAATCGCAGCGCTCCTGGCCAGCCCGCCAGGACTCGCGGGAGGTCCCCTCCTTGCGGTAGAGCTCCCAGGCGCCGGGGGCCCGGGCTTCGAGGAGCCGTTCGAGTCGCCCGTCGCTCATCGCTCGGCGCGCGCCGCGAGGCCACGGATCAGGACGTCCGGCGCCTCGCCCTGCACGGGGACGACCTGTCCGGAGCGCGCGCACCAGCCGAGCCTCCGGTAGACGTGGGTCTCCCGGCCGAGCCCCGCTTCGATCCCCTTCAACGCGCCGAGGATCTCTCCGGCGAGGATCCCGGGCCCGAGCTCTTCGGCGAGCCGCCCCCTCCGGACGCGGCGGGCCCGCGGGAAGTGGAGGCGGAACGATCCGCTCGCGAGCTCGATCGATCCTCCATCGAGCTCCTCGATCCAGAGGCCCTGGTTCAAGCGGCGCAGGAGCTCCTCGCGTGTCGCGCCGCCCGGCGAAACGACGAGGTTCGAGCCGCGGGGAGACGGCGGATCCCACGCTTCGGCTCGCCGACCGTGCCCGTTGGAGGCGTCGGGGCCGCTCCTCGCCGCCGAGGCCCGCGTCGTCAAGCGCCCCGCGAGCCGTCCCGCGTCGAGGAGCTTGACGGAGCGAGGGCGGACGCCCTCGTCGTCGACTTCGTAGCCGCCGAAGAGGTCGAGTCTCGTCGCATCGTCCCGAACTTCGAGGTCCGCGGAGGCGAGCCTCGCCTCGGCGAGGCCGGCGAGCGGAGAGACGGCGCCGGCTTCGAGCGGATGCGAGAGGATCTCGTGGAAGAGCACGGCGGCGCAGCCGGCCGCGAGCACCGCGTCGGCCGTCCCTTCGGGACAGGGCATCGGCGCGTCGCGCGGCGACGGCGGCCTCCCCGAGCCGGACCCGAAGCTCCTCGGCGAGCGAGTCGGATTCGGGCCCGTGGAAGGAGAAGCGGCGCTTCTCGTCCCGCCGCCGGGAGGCCGCGGTGAATTCCCCCGCGAGGGAGAGGAGGTTCCGCGCCGAGTCGGCCGCTTCGCCGCGCGCCGGAAAGATCTCGCGGCGCACCTCGGCAATCGTCCACCGGAAGCGGTGCCTCGGGGCGTGACGGGCGAAGATCGCGGCGAGCCGGCGGCGCCATCGTTCCATCGAGGCAAAGGCATCGGTCTTCCGAGAGGCGGTCTCGCCACGCTCCGGATCGGGGGCGCGTCGCGGCCGAGAGCGGCCGTCAGCTCGCGGACGGCTTCCCGGAGTCCCGATTCGTCCGCTCGCGAGACGGCGACGAGCCGCTCGGCGGCGCCACGTCTCGAGCGCGCGGCGAGGCCCTCGGTCGCCGCCACCCGGGACTCGACGACGTCTCCGTCGCGAAAGACGAGCACGATCTCCCGCCGCCGCTCGACGAAAGACGTCGGCGAATTCGCCGGGCTCCCGGGCGAGCGGCTCGAGGAGGCGGGACACGAGAGCGGTATCGAGCGGCACGGCGGCGGCATTATGGGGGAGGCGCATCCGCCGGGCCAGCCGGCGCCGCTCCGACCCGGGACATCGGCTGTAATAACATCCGCGGCGTGGGCCTTTCCGACACGAAGAAGGAGTTCATCGCGCTGCGCACCGCGCGGAGCATCGCGGCCCGCAAGCTCTTCGAGGAGCGGGCTCCGGGGGCCCTCCGGCAGGCCGTGCTCGGCGCGCTCGCCGACGAAACGGAGAAGGAGCGAACGATCGACGACGAAGCGCGGCGAATGATGGAGACGGCCAGGAGCGAAATCGCCGCGGGTCGGGTGGACGGTCAGGAGCTCTTCCGGCGCATTCGCCGCAAGCTCGCCGAGCAGCGGGGAATCGTGTTGTGAGGATTCGGGATTCGGGATTCGGGATTCCGGGTCGTGTCGCGCCCCGGTCCCCGAATCCGGAATCCTGACTCCCGAATCCGGCTCTCCCATGTCCACCGACAACCGCATCTCGCATCTCGAGGCCCTTCGCGAGCGGAACCTCGAGGGGGGCGGCCGCGAGCGGATCGAGCGCCAGCACGCCGAAGGGAAGCTGACCGCTCGCGAGCGAATCGAGCTCCTGCTCGATCCCGGCAGCTTCTTCGAGCTCGACCCCTTCGTCGAGCACCGGAGCCGCGACTTCGGCGTCGAGAAGACGCAGGTCCCGGGAGACGGAGTCGTCTGCGGGGCGGGGGCGATCGAGGGGCGGCCCGTCTACGTTTTCGCGCAGGACTTCACCGTCTTCGGCGGCTCCCTCTCCGAGACCAACGCGAGCAAGATCTGCAAGGTGATGGACCTCGCCCTGCAGAACGGCGCGCCGATCATCGGCTTGAACGACTCGGGCGGCGCGCGGATCCAGGAGGGCGTGGTCTCGCTCGCCGGATACTCGAAGGTCTTCCTCCGGAACACGCGCGCGTCGGGGGTGGTGCCTCAAATCTCCGCGATTCTCGGCCCGTGCGCCGGCGGCGCGGTCTACTCGCCGGCGATCACCGACTTCGTCTTCATGACCGAGAAGACCTCCTACCTCTTCGTGACGGGCCCGGACGTCATCAAGACCGTCACGCACGAGGAGGTGTCGAAGGAGCAGCTCGGGGGAGCGCGGACGCACTCCGCGGTGTCGGGGGTCGCGCACTTCGTGCGCCGGGACGACCCGGGGGTGCTCGCGGCGATCCGGGAGCTTCTGTCCTACGTCCCTTCGAACAACCTGGAGGACCCGCCCGTCCGGGAGCCGCGGGAGGCGCCGGGCGACCCGCGGGAGTTGAACTCCTTCATCCCCGAGGAGCCCAACCGCCCGTACGACATGGGCGACCTCGTGCGGCGGATCGCCGACGAGGGAAAGTTCTTCGAGGTCCATGCCGCCTTCGCCCGCAACCTCCTCGTCGGCTTCATCCGCCTCGCGGGCCGGCCGGTCGGCGTCGTCGCCAACCAGCCGATGCACCTGGCGGGCGTCCTCGACATCGACGCCTCCGTCAAGGGCGCGCGGTTCGTGCGGTTCTGCGACGCTTTCAACATCCCGCTCCTCGTTTTCGAAGACGTGCCGGGCTTCCTGCCGGGCACGCAGCAGGAGTTCGGCGGCATCATCCGGCACGGCGCGAAGCTCCTCTTCGCTTTCGCCGAGGCCACGGTGCCGAAGGTCTCCGTCATCACGCGCAAGGCGTACGGCGGCGCGTACTGCGTCATGCTGTCGAAGGACATCGCCACCGACTTCAACTTCGCCTATCCGACCGCCGAAGTCGCCGTCATGGGCCCCGAGGGCGCGGTCAACATCCTCTATCGCCGGGAGGCGGATTCCGCGGGAGCGCGTGCCGATCGGGTGCGGGAGTACGTCGAGAACTTCGCCAACCCCTACGTCGCGGCGCGCCGCGGGTACCTGGACGAGATCATCGAGCCGTCCGAAACGCGCGAGAAGCTCGTCACGGCCTTCCGGCTGCTCGAGGGGAAGCGGGTGCCGCTCCCGGCGAAGAAGCACGGCAACATTCCGCTGTAGGCAGGTTGCGGAAGTTTCCGGCCCGGTGCTGGCTCCTGCTCGCGGCGGTCGGCGCCGCGTGCGCGAGCCTCTCGTCGGTCTCGATCGAGCCGCTCGGTTCCGGGAGGCCCCCCCGGAGAAAGTCGTCACGGCGTTCAACGCCGAGGAGGAGCTCTCGCGCGGCCGGTACCTCGAGGTCGGCGCGGTATCTCGGGAGCCTGCCCGAAGCGGATCGGCGAAGCGACGTCGGCAACCTCGCTGCTCGCGGGGCGCGTCGCCCTCGCGCGAGGAGAGACGGCGTCGGCCCGTGAGGCGCTCGAATCGGCGCTCTCCCGGTCGCTCGCCGGGACGCCGCGCGCCGAGGCGGAGTGGGCCCTCGCGCAGGCGGAGATCCTCGACGACGACTTCCAGGACGCCGCCCGCCACGCGGGCGAGGCGGGCCGCGGCCTCGTCCTGTCCCCGGGATTCGTCCGATTCCTCGCGAGCCTCTCCGGCGCCCGCCTCTACGGGGGAGTCGAGACGGGGACGCGCGTCGAGACCGGTTTCGAGATGGGGCTCTACGACCTGATCCGGGTCCCGATCTCCGTCAACGGCCGCTCCATTTCGGCGGTGCTCGACACGGGGGCCTCCTACTGCATCGTGACCCGCTCCTTCGCCACGGAGGCCGGCGTCCGGGAGATCTCGGATTCCGACGCCTACGGGCTCGGCCTCCACGAGAAGCCGATCCCGCTCACGTTCGGCGTCGTCGAGGAGCTCTCGCTCGGAGGCGGGCGCCTGACGACGGTGCCCGTGATGATCATGCCGGACGAGGCCCTCTCCTTCGTGACGGCGCGGGGGCCGCTGCCGATCTCGGCGGTGATCGGTCTCCACCTGTTGAAGGAGTTCTCCCTGGAGATCGCCTATGCGGAGCGCCGCGTGGCGCTCGAGCGCCTGCCGGACTCGCCGCGGGCCGTCGGGCCCGACCAGAACCTCTTTTTCGCGCGCGGGAAGGTGATGGCGCGCGTCACGGTCGAGAGCTCGCCCTGGAGTCTCTTCCTCCTCGACACGGGAAGCGAGCTGACGATGTTGACGGCCGGCGGAGTCAAGCGGCTCGGCGTCCGGACGGCGACGGGGCTCTACCCGAAGCGCATCGAGGGGATCGGCAACGCGCGCGTCTCCTGGGGAAAGGTGGAGCGCCTCGCGATCGGCTTCGCGGGCTACCGGTTTCGCTTCCGGGATATGGTCGTGGCCGAGACGGAAGGCGCGGTCGAGGACGGCGTCCTCGGATCCTCCGCCCTGGCTCACTTCCGCGTTCGTATCGACTTTCGCCGGATGAAGCTCGACCTCGAGGACTGGGTCCGACCGTGAAGCTGCTCGCGGCCAACCGCGGCGAGATCGCGGTGCGCATCTTCCGGGCCTGCCGGGAGCTCGGGGTCGGGACCGTGGCCGTCTTCTCGGACGCCGACCGCCGGTCGCCGCACGTCGCCATGGCGGACGAGGCCGTGCGGATCGGTCCGGCGCCCGCCCGGGAGAGCTATCTCTCGATTCCCGCCATCCTCGCCGCGGCGCGCGCGACCGGGGCGGACCTCGTGCATCCCGGCTACGGCTTCCTCGCCGAGAGCGCCGCTTTCGCCGAAGCCTGCGTCGAGGCGGGGCTCGTGTTCGTCGGCCCGCCTCCGGCCGCGATCGACGCGATGGGGTCGAAGACGGCGAGCCGGCGGCGGATGGAGGAGGCGGGAGTTCCCGTCGTGCCGGGGATGAAGCGCCCGGCCGCGAGCGCCCGGGAGATATCCGATTTCGGCGATCGCCACGGATATCCGATCCTGCTCAAGGCCTCCGCCGGCGGGGGCGGCAAGGGCATGCGCCGGGTGGACGGCGCCGACGACGTCGCGGCCGCCTTCGAGCGGGTGTCGTCCGAGGCGGCGGCCTACTTCGGCGACGGCGCCGTGTACGCCGAGAAGCTGATCGAGAAGCCCCGGCACATCGAGGTCCAGGTGATCGGCGACCGGCGGGGCGAGCTCGCCGCGGTCGGGCACCGCGAGTGCAGCCTGCAGCGCCGCCACCAGAAGGTGGTGGAAGAGTGCCCTTCGACCGCCGTCTCCGGGGCGCTCGCCGGGGAGCTCGAGGCCGCGGCCCTGCGCGCCGCGCGATCGGTCGGCTACTCCTCCTGCGGGACGGTCGAGTTCCTCCTGGCTCCCGACGGAAGCTTCTATTTCCTGGAGATGAACACGCGCCTCCAGGTCGAGCATCCGGTCACCGAGGAGGTCTTCGGCGTGGACCTCGTGCGCGAAATGATCTCGATCGCGATGGGAGAGCCGCTGCGGCTCGAGGACCTGAGGCCGCGCGGCCACGCGATCGAGTGCCGCGTCTACGCCGAAGATCCCTTCCGCGGCTTCGCGCCCTCGCCCGGAACGGTCGAGACTCTGCGCCTGCCGCAGGGGCCCGGGCGTCCGCCATGACGTGGGGATCGAAGTGGGAGGCGAGGTGCCGATCGACTACGACCCGATGCTCGGCAAGCTGATCGTCGTCGGCGGCGACCGGTCCGCCGCGATCGCGCGCCTCCGGCGAGCGCTGTCGGAGTACGAGATCACCGGAGTCGCAGACGACCCTCCCTCTCTTCCGCGCCCTCGTCGTCGATCCGGATTTCCAGCGAGGCGCTTTCGACGTGCAGTGGCTCGATCGCCGTCTCGAGCAGGGACTCCTCGTGGGCCCGGAGCCGGTGGCCGAAGACGTGATCCTGGCCGCCGTCGGCCTCGCTTCGCCGCGCCCGGTGCCGGCGGCCGTGGCAGGCTCGCCTCGGTCGGCCTGGCGCGATGCCGCTCGGCGCGAATCGTTGCGGGGAGCGCGGCCGGACGGGCCCGGTCGATGAAAAGACTGGAGTTCGTCCTTCGCAGCCGCAACGAGCCGGAAGAGGTCCGGCTCGAAGGGGACGGAGACTCCTGGCGGTTCACGCGCGGCGGGCACACGCGTTCCTTCTCGGTCGAGCGGCTGCCCGACGGAAGGTGGTCCCTCCTCTTCTCCGACGGACGTCAGGTCTGCGGCCGCGCCCGGCGGGGCGAGGCGGGCTCGGTCTCCGTCGTGACCGCCTCGGGGCCGCGCACGGTGCGTCTCGACGATCCCCTGCACGATCGTCTGGCGCACGTCCCCGCGGGGGGAGCCGCCTCCGGGGAGGAGGAGGTCCGGGCGCTCATGCCGGGCCGCGTGGTCGAGGTCCGGGTTTCGCCGGGCGATCGGGTCGAGCCGGGAGCCGTCCTGCTCGTCCTGGAGGCGATGAAGATGCAGAACGAGATTCGGGCGTCGAGCGCCGGCGTCGTCGATCGGTGCTGCGTCACGGCCGGCGATACCGTCGACGGAGGGGCCCTCATGCTCGTCCTATCCAAAGGGATGAACGGAACTTCAAAATAATCACCGAGCCTCGCCCAGGTAGTTCTGCCATCCAGGGCTAGAGGCTTTTCCATCAACAAGTTGCGACTCTCACCCCGCTCTCGGAGTCTGGCAATGTCATTGCTCAGGAATTGTGACCAAACACTGTCTCCTGGGTTTGGATGGCCCGATTCAAGGGACAGAACTTCGATTCGCATTTCGATAAGGAGGTGGGTATGAAGGTCGCCCGGTATCTCGGGTTCGTCGCGGCAGCCTTGCTTCTCCTCGTCCCGGCCGCAAGCGCTCAGACGTCTGGGAAGATCGAGGGGACGATTCTCGGATCAGAACGGAGCGCCGCTTCCCGGTGTCACGGTCGAGGCCTCGAGCCCCAATCTGCAGGGGACTCGAACCGCGGTGACGGGAAGCGACGGCCGATACCGACTCGTGAGTCTTCCGCCGGGGACGTACAAGGTCACGGCGTCTCTGGCCGGACTCGGCAGCGTGGAGAAGAATGCGAGCGTCCTCCTCGATGCCACCGCCACCGTGAATCTGATGCTCTCCCTGACCGCCAAGGAGGCCGTCATCGTGACGGGCGAGGTCCCGATGGTGGATACGACCTCGACGACCGGCGGCACCAACTACAGCGCGCAGGTCATCAAGAACCTCCCGCTCGGCCGGAACTACGCGGAGATCATTCGATCCAACCCGGGCGTCAACCAGGACCAGGGCGATACGCAGGGGCGCGCCCTCTCGCTGACGGTCTACGGCGCGACCTCCGTCGAGAACCAGTTCATCATCGACGGCGTCAACACGACCAACGTCATCCGCGGCTTCCAGGGGAAAGCCATCAACGGCGAGTTCATTCAGGAAGTCGAGATCAAGACGGGCGGCTATCAGGCGGAATACGGCCGCGCGCTCGGAGGCGTGATCAACGTCATCACGAAGTCGGGGGGCAACGAGTTCCACGGGGACGCCTTCGTCTACTACGACTCCTTCGGCCTGCGCTCGGATCAGGTCATCACCTCGGAGGACTACTTCCAGGGGATGCGGATCAACGGCTACAACCGGACCGACTTCGGCGCCGACCTCGGCGGCCGGATCATCAAGGACCGGCTCTGGTTCTTCGCGGCGTACGACCACGTCAGCAAGCCGACGGACATCTCCCGTTACAACGACAGCACGCTCGTGTCGCGCGACGACAAGTTCCCCGCCGACTCGACCGACAATCTCTATTCGGGCAAGTTGACCTGGAACATCGCCACGGGCACGACCCTCGTGGGGACGGTCTTCGCCGATCCCTCGAAGGTCACCGGCGCCGGCGCGTCCGACCCGACGCACAGCTACTACCCGGTCCCGATCGTCAACCCGGACGAGAGCACCTGGGGCTCCGACCTCGACATCGGCGGGACGGACTACGGCCTGCGCTTGAACCAGCTCTTCGGATCGACGGGACTCCTTTCGCTCCAGGGCTCGCGCCACTACGACCGCTACCAGACCGTCCCCTCCGGGGCCGGCGCCGGCGTGCGGACGGAGGACTGGACCTGCGCCGGGGGCACGCCGACGAATCCGTGCGATCAGCCGGTCGAGCCCAACAGCGCCGAAGGGGGCTTCGGCTCGGTCTCCGGTTACATCCGCAACAACCACTCCTCGCGGTGGCAGGCGCGCGGCGATTTCTCGCTTTACGCCGCCAACCACGAGATCAAGGTCGGCGGGGACTGGCAGAACGGGGAGACCACCGCGATCACCAACATCAGCGGAAAGCAGTACATTCAGCAGTTCAACGAGTACGGCCAGACCTACTACGGGCACAACTTCTGGGCGGCCGGGCCGGACGACTTCACGCCGGTGGACAACCAGGTGGTCCCCAACACGGTCAACTACAGCGCCTTCCTCCAGGACTCCTGGAAGGTGCTTCCGGGCCTGACGATCAACGCGGGCCTGCGCTGGGACAACGAGAATCTGAAGAACTTCGCCGGGGAATCGGTCATCCAGTTGAAAAACGAGTGGCAGCCCCGCGTCGGCATCGTCTGGGACCCGAAGAACGACGGCTCGATGAAGGTCTACGCCTTCGGAGGAAAGTTCTACTACGCGCTGCCGACCGACCTGAACGTGCGGTCCTACGGCCAGCAGCTCTTCGTGACGACCTACAACTTCAATCCGGGCACGACGGCGGCCGACGTGACCCAGGATCCGAACGTCCTCGGGCACGAACAGCCCCACACGCAGGGCGGCATCTTCGCCGAGCCGCACGACGACAACTTGAAGGGGATCGTCCAGGATCAGTTCAGCGTCGGCTTCGAGATGCTCCTCGATCCGACCTTCTCGATCGGCATCAAGGGCGAATACCGCCGCTTCGGGCGGGCCGTCGAGGACCGCTGCGACGCGGACTCCAAGGCTCCCGAGAACAACGGCAACACGTGCGTCATCGCCAATCCGGGCGGCGACGGCCAGTTCGCGAGCGGCGAATTCACCGGCTGCAACGGCCTCGACGGCAACGCCTACGAGTGCGGCATCAAGCCGATCAACACCCTGCTGCCGCAGGGCACGATCACGCGGGCCCGCCGTCTCTATCGCGGGATCGAACTGCTCGCCCGCAAGACCTTCACCGACAAGTTCTGGGCGCAGGCCTCGTTCGTCTACTCGTCGCTGCGCGGCAACTACGACGGCGGCGTCAAGCAGGACTACGTGCAGACCGACCCCGGCATCACGGCCGACTTCGACTACAACTCCTTCCTGCGCAATCGCTACGGCAAGCTCTATCTCGACCGGCCGGTCAACTTCCGCCTCGACACGACGTACATCACCCCTTTCAAGCTGGCGATCGGCCTGCAGGGCTACGTCCAGTCGGGGCCGCCGCTCTCGAAGTACGGCTACTTCAACTCGCTCTACATCGCGCAGACGAGCCTCGTTCCCAACGGTTCCGCCGGACGTCTGGAGACTCAGTACGAGATGAACCTCTCGCTCTCGTACCCCATTCAGATCGGGGCGGCGACGATCTCGCTCCAGGCCTACGCGTTCAACCTCCTGAACCGCCAGACGATCACCAACGTGGACAACAACTGGCAGATCAATCAGGGCGCGAACTACCCGAAGACTCCGGATCAATACAGCAACCTCTTCCTCGCCCCGTGCTCGGCGTCGCAGCAGGCAGACCCGGTCGGCAACCACTGCAACGAGCAGAACAACTCGAACTACGGCCTCGCGACGGCGCGGCAGGATCCGAGGTTGTTCCGCTTCGCGCTCAAGGTTTCTTTCTAGGGGTCGGGACATCGGTTCGAAGAGGGGGGCCCGGGGGGCCCCCCTCGTTGTTTTCCGGAGGGCCCGGCCGTAGATTGACGGCGGAGGTCGCCATGGTCGCCTCGCTCGTCCCCCTGCTCGTCTCCGTCCTCTTCGCGACGGCCTCTCTCTCGGAGCTCTTCCAGAAGGCGAAGACGGAGTTCAAGCTGGGCTCGTATTCGGCCGCGCTCTCGACTCTCGAGCGGCTCGACGCCGAAAGCTCCCGCCCCGGCCTCGAGAAACAGCGGGAAGCGGTCCTGCCCGGAATCCTCTTCTACCGGGGCGCCTCGCTCGCCGCCCTCGGAAAGTCCGCGGAAGCGGAGTCGGCGTTCGAAGCGTTTCTCCGCCTGCAGCCCGGAGCCGAGCTCGACCCGGCCGTCTATCCGAAGCCGGTGATCGCCGCGATCGAGGCGGCGCGCAAGAACCTCGCGAAGGCTCCCGGGGATTCGCGCCCCGAGGAGACGGGCACTCTGGCGATGGCCTACCGCGCCTTTCCGCGGCCGATGAGCCACGCCGACGAAAGTATGCGCGAAAACTGGGCCGACGGACCCGTGCGCTGGCTCCTGACTCCGGACGAGCGGCGGGACTACGAGGGGCTCGTCGATCCGATATCCCGCTCGGAACTCATCGCGAATTTCTGGAGAACGCGGGATCCGCGTCCCGACACGCCCGACAACGAGTTTCGCGAGGAGTTCGACAAGCGCGTCGCCTTCGCGGATTCGCGATTCGTCCAGGACGAGGTCCGGGGGAGTCTGACCGACCGCGGGATGGTCTTCATCCTCATGGGCCCGCCGAGCTACAGCGGGCGGCGTCCGCTAAAGACCGGGGAGGACGTCGCGGACGACCCGGGACTCTCGCGCTATTCCCCCTCCGAGATCCACGCGGCGTCGGGCCCCGGGGGCTCGAACACGGACCGCGCGGCGCGCCAGACGCAGGTCACAGGGCCGGGCACTTCGATCCTGGACGCCTCTTCCAACTGGAAGGAGGTCTGGCACTACCAGCGCTCGAACCTGCCGAAGGCGATCCCGGATCTCGAGCTCGAGTTCACCTTCCTGACGAAGTCCGGCTATGGAAAGAACGTCCTGCAGCGCGACACGAACATCCTGACTGCCCTCGACCGCTCGAAGACGATCGCGAAACGTTGAGCGGTCCCGACTCCTGTATTCCGAATCCTGAATCCTGAATCCCGAATCCTTCTTGGGATGACCGGCTCCTCCGCGTCTGTTAAGGTTCGCGACGTGCGGCGAGGATCTCGTATCTCATTGATTCTTCTGGCGCTCGCGACACTGTCGGCGCCGCCCGCCTGCCGCAGGGCTTCCGAAACCGCGGCGGGGACCGAGCCGGCCGCGGCGCCGAAAACCATTGCGCCGCCGGCCGTCGAAGCGGCGGACGTGCCCCGCACACCGCGGCCCGCCGGCGGCCGCTCGCCCGTCATCTGGCTCGGGCTCGACGGTCTCGACTGGGAGCTCCTCGACCGCCTCTCCTCGGAAGGCAAGATGCCCAACTGGAGGCGTCTCGTCGAGGAAGGATCCTCCGGCCGCCTCTCGAGCTTTCTGCCGATCCTCTCTCCCGTTCTCTGGACCACCGCGGCGACCGGTGTGGGGCCCGACGTCCACCACGTCCTCGACTTTCAGGAGGTCGATCCGAAGACCGGCCAGAAGGTCCCGATCTCGGGGCGCTCGCGCGCGGTGCCCGCCGTCTGGAACCTCGCCTCCGCCGCGGGCCTCCGCGTGGGAGTCGTCGGATGGTGGGCGACCCATCCGGCCGAGGAAGTCGAGGGATTCTTCGTCTCCGACCGCGCGAGCCCGATTCTTTTCGGCAAGCTGCCTCTCGCGGGCGCGGCCTATCCGGCCGGTCTCCAGGCGGGGGTGGCCGAAGTCGTGTCGCGCGACGGGGGAATCCGCGAGGAAGACCTCCGGGCGTTTCTCGACGTGCCCGAAGGGGAGATCTCGCAGGCGCTCGCGTCGGAAGAAGGCATGGAGAATCCGATCGTCGCACTCGCGCGCATCCTCTCGGCGACGCGGGTGTATCAGCGCATCGGGCGGGACCTCTACGACCGGTCCCGCCCGGATCTGATGGCGCTCTACTTCGAGGGGACCGACGAGGTCGGCCACGTCTTCGCCTCCTACGTTCCGCCGAAGATGTCGTGCGTCTCGGACGACGACTTTCGGCGCTACTCGCGGGCGGTGGACGCCTACTACGAGACCGTCGACCGGATCCTGGGGCAGTGGATGAAGCGCGCGGCCGAGGACGGCGCCACACTGCTCGTGCACTCCGACCACGGATTCCGGTGGGGATCCGACCGTCCGTGCGAGCGCTCTTCGCTCAACTGGGCCACGGCCGGATCCTGGCACCGCATCGACGGGGTGTATGCCCTGTGGGGCCGGGGGGTTCGTCGCAGCGCGACGCGCGGGAGCGCGAAGCTCTTCGACATCGCGCCCACGGTGCTCGCTTTGGTCGGCCTTCCGGCCGACGTCCGCATGACGGGGCGTCCGATCGCGTCGGCGCTCGATCGGCCGATTTCCCAGGCACGCAAGGACCTCTTCGCGGGCGTCTCGATCCGCCGCGTGGCGGCCGAGGAGATGAGCTCCGAACAGGCGAGCGAATACGCGAAGAAGCTGCTCGCCCTCGGGTATCTCTCGCGCAGCGAAGCGCAGCCGCTCGAGGCGACCGGGGGAGACGCACCCGGCCGGACCGAAGGCGCCTGGAACAACCTGGGCCTCTACGAGCGCGAGGTCGTCCAGGACCGCGCGGCCGCGCGAAAGGCGTTCGAAAAATCGCTCGCCCTGAGTCCCGGCTATCATTCGCCGATGTACAACCTGGCGATCCTCGAGCGCGACGGCGGGCGATACCCCGAAGCGGCGCAATGGCTCTTCCGCTCGATCGAGGCGGGGCACCCGGACCCGGAGGGGACGGTCGATCGCTGGGCGGCCCTCTATCGTTCGGAGAAGCGGGACGATGCCGAGAGGCGTCTCCTGGAGAGAGGGCGTGCGACGGTATCCCTCCAACGAGCGCCTGGCGACGGGGCTCGCGCTCGCGCGCTTCCGCGCTCGGGACTGCCCGGGCGCGAATGCCGCCCTCTCCGCGGTGGAGTCGGCCGCGAAGGACCCCGAGACCCTGAACGCCCTCGGTCTCGTGAAGACCTGCCTCGGCCGCCGGGAGGACGCGATCGCGTTCTTCGAGCGCTCGCTCGCGATCAAGCCCGGGCAACCGGGCGTCATCGAGTCCCTGAAGCTCCTGCGAGGCGAGAAAGCGCCTCCCGGATCGTGAGACTCGGGCCCGCCGCCCGCGGGCCCGGAAAAGTTGGGAGTGAAATGAAGCGCAGAACAACGACACTCGTGTGGGGAGTGGTCATCGCGGGCGTTGCGGCCGCCGGGGCGGCCCGCGCCCAGACCCCGGCCGCCCCCGCGCCGGCCGCCGGTCCGGCGGAGAAGGCGCTCGAGGCCTATCTCACGAAGTACCTTCCGTGGGACCCGGAATTGAAGCTCACGATCTCGCGTACCAACGAGAAGAGCGTGCCGGGGTTCCGCTCCTACAAGGTCCATCGGGCCGGCCTCTACAAGAAGCTCGAGGGCGACAGCGTCGTCCTCGTCTCGGAGGACGGGAAGTGGTTCTTCGCCGGAGACGTGCTCCCCAACAAGACGCCGAAGCCGGTGCGAAGCTCCGAGGACCTGGCCTGGCTCTCGACCTACCTCTCCGGGCTCTTCCGCACGGCCGCCGTCGCGGCGCTCGCGCCGGAGCGCGATCGGGCGGGGTTGAAAGCGGTCTCGATCGGAGTCGAGACGGGCTACGCGAAGGTGCGCCTGCCGGGCTTCGTGACGCCGGACGGCAAAGTGTTTCTCCAGGGAAACATCTTCGACTACACCGAAGACCCGCGCGCGGAGCGGCGCCGGATGATCGACCTGTCCGCCGGCCGGGCGGAAGGTCCCGCCGACGCCCGCGTCCAGGTCGTCGAGTATGCCGACATGGAGTGCGGGTACTGCAAGTTCCGCGGGCTGCAGATGGATCGCCTCCTCGAGGCCAACACGGGCGTCGTCTCGGTCCGGCGCTCCTACAAGTTCTTCCCGCTCTGGCTGGCGCACGTCTGGGCCATGAAGGCGGCATCTGCCGCCGACTGCATCTTCCGGTTCGCCGGACCGGCGCCGATGTTCCACTTCAAGCAGGCGGTGTATGCCGTTCAGGAAGGCATGACCGTCAGCGGCATCGATCAGCTGGCCGTCTCGACCGCCTCGGCCGAGGGGATCTCGACCTCCGAATTCCTCTCCTGCTACCTGCGCGACGAGAGCTTCGCCCGCGTCGTGCGGGATCTGGACGAAGGCTACCGGCTCGGCATCAACTCGACGCCGACCTACTTCATCGACGGGACCGAGATCACCTGGATCGAGGACAAGTTGATGGAGGACTACCTCAAGACGCTTTTTCCGAAGATCCGGACGATCGACTACGGAACGAGGAAGTAGGAGCAGGATTCGGGATTCAGGATGTCAGGATTCCATCCTGACTCCTGGATTCTGACCCCTGAATCCTTCTCCCTCCAGTCCCTACGGCTCAAACGGAATCGGCACCGTCGTCCAGGCGCGCACGGGGACATCGGCCTTGCGCGCCGGAACGAAGGTCCACTTCTTCACTGCCGCCACGGCCGCTTCCGTCAGGCCGGCGGCGCCGCCGCGCACGACTTCGACCTCGAGGGGCTGGCCGGTCTCGGAGACGAGGACCCGCAGGATCACGAGGCCGCCGATCCGGGCCTGGAGCGCGACGGGCGGATAGATGGGCTTGACGACTTTGAGGATCGTGGGCGGAATCTCCTTGGCCGGGAGGGGAGTCGCGGTGGGCGGGGAAGTCCGCGTCGGCTCGGGCGCCGCGACGGGAGCCTCGGTGGGCAGAGGGGTCGGCGTGAAGGCCGCGATCGCCGCGGCGGTGGCTGCCACTTGCGCCCGACGGGCCGTTTCCGCATCCTTCTGGCGCCGGTCGTCTTCCTCGATCTTCTTCATCTCCTCCGTGACGCGCCGCGAGACCTCCGACTGAAACTGCGCCGAGGTCATGGCGGCCGTCGACGGGCCGGGCTCGGGAGTGGCCGTGGGAGGCGGTTGGGTCGGCGCCGGGGTCGGGACGGGCAGCGGCGGGGCCGTGCGATTCGAGATCACGAACCAGGTCCCGGCCGCAGCCGCCACGAGGAGGAGGCCCATTCCGAGCGCGAGGCCGGTCTTCCGGCGCGTCTCCGACGGCTTCAAGAACTTGGGCGCCGTGGTCGGCGTGGGGCCGGCGGGCTTGCGGGCCGGGGCCGGCGCGGACGCCGAAGCGGAGGCCGGGCCCGCCGTCGGCTTGGCAGCGGGGGGCTTGGCGGCCGCCTTCGGAGGCGCCGGCGCTGGAGCGAGAGGCTTCGTCTCGGCGACCGGACGCGCGACTTCCCGGATCGAGGCCGTGTCGAGGGCGGCCTCCTTCTCGCGCTCGCGCGTTTCGGATTCGATCTCCGCCGCGAAGAGGTTGTTCAGGAAGTAGGCGAGGTTGAAAGTCGAAGGGGAGTAGGGGCCGGAGAAGAGGAGCTTGCCCAGCTCGCGCCGCAGCTCGCCGCTCGACTGGTAGCGGGCGGCTGCGTCCGAGAGGCACATCTTCAGGACTTCGGTCAATTCGGGAGGGAGCGGCGACGGGCCCCGCGCCACGGCGAGGAGGTCCGCGACCGGGCCTCCGGCGGCCGGCACGCGGCCGTTCAGGAGCTCGAAGAGGAGGACCCCGACGGAATAGACGTCGGAGTTCTTGCCGATCTTTCCCTCGGCGCGCTCTTCCGGAGCCAGGTACGGAGCGATCTCCTTCGCGAATCGGGACCGGCCGCGCGAGGGGAGGAGACCGGGCGCCAGGCCGAAGCCGGTCAGCGTCGTCTCGCCGTCGTCGGAAAGCGAGACGAATCCGGGCCACACGAGCCCGTGGAGCGTCCGCTCCCCCTCGACCGTCGTGTTGTAGGCGTGCTCGAGGGCCGTCGCCACCTTCTCCGCGATCAGGAGCGAATGCTCGATCGGGATGCGGCCCTGGAGCGTGGGCGCGCGTTGGAGGAGCTGATCGAGCGTGCGCCCGTTCTCGACGGCCCAGGCGAGGAACGGGACGCCTTCGACGGAATCCATCTGAACCCCGCGCGCGATGGCGGGATTCTTCAGGAAAGAATGGATCTCGCCGTTCTCCTGGATGGCGTCGAGGACCGCGTCTTCGGAGATCTCCTCCGACTCGAGGACGCGCAGGCGCACGAAACCCTTCTCGGGCGCTTCCCGCACGGCGCGGTAGACGCGGCCGAGCGCGTCCTCGCCCAGGAGCGCCGTCAGGACGTACGATCCGAAACGACGCGGCAGGGACTCCGTCACGGACGGACCTCGCCCGAGGCTCTCGAAGCGTTCAGATTTCGAACTCCTTGGAAGTCCCTTTGATTGTCGGCCGGCCGGCCCCCCGGGTCAAGGCCCGGCCGGGAAGAGGAGGCTCAGTTCGAGGACGGGGCGGGCGCGCCCGCCGCCGCGCCCTCGCCGGCCTCGACCCGCAGCCGTCGGCTGGCGGCGATGGCCAGGAGGTGCTGCTCGAAGGTCCGGGAGAAGGTGTGCCCGCCGGATGCGTCGGCGACGAAGTAGAAATACTCCGTCCGTGCGGGCCGGACGGCCGCGGTCAGCGCCGCGAGCCCCGGATTGCAGATCGGACCCGGCGGCAGCCCGTCGTAGAGATAGGTGTTGTAGGGGGACTCGTAGGCGTAGTCGGAGCGGTGGAGCATCCCGCTCCACGCTGCCGTCGCGCTTCAAGGCGTAGGTCACCGTCGGATCGGCCTGCAGCCGCATGCCGATGCTCGAGGCGGTTCAAGTAGACGCCGGCGACGACGGCGGCTCTCGCCGAACGAGTCCGGTCTCCTTCTGCGACGATCGACGCGAGTGTCACGGCCTGACGCGGGGTCAACCCGAGCGTGCGGGCCCGCTCGCGCAGCTCCGGCGTGAAGTGGAGACGGAACTGCGCGACCATTCGCTCGACCACCCGGCGAGCGGAAGTCGAGCGCGTCAGGCGGTACGTGTCGGGGAAGAGGAATCCCTCGAGATCCGGGGCGCCCGGCGCGAGGCCGGGAGCGAGGGTCGTGTCCGCAAACGCCACGCGAAAGCCTTCCGGAGTGCCGATCCCCTGATCGAGAAACAGCCGGAAGGTCTCCTCCGCCGTCAGGCCCTCGGGCACGACCACGACGTGCTGGACGACTTCGCCGCGCCCCATGCGCGCGAGGATCTCGTCCAAGGGCGTGGGCCGCGAGAACTCGTACTCGCCCGCCTGCAGCGGCGTCGCACTCCCACGGAGCCGGTAGAAGAACTCCGCGATCCGGGCGTTGCCGATGACCCCCTCGTCGGCGAGCCGGCGGAAGATCGCCGAGGTCGAAGTGCCGGAGGGGAAATAGAGGACGACGGCCGACGGAGGCCCCTTGCTCGCCGGCCGCTCGAGCCGGTTGTAGAGCCACACCGCGACGGTGATCGCGAGGAGCGCGGCGAGCAGGCCGAGGCGAACGAGGCGTTTGGCCGCGCTCACGGAATCGCCTTCGCGTGCTCGAGGAAGTCCTCGAGGAGCACGGCGGCGGCGACGCGGTCCACCTCTTCCTTGAGGGCGCCGGCCGGCAGCCGCCGGGCCGCTTCGAACGACGTGAGCGTTTCCTCGTGGAACCGGACGGGAAGCGGCGAGGCCGCGGCGAACTTGCGCGCGAAGGAGCGCACCCGCGCCGCGAACGGGGACTCGACGCCGTCGGGGGAGCGGGGCAGCCCGAAGACGACCATCTCGATCTCCTCCTCCCGGCAGAATCGAGCGATCTTCGAGCGCCGCCCGCGCGTCGTCGCGGCGCTCGAGCGTCGTCCGAGGGGTCGCGATTCGGCCCGTCGCGTCGGAGGTCGCGAGCCCGATCCTCCTTTCCCCGAAATCGACCGCGAGGACGCGCATCGCCGGAAAGAGTAGCGGAATCCGCGGGCGCCGAGAGGCCGGGCTCCGGGCGGCCGAAGACCCGCGCCCCGCAAACGGAGAAGGGTCAGTCAGTTCGGCGGCGGCCGCGCGCGCGGGCCGGCGGAAGAATCGCGCGCTCCCGAGCGTTAGAATCGCTTGGCCATGAAAGACATCGTCATCCTCTCCGCCGCTCGAACGCCCATCGGATCCTTCCTGGGCAAGCTTTCCGGCATTCCCGCGCCGGCGCTCGGCGCCGCCGCCATCCGGGGCGCTCTCGAGCGCGCCGGGGTCGCGCCGACGGAAGTCGAGCAGGTGATCCTGGGCAACGTCCTGCAGGCGGGGGAGGGCCAGGCGCCGGCCCGACAGGCCTCGCTCGGCGCTGGGATCCCGGACACCGTTCCGTGCATCACCGTCCACAAGGTCTGCGGCTCGGGGATGCGGGCGGTCATGGACGCCTCGAACGCGATCCAGGCGGGGGAGTACGAGCTGGCCGTGGCCGGCGGGATGGAGTCGATGTCGAACGCCCCGTACCTGCTCGAGCGCGTCCGGACCGGCTATCGCATGGGCAACGCCCAGCTCGTCGACTCCATGATCAAGGACGGGCTCTGGGATCCCTACAAAGACACGCACATGGGCAACTGCGCCGAGCTCTGCGTCGCCAAATACAAGTTCACACGCGAGGAGCAGGACGCCTTCGCCCTGGAGTCGTACCGCCGCGCCCAGGACGCGTCCAACCGCTGCGTGACCGGGCAGGAGATCGTCGCGGTCGAGGTGCCGCGCAAGAAGGGGGAGGCCGAGAAGATCGAGAAGGACGAGGAGCCCTTCGCGGCCCCGCTCGAGAAGATGGCGACGTTGAAGCCGGCGTTCCAGAAGGACGGCTCCGTCACCGCGGCCAACTCCTCGAAGATCAACGACGGCGCGGCCGCCCTCGTCGTCGCCTCGGCGGAGCGGGCGCGCGAGAAGGGTCACGCGCCGATCGCACGCATCGTGGCCCACGCGGGGGTCGCGCAGGCTCCCGAGTGGTTCACGACGGCCCCGGTCGGCGCGATCCAGAAGCTGCTCGGGAAGACCGGGCTCCGGGTCTCCGACATCGATCTCTGGGAGATCAACGAGGCGTTCGCCGCGGTCGCGATGGCGGCGATCCGGGAGCTGTCGCTCGATCCGGCGAAGGTCAACGTGCGCGGCGGAGCGGTCGCCCTGGGGCACCCGATCGGCGCCTCGGGCGCACGGATCCTGACGACGCTCATCCACGCGCTCCGCCACGAAGGGAAGAAGCGGGGCGTCGCCGCCATCTGCATCGGCGGCGGCGAGGCGACCGCGATGCTCGTCGAGACCGTTTAGGCTCCGCGGCTCGCCTGCCCGGCCGTCGCCAGCGCCCAATCGAATGCCGTATCATCGCTCGAGATGATCGACAAGGTCGTCGCGAGCGCCGACGCGGCGGTGGCCGACGTCTTCGACGGAGCGACGCTCGTCGTCGGCGGGTTCGGGCTCTGCGGAATTCCGGAGAACCTGATCTCCGGCCCTCGTGCGGCGGGGCGTGCGGGGGCTCACCGTCGTCTCGAACAACTGCGGCGTGGACGACTGGGGGCTGGGCCTCCTCCTCCGCACGCGGCAGATCCGCAAGATGGTGTCCTCCTACGTCGGCGAGAACGCCGAGTTCGAGCGCCAGTTCCTTTCCGGCGAGCTCGAGGTCGAGCTCGTGCCGCAGGGCACGCTCGCCGAGCGGATGCGCGCGGGGGGCGCCGGAATTCCCGGCTTCTACACGCCGACGGGCGTGGGCACGCTCGTCGCGCGAGGGCAAGGAGACGAAAGTCTTCGACGGGCGGGAGTACCTGCTCGAGCGCGGGATCGTGGGGGACTTCTCGATGGTCGCCGCGTGGAAGGCGGACCGCCTGGGGAACCTCGTGTACCGCAAGGCCGCGCGCAACTTCAACCCGATGGCGGCGACCGCCGGGAAGATCTCGATCGCCGAGGTGGAGGAGCTGGTCGAGGTCGGCTCGCTCGACCCCGAGTGCGTCCACACGCCGGGCGTCTTCGTGCAGCGGGTCGTCGTCGCTCCGCGGGAGAAGCGGATCGAGCGCCGGACGGTCAAGAAAGCCTGATGCTCGATCGCGAGGGAATCATCCGCCGCGCCGCCCGGGAGCTCCGGGACGGCTATCACCGTGAACCTCGGCATCGGAATGCCGACCCTGCTCGCCAACCACATCCCCGCCGGCATGGAGGTCGTGCTCCAGTCGGAGAACGGGATCCTGGGCCTCGGGCCCGTATCCGACCGAGGCCGAAGTGGATCCCGGATCTGATCAACGCCGGCAAGGAGACCGTGACGATCCGGCCCGGCGCCTCGTATTTCTCCTCGGCGGACTCCTTCGCGATGATCCGGGGGGGCCACGTCGACCTCTCCGTGCTCGGCGCCATGGAGGTGGACCAGGAGGGATCGATCGCCAACTACATGATCCCCGGCAAGATGGTGAAGGGGATGGGCGGCGCCATGGACCTCGTGGCGGGCGCGCGCCGGCTCGTCGTCACGATGGAGCACGCCAACCGGGCGGGCGCATCGAAGATCCTCGACGCGCTGCACGCCTTCCGCTGACCGGGCCGGCGCTGCGTGCACCGCATCATCACCGACCTCTGCGTCTTCGACGTCCTGCCCGGCGGAGAGGGTCTCGACCTCGTCGAGACGGCGCCGGGCGTCGACGTCGAAGAGGTCCGCGCGAAGACGAAGGCCGCCTTCCGCGTGTCGCCGAAGTTGAAGGCGATGGAGCTGTAGAGGAGCGCGTTGCCCGGGCGCGGACGATCGTTGAAAGGCGCGGTCTCCCGGCGTCCTCCGTCCCCGGTCTCCCTTCTCCTCCCGATCCTGTCCGTCCTCGCCGCGGCGACGGCCTTCGCGGCCAGCAGTCGGCTCCTCGGGGGACCCGTTCGAGTCGCGCTTCCGCGCAGACCTCGAGCTTTCAGATCAAGTTCCAGCCGCCGCAGAAGGGGGGCGAGGTCCGCCTCTACACGAAGAGCCCCGTGCGCTTCGAGAAGGACGTCTTCTGGGAGGGGAGCGAGGACGTCCGGATCGAGTACCAGGACGTCAAGATCGCGGCCGACAAGGCGCGCGGTCGACTTCCCGACGAAGACCGCGACGCTCGAGGGGCACGTCGTCATCGACCAGGGTCCGACGCGCCTCGCCGGGGAGCGCGCCGTCTTCCACCTCGATACGAAGACCGGGACGTCGTCGAGACGGCGTCCGCCGTCCTGCCGCCGAGCTACCACATCGTGGCCGACTCGATCGACAAGATCGGCGAGGCGACGTACCGGGTCCACCACGGCCTCTTCACCGCCTGCGACGTCCCGAAGCCCGACTGGTCCTTCACGATGAGCGAGGCGACGATCACGCTCGACGACTACGCGCAGATGAAGAACGTGGCCTTCCGGGCGCGGCGATCTGCCGCTCCTCTACACGCCGTACATGGTCTGGCCGACGAAGGCGGGGCGGGTCTCCGGGCTGCTCGTGCCGGGGATCGGATACACCGAGCGGCGCGGCGCGTATCTGGGGCTCTCCCACTACTGGGTGACCGGGCAGTCCACGGACCTGACGACCCAGGTCGACCTCTTCTCCTCCGGGACGATCGGGATCGGGGAGGAGTTCCGCTGGGCGCCGTCGTCGGAGTCGGCGGGAGTCTTCCTCGGGTACTTCGTCCACGACACCGAGGCGACCGTCTGCGTGCCGATCTCCCCGGGCGCGACGGGCACGTTCTGCACCCTTCCGGACGGGAGCCCCGGCGTGCTCGCGACCGAGACCCGCAACCGCTGGAAGATCCGGCTCGACCACGTCTCGGAGGACCTGCCGTGGGGGATGCGCGCCGTCGTCTCGATTCGCGACTACTCCGACCGCGAGTACCTGGAGGACTACGAGCGGTCCTTCGCGCTGACCTCGGCCGCGCGAGATCGCTTCCCGGGCCTTCCTGACGAAGAACGAGGGGGTCAACTCCTGGAACCTCCGGTTCACGCGGACCGAGACGTTTCTCGGCGCGACGGTGCTCCAGGAGCGGATGCCGACGCTCGAGTACTACCGGCGCACGTCGGAGGTGGGCGGGAGCCCCGTCTACCTCTCGGTCCAGGCTTCGATCTCGAACCTCTTCATCAACCGCATGAGCACGGAGCTGCGGGGCAGCTACGGCCGCCTCGATCTGCACCCGGTCTTCTCCTTCCCGTGGAAGAGCGTGCCGTGGCTGTCGGTGACCGCGACCGCCGGCGGCCGGTGGACCGGCTACACCAACTCGACGACCGACGCCCTCCAGACGAGCTTCGAGGGCTCGACGGCGGTGCGCGCCTACGGCGAGGCGGGCGTCTCGATCGTGGGGCCCTCCTTCTCCCGCATCTACGACGGCTTCGATCGGCCCGTTCGGGAAGTTCAAGCACGTCATCGAGCCGCGCGTCGACTACCAGTTCGTCTCGGACGTCAACGAACCGGGGCGCATCCCCGTCTTCGACGACATCGACACGCAGCTCGGCCTGAACCAGGTCACCTACGCGATCGTCAACCGTCTGCTGGCGCGCCCGGCCGACGCGAAGGCCGGCTCGGCGACGGAGATCGCTTCGCTGGAGATCTCGCAGACGTACGCTTTCGAGGCCCCGCAGGTCGTCCTCGGCAGCGTCGTCTTCGATCGCCGCCTTCCGAAACGAGGGCCCCGTCCAGGCCGCGCTGCGCGTGACCCCCGGGACCCTCTTCAGCTTCGACGGGCGCCTCTCCTACGACACGCAGGGCGGGGCAGCTCGTCTCGTCGACGATCGCGGCCAACGCTGGCCTGGCGGTCGCAACTTCCTGTCCGCGACGTGGTTCTCGGGGCGCCCCGTCGTCGCGCCCGGGGCGCCATCCGCCGACACCGACCAGCTCCGCGTCGCGGGCGGCCTCGACGTCTTCGGGCCCTTCCGCCTGGACGCGGAGGTCAACTACGACGTCCGCCTGGGTCAGGTGCTGGAAGACCGGTCGCTCCTGACCTGGAAGGGCTCCTGCTACACCCTCTTTCTCGAGCTGCGCCAGCTCCGCCTTCCCGGCAACCGGCGAAACGACGTGCGCTTCGTCGTGAACCTGAAGGACATCGGCACGCTGCTCGACGTCAACGGCGCGTTGAACCCGAGCCTCTTCTGAGCCCCGGCCCTCCGCTATGATTCCTCCCCAGTGAAAGGACTCATCCTCTCGGGAGGCAAGGGCACGCGCCTGCGGCCGCTGACCCACACGCGCGCCAAGCAGCTCGTGCCCGTCGCCAACAAGCCCGTTCTTTTCTATGGGATCGAGGCGATCGTCGCCGCCGGAATCCGCGAGCTCGGGGTCGTCGTCGGCGAGACGCGGGCCGAGATCGAGGAGGCCCTGGGAGACGGCTCCCGTTTCGGGGCGCGGATCACCTACATCCCCCAGGACTCGCCCCGCGGCCTCGCGCACGCGGTCCTGATCTCCGAAGAGTTCCTCAAGGGAGAGCCCTTCGTCATGTACCTCGGCGACAACGTGATCGCCGACGGGATCACGGCTCTCGTCGACGACTATCGCCGGCGCGGCATCAACTCCCAGATCCTGCTCGCGAAGGTCGGCAACCCGGAGCAGTTCGGAGTCGCGGAGCTCGAGGACGGCCGCGTCGTCCGCCTGACGGAGAAGCCGAAGCATCCGAAATCGAATCTCGCGCTCGTCGGCGTCTACATGTTCGACGACACCATCTTCGAAGCCGTCCGGGCGATCCAGCCCTCCGCCCGCCAGGAGCTCGAGATCACGGACGCCATTCAGTGGCTGATCGATCACGGCCGCAGCGTGCATCCCCACCTGGTGACCGGCTGGTGGAAGGACACGGGGAAGGTCGAGGACATGCTCGAAGCCAATCGCATCATCCTCGACACGTTCGACAGCCCGGGGGCTCGAGAACGTGGACTCGGGCAGCCGCGTCGAGGGAAAAGTCGTCATCGAGCCCGGAGCGAGGGTCGCGTGCTCGACGGTGCGGGGCCCGGCGATCGTTGGCGCGGGGGCGGAGATCCGCGACGCGTTCGTCGGGCCCTACACGTCGATCGGCGCCGGCTGCTACGTCGAGCGGTGCGAGATCGAGAACTCGATCGTGCTCCAGGGCTCGCGCATCGAGAGGATCCCGGGGCGCATCGCCGACTCCCTGATCGGGACCAACGTCCGGATCCACCCGGGAGCCGAGAGGCCTCGCGTCCACCGATTCCTGATCGGCGACAACTCGGAGATCGGGATCCTGTGAAGCTCCTGGTCACCGGAGGCTGCGGCTTCATCGGCTCGAACTTCGTGCGCCGCGTGCTCTCGGCCCGCGGCGACTCGGTGTCGATCGTCAATCTCGACAAGCTGACGTACGCCGCCAACCCGGCGAGCCTGGCGGACGTGTCGGGCCGCGCCAACTACCGCTTCGTGAAGGGGGACATCGCGGATCCGGACGCGGTCGGCGCGGCGATGGAGGGGTGCACGCACGTCGTCAACTTCGCCGCGGAGACGCACGTGGACCGCTCGCTGCTCGGCGACGCCTCCTTCATCGAGACCGACGTGCGGGGCGTCTTCGTCCTGCTCGAGGAGGCGCGGCGCCGGGGCATCGAGAAGTTCATCCAGATCTCGACGGACGAAGTGTACGGGACGATCGCCGAAGGCTCCTTCACCGAAGAGTCGGCTCTGAAGCCGCGCAACCCCTACGCGGCCTCGAAGGCCGGCGGCGACCGGCTCGCCTTCTCGTACTGGGCCTCCTACCGGATGCCGGTCGTCGTCACGCGGGCCTCGAACAACTACGGCCCCTATCAGTACCCCGAGAAGCTGATTCCCCTCTTCGTGACCAACGCGCTCGACGACGAGCCGCTCCCGCTCTACGGCGACGGCCGCAACGTGCGCGACTGGCTCTACGTCGAGGACCATGCCGAAGCGATCGACTTCCTGCTCGACCGCGGTGTGCCCGGAGAGACCTACAACCTCGCCGGCGGAAACGAAGTGGAGAACATCGAGATCACCCGCCGCGTCCTCGCGGAGCTCGGGAAGCCCATGAGCCTCATCCGCTACGTGGACGACCGGCCCGGGCACGACCGCCGCTATTCGCTCGACGCCGGGAAGCTCGCGCGCCTCGGTTTCTCGCCGCGCACCCCTCTGGCCGAAGGGCTCTCGAAGACGATCCGCTGGTACCGTGATCATCCGGAATGGTGGCGGCCGGTCAAGGAGAAGGACGCCGCGTACCGCGCCTTCTATCGGACGCAGTACGCGGAGCGCCTGGCCACTTCGACCGCCCACGCCAAACCGGCCGGATAAGGACTCGCGAAGGGAACCGGAAAGCCCGAGTGGGCCGCTTTTCCCGCCTCCCCCTTCACCCCTCGCCCTCGGGACTCTTGAGCGACACGGCGGTCGCTCCCCTCGAGTCGCTGCCCGAGGTCATCGCCGCGCCCCGGCCTTCGCTTCGCCCGAAGCAGCGCGTCCTCGTGACCGGCGCTTCGGGGATGCTCGGAGCCGACCTCGTGCCGGCGCTCGTCGGCGCCGGCTACGAGGTGTTCGCGCGCCCGAAGTCGGAGCTCGACATCACGCGTCCGGAGGAGGTCGCGAGCGCGTTCCGCGACACGCGGCCGGAGATCGTCGTGAATTGCGCGGCCTTCACGAAAGTGGACGCCTCGGAGACGGACCCGCGCGCCTTCGCGGTGAACGCCCGGGGGGTCGAGATCCTCGCGGCCGCCTGTCGGCCGCGCGCGGCGCGCCTCGTGCAGATCTCGACCGACTTCGTCTTCGACGGGACGAAGACGGCTCCCTACCTGGAAGAGGACCCTCCCGCTCCGCTCTCCGCCTACGGCCGGTCGAAGCTCGCGGGTGAAGAGGCGGTCTTGAGCGCGGCCAGCGGCCTCGTCGTGCGGGCGTCCTGGCTCTTCGGGATCGCCGGGTGGAACTTCGTCGAAGCGATCCTGAAGCAGGTCGCGGAAGGCCGCCGCACGCTGACCGTCGTGGACGATCAGCGCGGCCGCCCGACGGCGACGACGGACCTGTCCGCCGCGGTGCTCGCGTTGCTCGAGCACGGCGCCGCGGGGACCTTCCACTTCGCCAACCGGGGCGAGGTGTCCTGGTTCGAGCTTGCGCGGGAGATCGTGACGATCGCGGGGGATCCGCGCGTCGAGATCGTGCCGATCGATTCCGCCTCTCTCGGGCGCCCCGCCCGGCGCCCCGCGTACTCCGTGCTCGATACGGGGAAGTACGAGCGGACGACGGGTCGCGTGATCCGGCACTTCCGCGATCCGCTCGTCGAGTACCTTTCGTCGCGCAAGAGACCCCCGGCGTGAAGCTTTCCGCCTCCGAGTGGAAGCGCAAGGCAATCCACGCGGGCATGGGCCTCTTCGCCCTGGCGCTGCGCTGGCTCGACTGGCGGGAGGCGGCGCTCGCCGCCTTCGCCGCCCTCCTCTTCAACCTTTTCGCGCTGCCGCGCTTCGGGCGCGGGATCTACCGCGACGGGGCGCGGCGGCTCGACGTCGGGATCGTCGCCTACCCGGCGTCGGTCCTCCTCCTCCTCCTCGTCTTTCGGGGCCGGTATCTCCCGATCGCCGCGTCGATCTGGGCCATGATGGCATTCGGCGACCCGGCCGCCTCGATCTTCGGCCGGCTCGTCGGCGGGCCGCGCCTCCCCTGGAACGGGGAGAAGACCTGGATCGGCCTCTTCGCCGACTGGGCGGTCGGCGCCGCCGCCTCGGTCGCGGTCTTCCGCTTCGTTTCGGCGCGCGATCTCGCGCTCGAGTCGGTCGCGCTCCTCGTCGCCGGTTCCCTCCTTTTCGCCCTCCTCGAATCGCTCTCCGCCGGAATCGACGACAACCTCGTGGCCGCGCCTCCCGTCGCCTTCGCCCTGGCCTGGATCTGCCTGGCCGACCCCGCGGCGACCCGACCGGCCGCGCCGGGTCTCGCGATCGCTCTCGCGGTCAACGCGGCGGTGGCGGGCCTGGCGTACTTCGCCCGCTCCGTGACGGTCTCGGGCGCGGTGGCCGGAGCGCGCGGTCGGGACCGCGATCCTCGCCGCCGGCGGCTGGCCGGCCTATGCCGTTCTCTGGGGCTTCTTCCTCGCCGGGACGATCGCCTCGAAGATCGGGTATCGCGAGAAGGAGAAGCGCGGCACGGCGCAGGCGAAGAAGGGGCGCCGCGGCGCCGAGCACGTGGCGGCCAACTGCCTCGTCGCCGTGGCGATCGCGGCGCTCTCCGGGTACCAGAGGCAGTGGGGTCTCGTCTTCGCCTCCTGCTTCGCGGCGGCGCTCGCCGACACGCTGGCGACCGAGTTCGGGAGCCTCTACGGGAAGCGCCCCCGGTCGCCGCTCTCCGGGACGCCCCTCCCCGTGGGCGCTCCGGGCGCGGTTTCGGGGCCGGGTCTCGTGGCGGCAGTGCTGGGCGCGGCCGCGATCGGTCTCCTCGGCGCCGCGACCGGGCTCCTCTCGGCGGCTGCCGTCTGGATCGTCGCGGTCGCGGGATTCGGAGGAGCCCTGGCGGAGAGCGTCGCGAACGACCTCGGGCGGCGATTCGGCTTCCGGCTCGATCACGAGTTCGCCAACGGCCTGAACACGTTCGTCGGCGCGCTCGTCGCCGTCGAGATCGCCGCGAGTTTGGCGAAGGGATCGCTGTATCTCCCGGTCGAGGGGGGATGAACGGTTGAAGCGCTACCTCCGCCTCGCGCGGCCCTTCACGCTCCTGCCGCCACTCCTCGGGATCGTGTCGGGGGCGGTCTGCGCCTTCGGCTCCGCCCACAATCCGGATCCGTCGCGGCGCGTGACCTGGGCGGTCGTCCTGACCGTCGCGATCGGTTCGCTCTGCGCCTCGGCGATGAACGCCGCCTCGAACATCGTCAACCAGATCGCCGACCTCGAGATCGACCGAAAGAACAAGCCGGACCGGCCCCTCGTGACCGGAGAGGTCTCGATCCGCCGCGCGTGGGCGGTGGCGGCGGGGCTGTACGTGGTTGCGATCGTGCCCACGTGGATCGTCGTTCCGTTTCCGCACGAGTCCTTCGCCGATCGTCTCGCCGCACCGCTTCGTCTGCACGCGGCGTTCTTCATCTATCTGATCGGCGCGCTCGCGACCTTCGTCTACTCCTTCCGGGCTTTCGGGCGCTCGAAGAGGCACTGGTTCTGGGCGAACTTCACGATCGCCGTCACGCGCGGCGGCCTCCTGAAGGTCGCCGGCTGGTCCTTCGTCGCGGCCGTCTGGCACTCGGAAGCCTGGGCGATCGGCGCGATCTTCGCGTTCTTCCTCCTCGGGGCGACCTCCACCAAGGACTTCTCCGACATGGAGGGGGATCGCGCGCACGGCTGCATCACGCTGCCGATCCGATTCGGCGTCCGGCGAGCCGCCCGGATGATCGCGCCCTTCTTCGTCCTGCCGTGGCTGCTGATCCCGCTCTTCGCCTGGCTGCCCGATCCCGGGAATCCCGCCGAGCCTCTGCTGACCGGGAACCGCCCACTGCTCGTCGCCCTGGGGCTCTTGCTCGCGGCCTGGGGCGCCTACGCGGCGCGGCTCCTGCTCAAGAATCCGGACGAGCTCGCGTCGACCGAGAACCATCCCGCCTGGACCCACATGTATCTCCTGCTCATGGCGGGTCAAATGGGCTTCGCGCTGGCGTATCTGGTCTGATGGATCAGTCGCCACGGTGAGCTCGACCTCTCGGCCGCCGGTCGCGGAGCGACCGCCGCGGCCTGACGCGCAGATCGGATTCGCACTGGCCTACCTGGCTTGACCGGCCGGAGCCGTGGACGGCTAGACCTCTCGGCCGCCGGTCGCGAAGCGACCGCCGCGGCCGACAGTCCACCCAAGTGCCATGCCGCGGGCGGTAGAATGAGCGGCGAGTTCCCATGAGTCCATCCGCGACGGCGCCGAAGCTGCCGCCGCCCCGAGAGGAGCCCGAGGGTCACCGGGTCACCTGGAGCGGCCTGGCCCTGACCTTCTCTGAGCGGACCCTGAACGTTCTGGTTCACCGCGCCGTCGACGAGATCCCGGAGCTCTCCGACCTGACCGTCGAGGTGACGCCGGGCGAGCTCGCGGTCACCCTCGTCGTCCACCGGTTCGGCGTGCCCCTCTCGGCCAAGGCGACGGTGTCGCAGCTGCGCCTGAAGGACGGCTTCCTCGCCTTCGTGCTCGACCGGGTGCAGGCCCTCTCGTTCATTCCGATCCCGGACCAGCTCCTGACGTACCTCGTCCAGAAGGCGCCGCCGGGCCTGCTCACCTACTACGCGGAAGATCGCATCATGGTCGTGAACCTGAACGAATGGATGCCCGCGGGCGTCGATCTCTCCCTCGAACGGACCGAGTTTTTCGAGGGAGCGCTGACACTCCACTTCGCGACCGGCTCCTACGACCTGACCGACCTCATCGAGGGCGCGACCCGGCTGGACGACTGAGCCCCTCCGGCGCGAGCTCCCCCACGAGCAGCGCGCCGTCCGTGCGATAGGCGTCCCCGGCGCCATTGACGCCGGAGCCCGCCGGGCGGAATCCGGGGACGCGCGAGACGTCTCCGAGCCGGCCCGCGCGGCCGAGGTCCTCGAAGAGCACATACCGCTCGGCGTCCACGTCTTCGTCGATGTGATGGACGACCTCTCCGGTGTAGCGGGAGAACCCGAGCTCGCGGTCGTAGGACGCGGCGCCGATCCAAACCTCCCGGTCTCCGACGGATCCGGCCGCGCGCCAGAAACGCACGTGGTGGCGCCGGCGCGGGCTTCCCCCGACGATCCTTTCGAAAGCCACGTCCTGACACCGTCCCCAGAGGAAGTGTGTGCTCACGGGGGCCGAGGCATAGGGTCGGTGGAAGACGATGCTGCCGGCGTCCCGCAGCCCCGAGCGGAGCGTGATCGCGTCCGCGGCGGACCAGCCGGCGGAGCGCATCGCTTCGAGGAGCTCCTCCCCCGTGCCGACGAGCGCCACGTTCAGGGGATCGGCCGGGAGCCGCTCCGCGGTGTACGTGACGCCCGGAAGGTCGCCGGCGCGCCTCTGGTGGCGCGACCAGGCGGCCGGCACGACCACGTAGGCGAACGCCGCGTAGGCCGGCAGCAGGGCCGCCGCGGCGGCCAGGATGCGCCCGAGAAGTCTCCGGCCTCGAGTCATGCGAGGCGGGAGGCTAGAGGAGGGCGCGTGAACCCCTCGTGAACGTCTTCTCCGTCAGGCCGGATCGGCGAGCGCGTCGGGCCAGAAGGGGCGTTGAACGCCGATGACCTTCTCCAGCACCCGGCGAGCCGCCGGCGCAGGCGGGGCGGCGTCGGCCTCGCCCGGCGGTTCTTCGCCGAGCAGGACGCGCACGCACGCCTCGGCCGAGCGCGCGATCGCCGAGAGGTTGTAGCCGCCTTCGAGCGCGAGGACGAGCCGGCCCGAAGCGAGCGCCGCCAGGCGCGATGTCATGGCGGCAAATCCGTCCGGCGAAACCCGGAGCGAACCGAGGGGGTCTCCGGCGGCCGCGTCGAAGCCGGCCGAAACGAGGACGAGGTCGGGGTCGAATCGCCGGGCGATCGGCAGCAACAGCCGGTCGAAGGCCGCCAGGAACTCGGCGTCGCCGCACCCGGGCGGCCAGGGCACGTTCACGGTTCGGCCGCGGGCGTCGGGGCCGCCGACTTCGTCGAGGCCGCCGGTGCCGGGATAGAAGGGGTGCTGGTGCGTCGAGAAATAGAGGACGTCGGAATCGTTCCAGAAGGTGTGCTGCGTGCCGTTGCCGTGGTGGAGATCCCAGTCCACGATCAGCACGCGGCGCGCGGCCGCGCCCCGGGCCGCCGCCGCGGCCACGGCGACGTTGTTGAAGAGGCAGAACCCCATGGCGCGGTCGGCCTCGGCGTGGTGGCCCGGAGGGCGCACAAGCGCGAGGCCGTTCTCGAGCCTCCCCGCGAGGACCGAGAGCGAAAGGTCCACGAGGCCCCCCGCCGCCAGGCGCGCCGCGCGCGCCGAGTCGCGACAGGTGTACGTGTCCGGGTCGAGCTGCATCGAACTCGAGCCGGGACGTCGCCTCGACGACGGCGAGGAGCTCCGCGGTGTGGATCGCGAGGAGCTCCTCGTCGGTCGCCTCGCGCGCCGGCACGCGTTCGCACGCGTGGAAGAGCCCCTCCTTCTCGAGGCGGGCGCGGATCGCCGTCAGCCGACCGGGGTGCTCCGGGTGCTCGTAGGGCGCGCGGTGCGCCAAAAAGGCTTCGTCGAAGAGAAGCCCCGTCGGCCGCCTCGTCAATCGAGCTTCCGGCGAAGATGCTGGGCGAGCTCGGGACTGCGCGCGCACTTGCGGTCGGCCGCGAGACAGTCCTGGAGGGTGCGGCCGCAGCCGCAGTCGCAAATGTCCCGCTGGAGCTCGCGCAGATACTCCGCCCGGGCCGCGGGGAGCATCCCTTCGCCGGTCGTGAGCGCCGTCCGGTCCGGAGCCGGAGCGGCGGCGCTCGGCGGCGGGAGCGTCGCCGCGCGGTCGCGGCGTGCCCGACTCCAGAAGATCCAGAGCGCCGCGCCGAAGGCGAGCGCGTAGATCAGGACGAGGAGGACCGCGATGCCGGGCCCCCGCCGGCGGCGGGGCGGCGGCTCTCCCTGCCCGACGACGCGGAACCGGGAGCCCGAATCAGCCATCGAGGAGCGCCTCGAGCTCCGCCGGGTCGGAGATCGGGAGCCCGCAGGCGGAGTCGCGACACACGTAGGCGCGGGCCCCGGTGTGGGAGGCGCCGCGGCCCGAGAGCGGGGGGACGAGATCCGAGAGGGTCTCCTTCCGGTCGGCGTGCGCGAGGACGCGATTGAGGTCCGCGCTCCGATCCGCGGCGGCGCGCAGGCCGTCGAAGTCCGGGCTTCCGGGGTCTCCGGCGAGGACGATCTCCCGAGGCCGCGCCGTCGCGAAGTCGAGCGCGCAGAGCATCCGGGGGAGCGCCAGCGGAGCGCGCGCCAGATAGCCGGAGCTCGCCGCGAAGATCGCCTCCGCCCGCTCGCGATAGCGGCTCTCCCCGGTGAAGGCGGCGAGCCGCAGCAGGTTCGAAGCCGAGACGGAGTTGGAGGAGGGAACGGCGCCGTCGTAGAGCTCGCGCGGGCGAAGGATCAAACCGTCGTGTGCCTCCGAAGCGAGCGCGTAGCCGCCGCGCGGGTCCGAGAAGAGGCGGTCGAGCTCGGCCTGGAGTGCCACGGCTTCGCGGAAGTATCGGGGCTCGAAGGTCGCCTCGTAGAGGTCGAGGAGCGCCTCGACGAGGAAGGCATGGTCGGTCGAAAACCCGGGGATGTCGGCGCGCCCGTTTCGCTCGCGATGGAGGAGCCGCCCGCCGCTCCGGCAACGGCCGAGGATCCGATCCGCCGCCTCGACCGCGGCCCTCTCGTACCGCGGCTCCGCGCAGAGCCTCGCGCCGAGGGCGAACGCGGAGATCCCGAGCGCCGTCCAGTCCGTCAGGAGCTTGTCGTCCGTGCCGGGCGCCACGCGCTCGGCCCGGGCCGCGAACATCCTCCGCCTCCCGTCGCAGAGGAGATCTTCGATCTCGCGCTCGCTCCGCCCGAACTCGCTCGCGAGATCGCTCACCGGACGGACGACCGAGAGAACAGTCTCTCCCCCCTCGAAGTTGCCGGCTTCCGTGACGCCGTAGCGGGCGCAGATGATCGGAGACGCTTCGGCGCCGGCCGCTTCGCGCACGGACTCCGGGTTCCAGACGTAGAAAGTCCCTTCCCGGCCTCCGGAGTCGGCGTCCTGGGCGGCGAAGAAGCCGCCCCCCGGCGGGGTCATCTCCCGCAGGAGATAGTCGAGCGTCTCGCGGGCGACCCGGCGGAAGTCGTCCCGCCCGGAGACGCGCGCCGCGAGCAGGTAGACCCTCGCCAGCATGGCGTTGTCGTAGAGCATCTTTTCGAAGTGCGGCACGAGCCACCGCTCGTCCACGCTGTAGCGGTGGAAACCGCCGCCGATCTGGTCGTAGATTCCGCCGGCGGCCATCTTCTCGAGCGTCGTCTCGACCATCGCGCGGGCGGCGGCCTCGCCCGACCGCCGCTCCCATCGCAGCAGGAGCTCGAGCCGCATCGTCGGGGGAAACTTCGGAGCTCCTCCGAAGCCGCCGTGCTCCGCGTCGAAGTCCGCGCGGATCTCGCGGACCGCCCGGGCGAGCGCCTCGGCTCCGACGCTCTCTCCCCCCGGCAGCCCGCGCGCCATCGCTTCGAGGTGCCGGAGCATTTCCCCGGCCGACTCTTCGAGCCGTTCGGGCTGCTCCTTCCAGGCCTTCGAGATCGACGCGAGCACGGTCCGGAACCCGGGGCGGCCCCAGCGGTCCTCCGGCGGGAAGTAGGTTCCGCCGTAAAAGGGCCTCCCCTCGGGGGTCAGGAAGAGGGAGAGGGGCCAGCCGCCCGAGCCCGTCATCGCCTGGACCGCCGCCATGTAGACGTCGTCCACGTCGGGCCGTTCCTCGCGATCCACCTTGATCGCGACGAAGTCGCGGTTCAGGGCCTCCGCCACCCGCTCGTTCTCGAACGACTCGTGCTCCATGACGTGGCACCAGTGGCACGTCGAGTAGCCGATCGAGAGGAAGACGGGCTTGCCCTCCGAACGCGCGCGAGAAAAGGCCTCCGGGCCCCAGGGGTACCAGTCGACGGGGTTGTCTTTGTGCTGGAGGAGGTAAGGGCTCGATTCGCGCGCCAGCCGGTTGGGCACAGGGCGAGCATACGCCCGAAGAATTGATCATTGAGTCATTGGTTCATCGGGTCGTCGCTCGCGGGCAATGTTTCAATGCCTCAATCCCCCAATGATTCAATTCTTCACTTCGCTTCGGCCGTGATCGTCACCTCGTTGTCGCCGTCCTCGACGCGGACGACGTCGCCGGGCCCGAGCTCGTCGAGCTTCTTCAGGACTTCCCTGACCGAGAGGCCGTGCCCCTCCGTGAAGCTCTCGACGAGGCTCCTCGGGACGCGGACCTTGACCGACTTTCCCCAGTCGTCCTTGACAGTGATGTCGAGCGCGAAGCCGTCGGCCTGGACCTCGATCCGGTTGCCGTTTCGCTCGATCACTCCGGGCTTCCCGGGCGCGCTCTCGCGGGCGGCGTCGAGGATGTCCTTGCCCGTCACGTCGCCCTTGCCCCAGTCCGCGTCCCAGTTGCCGTGAATGCCCATCGGAAGGAAGGAAGCGATTCGCGCGACCGTGACGATCGGGATCGTGAAGCTGACGTGCTTGCGGGTTCCCCCCTCTTCCTTCTGGATCTCGACGCGGTATCCCTTGATCTTGTGGAATTCCTTGGCCGGGCGCTGCCAGAGCGACCAGGCCATGGCGATCAGGACCACGACGACGAGGCCCGCGACGACGGCCCGGATTTCCCTCATGTGACTCTCCCCGCAGGCTCCCAACGCAGGCGTGAGCGAAATGTTCCGCCTCGGCCGGGAGCCTGTGATATTTTTTCTCAGTCCGAGCCGAGGGAAAAGGCCCTTTCTGCCGGGCGATTAGCGAGAAGATGCCTCACTTCATCACGGAAACGTGTATCGGCTGTGGGGTGTGCGAGATCAAGTGCCCCACGCACACGATCACGGGCGACAAGAGCGAGAAGTACGTCATCCACGCGGACCGCTGCATCGACTGCTCGGTCTGTGCTCGATATTGCCCCGTCTCCTGCATCCAGGATCAGAAGGGGGAGCTCGTCGAGAAGGTCAAGCCCCGCGACATCCCCAAGGCGATCGTGGACCGCGACCTCTGCACGGGTTGCGAGTTCTGCATCGACATCTGCCCCTTCGACTGCATCTACCTGATCGACGACCCGCTCCACGAGACCTTCCACAAGATCGCGGAAGTGGACGCGGCACCCTGCGTCTCCTGCCGGCTCTGCGAGACCGTCTGCGAGAAGGACGCCATCTTCGTTCCCAATCCGATCACGCAGGCCAAGCGATACCTTCCCGTCCTGTGACCGAAGAGCGGCCTCCCGAGGAGGAGCCCGCGCCGGAGGAGAGCGGGGGAGGCGGAGGCGGAACAGTATTTCGCTTCTTCCTCCTGCCGCTGCTCGTCGTCGGGACGGCGGTCGGCGTCTTCTGGCTCTTCTCGAGAATCACCTTCGAACGGCGCACGCCCGCCGACTACCTTCAGGAGGTGCGGGGAGGCACCGCCAGCCGCCGCTGGCAGGCGGCGTTCGAGCTCTCGCGCTCGCTTCCGAGCCTGGAGGCGCCCGAGCGCGCCGCGCTCGCGTCCGAAACGCTCCGAATTTTCACGTCCCTCTCTTCGACGCGGGCCGATGACGTTCCCGTGCGCCGCTACCTCGCCCTCGTGCTCGGGAAGCTCGGAGAGCCGCAGGCGGTCGAGGCGCTGCTCACGGCCGCGAAGGATCCCGACCCCGACACGCGTCTCTACGCGATCTGGGCCCTCGGGAGGATCCGAGACGCGCGCGCGCTCCCGGCCGTGACGGAGGCCTCGAGCTCCGAGGACGCGGGGATGCGCAAGATGGCGGCGTACGTGATGGGGCAGCTCGGCGACCGTTCCGCCGCGCCCCGGCTCGAGGTCCTGCTCGGCGATCCGGTCGCCGACGTTCGATGGAACGCCGCGATCGCGCTCGCGTCGCTCGGAGACGGCGCGGGCCTGGCGGTGCTTCGCTCGATGCTCGACCGCGAGGCGCTCAACCGGCAGGCGACGCTCTCGGCCGAGCAGGCGGAGACGGCCATGGTCGGGGCGTCGAAGGCCCTGGCGCTCCTCCGTGACAGGGACAGCCTGACGCTCCTCGAAAAGGTCGCGCGCGAGGATCCGAATCTGCGCGTTCGCGCCGCGGCGCGCGAGGCGATCGCGGCGATCGGAGCGAAGGTCTCGTGAGGCTTCGCCGGCGTGCGCCGCGGCTTGAGCGGCGCCGGACCGTCTGATAGGCTCCCTTCCCCAGGGATGTCGACTCCCGAGCGACAGATCGAGCCGCCGCCCGATGCCGACGTCACCCCGGACGGGGTGACGCGGCGCTCCGCCCTCAAATGGATGGCGCTCGCGTGGGTCGGCTTCGCCGCCGCGACCGCGGCGGGGCTGACGGCGACCGTGCGTTTCCTCTTTCCCAACGTCCTCTTCGAGCCCCCGACCCGCTTCAAGGCGGGGGACCCGTCCACCTACGCGCCGGGGGTGGACGAGCGGTGGAAGGAGAAATACGGGGTGTGGATCGTCCGCAACACCGACTCGATCTACGCTCTCGTGGCTGTCTGCGTCCACCTGGGCTGCACGCCCAACTGGCTGCCGGCGCAGAACAAGTTCAAGTGCCCCTGCCACGGTTCGGGCTACTACGTTTCGGGCATCAACTTCGAAGGCCCGGCGCCGCGGCCGCTCGAGCGGGCCGAAATCACGGTCTCGCCCGACGACGGGCAGATCGTCGTGGACAAGGCGACCCGATACCTCTACGAGCGGGGACAGTGGTCCGACGCGAAGGCGTTCGTCAAGCTGACGTGATCCCCGCGATCTCCCGAATCTGACCGGAGGCCCGATTGGAATCTCGCTGGCGCCAGATACAGCACTCGATCGTCACGAGCCAGCTCTGGAAATCCATCTTCCGCGTCGGCATCCCCGACTCGAACCGCAAGCGCGTGCTCGCGATGCTCGGCAACGTCGTGCTGCACCTGCACCCCGTCAAGACGCGGAAGTCCGGCGTCAAGATGCGCTACACCTGGTGCGCCGGCGGGATCACCTTCTTCCTCTTCCTGGTCCTGACGTTCACCGGCCTCCTCTTGATGTTCTATTACCGCCCGACGGTCGAGTACGCCTTCGTGGACATCCTCGACCTGCGCGAGCAGGTGCCCTTCGGGATCATGCGCGAAGTGCACCGCTGGGGCGCGCACGCGATGGTGATCTCGGTCTGGATCCACATGTTCCGGGTCTTCATGACCGGCTCCTACAAGCCGCCGCGCGAGTTCAACTGGGTCATCGGCGTGATCCTGCTCGTGTTGACGCTCCTCCTCTCGTTCACGGGGTATCTCCTGCCCTGGGACCAGCTCGCGATCTGGGCCATCACGGTCGGCTCCAACATGGCCTCGGCGACCCCGCTCATCGGGCTGCAAGGCCCGGGCACGGGTCTCCTGAAGATCGGCGATATCCCGCTCGTGACTTCGACCAACGACGCGCGCTTCGGACTGCTCGGCGGCCGCTTCGTCGGCGCCGGGGCCCTCCTGCGCTTCTACGTCCTCCACTGCGTCGGGATCCCGCTCGTGGCGGCGTTTCTGATGGCCGTGCACTTCTGGCGCGTCCGGAAAGACGGCGGAATTTCCGGTCCGGTCTAGCGACGCTGCCGTGATCAACCTCCTCAAGTCCTTCATCAACTTCATTTCGGCGCCGCAGTACCTCGTCACGCTGATGCTGGTGCTGCTGCTCGTCGGCATCCGGTGGCGTCCGCTCTGGACGAAGAAGGGGGGCTCGCGCTCCTCGCCCTCGTCGCGGGCGGCATCGGCCTCTCGTACATCGACCCCAACTTCAACAAGGTCGCGACGCTGCCGGACAACGTCCCTATCGTCGGGATGATCTTCCTCGTCGGGTTCTTCTTCTGGTTCGCGCTCAATCAGGCGTACGAGAACGACCGGCGTCTCGCCGCGGGACTGCCGACGATCGAGGGGGAGGACTCCGCCCAGAAGGTCTTCTCCTGGCCCGACCTCGTGTACGTCGAGCTGATCTGCCTGACGCTCGTCACGGCGGTGATGATCATCTGGTCGATCTTCCTGAAGGCGCCGCTCGAGGAGCCCGCCAATCCGACCGACTCGCCGAATCCGGCGAAGGCCCCCTGGTACTTCCTGGGGCTCCAGGAGATGCTCGTCTACTTCGACCCGTGGCTCGCCGGCGTCGTGCTGCCGTCGCTCATCATCGTCGGGCTCATGGCGATCCCCTACATGGACACCAATCCCAGGGGGAACGGCTACTTCACCTTCCGCGAGCGCAAGACGGAAATCACGCTCTTTCTCCTCGGGTTCATCGTGCTCTGGTGCACGCTCATCGTGCTCGGCACGTTCCTGCGGGGCCCCAACTGGAACTTCTTCGGACCCTACGAGTTCTGGGACGTGAACAAACTGGTGCCGCTCAACAACATCAACCTGTCGGAGGTCATCTGGATCCGGATGTTGAAGCGCCCGATGCCGAACTTCTGGCTCGTGCGCGAGATCGTCGGCCTCGCGATCTGCGGCTTCTACATCGTCGCGCTGCCGCTCCTCTTCTCGAAGACGCTCCTGCGCGGCTTCTTCGAGAAGATGGGGATGGCCCGGTACATGCTCGGCGTCACGCTCGTGCTGACGATGATGGCGCTGCCGATCAAGATGTATCTGCGTTGGATCTTCAATTTGAAGTACATCGTGAACATCCCGGAGTTCTCGTTCAACATATGAGAAGAGCTTTCAGCTGTCAGCGATCAGCCGTCAGCCAGAGAGACGAGATCCAGTTCCGGCTGAAAGCTGAGAGCTGATAGCTGACAGCTGATAGCTATGCCCAGAAAGCCCCCCGCCGAGCCGATCGACCATCACTACGACATCCCGAAGCTGAACCGCGTCTTCTTCGCGGCGGGCGCGGTTCTGACGGTCATCTTCATCGGCATGGTGATCGAGGACTACGCCCGTCCCTGGAAGACGATCCAGCGGGTCTTCCTGCGCCTGGACGCGCGGAAGACCCGCGAGGCCGCGCTCGCGGCCCGGGAGAAGGCCTACGGCGAGGAGCGCCGGCGACTGCTCGGGGAGCTCGGCGAGGCGCGGCGCCAGGCCGACGCGCAGTCCAAGGAGCGCGCCCGGCAGAACCGCAAGCTCCAGGAGCTCTCGCCGAAGATCTACCTCGCCGACCAGCAGGCCAAGTTCACGAAGGCCTCCTTCGACGCGGCCCTCTACAAGTACGAGGACGCCCTGGCCAACAAGCCGAAGTCGGCCCCTTCGGCGCGGCGGGACCTCGACCGCCTCCGCGCGGAGCTCGACGCGGCCAATCTCCGCCTGGCGACCCTGCAGCGCGAGGAGTCCGCCGCGAAGGCGGAGATCCAGAAGATCGAGGCGCGCGAGATCGAGGCCCGGGCCGCGATCGAGAAGCTCTCCGCGGACTTCAAGCTCGCACGGCAGAAGTACGGGAGCCTGAAGCAGGACACGCATCTTCACGCTCCGCAACTCGCCGATCCTCGACATGATCAACCCGTCGCTGCGCGTGCAGCAGGTCCAGCTCCCCGAGCACTACAACGACGTCAACTTCATGCGCATCCCCCGCGTGGACCGGTGCGCGACCTGCCACATGGCGGCGGACCGCAAGGGGTTCGAGGATGCCTCGAATTCCGTCTTCCGCACGCACCCGGATCTCGCCCTGATGGTCGGAAGCGAATCTCCCCACCCCTACGGGTCCTTCGGCTGCACGCCGTGCCACGGCGGGCGCGACCGCGCGAGCTCTTTCTGGTCGGCCGGCCACTCTCCGGGGAGCGTCCGACAGGCGGCGATCTGGGAGAGGAAGTACGACTGGCGCTTCGACAAGTTCAACGATAGCCCGGTGCTGCCGCTCCAGTACACCGAAGCCGGCTGCTATCGGTGCCACGCCCGCGAGACCAACTTCCCCGACGCGCCCAGGCTCGACGGCGCCATGAGGATGGTCGAGTCGCTGGGCTGCTGGGGCTGTCATCGCATCGAGGGGCTCGAGCGCCAGGCGCTGCCGAGGGTCGGGCCCTCGCTCGAGAAGATCGCCGCGAAAGTCCCGCGGGAGTGGGCGACGCGCTGGGTGATGAACCCGCCCGCGTTCCGCGCCGACACCAGGATGCCGTCCTTCTTCTATCTGGAGAACTTCGTCAACGTCTCGGGCCCGGAGAAGCCGACCGCCGCCCAGGAGCGGATGAACGCCGAAGGCCGGATCGAGAACGACGCCATGGTCAACTCGATCGTGGCCTACCTGTACGAGAGGTCGAAGCCGGGGCCGGTGGCCCCGGTCGCGGGCGCGGGAGATCCGGCTCGCGGCCAGAAGCTCCTCGCCGCGCGCGGCTGTTTCGGCTGCCACCAGGCCGACCCCGACGCGGAGCGCGACCTGATCGGGACCTACCGCCAGTTCGGCCCGAACCTCGCCGGCATCGGATCCAAGGCCTCGCGCGACTGGATCTATCACTGGATCCTCGACCCGAAGGCCTGGAATCCCGAGACCAAGATGCCGAACCTGCGCTTGACGCCAGAGGAGGCGCTCGACATCGCCGAATACCTCTCGAACCTCAAGGCGCCTCCCGCCTTCGAGCGGACGGCGCTCGCGAAGACCGATCCGGCCACCCTCGAGCGCATGGCCCTCTACTTCCAGATGGCGACGAAGACCGTCTTCGACGCGAAAGCCGAGCTTGCGAAGATGGACCTGCACGCCAAGGAGGTCTACGCCGGCGAGAAGCTCATCGCGCACTACGGCTGTTTCGCCTGCCACGCGATCCCGGGGTTCGAGAACGCCAAGCCGATCGGCACCGAGCTGACGGAGGAGGGCTCCAAGGCCGTCCACCGGCTCGACTTCGGCTTCGTGCACGTCCCGCACACGCGCCAGGACTGGTTCCGCGCGAAGCTCGAGAACACGCGCCTCTTCGACCGCGACCGCGCCCGAGGCTGGGAGGAGAAGCTGAAGATGCCGCTCTTCCGCTTCTCGCCGCGCGAGCTCGACTACGTGACGACGGCGGTCCTCGGGTTCCAGAAGCTGAACGCTTCGGCCGCGGCGGAGAAGGAGCTCTCGGCCGACGAGACCGCGATCGAGCGGGGCCGGCGCATCATCAAGAACCACAACTGCCAGGGGTGCCACGTCATCGAAGGCTTCGGCGGCTCCTTCCGCTCGCTCCTCGCGGACCCGTCGCTCGCGCCGCCGATCATCCAGGGCGAAGGCGCCAAGACGCAGAGCGACTGGCTCTTCGCGTTCCTGAAGGCGCCGAGGACGGGGCAGATCCGGCCGTGGCTCGAAGTCCACATGCCGACCTTCGGCCTCTCGACCGAGGAGTTGAACGACCTGACGCGCTACTTCGCGGCGCTCGACCGGGCGCGCTACCCCTTCGACACCGCCGACTACGTCACCGACCCGACGCGCTGGGCGGCCGGGCGCAAGGTCTTCGAGCTCCTCCGCTGCAAGCAGTGCCATCCGCGCAACGAGCAGGAGATGAACGCGCCCGGCGTGGACCGCGCGACCCTCGCGCCGAACCTCCAGATGGCGGCTCGACGCGGCTCCGTCACGACTGGATCAACGACTGGATCCGGCGCCCGGACGAGTGGATGCCGGGCACCCGGATGCCGACCAACTTCCCGATGGGGGAGGACGGCCATCGGATCTCGCCGCTCGCGGGAATGCTCGACGCTCCGGCCTTCGCCAGGGATCGCGCGGAGTTCGATCAGATCCTGGGGAGCGACGAGCAGGTGAAGTCGTTCCTCGGCAGCCCGGACCTCATCACCCGCGCGTTGCGCGACTACGTCTGGTCGATCGGCGTCAACGGCGGAACGGCGCCGGTCGGAGCGGCCGCCGCGCCGGCGCCCGAGGCCGCGCGCGCTTCGGAGGGGAGGGCCGCAGCCTCCTCCTCCGCCGGCGGCGGCCGGGGCCGCTAGCCCGGCACGGGCTCGCCGTGGCGGCCGACCTCTCCGCCGTCCTCTACTGGGTGAGCCTCGGCATCTCGGCGGCCGGCGTCGTCGTGTTTCTGTGGTTGATGAGGGAGCCCCCCTCCCCCCGGCCCTCTCCCCGCGGGGGAGAGGGAGAAGAAGCCCCCTCACCCCGGCCCTCTTCCCGCGGGGGAGAGGGAGAAGAGCGATGAGCCGCCACGCCTGGCGATTCGACGAGGTCTCGGACATCTCGGGAGCGGCGTCGGCCCTGCGCAACTACCTCGAGCAGAGGGACGTCCGCCGATGCCTCGAGACGGCCGCCCGGGAGCGCCCGATCCGCCGCGCGGCGGACGTCGGCTGCGGCTACGGCCGGCTCACTCCCGTGCTCGCCGAGTTCGCCGCCCGCGTCGTCGGGTTCGAGCGCGAAGACGCGCTCCTCGCGGAGGCGCGGCGCCTGCAGCCCGGAGTCGAGTGGAGCGGGATCGCGGACCTCGCGGAGCTCCCCGCGGAGGACGGCGCATTCGATTTCGCGATGAGCTTCACCGTTCTCCAGCACGTGCCCGACGATGCGGCGAGGAGGATCGCCGAGGAGCTGCGGCGGATCGCGACGGGCGGTTTCGTGCTGCTGGTCGAGGAGACGGATCCTTCGCTCGGGGCCGACGTTGCCCCCGATTGGTCGGGCGGCATGACCCGGGGCCGGGCGGTTTCGACCTGGGAGTCCTGGATGGCGCCGTGGCGCCTCGGGATGACGTTCCCGCGGACGATCGAGCCCGGCTATGCGAGGGCCGACGTGGGGACGTACATGCTGTTTCCGTCGCCGTAGCTTGCTCGGGTTCTGCGCTGCGCGCACCGGCCGTCCGCTCGCCCAAAGGGGCTCGACGGCCGACCTGACACCCTCGCTGCGCTCCGGCTCCCGCAACGCGAGTCGGTTTGCTCGTTAGCTCGCAAACCTTGGTCGCGTTGCGAGCGTAACGATCAGTCCGACGGAAACTGAAATCCCCTTCGCAAGTCTCTGGGCCCGCGAGCACGAAGCGCGAGCGACGTGCTACGAGGCGAGGAACTGCTCGATCCGCTTCTGGACCTCGGGATCGTCCCAGGACACGGCGCCCGGCACGCGCTCGAGAACGCGCCCGTTGCGATTGACGATGTAGGTCTCCGGATACTGGATCGTTCCGAAGCGCTTGGCCGTCGCCGCGTCGGGATCGATGTAGAGCGGCAGCGTGTTCGGGTTCTTCGTGTTGAACGCGTCGATCGTCTTCCAGTCCTTGTCCACCGAGATCGCGTAGAGCGCGATGTCGTCGCGCCCGCGGTAGCGCTCCCAGAATCGGGAGAGGGCGGGGACCTCCTCGACGCAGGGCGGGCACCAGGTCGCCCAGAAGTGAATGATCGCGACCTTCCCCTTCAACTTCGAGAGATCCACTTTCGCCCCCGAGCGGTCGGCGATCGGGAGGTGCGGGGCGGCCGAGAGGAACGCGAGCGAGCCCGACGGGGAGGCCGGAGGCTCGAGCGACTTCACGAAGACCGTCGCCGCGGCGACGAGCGCGGCGGCGAAGGCGACGAGGAGGAAGGTGCGGGTCTTCATCGGAATCGGGTCATCGGATCATCGGATCATCGGATCATCGGGACATCGTTGACGGATCATGATCGAGAGAGCGTAATCCATTCTGGCCGTCGGCGCTGCGAGGCCGGCTAAGGCCGATGGCCCGATCTCCCGATCCCCCGATCTCCCGATTCTCCCTCTTCCCGCCGGACAGGCCTCCGCCGCCAGGCACTCGTGGCAGCGGGACTGCCGCAACTTCGGTTTGCAGATTCCGAAGATGCCGATGCGGCAGAGGGCGTAGTCGTACTTGACCGGGTCGCGCGGGTCGAATCGCGCGAGGCGCGCCGTGATCTCCCGGGCCGCCGCCCCGTCGGGGGTCCGCCGCCGGGTGAGGCCGAGCCGGCGCGAGACGAGGTGGATGTGCGTGTCCGTCGGGATCAGGAGCCGGTCCGTCGGGATCCCCGTCCAGAGGCCGAAGTCGAGCCGATCCCGACGCACCATCCAGCGCAGATAGAGGTGCCAGCGCTTGCAGGCGGAGCCGGACGCCGGGTCGGGGAAGAAGAATCGAACGCGGGGATTCGTCCGGAAGGCGGCGCCGGCCGAGGGCGGGACGGTAGTCGAGGCGCAGCAGCCCCTGCGACACGCGGGAGAGGAGGCCCGAGACGTCCCCTTCCTCGGGGCGGAACTCCGACTCGAAGTGCGCGCGCAGCGACCCGGCGCTCGTGCCGCGCGCCTCCGGATCGCGAAGAGGAGCGCCGCGGCGTCTTCCGCGCCGTGGAACCGGTGCCGGAAGCCGGCGAGGCGCTCGCGCGCGAAGCGCGCGAAAGTCCGCGACTCGGTCGAGCGTCGCGCGCCGGCGAGGGGCCGAGCGCGTCGAGGAGGCGCCGACACGTTCGCCCGGATCGTCTCGACCCGCCCGTAGGCGAAAGCCGACGCGATCCAGCCGGCGACCTCGATGTCCTCCGGCGCGCGGTACCGCGAGAGAAGACCGATCGGGTCGCTCCCGGCCGTTTCGGGCCCGTAAGTCCGGTAGAGGAGCTCGAGCCGAGACCCGAGGAGGCGTTCGCGCTCCGAACGATTCACGCCCGAATTCTGCCATCATTGCGGTGTCGTGAATCGGGCCCCGAGAGAAAAGGCGATCCTGGTCGGGATCGCCAACCGAGTCGATGCCGCGCGCCGCGGCCGAGGAGCACCTGGACGAGCTCGAGCGGCTCGCTCGACACGGCGGGCGGCGTCGAAGTCGCGCGCTTCGTCAAGGAGCGGGCGGCTCCGGATCCGGCCACGTTCATCGGGAAGGGATCGGTCGAAGAGGTCGGCGCCGCGGCCGAGGAGCACGGCGCGAAGCTCGTCGTCTTCGACGAGGAGCTGACGCCCGCGCAGACGCGCAACCTCGAGCGCGCCTGGGACGGCGTGCGCGTGCTCGACCGCCCGGGCCTGATCCTCGACGTCTTCGCCTCGCACGCCCGCACGCGCGAGGCGCGAACGCAGGTCGAGCTCGCGCAGCTCCAGTACCTGCTGCCGCGCCTGGCCGGGCGCTACGATCGCCTCTCGGGACTCCGCGGCGGAATCGGGGCGAGGGGCGGCGCGGGCGAGCAGAAGCTCGAGCTCGACCGGCGCCGGATCCGCGACCGGATCGCGCGGCTGCGCCGCGATCTCGCGAAGATCGAGACGGCGCGCGACGTGCGCCGCCGCGGCCGGCAGAGAATTCTTCCAGGTCGCGATCGCCGGCTACACGAACGCCGGCAAGACGACGCTCTTCAACCGGCTGACGCGGGCGTCGGAGTACGCCGCCGACCGGCTCTTCGCGACCCTCGACTCGCGCGCGGCGCGGGCGGCTTCGCCCAAGCTCCGCGGCGTCGTCTTCCTCGACACGGTCGGCTTCGTGCGCAAGCTCCCGCCCGGCCTCGTCGCCTCGTTCCGCTCGACGCTGGCCGAGATCCGCGACGCGGACCTCGTCCTGCACGTGCTCGACGCCTCCTCCGCCGCGGGTCGACGAGGAGCGGCAAGTCTCCTCCGAGGTCCTCGCCGAGCTCGCCGTCGGGGAGGAGCGGATCCTGCCGGTCTGGAACAAGCGGGACCTGCCGGGCGCGCTCGGGCCGTCCTCCGCGGCGCGCGTGTCCGCGAAGACGGGCGCCGGCGTGGCGGAGCTCGAGCAGATGATCGCTTCGCGGATCCGGCCGGAGCGCGAACGCCTGCGGCTCCGCATCCCGTATGGCGACGGCCGCGCCATCGCCGCCGCGCGCGCCGGATTTCGGATCCTCGCCGAGGAGGACCGGGGCGACTCGCTTCTCCTGACGGTGGCGGGAGAGAGGAAACGGCTCGGCCCGCTCGAGCGCTATCGGATCGACGAGCCGGCCGGAGTCGCGGCCGCGGCCGCGGGAAGGTGAAGCGGGCTTCCGAAGACCGGCCCACAAAGACAACGGGGGAAGCCTTTCGGCTTCCCCCGTTGCCGGAACTCCCATGCCGGCACTCTCAATTGACGTCGTGTAGTATCAAGAGCCGTACCATCTTCGTCGAGATCGCTCGATCGTTGCGGCTCAAGGATTTGAGACCGGGCAAGGCGGCAGCGGCGTCAAGTTCGGGCAGCGTTTCGTTGGCATTCCGGACAAATTTTGTCGGGCGAACGTTCCATGGAGGGGGAGAGATGCGATCGGTTCGGCTGACGGCTCTGAGCCTGGCCGTCCTGGCACTGGGCGGCGGCCTCGCCTGCGGCAAGAATGGCCATTCCGGGAAGGGGCACGCCCCGGCGGCGCAGGCCCCGGCGCCTCCCACTCCCGACAACACGCCGATCGCCGCTTTGCGGACCCCCGCCGGATGGCTCCTCGCGAAGACGGAGCCGCCCCCGGCGACACCGACGCCGACTCCGAAGCCGTGAGCGAGCCCGCGTCCGATCTTCGCGCTCGGGAGACCGCGCCGAGCCGGCCGCCGGAGGAGACGCCGTCCGAGCACCGCCCCGAACGGGTCTGCCCCAACTGCGGCGCGACGCTCCTCGAGAGGAAGTGCAAGCTCCTCTGCCCGGAGCCGGCCTGCGGCTACTACCTCTCCTGTTCCGACTTCTACTGACCGTCGCCTTCGCTTGCTCGGGAATCTGCGCCCTGCGGGGCGCACCGGCGAGCGGCTCGCCCAAAGGGGCTCGACCGCTCGCCGATTCCCTTGCTGCGCTCCGGCTCCCGCAACGCGAGTCGTTTCGCTCCTTAGGTCGCGAAACCTGGTCGCGTTGCGAGCGGTTGAGTCACTGAGGCATCACTCGTCTTGTCGCGGCTGCGGCGGAGGCGCATCGTAATTCGTCATCCCGCGCGCGGTCTTCCACGAGCCGTCGGCCTGCCGGCGCAGGATCGAGAGGGCGCGCCGCCGCTTGATCTCGATCGGCGCGCCCACACCGTCTTTCGGGTCCAGCCGGAAGTTCTCGTAGCCGCGCACGAAGGCCCAGTCGCCGCAGACCTGCAGCTCCTCGATCTCGAACTCCTGGCGGACGCGGTACGCCGCGAGGCCGGCGTACGCGGCGCGGAGGGCAGCCTTGCCGGTGATCGCGGGGTAGTTCGCGGTCCAGAACACGGCGTCGTCGGTGATCATGTCGAGGACGGCCTCGAAATCCTCGCGGCTCACGGCCTCGGTGAAGGCCGCGAACGTCCGGCGGATGGTTTCCTCGTCCTTCGTCCGGGACACGGCGGCCTCCTTGCCCGCGGCGGGCGTGACGGTCGGCCGCGCGCCGGCGGCTCCGAGCAGGAGCGCGAGCCCGGCGGCGGCGATCATTTCGGATGCTCCTTCCTCCAGCGGAGGATCAGCGCGGGGAACTCCCGCTCGAGGAAGGCGTAGAAGTCGTGCACGGCCTGGAGGCGGCGCAGCCGTTCCGGCCCCGACTTCTGGAGGATCGCGATCCCGCGGTCCGCGAGCTCCCGCCAGGTCGCGACGGACTTCAGTTTGTCTTCCATCATGGTCGTGAACGCCCCCGGCGCGATCCGGAAGTACGTTCGCCGCTCGCCCGGACGGCCCACGGGCTCGACGAGGCCGAACCGCTCGAGAAGCCGGAGCGTCGTCGAGATCGAGCCCTTGCTGGCGGACAGGGCCTCGACGACCTGCGCGGCGGTCTGCTCCGGGGGATCGCAGACGAGGAGCCAGCCGAGCACTCTCCCCGCCATCCGGGGAAGCCCCGACTGCTCGAAGAGGAGCCCCCACTCCTCGACGTGGAAGGCGAGGTCCGCGGGAGGCCTGGCACTGCGGTTCATTGAGTTCACTCTATATCGAACTAATTGATCCATGTCAAGCTTTGGCGGCCGTTCTACGGACTTTCTGCAGCCGCCTGGACGGACGGGTCCATATCCTTTCACGAGGGGGATCCGCTCAAAACACCGGCAAGCAGCGGGACGCCTCCTTCCGGATCCGCCCAACGTGCGAGAAAATCGAGCAGCTCTTCGGGAGGGCGCAGGGATAGATCCGCCCCGGTCGGGCGTTCTTCCGGCCGCACGAGGACCGCCAGACCCCTCCCCCGAATCGCCATGAAAGCGTCCTCGTCCGTCTCGTCGTCGCCCAGATAGGCCACCGGCGTGCCGGGACCCATTTCCGCCAGCACCCGCTCGACGGCGAGCCCCTTGTGAATCCCCTCGCGCCGGACTTCCACCCCGCCGTCGAACGAACGAATCTCCAGACCCGCGCGGCGCAGCGGATCCGAGAAGCGTTCGAGAAAGAGGGGAGCTGCAGCCGCGAACAGCTCCGGACGACCCCTGCCGTGCAGGGCGAGGCCGTACGGCTTTCTCGAGCAGGGAGTCCCAGCCGTTTCGCGACAGCCACTCTTCGGCCTCTTCGAGCGCATGCCGGACTTCCCCAGCAAGATTGGTGAGCGCTTCGCCCTCTTCCGGCACGTGCTCGAGCCCGTGGGAACCCCACAGCTCCACGCCGGCCGGGAGCGCCGTCAGCCGCGCCAGATCCTCGGCCGGCCGGCCGCTGACGATGCCCAGCCGCGTGCGGCCGTCGCCCGCGATCGCTCGAAGCGCCTCGCGCACTCCCGGGTACGGGATCGCGTGACTCCGATCCGGCGCGAAAGGGGCGAGCGTGCCGTCGTAGTCGAGTAGCAGCGCGCAATGCGGCGCGATTCGGACCCGTTCCGAAAAGCGGGCGGGATCGAAGTCGGGATTCAGAAGTCGCATCGTCCCTTCGAGCTCGAAAGTGGCCGACGGCGCCCCGTCAGACGCCCTCCTCCTGGCGAGCGCCCGGTCCGACCGCGGGGTCGCGCTCGTCAGCGATTCGTCCGGGATCGGCCCGACTCGGCTCCGGGAGCGTAGCCTCGAATCCTACCTGACGGTTACGAGGAGGTGCGCCCGCCGATTCTCCTGCCAGCGAATCTCCGACGACTCGGTGCAGAAGGGCGGTACTGCAGTGGTTTCTTCGGCTTTCCGAATTTCGCTGCGCCCTGCCGCGCTTCATCTGATTCTCGGAAAAGCGGCACGGCGTGCCGGAATCACTCCGGCTCAATCCAGCTCCCGCTATCCGATCGGAGTTTTCCGGACGTCGCGCCCCGGCGGTCGCGAACCAGATCGACGGCGCTCCGATGACACACCTGCACCCGCGCCTCCGGCCGGCGCGGCCCGCGCGACGTCCGGCTCAGTGCGCCGGCTGCTCGGTCCGTTTCAGAATGCTGACCGGTTCGGAGCGCGGGCCGGCGAAGGCATTGTAGAAGAACGCCAGCACGAGGCCCGCGAGGAACCCGTCCGCGAACGCCCAGAGCCCACCGATCAGCCCGCCCAGAAAAGTCGAGGCATAACCGAGATAGACGCTCGAGAGTACCTCGACCAACCGCGCTCCCCACCCTCCACCCGAGACCCTGCCGAGAAGCAGGACCCCGATCCCCCAGGTGAAGCCGGCCGCCAATGCGGTCGGAAGGACCTTCAACCTCGCCATGAGCTCCTCCTTCGCCATTCTGGAGAAACATATCGGATTACGATATATATTTCAGAACGGCGGCCTCGCGGCGGCCAGGAACCGTCGGCCGCGGACTCCCAGGCGGCGGTTCCCGCGCGGACCGGCGGAAGGGGGATTTCCGCTCGTCTCGAAGCCTTGCGGGCCGAGGGACGATCCGTGCGAAATCCGACGAGCCGAAACTGCGTTGAGATCTCCGGAAGAAGATCGTGAGCGCCGTCCCGGAGATTCCGAAAACGCCTACCGGCTCGAGCCCGACAGAGCCCTCTCCCGAGGGGGTGCTCGGGACGGCCGACCCTCGGACCGACGCGATGGACCGCCGCTCGGCTCTGAAGTGGATGGTCCTGGCCTGGATCGCCTTCGCCGCGGCCACGGCCGCCGGGCTGGCCGCGACGGTCCGCTTCCTTTTCCCCAATGTCCTCTTCGAGCCGCCGACGCGCTTCAAAGCCGGCGACCCGTCGAGCTACGGCATGGGCGTGGACGAGCGATGGAAGGAGAAGTTCGGCGTCTGGATCGTGCGTAACACCGACTCGATCTACGCGCTGATCGCCGTCTGCACGCATCTCGGCTGCACGCCCAACTGGCTCCCTGCGCAAAACAAGTTCAAGTGCCCCTGCCACGGGTCGGGCTACTACATTTCGGGCATCAACTTCGAGGGCCCGACGCCCCGGCCGCTCGAGCGCGCCGAGATCGCGATCTCCCCCGACGACGGCCAGATCGTCGTGGACAAGGCGGTTCGGTTCCTCTATGAGCGCGGGCAGTGGAGCGATCCGAAGGCGTTCATAGCGCTCGCCTGACGCTGCAACGAGCTCGAAAAGCGCGGCCGAGCCGGCGCCCGACCGAACCGGCGGCGCGACGGCATGCGATTCCGGATGCACAGGAATCCGATATTGTGCGGGGGGACCCGGCCTCGCCGGTCGGGGAAGGCGCCATGCTACTCTCTCCAGAGGAGCCGAGGCTGCGGCCGCGCATCTGGCAGAGGAGCCGCTCGAAACCGATGCCTCGAGGAGTTTTTGTGCGGTCTGTCGGCGCCGGCCGCGGAATGCCGCGAGGGGAGGCGCCCGGTGCCGGCCCTTGCCCGGCTTCTCGAAACGACGACGAAAGAGCCTTGAGCTACCTGCCGATCGAGAGTCACGGGATCATCGGCGACCTGCACACCTGTGCGCTGGTCGGTACGGACGGAACGATCGATTGGCTTTGCCTTCCCTATTTCGATTCGGGGAGTCTCTTCGCTTCGATTCTGGATGACCGCCGCGGCGGCCACTTCCGAATCGCCGCGGTCTCGGAAGAAGCGGGCCGCCGGCAGATGTACCTTCCGGACTCGAATGTCCTGATGACGCGGCTTTCTGACGCCGGACGGCGTCGGAGAAGTCGTCGATTTCATGCCCATCCACGCCGGCGGCGGACCGAAACGTCGAGCCGACCATCAGGTGGTCCGGATGGTCCGCGGCGTGCGTGGCGAGATCCCCTTCCGCCTCGAATGCCGGCCGGCCTTCGACTACGGACGCCAGGAGAGCCGGATTCGGAGAACCGAATTCGGCTTTCAGCTTCTCGGCGGGCGATCTCGCGGTCAATCTCGTCACGCCGCTGGAGGCCCGGATCGACGGGGGCGCCGTCGTCGCGGAGTTCCTTCTTCGCGAAGGCGACCAGATTCCGGTCGTTCTCGCGCAGGCCGACGAGGAGCCGCCTCCTCCACTGGAGAAGCTCGAGGAAATCTGCCAGAGCGAGTTCCGGCGCACTCTGCGTTTCTGGCAGAACTGGATCATCCGAAGCCGGTACCAGGGCCGCTGGCGGGAGATGGTCAAGAGATCCGCGCTGACGTTGAAACTGCTGACGTTCCGGCCTACGGGCGCCATCGTGGCGGCGGCCACCTGCAGTCTCCCCGAGCGCGTCGGCGGTTATCGCAACTGGGACTACCGGTACACGTGGATTCGCGACGCCGCGTTCACCGTCTACGCGTTCCTGCGGGTGGGGTATCACGGAGGAGGCGGTCCAGTTCATCTCTTTCCTGGCGGAGCATTGCCATATCGAGGAAGGCTTGCGGCGTCCTCTACGGGATCGACGGACGCCGGGAGATTTCGGAGATCCAGCTTCGCTCACCTGGAGGGCTACCGAGGCTCTCGCCCTGTCCGAATCGGGAACGACGCGGCCAGGCAGTTCCAGCTCGACGTCGCGGGTGATCTGCTCGATGCCCTCTATCTCTATGCCAAGTACTGCGAGCCCCTGTCCCATCGCCTCTGGAACCTCGTGCGCGGCATCGCCGGCTGGGTTTGCGACCATTGGAAGCGAGAAGGACGAAGGTATCTGGGAGGTGCGCGGAGGGCGTCAGGACTTCACGTTCTCCAAGATGATGTGCTGGGTGGCGCTGGATCGCGCATTTCGCCTCTCCATGAAGAGAGAGCCTGCCGGGGGACCGCGACCGATGGCTCGCCACGCGAGACGCGATCTACGAGACGATCATGGAGCGGGGCTTCTCCCGTTCCAGGAACTCCTTCGTCCAGAGCCTGGACAGCGACGTGCTGGACGCGTCCATGCTGCTGGCTCCGATGGTCAAGTTCATCTCTCCCTCCGATCCCCGCATGCTCGGCACCCTCCAGGCGATCCAGGGGAATCTCGAGAGCGACAACCTCGTCCGGCGCTACGATCCGCGGGTCTCACCCGACGGCATCAGCGAGGAGGAGGAGGGAACCTTCTCCATGTGTACGTTCTGGCTGGCGGAGGTTCTCGCCCGGGTCGGGACGGCTCGACGCGGCGCGTCTCACCTTCGAGAAGATGCTCGGCTACGCCAATCATCTCGGCCTCTACTCCGAAGAGATCGGCCTGACGGGCGAGTCGCTCGGGAACTTCCCCCAGGCGTTCACCCACCTGGGTCTCATTTCCGCCGCCGTCAACATCAACCGCGTGCTCGACGAGCAGCGCCAGTCGCCCGAGGAGGATTTCGGCGGCGAGCGCTAGGTCGCGGCGGAGGAGGCGCTCGGCGCGCCGCGGGAACGCGCAACCTCCTGATGGAGCCGTACGGGATCGCACCGTCGACATCGGAGTGCCATTCCGGATTCCCGCTGCGACTTGCCCAGGAGAGGAGTCGAGGGCCCCGACTCTGCGGGCCGGGTTCCTTCGGACCGAGGCCGATGTCTAGAATGTGGGGGTCTCGACATTCGACTCGGAGGATCCATGGATACGACCAGCGTTTTGACGGCCATCGACAATCTTCTTCCCGCGATCCGCACACGCCGCGCCGAGATCGAAAAAGCGCGTCGCCTGCCCCGCGACCTCGCCGAGGAGCTGCGCCAGACCGGCGTCTTCTCGCTCACGGTGCCCCGCTTTCTCGGCGGCCGTGAGGCCGAGCCCCTCGACGTTCTGCGTGCGATCGAATCGGTCGCGGCCGCCGACGGTTCGACAGGCTGGTGCACGATGATCGCGACCGGCAGCAACGTCGCAGCGGGGTACATGCCCGAGCGGGGCGCGAAGGAGGTCTTCGCGGATCCGATGGCGCCGGCCGCCGGAATCGCGGCGCCCTCGGGGCGGCGGTCCGCGTGGAAGGAGGCGTGCGCGTGAGCGGCCGGTGGGCGTTCGCGAGCGGCATCACGCATTCCGACTGGGTCTGGGCCGGCTGTCTCGTCATCGAGAACGGCCAACCCAGGATGACGGCGTACGGTCCGGAGATCATCCACGTCTGCATGCCGGTCTCGAGCGTCGTGATCCACGACACGTGGCACGTGAGCGGGCTGCGCGGCACGGGAAGCAACGACTTCAGCGCGGATGACGTCTTCGTGCCCGAGGAACGGATCTTTGCGCTGCTCGATCCCTCGGGGCACCGCCGCGAGCCTCTGTATCAGATGCCACCCCTCGGATTCTTCGTCGACCAGGTCGCGGCCGTGAGTCTCGGCATCGCCCGCGCGGCTCTCGACGAGCTTCTCCGACCTCGCGCAGACGAAGGCCCCGACGCTCTACGCGCAACCCCTCGCCGACCGGCCGGCCGCCCAGATCGGAGTGGCGCGGGCCGAGGCAGAGCTGGGCGGCGCCCGCGCGTTCCTCCACGAGACGGTCGAGGAGATGTGGCAGACGGTGCGCGCGGGAACGGCTCCGACGCTCCGGCAGCTCGCCCGGGGACGCGTCGCCGCGAGTCAGGCTTCGGAGACGGGAGCGCGGGTCGCGCGAACCGCCAACGTCCTTGCCGGGGGCAGCGCCATTTTCTCCTCCTCTTCGATACAGCGCCACGCGCGCGATGCCGAGGCCGTTCTCCACCATTTTACCGTCGCGCCGTTTGTCTGGGAGGAGGCCGGGAGGGTCTTTCTGCGCCGCGAGCCTTCTATCCCTGTCTTCTGACGCGCGCCGACGCGAAGATCCAGGTGTCGCGCTTGCCGGCCTGAAGTCAATTCGTCCGCGGCGCGCGGACTTTCTCCGCCGCCCTCGCGGAGATTGCGCGCGGTGCGCGAAACAGGCTTACCGCGGTCAGTTCGAGCGACGCCTCGGTCTTTCGTCGCGCTCGCAACGCGACCAGGCTTCGCGCCAGCTCGCCGGCCGGAACATGTGAGCAATCCGAAGCCAGAGCTATCTGAAGACCGGCCGGCGAAGGTCCACGATCGAGCGGAGCGACGTGCTTGGTGGAGCTGAACGGGATCGAACCGTCACGCCTCGCTTCGCTCGGGTGACGATTCCGTCGAACGTCTCAGGCGGGGGGCGCGTGGCGCCCCCCGTGCCCCTCACGGAGGTCGCCGGCTCGATCCAGTCCGATCGCGGCAGTTGTTTGTGCCGGGTCTTGAAGCGTCGTGGGGCATTGGTGGAGCTGACCAGGATCGAACTGGCGACCTCCTGAATGCCATTCAGGCGCTCTCCCAAACTGAGCTACAGCCCCACCGGAAGAGGGGGCGAAGGATAGCACGGAGGGCCGGAAGTCGGCGGCAAGTCCCGTTCTTTCAGCGCCCTGGCGGCCACCACCGCGGCCGGGTGGTCCATCAAACGCCCCGTGAGGCGGTCGCGCCGTCGCAGACGTGCCGCATCCACGAGCATCCGGCCCGCCCAGCGGTAGACGTTGAATTCCGCGAGGAACGCCCGCATGGCCCGCATCCTGTCGCGCTGCTCGTCCGGGGACATCTTGAGAGCGACCGCGAGGGCCGCGCTCGCCTCGATCCAGGTCGTACGGATTGACGATGAGCGCCTCGGTCAGCTCCCGCGCCGCGCCCGTGAACCTGGCTCAGGACCAGCACACCCCGCTCGTCGTCCCGCGAGCGCCACGAACTCCTTGGCCACGAGGTTCATCCCGTCGTGAAGGCTGCTCACATAGCAGAGGTCGGCGGCACGGTAGTAGCCGAAACACGGTCGGCGGTTCGTGGTGCGCCCGGCAGCAGCACGATCGGACGGTAGCCGTCCGCGCCGAAGCGCTCGTTGACTGCGCGCAGCGACCCGCTCGACCCTCTCGTTGAGCTCCCGGTAGCGCTGGATGGCCGTCGGCTGGGCGCCGCCAGCTGGACGAACGTGAATCGGCCGCGAAACTCGGGCGATTCGCTCGAGCAGGCGCTCCACGGAGAGGAGACGCTCCTCGATGCCCTTGGTGTAGTCGAGGCGGTCCACTCCGATGCCGAGAAGCGCGTTCGACGGCAGTCCGAGCTCGCGGAAGCACACTGGCCCGGCATTCGTCCGGGGGCGGAGCCGTCTTGAGCCACCGCACCGGCCACTCGAGCGAGATCGGATAGGGCGCGTACGAGCGTGCTCCGCCCTGTGCTGAACGACCGCGTTCTGCTCGCGGTCGATGCGAGCTTCGAGCGTTCGATCCACTGAATCCACGAAGTTGTTGCAGTGGGACTGCGTGTGGAATCCCAGAATGCTCGCGCCGAGCATCCCGTCGAGCAGTTCCTCGCGCCAGGGGCAGATTCCGAACTGCTCCGCAGTTGGGCCAGGGGATGTGCCAGAACATGATGACCGTCGCCCGCGGCAGCCGCTCGCGAATCAGCCGCGGCGCGAGGGCCAAGTGGTAATCCTGCACGAGGACGATCGGATCTTCCGAGTCGACCTCCTTACAGACGAGCTTCGGCGAACTTCTCGTTCACCGCCTGGTACTGTTTCCAGTCCTCCCTTCGGAAGACCGGCCGCGTGTGGGCGACGTGGCAAAGCGGCCAGAGACCCTCGTTCGAGAAGCCGTAGTAGTAGCCCTTCTCTTCCTCGGAGGAGAGCCAGACCCGCCGCAGGACGTACGACTCTTCCCCAGGGGGCACGCGCAATCCGGTCCCTCGCGATCCGCTGTCGCCCGATCTCCGAGCCGCTCCCGTGGGCGATCCAGACGCCTGAGCAGGCCCGCATCACCGGCTCGAGCGCGGTCACCAGGCCGCTCGCCGGGTGCAAGAGCGCGAGACGGCCGTCCTGATCTCGCTCGTGGATGTAGGGTTCCCGATTCGCGCACGATCACCGCTCTCTCGCCGTGCAGGTACCGGTTCAGCGTTTGCTTGAGACGCTGCGGCGTCCAGTCGCCTCCCTCGCGATCGGCCTCCTTCTCCGCGACGATGCGATCGACGAGCTCTCGGACATCCCGCAGGATGGGCCGAAACTCGGGGCGGTCCGCGCCCCCCCGAAGGAACCGCCGCAGGTCCTTGCTCCATCCGCGCCACGAGAGCCGAGCTGCGATGATCGTCACCGCGGAGGCCGCCACCGCGAGAAATCCGAACGCCAGCAGGAGAAACTGCCGCGTCTTCGCCTCTCGCCGTTCGACGAAGCTCAGATCGTGCACGAGCACCACGAATCCGAGAGGCGACCGCCGTCGAGCACCGGAATCGCGCTCACGTGCGCCTCGCCGCCCGGCAGCGAGAGGATGCTCTTCCAGGAGAGCCAGTCGCCCGCGTGCTCCCGCCGGCGCCGCGAACGTGCTTTCCGAGCTCCGCGCACGTGAAGTGCTCGGGGTAGTCTTCGGTCCGGCTGAGGAGCGTCAGATCCGACGCGCACGCCGCGGCCGCCATGATGCGCTCATCGTGGGAGATTTCGATGAGCAGGTCCCGCAGGTCGGCCCGCTGTTCCTTGTGCCAGTGCGAGATCAGGGCCTGCGCGCACCGCTCACGACGAGCCGCGCTCGCAGGTTCATGTCCTTCTCGAACCAGCCGCGTGTGGTCTCGTTGACGATGACGGAGGCCGCCCACGTCAGCAGAGCGAGTCCGAGGATCAGAGCGACGAGGAACCGGAACGGACGACCCATGGCCGGAGCGATTGAAACACAAGTGAGTATCGAGGGCTACCCGGTCTCGGTTGACCGAGCGTTATTCTGTCAGTGAGAAAATGAAGGCGCGGCGCGACTCTCGAAGCGTGATCCCCGGGCCCCTTCTCTTCGCCCTCGCGTTCGCGATGGTCGGCGCCATATCCTTCGCCGGCGATCGGACCGGATGGCAGCTTCGCCTCTCCTTCCTGTTTCTCGTCCCGATTTCGTTCGCTTCCTGGCTTCTCGGCGGTGGAGCGGCGTTGCGATCTCGGTCGCCAGCGCCCTGGGATGACTTCGACCGCGCGGGAATCCGGGCATACGTTCTCGACGGACTCGATCCTCTACTGGAACAGCCTGCTGCTGCTCGGCGTCTTTCTCGTCTTCGGCTGGCTGCTGTCGTCCCTTCGTGACGGCGCATTCCCGCGAGCAGAGTCTGGCCCGTACGGATCCGCTCACCGGGATCGCAAAACGCACGGGCGTTCTTCGAGCTCACGGCGGTTGAGATCAAGAGAGCGGCGCGGCATGGCCGTCCCTTGACGATCGCGTACCTCGATCTCGACGGCTTCAAGGGGGTCAACGACCAAAGGGGACACGAGGAAGGAGATCGCCTGCTGGCGCTCATCGCTGCGACCGTGCGGGGGAGCCTTCGGGCCACCGACATCTTCGCGCGCCTGGGCGGCGACGAGTTCTGCGTCGGCGTTTCCGGAGACCGGCCCGGAGGAGGCATCGGCCGCGATCCGGAAGCTTCTTCTGCTCCTGAACTCGGCCCGTCTGCAGGAGGACTGGAACCTGACCATGTCTTCGGTGCTGTCGCATTCCGGAAGGCTCCGGACTCTCCAGAGAGGATGGTTCGACTGGCCGACGAGCTGATGTACGCGATCAAGGCCGGCGGCGGGAACAGCGAAGAACTGCGGGTCGTCGATTAGCCCACGCTCCGGGTGCGGGCGCTGCGCGCTACGGAACCGCCCGTCGCTCGACTCGCGCGAGGGCCGGACTCGAACTGTTCGCGCGAGAAGCGCGCTCCGCCGTCCGGCCAGGGCGTTGGCGGCGCCGGCGGCGACCCCCCAGGAGAGTGCTTCGGGCAGGTCGCGACCCGGAGGCGAGCGCCGCCACGAGCCCGGCGAGGAGACGAATCGCCGCTCGCGACGGCGCTGGCGGTCTCGACGGGCGGCGCCGCCGCGTGCCAGCACCCTTCGGCCGCCGCGAGCACGGCGCCCTCGTCGCCGAGGGTCAGCACGACGGTCGCCATCCCGCGCTCCGCGGAGCCGCCGCGCGGCCGTCCCGCACGCGGCGACGCCGCTCGAGAGGGAGGCCGCAACGCCTCCTGCGCCTCTTCGCGGTTGATCTTCAGCCGCAGGCCCGGCGACGGAGAGGAGCGCCACGAGAGCCGGCACCGCTCGAATCCACCCAGGGCGCGTGCCCCGACTCGACGAGAGACCGGCAGAGATCGGCCAGCCCCTCGGGGGGGACGCCGGGCGGCAGGCTGCCGCTGAAGCACACGGCCGCCGCGCGAGCCGCCTCGCCGAGGACGTCGGAGCAGACGCGCTTCCAGTCCTCGGCGGAGAGCCGCGGCCCCACTTCGTTGATCACCGTGGCCTCGCGCGCCGCGGGGTCGACGAGGATCAGGCAGCTCCGCGTCTCGATCTCGCACCAGGTCCAGGCGGACTCGAGGCCCTCGGCGGCGGCAAGGTCGGCGAGGATCCGCCCGTTCGCCCCTCCGAGCGGTCCCATGCAACGGGCCTCGGCCCCGAGCGCTTTGAGAGCCCGGGCCACGTTGACGCCCTTCCCGCCGGCCGCGACGCGCTCCGACGTCGCTCGCATCACGGCACCCGGCCGGAGATTCGGAACCTCGAGCGTCCGATCGAGCGCGGGGTTGGGAGTCACGCAGAGGACCCCGGCGCGCGCCTTTCCGCTCATCGCCTGCCCGCGCCGCGAGCCGTCAATAGCGCTCGTACCACCGCGCGTCGATCTCCGGAGCCCCGTAGATCGTCGACCACGGTCGCGCGCGCTCGGAACAGCAGCGCGAGGCGGCCATCATCCGCCGGCGCGCTTCGCCGCGCAGGAAGGCGGCGCGTTCCTCGCCCGCGAGGCGCGGCGCCTCGTTCCAGACCGCCCGCCCCACGGCGACGCCCGAGGCTCCGCGCGCGGCAGGCGACGTCCGTCTGGCGCAGAAACGTCTCGAAGTCGGCCGCGGCGGAGAGAAGGATCCAGGGCGCCCCGCTCGCGGCGGTGAGCTCCCGACACGCCTCGAGCCACTCCGCCTCGTCCGCCGAGACGGCCGGGAACTCCGCCTTGAGGACGTCGACCCCCGGGCCCGCCAGCCGGCGAGCCGCCTCGAGGATCGCGCGCTTCCGCGATTCCGGCGAAAGCGTCCCGGAGCCGCGCTCGGGGTTGTAGACGAGCGGCTCGAGCACGAGGAGCAGGTCCTCGCGCGCGCACTCGAGGGCGACGTCGCGCACGAGCTCTTCGATCGCCCGCGCGGTGGACGCCTCCGGATGGTAGTAGACGAGGAGCTTCGCCGCGCTCGCGCCCATGCGCCGGGCCTTGGCGACGCCCCAGTCCGCGAGGACCCGGCTCTCCCGGGCGTGCGCGTCGCCGCCGTACCCCGTCTTCTCGAGGGCGACGACGAGGCCGCGATCGCCGGGCAGCGACCCGCTCGCGATGCACTGCGCCGCGCCGAACTCCGGGTCGAGGAGCACGGCCGTGGCGGCCTCGGCGAGCGCCTCGACCGCTTCCCGCTTGAACGCCGTGAGCTCGGCGTCCCCGACCTCCGCCGGCGCCTCCGGGCGCAGGATCTTGCGCAGGTTGTTGCGGTGGTCGAGGGCGAGCATCGAAAGCGTGCCCCGCCGGTCGGAGCACTGGGAGAGCCCGCGCAGCTTGCCGACGGTCAGCTCGCGCACCGATTGCTCTCACGCCATCAGGAAGAACGCGATCGCCGCGAGCGTCATGCCGAGGAGGACGATCCGGTGGGGAACGGTCCGGTAGAGGAGGAGCGAGAGCAGGACCGTGATCGCCGGCGCGACGGCGTTGATGAGCGGGCTGACGACGATCGCCTTCCCGTAGCGAAACGCGTAGACCATGGTCAGCGCGCCGATCGAGTTCAGAGACTGGATGGCCGCGGCGAGCATCGGACCGCGCGGTCCCCAGTGGATCGGCTTCCGGAAGTCGGTCATCCACAGCGCCACGGGCGCGAGGAGAAGCCCGGTCGCCGCCATGTAGAAGAAGATGCTCTCGCTCTTCATCGTCTGGTTGGCGAACCGCAGCACGTAGGCCTGGATCCCCCAGGCGAGGCACACCGCGAGCGCGAGCCAGAGCCAGAGGCGGCCTCGGGTCGCGGTGGAGCCGCCCGGGGGCTGATAGGAGAGGAGCGGCACGGCGATGAGCGCCAGGACGATGCCCGTCCAGACGCGCGGAGTCGTCGATTCGCCGAGCAGCGCCACCGCCAGGACGACGCTGACCGCCGGCGAGAGCGACACGATCGGGAAGACGAGATACGCCGGCCCCATGCGCAGCGACTTCGAAGAGGGCGAGCTGGCCTCCCGCGCCGAGGAGCCCGGCGGCGAGGCCGAGCGCCACCGAGCGCGCGTCCGCGTCGAGCTTCCAGCCAACCAGGGAGAGCGCCACCAGGGCGCACGGGATCATCGTCAGCGACCAGACGACGTAGCCGAGCGTCGCCGGGAACCCGCGCTTCTCGGGGAGCTCGATGAGGGCTCCCCAGACGCCCCAGAAGAGCGTCGTGACGACGGCATAGACGAGCCAGTTTTCCATCGCGACCGGCCTCCTCACGGGCCCGGGCCGCGGCGCCCCGGTCCTCCGGAACGCCGTCAGGCCAGAATGACCTCGACGCCCCGCGCGCGCAGCGCCTCCACGACCTCGGGGCTGGCGGACTTGTCGGTGATGAGCTTGTGGAGCTTCTCGACGCCGGCGATCACGGACAGGCTGCGGCGGCGGAACTTCGAGGCGTCCGCGACCGCGATGACCTCGTGCGACACGTCGATCATCAAGGCATTCAGCTGAGCCTCGAGGACGTCCGGCGTCATCAGCCCGATCTCGGGATCGAGGCTGTCCACGCCGAGAAACAGCCGGTCGGCATGCAGCCCGCGCAGCACCTGCTCGGCCTGCGGCCCGACGAGCGAGGACGAGACCTGCCGGAGCAGCCCGCCGATGATGATCAGGCGGACGTTCGACAGGTGCGCGAGAGCGGTGGCGATGTTGAGCGCGTTGGTGATCACGGTGAGCGAGCGCAGCTTGAGGCCGCCGATCCGGGCGGCGATCCGCGCCGTCGTCGTGCCGGAGTCCAGGATGATCGTCTCGCCGTCGCGGATCATCCGGGCCGCCGCCTGTGCGATGCGCACCTTCTCGCCCCGGTGGAGCGTCTGCTTGAGCCCGAGCGGCATGTCCTCGGCCTCTTCCCGGCGCATGGCCCCGCCGTGCGACCGCATGACGCCCCCGGCCCGGGCGAGCGCGTCGAGGTCGCTCCGGATCGTCACCGCCGAAACCCCGAAATGGGTGGCGAGCTCCCGGACGGTGGCGCGCTCGTGCGACTCGATGAAATCGCTGATGCGGGAGCGGCGCTCCTCCAGGAAGAGCGGCGGCCGCTGCCGCAGGACGCCCCCGGCTTTCACCGGGTATCCGGCCAGTTTTCGTTTGATTTCGTACAGTTGTGCATGCTTTCCTCCTATTCTAGACTTCGCTCCCGGCGATTGTCGAGAAAACCGGCTCGAGCGGAGGAGCGGTGAACGAGGCCGATCACGACCTCCGGCGTCGGACCGCCGACGCCATGGAAGGGGACGCTTCGGGCGCGAATCGACGCGTGGCTCGCTCGCCTCGCGGCCGTGCCGGCGTTCGCCCCGCTCCTCGACGTTCCCCGGGCGGCACAGCTCGAGCGCGGATACGGCCACACGCTCCGCGAAATCTGCCAGCAGCCGCTCACCTGGCCGCGCACCGCGAGCAACGATGGCGGCCGCCGCCGATCGAATCGAGAGGGCGCTCACGGCGGCGGCATCCGGGACCGTTCGGGCTCGCTCCTTTTGACCGGCTCCGGCAGCTCCTGCTTCGCCGGCGAGTGCGCGGCCGTGTCGCTCCAGGAAACGCTCGGCGTCGCGGTCCGCGCTCTGCCGGCGGGTCTCCTCCTGACGCATCCGCGCGCGACCCTTCCGCCCTCGGGCCGGTACGTCGCCGTGTCGCTCGCCCGCTCCGGGGACAGCCCCGAGAGCGCCGCCGTCGTCGAGCGTCTTCTCGAGGACGAGCGCTCCGAGCAGCTCCTGATCTCCTGCAATCGGGAGGGCGCGCTCACCCGGCGCTTCGGCTCGACGCCGCGCATCGAGTCGGTCGTGCTCCCGCCCGAAACGAACGACCAGAGTCTGGTCATGACGAGCAGCTTCACGAATCTCGTTCTCGCCGCCCGCTCGCTGGCCGCGCGGGCCGAGCGCTCCCTCGAGAGCGCGGAGCGATCTGGCCGCCGCCGCGCGGGCGCTGCTCCTCGAGCGCGCCGACGACCTCGCGGCGCTCGCCCGGCGCGCCTACTCCTCCGTCGTCTACCTCGGGAGCGGCGGCCGTCTCGCGTCAGCCCACGAGTCGGCCTTGAAGATGCTCGAATCGAACGGCGGCCGCGTGGTCACGATCGCCGATTCGTTCCTCGGTCTCCGCCACGGTCCGATGGCGGCGGTCGGCGAGGAGAGCCTCCTCGTGGCGTTCCTTTCGAGCGACCCCGTCGTCCGCGCCTACGAGCGGGACGTCCTCCTCGAGCTGCGGCGCAAAGGGCTCGGCCGCTGGCGTCTCGTCGTCGGCGAGCGGATCCCGCCGGAGCTCGCCCCGGAGCCCGAGGACGTCCGCCTCGAGGTGAACGGCGGGGAACGACCCTTCGACGACGGGGAACTGGCGCTCCTCGACGCCGTGGCCGGGCAGCTGCTCGCCTTCTTCCGGTGTCTCCACGGAGGCGGCCGGCCCGATTCCCCCTCCGAGGGAGTCATCCGCCGTGTCGTCGAGAGCTTCGCGATCCATGCCGACGAATAGGGGAGGCCGAAGCGCGTCCTCGTGGTCGGTGAGATCAACATCGACCTGATCTGCCAGGGGTACCACGCCTTCCCGTCCCCCGGGCGCGAAGTCCTCGTCGACGACTTCCAGATGGTCCTCGGCAGCGCGTCGGCGATCTGCGCCATGGGGCTCGCGCGCCTCGGGACGCCGGTCGTCTTCTTCGGCAAAGGTCGGCGACGACCCCTCCGGGCACTTCTGCCTCGACGCCATGCGCGCGCGGGGCATCGACCTCGACGCACGCGCTCGTCGATCCCGCCGTGAAGACGGGGGTCACGGTCGCCATCACGTCGCCGACCGACCGCGCCCTCGTGTCGTTCCTCGGGTCGATCGCGTCCCTCACCGAGAAGGACGTCCCGCGGGATCTCTTCCCGGGAGCCGCGCACCTCCACGTCTCCTCCTACTACCTCCAGGCGGGGCTCCGCCCGGGAGTCCGGAAGCTCTTCCGGGAGGCGCGGGCGGCGAATCTCACGACCTCGCTCGACCCGGGCTTCGACCCGAGCGAGAAATGGGAGCCGGACCTCCTCGAGACGCTCGCCGACGTCGACGTCTTCTTCCCCAACGAGGTGGAGCTCCGCGCGCTGACGGGTCGAGACCGGCCCGAGGAGGCCGTGCGGTGGCTGCAGCGCGGCTCCGCGCGCATCGTCGCGAAGCTCGGCGCCGAGGGGGCGATGGCGATCGACGACGACGGCCGGCTCGTCCACGTTCCCGCGCCGCGGGTCGCGGTGACCGACACGACGGGCGCCGGCGATTCGTTCGACGCCGGCTTTCTCCACGCCTGGCTCTCCGGCGCCGCACTCGCGGATTGCCTGCGGCTCGGCGTCGCGTGCGGCTCCCTTTCGACCCGCGGTCTCGGCGGCACGGCGACGCAAGCCGACCTCGCCGAGGCCCGGGCCCTCCTGGCGGCGCAGGGATGAAAGCCGCGGCCCTGGCGCTTCTCCTCGCTCTGGTCCTCGCCGGCGCCGCGGCCGGCCGGCAGGCGCCGCCCGCTCCGACTCCGGCGCCGGCGGCAGCCATCGCGAGCGCCGACGAGGAACACGGACCGGAGGACCTTCCCGACGGCGACTGCTTCTCGCCGGGGCAGGCGGAGAGCCGGCTGGTCGTGCCGCGAACGAAGATCGAGCGATTCCTCGTCCCCGTCGTCGACGTCCACAGCCATGCCTACGCGGAGACGCCCGAGCAGATCGCCGCATGGGTCGCGCTCATGGACCGAATCGGCGTTCGGACGTCTCTGATCCTGACCGGCGAGACGGGAGCGAAATTCCGGGCGATCTCGGCCCGCTACGCCGGCGCCCATCCGGGCCGTTTCGCGATGGGGGCCGGCATGGAGAAGGAGGGCGTCGAGGCGGCCGACTACGGCGAGCGCCTGCGGCGGGCGGTGCGCGCAGACGTCGCGGCGGGCGCGGTCGCGCTGGGAGAGCTGACCGACAAGGGCCAGGGATTCGTCCGCGTCGGCGAGCGCGCGTACTTCATCGACGACCCGCGTTTCGATCCGCTGTGGGACGAAGCGGGCCGCGTCGGAATCCCCGTGTTCGTCCACATCGCCGAGCCGGCGGCGTTCTACGACGCGCCCGACGGGAAGAACGAGCTGCGCCGCTCCGGCAACTGGTCGCTCTCCGGCAAGGGGACCCCGGGCTTCGCCGCGATGCTCGAGAAGTTCGAGCGCGTGCTTTCGCGGCATCCCGGGACCCGCTTCGTCGCGGTGCACGCCTTCAATCTCGCCAACGACCTCGGGCAGGTCGGGCAGATCCTCGACCGCCACCCGAACGTGCAGATCGACTTTGCGGCGCGCATGTGGGAGCTCGCGCGGCAGCCTTTCTCGGCCCGCCGCTTCTTCGACGCGTACGCGAGCCGGATCCTCTTCGGGACGGACAACGACCCGACGTTCGGCATGTACGCGGCGCACGTCCGGCAGCTCGAGACCGAGGACGAGTGGTTCTGGCCCGCCGACGCCGAGTGGTGGCGCGGCTACGGCATGAATCTGCCGCCGGCGATCCTTCGCCGCATCTACGTCGAAAACGCCGACGAGCTCCTTCGCCGCCGGCCTCGCCCTTGAGAACCGTTTCGCGATTCGAGTGAGGGGAGGCGGCGTGGACCGGAGAGACTTCTTTCGACTCGGCGCGGCGGGAGCCGGCGCCGATGGCCGCGCCCCGCGCCGCTTCGGCGTTCGTCCCCGCGCACCGCTGGGACGGCTACGACTGGGGCACGGCGCCTCCCGTCCCGGACCGGCTGAATCAGGGGCCGTTCCCGCAGTACCCGCCGGAGGAAGTGCTCCCCGGCTCCGAGGTCGTCATGGCGACGACTCCCTCGCGCGAGGTCGTGCCGGGATACGGCATGGGGCTCGTCACGTATGTCACGGGGGACTACGGCGCCGCGACCTTCCGCGGCCTCGACATGGAGAAGGAGATCGACGCGCTCGCGCGGATCCCTCTGGGGCAGAAGCTCTACGTGCGCCCGACCTGGCGCGAGCTCCAGAAGAGGCCCGGCCGGCTCGACCCCGAGGATTACTGGAAGGCGACCTTCGCCGCGGCGAAGCAGTACGGGAAGCGCGTCGGCTTCCGCGTGATGATGGGAAGCCCGGACATCGCGGGGCCGGCGCTGCCGGATTTCGTCCTCGAGCGCGTCCCCATGGTGCGATCTGCAGGGCGAGTGGAAGCGGAGCGGACGCGAGGGCGCGCGGCAGCCCGCCTTCTACGAAGAGCCGCGCTACGACGACCCCTTCTTCCAGGAGGCCTTCCGGGAGCTGAACGCGCTGCTCGCGGCCGAGCTCGACGGCAACCCGCAGGTCGAGTACCTCGACACCTTCCTGTACGGCTTCTGGGGCGAAGGGCACACGTGGCCGTTCACGAATCACCCCTTCCCGGACGACGCCACCGCGGAGCGCACCTTCGTGCGCATGTTCGAGGTCCAGCTCGAGAACTGGAAGAAGACCCCGCTCGTCACGAACACGCAGCCCGACTGGAGCCGCGTCGGCAACTCGGAGATCGTGGACCGCACGATCCGCAGCCACAACTGGCTCCGGACCGACACGGTCTTCATCGAGAACGAGCAGATCGAGGCGCTGAGCAACCGGCCTCCCTGGGTCGCCGCGATTCTCGAAGTCTCGATGGCCGACGGGACGCCCGACTCGCTCGAGCTCGACGAGGGCGTGACCTCGACCGACAACGCCATCGCCCACGTCCTCGACCTCGGTGCCAACTACTGGTCGCTCTGGAACTGGCACAACGAGAGAGCCGAGAACGTGCTCCGCTACTACCGGCAGTATCCGGAGAAGATCGACGAGATCGCCCGGCGGATCGGCTACCGCGTGCGCCCGTCGTGGATCTGGTCCTACGACGGGAAAGGCCAGAACGGGCTCGTGATCGGCTTCGCCAACGACGGCATCGCCGGCGTCCCGGGCGTCCTTCGCGTCACGGTCCGCGACGGCGAAGGGAGGGTCCTCGTCGCCGGCGGCCTCGATCCCGGCTGGCCGATCCCGGGGAAGATCCGGCAGGCGCGGCTGCCGCTGCCGCACGGGACCGCGTGGGAGGGGCTCCGGCTCTCGGCCGAGCTCGAGGTCAAGGGCACGCGCCACCCGGTCCGCTGGGCCTGTCAGCAGAAGCTCGAGCCGGACGGGTCGCTGCGAGCTGCGGCGGACGCGCGGCGTCGGTTAATCCGTCGCTCGCGCTTCGCTCGGGATCTGCGCCCCGCGGGCGCACCGGCCGGCCGCTCGCCCAAAAGGGCTCGACGGCTGGCCTGATCCCGAGCTGCGCGCGCGCTCCCGCGGCGCTGCTACTCGGGCAGTGCCTCCAGAAGCAGGTGATGCTTGAAGGAGAGCGCGAGGCTCGCCTTCGGCCCCTCGACGGACCCGAGATCGCGGCCCGTCTCGTAGTCGCGCACGCGGTAGCGCCGGTTCTCGAGCCCGCGCAGCTCCACTTTCCCGCCGAAGCGGCCGGCGTAGAAGGCGTAGTAGAGGGCGTCCCCCTTGCGGATCGCGTGCGTCTCGGGCCGGTCGAAGCCGATGTCGTACAGCGAGCCCAGATACTCGCCCGCCGAGAGCCGCTTCTCCCGGTAGAGCTTCACCCAGAAGGCCCACTTCTTCTCCCGCTCGGGGGTGAGCAGGAGCTTCTTGTCCTTCTTGCCCGGCGCTCCCGGCCACGCGAAGTTCGTGCCCACGACGCCGCCGACGCCGAAGGTGGAGGCGAAATCCTCGCCGCCGGTCGAGAGCTCGACGTGGTCGCCGAAATAGGCGATCGAGTCCCCGTGCAGGGCCTTCAGCGTCTTGCCCTTCAACCGCACCTGCCACGAGCTCTCCGGATCGGATGCGACGGTCATGTTCAGGTACGGCAGGGTGAAGAAGGAGTAGGCCGTGCCGCACGGGCAGATCTCGACGACCGCATCGGCGCGCGTCGCGATGGCCTCGTCCCAGATCGCGCGGAAGAAGCCGGGGACGCCCTCCGGCGCGTCCTCGGGCGACGCGTGCCCGTGGGCGGCGTCGTAGCAGGGGGGCGCGCCGTTCAGGTGCTGGCCGTCGATCTTCAGGCCGTCGAAGCCCCACTCGCCGAGCGCCTTGCGGACGAACGCCCGCGCGTCGTCGCGCACGCCGTCGAGCGCCGGGCAGAGGTAGAACGAGTCCCACCAGCTGATCTTCCGGGTCGAGCCGTCCCGATTGCGAAGCAGCCACTCGGGGTGGTCTCGCGCGGTCCGCGATCCCGGATCGGCCGCGAGCGGAGTCCACCAGAGCTGCGCTCGCATCCCGGCGGCGTGGATGCGGTCCACGAACGCCTTCATGTCGGCGTCGCCGCGCGGAAACTTCGACGGCACCGGCGTCCAGTCGCCTTCGGCCACCTGCCAGCCGTCGTCGAGCGTGACCCAGCCGAAGCCGAGCTTCTGCGCGAGCGGGATCGTCGCCAGGACCTGTTCCGGCGTGAACTCTCGCCCGTAGCCCCACGCGCACCAGATCGGCTCGAAGGCGGCGGGCGGCGCCGACGGCAGTCGCACGCCCTGGCGCAGCATGAGCCGCCGGTAGGCGACGAGCGCCGGAAAGTAATCGCCGCGGTGGACCGCGACGAAGGTCCGGAGCGTCGTCAGCCGCTCGCCCGGCGCGAGGGTTCGCCCGACGGCGTCGCGGATCCCGAGCGTCGCACGGTCCCGGGTCGGCCGGGCGACCGGCAGCGAGACGCTCTTCGGCACGAGTTCGAGATGGCCCACGGCCAGCCCGACGTCGCGCCTCCAGACGTCGGCGACCGGCGTCCCGCCACCGTAGTCGTCGGCGTTCATCCCCTGGAAGTTGTCCTGCCGGAAGCCGACGCGGAGCGGCAGCACCCAATCGGGTCGTTTCTCGTAGGAGCCGCTCTGATAGGACCAGAACGCGGGCTCGGGGGCGCCGGCGGCGGCTGAGATCGCGTAGAGATTCTGCGTCCACGCCTCGATCGCGACCGGCTTGTCCCCACGGTTCGAATAGACCGACTGCATCACGGCCACCTGCGGCCAGTCGTCGTAGAAGGTGATCTCGATTGTCTTCTCGAGATCGGACGCGCGTCCGACGAGCCGGTGCCGGCGCCCGGTCCCGATCGCATCCGAGACGGCCTCCTCGCTCTGATCGACGAGCTCGAAATCGAGCCGCTCGGCCCCGGCCGCCGTCACCGTCTCGGAGGCGGAGAAGGGGCCGAGCTCGATCCGATTCCCGTCCAGGACGGCGACGACGCGGCTGTGCAGCCGGGCGTCGAACTCGAGCTCGATGCCCCGGCCGGCGGCGGTGACGGCGCCGGCGGCCGCCGGGAGGAGAACGCCGCCGAGCAGCGCCGCCGCGAACGCTTTCTTGTCGGCCGAGCGCGAGTGGCCGGCGTTTCGCGCCGCCGGCCACCGTCCCATCAGAAGTACAGCCTCAGGCCCCACTGGAGCTCCCTCATCGGTCCGGCGAGCCCGGTGATCGTACCCCCGGAATCGCTGTCGACGAAGGGATCCGGCTGGGCGAAATTCGCGTGGTTCAGGACGTTGTAGGCCTCGATGCGGAGCTCGAGAGACATGTCCTTCCCGAGGCCGAATCGCTTGGCCAGGTAGAGGTCGAGATTGGTGAACGTCGGGTCCGGTCAGACTGTTTCGCGGCGCGTTGCCGAAAGTGTAGAGGTCGGGAGGGGCGTACGCGTCCTTGTTGAACCAGCGATCCGGAGAGGGATTCGGCACCTTCGGATCTCCGACCAGGTTGGGTCGGACCGAGCCGAAGGTCCCCGTGTTGGAAGGATCTTCGCCGATCAGCGGCGTGAAGGGAAATCCCGAGCCGTAGTTGAAGATGCCGCCGAGCTGCCAGCCGCCGAAGAGGATGTCGAGGATGCCCGACTGATTCATGTACGTGCGGCCCTGGCCGAAGGGCAAGTCCCACGTGGCGCTGGCCACGACCCGGTGGACCTGGTCGCCGTCGGAGCGCCCGTAGTCGGAAGCGACGTCCAGGCTGTTCTGGGGCCAGGGAGACGCGAGCCCGATCTCGCCCTGGTCGCTCTTGGCCTTGCCGTAGGTGTACGAGGCGAGGAACCAGAACCCCCGCGTCAACCGCTTGCTGAACTTGACCTGGAACCCGTTGTACGCGGACTTGCCGTCATTTCGAATCGAAGCGAAGTTGCCGTACTGCGGGTAAGGGCGGCGCTCCTGGACATCTAACGGGCCCGGCGGGGGCTGGTTCAGGTCGCGGAGGACCTGGAGCCGGTGCCCGCGCGTCCCGACGTACCCGAGCTCGATGCTCGCGTCCCACGGCACGATGACCCGCTGGACGGCCACGTTCCACTGATCGTAGTAGGGGCTGCGGAACCGCTCGTCCACGGTGACGAGGAGCGGGAATTCGGCGTCCTCGGGGTTGACGGGGGGGAACCCTTCGTCGACCTGGGCCGCCGGCGTCACACCAAAGTCGCTGAATCGGCTGACCGAGAAGAAGAACGGCGGATTGAACCCGAGCTGGAACGCCGTCCGCGGCTCCTGGTTGTTGTAGAACCGGCCCCAGCCGCCGCGCACCACCCAGCACTCGCTTCCGCCCGGCCTCCAGGCGGCCCCGAAACGCGGCGCAAAATTGTTCTCGTCCACGTCGATGAGACCGCGCGAATTCCCGTCCTGGCCCGCCACGAGAATCTGCCCCGTCGCGAAATTGAAGTTGCTCTGGCGATCGTTGGTCTCTAGGGTCGCGCTCGTGTATTCATAGCGCAGGCCGATGTTGATCGTCAGGTTGTTCGTCACCCGGAAATCGTCCTGGATGAAGCCGGCGTAGTACATCGTCCGGTTCTTGACGTCGGTGATGTTCTGGATGTCGGTCTGGGAAGCGAGCCCCAGGAGCGCGTCCGCCATCGGATCTCCCTGGTCGAGGTGGTCGGCCGCCGGATCGGCCGTGAACTCGCCGCTGAACGTGAACTTTCCGCGGGGCTGCGGAATCTGGAACAGGTTGAAACGGGACTGACGAATCTCCACACCGGTGCGGAGCGTGTGCTCTCCGAGAAGGAACGTGAGCGTGTCCGAGATCTGGATCTCCTGGCTGAGGGTGTAAGTCGGATTGAATTCGGGATCCCCGATGAAGGAGTACTGGTCGGGCGCGAAGTTGGTCAGTCCGTTGACCCGGGGATCGAATACCACGCCGGGGACCTGAAGGCTCTCCGGCGGAATGTAGGTCCCTCCGGCCGGAACGCCGACGCTCGTCGACAAGTGGTTGAACCCGACGCGGAGCTCGTTCGCGGAGTGGTCCGTCAGGGTCTTCGAATAGCCGAGGGCGGCGCCCCAGATCTCGCGGCTGGTGTCTCCGGCGCCGTAGTCGCCGCCGCCGGCGATGCCGGGGAGCGGCGCCGGGATGAACCGCGAGACGTTGACGTAGGAGCCGCGTAGGAAGACGAAGTCACTGGGTGAGAAATTCTGATCCAGGCGCAAGTCCCCCTGGTAGGTGTCCTGAGTCACGGTCGGCGCGACCACGTAGTTGTTGCGGAGACCCTCGCGATTCGGGCTCGGGTAGAGATTGATGAACGACTGCGCGAGCGGGGAGATCCGATTCTGCGGGATCACGTTGCCGTCGAACGGCTGGCCGGTCGTGGGGTCGTAGATGATCGGATTGCCTTCCTCGGAAAAATCACCGGCGCGCATCCGCGCGGTAGGGACCGAGAGCGTGAGCGTGTCCGAGCGCTTCGACTTCGTCCCCTGGAAATCGGCAAAGAAGAAGGTCTTGTCGCTCACGATCGGGCCGCCGAGCGTTCCGCCGAACTGGTAGAAGCTGAACGGCGCCTTCGGCTCCTCCGGATCGGCGAAGTAGTCCCGGGCTTCGAGGCCTTGATTGCGCCCGAACAGGAAGACGGTCCCGGTCGTATCGTTGCCTCCCGACTTGATCGTCATGTTGATGACCGCGCCGCCGTTGCGGCCGAACTCCGCCGAATAGTTCGAAGTCTGGACCTTGAACTCCGAGATCGCATCGACATTCGGCTCGACGATCGGGTGGCCGGGGCTGTCGTTGTTGTTGTTGTCGATGCCGTCGAGCATGAAATTCGTCGCGGAGGCCCGCATCCCGTTGGTGATGACGGTGTCTTCCTCACCGGCGTTTCCGTTCGTCGAGCCGCCGACCAGCCAGACCCCGGGTGTGAGCGCCGCCAGGGGAAGGAAACTTCGGCCGTTGACCGGCAGCGCCTCGATCTGTGCGGACTCGATGACCTGGCCGAGAGAGCCCTCCTGCGTCTGGAGGATCGGCGCCTCGGTCGAGACCACGACCGTCTCGCTCGCGGCTCCGACCTCGAGCGTGAAATCGATTCGGAGGCGATCCTGGATCCGCAGGCCGACGTTCTCCCGGCTGGCCGCTTTGAATCCCGGGAGCGCCACCGTGATCGTGTAGGTGCCGATCGCGAGGCCGACGGCCTCGTAGGCCCCGCGGCTGTTGGTCGTCAATCGAGTCGCGACGTTCGTCTCTTTCTGGGTCAGGGTCACGGCCGCCCCCGGCAACACCCCGCCGCTTGCGTCTCGCACGGTGCCCAGGATCGAGCCGGTATCCACCTGCGCGGAGGACGAAGTCACGAGGAAGCCGAGCGCGACGAGCGATATCGAAAAGATCCGCCAGTTCTTCATTCCCCCTCCTCTCCGCTCCGAGGCGCACTCTTGGAGATCGGGCGAGCATCCGCCGGGCCGCGCCTTCCGGCTTCGACGGCGCCGCGGGGACCCGACTCGCGAAGCGAACACAAGTAAATGAAAGCACACGCAATCATAGACTGCCGCCCCTGTCAACTCTCTTTGAGCACAGGGTTTTGCAGCGTCGAGCGGCCGCGGGGGCGAACGGGGTAGGGTTCCTACCGTTGAGCGGACTTCGGCCTCTCGCCCTGCTCTTCGAGCTCCTGGCGGCGGCCGGCGCCGGGATGGGGCAGGAGCCCCTCCGCGCGGACGCCGACAGCGACGTCCCGCTCGAGCTCTGGGGGAACGTCACGCTCGACTTTCCGAAGGGGCATCGCTGGCTCTTCGAGGTCGACTTCGAGCCGAAGACCCTCCTCTCCGGCGGAGAGAAGTGGTGGAACCTCGACTTCACGCCGCTCGTCGAGTACTACCCGAGCCGCTGGATCGACCTCGAGGGGGAGACGACCGTGGGCTTCACGCATCAGACCGACGACGTCAACACGACCGAGCTCACGCCGCGGGTCGGCCTTCGACTGAACATCCTGAACAACCTCCGGGAGAAGCCGCTTCTGGAGAAGGGGCCCATGACGAGGATCCGGCTCGCCACGCTCGTCCGGCTCGAGTATCGGAACTTCTGGTACAGCGATGGGAGCGAGCCCCAGCACGAGTGGCGCCTGCGCGTCCGGCTCGAATCGAAGATCGGCATCAACCACGCCGACTTCTCCGAGGACTGCTCGCTCTACGGGATCTTCGACGCCGAGTACTTCGCCCCGATCGGCGAGGGGGTGGACGAGCACTTCGTCTCGAAGGGACGATTCCGGGCGGGCCTGGGTTATCGGTTCCGCTACGCCACGCGCCTCGAAGCGCTCTACATCCGCAACGTGCACCGGGAGAGCAAGGGCGCCCAACCGCAGCCCGACTCCAACGCCATCGACGTCCGGCTGAAGCTCTTCTTCTAGGAGGGCGCCGCCCCGTTCAGCGCGCGAGACGGCGGAGCTCTTCGGAGGCGGCCCGACTCGCCACGACGACGGTGCCGTCCTTCAGCGTGACCGCGAGGCGGCGATCGTCGTACGCGCGCATGTGCTCGACCGCATCGAGGTTGACGATGTGCGAGCGATGCACCTGCCGGAACCGGGCCGCGTCGAGCCGCGCCGCGAGCTCCGCGAGCGTCAGGCGCAGCAGGAACACGCCCTCCGCGGAGTGAACCTCCGCGTAGTCCCCCTGCGCCTGGATCCGGCGAATTCCGGAGACGGTGATCGGCACGATGCGGTCCCCCTGGCGGGCGAAGAGGCGCGCGAGAGGGTCCGGCCCGAACGAGCTTCGGACCCGATCCCCGGCGGAGGCCTCCGAGCTCGAGAGGCGCGCGCGGACCCGCTCGGTCGCGGCCGCGAGCCGCTCCCGACCGAAAGGCTTGACGAGGTAGTCGAGCGCTCCGATCTCGAAAGCGGCCACGGCGAATCGGTCATAGGCCGTCGTGAAGACGATCTCGGCGGGATGGCGGATCTGGCGCGCGACCTCGAGCCCCGACAGCTCCGGCAGCCGCACGTCGAGAAAGAGGAGGTCGGGTCGGAGCTCGTCGGCGAGCGCCAGAGCCGACCGCCCGTCCACGGCCTCGGCCACGACCTCGATCCAGGGCGTATCGGTCAGGTACTCGCGCAGATTCTCCCGCGCCGGCGCTTCGTCTTCGGCGACGAGCGCGCGCACGCGCCGACTGCTCACGCGACCTCCGGGGCGAAGTCGTCGGGCAACTCCAGGCGGACATGGAAGCCCCCGGCCGCCGGCGATTCGTAGGCGAGGCGGGCGCGCCCGCCGTAGATGGCGGCGAGTCGCTCCTGGAGCAGCCGCAGCCCCATTCGCGGGCTCGCGGCGATCGCCGCCTCCGACGAGCCGGGCCCGTCGTCCTCGACGGCGACGAAGAGCCGGCCGTCGGCGCGCCGCGCCGACACCCCGACGCGCCCGCCGGAGGCGCGGGGCGCCACGCCGTGGAGGATCGCGTTCTCGACGAGCGGCTGGAGGGCGAACGGCGGAACGGGCACCTGGAGCGCCGCCTCCTCCACGTCCAGGGAGACACGGAGGCGTTCGCCCAGCCGGATCCGTTCGAGGTCCAGGTAGCTCTTGACGAAGTCCCATTCGCGGGAGAGCGGGACGAAGTCGGCTCCGCTCTGGTGCACCCAGAGCCCGAATTTGAGGAGGTCTCCCAGGCGCTCGAGCGCGCTCTCGGCGCGGGCCGGATCGCGCCGGACGAGGCCGAGGAGCGCGTGGAGCGTGTTCAGCACGAAGTGGGGGTGGAGCTGCGAGCGGAGGAGGTGGAGCTCCGCCTTCGCGCGCAGGACTTCCGCCCGGGCCGCGCGCTCCTGCGCGACGCGCACGGCTTCCGCCGCGTGCCACGCGTATCCGATTCCGGCCAAAGCGGTGTGCGTGAGAGTGCTCAAGACCAGCTGCCACGCGACGATCGTCCCGCTCCACTTGAGCGTCCCGTGCGTCAGGACGTTGTCGAGTGCGGCGAGGCCGACCCACCCCGCCGTCGAAGCCACGGCCACGCCCAGGACTGCGAAAACGAGGCGAACCCCCTGCCGGAGGCGCGTCCCCCGGGACGGCGGGCGGCGTCGGGCGAGGCGGAGTGACACTCGCCCGAAGAGGGCGTTGGGGAGGACGATCGCAAACGCCGCGCGGAGCGCCATCGGCGCCGCCGCGCCGCCCGCGGCGAAGACGGCGGCGTAGACGCAGGCGAGGAGCGCCCACGCCCCGACGTAGATCCGCCACGGCACGGACGGCGCCGCCTCTCGCCGTCGGGAGTCTTCGGTCATGGTCGATTCGATTCTCCCGGCGGCGCGTCGCCGCCGCAAGTGGCGGCGGCGGGCTGGCTCCCGCCCGAGGGCGTCTCGGGGAGCGCCTGGATCTCGAGCAGCAGGATGTCGCGCACGTAGTGCCACTGCGGCACCGCCGTCGTCGCGCCCTGAGCGTACGCGAGCGCCAGGCCCTTGTTCGGCGAAGAGCCGTGCGACGTGATGTAGGCCATGTTCATCAGGTTCTCGGGGCCGCCCCAGCTCGGCGCCCACGGCGGCGCCGCGGGCTCCTCGGTCGATTCGCGCCAGGCCGCCGCGAGGCCCCGGGTATGGGTCGCGATCGCCTTGGCCGAGTCGCCTTTGTAGGCCTGGAATCCCCCGATCAGCCAGAGCGCGCGCGGGTTTTCGAGGCCGTCTTTCTGAACGGTCTGGATGAAGGGCAGGTACTCCTCGAGGAGCGCCTTCTTCCTCGCCTCGTCGTTTCCGGCGAGGTAGAGGAGCGAGGCCGTGGACCCGACGATTCCGATCTTCGGTTCGAGCCAGTCCGTCCGGCGCGCGAGCGCGTCGCGAAACCGCCGGATCGCCGTCTCGAGGTCGTCCCGGAGGTCCGCCGGTGTGGGCGTCTCGTTGAAGCCGTTCAAGGCGCGGCGCCAGCGGGCGAAGCCTCGCCAGTAGTCGCGGTACTCTCGGAGCGCGTCGGCGTCCAGGCGCCCGAGCGTGTCGTCGAGCCGGGCGAGCACCGGCCGATCGCCGCGGTAGTCCGCCGACAGCACTTCGGCGGCGAGAGCCGAGAGGCGCGCTTCCTGGAGCGCGGGGGAGACCGGGTGCGGAGCCGATGCCGCGAGCGCGAAGACCCAGGCGAGTAGAGCCATGACAGATGTCCTCCGCGGAGAACCTACGGCGCGTCGCGGCCTTCGCTCGCGCGGATCGGCGAGCGGGCGAACGGGGCTTGCCGCCCGGCGGCTCCGGCGGCGGGCGGCGGAGGGAGGCGGCCCGCCGGTCGGCGGGGGCGTGTGATACGGTCGGCGGCCGGCGTCGATGGATTCCAGCGACCTTCCGATCGCGTTTCCCAGGCTCGACGATTCGCACCTGGCGGTGATCGGAACCTGCCCCGCGACGACTTCCCGCCATTACGCATCGGGGGAGACTCTCGCCCGCGCCGGAGACCCGGACGTTCCCGTCTTCGTCCTGCGAAAGGGCGAAGTCGAGATCCTGGACGAGTCGAAGGACCCGCCGACGACGATCTTTACCCTCGGTCCCGGCAACTTCTCGGGGGAAGTCAGCCATTTGAGCGGCGGTCGCTCTCTGGCGACGCTCCGGGCGCGGACGGACGCCGACGTCTACGTCGTCTCGCAGACCGCCTTGAGGCAGCTCATCAATCTGCGCCCGGAGATCGGCGACACGATTCTCCAGGCGTTCCTCCTGCGCCGGCAGCGCCTCCGCCAGTCCGGCGAGTTCACGGGGCTGCGCGTGATCGGCTCCCGCTTTTCGCGCGAGACCTTTCGCGTGCGCGATTTTCTCGCCCGGAATCGCATTCCGTTCACGTTCCTCGATCTCGAAGAGCACCGCGAAGTCGACGACTTCCTCCGGCGCTTCGGGATGACGGAGGCCGACACGCCGGTCGTCGCCATGGGGACGAGACTCGTCCTCAGGAATCCGTCGAACACGGAGCTCGCGACGGCGGTCGGCATCAAGCGGCCGCTCGCGGAAGCGGTCTACGACCTCGCGGTCGTGGGCGCCGGGCCGGCCGGCCTGGCCGCCGCGGTCTACGGGTCGTCGGAAGGCCTCTCGACCGTCGTGCTGGAACGGTCCGCGACCGGCGGGCAGGCCGGGACCAGCATGCGGATCGAGAACTATCTCGGGTTTCCGACGGGCCTGTCCGGGTCCGAGCTCGCGGAGCGCGCGGTCGTCCAGGCGAGCAAGTTCGGGGCGATCCTGACCGTGCCAGCGCCGGTTCTGAGCCTCTCCTTCGAAAACCACTACGCGGTGCTCGCGCTCGAAGGGGGCGAGCGCGTCGTCTCGAAGTGTCTGCTGATCGCGAGCGGCGCACAGTACCGCCGGCTCGAAGTCGAGGGTTGCGACCGGTTCGAGGGGTGCGGCGTCTACTACGCCGCGACCTACAACGAAGCGCTGGGGTGTCAGGGCCAGGAGGTCGTCATCGTGGGCGGCGGGAATTCCGCCGGACAGGCCGCGGTGTTTCTCGCCGCGCACGCCGGCAAGGTCTCTCTCGTCGTCCGGGGAGACAGCCTCGACCGAAGCATGTCGACGTACCTGGCGCGCCGAATCGAAGCCACTCCGAACGTCGAGGTCCTGCTCAATTCGACGGTCGTCCGCATGGGCGGAGACGGCCGGCTCGCCTCGATCGACGTCGTGGACGGCGTCACCGGGGAGAAGCGCACGATCGAGACGCCGGCGCTCTTCAGCTTCATCGGCGCGACCCCGCACACCGACTGGCTCCCTTCGGTGATCGAGCGCGATGCGAGGCATTTCGTGCGGACGGGTCCGGAGCTCCTGGAGTCACCGCACTGGCCCGCCCGGCGAACCCCTTTCCTCCTCGAGACCAGCCGGCCCGGCGTTTTCGCCGCGGGCGACGTGCGATCGGGATCGGTCAAGAGAGTCGCCTCCGCCGTCGGCGAAGGCGCGATGGCCGTTCAATTCGTCCACCAGGTGCTCAAGGAGATGTGATCCGGCGCGCCGAGGAGGCCCCCTCTCCGAGACCGGTCGCGCCGCCGGCCGAAATAGGATAGGCGCGAGGAGAGGCACCATGCCCAACTCGCGACGGGATTTCCTGACGCGCGCCGCCGCCGGACTCTTCGGCGCCGGCGCGGTGGCGAAGGCGGCGGCGCGACCCGCCGCGCCCGGCCCGGAGCCTCCGGTCACCCCGGTGGCCGGCACGCCGCCGGCGTTCGGCACCGCGCCTCCGGTCGGCCCCGAGGTCTCCGCCGCGACGATCGCCGAGGCCTCGAAGCTCACGCGCGTCGAGATGTCGGAAGCCCATCGGGCGCAGGCCGCCGGCAACTGGCGCCAGTCGATGGCCTCGACGATGGAGCGCCGGGTGGGTCCGAGGAAAGTCGCTCTGGAGCCGGACCTCTCCCCGGCGACGCTCTGGAATCCCCGGATCCCGGGCGTGACGTGGGCCCCGGCGCGCGACCGGTTCGTGCGGAGCGCGGCGGATCCCGGGCCTCTGCCGAAGCGCGACGAGGACATCGCCTTCGCGCCGGTCGCGGCCCAGTCGGTCTGGATCGAGAAGCGGGCGCTCACCTCGGAACGGCTCACGCGCATCTACCTCGACCGGATCGAGCGATTCGACCCGAAGCTGCGCTGCGTGATCACGCGCACGCCGGAGCGGGCGCTCGAGCGGGCGCGCCGCGCCGACTCGGAGATCGCGGCCGGAAAGCGCCGCGGTCCCCTCCACGGCATTCCTTTCGGCGTCAAGGACCTGCTCGACACGAAGGGGATCCCGACCACCTATGGCGCCGAGCCCTACCGAAATCGGATTCCGGACGCCGATTCCGCGGTCGTCGCGCGTCTCGAAGACGCGGGCGCCGTCCTCGTCGCGAAGCTCTCGCTCGGCGCCCTGGCGTTGAACGACATCTGGTTCGGGGGCCAGACGATGAACCCCTGGGTCCTCGAAGAGGGCTCGGGAGGGAGCAGCGCGGGCCCGGGCGCGGCCACCGCGGCGGCGCTCGTCGCGTTCTCGATCGGGAGCGAGACGGAAGGCTCGATCGTCGATCCGTCGATGCGCTGCGGGGTGACCGGTCTGCGCCCGACCTTCGGGCGCGTCCCGCGGACCGGCGCGATGACGCTCTGCTGGTCGCTCGACAAGCTGGGTCCGATGGCCCGCTCGGTCGAGGACACGATGCTCGTCCTCGCCGCGATCTCGGGGCCGGACCCGGGAGACCTCTCGACGGTCGCGAGCCGGCTCGACTTCGACGCGAACAGCGGCGCGCGCGGCCTCCGGCTCGGCTACTTCCCGGCGTGGATGAACGAGAGCCCGGCGACCGAAGTGGATCGCGCGGCGCTCGAGACGGCGAAGCGCCTCGGCATGACGGCGGTCGAAGTGAGCCTCCCGGACTGGCCCTACGGGTCGTTGAACACGATCCTCTTCGCCGAAGCGGCCGCCGCGTTCGAGGAGCTGACGCTTTCCGGGGGGCTCGATCAATTGAAGGTGCAGGTCTCCGACGCCTGGCCGAACGTCTTCCGCCAGTCGCGTTTCCTCTCCGCGGTCGACTTCGTGCAGGCCGATCGGCTGCGCCGCAAGGTGGCGCGGGAGATGGAGCGCCTTTTCGAAAAGGCCGACCTGCTGCTCGTCCCGGCGCTCCGGGACGAGGTCCTGACCGTGACGAACTTCACGGGACACCCTTCGCTCACGCTCCCGGCCGGCTTCGTCGAGGTCGCGCGGGCGCGGAGCGACTGGGCGCCGGACCCCGCGCGCCCGATGCCCGTCCTCTCGCCCCCGCGGCGCGTCCCGCACGGCGTGTCGCTCATCGGCCGCCTCTTCGACGAAGGGACGATCGGCTCGGCCGGGATCGCGCTCGAGCGGGCGTTCGGCGCGGCCCGGGAGCGGCCGCCCGGCTTTTGAGCGGCCGGGCCCGCCCCTGTAATAGGCTCTCGGCCGTTTCGAACGCGAAAGGAGACTCGTGCGCATGACTCTCGTCGCTCGGTGCCGCGTCTTCGCGGCGGCCCTCTTCGCGGCGTCTCTCGGGGTCTCGATCGCCCTCGCGCAGGAATCGGGAAGCGCGAAGCCCGACTCGGCGGCGGGCAAGGAGCCGACACCGACGCCGACGCCCGCCCCCGCTCCGGCGCCGGCGGTCAAGCACGGCCGGATCACGCTCGGCGGCAAGCCGATCGCCTACACGACCACCGCCGCCACGATCGACCTGAAAGACTCGAAGAACGAGCCGATCGCGCGGATGTTCTACGTCGCCTACACGGCCGACGGCGCCGACGCGAAGCAGCGCCCCGTGACGTTCTGCTTCAACGGCGGCCCCGGCTCTTCGAGCATCTGGCTCCACATGGGTTCCTTCGGGCCGCTCCGCGTCGAGACGCCCGACGCGCGCTACACGCCGCCGCCCCCCTACCGTCTCGTCGAGAACTCCGACAGCCTGCTCGACCGGACCGACCTGGTCTTCGTGGACGCGGTCGGGACCGGCTTCTCGCGGATCATCGGCAAGGGGGAGCCGAAGAACTTCTACGGAACCGACCAGGACGTCGAGGCCTTCGGGCAGTTCCTCGAGCGGTGGATGAACGCCAACGGCCGCTGGAACTCCCCGAAGTTCCTGATGGGGGAGTCCTACGGCACGACGCGCGGCGCCGCGCTCCTCGCGCATCTCGAAGGGAAGGGGATGGCGTTCAACGGCGCGGTGATGATCTCCTCGTACCTGAACGCCTGGGACGACTTCAACGGGCCCGCTTTCTCGAACGACCGCGCCTACGAGCTCTATCTGCCGACCATGGCCGCGGCCTCCTGGTTCCACAAGAAGCTCGACCCGCAGCCGCCGGACCTCGCGGCCTTCCTCGCCGAAGTGCGAAAGTTCGCCCTGGGCGAATACTCCCAGGCGCTCCAGCAGGGCGCAAAGCTCGACGAGGCGACGCGCGCCGCGATCGTGGCGAAGCTGCGCCGCTACACGGGGCTCCCGGAGACGTTCATTCGCAATTCGAACCTGCGGATCGACCCAGGCCGCTACCAGAAGGAGGTCCTGCGCGGCGAGCGGCGCACGATCGGGCGGCTCGACGCGCGATTCCTCGGGATCGACCGCGACGCCGCGGGCGAGAACCCCGAATACGACCCGGCGGGCACGGCGATCGCGAGCGCGTACACGGCGGCGTTCAACGCCTACGTCCGCGACACGCTCGGCTACAAGTCCGAGGATCTCTACAAGCCGTTCAACTACGAAGAGGTCGGGCAAGGACTGGGACAACCGCCACCAGACCGCCGGCGGACGCGCCCCGATGCCCGACGTGGCGGAAGATCTGCGCGCCGTCATGTCGATCAACCCGAACCTGAAAATCTTTTCGGCGAACGGCTACTACGACTTCGCGACACCCTTCTTCGAGACCGAGTACACCCTCGCCCACATGGGCCTCGACGCGTCGCTCGAGAAGAACATCGCCTTCGGCTACTACCCCTCGGGACACATGATCTATCTGCACGAGCCGGCCCTCCAGCAGATGAAGGCCGACCTCGCGCGGTTCTACGATCAGACGCTGGCAAGGTGACGGAGGCCGGGGCTCGGGGCGAGGGGTTAGGGATCAGGGACGAGGCCGGGCTCCTGTCCTCTTTCCCTAACCCCTAACCCCTAACCCCTAACCCCTGCTACAAGAGCCCCACCGCCCGCGAGGCGAGGATCCCGACGATCAGCAGAGAGATCACGGCCTGAAGCATCGAGAGCACCTTCGCCCACCGGGAGAGGACCGCGGTGTCGGTCGGGGAGAAGGCCGTGCTCGTGTTGAAGGCGAGGAAGAGGTAGTCCACGAAGCGGGGCGACCAGTTCTCCGGATGCTCGATCGGCGCGCCGTCCATCATCTGGGGGAAGAAGAAGGCGCCGGCCGTGTGGCGGCCGCGGGACTCGCGGGCATGCGGGCCGCCCGCGTCCAGACGCCAGTACCAGATCGCGAAGACGAGGACGTTGGTGATCCAGAGCGCGGCGGCCGAGCCGAGCAGCGAGGCCGGGGTCTCGCTCTTCGAGGGCAGCGTCGTGATCAGGAGCGCGAGCGAGGCCATGAGGCCCAGGGTGACGAGTCCGCTGATCAGGTACCCGAGGATCCGGTCGGCTCGGTGGTTTCCGGCCCGGTGCGCCAGGACCGCCGGGACGAGGAGCGCCACGAGGATCGCAGGCAAGAGCCAGCGCGGTCCGAGGACGAGCGAGTGAGGAAGCGAGAGCAAGATCCCGGCGAGCCCGACGAGCGTGACGAGCACTGGCCAGCGGCCTTCCGGGGTGCTCGCCTTCGCCCGCCGGCTCACGCGACAAGACTAGCGCGGATCGGGCGGGCCCGACGGCGGCGGGATCCGGAATAATCCGCCCCGATCCCGGGATTCTCGGGGTCGCGATGTTCATCGGCCACTACGGCGTCTCGCTCGCGGCGAAGCGTCTCCGACCGCGGGTCTCCCTCGCGACGCTCTTCCTGGCCGTTCAGCTCCTCGACGTCCTGTTCGCGATCTTCGTGCTCGGCGGAATCGAGAAGATGCGGATCGTGCCGGGATTCACCGCCTACAACCCCTACGACCTCTACCGGATGCCCTACTCCCACAGCCTCGCCGGCGCCCTCCTCTGGTCCGCCCTCGCGGCGCTCGCGTTTCTGGCGGTCTCTCGAAAGCTGCCGCCTCGGGAGCGCCGGTGGACGGCGGCGGTTCTCGGCGGGGCCGTCTTCTCCCACTTCGCGCTCGACTTTCCGATGCACACGCCCGACCTCCCCCTCGGATTCGCGCCCGGCTCGCCGAAGATCGGGCTCTCGCTCTGGAATCACCGGTGGCCGGCGGTCGCCGCGGAGCTCGCGGCGCTCGCGGCCGGCGGGATCCTCTACTGGCGCGCTTCGCGCCCGCGGAGCCGCGCCTTTGCCGTCGTGACCGCCGCCATCGGCGTTCTCCTCGTCGCGCTGACGGTCGCCACTCCGTTGATGCCCGACCCGCCGAGCCCGAACGCGTTCGCCGTCCAGGCGCTCGCGGGCTACGTCCTTCTCGCGCTGGTCGCCGGCGTCTTCGAGCGCGGCCGGCCGTTGCGGGGCGCCGCGTCCTAGGTGCTCGCGGCCGGGAGGCCGCGCGCGAGAGCATCCTCTCCGGAGGTCTCGGACGCGCGCAGCAGCATCGCCGCGACGAGCGCGATCCAGAGCGACTGCGTCAGGACGACCAGACCGAATCCGTGGACGTCGAGCGTCAAGTGCCCCGACAGGAGCGCGACCACGGTGACGGCGCCGATCGCGATGCCGAGGACCTTCGCCGCGGGCGCGGGAGCCGGGGTCTTCGGCAGGCTCGACGACCAGAAGATGATCGCCGCCGACGACGCGACGACGTGGAAGATGGCGTAGGCCTGGTTCACGAGCGAGTTGTAGCGGAGCAGGGCGTGGAAGACGGGCTGCTCCGCCGCCTCGGCCCCGGAGAGCGTCTGGAAGAGGGCCGGCGCCACGATGCCGTTGACGAGCGCGGCCGAAATCACCGCGACGGAGGCGAGCGCGTAGAGGAGAAACGCGGCCGAGACGGAGTTCCGCCGGAATCCGAGCCACCGGCTCAATCCCAGGAACCCGAAGAGCGTGAACGGGACCGAGACGAGGCCGAGCGCATGGGCGCCGATCGCAACGCGCGCCGCGTGCGCCATCTGCCGGGGGCCGCCGGCGAAGTCGTGGCCGGTCGGGTGGACGGCCATCGTGACGAGCATCGCCGCGGCGCCGGCGACGAGCGACCAGGCGGCGGCGGACCGGTTCTTCATGGATGTTCGTCTCCCTTCGCGCGCGGCGCTTCCGCGCGCGCGCCAGTATAGGAACTCGCCGCGAGGCGCGGAGACGATGTCGGACAACGGCGCGGGCTTCGTCCCGAAAAAGCGGACGCGGCTCCCGGGAGGGGCGTCTACTCCCCCCGCACGACGACTCGGGTCCCAGGACGCTCCGGCGAAGCCTCCTCGCCGTACAGGTCCTTCAGCCGGAACGAGCGATAGACGGGCTGTCCGAGAACCATCGAGGAGGAGACGTCTCCCGAGGGAGAGACCTCGAGGGCGTGCGCCTGGTAGCCCGAAGCGCTCCCGGCGTCGGGCACGAGGCCCGCTTCGAAGTGGAAGGAGCCCCCGGCGAGCCTCTGCGCCGAGCCGAGCGCCGGCGACTGAACGCCCAGGTCCGCGTTCAGGACGAGGCGCGCGACCCGATTCTCCTCGTCGAGCTCGAGGACCTGTCCTCGGCTCCTGGCTTCGGTGCTCTGGACGAGGCGCGCGTTGCCGTTGTCGAAGAGCGCGATCAGGAAGGAGCTGCCCTCCAGGTACGAAGCGTCGTGTTGATGAGAGAACCACGGGTGCGGGTCTGCCGAGTCGAAGGTGAAGTCTCCGTCCTTGCCGAGCCGCCAGATCACCTCGCCGCTCCCTTCGCCGTTTCCATAGTCGATCTTCAGGATCCAATCCTGGTGGCGCACCGAGAAGAGGAGCGCGCCGTCCGGCGTCTCCGCCACCGAGTTGCCGTGAGTCCAGTCGTTCGCGTCGGCCGCCAGGTAGTAGGGGGGACAGCCCGGGCTGTTGCTGCACTTCTCCTGGAGCAGAGCGATTCTTGAGACGACGAGGTGATCGAAGGCGTCCCAGGCCCACACGACCTGCAGGTCCTGGTCGAGGACCACGATCATGTCGCCGAGGACGTCCACGGGGCCCGGGCCCTGCACGTCCGTCAGGATCTGCTCGACGGTCCCGAGCACGACCGTCCTCCCGCCGCGGATGCTCCGCGCCTCGTGGTGGAACGCCGTGATCGGCCGCCTCCCCATCGCGACCAGCTGCTCGCTCACCCGGGCGGCGTTGGTTTCCTGGAGAGTCGTTCCGACGAGGTCGAACCTGCGGACGACACTCCGGGCCGGGTCGTCGCGCGTGTCGGCGATCCCGAAGAAGGTCCCGCCGGGCTCCGGGCGCGTCAGGAGGGCGAGGTCCGGCGGCCCGACCCAGAGCAGGTTCCCTTCGAGGTCCGTGGCGAAGGGAGGCACGAAGAGGGGCGCCTGGAGGAGGATCTTCTCCGAGCCTTCCGCCGCCGCCGAGCTCTGTCCGCCCGTCGGAAGCGCCGCGAAGGAGGCGTCTCCTGTCGCAAACGTCACGGCGGTTCTCGGCATCGCGTCGCGGCCCTGCTCGACGACGAGGTTGACCCGATAGATCGTGTTCGGCCGCAGGCCCGCGAGGTAGAAGTTCAGACTCCGGCCCGCCGCGCACGGCTTCGAGGAAGTGAACTGCACCACTCCCGCCGCGGACTCGAATCGCGCCCTCGCCCGCCCGACTCCGCACCCGGGACTGCTGAACAGGAAGACGAGGGGTTGTGCAGTCGAAGAGACGAGGGCGCCGCCCACGACCCGGCTGGCGAGCTGGAAGCTCGACATCGCGGTCTCGACTTCCTGGCCGATCCGGTCCCGCGCGGTGACCTCCAGCTCGTGTCGGCCCTCGTCGAGCGAGGTCCAGTCGAGCGTGTCGACGGGCCCGAAGTCGCGGATCGTGCGAACGGCGCCGTCGGGCTCGTGGACGCGGAAGCGGTACCAGAGATCGGCGGATCCGCCCGAGACCCGGGCCGTCCATCGAACCAGCGTCCCGACCGGCGCCGGGCCTGGCTGGCTCGGCTCGAGCGAAACCGCGATCGCGGCCTCGATCCGCGCCGCGGCGACGACCCCGGCGGCCGTCGCGAGCAGCCTCGGGAGCACGCGGCAGCCCCGGCCGCTTTCGCGCGACGCTCGAGGGTTTCGGAGAAGAGTATCGCTCATGTCCACGACCTTTCGAGAAGCCGGCATTATGTCGCGGGTTAGGAGCGGACCTTCTCGAAGCGCGGCATCACCTCGCTCTGGGCCTGCAAGCCGAGTGCCACCGTGGGAGCCCCCGCGAGGAGTGAGAGAGTAGGGAAGATGAGTAGCTTCCAAAGACTGCGAGAGAAAGCGGAGCGACTTCGGGCGCTCCACCAGAGGGGACGACCGCTTCTCCTCGCCAACGCGTGGGACGCCGCGACGGCGCACGTCGCCGAGCGGGCCGGGTCGGAGGCGATCGCCACGACGAGCGCGGGGATCGCGTTCGCCCGCGGCTATCCGGACGGCGAGAAGATCCCGCGCGAGCGCATGCTCGAAGGGATCGCGGCGATCTGCGCTGCGGTGTCCGTCCCGGTCACGGCCGATGTCGAGGCGGGCTACGGCCCGACGCCCGAGGACGTGCGGCGGACCGTGCGGGGCGTCCTCGAGGCGGGGGCCGTCGGCATCAACCTCGAAGACGGAAACGCCCGGCCCGGAGGGGCGCTCGCCGACCTGGCGATCCAGATCGAGAAGATCCGCGCGGCGCGGGACGAAGCGGACCGGGCGGGCGTGCCGATCGTCGTCAACGCCCGAACGGACGTGTTCCTCGACCGGATCGGCCCCGAAGACGGACGGCTCGATCTCGCGGTCCGGCGCGGGGAGGCGTACCGGGACGCGGGAGCGGACTGTGTGTTCGTGCCCGGGGTGACGGACCCAGCCACGATCGAGGAGATCGTCCGGCGGCTCGGCTGCCCGGTCAACGTCCTGGCAGGGGCCGACAGTCCTCCGGTCGGCGAGCTCGCCCGCCTGGGCGTGGCGCGGGTATCCCTGGGCTCGGGGCCGATGCGCGCGGCGTTGAGCCTCGTCGAGCGGCTGACTCGAGAGCTTCTGACCCGGGGCACCTACTCGTCGCTCGAGGGGATCGTCCCCCACGCGAGCGTCAACGAGATGATGGCGCGCTGAGCTGTCGATTTCCGCGACGGCGGGCCGGGCCTCTACGCGCTCCAGGCGGCGATCGCCGCTGTCCACGCCGAAGCGCAGCGGGCGGAAGACACCGACTGGCGCCAGATCGCCGCGCTCTACCGCGAGCTCCTCGCGCGGCATCCGTCGCCCGTCATCGAGCTCAACCACGCGGCCGCCGTCGCCGAGGCCTCCGGTCCGGAAGACGGCCTGCGGCTGCTCGACGGCCTCGAGAGCCGCGGCGAGCTCCCCGACTACCACCTGCTGCCGTCGGCCCGCGCCGGGCTCCTCGCCCGACTCGGCCGCCGCGAGGAAGCGGCCTCGGCCTATCGGCGCGCGCTCGAGCTCGTGTCCAACGACCTCGAGCGGCGCTTTCTCGAGCGCGAGCTCGAACGGCTCGCCGGAGGGGCGCCCGCTATTTCTTCCCCGGCTCGACCGGATTGATGTCGAACTTCCCCGTGCTCGTGATGAAGAAGAGGCACTCCGAGGCCTTGTCGCACGCGGTCGTGTGGCGGTAGCTGCCCCCCGGCTGAAACAGGTACGACCCGGGACCGAGGCGCGATTCCGGCTTCCCCTCCGGAGTGTGGATGAACGTGCCCGAGATGACCACGATGCGCATGCCGTTGGTGTGCGTGTGAAGCGGCGCCGTGAAGCCCGCCGGAAACCTCGTGAACCCGCCGAAGGCTCCCTTGGTGTGGTCGCCCCAGACATCCGCGCTCTTGACGCCCGGAGTGTCGGCAGACAGGTCGACCCACTTGAGATCCGCCGCGGGAACGATCAGGGGAGTGGTCTCGCTCCCCTTGTGCTCGCTCTTGGCCTTCGCCTCGCCTTGCGCCAGGAGCGCCCAAGCCGCCAGAACTGACACGACGACCGCCAGAGTCTTTCTCCCTCTCATTGCAGAACTCCCTCCTTTTTTCGCGAAATCGTGGCGTGACGCTATCACGCCGCGCGCGTCGACGCGCCGGCGGCTCGGCCGGCGGGCGGACCGAAATTTTCCGGCGTCGTTCAGCGGGAAGGATTCGGATTCGGGACCGGGACCTTCAGACCCTTCTTCGGCGCGACGCAGTTCGTGCCGGCGCGCAGCACGCAGAGCCGATACACGACCTCGTCGGTCCAGTAGTCGAGGCTGTACTTCACGTCTCCCCACGAGTTCAGATACTGCGTGTTGACCGTCTTTCCCGCCACGATCGTGTCCGCGCCGACACGGCGGTCGGCTCCCGCGGCGAGGAGCTTGTCGGTCGCGCCGTCCTTGACCATGAACTCGATCGAGGCTTCGCCGACGAACGGCGGCTTCCCCGTGATGAACGTCCAGAGATAGGTCGGCGCGCTCCCGTACGGCACGCCCTTCGAGGCGACCTTCAGGATCGTGATCGCCTTCTTGCCCCCCGTCAGCGCGATTTGCACGCGCAGGACGTCGGGGCCGAACCGGTCCACCATCTCGTAGTCCGCCGAGAGCTTCTGGTGGAGCGTCGCCTGGAAGCTGTCCACGAGCTTCTGCAGGTCCTTGCGGGTGTCCTCCGTGATCTTCTTCTTCGGGTCGCTCCAGATCGTGACCGGCTCGAGCACGATCTTCTTGTAGCTTCCCCAGTTCGCGTCGGGGTTCTTGTAGATCAGGAGCTCTTCCTCGCCGGGCTTCCCGGGCTGGAGCAGGGACTTGTATTCTCCGAGGAAGCCGCTCGCCTCCGTCTTACGGGCCTGGCTGCCGGTCGCGCATCCGGCGAGCGCGGCGAGGCTCGAGGCGAGCAACAAGGCGGCGGACGCTCTCGCGAGCGCGACCGAGCGAGGGGCTCTCGGGATCCGGAGGGAGCGAGGCGGTGCCGCGGCCTGGATCGGTCGGTTCATAGACTCTCCTCCTGGTAAATCAGATCTTGGCCGCCGATTATCCTCCCGCGGCGCCGTCGAGGGAGAATGTCCGTCCATCGGAGGCCCCCTGATCGGGCAGACCCTGTCTCACTATCGCATCGAGAAACGCCTCGGCGCCGGAGGGATGGGCGAGGTCTTCCTCGGCCGCGATCTGGCCCTGGGCCGGCCCGCCGCGATCAAAGTCCTGGCCCAGCCGCTGTCCTCTGCGTTCCGCGACCGCCTCCTGCGCGAAGCCGAGGCGAGCGCCCGCCTGCAGCACCCGGCAATCTCGACTTTCTACGACGCCGGCGAGGCGGACGGCGTCGCCTTCCTGGCCATGGAGTTCGTCCCGGGGGAGACCCTCCGCGCGCGGCTGGCGCGGGGACCGCTTTCGGTCGCCGAGGCCATGACCGTGGCCGGGTGCCTCCTCGAAGCCCTGAACCACGCGCACGCCGCCGGCGTCCTCCACCGCGACATCAAGCCCGAGAACGTGATGGTCACGCCCGACGGCCTCGCCAAGCTCCTCGACTTCGGGATCGCCCGCGCTGATCGGGCACGGCGCCAACGACAGCGAGGCGCCCACCGCCGCCGCGCTGACCGAAACCGGCGCGATCGTCGGCACCATCGGCTACATGTCGCCGGAGCAGTTGAAGTCCCAGCATCTCGACGAGCGGTCCGACCTCTTCTCGCTCGGCGTCGTCCTCTACGAAGCGCTCGCGGGGCAGCCGGCGTTTCGGGGGACCTCGGCCGGGGAACGGATCGCGGCGATCCTGTCGGACGACGTCGCGCCCCTCGCGGCCGGCGGCGTTCCCGCCGAGATCGACGCGGTCCTCTCGCGCGCCATGGCCCGGGACCGCGAGCGGCGTTATCGGACCGCGTCGGAATTCCTCGCCGACCTCCGGGCGGTCGCTTCCGGCGAGTTCGTCGCGCCGCTGCCGGACACGCTCGCGGTCGTCGATTTCGAGAACCTCTCGAAGAACCCGGACGACGCGTGGATCGGGAGCGGGATCGCCGAGAGCCTCGCGGCGGACCTCGCTCGCGTGGCCGGCCTCTCCGTCGTCGCGCGCGAGAAGGTGCTCTCGCAGCGAGGCCGCCTCGGGCGCGGTCGAGCCCGGCGCCGAGGCGGCGGCGCTCGGCCGACTGCTGCCGTGCCGCTGGGTTTTGACGGGCGGCTATCAGCACGTGGGACCGCGAATCCGCGTGACGTCCCGGCTGATCGAGGTCGCGACCGGGGAGACGGTCGCGAGCGAAAAGGTCGATGGAGCCCTCGAAGAAATTTTCGGCATCCAGGACCGGCTCGCGGCCGCGGCCGCGCAGAAGCTCCGTCCCGGCGGGGCGCCGCTGCCGCCGCCTGCGCCGGCCCGGCGGATCGACGCCTACGAGCGGCACGCGCGAGGGCGTCGCCACTTCCTTCAGCTCGAGAAGGGCTCGCTCGACCAGGCGCGCCATTTCTACGAGCAGGCGATCGGGGCCGATCCGACGCATGCGCCGTCGCTCGCGGGGCTCGCGTCGGTCCATGCGATGCGGTTCACCTTCCGGACCGATCCGCACGAGCTCGAGCTCGCGTCCGGATACGCGCGCCGCGCGATCGCGGCCGACGAGAACCTGGCGGAGCCCCGGATCTGGCTGGGCTACGCGCTGTTTCGCGAGGGCAAGACCGACGAGGCGGTCGCGCAGGAGCGGCGGGCGATGGAGCTCGATCCGACCGCCGTTTTCGCCCCCTACTTCGGCGCGTGCGCCCTATGCGCTTGCGGGGCGATACGACGAGGCGCGCTCCCGTCTTCCAGCGCGCCCTCGAGATCGAGCCGCGACACGGCTGGGCGCTGCTCGGCCTCGGATGGACGCATCTCGAGCTCGGCTCCGCCGCCGAGGCCCGCTGGTGCCTCGAAAAGGCCGTCCGAGCTCGAACGTCTGCAGTCGCGACCCACCCGACCGTCGGGGTCGCCGGCCTCCTTGGCGAGTGCCTTCGGCGGCAGGGCGATCTCGAGGGCGCGCGCGCCCGGTGCCTCGAAGGTCTCGAGTCGGCCGAAAGTACGGACAACATGTACCGCGACACGTTTCGCGGCGTCTGTCTCTGCGCGCTCGGCCGGACCGCGCTCGAGCAGGCCGACACGCCGCGGCGCGGACCGCGTTCTCTCAGGCCGTGTCGCACCTGCGCGGCCGGCCGCACGCGCTCGGCGGGGGCTACCTCCTCGTGCAGGCGCTGGCGGGGCTCGCCCGGGCGGGAGAAGGCGCCGAGCCCTTCGAGGAGGCGCTTCGTCTGTATCGGGATCGCCAGGGCTACAACTTCGCGTTCATGTGGAGCTGCTCCGACGGGGTGACGCTCCTCGAGCTCTCCCTCGCCGCCGCGGCGCTCGGCCGTTCGAGCGAGGCCGAGGAACTGATGGAGCGGGCGCGTGCGGCGGGGTCGAGGGAGGCGGCGGAGGTACATTGAGGATTCCGGATTCGGGATTCAGGATTCAGGATTCAGGATTCAGGAGTCGGCAGTCCGATCCGGAATCCGAGATCCCGAATCCTGACTCCGAGTTTCTCCCTCGCCCCCGCTACGGGAGAGGGTGAAGAGTCTCTCCCTCGCCTCCTTCCTCGGGGGAGAGGGCAGGCGTGAGGGGGACCCTACCGCGGCAGCAACTCCGTCGTCGTCTTGCGCCGGCGAGTGAGCGCGAAGCCGCGGACCCACTTCCGAGACGCCTTCGTCGGGTACTTCTCGGCATAGGCGGCGTCCACGGCGTCGAAGAGGCGGCTCCCGCCCGCCTTCCTGGCGCGCACCGGAATCTCGTGACTGGAAACGACGATCGTTCCGCGGGGCTCGCGCCGGAGCGCCCGATGCCATCCGCCGGCCTCGTCGTTCCAGGGGCGCACGAAGACGCGATCGCCGACCAGAACGAACCAGATCCCCGTCGGCCGATGACCCTCGGTACCGGCGCGGATCGCGAGCATTCGAGCGCCGCGCAGGAGCGACAGCACGCGCGCCGGAAAGACCCGCCGAGCCGAGCGTGTACGGGCCGGTGACGATTTCACGGCTCCGACAGCCTATCCGCTTCCGGTGCTACGGTTGCTCGGTCGAAAAAGGGAAACCATCGGGATCGCGATGCGTCGAAATGTCGGAGAAGCCGGAATGACCCGCCGCCGCCTCGCGAGCCTCGCCGCCGCGAGCCTGCTCGCCCTCGCACCCTCGCCGAAACACTCGCCGGCGCCGAAAAAGCCTCGCCCGCCGCTCGTCATCGCGAACGTCACGGTCATCGACACGTCGGGCTTCGCGGCGCGGCCCGGAATGACGGTCGAAGTCGCGGACGGGCGGATCGCGAACGTCGCCCCGTCCTCGGCCGCGAAGCCCCGACGGGGCGTCCCCTTTGTCGATGGGACCGGCAAGTTCCTGATCCCGGGCCTCTGGGACATGCACGTCCACACGTTCTTCGGAGACTGGGTGCCGGGAGGCCGCGAAGCGACGCTGCCGCTCCTCCTCGCCAACGGCGTCACCGGCATCCGCGACATGGGGAGCGATCTCGACGACATCCTCGCGGCGCGGCGGGACGTCCGCGCGGGAACGCTCGTCGGCCCGCGCATCGTCCTCTCGGGCCCGATGCTCGACGGGCCGAAGACGCCGTTTCCCGCCTCGATCCCGGTGGCGACGCCCGAGGACGGGCGGCGCGCCGTCGCGACGCTGAAGCGCCGCGGCGTCGACTTCATCAAGCTCCAGTCCTACGTGCCGCGGGACGTCTACTTCGCGATCGCCGACGAGTGCCACCGGCGCAGGATTTCCTTCGTCGGCCACGTTCCCGATGCGATCCGCGCCGCCGAAGCGTCGAAGGCCGGCCAGAAGAGCTTCGAGCACCTGATCGGCGTCTTCGAGGGGAGCTCGACGGCGGAAGACGCGTTCCTCGCCGGAGGGAAGGGGCCGGCGCGATTCCTCGACACCTACGACGCCGCGCGCGAGGCGTCCCTGACGGCGCTCCTCGCGAAGAACGCGACCTGGCAGTGCCCGACGCTCTTCTGGGAGCGCGGGCAGTGGCTCGTGGACGAAGTCGACCCTTCGAACGACCCCGCCCTCCGCTACGCGCCCGCCTCGTGGCGCGAGAAGAGCTGGCCGAAATTCAAGCAGGGGATCCTGAAAGACCTCGCGACCGACCCGCTGCCGGTGCGGGAGCGGTTCGTCGAGCACGAGCTCGAGATCGTGCGGAGGATGCACCGGGCGGGGGTGCCGTTCCTGGCGGGCACGGACACGCCGGCGGGCGTCGGAGTGGTCCCGGGATTCAGTCTGCACCGCGAGCTCCAGCGCCTCGTCGCCGCGGGCTTCACGCCGCTCGAGGCCCTGCAGGCGGCGACCCTCGACCCGGCGCGGTTTCTCGAGAAGACGAAGGATTTCGGGGCCGTCGAGAAGGGGAGAGTCGCCGACCTCGTCCTCCTGGACGCGAACCCGCTGGACGACATCCGCAACACGCGGACCATCGCGGCCGTGGTCGCCAACGGCCGCTATTTCTCGCGCGAGGAGCTGGACCGGATCCTGGCCCGCGTCGAGGAGTACGCTCGAACGCGCTGAGACCGGCCAGGAGATCGCAACGCGATCTGGCTTCGCGGTAGGGCGGGGGTTAGCGCCGGCGAACCCGGCGGTTAGCGACGGGCGAACCCGTCGCTTGTCGCGGCTCAGAAGCCGCTCGGTGCGTCGCGCTCTGCGAGCGCTCGGTACGTCCCCGGCCCGGCGTGAATCGAGCGTCGTGACAGTTGTTGGGCCGGGCGGCCGCAAGGGCCGCCCCTACATCGACGGCGGCGAATGTTCGACGCCAGCCCGGCGATGACGCGATCCGGATGCCGGGGCGGGCTTGTCCCCGCCCGGCATGAATCGAGCGTCGTGACAGTTGTTGGGCCGGGCGGCCGCAAGGGCCGCCCCTACATCGACGGCGGCGATTGTTCGACGCCAGCCAGGCGATGACGCGATCCGGATGTAGGGGCGGGCTTGTCCCCGCCCGGCATGAATCGAGCGTCGTGACAGTTGTTGGGCCGGGCGGCCGCAAGGGCCGCCCCTACATCGACGGCGGCGATTGTTCGACGCCAGCCAGGCGATGACGCGATCCGGACGTCGGGGCGGGGCTTGTCCCCGCCCAGCATGAATCGAGCGTCGTGACAGTTGTTGGGCCGGGCGGCCGCAAGGGCCGCCCCTACCCCGATCGCTGATGTCCGCCGGAGCGTCGATGGGCGAGCCGCTCGCCGGTGCGCCAGAGGCGCAGGTCCCGAGCAAGCGAAGGCGACGTTTACCCCTTTCGCCCCGCCTCTCCCTTCGCCTTGACCCGCACCAGGGCGTACTGCAGGCTCGGCAGGGAGTTGAAGTCCGCCGCCTTCCCGCAGAACTCGATCACCTTCTGCCGGTCTCCCTTCGCCTGGTACGCCTGGCAGATCCGGTAGAGGTTTTGCGGATTCTGTTGGTTCGCCTGCTCGAGCTCGGCGATCGCCTTGTCCCAGTTCTTCTCGGCGAGCGCGACGATGCCCTCGATCTCGTGGCCGAGCTTCACCTGATTCGGGTTGTTCGTCTCCGCCGCTCTCTTCCCGAACTCCGCCGACTCCGACTTCGCCGTCGCGAAGTCCTTCTTCGCCGCCGCCACGAGCGCGCGGTTGTAGTGGATGAAGCGCCGGGCGTTCTCCTTGATCTCGGCCGAGAGGTCCGACCCCTCGATCATCTTCAACGTGCGCTCGTATTCGGCCTGCGCCTCGTCGTTCTTGCCCATCGCCAGGAAGAGTGTCCCGCGCAGCAGCACGTCGCCCACCATCCCGGGCACGTCCTTGGTCATCTCGCCCAGCGCATACTGCTTGTCGGCGTCCGCGAGCGCCTTGGCCATCTTGCCGCCGTCGGCGTGCACGACGGTCAGCGCGAAGAGCGCGGTCCGCCGCTCGCCGTCGTTGCGCGCTTTTTTCATCAGGGTCTCGAGCTCCGCGGCGGCCCCGTCGGGCTTCCCCTGGTAGAGCAGGCCCATCGCGATCCCCTGGTGCGCGTTGACGAAGTTGGAATCGATCGAGAGCGCCTTGCGGTACTGCGCGATCGAGTCGTCGAAACGCCCCATCTTGAGGAGCAGCTCCGCATAGGAGTCGTAGGGGTTCGGATCGTTGGGGATGAGCTCGATGTACTTCTGGAACGCTTTCTCGGAGTTCGCGAAGTCACCGTTCTGACGATAGGCGTACCCGAGGATGTTGTACGCCGAGGAGTAGTCGGGAGCGATCTCGATCGCCCGCCGGTAGTGCTCGATCGCTGGCGAGAAATCCTGCTGGCCGAAGTAGTAGCCGGCCAGATTGAAATGCGCGCGCTCGTCGTTCGGGTACTGGGCGACGAGTTGCTCCAAGAGCTCCTTCTGCTTCGGCGCGTTGTTGTTCGCGCCCGCCTCGGTCGCGAGGATCAGGAGCTTCTCTCCGCTCGAAGCCTTGTCGGCGAGTGCCGTCGCCTTGTGGAGGTGTTCGAAGAAGATCGTCAGCGTCGGCGCCGTGTTCGCGAGGAAGAGCTCCGCCGAGGCGAAGTTGGGGTCGAGCTCGATCGCCTTCTGGAAGTGCGCGATCGAATCCGTGACCCGGAGCTTCTCGAACATGTCCCGGCCTTTCAGGAACTCGGCCTTCGCTTCGGCGGACGCCGTCGTGATCGGGATCTTTCCGCCGTCGGCCGGTGCCGGCGACGCGGCCGCCTCGGGCGCCGGCGCCGAGGCCGGGGCCTCTTTCTTCGCGCAGCCGCCGGCGGCCACGCAGGCGGCGACTCCCAGCGCCCCGAGCAGAGCTCGCGATCGATTGAAACCCATATCCCCTCCTTCGCGATGTGGTCGAGGGAAGACCCTCGAATCTGAGCGTATGTACGGTTTTGTTTCCAGAGGGTTGCGGTCCTCCCGGGCCGGGCGGCGGGAGGAGCCCGGCGGGTTGACGAAGGCGCGGTGTGGCGTGATCAACGACGGTTTCGGGGTGGCCAAACAGGACGCCCGCTCCGCAAAGGACGGGGGGAGGGGGTCCTCCCGCCCCGGGGGTGAGGGGGGTCCTCTCGCCTCAGCCTCCGAGGGCCCGGGCGAGAGAGCTCGCTCCGCTTGCCGCCCGGCCGCCCGACTCGTGCGCCTCGCCGATCCGCCGCAGGACTGCCTTCGCCACGTGCTTCGCGTCCCGCGCCACGCCGTGGATCATCGTCGAGGAGAGCGCGTACAGGAAGTGCAGCCCGACGAAGTAGAGCCCCGGCGCGCGCTCGACGACCCCGCGCACGTGCTCCGGCTCCCCGTGGCCGTCCCGGATCGGCAGGTCGATCCAGGAGAAGCCGGGATGGAATCCCGTGCACCAGATTACGTTCGCGACGTCGACCACGCGCCCGTCTTCGAGCACGGGCTTCCCGCCGCGCACCCCGGCGACCCGCGGCACGAGCTCGACGCCGGCAGCCGAGAGCCCGCCCTTCTTGACGCGGATGAGCGGCCCGCCCTGCGAGAGGATCTTCGGCCGCACCTTCCGGCCGATCGGTGTGGCGAGCGACAGCAGCCGGTGGAAGACCACGCGGAAGAGAATCGGGATGAGGACGGCCTGTGAGAGAAATCGATCGATCCGGAACGGGATCTGACCGACGTCTCGCCCCGCCATCCAGGTCGGATGCGTCCGAACCGTCTCGGCGGCGATCTCGGCCCCCGAGTTGCCGGCGCCGACGACGAGGACGCCCCCTTCGCGGAGCTGCGCCGGCTTCCGGTACTCGCTCGAGTGGAGCTGCGCGATCCCCGCGTCGAGCTCCCGCGCGAACGCCGGGATCCGGGGCTTCTGGTAGCTCGCCATGGCCACGACGACCTGCGGGGCCTCGAAGCTTCGTCCGCCCGCCTCGACGACGTACCGGCCGCCTTCGCGCGAGAGGCGCTCGACGTGCATCCCGTTTCGCACCGGCAGCGCGAAGCGCTTCGCGTAGCTTTCGAGATAGTCCCCCATCTCGTCCTTCGTCGGGAAGTAGCGCGGCGGCGCCGGGAAGGGCATCCCGACGAGGCCGTCGAAGCGCGCCGCGGTGAAGAGCCGCAGAGAGTCCCAGCGGTTCCGCCAGGAGTCCCCGACGCGCGCATGGCGGTCGAGGATCACGAACCGCGCGCCGCGCTTCGCGAGGTAGTAGCCGACGGAGAGCCCCGCCTGGCCGGCGCCGATCACGATGGCGTCGAACCGCTCCGCTTCATGCCTGTCGGACGCCGGCCGCGGCGCCTCTTTCATCCTCGCCTGCCCCTTCGTCAGATGGAGGAACGCCGAACCTTCCTCGACGAGGGAAACCGCGCCGGCCCCGGGCGGCATTCCGGCGCCGGCCGCCGGCGCCTCGAGGCCGTAGTGGTGATGCCGGGAGTAGCGGTCGCCCGCGGCGCCGCTCGATTCCGTTCGCGCCCGTGTCATGGTCGTCTCCTTTCGCCGATTCCGTTCCTGCGGGGAGAACGGTACGGCCGCGGGCGCCGCCGGCGCGTCGGGAGAAGCCCCCAATTCGAAGGCGCGCTCCGGCATGAGGAATTCTCCCCATGCCCGTCCAAATGCCTCTCAGATCAGGCGATGCTCGTAGGCGAAGGCCGTGGCCGCGGCGCGAGAGGAGACGTCGAGCTTGTCGAAACGACGCGGCTCCGATGGCGCGCCGCATCGCCGTGGCCGCGGCGTCGACCCGACCCTGCGCGGCGCGCAGGAGCGCCAGGCCCGGCTGCGGCTCGAGGCCGCGGCGGTTGGCGTTCGCGTATCCCTCTTCGGCTTCGGCGAACTCGCCTCTCAGGCGATGAATCTCCGCCTCCTGGTAGATGGCGGGTGCGATGGCGTGCGCGTGGAAGTCGCCGACCAGCCGTTCCGAGGCGCGCCGAGCCTCTTCGATCGCCGCCGGCCAGTCGCCGGAGAGCTGCAGGATCTCCGCGCGGTAGACGAGGCAGTTGCCCGAGAAGGTCACGGCGCCCGGCCGCGCGTCGCACCAATCCCGGAGAGCGTGGGTCCACTCGCGCGCCCGTGCGATTGCGTGGGCGTCCTGACAGCTCCGGATCACGATGCAATAGACGAGCCCCGTCGTGAGCGGCGTGAGCTCTCCGGTCGCCACCGCCACCATGACTTCGTCGAGGAGCGTCAGCCCCTCCTCGATCCGCTCGGACCCGAGGTGCGCCTGTCCCTGGAGGAGGCGGGCGAAGGCGATCAGGTCGGCGTCGTCGAACCGCTCGCCGATCTCCGCGGCGTCGGCCGCGGCGGCGCGGACGGCGTCCCAGTTCCGCCCGGCCAGGTGCTGGCGGCCGGCGTGCAGGAGCAGGTACCCGCGCTCGACGCAGTCGCGCCCGTCTTCGTCCAGGAGGCGCTGCGCGCGCGAGATCCAGCCCGTCGCCGGACCCCTCTCGCCGACCGACAACAGGCGCGAGGCGATCCAGAACGCCGAGCGCGCGGCGGCGGCCGCGTCGCCCGACTCGAGGTGCGCATGGTGGGCGCGCTCGAGCGACCGGAGAAAGTCGTCGTCGCGCCCGAGGAGGATTGCCGACATCGCCAGCCGGTCGAGGTCCTGGCCCGCGAGCGGTTCGATCTCGTCCGCCGCGGAAAGCGCTTCGAAGGCCGCGGCGAAGTCGTCGCCCGCGTAGGCTTCGCGGCCCCGGACGACGTCCTTCCGCCCTTTCACGGGATGAGTCTATTTCCGGCGCGGCGCCGTACCGAGAGAGGCGAGTTCCCGCGTGGTCCGCCGAGCCGGAGCGAGCACCGGCGGCGTAGAAGCTCGGGATTCCTCGTCGAGGACTCCTCGGGATGACAGGTTGAAGTGACCGGCCTCAGCCGGTCAGTCCGGCCCTACCGCCTCCGCAGCTCGCCCATCTCGACGAACGTCGGCTCGAAGGCCACGACCCTCCAGCCGTCGTCGGTCTTGTGGACGGTCGCCGCGTGTCGGTAGCGGGCGAACATGGCGCCGCCAATGGCCGTGGTCGCGCCGGGCGGATCGAAGAGGATCGTCTGGTTCACGACGAACTCGACGTCTCCGACGTCCGACCGCGTCTTCGATTCGACCGAATAGCGCGTGCCGCGGAACGCTTCCATGGCGGCGCCGCCCCGGTTGCCGCGGAGCGACTTCTTCTCGAACGCGTCGCGGACGGTCGCTTCGTCGCCGAACCGGGCCGCGACGTCCCTCTTCTCCTGCGTCCACGCCTCGGCGAACCCCTCGTAGGCCTTGTAGGCACCCTGTCCGCCGAACCAGCGGTATCCGAAGAACGCAGCGCCCAGGAGGAGCAGGCCCCAGACGAGTTTCTTCATGGACGTTATCGGCAAGAGTGTAGAGCGCTTTGGTCCGGTCACCGCGTCCGGATGTAGGGGCGGCCCTTGCGGCCGCCCGGCGAGCAATCACACCGGGGCAGAATCACCGCGGGCGGGGGCAAGCCCCGCCCCTACGTCCGGAACGCGAAATGCTGAGCCTCTCTGAATCGGCCCCACCCGGCCGCGCCTAGTTATGAACCGGAGCCTTCCGAGCGGCTGGGCTCGGGCCGACAGGAGGAACCTTGGCGAAGATGCGCGCGGTTCAGGTCTCGCGGGCCGGGAGGCCCGCTCGAAATAGTCGAACGGGAGATCCCGGCCCCCGGTCCCGGTCGCGTGCGGGTGCGCGTCGAGGCCAACGGCATCTGCCACAGCGACGTGCTGACGAAGGAGGGCCTCTTGCCGGGGATCGTCTACCCGCGTGTTCCGGGCCACGAGATCGCGGGCGTGGTGGACGAGATTGGCGACGGCGTCGCCGGCTGGGCGAAAGGCGACCGCGTCGGAGTCGGCTGGCACGGAGGACACTGCGGCCGGTGCGAGTCGTGCCGGCGCGGGGACTTTCTCACCTGTCGCATCTCCCCCCTCATTTCGGGGATCTCATTCGACGGAGGCTACGCGGACTACGCCGTCGTTCCGGCAGTGGCGCTCGCCCGGATCCCGGAGGGCCTGTCCGCGGTCGAAGCCGCGCCGCTCATGGACGCGGGAGTGACGACCTTCATGGGGCTGCGCCACAGCGGCGCGCGGCCGGGCGACCTCGTTGCGGTCCTCGGCGTGGGAGGCCTCGGGCATCTGGGCGTCCAGTTCGCCGCGAAGATGGGCTTCGACACGGTCGCCATCGCGCGAGGGGCCGACAAGGAGGAGTTCGTGCAGCAAGCTCGGCGCGCGCGTCTACATCGACAGCGAGAAAAAGGACCCCGCGGCGGAGCTGACGCGTCTCGGAGGCGCGCGGGCGATCCTCGCGACCGCGACGAGCGGCGCGGCGATGACCACCGTGATCGGGGGCCTCGGCGTCGACGGCCGTCTCGAAGTCGTCGGAGCGCCTCAGGATCCCCTGCAGGTCCCGGCCGCCCTTCTGATCTTCGGACGCCGCTCCATTGCCGGCTGGGCCTCCGGCCGCGCGATCGATTCGGAGGAGACGATGGCCTTCGCCGTGCGGACCGGCGTACGCTCGATGAACGAGCCCTTCCCCCTCGACCGCGCCGCCGAGGCCTACGAGCGGATGATGAGCGGCAAGGCGCGCTTCCGCGTGGTGCTGACGATGCAGGGTTCGTAGGGGCGGCTCTTGCGGCCGCCCGGCGTGACAATCGCACCGTGCGGAATCATCGCGGGCGGGCGCAAGCCCCGCCCCGACATCCGGAAGGCCGCGTCGTCGTATCGCGCCGATCTGCCTACTTCTTCTCCGGCGCCTTCCCCGCGTCCTTCACGATCAGATCGAACTTCCCGCTGCTCTCCGCGAAAAAGACGCACTCCGAGGACTTGTCGCAGGACGTCGTGTGCCAGTAGCTTCCGCCCGGCTGCAGGAAATAGGAACCGGGGCCGATCCGGAACTCGGGCTTTCCCTCCGGCGCTTGAATGTACGTGCCCGACACGATGACGACCTTGATGGCGTGCGTGTGCCGGTGGAGGGGGACCGCGAACCCCGCGGGCAGTTTGAGGAACGCGCCGAACGTTCCCTTCGTGTGGTTGCCCCAGAGATCCACGATCTTGACCCCCGGAGCGCCCGTCGGATCGAGGTCCGTCCATTTCAAGTCGGCGGCCGGCATGACCATCGGTTCAGGTGCCTTTGCCTTCGAGACGCTCATCTGCTTCGCTCCGGCGGATTCCTGCGCCAGGACCGTGCATGCGAGAGCGAACCACGTGGCCATCACGAATGCGCTTCTTTTCCTCATCGAGTCCTCCCTTCCGGTCGTCGAGACCTCTCGCCCGAAGTTATCACCCTGCGGTGAGGAGGGGGTCGCGACAATAAGGATGTGGAGACGCGACCGCATGGACTACCTCCTCTACGCGAAGACCTTCTGGTCCGAGAACGGCGGACGAAAGCCAGCCGGCCGCGATTGGCACACCGATCGACGATGGCTCTGGCAGAAGGCGTCGCGAGGCGATCGCCTCTGGGTCGTCATCGCGGCTCCGAAGGAGGCGCCCGGCGAATGGCGTCTCCTCGAGCGATTGGAAGTCGCGAGGCGCGACCCGGCGGTCCGGCGAAGTGGCCGAAAGTACCGGATCGTCGGGAGCCGGAAGCGCTCCCGAGCGTTCGACTTCGCTCGGAATGCGCCCGACCTCGCGCCTATCCTCAAGCGCCTCGAGTTCTCGTCCGGAAACCGCGTCCAGCACACCGGCTCCGCGATCGGGCGCAGCATCCGAACCCCGCGCCGCCTCACGCCCGAAGACGTGGACAAGCTCGAGTCCTTTGCTTCGCGTCTCGAGCGGCTGTAGGACGTCCTCCCTCGACCCCCTCACCCTAAACCTCTCCCCCGAGGACGGGAGCGAGGGGACGGAGCTCTTCCCCCTTTCCCCGGCGGGGAGAGGGCAGGGGTGAGGGGGCGGAGATCACCGGCGGGCGGTGACAAGCGCCGCCCATACGACCGGAGAGCGAAACGTCGAGCGGTCTGTGTAGGGGCGGCCCTTGCGGCCGCCCGGCGGAACAGTCGCATGGGTACGTCACCCGCGCCGGGCGGGGACGAGCCCCGCCCCTACGACCGGAGAGCGAAACGTCGAGCGGTCTGTGTAGGGGCGGCCCTTGCGGCCGCCCGACGGAACAGTCGCGTGGGTACGTCATCCGCGCCGGGCGGGGACGAGCCCCGCCCCTACGACCGGAGAGCGAAACGTCGAGCGGTCTTTGTAGGGGCGGCCCTTGCGGCCGCCCGGCGGAACAGTCGCGTGAGTACGTCATCCGCGCCGGGCGGGGACAAGCGCGGCCCCTAAGACCCGAGAGCGAAACGTCGAGCGGTCTGTGTAGGGGCGGCCCTTGCGGCCGCCCGGCGGAACAGTCGCGGTGGGTACTTCATCCGCGCCGGGCGGGGACGAGCCCCGCCCCTACCACCGGAGGCGTGGGCCTTTCCCCTTTCCCCGGCGGGGAGAGGGCCGGGGTGAGGTGGCGGAGATCACGAGGCGCCGGATCATCGCTCCGAATCCTCGAGGAACACGCGCAGGACCGCGCCGCACGAGTCTGCCCACCGGCGCATGAACCCAACACTCGGATTGCTGTTCCATCGCTCTGCCTGAGCGACCGCCTGCTGCGACGTGCGGAGCCGCCTGGCGAGGCTCTCTTGAGTGAGGCGAGCGTCCTCTCGGGCCAGCCGAAGCACGTAGCCCGCGGGCTCCGGCTCCCAGGCGGGAAGCCGGTTCCATTTCCGGAGAGCCTTCCACTCCGCGTAAGCCCGCGGCTTGCGCCGAACGAGGCCTGCGGGAAGCCTCGCGATGAGGCGCCGCGTCGGCATGGAATAGGTGCCTAGATTCGCTGACTGGCCCATCGTTCCAGATCCTCCGGCGAACAGGCTCGATCGCCGAGCTCGTCGACGAATTGTCGGAGCCTCCCATGCGACCTTTCGACGTGGCGCCCATCCACCAACCGTTTCAACCTCTCCCGATCGATCCTGGAGTCCTGCGCCTTCCAAATCAGGAATGCGCTCGCTCCATCGGTCGTCGAGTTCCAGAACTCCCAGGCGGCCAAGCGATCCAGGATCAAGTCTTCCGGGCTCAGTGTCAGCACGGAAGTTCCGTCGACCTCGAGCCTCGCGACCCTGGAGTCGGGTTCCAGAGCGCTGCCCGGGAACTCGATGAAGAGCTTGGCCTCGTCATGGACCCAGTGCCGCCCTTCCCGGCGAAATCCGCACTCCTCGAGCTGTCGAGCGACTTCCGGTGGGACGCGGCCTACGAAGTCGAGATCGCCCGTCGTGTATGCGCCGCCCGTGTAGAGCTCGACCGCGGCGCCGCCGACGAGTATCGGCGGAGCCGAGACGTAGAGGCTCTGAATCCACACGGCCACCGCCGCTGTCTGCTTTGGGCCCCGGGGGAGACGGAGGGCTCGTTCGAGTTGAGATGTCACAATCTATATATTGTACACCCCGGCCCTCGCGGCCGCTCGCTTTTCCCTCTCCCGGCGGGGAGAAGGGTCGGGTCAGGGGCGCGGGCGGGGACGAGCCCCGTCTCTACGACCGGAGAGAGAAACGTCGAGCCTTCTGCGTAGGGGCGGCCCTCGCGGCCGCCCGGCATTCACTCTCTCCCCAGCGGGGAGAGGGTCGGGGTGAGTGGGCGGTATCGAGCCCCGTCCCGACGACCCTCGCCCCGTCTGTGGGGGAGAGGGTCAGGGTGAGGGGGTCAGCATCCTCTCGATCTCCGGCGCCTTCACACCCGTCATCTCCCACCGGATCAGCGCGGCCGGGATCTGCCCTCGGGAGTTGAAGTCGTCCATGAAATCCTTCGTCCGCCACTTCTCGCCCAGCTGCTGCTTCTTCTCGGCGATCAGCTTGTCGATCTCCATCTTTCCGATCAGGTAGCTCGTCCCGTACCCGGGCTGCTGCAGGTAGAGGTGCTGCTCCCCGCGCACCAGGTTTCCGTCCATCCGCAGCCACCCGCGCGGCACGTGCGCGCACGTGAACGCCGCCGCCTGCTCGAGCGTCATCTGGTTGCTCTGCATCCCGAGCTCGCCCAGCGCCCGCGCCGCCCGCTGCGCGACGAGGATGTACACGAGCTCGCGCGAGCGCGGCCGCGCGTCGAACATCCCGGCCTGCATCATCAGCTCTTCCCAGCCCGTCGCGTGCCCTTCGGTGCGCGTGTTGAAGATGTTGTAGAGCAGCACTTCCCGCCGGATCGGATCGGCCGGCGGCTGGTGGACCAGGAAGCCCTTGTCGAACCAGTGGTACCCGTGCGTGCGCAGGACCTCCGGATCGCGGTAGTCGACCTCCGAGAAGAACTCGCGCGGCGGCGGCCCGTAGCTCCCGATCCGCGCGCGCAGGGCCGCGTCCATCCAGGGCTCGATCGTCAGGATGTCGTGGTCCTTGAGGAAGGCCATGTACTCCGCGACCGCGTCGCCGAACTTCCGGTCGTACTCGGCGGCGCTGCCGGCGACCGGCTCCTGGACCGGCAGCTTCGCGTTCCGGATCTCCTCCATCGCGAGCATCGCCTTCGACCGCGCGAGCTCGCGCTCCATGAGCGCCCGCTCCTCCTCGAACGTGTACGGGACGAGCTGGACGTTCTTCAGGTACCAGTCGTAGTTCTCGATCCCGACGCCAGACGGGCCGGTCTTCGACGGGACCTTCGACTCGACCCATGCCGCGAAATCGTCCGTCGCCTGGCGCGCCTTCTCGACTTCCGTTGCGAGTCTGGCCGACTCGGCCGCCGCGAGATTCGCCGGCCGCCCGCCGAGCTTCTTGCCGAGATTCGCGAGCTCGCCGCTCTGCTGCCGGATCGACTTCGCGCCGTAGGTCCAGAGGTCGCGCCCGTTGCCCGTCAGGTTCGTCTTGGCCTGCGCGAGAAGACCGGGGATCGCGCGAATCCCGGCCCCGACCTTCGCCGCGTCGTCGGCCGAAAGCGGGAACTTGTAGCTCCAGACCTCGACCGCCCCGACCGCGAACGGTCCCTCGCGCGCCGGCTGGTCGCTCTCCTCGCCGAAGACCGTGACGTAGAAGGCGGGGTTGTTCGCCCAGGGCTTGAGGACCCGGTGGTCGAAGTCGAGTCCGTTGACCTCCGCGCGGACGACGTGCCAGTCCACCTGCTGCGGGATCGGCCAACCGCTCGGATCGATCGCCGCCAGGCGCTTGCGGTACGCCGCGATCTGCCCCTGCTGCGCCGCCATCGCTGCGGCGGAGTAGTCCGGGACGCCGTCGACGAGCCTCGGCTTCTGGAACGCGCGGAAGTCCTTGAAGAAGGAGAGGAGGTCTTCGTGCCCTCCCGCGGAAGGGGAGGGCGGAGCGCCGCCTTCCAGAACGACGGCTCCCGCGAGCAGTCCGGCCACCAACAGCAGCGCCGATGTATCGAGTGACATGCGGCGCATTCTAGTTGCAGGGGCGGCCGCTGGTGAGGGGGCGGGCGGGGACAAGCCCCGCTCCTACATTCGGAAGACGAAACGTCGAGCCTTCTGTGAGGGGGCTCGGTCTCCTCTGTCTCCTCGTGATAGGCTCTACTCTCCGATTCCTCCGGCGGGCCGAGTTCCGGCCAAAGATTGAACGCCCGCCGACGGTATTCGGTAGAAAGTCCGGTGCCCCATGCGGCGCGCCCCTCTGAGTCTCGTCTTCAGTCTCGCTGTTGCGGCCCTCCTGCTCATCGGAATCTCGTTGCTGCAGTCGTGAGGCGGCCTCTCGTTGCCGCGTGCTCTGGCAACGAGTCCGCCTGATCGGAGGCTCCATGTACCATCCGCGCGCGCTCAGCGACAACGAGATCTGCGTTCTGCTCGAGCGCGCGGCGCGCGACCCGGCGGCGCGCCGCGATCTCGCAAGCTATCTGCATCACTCGGAGCTGATTAGCACGCTTCCACACGGCGAGACAGGCCCGGCCATGTCGGCGAAGTACGTCGACGAGTTTCGAGCCAGGTACCGTCTCACGTAACGTCCGCGAACGAATCGCTCTCGCATTGCGCACAATGCGTCTCCATCAGTCGGAGCGGCGAAGAAAAGAGAGAGAAAAGAAGGGCTCGCGCTCTTGATTCCGCCGCAATCGTGATAGTGTGAATTTCTTCAAAGGCCCTGCGGCTCCGAAACCTTGACGCCGCCGCTTGTTCCTTCCGCGGCGGGGCACCTCCCGATGAAGACCCTCTATCTCAAGGACCAAGGAGTCGGTGTCATGAGATTCGCACGCAACATCCGTTTCGAGCTCAAGAACGGGAAGGAGCAGGAGTTCAACACCCTGTTCGAGAAAGAGGTCCTTCCGATTCTCCGCAAGCAGGGGGGCTTTCAGCAGGAAGTGACGCTCAGCAGCCCGACCTCCGCCGTCGGCGTCAGCCTCTGGGACGATCGCAAGAGCGCCGAGACCTACCACACCGAGACCTACCCGCAGATTCTGGCGAAACTGACCAACGTGATCGAAGGAACGCCGAAGGTGGAGACCTACGAGACGGCCTCCTCATACCTCCGCGCGTAGGAAGAAAGCGAGCGCGTTGGCGCTCGCTCGTGCAAGGCCCCGCAAGGGGCCTTTTTTTTCGTGTCGAGAACTCGGCAGGCCCTGAGCCGGGAACAACTCGAAACAGGTCCTCCCTCTCCACGGCTCCGGGTTACAGTCTCTCCATGTGCCGCAACATCCGCACCCTCGCCAATTTCGCTCCGCCGGCGACGTCAGCTGAGATCCGGGCCTCGTCGCTGCAGTTCGTCCGCAAGCTGAGCGGCGCGAACAAGCCATCGAGGGCAAACGAAACGCTCTTCAACCGCGCCGTGGACGAGGTCGCCGCAGCGGCCGAGAAGCTGGTCCACGGCTGGCTCACCAGCGCGCCGCCGAAGGATCGCGACGTCGAGATCCGGAAGATGATCGAGCGCTCGCGCGTGCGATTCGGCAAGGAGCCCAGGCGCACGCCGATCGATCCGATTCGGTAGGCGATATCTCGAAGGGGCGGGGCTTGCCCCGCCCGCCCGAGCGGGAGGCGAGCCCGGAGCAGTGATTCCAGACCGACCGTTGACTGTTTGACTGTTGAGTCAACTGTGGAATAGACTCCACACATGGCGACGATTCAGGTCGTTCTCGAGGTCGGTCTGCTGCGGGCCGCGGACCGCGCGGCCCGGAAACTGAAGACCAATCGCTCCGCGCTCTTTCGGGAGGCCCTGAGGGCCCACTTGCGCAAGCTCGATCAGACGGAGCGGGAGAATCGAGACCGCGAGGGCTACCTCCGCTATCCGGATTCGCTCGACGATCCGGCGGTCTGGGACAAGGTGGCCGATTGGCCGGAAGACTAGAGCGCGGCGAGGTCCGTCTGTATCGATTCGAGCCGCCCGACAAGGAGCGGCCGGTTCTCATTCTGACGCGCTCGAGCGCGCTCGCCTACCTTTCGAGAGTCACCGTCGCGCCAATCACTTCGACGATCCGCGGAGTGCCGTCCGAGGTCGCGCTCGGCCCCGAGGACGGCCTCAAACAGAGCTGCGTGGCCAACCTCCACAACCTCGTGACCGTCAACCAGGACGGCCTGGGTCGGCGGCTGACGCAGCTTGCCCCTCGCCGAATGAGAGAGGTCTGCGCAGCCCTCGCATTCGCGCTCGGCTGCGAGGGCGGAGGATGAAGCGGCTGCTCCCGGACGTAGGGGCGGCCCTTGCGGCCGCCCGGCGCGACGATCGCACCGCACGAAATCACCGCGGGCGGGCGCAAGCCCCGCCCCGACCCCGCCGGATCAGACTCCGGCGCCCCCCTACTGCACCTTGAACGACTTCGACGGCCCGGGCTTCCCGTCCACGGTCACATCGACCTTGTAATCCCCCTTTGGCCATCCGCTCGGCTTCTGGATCGAAAACTCCGTCGTCGCGGGTCCGGTCGGCGCGATCGTCCGCGAGTCCTCCTTGACCGTCTGCCCGTCCTGATAGGTCCACTTCACCGCGATGACCGCCGCGGGCGCCGCGCCGTCGGTCGAGACGACCGCGAAGATCGTGTCCTTGGGCTTGAAGGTGTCGCTCGCAGCCACGACCTTCTTGTCCGCCCCGAGCGCGTTGCCGAGCTGGACATCGGTGACCGTGACCGCCGGAGCCGGCGGGACGGTCGGCGCTTCCGCGACGGGCGCGGGCGTGGGCTCCGGAGCCGGCGCCTCCGCCTTCTTGCAAGCGGACAGGGCGAGAGCCGACCCGAGCGCCGCGGCAACCAGGACAGCGAAAAACCGTTTCGTCATGATTCCCTCCATTCCATTCGTCTCGTGGCGCCGCCTACTCGGGAATCTGCAGCTTCCAGCCGGGCTGGATGAGGTCTGGGTTCTTGATCACGTCCGTGTTCGCATCGAAGATCCGTTTCCACGCGTTCGCGTTCCCGTAGAACTTCTTCGCGATCTTCGAGAGGCTGTCGCCGCTCTGAACCACGTACATCCGACTCGTCGTCGCCTCGGCGGAAGAGCCCGCGGGAGCCGGCGCCGTGGACGAGCTGCCGGAAACGACATCCGAGAAGTCGGGCTTGCTGGGATCATTCGGCATGGGACCTCCTTCCGGCCCGGGTGAGTTGGCAAGGCCGGCTCAAGCCCGGGATTATCTACCCCGGATGCGAGATCGAGGCCAATTTGTCGTCCGGACGCCGTCCGGAATGCGAAACGTCGAGCCTCTTCTCCTTCTAGCCGGCGGGGTGCGGGTTGGGGTGAGGGGCAGGCGTCCGGATGCAGAGGCGGCCCTCGCGGCCGCCCGGCGGAACAATTGCGGTGCGGCGACATTCAACACGGGCGGGCAACGGGACCGTCGCCGCAGCCCTCGCGAGAGGGGACAGGGTGAGGTCCCCCCCGCCGGTGATAACTTTTTCGCACGCCGCCCCGACGGCGGCGCCGCGCCTCGATCCGGGCCGGAGGCGGGAGAGGCAACGATGCTCCAGCGACCCGTCATCCTCGTCGTCGACGACGCGCCCACCGACCTCGCGGCGCTTCTCGACGCGCTCGCGCGCCGATACGGCGGAGACTACCGGGTCGTCTCGCATCTCTCCCCGAAAGCCGCCCTGGACGACCTGCGCAAGTTCCAGGCCGCCGGCGAGCCGGTCGCCCTCCTCATCGCCGATCAATGGATGCCGGAGATGAACGGGATCGAGCTCTTGAGCCGGGCCCACGAAATCCACCCCGCGGCGCAGCGGGCCCTGCTCGTCCACTGGGGCGATCAGACGGCCACGGCGACGATCCTACAGGGCTGCGCCTTCGGCCGGATCGAGAACTACCTGCACAAGCCATGGTCGCCCCCGGAGATCTACCTCTATCCGCTCGTCGGGGAATTCCTGGCGGATTGGACCCGGGTGCATGGTCCGACGATGGAGCTCGTCCGCGTCGTCGGCGCGGATCCCTCGCCGCGAGCGCACGAGATCCGGACGCTTCTCGAGCGAAATGGCGTCCCGCACGGCTTCTACGCCGCCGACTCCGACGGGGGCCGGGAAATCCTCGAGCGGGCGGGCCTCGACGGCTCGAAGCTGCCCGTCCTGATTCTGTCGGACGGCCGCACGCTCGTCGACCCGAGCAACGAGGAGATCTTCGATTCCATCGGCGGCTCGAACCTGGAAGACCGGACGTGCGACCTCGCGATCGTGGGCGGCGGCCCCGCCGGGCTCGCCGCGGCCGTCTACGGGGCGTCCGAAGGTCTGGCCACCCTGGTGATCGAGCGCGAGGCCGTCGGCGGACAGGCTGGGACGAGCTCGCTCATCCGAAACTACCTGGGCTTCCCGCGCGGGATCAGCGGCGCGGAGCTCGCGCAACGCGCCTACCAGCAGGCCTGGCTCTTCGGGGCGAAGTTCGTTTTCGCGCGCGAGGTGAGCAAGCTCGAGGCGCGCGGGCCGAGCCGCGTCCTGACGCTCTCCAACGGCATCGAGATCACGGCGCGCGCCGTGATCATTGCGACCGGCGCGACGTACCGCCGGATCGACGTCCCGAATCTCGAGCGGTTCGTCGGCGCGGGGGTCTTCTACATCGTTCCCGGCGAGACCCGCGGCCTGGCAGGCGGCCGTTACGTCGTCGCCGGCGGAGGAAATGCCGCGGGCCAAGCGGCTCTGCACCTCTCGAAGGTCGCGAAGACGACTCTGGCCGTGCGCGGCGAATCGCTCGAGGCCGGGATGTCCGACTATCTCGTCCAGCAGATCCGCCAGCAGCCGAACCTCGACGTGCGCCTCCGGACCGAGATCGTGGACGGGCAAGGAGAGCGATCGCTCGAGCGCGTCGTCCTCCGGGACGCCTCGACCGGAGCACGGGAAACCGTGGAGCTCGACGCGCTCTTCGTCCTGATCGGCGCGACGCCGCATACGCAGTGGCTCGCCGGGAGTCTCCAGCGCGACCGCAAGGGCTTCATCGTCACGGGAGCCGACGTGCAGCCCGAGACGCAGAACGCCGCCGTGACGCGGCCCGGGAGGTTCGAGACGAGCATGCCCGGCGTCTTTGCCGTCGGAGACGTCCGAGCCGGCTCCGGCAAGCGAGTGGCGGCCGCGGTCGGCGAAGGATCGGGTGTCGTGCAGTACGTCCACGAGTACCTCGTCGCAGCGGGTGCATCGATCGACCGCGGCGGGCTCGTCGGCACAGGCGGCACGCGCTGACCCTCCGGGCCTTCCCCTTTCCCGGCGACGGGAGAGTGTCGGGGCGGCCCTTGGCCGCCCGGCATGACGATCGCCTGCACGCGAGATTCCCGTGTCCGGATGTCGGGGCGGCCCTTGTGGCCGCCCCGACGTGACAATCGCCCCTCACGTTGAATCACCGCGAGCGGGGACGAGCCACGCCCCTACATACGGAGGGAGCGCGTCGAACCGCCGTCTGTGTAGGGGCGGCCCTCGCGGCCGCCCGGCGAGGCAAGTGCCACCCCACGAAATCACCGCAGGCGGGGACGAGCCCCGCCCCTACCCACGGAACGCTGCATTTACCGGCGCCACGCGACATTCGCGACTTCCGCCTCACGCGCAATAATCCCTTCCCGTGCCCGCCCGCATGAATCGTCGCAACTTCTTGAAGCGCGTCGGCTCGATTCCCGCCTTCTCCTTCCTCTCGCCGCTTCTCTCGAAACTCTCGCCGGCCGCGCCCAAGCCATTCCGCCGCGTCCGCCCCTCCGATCCCGACTGGCCGTCCGCGGAGAAGTGGGGGAGGCTGCGCGAGCAGGTCGGCGGCCGCCTGATCCCGGTGACCTCTCCGCTCGGTCCCTGCAAGGACTCCCCGGGCACCGCTGCCTGCGCCGCCCGCCTCGAGGAGCTCCAGAACCCCTACTTCCTCGGCGAGCAGCCCGGCGCCACACAGCTCTCGGGCTGGCTCGACGCCTGGACCTCGGCGCCGAGCGTCTACGCCGTCGCCGCGCAGCGCGCCGAGGACGTCGTCGGCGGCGGTCAACTTCGCCCGCGACAACCGCCTGCGCCTCGTCGTCAAGGGGGGCGGGCACAGCTATCAGGGCACCTCGAACGCGCCCGACTCGCTGCTGATCTGGACCCGCGAGATGAACGCCATCACCCTGCATGACGCCTTCGTGCCGCAGGGCTGCAAGGGCGCTGCGCCGCGCGCGGCCGTCACCGTCGGAGCGGGCGCCCGATGGCTCCAGACGTACGAAGCCGTCACGACGCGCGCCGGCCGCTACGTCCAGGGGGGCGGCTGCTGCACCGTCGGCGTCGCGGGCCTGATCCAGAGCGGCGGCTTCGGCAGCTTCTCGAAGAACTTCGGCATGGCGGCGGCGAGCCTCCTCGAGGCCGAGGTCGTGACCGCCGACGGAAAGGTCCGCGTCGCCAACGCCTGCTCCGATCCCGAGCTCTTCTGGGGATTGAAGGGAGGAGGAGGCGGCAGCCTCGGCGTCGTCACGAAAGTCACGCTCGCCACGCACGAGCTGCCGCAGTTGATGGGCGGCGTCAGCGGAGCCATCCGGGCGAAGTCCGACGCGGCGCTACGCGGCGCCTCATCGACGAGTTCCTCCGTTTCTACGAGAAGACGCTCTTCAACCCGCACTGGGGCGAGCAGGCGACTCTCCGCAAGGACAACTCCCTGTCGCTGCAGATGGTGTTCGCCGGTCTCACGGACGACGAGGCCGAAGCCGCCTGGAAACCGTTTCTGCGACTTCGTCGCCGCCGCGCCCGGCGACTTCGAAGTCCGCGAGCCGATCGACATCGGCACCATGCCCGCGCGGCACTGGTGGGACGCCGAGCTGGCGCAAGGCAGCACACGCCGCGCGCGATGGTCTTCGATCCCCGGCCCGGCGCGCCGCCCGGCAACGCCTGGTGGTCCGGCAACTCGGAGGAGGCCAACGCCTACCTCTACGGCTACGAGTCCCTGTGGCTCCCGGCCTCGCTCCTGAAGGACCGGGCCCGCCTCGCCGAGGCGCTCTTCCGGAGCACGCGCCACTTCGAGGTCGGCCTCCACTTCAACAAGGGCCTCGCCGGCGCGCCCGCCGACAAGATCGCCGCCGCCCGCGACACCGCGATGAACCCGGCCGTCCTCGATGCCTTCGCCCTCGCCATCATCGCGACCGGCGCCCCCCACAGCAGTCCCGGTCTTCCGCGGCCACGAGCCCGACCCCGCCAAGGGCCGCGAGGCGGCCGCGGCCATCACCGCCGCCGCCGACGCCCTCCGCGCGGTCGTCCCCGACCCCGGCGCCTACGTCTCCGAGAGCAACTACTTCGACCGCTCCTGGCAGAAGTCCTACTGGGGCGCCAACCACCCGCGCCTCGCGGCCGTCAAGAAGAAGTACGACCCCGAAGGACTCTTCTTCGTCCACAACGGCGTCGGCAGCGAGGCGTGGGGCAGGGACGGATTCGAGAGGGTGGAGAAGGGGTAGAGTCCCGAGCCGACGTCGCCGCCCGGCGGCGAGGAACAAGTCAACAAGTCAGGACTGACCCCCTTCACTTTGCCCGACTCCTTCTGGGACTCCGCCGAGACCGTCGAGCGCTTCGCGGCGAGGGAGCCGGACGTGCGTCTCATGGAGCTTCTCCGCGAATACGCCGAGCCGTCGAAGACGCGCGTCCTCGACATCGGCTGCGCGGGCGGCCGCAATGCCGTGCCGCTCGCCCGGGCGGGATTCGACCTCGTGGCGCTCGACGGCTCGCCCGCCATGGTCGAGAAGACGCGCGAGCGCCTCACGCCGATCCTGGGAGCCGAGGAAGCGCGGCGGCGGGTCCGCCTCGGCCGCATGAACGACCTCTCCTTCGCGGCCGACGCCTCGTTCGATCTCGTCGTCGCGCTCGGGATCTACCATTGCGCCCAGAGCCGCGTCGAGTGGGACCGCGCGCTCTCGGAGACCGCGCGCGTGCTCGAGCCCGGGGGGCGGGCCCTCGTCTCCGTGTTCACGCCCGAGACCGACCTGACCGGCCGCGGCACCCGCGCGATCCCGGGCGAGCCGGACGTCTACGTGGGGTTCGAGAGCGGCGGACGCCACGTCCTCGTCGACGCGGAAGGGCTCGACCGCGACATGGCTCGATTCGGCCTCACACCCCTCGAGCCCACGCGCACGGCGAGGCCGAAGCTCGAGACCGGGCGGCGCGTCTCCGCGAATGGGCTGTATGAGAAGTCTGTGTAGGGGCGGCCCTTGTGGCCGCCCACTTCTCCCTCTCCCCGGCGGGGAGAGGGATGGGGTGAGGGGCGGGCGGGGACGAGCCCCGCCCCGACATCGCGGAGAAGATCGCATTCGCCGTCTTCGTAGGGGCGGCCCTTGTGGCCGCCCGGCGAGGCAAATGCCACCGCGTGAAATCACCGCGGGCGGGGACGAGCCCCGCCCCTACAGTCGGAATGCGAAACGTCGAGCCTGCCTACGAGGGCTTCGTCGCGGGATACAGCCTCTCGAACTCCGGGTCGCCGTGGAGGACTCGCGAGATCCGGATCGCGGCGCGTCCACTCGGCGTCCTTGTAGCCGGCATCCCAGGCCTTTCGCAGCGCGTCGATCGCTTCCGCCTTGCTTCCGAGATTCGCGAAGGTGCAGGCGGCGTTGTAGAGCACGGTCGCTTCGTTCGGCCGCAGCACCATCGCCAGGTTCGCCTCGCGGACGGCATCGTCGGTGCGCCCCTCCTGGGCGTACATGCCGGCGCGCAGGATCCGCGCCCGCGCGTCCTCCGGCACCTCGCGCAGGTGGTTCTCGAAAGCCTGCAGGAGACGCTGCCGGACGTGGCGCTTGGCGTCTTCCCTTCCCAGCGCGCCGAGCGCGTTCATGATCGGGATGTAGACGTTGTAGTCGGTGCCCGCCGCCTCGATCGCTTCCTCCGCGAGCGAGGCGACCTCGTCGTACTTGCCGGCGGCGAAGAGCGCCCGCAGCAGGAGGTAATACGCTCCCTCGCAGTCGCGCTTGCGCGAGATCGCGGCCCGCGTCAGCCGCACGGCGTCGTCGTACCGGCTGCCGGCGTAGAGGATCCAGCCCTGGGAAACGAGGACCTCCGGGATGTCGGGCGCGAGAGCCACCGCGCGCAGCGATGCCGACTGGGCGCGCTCCATGTAAGTCCCGCCGGGGCCGGACCAGTACTGCGCGTGGGCGCAGCCGTTTGCGATCGCCGCCCAGGCGAGCGCGAAGTTGGGATCGAGCGTGACCGCGTTCTCGAACATCTGGAGGGCGAACTCCATGTCCCGGGTCGTGCGCCGGCGGGCGTAGCTGCGGCCCCGCAGGTAGAGGTCGTAGGCCTGGAGGTTCTCGGTCGGCTTGGCCGCGAGCTCGGCCTGCTCCTGCGGAGTGACCTTGATGCGCAGCGCCTCGGCGATCTTGTGCGCGATCTCGTCCTGCACCTCGAAGATGTCGGACATCTCGCGGTCGTAGCGCTCCGACCAGACGGGGAAGCCGGTCGCCGCGTCCACGAGCTGGGCGTTGATCCTCAGCCGATTCCCGGCGCGGCGCAGGCTCCCCTCGAGCGCGTAATCGGCCCGCAGCTGCCGGCTGACGTCCGCCGCGGTCGCCTTCTGGTCGCGGAAGGCGAGCACCGTGGTGCGCGGGAAGACGTTCAATCCCTTGATCTTCGAGAGGTCGGTCAGGATGTCCTCGGTGATGCCGTCCCGCAGGTACTCGTCCTCCTTTACTCCCGAGAGGTTTTCGAAGTAGAGGACGGCGATCGAGCGCTCCGCCCGCTTGCCCGGCGCTTTCGAGTCGGAGGCCGCGGCCGGGCCCGACTGGCTCGCTTCGAGCTTGCGCCGCAGCCGGAGGAGGTCGGTCTTCAGCTCCGTCGCCGTCTGGTAGCGGAGGCTGCGGTCCTTCTCGAGCGCCTTCTCGAGGATCGGCCCGAGCGCCGGCGGCATCGCCGGGTTCGCCTCCGCGAGCGGCCGCGGGTCGCGGTTCAGGATCGCGTCGAAGACGACCGCCTGCGTGTCTCCCTCGAAGGCCCGGTCGCCGGTGGCCATCTGGTAGAGGATCGCGCCGAGCGAGAAGAGGTCGGTGCGCGCGTCGGTCGTCAGCCCGCGCGCCTGCTCGGGCGACATGTAGTGGACCGTGCCGAACACGGTCCCCGCCGCGGTCAGATCCGCGCCGCGCGGAGCCGCCGTGGGAGTGGTCGTCTGAGCGCTCGCCGCGTCCGGGTGCTCGAACTTCGCCAGGCCGAAGTCGAGGATCTTCACCTGGCCGCGCGGGGTTCACCATCATGTTCATCGGCTTCAAGTCGCGGTGGACGATGCCCTTCGCATGCGCCGCTTCGAGCGCGTCGGCCATCTGGATGCCGAGATCGAGGAGTTGCTCGATCTCCATCGGCTGCCCGGCGATCCGCGTCGCGAGCGATTCGCCTTCGACGAGCTCCATCACGATGAAGGACTGCCCCGCGTGCTGCTCGATGGCGTGCACGGTGCAGATGCCGGGATGGCTCAAGGCCGAAGCCGCTCGCGCCTCGCGCTCGAACCGCTCCAGCATCGGCGCGTCCTGCGCGAGCGCCGACGAGAGAAACTTCACCGCGACGTTCCGGCGCGAGCCGCGTGTCCTCCGCCTCGTACACCACGCCCATGCCGCCGGCGCCGAGCTCGCGCACGATCCGGTAGTGAGAAACCGTCGTTCCGAGCACCATCTCCTCCTGAACTCCGATGATCGCGGCGCCGCGCTCTGGCTGACGCGAAGTGGAACTCTACCCGATTCGCCGTCTGGGTAGGGGCGGCCGTCGCGGACTCCTCGGGATGACTGGCAAAATCACAGCGGGCGGGGGCAAGCCCCGCCCCTACATTTCGGAGGGCGGCTCGATCTACCGTCTGTGTAGGGGCGGCCCTTGTGGCCGCCCGCATCAGCCGGTCATCCCGAGCGTCGGCAGACCTCTGACCTGAGAGTCCTCATCGGTGGCCTGTGATCGCGATGACCGTGATCTGGCCCTTCTCGGGCCGTAGCACCAGAAGACGCGATACGCCGCAGGCGTTGCCTGTTCTGCATAGACCTCGAATACGTCTTCGCCTCTCGGCCCCGACAGCGAGTGAAACTTGTGGCTCTGGAGCCCGGGGTGTCGCGGATTGGACTCGAGCAGCGCCAGGGATTTCCGAACCGCTTTGAGACGCTTCGCAAGTCCGGAGTCGCGCTGCAGGTCTTCGAGATTGGTCTTTGCCTCGTCCGTGAGAAGGAGCGTGAAGGGCACCGCCGCCTATCTGAGGTGCTTCTTGAACGATCTACGGACGAGCCGCCCGGCTTTCGCATCGGACAGGCCGCGGCGAACGCTCTCGAGCGCCTTCTTGTTCTCGTAGAGCCAGCGCTCATCTGCGGGAATCTCTACGAACGGCTCGAGCACGATCCTTCCATCTGCCTGGCGCCGCGCGTGATAGCTGCTAACCCCTTCGGCCAGCCTCCCCAGCGTTATGCGTCCTTTCGAGTCCGGCCGGAGCCGGTAGACGCCCTTGGCGTCTGAAACCTCGCTCATGCGCCGAAGGATACGGGTGGGTGGGAATCGTGTCAGGTGGGATATCCCACCAAGGGCGCAACCGGAGGATGAAGCGAGCCGCCGTCTGTGTAGGGGCGGCCCTTGTGGCCGCCCGGCGCTACAGGTGCGGGTGCACGACTGTTGCGCGGGCGGGGACAAGCCCCGCCCCTACATCCGGAAGGACCGAGGCCCTGCCGTGGCGCGAAGGCCGAAATGATGCATCGCCGTCCGGATGTAGGGGCGGCCCTTGCGGCCGCCCGCTTGAGCCGTCGTTCGAGCTCTCGGCAGGCTCCAGAGCGGGATTGTGGTGCAAACTGGTGCAGACTGGTGTAGCCTCGCACCATGGCACAAACACACAAGCCCGTCCGACAGAGTGTCAGCCTCCCGCCGGCGGTCGCCCGGCGTATCCAGGCCCTTGCAAGACGTCAGCGAACCAGTGCAAACCGAATGATCGTGAAGCTGATCGAAAGCGGTCTCGAGGCGCGTGAGAGCGAGAAGCGGGCCTTCTACGAGCTCGCAGACCGGCTCGCAGATTCTTCAGACGAGGCCGAGGTGAAGCGATTGAAGGAGCAGCTCGCCCGAATGACGTTCGGTGATTAGTGCCGAGGATTCAGTGGACGAACCTCCCGCCTGCCCTCCGCCAGCACCTGTTTGATCGGCTCCGCGAGCGCGAGATCAGTGTCGACGATCTCTATCGGCTAAAGCTCTGGCGCGAGTCCGAACCCGAGGCTCCCGAGGGACCCTGGTTCAAAGACTTCGGCTCCTTCAAGATTTGCGGCGAGGGCCGGTATCCCAAGACCTTCCTGCTCCGCGGCCAGGCAGCCAAAGGTCGGGAACTGTAGCCCGTCATCCCGAGTCGCCCTCTTCTCCCTCTCCCCAGCGGGGAGAGGGTTGGGGTGAGGGGGGCGGAGTTCTCTGCGATTGATCGCTAGGACAACCCAACTTCATCGGAACCAGCGATTGGACGCCGTCACGCCGGTCGTCCATGCTGTTCATGATCGAGCCGGGCCGCATTCCCTGGTGGAGGCCGGTACGGTCTCTTCGGTGATTCCAGGTGTCGAGGTGGTCACAGATAAAGGAAGGTGCATCATGGTGGACGAAAGAATCGACCCGACGGGAAGTCTGGGTACTCATCCGGTCGGTACCGGAGTGGGAGCCGCGGGTGGGGCGGCTGGCGGTGCCGTTGTTGGCGCAGCCCTGGGTGGTCCGGTGGGCGCGGCCGTGGGGGCGGCGGTAGGAGGTGTGGCGGGAGCCGCGGCGGGGCACACGGCCTTTGAAGCGGTCAATCCGACGGGAAAGCCGGCTTCTCAACCGGTCGGTACGGGTCTGGGAACCGCCGGCGGGGCGGCGGCCGGCGCGGTTGTCGGCGCGGCCCTGGGTGGCCCCGTCGGCGCAGTCGCGGGGGCGGCGGTAGGAGGCGTGGCCGGAGCCGCGGCGGGACACACGGCCGCTGAAGCGGTCAATCCAACGCCAAAGGGGGAATTGCCGCCGGAGCTCCAGGGTCCGTCGACCGGCCCGAAATCCCTACTCGGGCTATGAAGCGGCCGGAAGAGCAAGCGGAATCGATCCAAGAGGCACTTCGGAAATGGTGAAGCGTTCACTTGCGGTCAGTCATCCTCATGGCCTCGAAGGAAGGCGTGACTGACCCCGAGCGCTTCCCGGCGGTCTCTACAAGAGAGCAGGCAATCCTCATGAGCATCCAACCAGTCCACGCAGTCTCGGGTCGAACCCTTCGCCACTGGACCATCGACAGCCAGAGGTTCGTCGGAGAATCCCAGGAAGCGGCTCCGGCGCTGCCTTATTCGGAAGAGCGTGCCGGCGGCCAGTTCCAACTTCTCGCGTCGAAGCTCGCCCGGGTCAAGTTCGATCTCGTGCGCCCCGTCGCTGCAGCGTAGTCGCCGCGAATCCCGCGCGACCGTTCCTCGATCGCTGCCCCCGGACGGCATAACGTCGAGCCGTCTGTGTCGGGGAGGCCACTGTGGCCGCCCGGCGTTGAAACCGCCACGCGGCGTGATTCACGCGATCCGTGGAGGGGCCCCCGCATTTCCGCGCCCGGCAGGCTTTGTGCTGCATACCGGCGCACATAAGAGGGCGGTTCTCACGCGATCTGCGTAGGGGCGGCCCTTGTGGCCGCCCTCTTCTCCCTCTCCCCGGCGGGGAGAGGGTTGGGGTGAGGGGGCGGGCGGGGGGACGAGCCCCGCCCGGTGGACGCATCTCCCGGGCCTGCGACGACTACTGGCCGAAGACCTTCTTCAGCAGGTCGGTGGCGCGCGCCGCGGGGTCCGTGCGGATCTTGCGCTCCTGTTCACCAAGCACGAGAAACAGTCCGTCGAGCGCCTTGGCGACGACATACTGCTCGATGTCGAAGGAGGGGAGGCTCGAGGCAAATGGTACGGACTGATACGCGCTCTGGAGTTGTTTGTACTGCTGCGTGACGCCGACGTCTTTCATGGAATCCGTCACGACCGGCCGGAATGCGGCCGTCAGCGCGTCTCCCGTCTTCGCCCGGAAATAGTCAGTCGCGGCCGTATCGCCGCCGCCCAGGATCTTGCGGGCATCCTCGAAGGTCATTCCCGTGATGGCGTCCCAGAAGATGGCCTTTGCGGCCGGAGCGGCCTTTTCCGCGGCGCGGTTCATGCTGAGCACGAACTCATCGACCTTCGCCCCCTGGCCCAGAGCGCGCAGGCCCTTCTCCACGGATTGCAGTTGCTGCGGCATCAGGATCTTGATGGCCGCGTTGCCGAAGTACCCGTCCGTCACCCCTGTCAACGAGACGGCGTTGTCCGAGCCGACTTTCAAGGCCTCCTTCAAGCCCGCGACGATGTCCGTGTTGCTGCTCTTGCTATTCGAGTTGCTCTTGGTCAACTTCAATGGATCGACAGTCTGGGCGGAGGAGAAGGCCGCGGCTGTGAGAAGAGCCGCAGCGATGAGTTTGCCGTGCGTGCGCATGGGGACTCCCTTCCCTGGCAGGAGGCGTTCATCAGATCACATGCCGTCGTCTGCGGTTCCTCGGCCATCGTGGCCGCCCGCATCGGCAGTCATCCCCGTCGACACAGCTCGGGATCCCTCGTCGAAGACTCCTCGGGATGACTGACTGAGGGTCCGCGGGCGGGTACGAGCCCCGCCCTCTTCTCCCTCTCCCCGGCGGGGAGAGGGTTGGGGTGAGGGGGCCGAGCGGCCCGACGGCCTCAGTGCACCTTACGGACGCGGCACCAGGACTGGCTTCAGCTCCTGGGAGAGCAGGGAAGCCGGTTGATGCTCCGGGGTGAGAGTCTCGTGGTCCACGATCGAGGTCTGGCTGCGATTCCGCTTTTTCCGGTGTCGGAGCAGGGTCATGATGGCGAACAGAGCGACGGCGCCGAGCGCGACGAGGATCCAGCCGCCGATCCCCATCTGCCTTTTCGAGACTGTTCCCTCGGGATTCTCGACGGCCGACGCTTCGGTTGCAGGTGCCGACTGGGGCGCGATCTTCGCCGCGGCCGCCGTGCTCGCTGCGGCGCCAGGAGGAGGCGGCGTGTTCCCGGTCGTGTCGACGGCCGCCCCGCCCACCGCGGCTCCGGCCGCTTTGGCGGAGTCGGCTTCCTCGGTCGCGGGCTTCTCCACCGGCTTCTTGACGGTCTTCTTCGTTACGCGCTTGGTGGTGACGACGCTGTCCGGCAGCTTCTCGAGCGCCGGCGGGTTCACGGCCGGCACTGCGACTGGCTCCACAGGGGGCTCGGGCTGGACGAGCGGAGGCGTGCTCGAGCTCGCAGGAACTGCCGGCTCGACGGCTGGAGTATCGCTCGGCGTGCCGGGTATCGGCGGCAGATCGGGGACGGCGGTCACGACCGGCTCGGGCACTGCGGACGGATCGTCGGGGATCGGCGGGACCGCGGGGACGGGGGTCGCGACCGGCGCGGGAGCCGGTGAGGGAGGCGGCGCGCCGCCGTCCTGCGCCGAGGCGATTCCGACCACCGCCATCAGAAGAATCGACGCCAGGAATATCCGCCAAGTGGTCCGCATGACTTCCTCCTTCGCCGATTCAAGGTCGTGAGCGGAGGCGCCCCGGCGCGACGCTCTGCATTCTCGTCACCTTTGTTTCGGTCGGGATTCGTCAGACCGGGTCTGGCGGAAGGCGAGCGAAGCGAGAACGAAACGAATCTATCACCACTCCTCGGCGTTCGGCCCGCGATCTTCAACGTTTGAAACGTCGAAGATGATCGCTGTGAGCTCTTCTCCGCGCGATCGGCTGCGCGTTGTGATCGGCGATGCCGTCGCGCGTCGACTCGTGCCGCGGCGCTTCGGCGAACAGCCCCTCGGCCCGCCGCGACTGCGGGAGGGAGAGCGGGGCCCGGATAGGATGGACGCTGCGATGCGCGAGTACGTCGCGGCGATCGACCAGGGAACCACAGGCACTCGCTGCATCCTGTTCGACCTCGAAGGACGCCCCGCCGCCTCGGCCTACCGCGAGCACCGGCAGATCTTTCCGCGGCCCGGTTGGGTGGAGCACGATCCGGTCGAGATTCGGGAGCGCGTCGAGGAAACGGCCGCGGAGGCGCTCTCCCTCGCGGCGCCCGGACGCGTGCTCGCGATCGGGATCACCAACCAGCGTGAGACCGTGGTGGCCTGGGACGCGCGGGACGGCCGGCCCGCGGCCAACGCGATCGTCTGGCAGGACACGCGAACGGCGCCGGAGTGCCGCGCCGCGATCGAGCGGGGATGGGAAGAGGAGGTCCGTTCCCGCACGGGGCTGCCGATCTCGACCTACTTCTCGGCGACCAAGATCGGATGGCTCCTCGAAAACGTCCGCGGGCTGCGCGAGCTTTCCGCCTCCGGGCATCTGCGGTTGGGCACGATCGACTCCTGGATCATCTGGAACCTGACCGGCGGGCCGCGCGGAGGCGCGCACGTGACGGATCCGACCAACGCGTCGCGCACGCTCCTGTGCAACCTCGAGGATCTCCAGTGGGACCCGTATCTTCTGGACAAGTTCGGCGTGCCGCGCGAAGCGTTGCCGGCGATTCGGCCGTCCATCGCCCGGGAACCCTACGGTCACACGCTCCCCGACGGCCCGTTTGGCGCGCGCGTGCCCGTCTGCGGCGACCTGGGAGATCAGCAGGCCGCGCTCGCCGGGCAGGGCTGCTTCGCGGCGGGCGAGGCGAAGAATACGTACGGGACGGGATCGTTCCTGCTCGAGCACGTCGGCGAGAGGCCGGTCAAGAGCTCCTTTGGTCTCCTCTCGACGGCGGCCTGCGCCGGTCCCGGAGAGCAGGCCTATGCGCTCGAGGGCTCCGTCGCGGTCGCCGGCGCGGCCGTGCAGTGGCTTCGGGACAACCTGGGCTTGATCGGCAGCGCCGCCGAGACCGAGGCGATCGCCGAAAGCGTGCCGGATACGGGAGGCGTCTACTTCGTGCCGGCCTTCTCGGGTCTCTTCGCGCCGCACTGGGACATGAAGGCGCGCGGGGCGATCGTGGGCCTGACGCACCATGCCGGCCGCGCCCATCTCGTGCGCGCCACGCTCGAGGCGATCTGCTTTCAGAGCAGGGAAGTCGCCGACGCGATGGCGGCGGACAGCGCGAGGCCGTTCACCGCACTGAAGGCGGACGGCGGAGCCACCTCGAACAATTTCCTGATGCAGCTCCAGGCCGATGTGCTCGGCATCCCGGTGGTTCGCCCGGTCGTGCGCGAGACGACGGCGCTCGGCGCGGCCTACGCGGCCGGCCTCGCCACGGGCGTCTTCGAGTCCACGGACGAGCTGCGGCGGCTCTGGAAGGCCGATCGAACGTTCGAGCCGCGTTGGGACGAGGACCGGCGGGAATCCGCCTTCGCCGGCTGGAAGCGCGCGGTCGAGCGCACGCGGGGTTGAGACGCTCTTCCGCGTCCCGGTGTAGGGGCGGCCCTCGCGGCCGCCCGCGTCGCGTTTGTCACCGCGCAGCGTCATTGCCATCCGGGTGTAGGGGCGGCTCTTGCGGCCGCCCGATGTGACAACCGCCGCCGCGTGAAATCATCGCGGGCGGGGACAAGCCCCGCCCCTATATGCGGAACGCGAAACGTCGAGCCGTCTGCTCCCTCTCCCCGGCGGGGAGAGGGTTGGGGTGAGGGGGCGGTCGTCCGGGTGTAGATTCCCTGTTAGCCGTCAAGCTGAGAAGAATGAGGGAAAGAGTTTTTCTGAGAGGAAAGGCTGGTTTTTTCGGAACATGGCATGGAGGGCGACGAGGAGTTTTCGCATGACGGCGATGAGGGCTTGGAGGGGTGTTTTGCCTCGGCGGATGAGGTGATCGGCAAAGGCCTTCAAAGCTGGGTCGTAACGGCGGGCGGTCATCGCGGGCATGAAGAGGGCATGGCGTAGGAAGCGGTTGCCGGATTTGGAGATGCGAGGTTTTTGCTGGACCGAGGTACCGGAGCGGTGGTGTTTGGGATCCAGGCCGGCGTGTGCAACCCACTGGCGGGCGTCCATGTCGGCAGGCAGATAGGCGAGCTCTCCCAGCAGGAGAAGGGCGCTGAGCGAACCGATGCCTCGGGCGGTCAGAGCCAGCGCGTAGCGGGAGTTGAGAGTCGGGTCCGATTGGACCAGAGCGCTGGCGTGCCTGAGTAGGTCTTTGATCTCCAGCTCGAGAGTTTCGATGATCTGGTCGATGCTGCGGTGAACCGACTCGGGCGTGTATTGAGTCAAGCCGGCAGCATGCCGACGGTTCTTCTCGGCGGCACAGACAGTTCGCAATGAAGCGATACGACGTGAGATTGCGCGCAGTTGGAGGGCTTGAGCAGAAGGCGGAGTCCAGGGTTGAAAGGGCATCCGAGCGGCGAACTGTTCAAGCACGTCCGCGTCGATCAAGTCGGTTTTATTGCGCTCCATTAGAGCTTCTGCGAAGCGTCGAACGGCTCGTGGATTGGCGACCATGATCTGGATCTGTTCGGAACCGGAGAGAACAAGAGCCAGGTCAAGACCATAGGAGCCGGTGGCCTCCACGCAGACACGCGTGATGCGCCCGCCGCCTGCCAGCCAACGGCAAATGGCCTGGTGCCCCGCGGAGCTATTCGGAAAGACCCGACGCAGGAGCTTGCCGTCGCGAGACAGAGTCACTGGAAGCTGCCGAGCCCCGACATCGATTCCCGCAGTGTCCACGATCGCCATCGCAACCTCCTTGGGCTACGATCTGCGTGGCTCCCCGACCCTGCACCCTCTCCTGCCGACCTTGTGAATGCAGGCTCAAAAGGCCTCGGATTCCCTCCGGCATTGGAGAAGAGGGCGGGGGGCCGATCTACCTTTCCAGGCTTTATTGCCTCAGGGGCGGCCGGCCTTCCCGCCTCGCAAAACGAAACCCGCTGCCCAACATACAAGGGGCGGCCCTTGCGGCCGCCCGCGTGACAACCGCCGCCGCGTGAAATCACCGCGGGCGGGGACAAGCCCCGCCCCTACATGCGGAACGCGAAACGTCGAGCCGTCTGCTTCCTCTCCCCGGCGGGGAGAGGGTTGGGGTGAGGGGGCGGTCGTCCGGGTGTAGGGGCGGCCCTTGTGGCCGCCCGCGTCGCGTTTGTCACCGCGCAGCGTCATTGCCATTCGGGTGTAGGGGCGGCTCTTGCGGCCGCCCGCGTCGCGTTTGTCACCGCGCAGCGTCATTGCCATCCGGGTGTAGGGGCGGCCCTTGTGGCCGCCCGCGTGAGCCGGGTCGAACCTGATGCGGGCGCGGTCAAGCCCCGCCTCGACTCCGGAGAGCGACGGCGGCGGCTCTCTCGCGGCTATCATTTCTGCCCACCCAGGAGGCTGCGATGCCGGAGTACTTGGCCCCGGGCGTCTACGTTGAGGAGATCGACACGGGGGTCAAAGAGATTCCAGGGGTCCCGACTTCGACCGCCATCCCGGCGCTGGAATCGCTCGCGGCCGATCTCCGGCGGACGATTCAGGCGCACGTGCCCGAATGGACCGGCCGAAACGAATCGGACCCGGGAATCACGCTGATCAACGTCTTCGCGTTTCTCGCGGAGAGTCTCCTTTACCGGGCCGGAGCCATTCCGGAACGCGGCCGCGCCGCCGCCTTGAAGGCCGCCGCGGCGCTGGCGGCTCTCGGTCGGGCCGGCGAGGCGGGCCGCGAGCCGCTGAAAAGGCCGAACTACTTCAGCGGGCAGATTCTCGACGCGGACACCCTGACGGCCGAGCAGAGCTACCATCGCGAGAAACTGCGCCGGCACAATCGCGCGCTGCTGGGCTACGGTGTCGTTTCCGGCCTGGCGGTGCGGGTCACCGAGACGACGGATCCGGGCGGCGGGCGCGTCATGGTCGATCCGGGCTACGCCATCGACCCCGACGGCGAGGAAATCTCCGTGCCCGTCCCGGTCATCCTCGCGCAGCCGACTCGAGGGAACCACGCCTTCGTGACGCTGCGCCACTGGGAGAATCCCTGCCCGCCGGCTCCGGCGCCGGAAGGCACGACGGCGACGCCCTGCGTCGAGGAGGTCGCCGTCGTCGGAATCAAGGCGGACGCGGTCGCTCCGGCGATTGCGCTGGCGCGTCTCGCTCGCTCGAACGGCCGGTGGCAGATCGATCCCGCTTTCGTTCCGCCGCGCGTGCCGCGAAGGGCATCGTGAAGACACTCATCGAGAAATGATCCACGTGACGCCGGTCATCTCCATTCGCGAGGAAGAGCTCGAAGAACGTTTCGTACGCGCCTCGGGGCCGGGCGGGCAGAACGTCAACAAGGTGGCGACCGCGGTGGAGCTGCGTTTCGACGTCGGCGCGTCGTCGCTCGAAGGGGACGTCAAAGCCCGGCTCATCGCGCTGGCCGGCAGGAGGATGATCTCCGGCGGGAAGCTTCTGATCGACAGCCGCGAGCATCGCACGCAGGCGCAGAACCGTGCGGCCGCGAGGGAGCGGCTGGCCGAGCTCGTGCGGCGAGCGGCGGCCCGACCGAAGTCGCGAAAGAGGTCCCGGCCGACGAGGGCCGCGCGCGAGCGGCGCCTCGTCGCGAAGGCCCGAAGGGCACGCGTCAAGGCGGGAAGAGGTCGAGTCAGCGGCGAGGAGTGAGGGAAATTGGCGAGCGTCTCCCCCTCCCGGCGCCTTGCGGTCGGTGCGTTCGCGCGCACCGTCGGACGCGGGCTTCGACTGCGTACAAACTCGGGGATCCCTCGTCGCGGACTCCTCGGGATGACTCGCGAAATCACCGCGGGCGGGGACGAGCCCCGCCCCTACATCCGGAAGGCGAAACGTCGTCGAGCCGTCTGCGTAGGGGCGGCCCTTGTGGCCGCCCGGCGTGGCAACCGCCACCGCGCGAAATCACTGCGGGCGGGGACGAGCCCCGCCCCTACATCCGGAAGGCGCCATCGCCGGGACGGCGCGACATCCGTCATCACCGATGTAGGGGCGGCCCTTGTGGCCGCCCGGCTTGACAACTGCCACCGCGCGAAATCACTGCGGGCGGGGACGAGCCCCGCCCCTACATCCGGAAGGCGCCATCGCCGGGACGGCGCGACATCCGCCATCACCGATGTAGGGGCGGCCCTTGTGGCCGCCCGGCTTGACAACCGCCACCGCGCGAAATCACTGCGGGCGGGGACGAGCCCCGCCCCTACATCCGGAAGGCGCCATCGCCGGGACGGCGCGACATCCGTCATCACCGATGTAGGGGCGGCCCTTGTGGCCGCCCGGCTTGACAACTGCCACCGCGCGAAATCACTGCGGGCGGGGACGAGCCCCGCCCCTACATCCGGAAGGCGCCATCGCCGGGACGGCGCGACATCCGTCATCACCGATGTAGGGGCGGCCCTTGTGGCCGCCCGCTTTGAGCCGGGTCGAATCTGATGCGGGCGGGGGCAAGCCCCGCCCCGACATCCGGACGCGCCGTCGCCGGGCCGGCTCAGTGCGGCGTCGGCGTGGGCGTGGGCGGCGCCTTGAGGAACTGCTGCAGAAGGTCGAGGGGATCGGTCTTCTTGCCGTCGCCCCCTTCGAGAACGTCGCCGAGGACCTTTCCGGCGCCCCCCTGGATCCGGTCCCGAGCCTGGCGCGCGAGGACCCGGCGGCCGAGGTCGAGGACGACCGACTCGTCGATCGCCACCTTCGGCGCGGAGATCTGGCCGGACGCGCGGAAAGGCAACGAAAGGCGGCCCTGCTCGTCGGCGACGTATCGGCCGGCATTGCCGAGGCTCTTGACGATCGCGGCTCCCAGCGTGACGCGCCCCTCGTAAGCGAGCGACCGATCGAGGCCGATCGAGCCGTCCGCGGTGGCGGCGATGTCGCGGCCCGAGAGCGACAGCCCGGGCGTGAAAAGGCGGCCATCCGCGAGGCGAAGCGCCGTCTCGAGCGTCGTGAATCGGGTGGATTGAAGGCTGGAAGGCACCTCGAACCCGGCGACCGTTCCGACCGCGGCGAGCGTGCTCGCGACCTGGGGCATGAGCTCGACGGTCTTGAGCTCGGCGTTGGCGAGCGACAGCCTTCCCTCTCCCCGCGCGGTCTTCGAGAAGTCGTCCCAGGTGAGGCCGCGGCTCGTCACCGACATCTTCGCCGTCAGAGTGCCGGCCAGGACGTTGCGCATCGAGGTGAGCGACTCCACGAGAGGTTGGGCCGCAACGCCCTGGACATCCAGGCTGACGCGCGACTCCGACTTCGGGCGCGAGAGATCGGCCTCCACGCGGCCGCTCAACGACGCCGCCGAAGGCGCGGAGCGTCGGAGCCAGGGTGAGAGCGCCCTTGTCCCAGCTCCAGTCGGCGGCGAGGTTCTCGAAGGGCAGCTTCTGGAGGTTGCCCGACGGGGCGGTGATGCGCCCGGTGAGCGGTTCCTTTCCCCGCGAGGCGAGTGTCGCGCGAAGCGCCGGCGCGGCGAGGAGCGGCTCGCCGCCGCGGCTCACCGAGAACGCCGTGGCGTCGACGGCACCCCGCGTCGTGAGGTCGGAAGAGGAACCCGCGATCGACGCCTCGAGCCGCACGCGCCCGGAGAGCTTGACGTCCGCGGGCAGCGACCCGGCGAGACCCGGCAGGCCGGTCACGGCATCGAGCGGGACCTCGCCGGGTGTGGCGATCCGCAGATCGAGGCGCGGCGTCGCGTGGAGACCGTCGATCCCTCCCTCGGCCGTCAGAGGCAGCTTCGCGACGGCCAGCGGCGACTTCGCGACCACGAGAGAGCCGCCCGGCCAGTCGAGCTGCATTGCGAACTTTCCTTCGATGGATGGAACCGCGGAGGGCGCCGCCGGCGGGACGAGAGACACGTTGCCGGCCAGCTTCAGAACGCCGAGGATCGCGCCTTCGGCCGTTCCATCGATCGAGAAGACGCCCGGGTCGAAATTCGCCGACGCCCCGAAGTAAGGCTGCAGCCACGAGAGCGCAAGACTCTTCGCGCCGAAGGTCGCGCTCAGAGGAGCCTGCCCCAGCCCCTTCTCCGGATCCGGGGGACCGACGGTGCCCTTCAGCGTGAGGTTCCGGCCGGCGTCGGCGAGGAAACGCGCGGCGAGGTCGAACCGGGCGGCGGACGTCGGGCCGACGTCGGAGATTTCGCCGGTCAAGTCGTCGAGGGCGATCGTGATCGTCTCTCCGCGAGATACCTTCCGATCGACGAAGAGGAAACGGCCCCGGGCGATCTGGAGACGCGAAACGAGAAACGCGCCGACGGAGCGGGCCGCCGCCGCCGGCCGGCGCCGATTTCAGAAGGCCGCCGATGTTCCAGGCGCCCTTCGGGTCCCGCTCGATCGACACCGTCGCGCCCTCGAGAACGATCCTTCTCACCTCGACCCGGCGCGAGAGCAGCGGCCAGAAGGCGACCTTCACGGACAGGCGGTCGATGGACGCGAGGGCCGGCGTCTCCCATCCAGGCCTGTTTCGCACCGTGAACTTCTCGATCCCGACCCCGAGGCCGGAAAAGATCTCGAGGCGAATCGCTCCCGCCTCGACCTTTCGGTGCAGCGACGACTCGGCGGCGGCGAGAATCCGCGCCCGCATCGAGTCGAGCGAGACGATGTAGGGGAGCGCAAGAACCAGGGCGATCAGGAGGCCGACGACGACGCCAAGTATGAGGAAAAGACGGCGAGCCGTGGGCGACATGGAGCGATCCCCGACCGCCACCCTAACTCATCGCGACGAGACGCTGGCATTTTCGGCGGCAGACCTCGGGATGACAGGCGAAAGGGGCACGGGCGGGGACGAGCCCCGCCCCGACATCCGGAAGGAGATCGCACTCGCGTCTTCGTCGGGGCGGCCCTTGTGGCCGCCCGGGTGACAATCGTCTGCGCGTGACATTCCCGCGTCGGGATGTCGGGGCGCCCTTGCGGCCGCCCGGCCGGGCATGTGCCACCGCGCGAAATCATCGCGGGCGCCGGGACGACGTAGCCCGCGCCCGGCGCTACGACGCAACGGAAGGATGATCGCACTCGAGTGTTTGTCTGCTCGGGGCGCCCCTTGTGGGCCGCCCGACCGGCCGAATCGTCTGCGCGTGACGCGTCTCCCGCGTCGCCGGAAGTAGTCGGTCGCGGCCGTTCGCCGCCGCCCAGGATCTTCGGCGTCCTCGAAGGTCGTGCCCGTGATCGCGTTCCAGAAGATCCTCGCGGCCGGGGACGAGCCTTCCGCCGCGCGGTTCATGCGGAGTACGAACTCGTCGATCTCGCCCCTTGGCCCAGAGCGCAGGCCCTTCTCCACGTGCAGCTCTCGGCATCAGGATCTTGATGGCCGCGTTGCCGAAGTAGCCGTCCGTCACCCCGTCAGGCGACGGTCCTGTCCGACCCGACTTCAAGGCCTCCTTCGACCGAACATTCCCGCGTCGGGACGTAGGGGCGGCCCTTGCGGCCGCCCGGCCGGGCATGTGCCACCGCGCGAAATCATCGCGGGCGGGGACGAGCCCCGCCCCGACATCCGGAAGGAGATCGCACTCGCGTCTTCGTAGGGGCGGCCCTTGTGGCCGCCCGGGTGACAATCGTCTGCGCGTGAACATTCCCGCGTCGGGACGTAGGGGCGGCCCTTGCGGCCGCCCGGCCGGGCATGTGCCACCGCGCGAAATCATCGCGGGCGGGGACGAGCCCCGCCCCTACATCCGGAAGGAGATCGCACTCGCGTCTTCGTAGGGGCGGCCCTTGTGGCCGCCCGGCGAGGCAACCGCCACCGCGCGAAATCATCGCCGCTGCGCGAAGACCTACTCGGTTTCGCAGTCTGCGCGTCGTCGGCCTTCAACCTCTTCTCCCTCTCCCCGGCGGGGAGAGGGTTGGTGAACGCCTAGAATTGTGAACGCCTAGTTCTATCTTGTGCGCCCCGAAGGCTTGGGAGTCCGGCGCCTGACTGACGGCGGCCTGATCGCGCTCTCCTTCCCGAGTCTCGAGAAAGCGGCGGGAGCGTCGGCTCAGCCGGACGGCTTCTTCCATACTCGCGTATCGAATGCGAAGGGGATGGGTGCCTGCGCGGCGATCCTGGAGAAATCTGGATGCCTCGGATTCAGAATGAAGTTCGACTCTGGCGGCACGACGACTGAGGGCACCTGGAGAACGGCAGTCCCGAGCGAGCTCGCCCACCTGGCGCCGAGAATGGCGAGCTCGGGAGGCGCCGGGAAACCGCGCCAGTTCTTTGGCAGCGCGTCGAGCGAAAGCTTTTTGATCGCGAGCTCCTCGGGAATGATGACCGCCATCGCGACGAGATCGCGGGGCGCCGTCTCCGGATCCACGTTCACCAGATACTCGAGCGCCGCCAGAGCCAGACTCTCGGAGGTGTACACCAGGGGAGTCCCGCGAGCATTCCACCTGCCTCCGGCGAGGCGAGACCCCTCGCCATCGAGAGCGGTGTGGCGTCCGCTCGTCAGCCGCCAGACTCTCAATCGCTAGCTGTAAACGCCGTAGGCGATCCGAAGCAGGAGATCCTCGATCTCCCGAGCCCCGACATCCGTATCGAGGCGCGTGAGCGGCGCCTCTCCGGCGAGCGCACGATTCGGGGCCTGGAGCCAACGGGCGGCCTTTCGCGTCGATCCGAGAGTGTCCTCGGCAAGCGCACCGATCCTGGCCAGGCGCACGAGACGGTCCGACTCGGCAGTGTGAAATCGCTTCTCGTGCTTTCGCCGGGCCAGAGTCCGAGCCGGAAGATCGAGAAGCCGCGTCATGAGCTCCGTCTTGATCTCGAACCGGATCCGGACCGCATCGAAGGAGGCGTACGAGAGTCCGATCCGGGTGGCCTCGATCAGGTCCTCCGGTGTCCGGACCCGGATCTTCAGAACCTTCCTCCCCCCCAGGGCGTCGGCGATGCGAGAAGCGCCGCTTTTGAGAGTCTCTGTCATATGGCACACATTATATAGCCATATGGCAGGCGCAAGCCGGGCTAGCTTCCCCGCCGGCTTCTCATCGTCGGGCGACGCGCGACAGGGCACTCGAGCTCCCCCAATCCCGCTGACGGGAGAGGGTGCCCGGTGCGGCCTGTGCTCGCGCTAGAGCAGTTCTGGATGATTCGCTCTCAGCCAGCCAAGCACGTCCTCGCGGAGACGTGTGGCAACGGCGAGGACGCTCATCGGCGTCCTGCTCAGTCGCCGCGCCGGCCGTGGTGTACTCGACCGTATTGCCGCTTCACCCGGCATGCGTCGAGGTAAGCGGCGTCGTCCTTGCGGCTCTCGCCGAGAATCAGCGGCAGGGCGTCGATTGTGCGTTTGTGCTGGAGGGCCTGTCCCGCGCGGTAGCCCGAAGCGTGAAGAAGAATGGTGCAGAGCTTGAGCGCGGCGTTGTAAGCGATCCCGAAGCGCCAGTCGACCGAGATGCGCTGCTCGCTGGCGTCGGAAAGATCGCGGTCCACGATCGAAAGCAGTCCCTCGACCTCCTTACGGCTGCTCCGGTGCGCTCGGAGCCAGCCGAACTCAGCCCATTTCTGCAAGGTCATCTTCATTCCCGATCACGAAGAGTTTCGGCGCTGCCAGTACCGAAGTCAGGAAATGTTCTCCTTCCCTTTTCCGTCTGGCGAACTCCTCGAGCGTGAGCACGTGAGGGTTGATCTCGCGGCCCAACCGCGAGTCCACACCCGAAAGGAGCGCCGATCGCTGCCGCAGCGAGACCGGTCCGACGACCATCAGGTCCACGCAATACAGCGGATGCACCGTCTCGGCACTGAGTAGGCCCGGTTTCCGTCCCGCCGAGACCGCACGAGCCCGAGGCTGGAGAGACGTTTCAACTCCTGCCGAACGGTGGCGACATTCAGTCCGGCCTGTCGTGCCAGCTCTCGAACGTGCACTTCGCGGGCATCGGCGCCAAAGAGGAGCCTGAAGATCTCCGCCTTGACTCGGGAGGACAACAGACGCGCGAGGTTGTCCATTAATGTATGGTTATACCACTCAATCGGATGGTTTAACCACTCATTTTCCTGAGGCTGCCGGAGAGGATGGCGGGTGACAGGTCTTCTCCCTCTCCCTGTGACGGGAGAGAACCGGAGTGAGGTGTTCCGTCGGCCCGCGACGATTCGCCATCCGCCGCCCGCGACGATTCGCCGTCCGGGTGTAGGGGCGGCCCTTGTGGCCGCCCGCCTGACATCGGCCACCATGCACGATCACCGCGGGCGGGGACGAGCCCCGCCCCTACCCTCGGATAACGCCTCTTCGGCGTAGGCTTGACGCATCAAGGAGTCTCGATGACGCGCCATCTCCGTCCGCTCCTCGCCCTCCTCGCCCTCTCCTCCGCCGCCCCCTCCCTCGCCCAGCCCGACGACCTCGAGCGCTCGGTCGCCCTCATGGCGAAGATCGCGAGCGCCACCTCGCCCTCCTTCTCTCCCGACGGCAAGCGGATCGCCTACGTCTCCAACCTGAACGGCATCCCGCAGGTCTGGATCGTGGACGCCGCCGGCGGATACCCGCAGCTCGTCACGGCGTTCGACGACCCGGTCGGCTTCGTCGAGTGGTCGCCCGACGGCGCCTGGCTCGCGTTCACGCTCGCGCCGGGCGGCGGGCATGAACGAGCAGGTCTATCTCGTCCGCCCCGACGGCTCGGGCGTGAAGCGCCTGACGAGCGGCGACAAGGAGACCAACCGCCTCGGGCCCTGGTCCGACGACGGCTCCCTCCTCGTCCTCGGCTCGAACCTGCGCAGCGGCGATGCGATCGACTCCTACGTCTACGACGTCGCCGCCGGAGTGCCGCGCCTCGTCACGCAGAACCGCGGCATCGGCGAGTTCGCGGACCTGACGCGCGACAAGAAGCTCGCGCTCCTGGATCGCCTCGTCAACCGCGGCGACAACAACCTCTACGCGGTCGAGCTCGCGACCGGCAAGGAGACCCTGCTGACTCCGCACGAAGGTCCCGGCTCCTTCAGCGGCGCCTTCGCGAAGGACGGCCGCGCGGTCTATCTCGAGACGAACGAAGGCGCCAATCGCGACCTGACCGCCTTCGCGCGCATGGAGCTCTCTCCGAGCGGTGCTCCCGGGAAGGTCACGATTCTCGCCGAGCGGCCCGGACGCGGAGCTCTCGGCCTTCGAGCTCGACGACGCCGGGACGACGGCGGCGCTCGTCTGGAACGTGTCCGGCAAGAGCGACCTCGAGCTGCTGGATCTGAAGACCGGCAAGTCGATCCTGCACCCCAAGCTTCCGGCCGAGATCGCGTCCGGTCTCGACTTCTCGCGCGACGGCAAGTCGCTCGCACTCGTCGCTCTCGGGCTCCGCGACGCCCGCCGACATCTGGCTCATGGACGTCGCCACCGGCGCCTTCCGCCAGGTCACGAAGAGCCCGCACGCCGGCGTCGACCTGACCCGTCTCGTCCGTCCGGAGCTCCTCCGCTTCAAGGCCCACGACGGCCTGGAGCTCTCGGGCTGGCTCTATCGGCCGACGGGAAGCGCCGCGGGCGCCACGCCCTTTCCCACCGTGCTTTCCTTCCACGGCGGCCCCGAGGGCCAGGAGCGCCCCGGCTTCAACAGCACCTATCAGGCTCTCCTCTCGCGCGGCATCGCCGTCTTCGCGCCGAACGTCCGCGGCTCGGCCGGATTCGGGAAGAAGTTCGTCAACCTCGACAACGGCGCGCTTCGCTTCGAGGGCGTCAAGGACATCAAGGCCTGCGTCGACGCGGTCGTCAAGTCGGGCGCCGCCGATCCCAGGCGCATCGGCATCATGGGCGGCTCCTACGGCGGGTACATGGTGATGGCCGGCCTGACCGAGTACCCGGATCTCTTCGCGGCCGGCGCGGACCTCTTCGGCATCGTCAACTTCGAGACGTTCTTCAAGCACACCGAGCCGTGGATGGCCGCGATCTCCAAGATCGAGTACGGCGACCCCGACAAGGAGGCCGACCTCCTGCGCCGCCTCTCGCCCATCTACAAGATCGACCGCATCACCGCCCCGACCATCGTCCTCCACGGGGCCAACGACACCAACGTTCCCGTAGTCGAAGCCGAGCAGGTCGTCGACAGCCTGAAGAAGCGCGGCGTGCCGGTCGAATACGTTCTCTTTCCCGACGAGGGTCACGGCTGGCGCAAGACCCCGAACCGGATCCGAAGCGCAGTGGAGGTAACGAGGTGGTTCGAGAAATATTTGAACGCCAGACGCTAGCGGATTCGAGGGAAAGCTCAGTCACCACACTATTGTGATGCCGGCCCGGTTGGCAGCTTCCAAGACCCAATCTAATCCTGGCGATGAAGAAAGGCTAACGGGAGGGCCCTCGGTCTCTAGGTCCGACTCCGACACGCGTGTACCGAATAGGACGAGTGCCCGCGACTCATCGTGCTGCCTTGACATCCAGAGGAGACCGTCGCAACTGGTCTGTTCATGAAGAGCCAGCGCCCATTTGCGAGTCTCGGCATAGTCAGCCGCCTCCGTATCGATCAGCTCCTTGCGTGTCACTGCCAGCCGACTCAGTCCCGCTCCCGAGAGCTGAGCGAGCCTCAACTCCCTGCGGGGCTTGATCACGCTAAGAACCCGAGACTCGAGTCGGCTAGCCTGAATCATCTTCCCAGGGCCCCTCACGGGTACGTCGTGGAAGATACTTTCCGAGAACGTCCCGTCCCGTGAGTCTGCCCCATAGAGCGTCGGTACGACCTCGCCCGAGCTTCTTGCCAGCGGCCCAAAGCGGGTTGTGGGTGGCAGTCGGTTGTTGAACTGGGTCGCAGCTGTGCCCGAGAAATGGCACCTCATGAATCCCTGTCCGGCGGGCCATGGCTTGAATAATGGATTGAGCCGACTCGATGGAAGCGGCAGACTCAGAATCCAGACTCCTCGTCTTGATGCTTTGCTGCTTCGAGGAGTTGATCTGGGCTATCGATCAGATCTACCGGGCGCAAGCCGCGTAGCCAGCCATTCGCGCCAACGAACCACAGCGCGAACTCCCAATCTGACCAACGAGGCGGGCGAACTTTTATTAGAGCGCTGATCACCGGGCGAACATTCCCGTGATCATCGAATTGGAACTTTGGGTAGTACGTAACACCGTTATGTTCGACACGGAAAAGACGGCGCTCTGCGTACCATCGACTCGCCAGCGCAGCACGATTTCCCGCCCGCGAGCCGACCAGCTTGGCGACGTCATCACTTGTGAGTCCGTACTCCCGTAAGAATGAGAACCGCGCTTCGGCATTCCTTTGGGCCTGCAAGACAGCGGCCGCTGAGGGAACACTCCGAGGTATCAGCAGATCAATGAGTCGCTCGTCAAACATCTGATGTCGTCGAACCTCTCTTAGAGTTACGTACAGACGCCAATAAGCAGTCTGTTCTGGGGTGGCGCCTTCTAAGTGCGACGAGACTAGATTTCTAACTTCGTACTGCCGCTCGATAGTCTCAGCAAGGCCTTGGAGCCAGGTCTGGTCCTCCGGAGCGGGGTTGAAGTTCGGAGGCGGTGAGGCAGCCGTCCGTCGAGCTACTCGACTCCGATTCTTGGTTGATCTAGTGCCTTCCATGATCGGAATGATAGCACAGAACGTAGATCATTATAATCACGCTACCGTGTCTGGGCCATAGCGCTAAGATGCTTAGTGTCAGTAGCTTACCTTAGTGCTCCGTCTTGAATGGTGGACGCGGCCGTCAAGTCGGGCGCTGCCGATCCCAAACGCATCGGCATCAGCACGGCCTCGCGGCGCACATAGGGCGGCGTGATGAGCAGGTGTCGGTTCGGCAAGAGGCGGCCCAGGCCCGAGAGCTCCGATAACGCCGCGTCGGCGCGAGAGAGCATTAGGACGAGCTCCCCTGAATAGACGAGCGTCGGGGGCAGCGGGGAGGGAACGAAGGCAAGATAGCCGGCTGGAGTCTTGACGACCCTGCCAGCCTCAGGCGCCTGGAAATCCTTTGGATTCAGAGGAGAAGCCTTGTCTTTGAAAGGTAATGCTCGGAGTCCCGCAACCTTTGTAAACCACGGGCATCGTTCTTTCAAAGCTTGCGGTGCTTTGCAAGACCTCGAGCGCTATCCCCCCCGCCTTCGCATTCGCCAGGCTCTACCGTTGGAGCGAGGAAGCGACTCATATGATCAATAGTATGATCATACCGAGATGCCAACCGCGCGCGTGACCGTGACGCTTCCTCCCGAGCTCGTCGAAGAGATCGATCGGCGAGAGCGCAACCGCAGCCGCTTCGTCCTCGAAGCGGTCCGCCGCGAGGTGACCCGGCGGCGCCGGGAGGAGCTGCGCCGTTCGCTGGCTCATCCGCACCCCGACACGCAGGAGCTCGCCGATGCGGGCCTGGACGATTGGGGTCGAGGATCGAAGCCAGGCGACTCCGCCGAGCTTCTGGACTCGAACGCCGGGAAGCCGGTGCGATGGGTTGCGGGAAGGGGTTGGGTCGAGGCGAAGCGGTGAAGCTCAACCGAGGCACCGTCGCTCTCGTGGGGCTCGATCCGACTCGGGGCCACGAGCAGCGCGGCACCCGTCCCTGCGTCATCGTCAGCGACGCGGAGGTCATCGCCGACCAGAGATTCCCGCTGGTCGCCGTCGTTCCGATCAGCACGGCCGCCGGCGAGGGCGCCCTCTATCCACCCCTCTCGCCCGGATCGAGCGGCCTGCGCAAGGCGTCCTTTGCGCTCGTTGACCAGATCCGCTCCGTCGACAAGCGGAGAATCCAGAGAGTCTTCGGGAGCGTCTCTCACTCGGAGATCGCCGCGATTGACGAGGGTCTCGCCCTGTTTCTGGGGCTCGGTTAGAGCGGACCCGTCTTCGGGTCGTCCCGAGGAGTCCGCGACGAGGGAACCCGAGCTTCTCCGCCGGAGTGGAAATTGAGACGAGCCTTTCCCGAGCTCGGCAGGCTCAGGTCTCCAATTCTCCCTTTCCCGCTCACGGACTCTGGCCAGGAGCCGAGACAAACCGAGTCCGACCGAGTCGACTCGCCTCCCGAGCTGCTGCGATTTACGACATCGTACCGCTACGTACTCGCCGTTACACGCTCGGCCGTGTCACCTGCGGGGTCAGCGCGCTACCGGCCAGAAGCGCGGCGGCGTCTCTTCGGTGTGCGCAGGTGCAGGCGCCGTCGAACTTCGGCCAGTGAAACCGTCTTCGCACTCTTCCGGCGAACCTCGATCATCTCCCAAAACCGCGGGTTTCCCATCGTGAGGAGATCCTCGAGCTCTTCGCCCTGCACACCGATGACCAGCGCTGCCGGCCGGCCGTGCCTGGTGATCAGCACGCGATCCCGCTGAGACTGCTCGACGTAGCTGCTCAGCGATGCTTTGGCCTCTCGAAGTGGAACGACCTTCATAGGATGTCCTCCGTTGTTTGTCTTCCCTTCCTGCGGACGGAACGAATGATCACGACTCGATGTTCGGCGTCTACGTCGTAGAAGACGCGAAAGTCACCCACGCGGAGCTGCCAGACCGGGCGAACCTGCTCCCAAGGCGGCGAAATGCCGACGAGCTGCTTTCGCCGACGAGCTGTCTTCGCCGGTTCGTGGGCAAGCTGTGTCTCGATGGCGTTGACGACTCTCCTCTGGTCCGTCGCGCGAAGGCGCTGGAGCTCCAAGAGAGCCTCGGCGACGAACTCGATGGCGAACAATGCGACCACAATTGTAGTCTCACCTGGCGATGGAGGCAAGGCGTGGGTCGGCAACGCAAGCGCGCCATACGGTTCGCCCTCGATCGCTCTGAGTTCTTCGCGAACACCCGCCCGTAATGCCCTTGCCCGGGGCTCTCCTGGAACACGGATACCCTCTCTGCGATCATGCGAGGAGCGCCTCCGCCCGTGGCGACTCCGAGTGGAAATTCGCTTCAAGGAAGCTGGGATGGTGGTATGATAGTGGTATACTAGTGGCATGAGAGCCAAGACCTCCGTGAGCCTGACTAAGGAGCTACTCGCCGAGATCGGCCGGGTTGCTGGTCCAGACGTCAATCGGTCCGAGTTCCTCGAGAGGGCGGCCTGGGATCGCATTGCGCTGCTGCGGCGCCGACGACGCGAAGCGCGGGACACTCGAATTCTCAACCGTCGAGCCCGGGCACTGAACTCTGAAGCGCTCGACGTCCTCGAATATCAGGCCGACTGGTGAAGCGGGGCGAGCTCTACCGCGTCCGACATCCCAGAGGAGATCCGAAGCGCTCGCGAGTTTTTGCCATTGTCAGCCGCTCGGCACTCCTCGAGTCCGCGTTCTCCACCGTCACCTGCGCCCCCGTCTATTCTGCGCGGCACGGCCTGTCGACCCAGGTCCCGATCGGAAGCGATGAGGGGCTCAAGCACGACAGTGCGATTCACTGCGATGAGCTGGTGAGCTTGCCGAAATCCGTTCTGACCGACTATGTCGGCTGCTTGTCCGAACCCCGGCTTCGCGACCTGAACCGGGCGCTCGCAATCGCACTTGAGCTTGTCTGATTGCCTGGCATGGGCTAGACGCGCCTCTCGCGGCCAATCGGGCTGAACCTGGACGGCGAATCGAGCGATCCCGCCGCAGCTCCCGGCCGCGCGCAACTTCGTCATCCTCGACCTCGAAGGGATGCCTCCGTACCAGGACGATCTCGATAAGGTCTACCTCTGAGGCATGAAGAACCGCCCAAGTCGCGTCGCGGAGCCGAGGCGGGCGAGGTGCCGATGAACGGACATCGCGGGGCCGAGAAACGTTGGATCCATTCGTGGTACCATCCATCGCACCATGATGCGCAGCCACATCGAGTCCGTGACCGCTTTGAAGACCGGAGCCGCAAAGCTGCTTCGAACGGTCAACGAGACCCGGCGCCCCGTCGTGATCACGCAGAGCGGTGAGCCGAAGGGCGTCCTCCTCGATTTCGAAAGCTACGAAGAACTCCGAGAGGCGACGCTGCTTCTGAAGCTGATCGCGCAGGGCGAAGCGGACGCCAGGGCGGGACGCGCGCTGTCGCAGGACGACGTCTTCGCTGCCGCCCGTGCTCGTCTCTCCTCGCGGTGAGCCGGCGGCGTTATCGTGTCGAGTGGGCTGACGTGGCCCGGAGAGACCTTCTCGGCATCATCGATTACCTGGCCTCCAGGAGTCCGGACGCCGCGGTATCGACGCTCGATAGGCTGCAGCGCCGCGCAGGCTCACTGAAGACGGCGCCCGGGCGGGGCCGGGTGGTACCGGAGCTGGAGCGATTGCAGATGCGGCAGTATCGAGAGCTGGTGGTCTCTCCCTATCGACTGATCTACCGAATCTCCGAATCCGCCGTACTGGTCTTGGGCGTGCTCGACAGCCGACGAAATCTCGAAGACATTCTCCTGGAACGACTGGTCGGCGGAGGATAGAGAGGTCCCGACGAGTTCGGCGTGAAGAATCTCGAAGCCCTGGACACCAAATCGCAGGAACGCGAGACTCTCCCCGCCATCCGAACCGGCCCCGCGATCTACCTGGCCCGCTGCTGGCCCCGGAGGTGGTCGGCAAGCCGCCGAGGGAACTCCATGTCCACTCCGGTTCAGGCGATCTCATTGGTGCCCATTCGGACAGCAAAGATGCTCATACGTTCGGCCCCCGTCTTGAAAACTCTCAGCCGCCGGTCGCGCAGCGACTGCCGCGGCTGAAAGCCACCCCGCCGGCATCGCCGTCCGTGTTCTCGACCTGCTGGTAGACCTCCTGCCCGTCGTTCGGCGGTCCCTGGTCTTCCCCAAGCCGAGCCTGAGCCTCGAAGCCATCGAAGTCGCTTTGACAGCTTTGGGCCTGGGCAGACATCACTTGTCCTGCCACTCGTGGGAAGGTTCCCGAAGACTTCGCCCATGCACTTCCGCGCCTCGAACCCGTACGACTACTACCGCCCGAAGCCGTGCGCCCGCCGGGTCGCCCTGCGCCATCGCGGCGTGAAGGAGTCGCCTCGCACGGAATTCGACGACCTCCTCGCCAGGCTCGGCGCGAGCCACGAGACGGCTCATCTGGACAGCCTCTCCGGCGTGAAGAAGCTCGAGGGCCTGGACCCCGAATCGCAGGAACGCGAGACTCTCGCCGCCATCCGGGCCGGCGTCCCCGCGATCTACCAGGCCCGCTTCCGCGTCTCGCTGGACCTCGACGGCGAATCGAGCGACCTCGTCGGCCTTCCCGACTTCCTGATTCGCGACGGCGACGGATACATCATCCGCGACTCCAAGCTCGCGCGAAGCGTCGAGGGGCGGCATCCCGAGATTGCCCTGCAGCTCCAGCTCTACGGCTGGCTCTACGAGCAGGTGGTCGGCAAGCCGCCCGTGGGACTCCAGGTCCACTCCGGTTCCGGCGATCTCATCGATGTGCCCTACGACGGCGGCAAAGCCGCTTTGGAATTCCTTCGGAAGCTGCGCCGGATGCGCCTCACTCCGGAGGACACCTACGAGCCCGTCGGCTGGTCGAAGTGCAACGGCTGCGGCTACTTCGACCTCTGCTGGAAAGGGGCCGAGCAGGCCGACGACATCGCCCTCCTTCCCGCCGTGAGTCAGGATCGCGCCATCGAGCTGCGCGGGCACGGAATCTCAACCATCCAGCAGGTGCCGGCAGCGATCGAGGATCCTGCCCTCCATGGCGTCTTCTACCAGGGAAAGAAGAAACCAAGGCTTCGCGATTTCGCCGTCACCCTTCTCCGAAGCGCCGAGGCGCACGTCTCCGGAAAGCACATCGTGATCTCGCCGCCGGAGCTCCCCGCCGCGCGCAACTTCGTCATGCTCGACCTCGAAGGGATGCCTCCGTACCAGGACGATCTCGAGAAGGTCTACCTCTGGGGCATGAAGGTTTACGGGGAGAACCCCAGCGGTCATCTGCTCGCACAGGCCGGATTCGGCGCCGAGGGCGACCGGGAAGGGTGGTTCGCCTTCCTCCGCCTCGCCTCGAGCCTCCTTGCCGAGCACGGCGACCTCCCCTTCATCCACTGGGGCTCGTACGAGAGGACGAAACTGCAGATGTACATCGACCGCTTCGGCGACCCCGACGGCACCGCCGTCCGCATTCTCGACCTGCTGGTGGACCTCCTCGCCGTCGTTCGCCGGTCCCTGGTCTTCCCCAGGCCGAGCCTGAGCCTCAAGGTCATCGAGAAGTACGTCGGCTTCGAGCGCAAGCTGCCCGAGTCAAACGGCGCCTGGGCCATGTGCCGCTACATCGAGGCCACCGAGACCTCCGATGCCGCCGGCCGAAAAGAGATCATGAGCCAGATCCTCGCCTACAACGAGGAAGACCTCGACGCGACTTGGGCGGTGCTGGATTGGGTCAGACGGTTCGGGGTCTTGACGTCCGTCCCGTGAAGCAAGATGCGCCTCGGACACCGGGATCGTTACCAGAGTGCATTCCTGGAGCAGGTTCCGCTTGTTGGACCTGAACGGGCAGAGCCGTCGACCTCCTGAATGCCATTCAGAGGCCCGATTGGACTGCCTCGACAGGTGTCGAAACACCTATCAACGACAGCCGGTTCGCCGCTCAGCATGCCTGACGGATTGCTGTACGAGCTTAACCCGGGCGGAGTTCAGCCCTTACTCGTATACTCTCCTGATCAGGGCACCTGACGTGAGCAAGATCTACGAGAACCCGCCAGTGGTCGAAGCGATCTGCGAATTTCGCTTCGAACCGGGCCAGCCATGGGATATTACCGTCCCAGGCCTTGTCTACGCCAAGCTAAAGGACGAGTTCCCCAAGCGCCGGGAGCCAAGCTTTCCGGCTGAGTGGCTACCCGGCCCGGCGGAGGTCAAGCAGACCCTTGCAAGTCAGTTGGCTCGAATCCAATTCCTCAGGGAGGATGAACAGGCGCTCGTTCAAGTGGCCGACAACTTCTTGTCGATCAATCACCTCAGGCCATACCCGACATGGCAAGTGTTCCGCCAAATGGTCTCGCGAGCCCTCGCGGTTTATCGGGAAATCGTGCTTCCGCAAGGTTTCAGGCGGATGGGCCTACGCTACATCAACCGCATCGCTGTTCCCGAGGAGCGCGTGGAGATCGAGAGCTTTCTCGTCGCCGTTCCAAGAATACCTGCAAGGTTGCCCCAGGTCTTCACGGCTTGGGCTCAACGTGTTGAGGTGCCCTTCGAGGGCGCGAACGGCGTACTGGCGCTTCAAACCGGTTCCGTCCAAGGCGAGGAGGCCGCCCAGGCTTTCCTTCTAGACCTCGATTTCGCGACTCTGAAACCCCAAGAGGTCGCTCTGGATCAAGCGATGGTTTGGGTAGAACAGGCTCACGGGATCGTGGAGAACGCCTTCGAGGAGTGCCTCACTGACAAAGCTCGCGAGCTATTCAAGGAGGAAAAACGTGATCGTGGAAAGGCATCGGCCCGGTAACGGATCGCCTCCGGGTTTTCCAACGTGGGGCATGGGTAGCAGCTCGGTGATTTCGGGCGGATACACGCGCGTCTCCGAGAGCCTCGCTGAGGCGGGTGCGTCAATTCTCGAAGAAGTTCGACAACTCTCGAGAATGCTCGCCGAGGTCAGGCATCTCGCAGCGTTAACTTCTGGCCGCTCCGAAGAAGAGCTACCGAAAGTCCTCGACCTACAGCCAGCTTCTCGGAGGAAGGTGGTGTTTCAGGTCTTGCGAAGGACTGCCTCGCCCTTTCGGCTTGCCTGGGAGCCTGGCGAGCCCGGCGAACCGCGGTAGTCGAACCCGCGATGCCCCGTGAGTATCCGTGGTACGAAGCCGTCAGCGGTGACCAGCTCGAGCAGGGTGACTTGCTGTTCGGCTGTCCCGTGTTCGTGCCAGATCCCGACATCGCTCTGCCGATTGAGGGAGACAGAGTACCTGGCGAGATCCTGAATTTCGATGTGGTCGTGATGACTCAATCCTGCGATCTTGTTCAGGAGAAGATCTTGGACGTGATCCTGTGCCCCCATTGGGATCTCGTGCAGGCCGCGAAGACAGAGCCTGCCTTGGCCGCGAAGAACGCTGCCGACGAAATCCGAAAAGGCCGCCGACCCCAGTACACCTTGCTCGCCGCCGTTGCGGAGCCGCGGGAGATCAAGATGGGCGCCCGTGTTGTGGACTTCGGTAGAATCTTCTCCCTTCCCAAGGCTTTCCTTCGCCGGTTTGCAGCGACGGCCGGTCCGAGACCGCGTCTGTGCCCTCCATACCGTGAGCATCTGTCACAGGCTTTCGCGCGCTTCTTCATGCGCGTGGGCCTGCCCCAGGAAATCGAACTGCCTCCTTAGGAACTAGCCGTCGGCGCCGGTTCTGCTGAACCGGCCGGCATCCGCGATGGAGAGAACGTCCAGGTCGTCGTAAGGTCATTGTTCTTAGAGGCTCCGGACTCAGGTCGCTGTAGAAACGGCACTACCTGTCCTAAGCAGCACAATCTCGCTACCGGGGGCAATTCGGTCGAACACCACCAACATGGGACTCCCTGGGCCTTTGGGAGAGAGGACCAACAGGCCCTCGCATCCGGCCACCCTGGCCGCTTCGGCGACTGACTCGGAGTAGGTGCGGTCCCGGGATTGGATCGCCTCCCAGTTGATTCCAAGCGCATGTCGCACGGATTGGTCGGTAAGGTCCAGAACGTATGAAAGCCGCACCCTGAATTCGGCAATCAAAAGCCAGGGGGGCGCGTTAGCGGGGCTGACCATGACCTCAGCCAGAGCGGCCTGCGCCGACATGGCGAAGTAGAGAACGCCTAGCCCGGGGTTCCAGCGCATGTGCACGCTGCGAGGAATTGACGCGCCGCCGAAGTCGCGATCAACTCGAAGGATACGGTAGACGTGCCGTTCAAAGCCCGTAGCAAACTCAAGCATCCGCACGCCTGAAGGTGGCGGGCGCGGGGCCGGCGAGGCTGACATGACCTCGGCGGCCGCCCCAACGATCTCGGAACGTGTAGGGGCTTGAGGGATTGGTAGAACGCGCTTGGCTTTCGGTCGGCGGGCCAACGTCAACTGCAGACCGACTTCGATAAAGTCTCTGGTCACGGCCGCCGCCATTTGCGCGGCGAACGGCTGATACTCGGCGGTCTTGCGCTTGTCGCCGAAGTCCGAAACTCCCCTAATCACTAACCAGTCCGCACGGCCCTCGCGGCATGCAACCGTGAGCCCTGCAGCCTCCATTTCCGCAACCTCTGTGCGCCCGTGTCCGGTGGCCCTAAGCTTGTACAGAAACCCCTCGTGACGAAGTAGCTTGTTGCCGCTTGCGACTGTCGCACTGTGAACATCGGGGGCGGTCACGACATTACGCGAGTGGATTGCCGGGTAGCTACCGCCGAGCGCCCGGAATCGTTCAGCAAGACGCCTCTGCAACCGGTCCTGCCCTGAGAGGTAGCACGTCACATCCTGCTGAATCGTGAGCGGCAAGATTGGAGCATCCGGCCTTGGAACCTTTCGAGCACGACCCCCTGCCGCCGTCGTGACCGCTGCCTTCTCGTAACTCCAGATCCGTTCTGACAGAATGACGCTACCGACCTTCACCTGTCCGCGAAGCCCCGCGGCTATGCCGACGAGGATAACAAGCTTGGGCCGCCAGTCCTTTATCAGGGCTGTGGCAGCCACAGCACATTCCGCGGTGCCGGCGTCGCCGATGCAAGTGATGGCAATGGAGTAATCGCGGCCCGCAAACTGCGAAGGTACGAAGCCGAAGTAGTAGATCCTGCCAGACGGCACCTTCCGCCGGTCATGAGCATCGATGCTTAGAGCTTTGCGCGTCCACTCGAGTTCCGTCGGAATCACGGTCAGAATCCCGATGTCGGCCCTTCGAGTGCCTTTGGCAGTCACAGTAGCCTTATCGCCTCGCGATAACTGATCAATCGCTAGCCCTGCAATGCCTTCTGGACATTTCTCGCCACCGCATCAATCACGGTCATATCCAGGCCCTCCGTTTCAGAACTGGTGAAGAGGTTCTTCCCCTCGACGAAGCCATTCGCTGAGTACCAAGCTTTCTTCCAGTCCCAAGCTTTGCGGTAATCAGCCCGGCTTAACATCCCGAGGTGCTCCCAGATGAAGACGTCCCCCGCATCGTCGACAAAAGAGAAGTCCGGGCGAAGCCTTCCCGGGGCCTTGGTCCCGTCGAGAGGTCGCTCGTAGTGGTACTGGAGGCCGAGGCGGAAAAGATGGTTAGCGATGACGAGTTCCGACTTGCTGCGCACGAGCTCCTGTCGAAGCGTGCGATGGATCAGGTGCTCAGCGTAAGGAACGCCATCAGCCTCGTGACGAATTCCAGCTGCAAACAAGTTCGAGTTTCTGCGTGCCGTGTCGGATTTCTCCGGTCTCGTGAGATCGTAAAGGAACGCCACATCCTTCCCCTCGACAAGGAGGACCAGATGTTGTCGCGCGCGCGTTAGCGCCGTGTATAGGAGTTCTCGCGTCAACAGCCGACACTGCCGCGGGACAACGACGAACACAGTGCCAAACTCGCTCCCCTGGGCTTTGTGTACGGTCAGCGCGTAGGCTAATTCCAGAGGAGCGTTTCCCCCCGAGAAGCGTCGGCGCGAGTAGCCGAAGCGAACATCTGGCCGGCCCACGAAGGCCACGTTCAGGTACTTGCCCTTTGCGGCCCCCTGTGCGGGTGTCGCGATACCGATCTCGCCGTTCGCTAGGTACTCCTCTACGGTTTGGCGCTTCTTCCCATCCCACCCTTCCGCCTTTTCGTTCCGGAGCAGGATCACCTTGTCACCCCAAACGATCTCCTCGTCGCCCAGGCTTAGACCCCAGGGGTTGCGCGATGCCTTGAGCTGAGCAGCGCGAAACCGCCGCTGCACCAGTCTGTTTAGGTCGTGCACACCATAAGGATGCAGGCGGACCGGTGAAAGGATCTGGAATCGCTCCGCTCCGTCGTGATCTTCGAATGGAACCCAGCCCTCTGGCGTCAGGCCGAGAGCGAGGTTGAATCCCTTAATGTCACCGGGTGACTCAAGCCCTAGCCGTTGGCAAAACTTTTCGTCTAGCCGCTGGCGCAACTCTTCAGGGGTTTGCCAGAAACAAATGGAGAGATCGTTGAATGCGTTTCCGAGCTCGAGGTCGCTAAGAACGCGGTCAGCGTCGATCGGTTGCGGTTCCCTCGTATACCAGGAGGCAAGACGAAGAGCGTCAGAGGGGTCTCCAGCAGCCGTGCGTAGTTCTACCGTGAGGCGTGCGAGAGCCCCAGTGAGAGGGTCTCCTGCCCTGGCCGCGTCTAAGTGAGCAGCGAAATCAGCGAAAGGTCGACCAACGCCGATCGGCGGCAACTGATTCGGATCGCCAACGAGGATGACCCGGTGCACGTGCGCAAGATCCAGCGCAAGCAGCACTGCGACGAGGTCGTCCAGAGTGAGCATCGAGGACTCGTCAATTACGACGGTCCTCTCCTTCCGGTATTGCTCCTTGCCGGTGAAACGAGGCCGCTGACGAGCGCCGTCGTACCTACCTAGGTGATACAGAAACTGGGCTACTGTCATGGCTGTCTCGTTGGTCTTCTGGGTTATCCGGACCCGGGCTTTTCCAGTCGGAGCGAGGAAGAGCACTCCCCCTTTTGCGAGCTGCTGAGACTTGAGCAGCGCCCCCAGGACTGTCGTTTTCCCCGTCCCCGCGCGTCCCACTAGTGCGCTGACCCTCCGCGTGGTCACCCGTTCAAGCGCTCGGGCCTGTTCTTCCAGCGCGCGGCGATGCCTGTCGTTCTTGAGGTCGACAGCACCACCGGCCTCGCGAATGGATGCGATGAGTAGCTGCTGCCAGTCCTCGTCGAGAGATGGCAGCTCCTTTCCCGCACGCTTGGCCAGGATGGAAGAGAGTTTCTCCTCTCGCTCTTGTAGGTCGGAGAGCTGAAGGCACGGCACCGGTGTCTCGCCTGACTCGCCAGTGCGGAGCGTAATTAGCTTGATTTCCTCGCCTAGCCTTTCCGTGTTACTCGCTAACCAGTCGGCTGGGATCACACATGGGTGTGCTAAGTCGAGGTGGGCTAGTTGCATCAGTGCTTCCGCCTCGCTGAGCAACGCATCGCCACCCTCGCTGGCCTTTCTAAGAATGGCAACAAGGGCAGCACGCACTCTGCGCCAATCAAGCTGCGACGCCACCGCTGAGGGATCAGGGACCGGGTGCCGTGAGGCCACCCTTGAATCGGGAAGAACGCCTCGATCGACTACTCCGACAGGGACAGGGTGTTCGTATGCATCACCGAGGTCCGTTTCCGCGATTCGGTACGGATTCGCCAGAATAGCTTGGTCGTCCACCGACGACCGCGTCGCCTTTTGGCGTTCAGCCGGGTCGAACCACCGGGTCGCCTGAACAGGGCTCAGACTGAACCGGGAAAGCAACTTCACAAGTGCCCGCCGCTGCTCGCCGAGCTTCTGCCACATTGGCCGCACCGCTTCGACATCTGCTGCGTAGGCCTTCTGGGGCGGCTTGCTCTTGCCTCTCAGAACCCCGTCGAGAACCGGCCAGGGATCGTCGCCGGCGGCGATCTTCCCGCTCGCCTGAAGTTCCAGAACGAGCGCCGTGCCTAAGCGCATGCCCAGCGCCTCAAGAGCAGAGCCGGCCCCGGGGTACGGCCCTCGATCCTGCCACGCATCGGCGATTTGAGTGTTCAGCCACTCCTCACGGCGATCCCAGGGCCCTGGAGCGATGCCATGAGCACGGGTTTTCCGGACAGCCTCAAGACAGCGCACGAGCGTCGAGAGCGCGATATCCGGAGTTGATAATTCGCCGGCGTACGAGAACGCCATCATCTGGCTAGGCTCCGGCACCACCGCGATCTCGGCGAGAAGAGTCGCTCTCCGCGCGTCCTCGTCCGGGTCTCCGGTCGCAGCAAGGTAGTCGTGGTACGGGATCAGAAAGCCGTCGTGGCCCAACGGGCGGATCGAATGACAAAAGAGGCGATCCCAGAGGGGGTAGGGCTTGGATGCGCTCGATTCGTAATGTTGCAGGGGGAAGATCTTAGATATCTGGCCGACGCCAACCACGAGGCGCGGGATCCATTCATCTAACGGGTGGCCGCTCTTGGTGTAGAAGAAGACGAGTGACTTCCCCGGAGTCAACCGGCTGAAAAACAGATCGGACAACGCTTCCTGACGCTCACGGCCAAATACCCAGGGAGACTTAAATGGGGGCTTTTCATCAGACGGCAGCGGCACCGGGAGCTCCTCATCGATTCGCTCCTGGCTATCACGCAGCATCCACAAGAATGGAATGGCAAAGGTTGAGTACGGGGGAACACGAACTCCCGTCTCCCGCAAATGCCCGTGCGTTTTCTCTGCTGCCTTGATTTCACGATACGGATGGTCGACGACACGCCACCATTCGCGCTCATTCATGAAAGCGCCAGCCTCAGCCTTGCACGGCGGGAGTTGCGCTTTCGTTAGGTCGGCGAAAGGCTTTCCCGCGAGCGCGTCCTCTGCCGTGTCATCGCGCTCTTCTCGGATTCGGTCTAGGTCCACGCAGAAGGCGTTGGCGGAAGGCGCTAGGCACACGTTGCCGTTCCAGCGGTTGTCATGCCACGCCACCCTGACGTTCAGGTGGTTCATTCCGCGCCCTTCGCGGGCTCGTATCCACCCGGTGGCTCAGCAACCTGGAGCAAAGCGGTCTTAGGCCCTTTCGACGGGCTGGCAGGGGCTCCGTGCTGCGCGCCAAAGAGATTAACCAGGGCGCTAACCCACACCTTCAGGCCTTCGCGGGCCTGAGGCGCATCCGCCAGCAGGTCCTCCTTTTCGTGGGCGATGTAGGTGTTTCGGAATTTGTAGACGCGATCGAGAAGGCTCTTCAAAGTCGTGGCGGCTAGGCTGGCGAATCGCCGCCGGACTGACGAGAAAACTCCCGCTAGTGGCTCCGTATCTTTCGCGGCATATTCCAGGCAGAAGCCGAGGAGTCCTGTGGGCATGATCGGGCTTCGGTAAACGAGGAGTCGCTTTAACAGAGAGGCCTTCTCGGTGTAGAACTTGAGATCCTTCTTCTTGACGCTGCTAAGATCGGGCTCGAAATGAAGCCGCTGCGCCTCAGCCTGAGCAGGAACATCATCGGATAGACGGCCGAGCAACAGCGCCTCGGCGGCATGATCGATCGGCCCGAGAAGCGGCTGGAAAACTGGAGCGAAGGACACCGTTTTCTTCTTCTCATGGAAGTGGAAGAGTGCGACAGAGTGCTCGATCGCCTTCTGATACCGAGAGGGCAACGCCTCGAAAGCCTCGGGATCGATGAAGCCCGTCAACTGAGAGGCCGCACTAACGGCTTCAAACACAAGTGAGAGCTGAGGCGACTCTCCTTCCCTCAGAAGACCCGCCAGGGCCGGCGCGCAGGCGCGCGCCAGCTCGTCAACGGAATCGCCCCGAACTTGCTCGAAGACATCTTGCGGAACGTATAGGTAGCTCCACTTCGCCTTTTTCGTAGAGGCCGCTTTGCACCACTCGGTGGCTGCCCTGGCTTTTGCTGGGACATCGCGATCCGCCCGGCCCTTCGTCTCGACAAGCAAGTAGCCGCCGTCTCCCTTGCGAACCAGGAAGTCGGGCGTGTAGGTGGCTCTGCGCCCTTCGATCGAGAGGTAGTCAATCCGAAGCGCTTGGGGGCCGGCGTTTTTCGCGAACGCTGGGACGTCGGCGGCGAAGTCCAAAAACTGGTCCATCGCGACTTCGAGCTGGTTGTTGCACGTGACGAGATTGAATACCGTCTTCGTCGCGCTTAACGCTGGCCGTCGCTCGGAATGAGTGACCTGAAATGGCTTCCACGAGGCGACCGATTGAGGCGACTCTTCCGGAGCGCGTACCTCTTTCCGCGTGATCTTTTTCAGGATAAGCGGAAGAAAAACCCCGCGAATGTGCTCGCGGATATCGGTATCCGCGAGGCGAGGAATTACTCGGGGGTCGTAGAGCGTGACGCGCTCGCCGAAGACCACCTCCTCGAGAAAGCGCTCGATGAGCGGGGCGAGGACCGCGTGCTGCCCCCGAATTCGGGCAGCCCGTTCAAGTTCTTCCCGGAAAAAGGACACCGCGCCGATTCCGTCGGACAGCAGAGGGAGTTTGATTCGCATCTGCTCGACGACTTCGTCGGTGATGAGATGCCGGCCCTCATACTGGATCTCTTCTTCCCTCGGCGTACCGAGAGGGAGCTTCTCGAACTGGTCCTCGAAGGCCTCGCGGACCTCCTCGAACGTCAACCCCTCAAGAGCAGCCTCGATGCGGTAGCCCGGAGAGAGACGAGGGATGAAGAGATCGAGTGCGACCAAGTCTTTATTTGTAGCGTCGGGATAAATCGTGACCGTCGTTCTTGGAATCTGCTCGATATCGACAATCTCGATCGGCAGCCCTTCCTGGCTCAACTCGTCGCGATAGAGCGCTGCGAACGCCTTGTGCTCGACGACCGTGACGACTTCCGTGGCTCCGCCCTCTCCGGGTGGCGTCATCCGCCGGAGACCGCGGCCGAGGGTCTGTTCCGGAAGAATCCGGGACTTCGCGGTAAGCGGCCGCAGCGGAACGATCGTCGTGACGTTCCGCACGTCCCAACCCTCGCGCAGCATGAGGACCGAGACGATGCAGCGGTAGGGACTCGTGTCGTCGTCGAGCTCCCGTGAGAGCTTCCGCAGCTGCAGCAGGTCCTCGTCGCTGATCGCCTTCTCGTCCTCCAAGAACTCGTAGTAGGCGCCCGCTCCGCGTCCCCGCTTCTTGAGCTTGCCCTTGAGATTGGTGTGGAGATTGATCGTCTTGCCGTTGAGTTCCTCGTAGAGAGGGTCTGTGTTCAGGCGGTGCGCAATCTGGTCAGCCGCCTCCGTGTCTTCGGTCATCACGAAAAGCAGGGTCTTCTTGCCGCTCTTGTCCCATTCTTCTTTCGAGCTGAGCCAGCGCTCGTAGCCGAGCGTCAGATGGTTCTCGTATCTCTGCGCGGCATCCGCGTGAGCACGCGTTACCAGACGCTCACCATGCCCGATCACTGGGCGTCTTCACGATGCCAGCGTCCACCGCCTCGCCGAGCGGGGTGTCACACACCACGTGGCGAAAGACGTGCCCCTTGTTGTCCTTCGGCGTTGCTGAGAAATCGAGCTGGGCGACAAGACCTCCGCCCGCTTCCGCGAGTCCTGTCGTGAAGGAACGAGATCGCCTCATTCCATGCAGAGTCCGGGTCCCAGACATGATGAGCCTCGTCGTTCAGGATCATGAGCCGCGGATGCGACGTGATCCGATCGCGAAGAGCCTGGCTGGTGTCCAGCGCCTTAGCCTTCGAGACCGGAGGACCCATGAAATCGTAGGTCTCGGAGTCTCGGCGACGCCGTTTCGAGGTGTCGTAGAGGCGGTGGATATTCGTGAGATAGAGGACGCCGCCGGTCGATGCCCCTGCCGCTTCATCCTGAAGGACGACCGACATATTCCAGTCGCCCCGCCAGGCGGCCGGGATTAACGGATCCTGATCGAAGATCTGTCCCGTTCCCGAAGTCCTCCTTCAGTCGCTCGAAGACGGTGATGTCCGGGCGCGACGACGACGAAGTGTCTCGCCATCGGCGAGTCGGATTCCCGGAGCGCGTGGAAGTAGCTCCACACGATCGCGAGACTCATGATCTTCGTCTTGCCGGCTCCGGTCGCGACCTTGAAGGCGTATCTCGGCCACAGGTCCTCGTCAGGGGTCGATCCCGAGCGCTGCGATCTCGCTGTCGGGTCCTCCGAACTCCGCCGTGAGCGCGGAGAGAGACCTGATGCCGCGGACCTCGTAGAGGTAGATAAGCGTCTCGATCGCCTCGCGCTGGCAGAAGTAGTACGCGAATGGAACCGACTCACCCGAGAGCGCCCGGACGTCGTGGTCGCGACCGAACCAGTGCAGAAGAAGTTCTATGGTCGTATCCGACGCGCCTCCGTACTGCGAATCTCGCCATTCGGAGACCTCACGCCGAAGGTTCTGAGCAACAACAATCGGGGATGGCCGCCTGCCCTTGACGATCTCAGCAGGAGCGCCCGGCGTCTTCGAGCGAACTCGATGATGGGTCGGGGTGTCGGCCGGACCGAAAAGGGGCTCGAGCGCCCGCGGGTTGAGTGTTCCGTCAGGCGTAATTAACCTCTGCGGTGATCGAGGTATCGCAACCGAAGATATCCACGACCTTTACGCAGGCGGTGTAACGGCCTTTCGCCGGGTAAACGTAATTCTGTTCTGATACCGTCTTCAGTGATCGATCCTTTCGCGTCCGGTAATCCTGCCAGTGGTGGTTGAAAGGCCCGCCGTTCTTGAAGTCAAAGTCAACCGCCCAGAAGTCGATAAAGTCGAAGCCGCCTTTGATGGCGCGCTCCTGAAGGACTTCCAGCTCTCTCGTTGGTACCTCAGCCAAGGAGGGAATGAACCGCTTGAGCTTGATGTTCACCGCGCGACGCCCAGCGACCATCCGGTAAACAGGCTCCACTTCCAGCGTGGCGACCTCCAGGAAAGGCGGAGGATCCTTCCGATTCTTCTCCATGATCTCGCGCGGGATCTGTATCAGTTTGATCTTGACCCCCAGTTCCTTCTCGAGCGAGTTACAGATCATTCGCAGGTCCATCTCGAACTCCCAAGCCAGGCAAGAGACCTCGGTGGCGCCGGCCTCTTTGGCTGCCCGTGCGACTGCCTTGGCTTCCTCACGCGAAAAGATGCTGTCGATGTCGTCAACGTGGCAGAGCGAGATCCCCTTTCGCCCGTGAAGGAGAGGCGAAGGGGAGCCAGTCAAGGGTTCTGCTCGATAAAAGTCGAGCACGACGCGGCGATGGTCGTCATCAGCCCCCTTGAGTGTCTCCTTCTGCCACCACTGCCGCTCGTACCGTCCAAGATTGAAGACGTCGAAGGCTCGGTAGGACTTCCCAGCTCCGTGTAGCCCACGCTGGATCTCGATCAGACGCTTCCGGCTCGTGTGAATGGCAAAACGGCCCAGGTCACCCATAAGCCATCGGCGCCCAAGGCGCTCAGCCACTGCGCCGGTGGTACCAGAGCCACAGAAGAGGTCGGCGACAAGGTCTCCATCCGTCGACGATGTCCTAATCACGCGCTCCAGCAGCGCCTCCGGCTTCTGCGTTGCGTAGCCCGTCAGTTCATCCGCCTGCCCTGCGATCACATTGATGTCCGTCCAGATGTCCTGGATGGGGCGGCCGGGCATCTCGTCCAAGTAGATCTTCTTCTTGGGGAATCCAGACCTCGTGTGGTAGAGCAGACCAGCGTCATCGAGGGCCTGCATGTTTTCCTTGGTGTAGCGCCAGTATCGCGTGTGCCCATGCCACTCGTAGCGTACCCCCCGATTCCCCGGGCCAAGGGTATTCTCGACTTTGAATCGGCGCCCCGATGCATCCACCTGGCTGTACATCTTGAGGTACTGATCAGAGTACGGCGTGTACTGCGGGTTCCAGGTCCAAGAATTGCTCTTCGTGTAGAACAGGAGATAGTCGGAGATGGCGCCGTACTGGCCAGGGTCGCTGTGAGCGTACATACGCTGCCAGGTGATGACATTTCGGCAGTTAGCTCGGCCGAATACTTCGTCCGCCAGTCCGTGCACGTAGTCCAAGACGTCCTGGCCGATGTGAACGTAGATCGAACCTCTGTCGCTTAAGAGCTCGCGCAGCAGGAGGAGTCGCTCGAACAACATCTGCAGATACGAGTCGATACCCTTTCCCCACGTGTCCCGGTAGGCCACCATTTCGAGTGCGGACTGCTCCTTGTCGATCGTTTCCTTCTCGTCGCCGATAGAGACGTCCATAGTGAAGTCAGCGCCCACGTCGAAGGGCGGATCAATGTAGACGAGATCCACGCGCCCTCGGAAGTCCTTGAGCAGAGAGGCCGCCGCTAACTTGTTGTCGCCCCAGATCAACATGTTCCGGAAATCGTCAACATGCGCTCGCTGGGCATCCCAGAGACCTGGGGCCGCCCGCGCGCGCGGCTCGTCGACCGTCTCGATCTTCTGAAGGGGCATGGCGGAGCCGGCGACATCAACGTCGCGCCGGTTACCGTAGTCGTCGTACTTCCCCTCCCAGACCAGTTCAGTCCGTAACGTCGACAGGGGGTGAGGATTTGCTGGCCCATAAGGCACGGGCCGATTCAGTGGTTTCTCGTCGCTCATCGGCTTCTGCCGGCAGCCTTTCTGGGGCAAACCCCTGCGCCTCGCGCCCGATTTTCGCAAAAGTCCACTTCCGCGGCTCTCGTTTTCCATTCAGGAGTCCAGCTTGAACTTTCGCCCGGATCGACACCCTGTCGCTCTTGCCGTAACCCTGTCCTTCCCGTGGGGAGAGTGTGCTGAGATAATCACCTCGCCCCTCCCACCAGAAACAGATGCGACGTCATCCGCCGGCAGCTGTACGCGTGGCTCTTGCCGTCGTCGCTGATGGCGATGGGGGCGATCTGGAGGACGCCGGTCAGGTCCGCCGGGCCGAGGGTCTTGAAGAGCTCGCGGCGGCCGGTCGAGAGGTCGAGCCTCTCGACGCGGGCGGGCACGTCGGAGCGGCTGGAGACCAGGAGGGCGCGGCCGTCGGGGGTCCAGCGGATGACGGTGTCCTCGGGGATCGCGCCGGGAACCTGCCGGGGAGGGCCGCCTTCCACGGAGTAGAGCTGGAGGCCTCCGCCGCGCTCGCGGACGAGAAGCTGCCGGCCGTCGGGGGAGACGAGGCCGTCGGTCGTTCCGTCGGGTGTGACGGGGCGGGGCTTGCCGCCGTCGATCTCCTGGACGTAGCAGCGTATGGCGCGCCCGGCTTCGTGGCCGCAGAAGAAGACCGACTTCCCGTCGGGAAAGAGCTGCGCCGTCTCGTAGCTGACGAGACCGCCGCGCTCGAGCTTGCGCGGCTGGCCGGCGCCGGTCGGATAGACGATCAAGCTGCTGCGGGTTCGGTCGGGATGACGGAGAGGACGAACTTCCCGTCGCCGGTGATGTCGGAGGCGGAGCCTTCCCCGAGCCTCACGACCGGCGAGCCGTCGGTCTGGCGCAGGCAGGTCGCGTAGTTCACCCCCATGCTCCCGCTCAATTCGGAGAAGAGGAGGGTCTTTCCGTCCGGTGTGAGCCCTGCGGTGTAGGACAGATCGAGCCAGGCGAGGTTGCGCTCGCGGTCCTGGCCGGGGGCGAGAACGGGAAGTCTCCCGCCACTCGTCGTCGCGGGTCGCGATCCAGCGCCCGTCCGGAGCGATGTCGTGAAGGGTCAGCCCGCCCGCGCTCTGGAGCGCCGTGCGGCGCTTCCCGTCGAGGGTGACCGCGTAGATGTCGAAGTTGTTGTAGGCGGCGCCGGCCGAGAACAGGACCTCGCTGCCGTCGGCGGACCAGGCGAGCCCCTCCTCCCCCCAGTAGCCGTCCGAGAGGGTCGTCTTCTTTCCCGCGAGGTCCACGACGGCGACCGAGCCGCGGTCGTCGTACTTGATCGGGTGCTCGAAGAAAGCGATGCGGTCGCCCTTGCGCGAGAAGCGCGGGTTGCTGAAGTAGCCGCCGGTCTCGGCCAGCACCTTGCCGGGCGGGAACTCGAGGCGGTCCTTTCCGTTGACGTCGTGGATGACGGCGAGCTCCGACCCGTCGGGGGCCCAGTCCACCTCGCGCACGCGCTCGGCGATCTCGCGCGGCGCGCCGCCTTCGAGCGGCATCCTCGCGAGCGTGCCCAGGAAGAGACTGTGGCCGCAGAAAGCGCGGGCGGGTCAGGACGGCGAGCTCTCCCTTCGAGGAGATGGAGAGGAGCGCCATTCCCGGGCGGCCGGTCGGGGAGGTGCCGGGATAGTCGGGACGGAGCGAGTACATCTCGGGAGAGTTTCCGGAGGGGGCGGCGCTGAAGACGATCGTCTTGCCGTCGGGTGAGAAGCGGGCGTTGAAGATCGGCTCCTGGCGGAAGGTGAGCTGGGAGTAGGTGATGGGGGTGGCCTTCGCCGTACCGGTTGCCGCCGCCTTGCGCTGTCCGAGCATGTAGGCGGCGGCGACGGCGAGCAGGGCGAGGACGGAGGCGACTGCGGGCACGAGCCAGCGCCGGGCGGGGCCGGCCGGCGCGAGGCCGGCCGCGGCGACCGTGGCGCGGCCGGTCGCGGAGATGTTGGAGAGCGCCTCGAGCGCGAAGGCGACGTCGTGCGCGGAGTGGAAGCGCTGCTCGGGGTTCTTCTCGAGGCAGTGGCGGACGATCCGCTCGAGGCCGGGCGGGACGTTCTGGTTGGTGACGGAGAGATCCGGCGGGTCTTCCTTCAGGATCGCCGACATCGTGTCGGCCGCCGAGTCGCCGTGGAAGGCGCGCTTGCCCGAGAGCATCTCGTAGAGGATCGCGCCGAAGGAGAAGATGTCGCTGCGCGCGTCGGCGGGCCGGCCGCGGACCTGCTCGGGCGACATGTAGCCGAGCGTGCCCATGACGACGCCGGGCTCCGTGGCGGCGGGCGCGGTCGGGAGATTGGTGGACTGGCTCCGCTCCTCGGTGTGCGTCAGCTTGGCGAGGCCGAAGTCGAGGATCTTCACCCGGCCGTCGTTGGTGACGAAGAGGTTCTCGGGCTTCAGGTCCCGGTGGACGATCCCCTTCTCGTGCGCGGCGGCGAGGCCGTGGACGATCTGGAGCGAGTAGTCGATCGCCTTGCGCGGCGAGAGCGTGCCGCCCGAGAGGACCGTGCGCAGCGTCTCGCCTTCGAGGAGCTCCTGGACGACGTAGGGCGCGCCGTCGTGCTGGCCGATGTCGTGGACGGCGGTGATGTTGGGGTGGTTCAGGACGCCGGCGGCCTTGGCCTCCTGCTCGAAGCGGCGCAGGCGGTCGGCGTCGGCGGAGAAGGAGGAGGGGAGGACCTTGATCGCCACGTCGCGGCCGAGGCGCGGGTCCTTCGCGCGGTACACCTCTCCCATCCCGCCCGCGCCGATGGCGGAGAGGATCTCGTAGGGGCCGAGCCGGGAGCCGGGTGTCAGGGGCATCGGGGTGGGGGGATTCTAGTCTGGTGTGGTTGCAGGGCGAGCGCGTTGACGAATATTGCAATATCTGTAATAATTCCTCCGGTGATGGAACGACGATGGCTCACAACAAATTGAAGGCTTTCCGGCTGGAAGCGGGGCTGACGCAGGTCGAGGCGGCGGCAAGACTGGGCCTGTCTCAGCCATATCTTTCGCAGCTCGAGCGCGGGCAGCGGAGGCTGACCGAAGAACACGCGCGTGCGATGGCACGGCTCTACGGGCTACCTCCGACATCCCTACCGGTGCCGGCCGAGCCTCCCAGGGAGAAATGGCCGGGGCAGCGGCTTCCGCACCAGCTGGCGGCGCTCTCCTATCCCGGGTATGCCCACCTTCGGCCGAGTCCTCCTGTCAATCCGGCCGTGTTGGTGTTCGAAGCCCTCTCGCGCAACGATCTCGATGCTCGCGTCGCCGAGGCGCTGCCCTGGGTCTTTCTTCGATATCCGGACCTCGACTGGCGCTGGCTCGTATCGCGAGTCAAGCTCGAGAATCTGCAGAACAGACTCGGGTTTCTCGTCGGTGTCGCGAGAGAGCTCGCGCAGCGACGTCCGGAATGGTCGAGATCTGCGCCGCGCCTCGAGAAGGCCGAGCGGGAGCTCGAGCTCGCGCGCCTGACTGCCGAAACGACGCTGAGTCGCGATTCCATGACCGAAGCGGAGAAAGAGTGGCTGCGCGCAAACCGTCCGCCGGGCGCCGAGCGATGGAACGTCCTTTCGAGCATGACGGCGGAGCAATTGCCCTATGCCGCGTAGCGCTGCGGACGGTGCGACGGAACCGCCTCCCGAGCCGTGGCGGTCGTTCCTGAAGGCGCTCGACGAGCGGCTCCGGGAGTCGGTCGAGCTGCATTGCATCGGGGGCTTCGCGATCACGATGCAGTACGGGCTCTCCCGGGCCACGTCCGATATCGACGTTCTGACCGCAATCCCGAGGAAGGAGCTGGCGGTTCTTCAGGATCTTGCCGGACAGGGCTCGGAGCTGCACCGCCGGTTCAAGGTCTACCTTCAACCCGTGACGATCGTCATGTACCCGGAAGACTACGAAAAGCGTCTGATTCGAATGTGGCCACGATTCGAGCTCGCGAATCTCAGGCTCTTCGTTCTCGAGCCGCACGACCTTGCGCTGACCAAGCTCGAGAGAAACGGCGACGTCGATCGTCAGGATGTCCTGGCGCTGGCTGGAGCGGGACTGATCGACGCAGACACGCTGCGGAATCGATACGAAAGGGAGTATCGGCCGAATGTCGTCGCGAACGTGGAAAGGAGCGACCTGACGCTGAAGCTGTGGATCGAAATGTGCTGGCCGCGGGAGACATCCCCCTGACCCTCTCCCCCGCGGGCGGGGGCCGAGGGAAATACCTCGGACTCCCTCTCCCCGTGACGGGGACGGCGAGCGCCGCCGCTGCCGCCAGCCATGACGGGAACCTCAGGCGCGCGCGGGTGGTCGCGCTCGCGGCCGCGCGAGGCTGAGAGATGCCCGAGAGCGCCTCGATGTCGAAGGCGACGTCGTGCGCGGAGTGGAACCGCTGCTCGGGATTCTTCTCGAGACAGTGGCGCACGATCCGTTCGAGGCCGGGCGGGACGTTCTGGTTCGTGACGGAGAGGTCCGGCGGGTCTTCCTTCAGGATCGCCGACATGGTGTCGGCCGCCGAGTCGCCGTGGAAGGCGCGCTTGCCCGAGAGCATCTCGTAGAGGATCGCGCCGAAGGAGAAGATGTCGCTCCGCGCGTCGGCGGGCCGGCCGCGGACCTGCTCGGGGGACATGTAGCCGAGCGTGCCCATGACGACGCCGGGCTCCGTGGCGGCGGGCGCGGTTGGGAGATTGGTGGACTGGCTCCGCTCTTCGGTGTGCGTCAGCTTGGCGAGGCCGAAGTCGAGGATCTTCACCCGGCCGTCGTTGGTGACGAAGATGTTCTCGGGCTTCAGGTCCCGGTGGACGATTCCCTTCTCGTGCGCGGCGGCGAGGCCGTGGACGATCTGGAGCGAGTAGTCGATCGCCTTGCGCTGCGAGAGGCGGCCGCCCGAGAGGGCCGTGCGCAGCGTCTCGCCTTCGAGGAGCTTCTGGACGACGTAGGGCGCGCCGTCGTGCTGGCCGATGTCGTGGACGGCGGTGATGTTGGGGTGGTTCCTGACCCCGGCAGCCTTCGCCTCCTGCTCGAAGCGGCGCAGGCGGTCGGCGTCGGCGGAGAAGGAGGCGGGGAGGACCTTGATGGCGACGTCGCGGCCGAGGCGTGGGTCCTTCGCGCGGTAGACCTCTCCCATGCCGCCCGCGCCGATGGCGGAGAGGATCTCGTAGGGGCCGAGCCGGGAGCCGGGTGTCAGGGGCATGGAGTCGGGGGGATTCTAACTGCGACGGCGAGAAGTCGCGGGCACCGCTCGGACCTCATCCGTCCGAGCAACGAACTAATCTCATGATCAGACGTCGGAGACCCGTTCGTCGTAGGCAGGACCAAACGAACCGATACTGTGAAGCCGCAAGCCCTTCTCAAACGCATCTCAGCTGGCGCTCTGAGCAATGTGGGCTTCCAGGATTTCCTTCGACTCGTGGAGACCTTCGGGTTCAGAGTGGTGAGAACGAGTGGCAGCCACCACGTGCTGGCTCACCGGGACATTCCGGAGCTGCTCAATCTTCAGAACGTGCGCGGCGAAGCTAAGCCTTACCAGATCAGACAATTCCTGCGCCTGACCGAAAGGTATAATTTGCGACTGGCCCCTGACGAATGAGCGACTACCACATCAACATCTTCTTCAGCGAGGAGGATGGCGGCTACATCGCCGACATCCCCGACCTGGACTCCTGTTCGGCCTTTGGCGCCTCGCCGGAGGAGGCCCTGGCGGCCGTCGAACAGGCTCGCGACGCCTGGCTGGAGGCCGCACGACGGGAAGGCAAGCCAATTCCGCCGCCACGGTACCGGCCTGTCATCTACCAACTGACCCGCTAACAGTCTGCGGTTCCCAGGGTGCTCCGCCGGATTTCCGGTAGGAGCGGGTCTGCCCTCGTGCGGTACTTCACCCATCCCTCCCGCGCCCATCGGGTGAAGGGCGGGGCTCGTCCCCGCCCGCGGTCATCTCACGCCGGCGGATGCTGGCGGCCTCCGCAAGACGTTTCGTCTTCGAGGCCTTTCGGCACCGATGCTCCGCGAACGAGACCATCTGTGGGTATCGGAGGCTGCTCGGGCGGGTCACGTGAGGATCAGCCAGTTTTCCTAGTCACCGGGAAAGGGGGAGAACGGAGCGCCCTCACCCTGGCCGTGTCCCCCGCCAACCGGGGCGAGGGGAACGAGAGTCGCGGCGCAAACGCCCGTGGCTAACCGTGTTTTCTCTCCTCCTCCAACACCGCCTTCAAGCCTCTTTCGATTAGGCGGGCGCGGCTAACGCCGAGATTCCTGGCGAGGCTGTCGGATGCCGAGAGAAGCCCCCTTTCCACACTGACGGAGATCACCTTGGCGCCCTTACCACGGCGCGGTCGGCCGGGCTTTCGTTGCGCTCTCTCCCAGCGACGGCGCGCCGCGGCACTCGGCGATCCGAACCCGTCGATTACCATCTCCTGGCCGTAGACCGCGGTTGCTTCGGCGAGCTCTCTAGCGTTCATCGCCTCGAATCGGCGACCCTTCCGTGGCAGTTTCTTTTTCATTTGACCCTCCGTCGGTAGCGCCTCTTCTCCCGTTCGGTCAGCGGTCGTGCGTGAATCACGAAGATCGAATCATCGGGGTCGATGACGAATACCACCTGGAGGAGTCGCCCATCGAATCCCGAGCCCCAAACGAGATATCGCTCATCGCCCTGAACGAGAGGATAGGGATTGCGGGCGCCGCGAACCACTTCTTCAGCTTCTTCAGGCGAGACGCCATGCCTTGCGAGATGTTCCTCGTTCCATTCGTTCCATCGAAAGTCCACCTTCTGCTCCTCAGCATTGCCAGCGGCAATAATTATATAAGAAATTGACTCGGCCGCTTGCGGGAGTGGAGTCGGGGCACGTGGAACTTGGAGCCGCCTCGTCCTCAGCCCTGTCCCCAAAGGCGGGAGCAAGGGAGCAAATGCCGAGCCCCCGTCAACGGGAGAGAGGGGCAGGAGCCCCCTCAGGAGCAGTGCGGTCATTTCCTCGGCCGCAGGAACGCGTCCGGAATCTGGATCCGCAGGCCGCCTACCTTTCGGCCGAGAAGGGGGCCGAAATCGCGGAGGTCTCCCGCCAACAGGTGCGTCGCTCCGGCGGCCAGCGCGGACCGAAGGATGGGCTCGTCCTTCTCGGGCAGGCGAACGGCCGGCGGAAGCTTCTGGCCGGGAGCTTCAATAGCGATCTCGACCGCTTCGAGAAGCCGCGCCAGGCGGGAGAACTGCTTCGGAGAATCCAGGTTGCGGCGCGCCTCTTCCGCCGCGTAGCCGGACGTCAAGAGACGTACATCCGGGATCTTCCAGAGCTCGAGAAGGCCCGCTCCCTCGCGGTAGGCGGCGGAGAAGAGGACGTTGGCGTCGAGGAAGACGCGCAACATCCGCGTCGGTCAGCGCTTCGGCCGCCGGCGCCGCCGGCTCCTGGCGGGATCGAGTCCGAGCTTGCGGACCTCGGCTTCGGCGGCCTTGCGGTCGTCGGAGTCGATCGCGTTTGCCAGCAGGAACTCGGCCTTGCGCTCGGGCGAATAGATCTCCACCGGAAGCACCGCGGCCGGACGCAGGAGCACGCCGTATTCCGCCTCTTCGGCGACGACCATGGTTCCTTCCTCGAAGCCGTAGCGCCTGCGCATCCTGGCCGGAAGCACGATCGTGCCTCGCTTCCCGACACGGGTTGGCTCGCCCATGGAAGCAGAATATCAGAATGTCTGAAAGTCTGCCAAGCTCCCGGGTCGGAGGTAGGGGCGGAGCTTGTCCCCGCCCGCGTTGATACGTGACGGATGACGCGATCGCCACCTCCGATGACGCGGCGCGGTCGCCCAGGTTGATTTGGTGCGGCCGCGATTGTCACGCCGGGCGCGTTTCGATGCGGGTGATGCGATCTCCATGTGCGATGACGTGCCGCGTAAACCGGGTTATTTGACGCGGCCGCGATTGTCACGCCGGGCGGCCGCAAGGGCCGCCCCTACATCGGCCGCGGTGAAACGTTGCACGCCGGCGTTGGAATGACGCCTTTCGGGCGTAGGGGCGGGGCTCGTCCCCGCCCGGCGCGGAATTGGCCGCGATGCTGATCAAAACGCCGGGCGGCCGCAAGGGCCGCCCCTGCATCGGCCGCGGTGAAGCGTCGCACGCCGGCGTTGGAATGACGCCTTCCGGGCGTAGGGGCGGGGCTCGTCCCCGCCCGGCGCGGAATTGGCCGCGATGCTGATCAAAACGCCGGGCGGCCGCAAGGGCCGCCCCTACATCGGCCGCGGTGAAGCGTCGCACGCCGGCGTTGGAATGACGCCTTCCGGGCGTAGGGGCGGGGCTCGTCCCCGCCCGGCGCGGAATTGGCCGCGATGCTGATCAAAACGCCGGGCGGCCGCAAGGGCCGCCCCTACATCGGCCGCGGTGAAGCGTCGCACGCCGGCGTTGGAATGACGCCTTCCGGGCGTAGGGGCGGGGCTCGTCCCCGCCCGGCGACCTTTCAACCGGTCATCCCGAGGAGTCCACGACGAGGGATCCCGAGATTTGTCGCCGACGATGCCGCCGTCCGGCTCAGGGCCCTGCCGAGCTCCGGATGGGGTCGTCTCAACCTCCGCTCCGGCTCTGTAGTTCGGGCTCCCTCGTCGCGGACTCCTCGGGACGACCCGCGGACGGGTCGGCTCGGGATGACCGCTTGCCCCCTCACCCCGGCCCTCTCCCTCGCGGACGGGAGCGAGGGGAAACTGCAGAAAAAAAAGAGGCCCCTTTCGGGGCCTCACACGAACGAGCGCTAAAAAGCGCCCGTGATCTTACGCGCGGAGGTATGAGGAGGCCATCTCGTAGGTCTCCACCTTCGGCGTTCCTTCGATCAGGCCCGTGAGCTTGGCCAGAACCGACGGATACGTCGCGGTCTGGTAGGTCTCGGCGCTCTTGCGGTCATCCCAGAGGCTGATGCCGAGGGCACCGGTCGGGTTGCTGAGCGTGACTTCCTGCTGGAAGCCGGCCTGCTTACGAAGCACCGGAACGACTTCCTTCTCGAACAGGTTATTGAACTCCTGCTCCTTCCCCTTCTTGATCTGGAAATGGACGTTGCGTGCGAATCTCATGACACCGCTCCTTGGTCCTTGAGGTGGGTGGTCTTCACCGGGAAGTTCCCGACACCGAAGGAAGAGCGGCGACGTCAAGGTTTCGGAGCCGCAGGACCTTTGAAGAGAATTGAGCGTATCACGAGCGGGCCGCCTGAAACGGGCTCGCGAAAACTATCTTTTCACCGAAAGCCTTTGTGTGCAGAAGGAGCGCAGTTTCGAAAGTCGTCCCACAAATCGGACGCCGCGACTTTGATGGAGCGGCGTCCGTAGCGTGCGCACGATCGGAAGCGGTGGAAGAGACGAGCCCTGGACGAGGGCAGTTCCGAGCAGAAAGAGGCAGGCGACTACGAGGGAAGTGATGAAGGTCGGAGATCGACGCATGAGACACCCGCTTTCTGCCGAGAGCCGGCGGCGGGTGTTGAGGTTTTTTTCGGGGAACTCAGTCCGTCGGAGGAGTCGTCCGTCGGAGGAGTCGGAATCACAGCCTATCACGGATAGAGAGGCCTTCGCGGGCGGCCGGCGCTGAGGTCGCCGGTGTCCTCTTACGTTCAGCTGTCATCGCGAGGACCCGTCTTCCCTCGGGATGACGGCGATCAGGATGACGGCGCGGTGGGTCGAATGCCTGGTTCTGACCGGACGATGGCCGTCTGGTGACCTGGTGATATGGTGATATGATGCATGCGGAGACAGAGACGTGCCGCGACTGACGATCACGCTTTCACCCGAGAGGCATCGGGCGCTGAAGGAAACGGCGGTTCGCCGGGGCAAGACGATTCGCAGCGTCGTCGAAGAAAGCCTCGACGCCTACGGCGTCAAGACCACGAGCCAGGCCGCGGCCTTCGTGGCGCGGGCCCGGACACGGTCCGGGATGACGGAGACCGACGCGATCCGGCTTGCAGTCGAGGAGACGAAGGCGCAGCGGCGCCGGCGATGAGGTCGGCTCCGGCCGTCATCGACACCAACGTGGTCGTGAGCGGCGTTCTGACGGAAAACCCGGCGTCGCCGACGGTCCGAATCCTCGATGGAATGCTGGCAGGAAGATTCCGATTTCTGCTCTCCGTCGATCTGTTGGCGGAATATCGGGACGTCCTGCTGCGGCCGAGGATCCGACGGCGGCATCGACTCGCGCCGACTCAGATCGATGTTCTCTTGACCGAGATCGCCGCAAACGGAGCGGTCGTCGAAACCGAGGCGTTGTCCGGGAGCACAGGGGAGGGAGATGCCCACCTCTGGCGACTCTTGGACGCTGTTCCGCGCGCGATCCTGGTCACCGGCGATCGGAGGCTCGTCGACGATCCGTCGAGGCGCGGCCGCGTCCTCCTCCCGCGCGCATTCGCCGAGACGATCGAAGAGTAGCCCCTCGCCCCCGATGACCGGCTACCGCGGGCGGCCGCGAGGGCCGCCCCTACATCCGGACGCGGCGATACGTCACACGCCGGCGTGGGAATGACGCCTTCCGGGTGTAGGGGCGGGGCTCGTCCCCGCCCGCGATGATTGTGCGAGGAATGCTGCGTTCGGGTGCTTCCGACGCCGGGCGGCCGCGAGGGCCGCCCCTACATCCGGACGCGGCGATACGTCACACGCCGGCGTGGGAATGACGCCTTCCGGGCGTAGGGGCGGGGCTCGTCCCCGCCCGCGATGATTGTGCGAGGAATGCTGCGTTCGGGTGCTTCCGACGCCGGGCGGCCGCAAGGGCCGCCCCTACATCAGGACCCGGCGATACGTCACACGCCAGGCGTGGAAATGACGCCTTCCGGGTGTAGGGGCGGGGCTCGTCCCCGCCCGCGATGATTGTGTGAGGGTCGGGAACAGGGTCAACCGTGCAATCGTGCGCTCCCGTCAGAAGAAATGCAGGAGTGCACGGCTGACCCCGGTCATTCCCCATTCCCTCCTGCATCGGGGGCGTCACTTCGCGTCGCAGCATCCCGGCTCGGTCGAACCGGCACCGCGGCCTTCGATCTGACGAAGAAGTTCCCTCGCCCATCTCCTCCAGCTTTCCGACATCTGGGGAACCGCCAGCAGTCTCGCGACTTCGCCGCGGTCGCGCGTGTAGATGCGAAAGACGTCGCGGACGGAGAGATCGTGGTCGGGCTTCGAGACTACTCGGATCTCGTCTCCGGCCCCGACGTCTCCCTCGACGACGACCCGCAGGTACGGGCCGGGCCGCAGGGCCTCGGTGAAGCGGCGAACGAACATCCGGTCGTTCATCCGCACGCCGAGGCGCCAGCAGGGCACCCGCGGTTCGGAAACCTCGAGAAGGGTCGTACCGATCGCCCATCGCTCGCCGACGAGCGCGTCGTTGACCGCGATGCCTTCGGTCGTCAGGTTTTCTCCGAATTCCGCGTGCGCGAACGGCCGGCCGATCTGCGACTCCCACCATCGCGCATTCTCGACCGCATAGGCATAGACCGCCTTGTCGGGACCCCCGTGGGCCTGCCGGTCCGCCTGGTCGTCTCCCGCGAGGTTCACGCCTCGAACGGCGACCCGGCCGGCGACGGGCGACTTCCAGATCGCACTCTTCGCGGGGCGGCCGCGGTAGTCGAACTCACGAGGACGCCCTACGTTTACCGAGAGGACTGTGGCGGTTGCTGGCAAGGTGGCTTCTCCTCAGCCGGTGGAGGTGAGCCTTACGCCACGGCGCCGGCGGACGTGGCGTCGTTCTCATGTAGCTTCGGAGCGAGGGTGGAGGTTCAGGAATTTCGTGACTAGAGCTGGCGGCCCTCACCCTAACTCTCTCCCTCCGCGGTCGGGGGGCGAGGGGAGAGGCTCGGGCCTCCCGAACAGGGAAACGGCTATTTCGCAACGTCCTCCAACCGAGTGCCTCGGCCCGCTCGAATACTTTCTCGCGCCTTGTCAATTCGCTCCAGAAAGCGCGGGTCCTTCTCCAGGCGATAGTCGAACCAGTCCTCTTCGGACTCAAATCCGACCAGGAGCCCGGCGGGCTTACCGTGGCGAGTAATTACGATCTCCTCGTCTTCAGCAAGCCGCAGATATTTCGACAGGTCGTCTTTCACCTCGGAGAGCGGAACCCGCCTCATCCTGGTCTTGCTGCGTCTTCCAGCCATTTGCTCACTCCTTCCTTGCCGACGATCGCGAGGGCTTCAACCTGCGCCTCGCGAACATCGTAGAAGACTCGAACGTCTCCAACTCGAAGGCGATACTGAGGCCGCCTCAGCCCTTTCAGGCGCTTGATTCGGCTGCGACTCTCCTTCGTCGGCTCGTGTCTCAAGTGCGTTTCAATCGTGTCCCTGACTGCAGCCCGCGCATTCGCTTTCAAATTCCTGAAATCCCGAACGGCCTCTGGCGCCAGGAGGATCACGAATCGCATTCTGGCTATATTATAGCTATATTAGTGGACTCCTCGCCGGACCCTTTCTGAAGTCAGAGAATCAGGTCTGACCCCCGAGGTCACTTCCCGAGGTCATAGAGATAGGCAGCCGCGCCGGGGGCGTGGACTTCATCGAGCCGTCGTCCCATGCCGTCCAGAAAACAAAGAAAAATCTCCTCGTCTTCCGCGCCGCCGGACTTGATGACGTGGGAAAACAGAACCCAGGTTCGGCGCGGGCCTCGAAGCGTATCCAGTTCTCTTCGGTAGTCGTTCCAGTCACGCGACCTCCCGGCGCCTGTCGTCGCATCGAGAGTTGAGAGTCCAAACTGCGCCGAGTAGTAGTCGAAAGCCGGCCTGGCGTACCAATAGACGTAGAGACGGTCCCCGGATCTGAGCTTCTCGCGAATGTGAGCGAGCACCGGTTTGATTTCTTCGCGAGTGCGCGGGGCAAACAGATGTCGACCCGCGTTGAGAGCCGGGGGCAAGAGAAGCATCACCAGGAGAGTCGCTCCGACGATCCTTCCGCGGCCTCCAGACGTTTGCCTGACGTACTCCACGCCCTCGCCGACGAGGAGCAGGATCGACGGCACGAGGAAGAGTAGCAAGCGCCCGCTGAAGGGATACTTGTGAAGGCCCGACGCGAGCAGAGCAAGAGGGAGGGGCGCGAGGAGCAGGGCGAGGCGCTCCGGATCGGCTGCAAGGAAGGCCACGCAGCCGGCTGCGAGCGCCAAAACCGCAAGCCCCGGGAACTCGAAGCCGGCGGGCCCCTGTATCATCGACAGAATGGCGCGCGGCCCCCAGAGTAGATCCGCGAGGGACTTTGGCGGAAGGGGCAGGAACGCCTTGTCCCAAAACTTGAGCAGGCCGGCATCCTGTGCCGTTGTCCGCAGGGAGAGCTGGTAGCACAGCGCGAAGCTGAAAATCCAGACCGCGCCCACGAGGACCAGGAGGCGCAGGCGCGTCGTGTCCCGCCGTGCCATTGCGCCGAGGCCGAGGGTGACTCCGCCTCCTGCCAGCACGAAGACGGATGGATGCGAGAACCAGATCGCTACGGCCCCGGCCAACGCAAGGAGAGCGAGGGGCCTCCACGCCGGTGCGCCTTCCCTGGTCCGCCACATCGCGATCAGCAACACGAGGCTGGTCGCAACGTCGGAAGAGTATTGCTTCAGCTCGGAGGAGAAATAGATCAGCGGGTCGCAAAGGACGAAGAGACCCACAGCGACGGGAACGGCGCGTCGCGAGAGCATCCGGACGGCGATGCTTCGAAATAGGAAAAGAGAGGCGAGTCCGGCGATCAGAGGCACGAGACGCAGCGCGTACTCGCCGCGGCCAAGGATGTTCGTCGCAACCTTTTCGAGCATCAGGAAGCCCAAGGGAGCATGGGCCTTCGACAGCGGAAGAAGGAGCCCCCGGTACGAGCGCTCGAGGATGTTCATCCCGATATGGATTTCGTCGTACCAGAGGGAACGGTTGAAGAGGTACTGAGCAACTCGTAGCACGACTCCGATGCCGAGGAGAATGCCGGTGACCCCGATTCGAGGTCCCGAGCCACTGCGCTGGAGAAGTTGCATCAGTCGGCCTGGTGATTTGGGCGCGGCTGCGATTGTCATCCGGGCGGCCACAACAGCCGCCCTGCATCCGGACGCGCATGTCGCGCGACACTGATCGAAGCGCCGGCGCCCGCGATGTGCCGCCCTATTTCAGCCCCTCCGCCACGTAGAGGTCCGACAGGTTGTGTCCGTAGGTGAAGATGACGGTGTTCCCGTCGGCGGAGATTCCGTACGTGGAGACGTTGGTGATCCCGGTGAGGTCGCCCGGCGTGAATTCCTTCCAGGTTTCACGGCGTCCGGTCGCGATTTCGACGCGGTAGATGCGTGCGGGCATCTCCCGCAGAGGCGAGCCGACGAAGAGCGACCGGCCGTCCGCGGTGAATCGCGCCGGCCGTTCCCGCGCGTCGATGCCCGGGATCGGAACGATCGGGCCTCCCGCCAGCGGAGCCAGCCCGAAGGCCTGACCGGGAATCTGGACGACGAGGAATCGTCCGTCCGGCGAAAGGAGCCTGGCCGTGACTCCCTCCGCCGTGACCGGCCGCGCGGGGCCTCCCTCCAGATCCTGAACGAAGACCCGCGTGGGCTTGCCCGGTTCGTGGCCGACGAACGCGATGCCCTTGCCGTCCGGAAGGAACCCGCCGAACCACGCGCCCGAACGGTCGATCGAATCCTTCGGAAATGTCTTCGGCTGCCCGGCTCCGATCGGCAGGAGAACGAGGACGCCGGGCGTCGTGCGCACCTGCGAGCTCAGGATCCACTTTCCGTCGGGAGAGATCGCGAGGGCGATCCCCTCGCCCAGCCGCACGGCGGCCGAGCCGTCGAGCTTGCGCAGGTAAACCGAGTAGCCGGGCCCTCCCGCTTCTCCCTGCTCGGTGAAGGCGATCATCTTCGCGTCTTCCGACAGACGCGGGCCGAACGACCAGTCGAATCCGGACAGGTCCTTCTCCTTGGCTTCTCCCGGAAGGATCGCCAGAATTCCGAGCCGCGCCGTGCTCTGAAGCAGCAGAGCGCGCCCATCCCGGGAAAGATCCAGAAGCTCGACTCCGGCGGGTGTCCTCAGCACCGTGCGCTCCCGTCCGTCGAGCGTCACGGCATAGAGGACCTTTGCGTTTCCGGTACGGGTCGCGCTGAACCAGACCTCGTCGCCGGAGAGGGACCAGGCCAATCCGCGTGAGCTTTCCAGCCCTTCGGCGAGCGTCTCCTTCTTTCCCTGGAGGTCGATGACCGCGACACCGCCGCGGTCGTCACCGAAGACGGGGTGGTCGAAAAAGGCGATCAGATCCCCCTTCGGAGAAATTCGCGGATCGCTGATCCAGCCGGCCGTCTCGTAGAGCACTTTTCCGACCGGATACTCCAGCTGGAAGCGCCACTCCGGCGCGCGCGCGACGGCGATGCTCGCGCCGTCCGGCGACCAGTCCGCGGAGCCGACGTCTTCCAGAAGATCCCGGGAAGAGCTGCCCGAGATGGGTGCCTGCCAGAGAGTGCCCTTCCTCGTGAATCCGCCGGAGAACTGCAGAGGCGTCAGGACGAGCATTTCGCCGGTGCGCGAGATCGCCTCGACCTGGCCCCTGGGAAGGTTCAGCCGGGAGGACTCCGGACTCTCCAGGCGCGTCGAGTAGAGCTCGGTGGCGCGGGCGCCGTCCCAGGCCGCCGAGTAGACGACGGTGTGGCCGTCCGGCGCAAAGCGGGCGCCGAAGATCGGCCCGCGGCGGAATGTGATCCTCTGGTAGGTCGGGGAGGATGCGGGCGCGGGCTTCCAGATCCACCGGCCCGCGTAGATGCCGGCCGCGACGGCGCCGAGGACGGCCGCCGCGAGAACGGGAACGGCCACTCGGAAGCGAGGCCGCGCCTTCGAGGTCTCCAGGCGCGGAGCCGAAGCGCCGGAGAGAGCCTCGAGGTCGAAGGCGACGTCGTGCGCGGAGTGGAAGCGCTGCTCGGGGTTTTTCTCGAGACAGTGGCGGACGATCCGGTCGAGTCCGGGCGGCACGCTCTGGTTCGTGACCGAGAGGTCTGGCGGGTCTTCCTTGAGGATCGCCGACATCGTGTCGGCCGCCGAGTCGCCGTAGAAGGCGCGGCGGCCGGAGAGCATCTCGTAAAGGATCGCGCCGAAGGAGAAGATGTCGCTGCGCGCATCGGCCTGCCTGCCCCGGACCTGCTCGGGCGACATGTAGCCGAGCGTCCCCATCACGACGCCGGGCTCGGTCCCCTGCGTCGCCGTGGGAAGGCTCGTGGCCTGAAGGCCCCTGTCTTCCGTGTGCGTCAGCTTGGCGAGGCCGAAGTCGAGGATCTTCACGCGGCCGTCGTTGGTGATGAAGAGGTTGTCCGGCTTCAAGTCCCGATGAACGATTCCCTTCTCGTGAGCGGCGGCGAGGCCGTGCACGATCTGGAGCGAGTAGTCGATCGCGCGGCGCGTCGACAGCTTGCCGCCGGAGAGGAGGGAGCGGAGGGTCTCGCCTTCGAGGAGCTCCTGGACGACGTAGGGCGCGCCTTCGTGCGTGCCGATGTCGTAGACAGCGGTGATGTTGGGATGATTCAGGACTCCGGCAGCCTTCGCCTCCTGCTCGAAGCGGCGCAGGCGGTCGGCGTCGGCGGAGAAGGAGGGGGGGAGGACCTTGATCGCGACGTCGCGGCCGAGGCGCGGGTCCTTCGCGCGGTACACCTCTCCCATCCCTCCCGCGCCGATGGCGGAGAGGATCTCGTAGGGGCCGAGCCGGGAGCCGGGTGTCAGGGGCATCGGGGTAGGAGGATTCTAGTCGGTGCGGCGCCCACATCCGGGGCACGACGCGATTCTCGATCCGGGGTAGGGGCGAGGCTCGTCCTCGCCCGCGGTGATCGAGCTTGTTTGGTGTTTGCCACGCCGGGCGGCCGCGAGGGCCGCCCCTACATCCGGACGGCGATCCGTGACGGGTTGGCCGTGGATGTCGGGCCTTCGGAGGTAGGGGCGGGGCTTGATGAGGGCTCGGGATGACCGGCTGGAGCGTCTGACTCCAGTATCGCGGTGATGACACCCGGGCCCGTTGTACCGATTCCCGTTAAACGGTATACTCGCTCCGTGATCCGGTCCTTCGGCTCGAGTCCGACCGAAGACCTCTTTCGCGATCGGGATGTTTCCCGCTTCCGTTCCTTCGAGCGCAGCGCACGGCGGAAACTGCTGCTCCTGCACCGATCGGTTTCGCTACAGGACCTTCGCGTCCCGCCGGGAAATCGCCTCGAGGCTCTGGCGGGAAAGAGGAAGGGGCAGTACAGCATCCGGATCAACGATCAATGGCGGATTTGCTTCGTCTGGCGCGGCTCGGATGCGTTCGATGTCGAAATCGTCGACTACCACTGAGGGAGACAACATGGTCGCCAAACGGCTCGATCCGATTCACCCCGGAGAGATCCTGGAAGAAGAATTCATGCGCCCGCTCGGCCTGTCGGCGAACGCGCTCGCCAGGGCAGTCGACGTTCCGGTCACGCGAATCTCGGAGATCGTCCGGGGCCGTCGCGGCGTGACGGCGGACACGGCCCTGCGGTTCGCTCGCTTTTTCGGAACGAGCCCGGAGCTCTGGCTGGGGCTTCAATCCGAGTACGACCTGCGCACCGCGCGGCGCGACTTCGGGGAGGCCATCGAGATGAGAGTGACGCGGTTGAAAACGACCCGCCGCAGCTATGAAAGCGGGTCGGCTCGAGCCGCGGACCGCCTGGAGGTCCGGGAGCTCACCGCTGTCTACGGCCGGGCGCGGGAGAAGCCGACCCGCGACCGCAGGCGGGCCCGCCGACTCTCGTAAGACCGGACGGGCCCCTCACGACGACGCGGGGGAGAGCGGGTCGAGAGCGGGCGGGTCAAGCCCCGTTCCTACGAATCCCTGTTCGCAGCGGAGGACTTCGAGCTTGTCCGCATCCGGCTCAGAATCCAGCCGAGTCCGGGATCTCGCTATCGCTCGGGATGACCGGCATGAGGGCTCGGAACGACTGGCTGAGGCGTCGGCTCGGAATGACCGCCCTGGTGCGAATCAGGCGGTCGCGGCGATCACGCGCAGTCGGACGCGGGTCCTCTTCTGCAGAGCGCCGATGATACGGAAGAAGTTTTCCGTGCTGGGGTTTCCGCGTGGAGAGAGCATCCGGTGCAGGCTCTTGCTCGGCCTGCGGATCTCCTTGGCGAGACCTTCGAACCCGATCGTCGCATTGACGAGGTCGCGCAGGATGGCCTTGCCTGTGATGGCATCACCCCCGAGGTAGGCGTTGACCGCTTCCGAGAGGAGGGTCTCACGGAACCGGGGATCGCGCCGCGCGCGCGCCGCGACGGTCTCCTTGAATGTTCGCGTCAGCGCCATGTTCGCCCCATCTGTCACTAGCTCGAACCCTTGAGTCGTTTGTAGTCCGACCAGCATTCCTGTGCTGCCAGGATCGCCTCCCGCTGACGTTGCTTTCCGCTGCCGCCGAGCAGGATCAGGACCGCCTCACCGTCCTTCGCGAAGTAGACGCGATAGCCGGGTCCGAAGTCGATCTTTCGCTCGAGGATTCCTCGGCCAATGCCTTTCACGTTCGAGAAGTTGCCCGCCTCGAGCCGGTAAAGCGCTGTCGCGACCTTTGCGGCAGCGTCGGAGCTCAGGCTGTGAAACCACCCCGCGAACGGCGACCTGCCGCGCGCGTCGAGGTATTCGATGACCTGAACATCCGTCATGGCTATGGTAACACAAATGTTACTAAGAAGGTTGACCGCCTCACCAAAGCGGAATTGTCGCGGGCGCAACTTCGCTCGCTGGCGTTGGACCGACGACCTCCGGGTGTAGGGGCGGGGCTTGCCCCCGCCCGCACGACAATCGCCGAAACGGTTCGAATCCCGCCGAGCTCGGGATCCTCGCTATCGCTCGGGATGACCGGCTGATCGCGGACGGCCGCGAGGGCGCATCGGGGAGGGCGAGGGTGAGGGGGTCCGGGGAAAACGCGCCAATGTCGCGCGCCCGTGGCTGCCTATTTCAATCCTCGTCCAGGTACTCCTGGGGCACGTCGTCCACGGGGACTTCGCGGGTACGGACTTCGCCGGATCCGGCGTCCGCCTCTTCGACGCCGCTGATCACGCCGGCCTCGAAGGCCTGGCCCTCCTCGAGCAGCTCCTCGACGCTCTCGGAGTCGGCGTCCTCGAGCCGCGAGAGCGCTTCGAGGTCGCCCGACTGGCCGGCGGAGGCGGCTCCCATTCCGCGGGCGTACGGCAGCGGCTGGAGCCCGCGCTCAGTCGCACCGCGTCGAAGCCTGCGGGGCTTCGACAGATCTTCTTTCACCGCCGTCTTCGGCTTCGCGGGTCTCTCTAGGCGCGCGACTTTGGTCGCGGCGGAGCGGCGCTTCGCGGTCGGCCGGGCCTTCGCGGAGCGCTTCGGCTTGCCGCTCCTCACGCCTTCCCGCGAGTGGCGCATGATCGGTTTTCGTGTCTTCTTGCCGGTCTTTTTTGAGGCCGGTCGGCGGCGTTTCTCCATGGCGTCCCCCTCGAGAATCGGATCGTAGCGCTTTCCGTGCCCTCCGCCTCCACTCTCCTCCAAGACGACAGCCGCCGGCTCGACGACTTGGCACGAAGTCGGCAAGGAACTTGGGCGTGGGCTTTCGTTGCGCCCGCCAGGCGGGCCCGATAGCCGGAAAGGAGGACGCATGGCCCGTCCCGAGAGATCGGAGTCCTCGACCGCCGTCCTGGACGACTTCTCGTCCGCGCTCCCCGATCCCGAGGCGAGGGAGAGAGCGGCCGATCCGCTGAGCCGTATGGATTTGGATGCGACCGATCGGATGTACGTCGTCGAGGAAGGGGACACTCTGTCCTCGATCGCAAGGAAGTTCTACGGAAGCGCGGCCTCGCGGGGACGAATACTCGCGGCGAACTGGCGAATCATCCGCGACCCCTTCGTGATCGAGCCCGGATGGAGGCTGCGGATCCCCTATTAACCGCGCCGGGCCGTCGGGGGGCGGGGCTCGTCCCCGCCCGCGGTGATCGAGCTTGTTTGGTGTTTGCCACGCCGGGCGGCCGCGAGGGCCGCCCCTACATCCGGACGGCGATCCGTGACGGGTTGGCTGTGGATGTCGGGCCTTCGGGGGTAGGGGCGAGGCTCGTCCTCGCCCGCGGTGATCGAGCTTGTTTGGTGTTTGCCACGCCGGGCGGCCGCGAGGGCCGCCCCTACATCCGGACGGCGATCCGTGACGGGTTGGCTGTGGATGTCGGGCCTTCGGGGGTAGGGGCGAGGCTCGTCCCCGCCCGCGGTGATCGAGCTTGTTTGGTGTTTGCCACGCCGGGCGGCCGCGAGGGCCGCCCGCCCCGACCAGCCTACTTGCTCGCCGCCGCGACGAGGTCCGCCGCGGTCACGGGTCCGACGGTCAGCGTGTCCGTATGCCACGCGACCAGGGTGCGAAACTCGAGGCTGGCGGCAAATCCGGTCTTGCGGCCGCGCTTCCGGGAGACCTCGTCTACCTTCGCCTGTTGGGCGTCGGTCAGGTCCGGCGCAATCTGCATGTAGTCCCAGCTGTCTCCATTCGTGTGCGCGTAGACCTGAGTCGCCGGTACGCCGGCCTCCTTGTCGATCGCGTCGGTTTCCGCCACCCACTTCAAGAACTCGAGATGCTTGCCGGGTGCGATGCGAACGAGCACGACTCGCGCCGTGGGCGGCTTCATCTCCGCCTTGGCCATCTGACCCTGAGCGGCGGGAACCTCGAAGAGAGCGAAGACGAAAGACAGCAGACAAATCGCGCGGAGAAAGAGTTTCATACGGTCCTCCCTGGTGCACGGCACCCTCGTCGCCACGGCGGAAGTTCCGGACCAGCGGGCAGTCGAGCCGCGGGCTGGCCGATCACATCTCTTGAGGCGAAAACTAGGGAGCACTCTATCGAGAGCGCGAGCGCCGGTCAAAGCCTCTGGGGTCAATCGTGCACAACGTGCAGTCTTGCTGAAATGCGCAGGAGCGCACGGTTGACCCCAAAAAAAAGAGGCGGGCTTGCGCCCGCCTCGAAGTCGCCTGAGCTCGAACGATCAGTAGCGCGAGCCGCTGCCGCCGCTCGTGTTCTTGGGACGCGCCTCGTTGACGGTCAGATTGCGCCCGCTGAACTCGGTGCCGTTCAAGGACATCGCCTGCTTGGCCTCGTCCGCGTTGCTGAATTCGACGAACCCGAACCCCTTGGACTGGCCGGTGTCGCGATCGGTGATCACGCGGGCCGAGTCCGGCGTGCCGAACCTCGCAAAGAGGTCGCGGAGTTGGTCGTCAGAGACGTTATATGCAAGGTTCCCTACGTACAGCTTCATGGATCCATCCTTCGTGCCGTGAGACAGTTAAGGCGGATAGTCCGACGGCACGAACCTCCGCGTTTTCGCCACTTTTCGTTCGGATTCGGTCAGAAGACGGAAGGCGAGCGAAACGAAAACGAGAGGTACCATATCACATCCTCGGTGTCGAGGAGAAACCGTCTCAGGCCTGCCGAGCTCGGGATCCCTCGCTGTTGCTCGGGATGACCGGCTGCTTCCGGGCGGCCGCAAGGGCCGCCCTACACCGGCCCAGGCGAATGTTCGACTCGGCCCGGTGATGAGACGCGCTTTTTGACGGCGATTCCAGTTGTTTCCCGCCGGGCGGCCACAAGGACCACCCCTACAACGGCCGTGGCGAATGCTCGACTTCGAGTCGCTGGGGCACGGGGTCAACCGTGCACTCCTGCATTTTTCGGACGGGAGTGCACGATGTGCACGGTTGACCCCAGTCCTCGTCTTCGGCGGAGAGGGAGAAGCGGGGGAGAGGGCTATTGCGAGGGGGTCTTCGCCGCCTGGCGGACGCGGCCGGCTTGCGGGACCGGAGGCACGTCGGCCACGCGCGACATCGGGATCTCGACTTCGACGACGAAACGGTCCGCCGTCCGATCCTGGGAGAGCCGCCAGTCGTCGCCGTACAGCAGTGCCAGGCGGGCGCGCGCGTTCGTGAGCCCGAGGCCGAGCGAGGACGGGCCGGCTTCGGCGCGCGGGGAGCTCTCGTTCAATGTGTTCGCCACCGAAAGGCGCAGCCGGCCGCCTTCGCGCCGGGCGGAGAGCTCGATCCGGGTGGTCCGCGGGCCGCGCGCGACGCCGTGTTTGATGGCGTTCTCGACGAACGGCTGCAGGATGAACGGCGGCACGCCCACCTCGAGCACGTCGGAGTCGACGTCGATCGACGAGTCGAGCTTGTCGCCGAACCGCAGCTTCTGGATGTCGAGGTACGACTGGAGGAGCTCGATCTCGCGGTGGAGCGGCACGAGGTGCGCCGAGTCCTTCCGCATTCCGGCGCGCAGCAGGCTGCCCAGCTTGACGATGGTCGAGACCGCGGAGTCGGGATCGCGCTTGATGAGCGGCAGCATGAGGTTCAACGTATTGAAGAGGAAGTGCGGCTGCATCTGGCTCTCGAGCACTTCGAGGCGGGCGGTCGCGAGCTCGGTCGCCAGGCGCGCGGAACGCAGGCGCGCGCGATGGAGGGCCGCGAGGCCGATCAGGACGGCGAGGCCGACGGCCGCCGCGAACCAGGGCGTCCGGTAGAAGTGCGCCTCGAGACGCAGCGCGTACGGCCGCGTCTCGATCCAGCGGCCGGGGCGAACCGAGGCCGCCGCCTGGAACCGGTAGGAGCCGGCCGGCAGGTTCGTGTAGAAGGCCGCCCGCCGGTCGCCGGCGTCGATCCAGTCCCGGTCGAACCCTTCGAGCCGGTACCGGAAGCGCGCGGCGCCGGGAGCGCGGAACTCCGTCGCGGTGTAGCGGAACTCGAGATGGTCCCGGCCGGGCCCGAGCACCGCGGCCTTCTCGGGGGAGAGGCGCTCGCCGTCGGCGTAGACGTCCTCGAGGTGAACGGCCGGGTCGCGCACGGGCCCCGCGAGCTTCGCCGGATCGACCGACACGAGACCGCGCGCCGTCGGGAACCAGAGCGTCCCGTCCTTCGCCCGCCAGCCGGCCGGCTGATATCCGCCGTTGCACTCGCTCTCGCGCATGCCGTCGGCAGTCCCGAAAGACTCCGAGGCGACGCGGGGAATCCGGCCGGCGGCGAACTTCGCGATCTCTTCGCGCGCGACGCGGAAGACTCCGCGGTTCGAGGTCATCCAGAGGAAGCCCCGTCCGTCGTCCACGATCGTGAAGACGGTGTCGTCGGAGAGGCCTTCGGCGCGGGCGATCTTCGTGACTCGCCGGCCGTCGAAGCGGGTCAGCCCGTGGTCGCCCGTCCCCACGAGGATCGCGCCGTCCGGCTCCTCGGCGATCGCGAAGACGAACGGCGCCTCCGAGGCCGGGAACGCCGCCGTGATCCTGCCGTCCTTCATCCGGTCGAGGCCGCCGCCCGCCGTCCCGATCCACAGCGTGCCGTCGGAGCCGGGCAGGAGCGAGTAGACGCGCTCGTTCGTCAGACCGTCGGACGGGCCGAAGCTCGTGAACTTGCCGTCCCGGTAGCGCGAGAGGCCGCCGACCGTGCCGATCCAAAGGTCCCCGGCGGCGTCGCTCACGATCGCGAAGACGAGGTCGGCGGCGAGCCCGTCCGCCTTCGTGTACGACGTCCAGCGGCCGCCGTGGAAGCGGGCGAGCCCGCCCTTGGTGCCGGCCCAGACGTCGCCGGCGCGGTCCTCGTGGAGCGCCCAGACGCGGTCGGACGGCAGGCCGTCCTTCTGCGTGTAGACCTTCCACGCGCCGCTCGTGCGGCGCGCGAGTCCCGCACCGCGCGTTCCCGCCCAGATGTCGCCCGAGGAGCTCTGGAAGACGGGGCGGACGTCGTCGGAGGGGAGGCCCTCGAGCGTTCCGGTCGGCAGGAACGCGCCGGCGGAGAGGCGCGTCAGGCCGCCGTCGCTTCCGACCCAGAGGTTGCCGTCGTCGTCGTCGGCGATCGAGAGGATCGTATCGTCGGGCAGGCCTTCGGCTTTCGTCAACGCGTCGATGCGGCCGCCGGCGATGCGGTTCAAGCCTCCCGTCACGGTGCCGACCCAGAGGACCCCATCGCGGTCGCGCGCGAGGGAAGTCACCTCGTCGTTCTTCAGGCCGTCGGCCGCGGTCAGGGTCGTGAGCTTCCCGCCGCTCCAGCGGCCGAGCCCTTTCCGCGTCCCGATCCAGAGGCCGCCGGCGCCGTCGTCGGCGAGCGAGGTGACCTGGTCGTTCGAGAGACCGTTGGCCGTCGTCCAGGAATCGACGCGGCCGTCCTGCAGGCGGTCGAGGCCGCCGCCGCGGGTCCCGATCCAGAGAGCGCCTTCGGCGTCCTGGTGGATCGCGCGGATCTCGTCGCTCGTCAGGCCTTCGCGCTTCGTCACGGCCGTGAATCGGCCGCCGGCGAAGTGGCTCACGCCCTTGCTGAAGGTGCCGACCCAGAGGCTGCCGTCGCGGTCCTCGCAGAGCGCGCTGACGACGTCTTCGGAGAGGCCGTCCTTGGTCGTGTAGCGGCGGAAGGTCTCGCCGTCGGTCCAGACGAGGCCGCCCCCGAGCGTTCCGATCCACAGGCCGCCGCGCCGGCCGGCCAGGAGCCGCACGATGTTGTGGCGCGCGAGCTGCGGCGTGTTGGAGGCGTCGAAGAGTCGGAACTTCGCGCCGTCGAAGCGCAGCAGTCCCTCTTCGGTGCCGACCCAGAGGTATCCGTCCCGCGTGCGCGCGACCGCGGGAGCGGAGTGCTGCGGGAGGCCCTCCTTCTTGCTCCATGTCTCGAGGCCGTACTGCGTGATCGCGCGGTCGGGGTCGAGGGCGAGGGCGAAGGGAGACGCGGCGGCCAGGATGAGAAAGGCGAGGGCCGCGGCGCGCTTTCGTCCCGTTCGCGCGGCTGCGGTCTCGTCCATCCTCGGGAGGGTGGTCACCCTAATTTTCCTTTAATGCGAGACTAACCTCCCCCGGGGCCTACCATCAACTGGAAAAGGTCGTTCCCTCGCCCCGGAGCGAACCAGGGTGGGGGGAGGAGGCGACTCGTACGAAAGCGATCCTCTTCGGCGCGACGGGGATGGTCGGGCAGGGGGTTCTGCGGGAATGCCTGCGCGATCCCGAGGTCGAGAGCGTCCTCTCGGTCGGACGCCGGGAGACGGGCGTGCGCCACCCGAAGCTCCGCGAGCGCGTCCTCCGCGACCTCGCGGACCTTTCCGGAATCGAGCCCGAGCTCTCGGGCCTCGACGCCTGTTTCTACTGTCTCGGCGTCTCCTCGGCCGGGATGCGCGAGGAGGACTACCGGCGCGTGACGTACGACTTGACCATCGCCGCGGCCGAGGCGCTCGCGAGGCGAAGCCCGGGGCTGGCGTTCGTCTACATCTCCGGGACGGGCACCGATTCGACCGAGCGCGGCCGGACGATGTGGGCGCGGGTCAAGGGCGCGACGGAGAACGCGCTCCTGCGGATGACGGGCCTGAAGGCGTACATGTTTCGGCCCGGATACATCCAGCCCGTGCACGGGGAGCGATCGAGCACGAAGTGGACGAGGGTGGGATACGCGCTCCTCGCCCCGCTCTACCCGGTCTGGAAGGCCCTCTTCCCGAAATACGTCACGACGACCGAAGCGCTCGCGCGCGCGATGATCCGCGTCGCGAAGGAGGGCGGGGAGAAGAGGATCCTGGAAACCGGCGATTTTTCGGAGGTCTGAGGCGCCTCGAGCGCGTCGTCACCGAGCCGGCGTCGAACATCCGCCACGGCTGGTGTGGGGGCGGCCCTCGCGGCCGCCCGGCGTCTCAATCGTCATCGTGTTGATTCACCGCGGGCGGGGACGAGCCCCGCCCCTACGCCCGGAGCGCGTCGTCACCGAGCCGGCGTCGAACATCCGCTGCGGCTGGTGTAGGGGCGGCCCTCGCGGCCGCCCGGCGTCTCAATCGTCATCGTGTTGATTCACCGCGGGCGGGGACGAGCCCCGCCCCTACGCCCGGAGCGCGTCGTCACCGAGCCGGCGTCGAACATCCGCTGCGGCTGGTGTGGGGGCGGCCCTCGCGGCCGCCCGGCGTCTCAATCGTCATCGTGTTGATTCACCGCGGGCGGGGACGAGCCCCGCCCCTACGCCCGGAGCGCGTCGTCACCGAGCCGGCGTCGAACATCCGCTGCGGCTGGTGTGGGGGCGGCCCTCGCGGCCGCCCGGCGTCTCAATCGTCATCGTGTTGATTCACCGCGGGCGGGGACGAGCCCCGCCCCTACGCCCGGAGCGCGTCGTCACCGAGCCGGCGTCGAACATCCGCTGCGGCTGGTGTAGGGGCGGCCCTCGCGGCCGCCCGGCGTCTCAATCGTCATCGTGTTGATTCACCGCGGGCGGGGACGAGCCCCGCCCCTACGCCCGGAGCGCGTCATCACCGAGCCGGCGTCGAACATCCGCCACGGCTGCCTCCACCCTCGCCTCCGTCTTCGGGGGAGAGGGTCAGTGTGAGGGGGAACGCCCTACCGCGTCACCACCGGCAGCTCGACGAAGCTCGCCCCGTATACCCGCTGCGTCGCCTTCTTGTAGTCCTCCGGCTTCGCCCAGAAGATGTTGGGCACGAACGTCTGCGGGTTCCGGTCGTAGAGCGGGAACCAGCTCGACTGGACCTGCACCATGATCCGGTGGCCGGGCAGGAAGACGTGGTTCGCGTTCGGGCAGCGCGAACTTGTACGGCGACGGCTGATTCGCGGCGAGCGGCTTCGCCGTCTCGAGGCTCTCGCGGTAGCGGCCGCGGAAGATGTCGGCGGCGATCATGAGCTGGTAGCCGCCCATGGCCGGCTGGTCGGCGACCTGGTCGGGATAGACATCGATCACCTTGACGATCCAGTCGGAGTCGGTGCCGGAGGTCGAGGCGACGAGGTTCACGACCGGCGGTCCGCTCGACTTGACCGGCGCGGTCAGCGCCTCGGTGACGAAGACCGCCACGTCGGTGCGCCCGGAGGCGTCGCGCTGATCGGATGTGAGCCACGTGTGCCAGCTCTCGTTCAACGAGACGGCCGGCCGACGAAGGGGATCGGCCTCGCGGGATCCGAGACGTACTCGGTGAAGGCGGACGCCGCGTCCGCCGGCGCCGTGAAACCGGCCTTGCCGCCGGGCGAGAGATAGAGCGGCGTCGGCTGGATCGAGCAGCCGCTGGCACAGCCGGCCGGCCACGCGTTCAGGCGCCGCCAGACGTTCGTCCCGCTCTCGAACGCCGTGACGGGCGCGATGTCGGCCTTCGGCGCGCCGTCTTTCAGGTACTGCGCGAGGAACGGCGCGAGCATCTCGCGGCGGAAAGTCTTCGCGGTGTCGCTGTCGAACTTGATCGCGCCGAGCGAGCTCCCGTCGTGGATCTCCTGGCCGTGGTACCACGGGCCCAGGACGAGGAAGACCTTGTCGTTGCCGGTGTCCTTCGGTTCGATCGCCCGGTAGACCGCGGGCGGGCCGTAGATGTCCTCCTGATCCCAGAGGCTGTGGACGAGCATCACGGGGACCTTCAGCGGTTCTTTCGCGAGCAGCTTGTCCACCGCCTGCGCCTGCCAGAACGCGTCGTAGCTCGGATGCTCGGTCAGCTTCCTCCAGAAGCCGACCTGCTCGAGCCCGTGGCGCCGGCCGAGCTCGCCCGCCGACCCGGCGGAGAGGAACGTGTCGTAGTCGTCGTAGTGGCCGGACCACCACTTCTCGTCGTTCTTGCGCGTGCCTTCCTGCTCGTAGATGTAGGAAGCGCCGAGCTGGCGGAACGCGCCGTTGTGGAACCAGTCGTCGCCCATCCAGCCGTCCACCATCGAGTTCATCGGGACCGAGCACTTCAGCGCCGGGTGCGGGTTGAAGAGGGCCATGAGCGGCGTGAAGCCGTCGTAGGAGATGCCGATGATGCCGACCTTGCCGTTCGACTCCGGGACGTTCTTGACGAGCCAGTCGATCGTGTCCCACGTGTCCGTCGCGTGATCGACCGCCGTCGGGTTGAGCGGCCCGCGCAGCGGCCGGTTCATGACGTAGTCGCCTTCGGAGCCGTGCTTGCCGCGCACGTCCTGAATGACCCGGATGTAGCCGCCCTCGACGATGACGTCGGTCGCGTTGTCGTAGCCCTCGAGGACCGGCGCGAGATGCGGGCTCTGCGGCTTCGTCATCGAGTCGGCGTCGTAGGGCGTGCGCGTCAGGAGCATGCCGGCGTTCTTCGCGCCTTTCGGGACGAGGATGACGGTGTGGAGCTTCACGCCGTCGCGCATCGGGATCATGACCGCGCGCCGGTCGTAGTCGAAGGAGGCCGTGACCCGCTGGAACGTCGCGGGCATCTCGGAGGGAAGGCCGGCCTTCGGCGTCGGAGCGGGCTTCGGGGACTGGGCGAACAGGGGAGACGCGAGCGTCGAGAGCGCGACGGCGAAAGTCAGCGTGCGGGCGCGGCGAGAACGCGGCATTCCAGGTCCCTCCTCGAGACGAAGCGTGTTGAAGCAGGGGATCTTAGAACGAGTCGGAGCGCCCCCTCACCCCTGCCCTCTCCCCGCGGGGAGAGGGTGAAGAGGCGGCCATTGGAATGCCGGGCGGCCGCAAGGGCCGCCCCTACCCAGAGCGCTTGATCGCGCCCGGTCTCCGGTTGTAGGGGCGGGGCTTGTCCCCGCCCGCGAAGGAGCAGTCCCTCTCCCCCGTCTTCGGGGGAGAGGGTGGAAGAACCTCAGGCCTTCGCCGCCGACATCTTCCGCACGATCCAGGTCAGGACCACCGCTCCGAGGGTCGCGATGAGGATCGTGTAGATCATCCCGCCTTCACCCGCGAACCCGAGAAGCCGCATGAGGAAACCGCCGATGAGAGCCCCGACGAGACCGATGACGATGTCCATGAGGACGCCCCTGCCGCCGCCGCCCATGATCTTGCCCGTGAGCCAGCCCGCGATCAGTCCGACGATGCACCACCAGATGATCCCCATACTCACCTCCTCGACATCTTCGACAACAAAAGCGCCAGAGCGCCAACGCCGATCGCCTTGACGAGGGTCGGATGCTGCGCGTAGAAGCTCGCGGCCTGATCCATGATGGTCGGGTCCTTCTTCGCCGCCTGCTGCGCGAGGACTTCGACCGACTGCGGTGGGATCTGCTCCGCCTGCTGGGGCGTGACGTTTCCGCCGGAGAGGAGCCCGCCGAGAGCGCCGAGCCCTCCGGACGCCGCGAGCGCCTGCGAGGCGTTCGGGCCGAGCGCCGCGAGGATCTGATTCAGGAGGCCCGCCTTCTGATCGGGATTCGACTGGCCGAAGAGGCTCCCCACCATCTGCTCGAACGCCGGCGTCTGGTCCGATCGGAAGGCGTGTGAGATCCCGTCGGCCAGCGCGCTCTGAGGCACGTCGTAGGCGACCCGGTCGTACGCGGAGTGCACGTCGTCGGACGACGCGTTGCCCGCGGAGTACTGCTTGAGAAGTCCGCCGAGATCGTCGAGCAGAGACGTGGGGCACCTCCGTTCGCCGTGGAAAGCTGCGTGGCCGGATCATATGCCCTGGATGTGAGGCCGGCCGAATGGAGAAGGGGAAGTTCGCCGTGCCCTCGAAGGAGAGCCCGGGGGCACGGAGCGCTCAGGGTGAGGAGGGAAGCCCCACCCGCCGGACGAGGGCCTCGAACCGGGGGTCCGGCCGCAGGGGCTTCAATCGCGGATCCACCTTCAGGTGGATGAGCCAGCTCGAGCGCTCGTCGCACGCGCGCTCGAGGAGCGGGAAAACGCGGTCGATCTCCCCGAGTCCGACGTGCACGAGGGCGAAATCGTAGGCGGGGGCGAACTGGCGCTGCCCGCGCGCGGCGAGGTCCTCGAGGATCTGCCGCGCCCGCCCCGCGTCGCCGGCGAGCGCGTAGGCGTGGGCCATGGCCGAGACCGCGTAGCCGGCGCGGGGCGACCGGGCGACGGCCCGCTGGAAGCGGCGGATGGCCTCGTCCAGATCCCCCTTCTGCTCGTAGGCGAGCGCGCCGAAGAACGGGGCCCAGAAGTGGTCCGAGACGAGGGAGGGCAGCCTCTCCGACGCTTCGATCGCGAGGTCGTAGTTTCCCGCGAAGTAGTGGTGCCAGGCGAGGTGGGCGTTCATGATGAAGTCGTTCGGGTCGATCGCGACCGCCGCCTGGCTCTCCGCGAGCGACTCCTCGGCCCGACCGATCGGCAGGAGCAGGTGCGAGTACCAGTGGTGCGCCGCCGCGTACCCGGGATCGAGCGCGATCGCCCTGCGGAGGGACTCCTCGGCCAGGCGGAAATTCCAGTCGTAGTGGAAGAGCGAGTAACCGAGCGACGCGTGCGTCTCGGCGGCGCGGTCGTCGAGCTCGATGGCCTTCCTCGCGAGGGTGCGCGCCTTGAGGAACGCCTCGTTGGGAGGCAGGATCCCCGACTCCCAGCTTCCGAGCGTGATGTAGCAGTCGGCGAGGCCCGAGTAGGCGAGCGCGTAGGTGGGATCCGCCTCGATCGCCTTCTGAAAATACTCGAGCGCGTTGATGAACCCCTCTTCGGGGCGCCGATTCCACCAGTAGCGCCCTTTGAGATAGAGCTGGTAGGCGTCGGCGTTGGGGGGACGCGCGGCGATGGCACCGCTCTGCGGCGATCCCGCGAGCCGCGGCCGGAGCTGCGCGGCGATCTCGGCCGCCAGCTGCTCCTGAAGCGAGAAGACGTCCTCGAGGCGGTGCTGGTAGAGCTGGCCCCAGATCTGGCGTTGGTCGGCGACGTCCACGAGCTCCACCGAGACGGAGAGGCGGTCGCCGCGGGCGACGACCTTCCCGGTGAGCACGGCGCCGACGGCGAGCTCGCGCCCCGCGCGCAGGGGATCGGCCTCGGGGCCGCGGTATCGGGCGACCAGGCTGCGGGCGATCACGCGGAGGCCCGGTGTCGCGGAGAGCGCCCGCGTCAGGCTCTCGGCGATTCCGTCGCACAGGTACTCGAGGTCCGGGTTGACGCCGCTGCTCTCGAAGGGAAGGACCGCGAGCGAATCGGCGGGCCCGGCCGGGGGCGCGGCGCGCTCCGACGTCGGGGAGGGCGTGTCGCCCGCGGCGAGCGGCCGCAGAACGATCAGGAGGTCGCGCGCGTCCTGGAAGCGGCGTTCGGGATTCTTCTCCAGGCAGTGGCGCAGGAGGTCGCGCGCGGCGGCCGGGATCTCGGAAGAGGCTGCCGCAAGCGCCGGCGGCTCGTCCCGAAGGAGCGCCACCAGGACGTCGGCGGGCGTCGCTCCCGGAAACGCGCGCGAGCCCGTGAGCATCTCGTAGAGGACGCAGCCGAGCGCGAAGAGATCGCTGCGCGCGTCGGCCGACTCGCCGCGCGCCTGCTCGGGCGAGAGGTACCCGACCGTCCCGAGGATCGTCCCCTCCGACGTGAGCCCGGCCGTCGTCGCGGCGTCGGAGGACCCGGGAACGTCGGGGCGCGCGCGGGCGAGCCCGAAGTCGAGGATCCGGACGCGTCCGTCCGGCGCCAGCACGAGATTGGCGGGCTTGATGTCCCGGTGCACGATCCCGCGCGCATGGGCGGCGGCGAGGCCTTCCGCGACGCCGGCGGCGATCTGGAAGGCCTGGCGGGTCGGGAGAGGGCCCCGGGAGAGGGTCGCGAGCAGGGTCTCGCCGTCGAGGAGCTCCGTGACGACATAAGAGGTGCCGCCCTCCCGGCCGACGTCGAAGATCGCCAGGATGTTCGGATGCGAGAGGGCGGCGATCGATTTCGCCTCGCGCTCGAAGCGGGCGAGCGCCGAAGCGTCGCCGGCCATCTCCTCCGGGAGGACCTTGATCGCCACGTCGCGCGCGAGGTGCGGATCGCGCGCGCGATATACCTCGCCCATGCCTCCGGCCCCGAGAGGCGCGAGGATCTCGTAGCGTCCGAGTCGAGAGCCCGGCGCGAGCGGCATGAGGGGGCGATTCTAGAGTCGGTTGGGGTCAATCGTGCACTTCGGGGCTTCTCCCCCGGGGAGTGCACGATGTGCACGATTGACCCCGCGTTCCTACTTCGCGACGCGCTTGAACCGCAGCGTCTCGCCGCTTCCCGAATTCCGGATCCGGACCGTGCCCGGCTCGACCTCGAAGCTCCACTTGCCGACCGCCCCGCGGATGGCCCGCGCACAGGTCGAGGAGCCGGTGGTCTCGCCGAAGTACCCGTCGCCGCGGGGCTTGACGTCGAAGCTACACGTCGAGCGCTCCTCCTCGGGAGTGAACTGCAGGAAATCCTGACTCAGGATTCCGACGCCCGGGTCGAAGTGCGGGGTGTACTGCAGCACGATGCTTCGCCCGGCGTTCTGCAGATTGAGGAGGCCTTGCTCGCGGACGCCGGCGTCGGCGTACGTCCCCGTCACGCGCAGAGCCAGGGAATAGTTGTCGCTCGGCGAGACCGCTCCCGTGACGGTGAGCACCGCCTTGAGAGCGTTGCCCGGGGTCGTCCCCTCGAAGGTTCCCGTCAGCATGGGGCCGAGGTCGAGCGCGAGGCTGACCGGGTTCGCGCGGGCTCCCTCGGGAGTCTGCGCGGCGCCCATTGCGAGAGCCAGAAAAGCGGCCGCGGTCAGCATCGGGACCTTCATGGCGAAACCTCCCCTGGGGGCGGGATCGTACCAATTGCGTTGCGGCGCGAGAGGGAATGGCGCCGGGGCCCCGGTCCGAATCTTGCTTGGAGAGCCACCGGCAGAAGGAGGTGGTCGTTTGAAGGTCCTGGTGACCGGGGCGACGGGTGTCGTCGGACGCCGGCTGGTGCCCCTGCTCGTCGGGAGCGGCCACCGAGTGGTCGCCATCGGACGCACGCCGAGCAAGCGCGAGGAGCTCGCGAAGATGGGCGCCGCGGCGGTCAACGGAGACCTCTTCGCGCCCGAGTCGCTCCGCCGCGCGGCGGCGGGGTGCGACGCCGTCGTGAACCTCGCGACGCACATGCCGGATTCGGCCGCGCAGATGATGCGTCTCTCGAACTGGAGGGAGAACGATCGGGTGCGCCGCGCGGGATCCGCCAACCTGGTGGATGCGGCGATCCTCGAAGGAGTCGAGCGTTTCGTGCAGGAGTCGTTCGCGCCCGTCTATCCCGACTGTGGCGACCGGTGGATCGAGGAGAACATGCCTCTCGAGCCGGCTCGCTACAACCAGACGGTCCTCGACGCGGAGAGGGCCGCCGCGCGCTTCACGGACACCGGAGGGATCGGAGTCGTCCTGCGTTTCGGGGCGTTCTACGGGCCCGACTCCCGGTTCCTGCTCGAGGCGATTCGCCAGGTGCGGCGCGGCCGGGCTCCTCTCCCGGGATCTCCCGCCGCGTACATCTCCTCGGTGTCGCACGACGACGCCGCGACGGCGGCGGCCGCCGCCCTCGACGTGCCGGCGGGCGTCTACAACGTCGTCGAGGACGAGCCGGTGAAACGACGCGAGTACTTCGACTCGCTCGCGAAGGCTCTGGGCGTGCCGCCTCCGAAGCTCCTGCCGTGGTGGGCGAAGTGGCTCATGGGCTCGCTCGGGGAGCTCCTGTCCCGGTCGCAGCGAATTTCGAATCGCAAGTTGAAGTCCGCTTCGGGCTGGGCGCCGAAGTACCCGAGCGTGCGCGAGGGATGGGCCGCCGTGGTGGCGGAGCTGCCCAACGCGGGCTACGCGCCCGTCGGCCGGGGAGCGCTATCACCCCAGCCCTCTCCCCTCGCGGGGAGAGGGTCGAAGTGATGGGTCCGCGCTACTGCTTGTCGTAGACCGCGGTGCCGGTGACTTTGTTGCCGCTCGAATCGGTTCCGCTCGCCGCGACCGTCCGGCTCTTTCCGTCGGCCGAGAGGACGATCGTGCCGCTGATCGTCACCTTGCCCCCCTTCTTGACGGCGAACTCCAACGTGCGGTCGTCCACCCTCTTGTAGGAGCGAGTGTCGGAGCCGGAGTCTCCGGTGACCGGATAGTCCTTGCCGTTGAACATGCCCGACCACTCGTTGTGAGTCGGCTTCCCGTCCTTGTCCACGCCGTCGATGACCACCTTCACGTTGTTCCCGGCGGCCGCGTAGACCACCGTGAGGTTCTTTCCCGCCGCCGGGTTGAGCTTGGAATTGGCCTCGTTGAGCTTCCAGATACCCATCTGCATGTCCGACGCGAGACTCAAAGCGACGCCCGCAAGAAACACGACCAGTGACGCCAGGATGTTCCTGTTCCGCATGTCCCCTCCTCTTGTTGAAGCAGAATTTTCGAAGCGTGGCGGCGGATTCTACTGCAGGTGCGGGTCACTTCCCCGACAACCACCCCTCGGCGACGTAGAGATCCGAGATCGAGCGCTGGTAGGTGAAGACGAAGGTCTTTCCGTCGGGCGTCATGTCCGTCAAACCGAAGCCGCTCATGCCGCTCGGATCCGCCGGCCGGAACTCTCGGAAGAGCTCCCGGCGTCCCGTCTCGAGGTCGACCCGGAAGACACGCGACATCATCCCCGAGGCGCCCGGCTGTTCGGTCAACCGTGGAGGAAGAATGAAGAGCGAGCGGCCGTCCGAGCTCCACTGGATCGCGCGATCGCCCCGCTCTTGACCGGGAACGGGGCGGGGCGCTCCGCCGTCGACCGGGTAGAGCTCGAGCGTGTCTCCGCGGCCGACGAACGTGCGGCCGTCGGGGGACAGGGCCTTTCCGATTACGCCTTCCGGTGTAACCGGTCGGGGCGCGCCTCCCTCGAGGTCCTGAACGTAGATGCGCTTGGAGCGTCCCGAAGCCTGGCCGGCGAAGAGAATCCGCCGGCCGTCGGGCGTGAAGCTCGCGGCCGTGACGGCGTCGGGGACCACACCCGGCGTCTTCAACCGTCGGGCCTCGCCGGCCCCCGTCGGCAGGAGCGCGAGCTCCACCGGCGTCAATCGGATGAGCGCCGCCAGCACCCACTTGCCGTCCGGGGAAAGGGCCAGTCCTTCTCCTTCACCCAGCCGCACGGGGGCCGAGCCATCCATCTTTCGCAGGAAGATCGAGTATCCCTTGCCTCCGCCTTCCCCCTCTTCCGTGAAGACGACCGTCTTGCCGTCCGCCGATAGGATTGGAGCTCTTCCCCAATCGAGGTGCGAGATCTCCCGTTCGGTCGTCTCTCCCGCAGCCACTCCGAGGACGCCCGTTTGGAGTCGCGCGTGCTCGACGAGGACCCGGCCCTCTTTCGAGATGTCCAGGACCCTCAGGTCTCCGGGCGCCGAAGAGATCGCGCGGAGCACGCCCGCGAGGGAAACGGCCAAGAGGCGGTGGCTGCCCCCGGTGTCCGACGCGGTGAACCAGATCTCGTCGCCCGCAGGGGACCACGCGAGCCCCCTGGCGCTCTCCCATCCGGTGGAAAGCGTTCTCTTCTTGCCGTCGCGGCCGATGATCGCGACGTCGCCGCGATCGTCGCCGACCTGAGGTTGATCGAAGAACGCCACAGCGTCTCCGCGAGGCGAGACCCGGGCCTCACTGATCCAGCCGGGCGTTTCGTAGATTGTCTTCCCCGCAGGGAACTCGAGGCGGTACCGCCAGGCGGGCGCCCGGATGACAGCCATGGCCTGGCCGTCCGGAGCCCAGTCCGCGTCGGCGACGTCCTCGAGAAGGTCCCGCGCCGCGCCGCCCGAGATCGGCGCCCGGGCGAGGGTTCCGGCGCGCGTGAATCCCCCCGCTCGCCGCACCCGGTCGAGCAGTAGCATCTCCCCCGTGCGGGAGATGGAAAGCACGTCGGACTCGGGCAGATCGAGACGGATGGGGCCGCCGCTTTCGATGCGGGTGGAGAAGATCTGCGGTTGGATCCGCCCGTCCCACCGCGCGGCGTAGATCGCGGTCTGGCCGTCGGCCGCGAAACGCGCGGACGTTACGAAGCCGCGCTGAAATGTCAGTCGCCGGAAAGAGACCGGTGCCGGGGGAGGAGCCTTCCACAGGATGCGGCCGACCCCGAGCCCCGCGGCGAGTGCAAGGGCAGCCACGAGCCAGGCCGGGGGGCGCCGGCGCGCGAGCGAAGGCGCCGCAGCCGGCCCCCGCGGCTGGGAGATCCCGGAGAGCGACTCGAGGTCGAACGCGACGTCGTGCGCCGAGTGGAAGCGCTGTTCGGGGCTCTTCTCGAGGCAGTGGCGGACGACGCGCTCGAGCCCGGGGGAGACGTTCTGGTTGGTGACGGAGAGGTCGGGCGGATCTTCCTTCAGGATCGCCGACATCGTGTCGGCCGCCGAGTCGCCCTGGAAGGCCCGGCGGCCCGCGAGCATCTCGTAGAGGATCGCGCCGAAGGAGAAGATGTCGGACCGCGCGTCGGCGGGCCTGCCCCGCACCTGCTCGGGCGACATGTAGCCGAGCGTCCCGAGGACGACGCCCGGCTCGGTGCCGGCCGTCGCCGTCGGCAGGCTCGTCGCCTGGCCGCGCTCTTCGGTGTGGGTGAGCTTCGCGAGCCCGAAATCCAGGATCTTCACGCGGCCGTCGTTCGTCACGAAGACGTTCTCGGGCTTGAGATCCCGGTGCACGATTCCCTTCTCGTGGGCGGCGGCGAGGCCGTGCACGATCTGGAGCGCGTAGTCGATCGCCTTTCGAGGCGAGAGTCTGCCGCCGGCGAGCGCCGCCCGCAGCGTTTCGCCTTCGAGCAGCTCCTGGACGACGTAGGGCGCTCCCTCGTGCGTGCCGATGTCATGGACGGCGGTGAGGTTCGGGTGGTTCAAGATCCCCGCGGCCTTCGCCTCCTGCTCGAAGCGGCGCAGGCGGTCGGCGTCCTCCGAGAAGGAGGCCGGAAGGACCTTGATCGCGACTTCGCGGCCGAGGCGCGGGTCTCTCGCGCGATACACCTCGCCCATGCCTCCCGCACCGATCTGGCCGACGATCTCGTAGGGGCCGAGGCGCGAGCCGGGGGTCAGCGACATCTATTTCTTCTTCAGACGATCCGTCCAGTTGACGACGAGGTTCAGGGGCAAGGCGTTGCTGTCGAGAACGGGCACGTTGACGAGGAAGCGCTGTCCGTCGGGTGTGACGTCCCATCCCTCAACGCCGCCGGGGAATTCGAAGAGGGGATGCGGGGCGCCGAGCTTCAAGTCCTCGCCGGGCTGGACGTCCACGGCCATCAGGCTCCTGCCGGCGCCGATGTAGAAGAGCTCCTTTCCATCGGCTCTCCATCGCGGCGAGTCTCCGCCGGCGACGGAGATCTGCACCTTGCGCTTTCCGTCCGGAAACGACACGGCGAGCACTTCCGTCCTGCCGGATTCGGCGGTGGCGAAGGCCACCCATCGCCCGTCGGGGGAAAAGGCCGCCACGAACTGCCGATCGACGACGGACGGATAGAGGACGAAAGGCTTGCGGTCCCCGAACAAGGGGAGCACCGATAGCCTCGGGTTGCGGTTCCCGGTAGCCGGCCGGTCGAAATAGACGAGGAAGCGGCCGTCCCGGGACCAGTCCTCCGGCACCCTCTGGCCCGGCTCGTCGGAGAGCGCCTCGTCCTCGGCCGCGCCGCTCGTGGCACGCAGGGCGAGGTCGGCTTGATGTTTGGTGTCGGTCCGGAAGGCGACCCGGGTGCCGTCGGGCGACCAGACGGGAGTGCCGCTCTCGCCCGGCCCGGACGTCAGGCGCGTCTGCGTGCCGCGCGCCACGTCGCCGATCCAGATCTGGTCCTTGTTGATGCCCGTGTCGTACATCGCGAACGCGATGCGCGAGCCGTCGGGAGAGATCCTGGGGAAGGCGTATCGCCCGGGGTCCCCGAAGGTGGACAGGAGTCTCCCGGTGCGGTCGAGCCACTGGAGCCGCGTCGAAAGGAACGTGCTGTCGTAGACGAGCACCCCGTTGGAGGAGGCGGTGAAGCTCGCGAAGTTGTAATAGCCGAGGTTCGCGCTGATCGACTCCGCCACGGCCAGCGGCTCGCCGCGGGTCTCGAGGCGCTTCGCGTCGAAGGCCTGTGCCAGCAGGCTTCCGCTCGAGACACCTCCGATCATGTAGAGCAGATATCCCTGCGAATAGATCGCGTTCGTGGAGAGCGGCATCAGGGGTTTGGCGGGCGCTCCGTCGATCGAGCCGACGTAGAGCCGGTTCGCCGCGTCCTGCGGGCTGCCGGCGAGGTTCAGGGCGGTATAGAGGAAATGCTTTCCGTCCGGGAGGAAGCCGGGATAGCGATGGCTCGTCTCGTGGCGGCCTTCGTCGAGCTTCGTCACCGGGACGGCTCTGCCGCCGGCGGAAGGAAGGCGGTAGATCGGCCCCGTGGGCTCGGCGAAGAGCAGGTCGCCCGCCGGGCCCCAGGCCCCCCCGACGCCATTCGAGTCGTAGAGCGCGAGAGGCGACCCGCCCGAAGGCTCGATGCGCTTCAGTTTGCCGTCCGCGAAGAAGGCGATGTAGCGGCCGTCGGGCGACCAGAAGGGGAGCACGGCACGCTCCGTTCCGGCGAGCGGCTGCGCTCTTGAACGCGTCGAGCCGGCGCAGCCAGAGTCGGTCGTTCCCGCCGGAGTCCTGTCCGGCAACCGCGAGCTGCGTCCCATCGGGTGAGATCGCGGCGCCCTGGAACCGCACCTTCTCCGGCAGGAGAATCGAGGAGCGAAAGACGGTGCCCGAAGCCGGCGCCCGGCGCGGGCCCGCGAGCGCGAGCCACGCGGCGGCCGCGCCCAGAGCGGCGAGACCGATCCACGGGAAGAGCCCCCGGGACCGCCGCCTCGCGACCCCGGGGCTCGAGGCGCCGGCCTGCGAGCCCTCGCCGATCCACTTCAATTCGCTGCCGAGGTCCGCCGCGTTTTGCCAGCGGTCCTCCGGATCCTTGGCGAGGCATTTCCGCACGACGCGGTCGAGCGCCGGCGGTGCCATCGGCGCCACGGTCGAGATCGGCGCCGGCTCTTCCTTCATGATCGCGGAGATCAGAGAGGCCTGGCGTCGCTCCCGAAAACGCCTTCTTCCCCGTCGCCATTTCGTAGAGCACCGCTCCGAAAGCGAAGATGTCCGTTCGCGCGTCGGCTTCCTTCCCCTCCAGCTGCTCCGGCGCCATGTACTGGAACGTCCCGAGGATCGTCCCCTCCTGCGTCAGGTTCTGCGCGCCCACGGCCGTCGGCAGCGAGGTCAGACCCGGTTTCGCCTCCGCGGGAACCATCGCCTTGGCGAGCCCGAAATCGAGAAGCTTCACCCCCGACTTCGTCAGCATGACGTTGCCGGGCTTCAAGTCCCGGTGCACGATCCCCTGCCGGTGCGCCTTGTCGAGCGCGTCCGCGATCTCCGTCCCGTATCGAAGGGTCTGCTCCAGGGGCAGCGCGCCCTTGCCCAGGCGATCGGACAGCGTCCCGCCTTCCAGGTACTCCATGACGAGGTACTCGGTCTCGCCCTCCCGGCCCACGTCGTACAAAGCGCAGATGTGCGGGTGCGAGAGCTGCGAGATCGTCTTCGCCTCCCGCTCGAACCGCTGCCGGACCTCCGGGGAAGACGACAGGTGCTGCGGGAGGACTTTGATCGCGACGGTGCGCTCGAGCCGCGTGTCGCGCGCCCGATAGACCTCGCCCATCCCTCCCGCGCCCAGTGGCGCGATGATTTCGTACGGGCCGAGGCGAGAGCCTGGTGTCAGGGCCATTGGGAAGCGAGGCGATTCTAGCGTCTGTCTCCTCGCCCCCGTCCTCGGGGGAGAGGGTCAGGGTCCGAGGCGGGGATTTCCGCTCTCTCCACGCGGAGGAGGGCGAGAGGACGGCGTCACTTCAGCGTCGCCATCCAGACGTCGGACTCGAACTGGTCGTCGATGACGAAAACGGACCGGTTGTCCTTCGCCAGGACGTAGTCGGTGACGTGGAGACCCTCCGCGCCGCCGACCGGCCGGACTTGCCGCGTCGAGAGATCGAGGATCGACAGCCGCCGATTCCCCGCGAGATACAGGATCCTCTTCCCGTCCGCGAGAAAGAACGGGAGCGCGCCGAGTGTGCCGACGACGCTGACTTCGCCGGGGTCCGCGGGACCCAGGTCGTCGTACTTCTTCGTCTCCAGCGAATAGAGGAGCAGGTTCCGGTCGGAGCCTCCCTGCCGCTGACCGACGAGTTGGCGGCCGTCCAGAGACCAACCGTAGACCTGCATCCAGCCGGAACCGGGCAAAGGCGGGAGCGGCTCAATCGTTCCTTCACCCGGCGAAGTGCCCGGCCGAAATACGTAGCTGTTCACTCCGTCCGGAAACGCCAGGCGCGTCCCATCCGGCGACCAGTTCGGGAACCAGGGGCCGTGCGCGGCGCCCCTGGTGATCTGCGAGAGGTTGGCCCCATCGAGGTGGACCGACCACAGGTCGTACCGGCCGCTCCGGTTCGAGTAGAACGCGATGCGCTTCCCGTCCGGCGAGAACTTGGGGCCGCGATCGCGGAAGACGTCGTCGGTCAAGTGGCGCAGACCCGTCCCGTCCGAGCGCACCAGGAAGATGTCCTCCTGGCCGAATCCGGGCCGGAAGGCGAGCCAGTTTCCGTCGGGAGAGACGTCCATGTTGAGGATGACCATCGAGGTCTGCAGGACCTTGGCGGGAGCGGAGGTGAGCCTTTCCGCGCGGGGATCGAACGCGATTCGATAGAGGTTCCCCGTCGTCTCCTGGGTCCGATAAGCGAGATGGCGGCCATCGCGCGCGAGGCTGAAGTGGCCCACGTAAGTCGCGGGCAACAGAGCGGGCTCGGGCGGCCCGAGCGTCCTGCCGCTTCGCTCGTCGATCGGGACCCGCCACAGGTTGAGGCTCCCGCCCCGGTCGCTTCCGAAATAGAGAGAGCGGCCGTCCGGCGACCAGACGGGATTCCAGTCGGTCGCCACGTCGTTGGTGACGTCGACGGGCTTGCCGCCCACCGCCGGAATGGTCCAGATGTCGCGCCATCCCGTGTTGCCGCGCAATCCCCAGTACGCAATTTGGTACCCATGCGGCGACCAGTTTGGTTGACTCGCGTCTCCGCCCCCACGCTCTTGCCGCCACTGGCCGGGAAGGATCAGGCGCTTCTGCCCCGTTGCCGCGTCGACCACCCAGAGATCGGCGTATCCGACTCGCGCGAAGGGATGCGTGACGGTTTCGGAATTGACCGCCAGTTGTTTGCCGTCCGGCGACCAGGCGGGGTTGAAGCCAAAATCCGTCAGGCGCCGGACGTTCTCGCCCGTCGCGCCCATGATGAAGATTCCGCCTCCATCTCGCTCGGAGCGGAAGGCGATGAGCTCTCCGGACGGAGAAAAGGCCGGTTGCGTGTCGGCCACGGTCGAATCCTTCGTCAGGTTGTTCGGGTTCTGACCCCCGACGCGCTGGAGATAGATGTCCGCGTTGCCGGCGGCTCCGCTGACGTAGAGGAAGCTCGAGCCATCGGGGGAGAGAACGGGGAAATCCTCCTGCCCGGGCTGAAAGGTGAGCTGGCGGAACTCGACCGGCCGCAGACTCGAGGCCGGCGGGGCGGGCGCGGCCGTGCGCCGCCCGAGCCAGAAGGCGAGGAGGGCCGCGGGCAGCGCGAGCCAGGGAGCCCAGCGGGCCGCCACGGTCCGCCACGGAGCCGCGGCCCCGGTTCGCGGGGCGCTGACGAGCGGCGCCTGCGAGAGCGCTTCCAGGTCGAACGCGATGTCGCGCGCCGACTGGAACCTCCCCTCGGGAGATTTCTCCAGGCAGTGATCGACGATCCGCTCGAGCCCCTCCGGAATCTTCCGGTTGGTCTCCGAAAGATCCGGCGGGTCCTTCGTCAGGATCGCGCTGATCGTGTCGGCCGCCGTGTCGCCGCGAAACGCGCGGCGGCCCGACAGCATCTCGTAGAGGATCGCGCCGAAGGAGAAGATGTCGCTGCGTGGGTCGGCGGGCCGTCCGCGCACCTGCTCGGGCGACATGTAGCCGATGGTTCCGAGCACGACGCCCGGCTCGGTCCCCGGCGTTTGGGTGGGGAGGTTGGTCTGGCTCCCATCGGTGGCTTCCGGCTGCGTCAGCTTCGCCAGGCCGAAGTCGAGGATCTTGACCCGCCCGTCGCCCGTCACGAAGACGTTTTCGGGCTTCAGGTCCCGGTGGACGATCCCCTTCTCGTGAGCGGCGGCGAGACCCTGAGCGATCTGGAGCGCGTGCCCGATCGCCCGGCGGGGAGAGAAGGCCCCGCCCGAAAGGCGCGCGCGAAGCGTCTCTCCGTCGAGGAGTTCCGAGACGACGTACGGAGAGTCCTCGTGGGTGCCGATGTCGTAGATCGCGAGGATGTTCGGATGGTTGAGCGACCCGGCGGCCTGCGCCTCCTGCTCGAAGCGCCGCAGCCGCTCGGAGTCCCGGGAGACGGAGGAGGGGAGTACCTTGATCGCGACGTCGCGCTTCAACCGCGCGTCCCGCGCGCGATAGACCTCGCCCATGCCGCCCGCGCCGAGCGGCGCGAGGATTTCGTAGGGGCCGAGTTGGGAGCCGGGCGTGAGCGACATGGAGTAGTGCGGATTCTAACGGGACGGGCGGACGCCTACGCGCCGACTCCCGTGATCCTCCCCTCGGAGGATATGGGAGAAGCCGGGCCGGGCGCCCTCACACCAACCCTCTCCCGTCACCGGGAGAGGGAGGAGGCGCGAGTCCCTCGGCTCCTTCTTCGGAGGGAGAGGGAGGAGGCGCCGGTTCCCTCGCCCTCGTCTTCGGGGGAGAGGGTCAGAGTGAGGGTGCGCTTCTCACCCGCTTACTTCTTGTCCTCGAGCCCCGCCGGCGCGAATCGGGAGAGCCCCACCGCGAGCCGGGAGGGCTTTCGGTCCCGGATCTCCGCGCGCTCCTTCGACGCGACCGCCGCGCGCACGAGGTGCGCTCCGACGTACCGGATCGGCTCCGGCGGGAAACGGCCGGCGGATTGTCCGACGAGGGGGAACCGGCTCCACTCGTCGTCGCGTTCGAGGGCGAGGCTCGCGAGGATCTTGCCCCCGACGACGCTCGGCCCGACCCCGTTGCCGCTCCATCCGACGCCGTAGACGATGTGGGGGAGCCCGCCGAGCCTTCCGAGGAGCGGCAGGCTGTTCGGCGTGCGGTCGATCGGTCCGCTCCAGTCGTGGGTGATCGGAAGGTCGCGAAGCTCGGGATAGGTCCGGCGGAGGTCGGCCTCGACGGTCCGCGCGCGCCGCGCATTCCGATCGAAGTCGGTGCCGATGCGGCCTCCGAGCGCGATGCCCCAGCCTCCCTTGCCGAACGCGACCCGGCCGTCGCGCGTCGCGTGGTAGTAGTCCACCATCATTTGCGAGTCCGTGATGCACTCGCCGCCGGTCCAGCCGATCGCGGCGAGCCGGCCGGGCGCGGGCGCCGTCATGACCATGTCGCTCGTGATGGCGACCAGGCTCCGAGAGAGCTCGCGCACGCCCGCGGCCCAGGCGTTCGACGCGATCACGAGCTTTTCGGCCCGCAGCGTCCCGCGGTCCGTCCGGAGCGTGACGGGTCGCCGCCGGTCGAAGGCCCGGACGCGCGTGTGCTCGTAGATGCGGACTCCGGACTCGAGGGCCGCGCGCCGGAGTCCTCGGACGAGCGCGGCTGGCTGGACGGTCGCGGCGGCGGGCGCGAAGACGCCGGCGCGGTGGACGGAGGATCCCGAGCGCCGCGCGACTTCGTCGGGGGACAGTCGCCGGAAGGCCTCGACGCCGAGCTTCTCGCAGAGCGAGACGACGCCCTCCCAGGCTCCGAGCTGCGCTTCGGAGGTCGCGGTCCACAGCCAGCCGGACCGGCGAAAGTGCGCGTCGATCCGGTGGGTCTCGCAGAACGCGCGAATCTCCTCGATCGCGTCCTCCGAATCGCGCGCGACGCGCAAGGCGTCGGCCGTGCCGAGGAGCGCGACGAGCGAGGAGAGCTTCGACCACCAGGAGAGCACGAAGCCGCCGTTTCGGCCCGAGGCGCCGCCGCCGCAGATGTCCTGTTCGAGCACGGCCACGTCGCGGGAGGGCTCGAGGCGCTTCAAGCGGATCGCCGTCCACAGGCCGACGTAGCCTCCCCCCAGGATCGCGACGTCGGCGCGCTCGTCGCCTTCGAGCGCGGGCGCGTCGGACGCGTCGCCCGCGACCTGCTCGAGCCAGAACGAGCGATGGGGCACGGCGCCTCGGGAGCCTAGCGGACGCCCCGGAGGAGGAAGAGCTGTCCCGTGGCGTACCCCGACGTGCGGAACCAGGATTGCCCGTCCGCCGACATCACCAGGCTCAGCAGATCGACGGCGCCGGACATCATCGGATGGAACACTCGACCCTTCGCGCAGCGCAGGTCACTCGCGATCAAAAACGATCACCTGCTCAAAAGGGCTCCCGCTCGCGTCGATGCCTTTGACCTTCGCGGTCAGTATCTTTCCGTCGCTCGAGAGATCGTAACTGCTCTCGCCAACCACTCTTCCATCTTTCATGGCGGTGGTCTTCAATGAACGGGAGCCCGACCATTTCGAGATCTCGACGACACCGGGAACTTCTGCCATGGCGTGCTCCTTGCCATCGGGATGAAGTCTTCGGGTACCCGACTCGCTTTCCCCCTTCTTGTTGACGCCCGTGTAGGTGAGTAACACGGCTTCGCCCGAGACCTCGATGTGAAGCGTCGCAGTCTGGAAGAGATGGTTCGAATGCCGCTTCGATTTCGCCAGGTTGACCTTCCACGTACCCGCGAGAGAATGGCCTTTCTTCCTCGCGTCCCCACTCGGCGTCTGGCCGACGGCCGATGAAGCTACGGCTGCTATCAGAAGGGGAATGAGCAGATACCGTTTCACGGGTCACCCCATCTCCGGTCCATGCCCTGGTTCGCGCTCGTCCGACTCGGAGCCCGGCGTCACTTCGGAAGCGCGGCGTTCCAGTTCGCGATCAGCGCCGCCCGCGGCTGATCCGCTTCGCTCGCGCTGTTGACCAGGAAACGCTTGCCGTCCGGGGCGACGTCGAATTCGTAATAGCCCTGGCGCGAGCCGATGAAGAGGTTCACGCGGAAGAGCGCCTGCGGCGTCTTCGCTTCGACGCGGGAACTCCGGCCGTCGACCGCGACGGCCATGAGCTCGCTGGTGTTCGAGACGTAGTAGATCGTCTTTCCATCGCGGCTCCAGCGCGGCTGCGTCCCTCCGCCGATCGACACCTGCCACTTGGCGCCCCCGGCAGGGAAAGGCGTGGCGTAGATCTCTTCGTGCCCCGGCTCGAGCGAGCGGTAAACGACCCATCGACCGTCCGTCGAAACCTGGCCGCTCCTCTCGGCGAAAGCAGTCTCGACGACCGCGAACGCCTTCGCCGGCTCGGCCACGGGAATGGCCCAGATGTGCGTCGACCCGAGGGCGCCCTTGTCGCACAGGATGTACTTTCCGTCCGGAGACCAGTCGGTCGGCTCGAAGCGCTCCTTCGAGTCGAGGATGATCCGTTGGCTGGCCGCTCCGTTGGCGGGGCTCGCGGCCAGGAGAAACCGATCGGGCAACTGACGCAGGTAGGCGAGCTCGGAATCGTCGGGACCCCAGACGGCCGCGGAAACCACGTTCCCGTGGGTCGTTCCGCGCTGGCGCACACCCCGGTCGAGCTCCTGGATCCAGACGTCGGCGTTCGGGTCGCCGATCAGGACCGCGACGCGCTTGCCGTCCCGCGAGAGCGTCGGCCAGTAGGCGAGGCTCTTTTCCCCCGTCGTTTCGAGGGGGCGTCCGGCGGGATCGAACCACCCGAGCTGGCCCCCGGGGTCCGTCCAGGTCTGCTGATAGAAGAGAATTCCGTTATCCGACGCGCTGAAAACGCCGCGCCAGGTGCCTCGATCGAGGTGCACGTCCTCCTGAACGCGCACCGGCGATCCGCTGAGGGTCGCCGTCGACGGGTCGAAGCGCTGGGCGGTCAGGATCGTCTCGCGCACGGTCAGAAGCCATCCCGACGTGTACTGGGCGCTGCCGAACGCCTGCGTGAGACGCCGGTTCTCCTTGCCATCGAGCGAGCCCACGTAGATGCCGTTCTGATCCGACAGCGGGCTGTCGTGGCTCGCGGCGAAGTACAGGAAGCGCCGGCTATCCGGCAGGAACCAGGGCCAGCGATGGGTCGTGTGCTGCTTCGGGTCGATGCGAGTCACCGGCACCGGTGTGCCCCCGGTGGCCGGGACGCGCTGGAGTCCGCCCCGGACGTCGGCGCAGAAGACGATCACGCCGTCCTTGCTCCAGGATCCGCCGCGGGCGTTCGGCGCGTCGCAAAGAATCTGAATCGGGCCTCCGGCGACGTCCTTGGTCTTGACCTTCCCGTTCGCGAAGAATCCGACCGAACGCCCGTCGGGCGACCAGAAGGGGAACTTCGCCCCTTCCGTTCCCGAGAGCGGCGTCGCGGCTCCCGTTCGCAGCGACTGGACCCAGAGGGTCGTGCCGGCGCCGAAGACGGCGCGCTCGCCATCGGGTGAGAGAACGATCGGAGCGGCGTCGTCCCCGACGAGATGGAACGAAATCTTCTCCGGAGGGAGGAGAGCGGAGTGGATCGGACCCGGCCGGTCCGAACGCTGCTTCGCCAGGGCGTACGCGAGGGCGAGCGCCGCGGCGAGCGCGACCGCCGCGGCCCCCCAGGCGAGCCGCTCACGAGAGCGGCGCTTCGAGGCCACGGAGGCGCCTCCCGGCGTCGCCACGCCGGCGGCCGAGCCCTCCGAGATCCAGCGCAGCTCCTTGGCGACGTCCCCCGCCGACTGCCAGCGGTCCTCCGGGTCCTTGGCGAGGCAGGTCTGGACCAGGCGGTCGAGCGCGGGCGGGGCCATGGGGGCGAGCGTCGAGACCGGCGGCGGCTGGGCCGTCAGGATCGCCGAGATGAGCGACGCCTGACTTCCTCCGGCGAAGGCCTTCTTCCCGGTGAGCATCTCGTAGAGCAGCGCGCCGAGCGAGAAGATGTCGCTGCGCGCGTCGGCGTCCTTCCCCTCGAGCTGCTCGGGGGACATGTACTGGAACGTGCCGAGCACCGTCCCGCGCTCGGTCAAGGGGCGCGCCTGCGTCGGAAGGGTGGACTGCACCGGCACGGTCGTGTCGCCCGGCTTCGCGAGCCCGAAGTCGAGCAGCTTCACCCCCGACTTCGTCAGCATGACGTTGCCCGGCTTCAGGTCGCGGTGCACGATCGCGGCTCGATGCGCCGCCGCGAGCGCCTCGGCGATCTCCATCCCGAATCGCAGCGCCTGCTCGGCCGGCAGCGATCCGCGGCCGAGCCGGTCGGCGAGGGACTCGCCGTCGAGGAATTCCATGACGAGGTACTCGACGCCGTCCTGGGAGCCGACGTCGTGCAGGGCGCAGATGTGCGGATGCGAGAGGGCCGAGATGGCCTTCGCCTCGCGCTCGAAACGGCGGCGCATCTCCGCGTCCTCGGCGAAGTGGCGCGGGAGGATCTTGACCGCCACCGTCCGCTCGAGACGCGTGTCCCGCGCCTTGTAGACCTCGCCCATGCCGCCGGCACCGATCGCGGCGAGGATCTCGTAGGGGCCGAGGTGCGTTCCGGCAGAGAGCGTCATCGTCGTTCGCGAATTGTAGCGGGGAGTGTGAGCGGGAGTCAGGATTCCGGAGTCCGGATTCAGGGGGTCGCGTCCACCGCCTCTTCGGTCCGAACATGGCCAAGTCCGTGGACGTGCTCCTGTCCGAGTCGGCCGGCGAGATCGCCGTCTGGATCCTCGTCTGCCTGACGGCCGGCTTCTGCGAGGAGGCGGTCTTCCGCGGCTACCTGCAGCAGCAGGTCCGGGCGATGAAGGGAAGCGCCGCGGCTGCCGTCGGAGTCCAGGCGATCTGCTTCGGGATCGCGCACGGCTACCAGGGGACGCAGAACGTCGTCGTGATCACCGTGCTCGGAGTGCTCTATGGGCTCCTCGCGCTTTCGCGCCGGAGCACCGCCCCGGGATGATCGCGCACGCCTGGGCGGACTTCTACGGCGGCCTCCGGATGCAGTTCCTGACGCGCTGGATTCCGATCTAGCGCCGTCGCCGGTCGCGCTTCGGCTTCTCCTCGTCCGCGGCGTCCCGATCGGAGACCTCCCGGAGCGCGGCGGCCGCGAGGAAGCACGCCGCTCCGATGGGTCCGGTCGGCGGGAAGTGCCCGGCGCCGAAGAGGGCGCCCGCGAGCACGAGGAGGGCCGGCGCCGGCCGGCGCGACGCGGCGAGCATCGCGAGCCCCATGCCGGCGACGAGGACCCACCAGACCGTCGGGATCGAGGCCGCGGGAGGCAGGATCAGCCTCATGGCCCACCCGTCGGCCGCGAAAATCGCGACCGCGAGCGTCGCCGCGGCCCGCCGGCGCTCGGGCTTCGTCACCGCGACGGCGGCGGCGAGCATCGCGAGGATCCAGGCGATCGAGCCCGCCGCGGCGATCCCGAAGATGACTCCGCTTCCCCAGTAGGAATCGATCAGCGATTCCGCGGCCGCGCGCGGCGTCTCGTCCATGGCGCTCGCGCTCCGGACGAGGATACCGGTCCCGATGCCGGCGAGCGCGTCGAATGCGGCGTAGAGGGGGACGTAGCAGGCGATCGCGGCGCGGGCGAGCGTCGCGGCGCGTCCGCCGAGTCCCTTCACGAGGAGGAAGGCCGATAGCCCGAGGAGGGGAAAGAGCGCCAGGTTCGCGAGGTGGAGGTACAGCCACCAGGGGAGGTGGTGGGCGACGGCCGGATAGATCGGCGGACGAAGCACCGGATGACCGAGCTCGAACGCGATGACGAGAAGCGGCGGGACGTAGAGCGCGATTCGGCGGATCATCTATCGGAGCCCTTCCGCGACGGAGAGCTCCGAGAGCGCTCGTCTCAAGCGGTAGACGTAGTGCTTCCCGTCGCGCGTCAGGATCAGGTTGCCGTAGAGGAGGCCGAGGGAATCGGCGGCCAGCTCCTTGTGCAGCGTCCGGCGTCCCGTCTCGAGCTCGAGGCGGAAGACGCGCGCGGGCCAGGTGCGGTCCCAGACGAAGAGAGCCTTGCCGGAGCTCTCCCACGCGGCGGGTATCTCGCCCGGGAGCGCGCCCCGGACCTCGCTCGCCGCGCCTCCCGCCACGGGATAGATCAGCATCTTGCCGCTCGGATCGATCGCCGCGACGGAGGCCCCGTCGGGGGAGAGGACGGCGAGCGTACAACCCTCGGGAGTCGCGGGGCGCGGCGGGGCCGTGCCGGAGAGATCCAGGAGCCAGGTCCTGGCCGGACGCCCCGGTTCCGATCCCGAGAAGAGGTAGAAGCGGCCGTCGGCGGACCAGCGCGCGTACTCGTGGACGACCGCTCTCGGGCGGATGTTTCCGATCGGCAGCGGACGCGGGTCTCCCGGCCCGGTCGGATACAGCATCAGTCTGACGGCGCCCTCCGGCGTCATCGTCCGGGCCGCGACCCACCGCCCGTCCGGCGAGATCCCGAACGCCGTCCCGGCGCCGAGCCGCACCGGCGCCGGATCGCCCGCCCGGCGGTAGTAGAAGAAGGGCTCGAGCGCCGTGCCCGGCGCGCTCTGCTCGACGCCGGAAAAGACGGAGCCGTCCTCGGAGATCCCGGAGGTCGCCTCGTCGCTCCACGTCGAGAGGTCGCGTTCCTTCTCGTCCCCCTGGAGCAACCCTCCGACTTCGCCGCGGCGGTCTTCGCCGGCGATGAGCACCGCGCCCGCCGCCGAGATGTCGTGGAGCTTCAAGTTCATGGGCGGCCCGTAGACGAGGCGCCGTTTTCCGCCCGGACGCACCGCCCAGAGCTGATAGCGCGATTCCTTGGAAGCCGCCCCGGGGGGATTCGCCGTGAACCAGATCTCCCCGCCGTCGGCGGACCAGGCGAGGCCCTGGGCGCCCGACAGCTCGGGCGTCAGACGCCGGACCTTCCCGCCGGACGACGCGACGCTGACGAATCCGTCGTCGTTCCCGTAGCTCGGGTGCTCGAGAAACGCCACCTCGGTCCCGTCGCGGGAGACGCGGGGGAAGCTCACCCAGCCGTCCGTTTCCAAGACGACCTTGCCCAGCGGAAACTCCAGCCGCTGGAGCTTGCCGATCTCGCGCACCACGGCGACATTTCTGCCGTCCGGTGAGATGTCCGCGTCCGTGACGTGCTCGAGGATCGCGCGCGGAGCGCCGCCCCCCAGCGCCGCACGCGCGAGCGTGCCCGTCCGGTTCCAGAAGCCGCGGTGGACGCTGTCCAGGAGCAGGACCATCTCTCCCGTCCGGGAGATCCCGAGGATCGTCGCGCCGGACGGCAGGTCGAGTTTGCTCGACTCGATCGAGTCGAGGCGCGTCGAATAGATGCGCAGGGGCTCGTCGCGGCGAGTGGACCCGTAGAGGACCGTCTGGGCGTCGGGCGAAAAGCGCGCCGACTCGATGAAGCCGCGGTGAAATGTGATCTGGCGGAAGGTCGGGGTCACCGGCGCCCGCAGTCGAGCCGCCAGAAACGCTCCGGCGCCGGCGCCCGCGAGCAGGAGGGCCGCCGCGAGCGCCCACCGCGCGGGCGCGGCCTTCGCCTTCTCGGGGCTCGCCGCGACGCGCGGGGCGGAGGCACCTCCGAGCACCGTCTCGAGCGCGAAGGCCAGATCGTGGGCGGTATCGAAGCGGTCTTCCGGCCGCTTCTCGAGACAATGCCGCAGGATTCGATCGACCGACTGGGGGAACCGGCCCGAGGGCTCGGCGAGCTCCGGGGGATCCTTCTGGGCGATGGCCGCCATGGTCTCGGCCGCCGAGTCTCCGCGGAAGGCGCGCTCTCCCGAGAGCATCTCGTAGAGGATCGAGCCGAGCGAGAAGATGTCGGACCGTCCGTCGGCCGGCTTCCCGCGCACCTGCTCGGGAGACATGTAGCCGACCGTGCCCATGACCGTCCCCGGCTCCGTCGCCGCCGCGACCGTCGGCGACTGCGTGCCTCCCGAGGTTTCGGCCACGACCCGCGCCAGCCCGAAGTCGAGGATCTTGATTCGTCCGTCGGAAGTCAGGAAGAGGTTTTCGGGCTTGAGATCCCGGTGGACGATCCCCTTCTCATGCGCCGCGGCCAGGCCCTGCGCGATCTGCTGCGCGTATTCGAGCGCCTTGCGTTGGGGGAGCACACCCTCGGCGAGCCTCTCGCGCAAGGTCTCGCCGACGAGGAGCTCCATGACCGCGTAGGTTCGGCCGCCGTCAGACCCGACGTCGTAGATGCCGAGGATGTTCGGGTGCGAGAGCGCCGCGACGGCCTTCGCCTCGCGCTCGAAGCGCGCGAGCGCCGGTGAATCGCCGGCGAGCTTCTCGGGGAGAATCTTGATCGCGACTTCGCGGTCGAGGCGGGGATCCCGGGCGCGGTAGACCTCTCCCATGCCCCCGGCGCCCAGGGGCGCCAGGATCTCGTACGGGCCGAAGCGGGAGCCGGGGGCGAGGGGCATGGGAGTGCAGCGATTCTAGCGGGGGAGAGACGTGCAGTGGGGCTGCTCGGGCTTACCGGGCTCGGGAGCCTGCCCTCGCTCGGAGTGTCCGGCTCTAGCGGGCGGCCGCGAGGGCCGCCCCTACACAGACGGCCGGTGAATCGTTCATCCGAATGTAGGGGCGGGGCTCGCCCCGGCCCATGGAACCTGGTCTGTCATTCCGAGGAGTCCTCGACGAGCGACCTCAGCCTATTCGCGAGCTCCGCCCCGATCTGGATAAGCTACGCCGCATGCTCGAGACGACGCGCGGCCGCGGGTGGGAAGCGGACGGCCGGCGGCTGGTGCCGGTCTCGCGCGCCCTCTTCCTGCGCGCGCCGGGCGTCGTGGGAGGCTTCCTCTGGAGCCGTCCCTTCGGCGTCGAGATCGAAGAAGCGGGGAAGCGCCGCCTCCTCCGGATCCCGGACCGGACTCGAGAGATTCAGTGGACGTTGCTCGCGGCGGGGCTCGCCGTCGGGCTCCTCGCGCGGCGGCGCCGGCGGCGGCGGCTTGCGCGAGCTTTCCTCGGGAGGTGAACCGTGGTCGAGCGGACGGCCGGGGAGGTCCCGGCGGCGAGGGAGGCGGGCAGTCGCGCGGCGGCCGTGATGGAGAGGCTGATCGCGGCGGCCGACGTCACGCGAGTCTTCGGCGAGCCGATCCGTCACGGGGACTCACTTCTGATCCCCGCGGCGGAGGTGCTGACGGTCGCCGGCGTCGGCATGGGCTCGGGAAGCGGTCGAGACACGGCCCGCCGGGGCGCCTCGCGCAGCGGCGGCGGAGGCGGCGGCGGGGGCGGGGGCCGTACCCTCTCGCGCGGAGTCGCCGTCATCGTGGCCTCGCCCGAGGGGGTCCGCGTGAAGCCCATCTTCGACGTGACGAAGATCGCTCTCGCCGCGCTGACCGCGGCGGGATTCGTGTGGGCGTCGTGGAGAGGGATGTCGAGGCCGCCGCGGCTGCGGCGGCCCTGAACACCCGACGCTCCCTCGCGGGAGCGGATTAGATCGCGGCTTCCTTCAACTCGCGGACGCGGGCTTCGCGCTCGTCCACGTTCGCCTCGGCCGCGGTGTGGGTCCTGGCCAGGAGCACGTAGATCGACGGCACGACGAAGAGCGTGAAGGCCGTGCCGATGATCATGCCGCTGACGAGCATGATTCCGATCGAGTTGCGCGCCCCGGCGCCCGGACCCCGCGCGAAGACGAGCGGCAGGTGGCCCATGACGGTGGCGGCCGTGGTCATCAGGATCGGGCGCAGTCGCGTCGCCGCGGCTTCGATCACGGCGGCGAGCTTGGCCTGTCCCTTCTCCTGGAGCTTGTTGGCGAACTCGACGATCAGGATGCCGTTCTTCGAGATCAGGCCGACGAGCGTGATCAGGCCGACCTGGCTGTAGATGTTCAGCGTCGTCAGCCCGAGGAAAGAGAAGAGCAGCGCTCCCGAGAGCGCCAGGGGCACCGAGCCCGCCAGGATGATGAAGGGGTCGCGGAAGCTCTCGAACTGGGCCGCCAGCACGAGGTAGATCAGGATCGCCGAGAGCAGGAACGTGCCGAAGGAACTTCCCCCCTTCGGTTCGGAGCTGCCTCGATTCGCCGGCGTAGTCGATGGCGAAACCCTGACCGGGCGGAAGGATCTGCCGCGCCTCGTCCTCGAGAAAGCGCAGCGCCTTGTCGAGCGACACGCCCTGCGGGATGACTCCCTGGATATGGACGGCGTTCAACTGCTGGAACCGCTTCAGCTCCCGCGGCTCGGTCGTCGTCTTCAGCGTCGCGAAGGTCGAGAGCGGCACGAGCTTGCCGCCGGCGCCGGTGACGTAGATCTCGGAGAGCTGGTCGGTCGTCAGGCGCTCCGCCCGTTTGATCTGCGGAATCACCTTGTAGCTTCGGCCCTGGACGCTGAAACGGTTCACGTAGTTGCCGCCGAGCATGGTCGAGAGGTCCTTGCCCGCCTCCGAGAGGTCGACGCCCTGCGATCGCAGCTTGTCGCGGTCGAACACGACCTCGGTCTGGGGCTGGTCGAACTTGACGTCCGAGTCCGCGAACATGAAGAGGCCGCTCGCGAAGGCCTTCTGCACGAGCGTGTTCGCGAAGACGCTCAGCCGCTCGGGGTCCGCGGTCGAGGCGATGACGAAGTCGACCGGGAAGCTGCCTCCGCCCGGAAGCGCGGGCGGCACGAGCGAAATGACCCGCACCCCGGGGATCTGCGAGAGCTTCCCGGCCGTCTCCATCTGGAGCTGTCCCGTACTCTTCTTGCGGGATCGCCCAGGGCTTCGTGACCATTCCGCCGAAGCCCCCGTTGGGCGACGTGATCTGAAAGATGCTCTCGCTCTCCGGAAACGAGGATAGACGTCGTTGACCTGGTCGGCGAAGAGCCGCGTCTGGTCGAGCGTGGCGTTGGGAGCCGCCTGGACGATCCCGAAGACGACGCTCTGGTCCTCGATCGGCGCGAGCTCGCGCTGCGAGAAGAGGTAGAAGGGGACGATCAGGAGAACGACGATCGCCCAGAGGACGAGGACGACGGGGCGGTAGGCGAGCGTCTGCGACGAGCAGGCGCCGGTAGGTCTTCCGAACCCACTCGAAGTGCCGGTTGATCCATGCCGGCGAAGCCGTGCTCGGCGTCCCCGCTCCGCAGGAGGCGCGAGCTCATCATCGGCGAGAGCGTCAGCGCGACGACGCCGGAGATGATCACCGCTCCCGCGAGCGTGAGAGCGAATTCCCGGAAGAGGGAGCCCGTCAGTCCGCCCTGGAGACCGATCGGGGCGTAGACGGCCGCCAGCGTGATCGTCATCGAGATGATCGGTCCGACGAGCTCCCGCGCGGCGGCGACCGCCGCGTCGTAGCGGGCGCTGGCCGAGCTGGATGTGGCGCTCCACGTTCTCGACCATCACGATGGCGTCGTCGACCACGAGACCGACGGAGAGGACGATCGCGAGAAGCGTCAGAAGGTTGATCGTGAAGCCCGCGACGAGCATCAGGAACACGGCGCCGACGAGCGAGATCGGGATCGCGACGACCGGGATCAGCACCGAGCGCGCCGAGCCGAGGAAGAGGAAGATGACGATGATGACGATCAGGAGCGTCTCGGACAGGGTCTTCAGGACCTCGCGAATCGCGTCGCGGATGTAGCCCGTCGAGTCGTAGGGGATTCCGGCCGTCATGCCGACCGGCAGCTGGGCCTGGATCTCCTTCATGGCCTCGCGGACCCGGCCGACGACCTCGAGCGAGTTGGCCGTCGGCAGCGCCCAGATGCCCATGAACGTCGCCGTCTGGCCGTTGAAGCGGACGTCCGAATCGTAGTTCTCCGCTCCGAGCACGACGTCGGCGATCTCACCCAGGCGGACGACGACCCCCTTGTCCTCCTTGACGACGAGCTGGCGGAACTCCTCGGCCGTCTTCAGGTTCGTGTTGGCGACGAGGTTGACCGAGACCATGGAGCCCTTGGTCTTGCCGAGGGCCGACAGGTAGTTGTTCGCGGCGAGAGCGTCGCGCACCTGAGAGGGCGAGATGCCGAGGGACGCCATCCGGTCGGGCTTCAGCCAGACGCGCATGGCGAAGGTGCGGTCGCCGAGGATGTCGGCTCTCTGCACGCCGCTGACGGCGGTCAGCTTCGGTTGCACGACGCGCACGAGGTAGTCGGTGATCTGATTCTGGTCGAGGTCTTCGGACGCGAAGCCCAGATACATCGCGGCGAACTGGCTGTCGGCCGTCTGCAGGTCGATGATCGGGGCCTGCGCTTCCGGCGGCAGGTCGTTTCGGACCTGCGCGACCTTCGCCTGGATCTGGGTCAGGGCGGCGTTGGTGTCGTAGTTCAACTTCAGGTGCACCGTGATCGTGGAGAGCGCCCTGGGCGCTCGAAGACTCGATGTAATCGATGCCGTCGGCGCTCGCGATGACGCGCTCGAGCGGCGTCGTGATGAAGCCGCGCACGAGGTCGGCGTTCGCGCCCACGTAGACGGTCGTGACGTTCACGACCGCGATGTCGCTGCGCGGATACTGCCGGACCGACAGGGACCGGATCGCCCGGATTCCGGCGATCAGGATGACGAGATTGACGACGATGGCCAGGACCGGCCGCTTGATGAAGAGATCCGTGAGCTTCATTTAGCTGTCCTCGGGCTTGGGCGCCGGGTTGTTGCCGGGCTGCACCTTGTTGTTGACCTGGACGGCCGCGCCGGAGCGGAGCTTGAAGACGCCGGAGGTCACGATTTCCTGCCCGGGCTTGACGCCGGAAAGCACGGCGATCTGGTCGCCGCGGCCGGCACCCAGCTTGACGAACTGCTGGCGCACGCCGCGGTAGGCCTGGCCTTTCGGGTCCTTCATCTCCTCGACGATGAAGACGGAGTCGCCGTACGGCGCGTAGCTGATCGCCGAAGCGGGCAGGGCGATCACGCTCTGGCTCTTGCCGAGACCCACACTCGCCTGGACGAACATGCCGGGCTTCAACCGGGCGTCGGCGTTGGCGAGCGTGGCCTGCGCCTGCACGTTGCGCGTCGCCGCGTCCACGACGGAGTCCACCGCCGTGAGCTTGCCCGAGGTGGAGACGCCGGCCACTTCGGCCGTGACGCTCACCGTTTCGCCCGTTCGCAGCTCCGCGGCCCGCTGCTGCGGCACGGCGAAGTTCACGTAGATCGGGGAGAGCGCCTGCAGGGGCACGATCGCCGCCCCGCCGTCGAGATACTGGCCGAGGTTCACCTGCCGGAGACCCAGGACTCCGGAGAAGGGCGCCCGGATCGTTTTGCGCTCGATGGTCGCCTGGATCTCGCCGACCCTGGCCACCGCCTGCTTCTCCTCCGCGTCGGATCGGTCGAAGTCCGCTTTGGGCGCCACCCCCTGATCGGAGAGGCCCTTCATCCGCTCGAGGTTCAGCCGCGTGAGCTCGCGCTGGGCCTCGGCGGCGGCGAGCTGGGCGCGCTCCTGGCGCGTATCGAGCTCGACCAGCACCGCCCCTTCGCGGACCGCCTGGCCCGACTCGAAATGGATCTTGTCCACGATCCCGGGCAGGTCCGCGCTCACCGTGACGCCGCGAACGGCGACGACGGTCCCGATGGCGGCCAGGTTGTCCGCCCACGCCTCCTGCTTGGCGACGACCGTCGTGACCGCTTCGGGCGGCGGCCGGAAAGCGGCCTGCTGCTTCATGCCGGCCCGGACCTGCTTCGTCTTGACCGCCGCCAGGGCGCCGACCAGGACCAGGACGCCCAGGAGCATCAGGATCATCCGCTTTGCCATCGAAGACCTCCGTCGCGCGGGAAAAGAGCCGGATATCGAAACGTGCGAAGCGCGCGATTCCGCCGCGCCGCCCGGTCGGGGCGCGGTGTGCTTCTCTGCAGTGAAAGCGTCCGGTTCGAGGAGTCCCATTCCTGTTTCTACGCGAAACTTCGGGTCCGGGGTTCGGAATTGCCGCCTTCGCGTTTCGCGGCGTCCCCAAGTTCCTGCCGGCCAGCGACTTCCGGCGCCGGGCGAAAAGATGAAGACCGGGAGCAGGCGGGCCGCGGTCGACCGCGGACTCTAGTCGGGGGCGGGAGGCCGCGTCAAGGCGCGTCGCGCTTCGTCGAGGCAGTCTCGCGGCGACTTCAGGTCGTCTGCAGGGTGGCGGAGGCCTCGAGCCAGTCGGCGTCCGGCGGGAGGACGAGCTGACAGCCGTGTCGCCGGTAGGCCGCGGGATCCGAGATCCCGGGCGGCTCGTCGCCGGAATCCGCGAGGCGGCGCGCGGCGTCGAGGAGGCGGCGTCGGACGCGGATGATCGCGGCGTCGCTCGAGCCGAGATGCTCGAGACTGCGGTCCACGATCGGCCCCATGCTCTCCTGAACCGCGGCGTCCTGGAGCGGCGGCGATTCCTCGATCCCGCTGAAATTCGAGGAGCGCTGACGCGTGCGGTCGACCCGGTAGTCGTTCTCGAGGCGCGCGGCGAAGCGGCCCCGCTCGAGCCCGCCGCTTCCGTCGGGGAGCATCCCGCTCGCCGGCACGCGCCCCTTCCGGCCGCCCCGATCCTCCTCCGAGAGCGGCTCGGCCGGATCCCAGTTCGGCTCCCACACGAGCGTGTGCTCGTCGTCGAGCGGCACCCAGACCTTCGCGCGGCGCCGGCGGCCGATCGCCGGCACGCTCGTGAAGACCGGCATCAGGAACTGCGTGATCCGCCAGTAGTGCTGTCCGCCGTCGTGGTCGCGGCGCGCGCCGATGACGACGCCGGCCGGCGTGTCGACGACGTGGAGAACCGGCCTCGGGTCGCGGACGGCGACGTCGCGGAGCCGGTCTTCCCCGCCGAAGGCGACTTCCCGCTCGCGGCCGAGCGCGAATCGCGAGTGCAGCCAGCCGAGGTGCGCGGTGTCGATGTCCCCTTCGAGGGCCTGGAGCCAGTTGCAGGCGCGCTGATACTTGAGCGAGCCGCGGTGCGCCGGAGGGACGAGCGCCCAGGGGAGCTCCGGAGGCGCGGGCGGGTCGGCGCTCGGCCCGAGGTACGCCCAGACGATCCCGTTCTGCTCGCGGCAGGGGTACGCCGCCGCGCGAACGCCTTCGCGGAGACGGCTCTCGGGCGGCTCGGTCGGCATCTCGAGGCAGCGGCCGGCCGCGTCGAACTTCCAGCCGTGGTAGACGCAGCGGAGGCCCCGCTCTTCGTTGCGGCCGAAGAAGAGAGACGCCCGGCGGTGCGGGCAGGCCTCGGCGAGGAGCCCGACGCGCCCGTCCGTGTCGCGGAAGACGACGAGGTCCTCTCCCAGGAGGCGAAAGCGCTGCGGCGGGCCGTCGGGCGGGCCGACCTCGCCCGATTCGAGCAGCGGGAGCCAGTATCGGCGCAGGAGCGCCCCCATCGGCGTGCCCGGGCCGACGCGGGTCAGCAGGTCATTCTCTTCGGGTGTCATTCCGGCGACCGCGGCGATTCTAGCCGGGGCCGGCGCGCGGCTCGAACGCCGCCAGCCCTTCCTGATAGTGTTGACGGCGATGCGGGGGATTGCGCGGGCGCTTCTCGTCTCCTTCGTGGCCGCGGCGCCGGCGGTCCGGGCGGGGGATCCGAGCGTCGACGGAACGTTCACGGCGATGGCCGTCGTCGAGACGTCGCAGGGCACGCGTCAGATGGGGTTCACCATCGTCGTCTCGAACCCCATGACCCGCGACCGGGCGCTCCCCTTGAAGAAAGTGCTCGAGGAGGGGGGCCAGCAGGCCCTCGTCAACGCGATCCGAGGGATGTCCCAGGGGAGATTCCTGCTCGGAGCCGTCGAGTACGCGGTGGATCTGATCGTGGCCGAGCCGAGCGACAAAGGCGTCCAGTACTACGTGATCACCTCGAGGACGCTCCAGTACGAGGAGGTCACCGACGGTTCGCAGTCGGTCGACTATCCCTTCACGGTGCTCTCATTCTTCGTCCCCGAGTTCGGCAGCGGCGACGGGAAGATCTTCACGCGGGCCGCCCTCGCGGTGGACCCGGACGGCCACGTCCGCGCGGACCAGTACCGCGGCAAGCCGGGAATCCTCAAGGACGTCAAGTCGTCGAACTAGGGGAGAACGCGTCCCGCGCCGCTCGCGGTCATCATTCGGAGGGCGAATCGAGCAGCGGTCTGTGTAGGGGCGGCCCTCGCGGCCGCCCGGCATAGCGGTCGCCGCCGTGCGAAATCACCACGGGCGGGGACGAGCCCCGCCCCTACGTCCAGAGGCTTGTTTCGCATCCGAACTCGCCATATCATGTAACCCTATGGTTACACATCGCAGCCAGGCCGTCTTCCACGCGATCTCCGAGCCGACGCGTCGGCGCCTCCTGGACGAGCTCTCCCGGGGACGCCGATCCGCCGGCGAGCTCGCGGGGCGCTTTCCCTCGTCGCGCCCCGCGATCGCCAAGCACCTGCGCGTCCTGCGGGAGGCGCGCCTCGTGCGGGCGCGGCGCGACGGACGGCGCCGGATCTACGAGCTGACGCCCTCCCCGCTCGCCGCCGCGGCGCGCTGGATCGACCGGTACGAGGCGTTCTGGAACGCGCGTCTGGACGAGCTCGCGGCATACGTCGCGCGGGAAGGGGATTCGAAGGAAAGGAGCCGCCCATGAGCGCCGATCGGACGAGGGGGGAGCTCGAGCTGACGCGGGAGTTCGCCGCGCCGCCGGAGCGCGTCTTCCGGGCGCTGACCAATCCGGAGGACCTCGCTCGCTGGTGGACGGGTGTCGGAGGGATCTCGAAGGCGCAATACGACCTGCGACCGGGCGGCCTGTACCGCTTCGAGTTCGCGATGGGCGGCGGCAAGACCGCCGTCGTGCACGGCGTCGTCCGGGAAGTCGATCCGCCGAAGCGGCTCGTGATGACCTGGTTCTCGCCCGAGTACCCGGACCAGGAGACGCTCCTCTCTTTCGACCTCGAGCCCCGCGCGGGCGGCGGCAGCCGCCTGAAGCTCCGCCACACGGGGCTCCTCGAGCCCGGCTCGTGCGAAGCCCATGAGCAGGGGTGGATCGAGGCGCTGACGCTTCTGCTCGCCTGGATCGCGGCAGCCGGGCCCATGTTTTCCAGCGGGGCGCGGGGGTCGAAGGGCACGTAGGCGGCAGGCCTTCCGCTGACATAATCCCGGCCGGGGAAGCGCACGGGGTCCGGTGACCCTCGCGGACTTCAAATCCGTCGGCGTCGCGGTTCTGCCGGGACGGGTGGGTTCGACTCCCACACGCTTCCGCCATGCTTCCTTCGTGCCACGTTCGGACGGACGTACAATTTTCCGCGGAAGATTTTCGAGAGTCCGGAACTCGGAGCCGGCAACTCGAGGTCTCGGCCCGACGATGACTACCAAGAATCACTGGGACAACATCTACTCGTCGAAGCCGTCGGAGCGCGTCAGCTGGTACCGTCCGCATCTCGAGCGGTCGCTCGCGTTCGTCGCCGCGGCGAAGCTCCCTCGATCGGCGGCGGTCATCGACGTCGGGGGAGGAGCCTCCACCTTCGTCGACGATCTTCTCGACCTCGGGTACTCGAACGTCACGGTCCTCGACATCTCCGAGGAGGCTCTGGACACCGCACGCGCTCGCCTCGGGCCGCGCGCCGCCGGCGTTCACTGGATCTGCGCCGACGTCGTCGAGGCTCGACTGCCGGAGCGAGCGTTCGACTTCTGGCACGATCGGGCGGTGTTTCACTTCCTTCTCGACGCGAGGGCCCGTGAGAAGTACGTCGAGAACGTCAAGAGATCCTTGAAGCCGGGGGGGCACATCGTCGTGGCCACGTTCGGGCCGCACGGGCCGGAGAAGTGCAGCGGCCTCGAGGTCCTGCGCTTCACGCCGGAGGCACTCCACTCCGAATTCGGCGGCGACTTCTCGAGGATCGGCGACACGCGCGAAACGCACGTGACGCCCTGGGGCACGGAACAGGAATTCGTCTACTGCTACTGCCGCCTGCCGGAGTGAGCCGCCTCGGCTCCAAGCCAGGGCGCCTCTTGTCTCCGGCCGGCCCGCGCCGAATCTCATGCCCACTTCGCGGCATATATAAGATGGGAGAGCGTGTCGGGCGGCTGGCCCGAGATGTGCTTCCCGGGAACCGCGAAAGGAGCTTTCTCATGGAATCCGCACCACTCCGCATCCAACGCCTGAACCCGACGAAGAACGACCTGCCCGAGAAGTCCCGCCGCCAGCTCGTGGCGCTCCTCAATCAGCGTCTGGCCGACTCGATCGACCTCCAGACCCAGACGAAGACGGCGCACTGGAACGTGAAGGGGCCCTCCTTCATCGCGCTCCACAAGCTCTTCGACGAAGTCAACGAGGATGTCGAGGGCTACGTGGATCTGCTGGCCGAGCGGGCCGTGCAGCTGGGCGGCGTCGCCGAGGGGACGGCGCGGACCGCCGCGGAGAGGTCGGAGCTCGACGAATATCCGCTCGACATCGCGTCGGACCGCCAGCACGTCGAGGCGCTGTCCGCGGCCCTCGCGGCCTACGGCGAGCGCGTGCGGCGGGCGATCGGCGAGGCCGACGACCTGGGCGACGCCGCCACCGCCGACATCTTCACCGAGATCTCGCGCGGCACGGACAAGTGGCTCTGGTTCGTCGAGGCGCACCTCACGGCCGGGGCGCCGTCCGGGAAGAAGCGGTAACGGCTCCTCAGGCGCGCTCGAGCGCGCCGCGGTCCCATTTGCCGAGCGACGCGCCGGCCTCGTAGCCGCTCTGGAGAAAGGCGAGGAGCGCCTCGCGCGGCGAGGGATCCGCTCGGACGTCGTCGTAGGGGAGGAGAAACTCGCGCAGCCCCTCGTGGTATCCGGCTCCGGCCGGCCGGATCGCCGCGTTCGAGAAGCCCTCGGGCTCGGGCGCCGCGTAACAGTAGAAGGCGGCCCCCTCGAGGCCGCCTCCGCCGGGCCAGAATCCGGCGCTGATCACTTCGTGCGAATAGGCCTCGCGCGTGATCCGGTCCGCGCCCGCGCGCTCGGGGGCGCGGCGGCCGGAGAAGCGGGTCAGCGCGAGGTCGAAGCTCCCCCAGAAAAAGTGGACCGGGCTCGACTTGCCGAGGAACCGGCCGCGGAATTCCTCGAAGATCGGGACGATCCGCAGCAGAATCTGCCAGAAGCGCCGCACGGCGTCCCGGTCGTACGATGCGTGCTGATCGTCCCGATCGAAGGCGATGGGGTCGGGAATCTCGACCGGCATCTTCCAGATCGCGACTTCGATGCCGAGTGAGTTCAGGGCCTCTCGGAACTCGCGGTAGAAATCGGCGACGCTGCGCGGCGCGAGCTCGATCAGGCGGAAGTCGCCGGAGCTCTTCTCGATGACGAGCCGGTGATCGAGAAAATCGAACCGGATCTCGAACGCTTCGGATCGGTAGGGGATGGCCGAGGTCGTCAGGCCGCGGTCGTGAAGGTAGAGCGGGACGTGCCACCAGTGGTTGACAGGCGGCGCGAGGGCGAGCCGGACCTTCCCCACGATCTGGGACCACATGTGGAGCGTCGAGTAGGTGTCCCGCCACTCGGCGAGCGGGAGGGGAGGCCAGTCGCCGGTACGGTCCGACATGGCGGCATTCTCTAACAGGAGATTCCCTCGCCCCCGTCTTCGGGGGAGAGGGGCAGCCAGCCTAATCCCTCTCCCGTCACCGGGAGAGGGTGATGCGCGGCTAGGGCCTCCAGTCGATGCCGACGCGCGCGGCGAAACGGGCGCCCGGATAGTAGTAGGGGACATTCGCGCCCGAGAAGAAGTCGAAGAGGGCGAACCCGTACTGGCTGTACTTCGTGTTCGTGAGATTCGAGAGATCGAGGCGAGCGCGCAGGTTGCCGAAGTTCTTCGAGAAGCGCACGTCTACCGTCGAGGCGTCCTCGAGCGGGATAGACGTTGTCGTCGTCGAGCCAGCGGCGGCCCATCCAGGTCCAGATCGCCGACGCCTCGAACCCGGCCGGCAGCCTCGCGAGGAGGCCGGCGCGGACCAGGTGCTCGGGGATGTTCTTCAGCTGCTTGCCCTCGTGCTCGCCGGTGCGCGACTCGACGCGCGACCAGGCGTAGGACACGAAGGGGGAGAGGTCCGGGCCGGCCGCGACGCGCACCGTCGTCTCGACGCCGCGGTGCAGGCTCGCGCCGATGTTCTCGTAGGAGAACGTCGCCGGGTTGAAGTCGATCTCGTTGTCCACCGTCATGCGGTAGGCCAGGGCGTCCCACTGGATCACCGGGCCCTGCTGGGAAATCCCGACCTCCAGGTTCTTGGCCGACTGCGGCACGAGGTTCGGATTGGAGATCGAGAACGTGTTGCCTTCGAAGTCCTGGAAGGGGTGGGGATCGAAGAGCTGGTCGAGTGTGGGCGCCTTGAAGGATTTCGAGGCCTGGACGTAGAGAGCGACCGGCGCGCCCGCGAGATCCCCGACCCGAACGTTCAACCCGACCCGCGGCGACCAGGCATCCTGCGACGTCTCCTTCGCCTCGACCTGGAAGTTGTCGGCGATGCGGTCCCAGCGGATGCCTCCGGAGAGGCGGACGCGCTCGGTCAGCCGCAGATCCCCGGTGAAGTAGAACGCGAAGCGGTCCCGGTCCCCCTCCTCGCGGGAGACGATCGGTCCGCGGGCGCCGTCGTCGTCCACGAAGCGGTAGTTCGTCCGCAGCGTCTCGTGCGAAGCCTCGCCGCCCGCGCGCCAGAGGCTCCCGAGCCCGAAGAGGCGGAGCGTCTTCTCTCCCTCGAGGATGCCCCCGAAGATGCCGGAGTGGAGATCCCGAAACGTGCGGTTGCCGAAGCCGGGCGCGACGAGCAGCGTGCGGAGGATCCCCGCCTCGCGCGCGCCGCCGTAGATCGTGCCGCCGAAGGGAACGGGGCCTTCGTCGCGCCGGTAGGAGACGGCGAGCCGCCCCCGGTCGGTGTCGGTGTGGTCGTAGCGGTAGAGCGGGTCGGACTGCCGGTCGTCCGCCGCGTATTCGGTTCCGTCGAGCGACCCCGGATCGTCGCGCTGGTCGCGGCTTCCGGCGGCTTCGAAGCTCAAGCGGCCGCCTGCCAGGGCCGTCGAGCCGGAGAGGCGCAGGATCCCGCTCTCTTCGCCGTTGTGCTCGCGGTAGCCGTCGGTTCGGAAGTACGTCCCGGCCACGCCGCCCGAAAGAGCCTCGCCGCCGAAGTTCCAGCCGAGATCCGCCGCGGCCGTTCCGAAGCTTCCCCCCGACGCCGAGATGGACGCCGCGCTCCCCCTCGACGCGGCTTCCCGCGTGAAGACCTGGATGACGCCGCCGAGCGCGGTGTCTCCGTAGAGCGACGAGGCGGGCCCGCGGAGGGCCTCGATCCGCTCGATGTCGGCCGCGCGGATCCGGCGCCAGTCGGCGAGGCCCGACTCGACGTCGCCGACGGGCACGCCGTCCACACGGAGCTGCACGTACTCGGCCTCACCTCCGCCGAAGAAGCCGCGCGAGGTCACGATCGGCGGAGGGCCTCCGTAGGTCTCGCGGAAGAGGGCGTGGAATCCGGGCAGGAACTCGAGGAGCTCCGAGAGATCCTGCGCCGGAAGGAGCCGGATCTGTTCCGCCTTGAGCACCGAGACCGAAGCGGGGATCTCCGCGAGCGGCTCCGGACCACGCTCCGCCGTGACGACGACCTCCTCGTGGGTCTTCGGCACCGGCGCCTGGGCCGTTTCCGCGGACGGGGAGGCGGCCGGAGTCGGCGTGGGGCCGGGCGGCGGGGCGGAATCCTGCGCCGCGGCCGGGGCCCCCGAGAGGAGCGCGAGGAGCGAAGCGAGACCCATCCCGACGCGTGCGCGCGCGAAGAGCGGGGACGGCTGGCGCCTCGGAGCCTGTTTGTCTGTCGATCTGTTCAACGGAATCACCGAGAAGGCCGTCGGGCCATCGGAGAAGGTAACACGGGAGCCGGAATCCCGCCACCGCGGGCCGGGGCGGCGGTCCGGGCCGCGCGGCGCGCCCGGCGGGCTAAACTGCGGCCGCCTCGGGAGGGCTCGCGGAATTGTCGAGACGGGAGGCGGAGACGGGGAAAAACGGCGGCCGGTCGGCCGGGGCGTCCGACTCCGCCGTCGCCGCCGTCGGCGTCTCGCGCTCGTATCATCTCGGCGCGTCGGTCGTGCCGGCGGTTCGAGACGTCTCCCTCGCGATCCGGCGCGGCGAATTCGTCGCGCTCCAGGGGCCGAGCGGTTCGGGCAAGACGACGCTCTTGAATCTGCTCGGGCTGCTCGACGTCCCCGACGAAGGCCGCGTCGAAGTCGCGGGCCGCGAGGCCGGACGGCTCTCGGAGAACGAGCGCTCGGATCTGCGGCGGGATCGCTTCGGGTTCGTCTTCCAGACGTTCAACCTGATCGCGGTGCTCACGGCGGAGGAGAACGTCGCTTTCCCGATGGCGCTCGCGGGGGTCGGCGCCGCCGAGCGCTCCCGGAGGTCGAAGGAGCTCCTCGAAGCGGTCGGCCTCTCGGATAAGGCCGGCGTGCGTCCGGACCTCCTTTCCGGAGGGCAGCGCCAGCGGGTCGCGATCGCCCGCGCCCTGGCCAACCGCCCGGAAGTCGTCTTCGCCGACGAGCCGACGGCGAATCTCGATTCGGTGACCGCGGAGGGGATCCTGGACCTGATGCGCGAGGCGTGCGATCGCCGGGGAGTCGCGTTTCTCTTCGCGACCCACGACCCGCGGGTCGTGGCGCGAGCCCGCCGCGTCGTCTCGCTGCACGACGGCCGGATCGAGGGGGACGCGTCGCGATGAGCGCCCTCGCGCTCGCCTGGCGAAATCTCCTCCGCCAGCGGCGGCGGACGCTGCTCATGGGCGCCGTCGTGGCGCTCGGCTTCGCGGCGGTCGCGCTCGCCGGGGGGTTCATCGCGCAGTCCTTCGAGGGGCTGAAGGAGGGGACGATCCGGAGCGTGGGGCAGCTCCAGGTCGTGGACCGCCGCGCCGTGGCCGGGACCGAGCAGACGACCCTCGAGTTCGGCCTGCGCGACGCGGCGCGCGCGCGGGCGATCGCGGCGGGCGATCCGGCGGTCGAATCGGTCATCCCGCGGATCGACTTCGTGGGGCTCGCGACCAACGGGGCCCGCTCGGTGCCGTTTCTGGGGGTGGGCGTCGATCCGGAGCCCGAGGCGAAGGCGACGTACGCCGGGGAGCTCATCACTTCGGGGAAGTACCTTTCGGGCGACGGGGGCGACGGCGTCGTGCTCGGCACGGGAATCGCCTCCGCGCTCGCCGTCAAGCCGGGCGACTCGGTCACGCTCATGGCGACGACGCCGGACGCGACGCTGAACGCCGTGGACGCGACCGTCGTCGGCCTCGCGGACGTTCGGATCAAGGAGTTGAACGACCGGTACGTGGCGATCGGCGTCGCGCTCGCCGCGCGCCTGCTCCAGTCTCCCGGGACCGTCTCGAAGCTCGTCGTATTTCTCGAGCCCGGCGCCGACGAACGGGAGGCCGCGCGGCGGATCGAGCGGGCCCTGACCGCTGCGGGCTACCCGGTCGCGGTGCGGCACTGGAAGGAGCTCGCGGTCTTCTACGGCCAGGTGCGCCTCCTCTACATCGGCATCTTCGGGTTCGTCGGCGCGGTGCTCGTCGTGATCGTGATCCTGGCGGCGGCGATCGTCATGACGATGGCGGTCACCGAGCGAACGCGCGAGATCGGCACGCTGCGCGCCCTCGGCACGCGGCCCGGCGGAGTCCTCCGGATGTTCCTGGCCGAGGGGGTCCTCCTCGCGGTCGCCGGGTGCGTGGCCGGCGCGGTGATCGCGCTCGCGATCCGGTCCGTCTTGAACGCCTCGGGCATCATCCTGCCGCCGCCCCCCGGGGCGACGCACGGCCTGCCGATCAACGTGCGCGCCTATCCGCTCGCCTACGGCGCGGGCCTCCTCGCGATGATCCTCACGATGGCGATCGCGGCGTACTTCCCGGCGCGCCGGGCCTCGCGGCTGTCGATCGTCGAGGCGCTGGCGCATGTGTGAGCGGCGGGGAAGAGGCGGTACCGCGCCGGGCGTTCGAACGGGCGATGCGGTTTCGGTTCCGGTTCAGGCTGTCTCGCGCGGTCGGACTCTTCGGGCTCGGGCCGGCGGTCCTCCTGATTGCGGCGGCGGCGTCCGCGGCCGGGGCGGAGACGCCGGACCAGATCCGAGCGTGGCTCGAGGAGGTGGATCGCGTCCGCAACGCGTTCTCCGAAGCGGTCATCACCGCGCGCGCGAGCCAGGTCGACCGGCGGGAAGGTCACCGGTTCGGCGGACTTCCGGATCTACACGAAGGGGGAGGATCGGGGTCTGATCGTCTTTCGCGGCGGCAAGAACGACGGCCGCAAGATCCTGAATGTCGGCCCGAAGATGTGGCTCCTCGTGCCCGGCGCCTCGCGGGCGCTTCCGATCACACCGAACCAGCGGCTGCTCGGCGGGGCCTCGGTCGGCGACGTCGCCCGGGTCGAGTTCGCGAAGGACTACCAGGCCGCGCTCCGCCCGGAGCGCGAGGAGGTCGGCGGCCGGAGCTGCCGCGTCCTCGACCTCACGGCGACGTCGGAGGCGTCTCCTTATCCCGGAGTCGTCCTCTGGTTCGACGAGAAGGAGCGCGTGCCCTGTCGGCTCCTCTTTTCCCTGCCGTCCGGAAAAGAGGCGAAGGACGTCGTCTTCACGAAGTTCCAGAAGGTCTCCGGCCGGACCGTCGTCGCGGAGATGGAGATCCGCGACAAGCTCGCCGGCGCTCCCGGCACGCTGACGCGCCTCGAGTATCTGGAAGTTCAGCCCGCGAAGATCGACGACCGCTTCTTCACTCCCGAGGGGGCGCTGAACTTCTGACCGTCGCCTTCGCTTGCTCGGGAATCTGCGCCTTCGGCGCACCGGCCGGCCGCTCGCCCAAAGGGGCTCGACGGCCGACCTGATTCCCTCGCTGCGCTCCGGCTCCCGCGGCGTGCGCCTCCTCCCTCGCTTCCGCTCGGGAGACTTCGCACGCCGCGAGCGAATCGACGCATGCCGGCGTCAATGCGACTTCCTCGTCTGGGTAGGGGCGGGGCTCGTCCCCGCCCGGCCAGACACGAGTACCCGTCGACTGTTTCGCCGGGCGGCCGCGAGGGCCGCCGCCCTACCCAGACGGCGAGACATCCATCGCCCACTACGGAGGCGCATTGTCGCACGAACCACCGATCGAGCAGTCGGAGCAACCGCAGCGGCGTGTACTTGACGAGCGCGTCGGCGTGGAGCGAGCCGGGCACGTCGAGGTGCACGTCGTCCACCGGCGGCGCCGCGGCCCGGGCGATGAGGCGGCCGTGCGCCGGATCCACCAGCCAGTCCCCCTCGGCCGTGACGATCAACTTCGGCATCGAGAGCCCGGCGACCGCCTTGTCGCCCCGCGGAGTCGCGGCGATCCGAGTCCGGCGCGAGATCCGCGGCACCTTGAGGGCGTGGCGCAGCCGCACCTGGCGCATGGCGCCGGCCTTCCAGGGCTTCGGGCGCAGGGAGCGCAGGTCGGCGGGGGAGGAGACCATCACGAGGGCCCGGCAGGGCAGCTCCGGCCAGCGCGCGAGGGCGTCGGCCGCGATGGTGCCCCCCATCGAAAGGCCGAGCAGGGCGAACCGCGAGTAGGCGCGGCCCTCGCCGACGAGATCCTCGAGCACGGCCTTCAGGTCGTTCGCCTCGAAGTTGCCGAAACTGTACGAGCCCCGGCTGTCGCCGTGCCCGCGGAAGTCGAGCGCCACGACGTCGTAGCCGCGGCGCAGGAAGAAGTTCGCGAGAAAGAGATTCTCGCGCGCGAGGCGTACGCGCCAGAACCCCGGCGCGATCACCAGGAGCTCGCGCGCCGGACGCCGCCAGTGCGTGTACGCGATCGCGACGTCGTCGGAGGTGCGCGCTTCGCGGTGCCGGACGTCGTGGGTCTTTCGCTCGGGAGCGCGCCTCACCGGCCCGGCTCCCGGATGAGCAGGCAATCGACGACCGCCCCGGCCTCGAGAGGGAGGCTCCCGGCCGGCAGCCGGATCAGGGCGTTGCCGCGCGCGTAGGCGCCGATGTCGTGGCTGCCCCGGGACTCGAGAGGCTCGACTCGGCTCTCGCCCTCTTCGGTGCGCCATCGGGCGTCGAGATAGCTCTCGCGCGGCCCGACTTTTCGAATCGCCCGCGAGAGGCGCGCCGAGACCCGGGGAGCTCCGGCGCCGGCGTCCCCCTCGAGGCGCCCGGCGATCTCGCGCCCGAAGAGGTGAAAGCCGACGGCCGTCGAGACGGGATTGCCGGGGAGACCGAGCCAGAGGGTTGCGCCGCGGCGCGCGAAGGCGACGGGCTTTCCCGGGCGCATCGCCACCCGGTGGAAAAGGATCTCGAACCCCGACTTCTCGGCCGCCGCCGGGAGCAGGTCGAGATCCCCGGCGGACACGCCCCCGGAAGTCAGGAGCAGGTCTTCCTCCCGTCCCGCCTCGGCGAACAGTCGCTCGACGCCCGCCGCGTCGTCGGCCACGCGCGGCGACGACCGCGCGTCCCAGCCGCGTTCCCGGCAGAGCGCGGCGAGCATCGGGCCGTTCGAGTCGCGAAGCTGCCCCGGGCCCGGGCGCTCGCGCGACGGCACGAGCTCGTTGCCGGTCGCGGCGATCGAGATTCTCGGCCGGCGAAAGACGACGATCGGATCAGCGCCCGCCATCGCGGCGAGCGCGATGTCCGCGCCCTCGAGGCGCCGGCCCGCCGGCACCAGCGCGGTTCCGGCGGCGATCGACTCGCCCCGGCGCCGCAGATGGGCGCCTTCCGCCGGCGCGGTCTCGAAGCGGACGCGCCCCCCCTCCCGCCGCGATTCCTCGACCGGCACGACGGCTTCGGCGTTGCCGGGGAGCGGCGCGCCGGTCATCACCCGCACCGCCTCGCCCGGCGCGATCGGGGAGGGAGGCGGGTCGCCCGCCGCGACGAGGCCCGCCCGCTCGGCCAACCAGACGCCCGGCGCCGTCGCGTCCGCGATTCGGAGCGCGTACCCGTCCATGGCCGAGGTCTCGAAAGGGGGCCAGTCGAGGTCCGCGCGGATTTCGCGCGCGGCGACCCGTCCCGCCGCCTGCGAGAGCGGCACGCTTTCGGTTCCGAGCGGCTCGAGACCGCCGATCCGCGCCAGGGCCTCGGGAACCGTGATCACGCGGGGATTCTACGGGGTCGCGGCGGCTTCTCGCCCGCCGCCGCGCTCGGGTCGGGCCTCGCCCTACTTCATGCCCCACTCGCCCCTGCAGTCGTAGCGGAAGCTGCCGTCGGTCCCTTCCGCTTTGGCCGCGCAGGTGCCGTGCGCCTTCACGCCCATCATCTTGCCGGTGCCACCGACGAGCTCCCACTTGTGCCCCTGGACCTGAGGAGCGCCGCCCGAGGTCAGCACGGTGAATTCGAAGGTGTAGAAGGCCTTGTCGCCGTTCGACATGGTGTCGACGAAAGTTCCGCGGGTCTTCGTCGTGTCGGCGCTCGTCTCCGAAATCTGCGTTCCGACCCCCTGCGTGTTCTTCAAGCCCGCGACTTCCCAGGGTGTCGTCCAATTGCACATCGCCTGAGCCAGCCCGTAGGAGTGTCCCGGGGTGTCGCCGACCCGGATCAGGTACTCCGGCTTCGCCGGGGTGCAGAGCGCGACGCCCGCCATGGGCGTCTGGGCTCCCACAATGGAAGCCGCGAACAGAAACGAACCGATCGAGAGCCAGGTCCTCCGCATGGTCCCCCTCCTTTTTCCGAATCGGGCTCGAACGCCATCGAGCCGCTCCGAAGAGCCCGCGGCGACGGGGCGGCAAAAGAAGAATCGGTTGAAAACGGGGAAAGTGGCCTCCTTCATATCACGGGGCGGAAGGACGTCCGACCGGAGCCTCCGAAACCTTCCGATTCTTCGGCCCCTCTACCGCTCCGGGCGGCGCCGCGCTACCATTGTTGCAATCACATCCATGGAGAAACGCTTCGAGTACCGCGGCGACCTCGCGGTGACTCCACTCGCGGAAATCCTTGCCACGATCCACCGCTACCGGGTGCCGGGGGTCGTGCGGGTGTCGCGAGAAGGTCGGCAGCGCCTCATCTATCTGGACCGGGGCCTCGTGGTTTTCGCCGCGACCAACGAGAGGGAAGTGAGTCTCGGCGCGTATCTGCTCAAGCGCCGGATCCTCTCCCCGGACGTCGCCCGGCAGGCGGCGCATCGGGTGCGCGAGGGGCTGCGCCTCGGACAGATCCTGCTCGAGATGGGCGTCCTGGACGAGGATGGACTGCGAGAGGCGGTCTCGGGGCAGATCCGGGAGATCCTCTGGGGCGCCTTCGACTGGGAGTCGGGAGAAGTCGTCTTCGACGTGGGCGAGCGCCGCTCCGAGGAGACGATCCGGATCGACATCGCGATCCCCGAAGTGATCGTGGAAGGGATCCGCCGGGCGGCCGACGTGCGCCGGCTCGTCCACCGCCTCGGGCACGCCTCGACGGTGCTCGAGCGGACTCCGGGCGAGCTCCTCGCGCTCTTCGCGCCGGAGGAGCGCGCCTACTACGACCGCGTGGACGGCAAGCTCGCCCTGCGCCCCCTCTGCGGGCTCGGGCCCGCAGAGGCCGCGGAGAACGCGCGGCTCCTCTATGCCTTTTTCTGCCTGGGCCTCCTCCAGAAGCGGACGGCCCCGGCCCCGGCCGGCAAGAAGATCCGCTACACGACCGGGGGCGGGAGCATGGGGGAATGACCGTCCGCTGGTAGGTTTCGTCTCCATGCCCATCTACGAGTACGTCTGCCAGCGCTGCAAGAAGAAGACAGAAGCCATCCAGCGGATGGGCGAGAAGCCGCTCAAGGTCTGCCCGCACTGCGGGGGGAAGTTGAAGAAGGCGTTCTCGGCGCCGGCCATCCAGTTCAAGGGGAGCGGCTTCTACATCACCGACTACCCGCGGGCGAAGAAGGAAGAGAAGGGGGAGAAGAGCGGCGAGAAGTCGGAGAAGGCCGAGAAGGCAGAGAAGGCAGAGAAGACCGAGAAGGCCGAGAAGACCGAGAAGTCGGAAAAAGCAGAGAAGGCCGCGAAACCGGAGAAGAAGGAGAAGAAACCGAAAGAGTAGGGATTCAGGATCCAGGATTCAGGATTCAGGAAGACTCAGGATCCCGAATCCCGAATCCTGAATCCCGAATCCTCTCTCTACAGTTTCAGCTGCTTCAAGTACGCGCGAAACGCCCCGCCCAGATCCTCCCGCTTCAGAGCGAACTCGACGGTCGCCTTCAGGAACCCGAGCTTGTCCCCCGCGTCGTAGCGCTTTCCCTCGAACAGGTAGCCGTCGATCGGTCGGCGGGAGAGGAGCGTCTTCAGGGCCGAGGTCAGCTGGATCTCGCCCCCGACGTCCGGGCGCGTCTCCTCGAGGATTCCGAAGATCTCCGGCGGCAGCAGATAGCGGCCGATGATCGCGAGGTTCGACGGGGCCTTCTCGGGCGCGGGCTTCTCCACCATGTCTTCGATCGCGACGACCCGGTCCTCGACCTTCTTCCCCGCGACGATCCCGTACTGTCGCGTCTCCTCGCGGGGGACTTCCTGCAGCGCGATGACGGGGTTGCCCCGCCGCGCGAAGAGACGCAGCATCTGCCCGATGCACGGCTCGGCGGAGTCCACGATGTCGTCCCCGAGCATGACCGCGAACGGCTCGCCGCCCACGAGGTCCTTCGCCTGGAGGACGGCGTGGCCGAGGCCGAGCGCCACCTTCTGACGGACGTAGGAGACGGGGATCAATTCCGACACCGCGCGCACCTGCTCGAGGAGCCCGTTCTTCCCCCGTTCCTCGAGCGTGGCCTCGAGCTCGAAGCTCGTGTCGAAATGGTCCTCGATCGCGTTCTTGCCGCGGCCCGTCACGATCACGATGCGCTCGATCCCGGCCGCTTTCGCCTCTTCGACGACGTACTGCACGAGGGGGCGATCGACGAGCGGCAACATCTCCTTCGGCTGCGCCTTGGTGGCGGGCAGGAAACGGGTTCCGAGGCCGGCCGCCGGGAAGACGGCCACGCGAATCTTCGGCATCCGAAGATAGTAGCCGAACGCTGCCGCGCGCCTCCGGGCGCTAAAATGGAGCCTTCATGCACAACGAGCGGAAAGGTCGGGCGCGAGGAGGGGCCTCGCGCGCGGTCCTCTGCGCGGTCGCGCTCGGCCTCGCCGCGGCTTCTCCGTGTTTGGCGGCGCGCTGGTGGCGCCTGCCCCTCTGGGGCGCCGAGGTGCGGTCCTTCGCGGTCGATCCGTTCGAGGCGGACCGGGTCTATCTCGGAACCTCCCGCGGGAACTTCTACGCCTCGGAGGACGGCGGGGCCTCCTGGGCCGCGCCGCGAGCCGGCCCGGCGTTTCCGGGATACGTCCTGACGGCGCTCGTCGCGGACCCCCGTGCACCGGGTCGCCTCTGGGCCGCGCTCGCCGGGCAGTACGCGGGCGGGCTCGTCGCCGTGACCGAGGACCGCGGCGCGACCTGGACGACCCTCGCGCGCTGGCAGAAATCGGTGGCGACGCGCGCGCTCGCGGTCGCGCCCGGGGAGCATCCGACGCTCGCGATCGGCGGCGACGACGGGGTGCGCCTCTCGGCGGACGGAGGGAAGACCTGGTCTCCGACGGGCGCTGGGACCGAGGGGCTCCAGCAGGTCGAGTCGCTCGCGTTCGACCCCGCGGACGCCCGCACGCTCTACGCCGGCACGTGGCGGCAGGCCTTCCGGACGCGGGACGGCGGCAAGTCCTGGTCTCGCATCGCGGAGGGGATGGTGCTCGATGCGACCGTCTACTCCTGGGACTTCGACGCGAAGGACCCGCGCGACGTCTGGGTCTCGACCTGCGGCTGGGTGTACCACAGCGTCAGCGGGGGAGACCGGTGGACGCGTTTCACAGAGGGGTTCACGAACCGGCGCTCGCACGCGGTCCGGCGCGACCCGACGCGGCCCGGCGTCCTCTTCGCGGCCACGGTCGGCGGCCTGCACCGCTCGACCGACGGCGGGAAGTCGTGGCAGCGCGTCTCGCGCGAGTCGCTCGTCGTGACCGCGCTCGCGGTCGATCCGCGGACGGGCCGTCTCTACGTCGGCACGGAGGGGGAGGGAGTCTTCGTCTCCGAAGACGGCGGCGCGACGCTCGAGCGCGCCGCGACGGGGCTCGCGGAAGGGCGGGTGGCCGACCTCGTCGCCGATCCGAACGATCCCTCGCGCGTCTACTTCTTCCGGGCCTACGGCGGCGAAGAGAGCGGCGTCTGGGTGGCCGAGGGGACGAAAGTGCGCCGCGTCTCGGAGGAGCCGCTCCCGCCGTCCGGCTCTCTGGCGGCGTTTCGCGACCCGTCGGGCGCGACGCTCCTCCTGCTCGCCTCGTCGGCCGGCGTGCGGCTCTCTCGGGATGGGGGCCGGCGCTGGCCGGCGCCGCCCGTGACTCCGCCGGGTTCGCCGGTCGCCGTCTTCGGCTCCCCCTATCGCGCCCCGATCCTGGTGACTTCCGCGGGCGCCTTCCGCGTGGAGCAGGGCGGGCGGTCGTTCCCGCCGATCTCCGGAGCGCCGACGGGTGCCGTCTCGGCGGAGCTCCTGGCCGGCCCCGACCGCGGCCCCGTGCTCGAGGTGCGGACCGCCGAGACGGACTTCCGGTGGGACGGCCGGGCCTGGACCGAGCGCCGGCGGGCCCTCCTCTCGGGCGGGATCTTCCGCTCCGAAGCGAGCGCCGCCAACCCGAACGCCTGGAGCTCGCTCGCGGACGTGGACGGCAAGCTCATCTGGGAGGAGGGGAGCCGGCGCCTCGCGCTCTCGAGCCCGCGCGCGGGGCTGGCCCTGGCGACCGCGGCATCGGCCTCCGGCGGGCGGATCTACGTCGGCACGGCGGGGGACGGGCTCTACCTCTTCGAGCCGTAGACCTTCGCCGGAGCTTGCGAGGGAATCTGCGACCGGCAGGCTTCGGTTTGCTCGGTGAACTTCGCAAACCTTGGTCGCGTTGCGAGTGTAATCGGATTCACCGGCGGTCCGATTCGGAGCGGAGGCGACTCGTGTGTTATTTCGACGGTGCCCGGGAATCGAGATCGACGATTCGGATCGTCGAGCCGACGCGCACTCCCTCCTTCTCGGCCAGGCCGCCGGCGATCTCGAGGACGATCGGAGCCGGGGCCCCGGGGCCGTAGGTCGGGACAGGGATCGGCCGTGCAGGGAGGCGTGTTGGCCGAGACGAAGAGCACCTTGCCGTCCGCATCGATCCAGACGATGTCGAGCGGAATCATCGTGTTCTTCATCCAGAAGGAGTGGACCCCGCCGTCGGTGAAGGTGAAGATCATGCCGTGCCGCGGCGGCAGGCTCTCGCGGTACATGAGTCCCTGCGCCGTCTCCTCGGGGGTGCGCGCGATCTCGACCGAGTAGACCGCGCCCGAGGGCATCGCGACGCGCGGTCCCGAGACGGGGGTGGGTGTCGAGGGAGGGGAAGACTTCGGCGCGGCCGCGCCGCAGGAGACCGTGGAAACGAGGAGGAGTGCGGCCGGGAGCCTCTTTCCTCTCACCGGAGGGATGGTATCCGACCGGGAGTGGGATTCCGGATTCAGGATTCAGGATTCGGGATTCGGGATTCAGGATTTGGGATTCGAGACGGAGACGGGCGAGGGCTCGGACTCCGGAATCCTGAGTCCTAGATCCTGAATCCTAGATCCTGAATCCCGACTCCCGCTCTATACCTGCGCTTCCCTCTCCTCGTACAGATCTTCCTTCCGCACGAGGTTGTACTTCTTGGCGTAGTAGCGGAAGGAGCGGAAGGACATCCGCAGCAGCTCCGCGGCCTTCGTCTGCACGCCGTCGCAGCGGTCCAGGGCCTCCCGCATGAGGCGCTTGCCGACGGCCTCGAGGTAGGCCTCGAGGTTGATCCCCTCGGCCGGCAGGCTCTCGAAGTCGGGCACCTTGGTGCGCACGCCGAGCGCGATCGACTCGGGCAGGCTCGACACGTTGATCACGGGCCCGGGCTCGAGGGCCACCGTGCGCTCGAGCGTGTTCTCGAGCTCGCGGACGTTGCCCGGCCACGGGTACGCCTCGATCAGCCGCATCGCCTCGGCCGAGATCTTCTTCTCCGGGATCTTCTGCTCCTTGCAGACCTTGGCGATGAAGTGCTGGGTCAGCGGGCGGGATGTCCTCCGTGCGCGCGCGCAGCGGCGGGAGCGCGATCGGGATGACGTTGATCCGGTAGAAGAGGTCCTCGCGGAACTTCCCCTGGCGCGCGAGCTCGGAGAGGTCCTTGTTCGTGGCGGCGATGATCCGCACGTCCACCGACGTCTCGTCGTTGCCGCCGACCTTGCGGATCAGCTTCTCCTGGATCGCGCGCAGCAGCTTGACCTGCATCGTCGGGGACGTCTCGGAGATCTCGTCGAGGAAGAGCGTCCCGCCGTCCGCTTCCGCGAAGAGGCCGCGCTTCTCCTTGACCGCGCCCGTGAAGGCCCCCCGCTCGTGGCCGAAGAGCTCGGACTCGAGGAGGGTCTCCGGCAGCGCGCCGCAGTTGATCGAGACGAACTTCTTCTCCTTGCGGATGGAGGTGAAGTGGATCGCGCGGGCGATCAGCTCCTTGCCCGTGCCGCTCTCGCCGGTGATCAGCACGGTCGAGGTGACCTTGCCGATGCGCTCGATCGTGCGGAAGATCTCCTGCATCCGGGAGCCCTTGCCGATGATGTTGGCGAAGGTGTACTTGGCGGCGAGCTCCTGCTTGAGGTAGAGGTTCTCCTGCTCGAGCGACTTCTCCCCGACGGCGCGCCGCACCTTGAGGACGAGCTCGTCGTTGTCGAACGGCTTGTTGACGTAGTCGACGGCGCCGGCCTTCATCGCCTCGACGGCGTCCATCGTCGAGCCGTGCCCCGTGATCATGATGACCGGGATCCCGCGCGTTCTCCTCCTTGACCCGCCGGAGCAGGTCGAGGCCGTTGCCGTCCGGCATCTTGATGTCGCAGAGGATGACGTCCGGCGAGGACCGGAGAGCGTCGGCCAGCCCTTCGGTGAAGTTCGAGGCCAGGCGCACCTCGAAGCCCTCCTTGTTGAAGACGAAGCCGAGCATGTCGCGCAGGCTCGCCTCGTCGTCCACGATCAGGAGTCTTGCGTTGCTCATGCGACCCCCGCGGTCAGGATTTCGGAACGCTCCCCGCTCATGCGACGCGCCGAGCGGGGGAGCAGGACGGTGACGGTCGTTCCTTCGCCCGGGCGCGACTCCGCGTCGATCATGCCGCCGTGGTCCTCCACGATCTTGCGCACGATCGCCATGCCGAGGCCGGTGCCGCCGTCGAAGGCCGTCGAGAACGGCGTGAAGAGACGGGAGAGCTCTTCTTCGCTCATCCCTCGGCCGGTGTCGGTGAAACGGATGCGTATACCAGGCGTCCTCTGGCGGCCCGAGGACGGTGAGCTTCCCGCCGGCCGACATCGCGTGGACGGCGTTCTTGGCGATGTTGTAGACGATCTGCCGGATCTGGTCCCGGTCCCCGTCGAGCATCGAGTGCGGCGGCTCGACGTCGACCTCGATCCGGTGCGCGTCGGAGACCTCGTCGGAGAGCCGGAAGAGGTCCATGACCTCGACGACGGTGTTGGCCACGTCGAACGGCGGCGACGCGCCGCTCCTGCGGGCCGGACGAACCGGAGGAAGTCCTCGAGGATCTTGGAGAGGCGGTTCGACTCCGAGACGATGATCTCCATGAGCCGGCGCTCGGCGGAGCCGACGGTCAGCTCCTTCGAGAGCACCTGGACGGAGCCGGAGATCGAGGCGAGGGGATTGCGGATCTCGTGTGCGATTCCCGGCCGCGAGCTCGCCGACCGCGGCGAGCTGCGAGTGGAAGCGCGCCTGCCGCTCGAGCTTCTTCATCTCCGTCAGGTCCTGGAAGAGGAGCAGCGCCTCCCTCCTCCTCCCCGGCGTCCTTCAGGAGCCGGAGCGAGAAGCCGAGCACCCGCCGCTCGTTGCCGCGCGTGATCTCGACCTCGTCGCGGTAGGTCTCGGGACCGCGGGCCCGCGACGCGGAGCTCGTCCCAGTCCTCGGTGAACCGGAACCCGACCTCCGAGAGGAGCCGTCCCGGAGCGCGCGTCGGGATCGACGCCGAGGAGCTGTCCGCCGGCGCGGTTCAGGAACGTGACGCGCTGCTCGGAGTCGGTCGTCATCAGCCCCGAGGACATCGTGGCGATGACGTTGCCGTGGAGATTCTGGAGGCGCTGGAGGGCCTTCTGCCGCAGCGCGAGCTCGTCGCGCGCCGCGCGGAGCTTCTCGGAGAGGTACGACACCATGAAGGCGACGCCGTAGAAGCCGGCCACCGTGATCGCCAGGTTGTACCGGACGCGCGCGGCCGCCCCAGTCGGACACGGGCGCGAGCGGCGGCGGCGGCAGGACCCCGTAGGCGAGCAGCTGCACCACCGAGCCGTAGAGCACGGCGGCGATCGAGGCGATCGAGCACGGCGCCGGTGCGATAGAGGAGGAACGCCGAGGCGCCGATCACGACGAGATAGAGGAAGTTGAAGACCGAGTCGGGGCCGCCGGAGGCGTAAACGAGCGATGGTGACGATCGCGAGGTCGCCGAGCAGCTGGATGTAGGCCTCGAGCTTGCGGAGGCAGGTGCCGGCCGACCGTCCAGTGGAAGAGGGCGAGGAGGACCGCCGCGGCGTTCAAGACATAGAGGAACGAGAGCTCGAGCGGGACGCCGGAGCCCGCCTGGACGAGGATCGCCGAGAGCAGGATCAGCAGCAGGACGACGATCCGCGTCGCCGTCAGCCAGCCGATGGAGCGTTTCAGGGAAGTTTCCACGTCGTCAGGGGCCGTTCTGCCAAGAGCTCGTTTGTTCCGTTCGAGAACCGATCGGATCATCGGGAGATCGGTTCATCGGGAGATCGGTGGAGCTTCCCGGCCGATCACCCGATGTTCCGATCTTCCGATGACCCGATTCTTCTACCCGATCTTGTTGATCAGCGTGAACATCGGCAGGTACATCGCGATGACGATGCCGCCGATGATGACGCCGAGGATGAAGATCATGACGGGCTCGAGCAGCTTCACGAGCCCCGCCACCGCCGACGTCCACCTCGTCTTCGTAGAAGTCGGCGATCTTGTTGAGCATCGCGTCGAGGGCGCCGGTCTGCTCGCCGACCCCGATCATCTGCACGACCATGTTCGGGAAGACGCCGGATCGCGGTCAGCGGCTCGACGATCGTCTTACCGCCTTCGACGCTCTTGCGCACGCCGATGATCGCGTCCTCGACGATCGCGTTGCCCGAGGTCCGGGCCGTGATGTCGAGGCTCTCCAGGATCGGGACGCCCGAGGAGGTCAGCGTCGCGAGCGTGCGGCAGAAGCGCGCGACCGCGATCTTGCGCAGGATCATGCCGAGGATCGGCAGTCTTCAGGAGCGCGCCGTCGATGACCCGGCGCCCGCGGTAGGTCGCGTAGTAGCGCCGGAACGCGAAGACGCCGGCGACGATGATCGCGACGAAGGCCCACCAGTAGCGCGCGAGGAAGTTCGAGCAGGCGATGACGACGCGGGTCGGGCAGCGGCAGCTCGGCGCCGAGGCTCGTGAAGAGGGCGGCGAACGTCGGGATGACCTTCAACAGGATGACCGCCACGACGATGGCCGCGATGACGATGACGGCGATCGGGTAGATCATCGCCGAGCGCACCTGCGACGCGCAGCTTGACGGCCTTCTCGATGTAGACCGAGAGGCGCTGGAGGATCGTGTCGAGAATACCGCCCGCCTCGCCGGCGGCGATCATGTTGACGTAGAGGTTGTCGAAGGCCTTCGGGTGCCGGCGCATCGCGTCGGCGAGCGTCGAGCCCGCCTCGACGTCCTGCCGCACCTGCAGGAGGATCCTCTGGAAGTTCTTGTGCTCCTGCTGGTTCGCCAGGATCTCGAGGCACTGCACGAGCGGGAGGCCCGCGTCGATCATGACCGAGAACTGCCGCGTGAAGACCGCGAGGGTCTTGGGCGGGACCTTGCGCGCCCATCTTCGTGAGGGAGATCTCCTTGCCGCGCTCCCGGATGCCGGTGACGACGATGTTCTGGCGGCGCAGGGTGGCCAGCGCGACGTCCTTGGTAGTCGGCGACGAGCACGCCTTCCTGGACGAGCCCGGCGCGGTTGCGCCCCTTCCAGGCGTAGTTGGGCATGGCGCGATTAGCCTCCCGACGTTCCGGCTTTCCGCGCCGCCGCGGCGGCGCGCGGCGGGCGTGATCGGCCCGGTGGCACGTTCACGCCGGCGCCGCGGTTGATGATGTCCTGCAGCTCGTCCGGGTTCGACGAGCGCGACAGCGCCGTTCTCCAGCGTGATCAGCTTCTTGTGGTAGAGCGTCGCGAGCGACTGGTTGAACGTCTGCATCCCGAACTTCGACTGGCCGGTCTGCATCATCGAGTAGATCTGGTGGACCTTGTCCTCGCGGATCAGGTTCCGGATGGCGGCGTTGGGCACCAGGATCTCCATGGCCATCGCGCGCCCCTTCCCGCTCGAGCGCTCGAGCAGCGACTGGCACATGATCCCTTCGAGCACGAAGGAGAGCTGGGTCCGGATCTGCGTCTGCTGGTGCGCCGGGAAGACGTCGATGATGCGGTTGATCGAGGAGACGGCGGAGTTGGTGTGCAGCGTCGCGAGCGTCAGGTGGCCCGTCTCGGCGATGCGCAGCGCCGACTCGATCGTCTCGAGGTCGCGCATCTCGCCGACGAGCACGACGTCCGGGTCCTCGCGCAGAACCGACTTCAGGGCGTTGGGGAAGGAGTGCGTGTCGGCGTGCAGCTCGCGCTGGTTGACGAGGCACTTCTTGTGCGTGTGCAGGAACTCGATCGGGTCCTCGATCGTGACGATGTGGAGCTGCTTCTCGCGGTTGATCTTGTCGAGCATCGCCGCGAGCGTCGTCGTCTTGCCGGAGCCCGTCGGGCCCGGTGACGAGGATCAGGCCGCGCGGCTTCTCGCAGAGGCTCTCGACGACCGGCGGAAGCCCGAGCTCCCGGAAGCCCGAGGATCTCGTAAGGGATCTGCCGGTAGACGCCCGCCGACCGCGCCGCGCTGCATGAAGTTGTTGGCGCGGAAGCGCGCGAGGCCCTTGACGCCGAAGGAGAGGTCGAGCTCCAGGTTCTCCTCGAACCGGTGCTTCTGGGTGTCGGTCAGGACCGAGTAGGCGAGCTGCTTGGTCTCCGCCACGGTCAGCGGCGGATAGGGAAGCGGGAATCAGCCGCCCGTCCAGCCGCACCATCGGCGGCGACTGGGTCGTCAGGTGCAGGTCGGAGGCACCCATCTCGACCATCTGCTTCAAGAGTTGATGGAGCGTGGTATCGCTGGCCATCGGTCCCCCAGGGTTATGACAATTTGTGTCCCGCTAGTTTAGGGCCTGCCGGCGGAAAAGGAAAGCGGAACTGTTCAGAAAGGAGCAGGGGTTGCGGGTTCGGGTTCAGGATCCGGATCTAGGAAGATCCTCGGGTCTTGCCGAATCCTAATCCGACTCCCGAACCTACCGCCCTGTCCTAAAGGACAGTCTCCCGGAGGACCTCCTCGAGAGTCGTCACGCCTTCCCGGATCTTCTGCAGGCCCGCCATGCGCAGGCTGACCATGCCCTCCTCGATCGCCTTGCGCTTCAACTCGATCGAGGAGGCGCCCGAGAGGATCATGTCGCGGATCTCGTCGGAGAACTGGAGGACCTCGTAGAGGCCGATGCGCCCCTTGTAGCCGCCGTTGTTGCACCGCTCGCAGCCGCGCCCCCGCTTGATCTTCAAGGTCTTGACCTCGTCGGGCGCGAAGCCGACCTGGATCAGCATCTGCGGCGGGCGTCTCGACCTCCTCCGCGCAGCTGCTGCAGATGCGCCGCACGAGGCGCTGGGCGCAGATGGCGTTGATCGAGGTCGCCACGAGGAAGGGCTCGATGCCCATGTTCATCAGGCGGTTGATCGTCGAGGGGGCGTCGTTGGTGTGCAGCGTCGAGAGGACGAGGTGGCCGGTCAGCGCGGCCTTGACCGCGATCTCGGCCGTCTCGAAGTCGCGGATCTCGCCGACGAGGATGATGTCCGGGTCCTGGCGCAGGAAGGAGCGCAGCGCCGAGGCGAACGTCAGGCCGATCTGCTCCTTCATCTGGACCTGGTTGATCCCGGCCAGGTTGAACTCGATCGGGTCCTCGGCCGTCATGATGTTGACGGTCGGGTCGTTCAGGGCGGCGATCGCGGAGTAGAGCGTGTTGGTCTTGCCGGAACCGGTCGGGCCCGTGACGAGCACGATGCCGTAGGGCCGGTCGATCGCGTCCTTGAAGCGGCGCAGCGGCTCCGGCTCGAAGCCGAGCTGCGTCATGTCGAGCTGCAGCTTCGTCTTGTCGAGCAGCCGCATGACGACCTTCTCGCCGAACTGGGTCGGGACCGTCGAGACGCGCAGGTCGAGGTCGCGCGAGCGCTCCTCGACGCGCAGCCGGATCTTGATGCGGCCGTCCTGCGGCAGGCGCTTTTCGGAGATGTCGAGCTTGGCCATGATCTTCAGGCGCGAGATCGAGCGGGTCGCGCGTCCGCATCGGCAGCGCCATGATGTTGTGGAGCACGCCGTCGATCCGGAACCGGACGCGGAACTCCTTCTCGTACGGCTCGACGTGGATGTCGGAGGCGCCCGCCTTCAGCGCCTCGATCAGGATCAGGTTGGAGACCTTGATGATCGGCGCGGACTCCGTCGACTTGGTGAGGTCCGAGAGGTCGATCTCCTCGCCTTCGTCCTGCTTCAGGACGTCGACGTCCGCGCCGGTGTCGATCCCGGTGATCTCGTCCATGTTGAGCTCGCCGAGACCGACGCCCGCCATGTCGTCGATCGTCAGCGAGGAGGAGGCCATGACGTCTTCGAGGTTTTCGTTCGGGGACGAACGCGCCGCCGCGGCTTCGACTTCTCCTTCAGGACGACGGAGCGCGGCGTCCCGTAGTGCTTGTCGATCGCCTTGCGGAGGGCGACTTCCGAGGCGACGACCGGCTCGACGTTGTAGCCGGTCATGAACTTGATGTCGTCCATCGCGAAGACGTTCGTCGGGTCTCCCATCGCGATCGTCAGCGTCGCGCCGGTCTTGTTCACGGGCAGGACACCGTACTTGCGGGCGACGTCGCCCGGCACGATCTTGATGACCGCCGGGTCGATCGCGAAGCTCGAGAGGTCGATCGAGGGAACGCCGAACTGCTGCGAGAGGGTCTCGGTGATGTCGCTCTCGGACACGGCGCCCACGCGGACGAGGGCCTCGCCGAGCTTGCCGCCCTCTTCTCGCTGGAGCTTCAGCGCCGCTTCGAGCTGATCCTGGGTGATCAGCTTCGCCTTGAGAAGCAGATCCCCTAACTTGACGACCATTTGGAGTGGTGAAGATGGTAAGGCCTCGGGGGCCGGGTGTCAAAGGGGAGCGCCGAATGGGCGCCGGCGGACCGCGGACCGGGGTCGGCCGCGGGCGGGGGCGGCGGGGTCGGGCCGGAGAGAACGGCCCGCGCCATCTCGGCCACGCGCTCGGGCGTCGTCGCGTCGTCGAAACGGATCGCGGTTCCGCGGTAGGGCCCGTTGCGCGCGGGATCGGTCGGTCCGAAGAGCGCGAGCGTTCGCACGCCGAGCGCGTCGGCCAGGTGGAGCGGACCGGTGTCGCCCGCGACGAAGATGGCGGCGCCCGCGATCGCGTGCGCGAGGCCGGCGGGGCCGAGCGGCGGGAGTCGCCTCGCGCGCGGGAGCGCGATTTCCAGGCGCTCGACGCGCGCTTCGTCTCCGGTCCCCCAGGAGAGCGCGGGCGCGAGCCCGGGATCGCGCGCGAGCTCGCGGGCCAACGCGGCGAACCGTTCCTCGCCCCACGACTTCTCGGCCCAGCCCGCGCCCGGATGGTAGAGCGCGTAGGGGCGCGGCTGCTCGGCGAGGAAAGCGGCGGCCTCGGGGCTCTCGCGCGCGAGGAGGTAAGTGGCGTCGGGGGCGCGGCGCGCGATCGGGATCCCGAGCGCGGAGACGAGCGCGAGGTTACGGTCGACGACGTGCCGCGCCTCGGGCGAGGGCGTGACTCGTTGCGAGCAGAGGATCGCCGACGCCCTCTCGCGGCGCTCGGCCGCCGAGAAACCGGTGACCGGAGCGCCGGCGGCGCGCGCGAGGAGCGCCGACTTCCAGAGTCCCTGCGCGTCGACCGTCGCGTCCGGCGCAAACGCGCGCAGCTCCGCGAGCAGGCTTCGCAACCCCCGGCGGCTCTCCGTCCCCGCGGGGTCGCGGCGCCACCCGCGCGTGTTCGCGACGAAGACCCGGCCGACGTGGGGATTGCCTTCGAGGAGCTCCCGGTAACGGCTCTCGACGAGCCACGCGACCGAAGCCCCGGCATCGTGCGCGTTCTCCGCGAGCGGCAGGGCGTGGATCACGTCGCCGAACGCCGAGAGGCGGACGATCAAGATCCTCAAGTCGGTGAATTCATCCCAGGATGGCCCGGTCCGACGCGATCGCCTGCCGAAGCTCCTCGACGCTCACCGTGGCCGTCCCCATCTTCATCACGACGACCCCGCCGGCGAAGTTGGCGAGCAGGGCCGCTTCGAGCGGCGACGCGCCCGAGGCGAGGGCGAGGGAGAAGGTGGCCAGAACCGTGTCGCCGGCGCCGGTCACGTCGGCGACCTGATCGGTGCCGTGCACCGGGATGCGGGCCGGCTCCTTTCCCGCTTCGTAGAGCGCCATCCCGCGCGAGCCTCGGGTGACGAGCACCGTTCGACTGCCGGTTCGGGAAGCGAGCTCCCGCGCCGCGCGGTCGAGGGCCTCCTCCGAATCTCCGAACGGGAGGCCCGCGGTCTCCTCGAGCTCCTCCTCGTTCGGGGTCAGCGCGTCGGCGCCCGAGTAAGAAGCGAGCGCGTGGCGCGAGTCGACGAGGATCGGCGCGCCCGGCGGGAGCGATCCGCGCAGGCGCGCGATCGCCGCCGGCGCGGCCGCGCCGTATCCGTAGTCGGAGAGGATCGCGCCGGCCGCTCCGCGGGCGGATTCCTCGAGGCTCCGCGCGAGGGCGGCCGCGAGCGGAGCGCCGACGGTGAGAGACTCCTCCCGGTCGTAGCGCACGATCTGCTGCTTGATCGCGTGCGGCGCTCCCCCGAGGACGCGCGTCTTCGTCGGCGTCGAGTATCCCGGCGCCTCGAGCAGGCCCGAAGTCGAGATGCCGCGCTCCTCGAGAGCGCTTCGAAGGGCCCGGCCCTCCGGGTCCGCGCCCACCGCGCCCACGGGCATCGGCTCCCCCCCGAGGGAGCGCACGTTGGCCGCGGTGTTGCCCGCTCCGCCGGGCAGGTCTTCCTGCCTGGAGAAGCGCAGGATCAGCACGGGCGCTTCGCGGCTGACGCGTTTGGGGTGGCCGTAGAGGAACCGGTCGAGGACGAAGTCGCCCGCGACCGCGATCCGGCGTCCCGCGAAGGACCCGGTCAGAGCGAGGAGACGCTCCCGCATCGCCGCCGCCCACATCACGGGAGACACCCGTCTCGAAGGAGCCTCAATTCGGCCGGATTATAATGACCGGCGCTCCAGGGACACGGAATGCTCGACTCGCAAGTGCTCGTTTTGAATCGCGTCTTTCAGGCGGTCCAGGTCACGTCCGTCCGAAAGGCGTTTTCCCTCTTCTACAAGGGGCACGTCCGGGCCGTCCTCCCCGACTACACCACGTACGAGTTCGAGAACTGGTGCGACATACCGCCCCAGCCGCAGGACGAAGTCGTGCTGACGCCGTCGATGGCAATCCGGATCCCCCGGGTCGTGGCGCTGAAGGAGTACGACCGCCTGCCCCGGCAGGAAGTGAAGTTCTCGCGGCACAACATCTACGTCCGCGACGGGAATCGCTGCCAGTACTGCGGCCACAAGTTCCCTTCGGCCGAGCTCTCGCTCGACCACGTCATCCCCCTTTCGCGCGGCGGCAACTCCTCCTGGGACAACGTCGTGTGCGCCTGTCTCGCGTGCAACGTGCGCAAGGGCAACCGCACGCCCCAGGAGGCGTCCATGCGCCTCGTGCAGCCGCCGAAGAAGCCGCGCTGGCACCCCGTCGGCCACTTCGGCTCGAACAAGTTCCATCCCGCTTGGCGCAACTTCCTCGACCTGGCCTACTGGAACACGGAACTCAAATAGCCGTCGCGTCGGCTTGCTCGGGATCTGGCGGGCCGCTGGCAGGTCGAAGGACTGACGCCTGTGTCGGGGCGGGGACAAGCCCGCCCCGACATCCGGAAGCGCGTGTTTCTCAAGGCAGTCCGACAACCGCTCGCAACGCGACCAAGCTTCGCGAAGTAACCGAGCGAAGCGACTCGCGTTGCGGGAGCCGAGAGCGCCGCGCAGGAGCCAGGCTCGCGGTCGAGCCCCTTGGCCGAGCCGCGGCCGGTGGCGTCCGCCAGTGCGAGCCGAGCGATAGCGGCGAGCGACGAGCTACGGCGACGGACGTGTCTTCCAGCGGTCGTGCAGCCAGAGCCAGGCCTCGGGCTGCTCGCGCACCGCGGCTTCGGTGACCTCGGTGTAACGGGCCGTCGCCAGGCGGACCTGCTCGGTACGGCCGCCGTCGTTGCCCGCGAACTCCTCGGCGAGGATCGGCGTCTCGAACCGCAGCCGCCACCGCCCTCCCTCCGAGGGATGCGTGAACACGGGCACGACGGCCGCGCCGGTCTTGCGCTGCAGGAGCGCCACGGAGGGGGTCGTCGCGGCCAGGCGCCCGAAGAAGGGGACGAAGACGGCCTCCCCGGGCATCACGTTCTGGTCGAGGAGAATGGCCACCGTCTCGTTGCCGCGCACGGCGCGCAGCATTTCGCGCAGCGCCTCCTTCTTCGCGATGACCCGATTGCCGAACCGCGTGCGCCGCGCGGCGAGCTCCGCCTCGAGCCGCGGATTGTCGAGGGGGCGCACCACCGAGGAGATCGGCTCGCCCAGGAGCCCGGCCGCGAGCGCGCCCATCTCCCAGCTGCCGAAGTGCGCCGAGAGGAGGATGACGCCGCGTCCCCGCGCGCGGGCGGCCTCGAGGTTCTCGACTCCTTCGTAGGACACTCTCGCCCGGACGTCGTCGGCGCTCCAGCGCGAGACTTCCAGGAACTCGAAGAGGGCGGCCCCCAGGTTCGCGACCGAATCCCGCGCGATCCGGCGGATCTCGTCGCGGCCCTTCTGCGGGAAAGCCCGGGAGAGATTCTCGATCAGGAGGCGGACGCGCCGGCGGGAGAGACGGAGCAGAGGCGGCGCGATGCGCCGGCCGAGCGCCGGGCCGGCGCCCTTCGGGAGGAGGCGCAGCGCTCCGGCGACGGCGAGGAAGACGCCGTGCTCCGCCGCGAAACGGAGCGACGACCCGCGGGCTCGGCCCCGCCGCGCCAGGCGGACCGCGCCGTCGTCGAACACCGCCGACGGGGACGTCCTCATCCGGTCTGATACCCGGCCCGGGCGGGAGCGATCCGCGCGGCGAGGAAGGGGACGAATCCCGGCTCGACGATCTCGACGGCGAGGCGAACGGCGACGACCGGCAGCGGGAGCCGGCCCCAGAGCTTCACCGCGTCTTTCTCGGTGGTCACGACCCACGCGGCCCCGCTCGCCTCGGCCGCCCGCCGGATCCGGTCGAGCTCCCGCGGCCCGTAGCGCTGGTGATCGCGGAAAGCGAGGGTCTCCTCGGGCGCGAGCTCGAGCTCCGAGAGCGACGCGGCGAAACCGGCGGGATTGGCGACCCCGCACACGGCGATCGCGGGGCGCGAAGCGAAGGCCGACGGGGGGACCGGGGAGCCTCCCTCGTCCCGGACTCCCGCGGCGCGGATGCGCGCCGAGAAGACGGGAGCCTCCGGCCGGATCGCGGCGAGGGTGCGGCGCGCCGGCGCCGGCGGCTCGGCGCGGTCCACGCGCGTGAAGAGGAAGGCGTCGGCGCGGGCGAGGGCCGAGAGCGGCTCCCGGAGCCGCCCGCGGGGCAGGCAGCTCGCCGCCGCCGAACGGGTCGCGCGCGTCGAGCAGAAGCAGGTTGACGTCCCGCTGCACCGCGAGGTGCTGGAATCCGTCGTCGAGCAGGAAGAGGTCCGCTCCGAGCCGGGCGGCGGCGGCCGCCCCTTCGGCGCGGCGTTCGGCGGCCACGATCAGGACGCCGGGGAGTCTCCGGGCGAGCTCGACGGGCTCGTCTCCGCCGCGGTCGGCGTCCACGAGCGGTCCGTCTCCTTCCGAGACGACGACGACTCCCCGCGAGCGTCTCCCGTATCCGCGGGACAGGATGGCCGGCCGCCGTCCCTCGAATCGGAAGCGCCGGGCCAGCCACTCGACGACCGGTGTCTTCCCGGTGCCGCCGAGCGTGATGTTGCCGACGGAGATCGTCGGATAGGGGAGCCGCCGCGAGCGGAGCCGCCCCGTCGCGTAGAGTCGCGCGCGCGCCTCGACGAGCGATCCGTAGAGACGGGAGAAGGGGTCGAAGATCAAGGAGCCGCCTTCCGCCGCGCCGGCGAGCTCGAGCAGCGCGAGCACCATCGCCGCCGTCCGCTCCGCGGCGCCGCGGCTCTCCGCCACGAACCGGCGCGCGGCGTCTCCGGCGGGCGAGACGCCGGGTGCGGACGCGAGCGCGCGGGCGAGCTCGCGCGCGAGGGCCGCTTCGCCCGAAACGCGCTTCGCGAGGCCCCGCGCCTCGCCGTCGGCCACGATGTCGCGGAAATTCTCCGTGTGCGGGCCGACGAGAACCGGCACGCCGGCGGACCATGCCTCGATCGGATTGTGCCCCCCGACGGGAACGAAGGATCCGCCGATGAAGGCGAGCTGCGCCTCCCGATAGAGCGAAGCGAGCTCGCCGATCGAGTCGAGCAAGTAGACGACATTGGCGATTGGTGATTGGTGATTGGTGATTGAGGAGGAGGAGCGGCGGAGGATCGAGAGGCCGGACTTCTCGACGAGGCTCGCGACGGAGTCGAACCGCTCGGGGCGCCTCGGCGCGAGGACGAGGAGCGGCCGCCGCTCGAGTCGGCGCCAGGCCTCGAGCACGACGGCCTCCTCGCCCTCCGCCGTCGAAGCGGCGACGAAAATCGCCCGTCCGGCCGCGGCCGCGCGAAGGCGCACCGCGTCGGCGAAGGGCGGCGCTTCGGGAGTGTCGTACTTCACGTTTCCCGTGACCGCGATCCGGCCGCTCGGGGCGCCGAGCGCCTCGATCCTTTCGGCATCGGCGGCGCTCTGCATCGCGAAGAGCGCGATGCGAGCGAGGCTCTCGGCCATGGGCCCCCGGACCAGGCGGTACCGGGAGAACGAGCGAAGCGAAACGCGTCCGTTGACCAGAGCCACCGGGATCCCCCGCCGGGCGGCGCGCTCGAGGAAGAGCGGCCAGATCTCCGTTTCCGTCAGCAGGACGAGGCCCGGGCGGACCGAGTCGAGCGCTCGCTCGACGGGACCGGCCAGGTCGAAGGGAAACGCGAAGACGGGCGCGCCCGAGGACGGGAGCGATTGGGCAAGCCGGCGGCCGGCCGCCGTGGTCACCGAGAGGCCCCGCCGCCTCTCGGGCGCGTGGCGCTCGAGGGTCGCGAGCAGGGTTCTCGCCACGCCGACTTCGCCGACGGAGACGGCATGAACCCAGACGCCGCCTTCGAGGTCCGGATAAGCCGTGAGGCCGAGCCTCCCGCGCACGTCGCCCAGGTCGCGGCGTCCGAGGAGGGCCCGCCCGATGGCGACAGGGGAGTAGGCGAGGAGCGCGAGCGCGGACAGGACGCGATAGAGGAGCACTGACGGATTATGAATCGGGAGATCGGAAGGGAATCGGGAGATCGGGAGATCGGGCCATCGGGCCATCGGGAGATCGGGAGATCGGGAGATCCTGAGGAAGACCATCCGACTCTCCGATCACCCGATGCCCCGATGATCCGATCTCCCATCCCTCCTGCCTCTTGCCACGGCACGGTCAACGCTTTACCATTCAAGAGCTTATGTCGGACGAAAAGCCCCCAACGCCGGAAGCGCCAGCTCCGTATAGAGAGCCGATGGAGCTCGTCTACAGCGAGAGCCGCCGGCGGCAGGAGACGGAGCAGGCCTCCGACCGCGAGCTCGTCTCGAGCGCCCGGCAGGGGGACCTGACGGCTTTCGAGACCCTCGTCGCGCGCAAGACGCCGGCCGTGATCGGCGTCGCTCGCCGGATCGTCGGGAACGCCGAGGATGCCCGGGACGTCGCGCAGATGGCCTTCCTGCGGGTCTGGGAGCAGCTGGCGCGCTACGACGAGAGATGGTCGTTCAACACCTGGCTCTACCGGATCGCGACCAACCTCTCGATCGACTTCCTGAGGAGCGCCCGTTCGCGCGAGCGCGCGCACGGCGCCTCCCTCTACCTCGTCCGCCAGCGCGAAGAGGTCTCGGCTTCGGAGACGACGCGCGCCGCGGAGGACGCGGAGATGCAGCGGCTCTTCGAGCGCGTCTCGCACCGTCTCTCGGAGAAGCAGAAGGCGGTCTTCGTCCTCCGCGAGATGCAGGACTGCGACACGCGCGAGATCGCCGGCATCCTGGAGTGCGGCGAGTCCACCGTCCGCAATCACCTCTTCAACGCCCGGCGCATCCTGCGACGCGAGATCGAAAGGCTCCACCCGGGTCTCCTCCGCCGGGAGAAGAAATCGTGAGCTCCTCCTGCGATCGGACGCGGGCGAGTCTGGCGGGCTACGCGCTCGATGCGCTCTCCGCCGAAGACCGCGGCGCCGCGCGCGAGCACCTGCGACGCTGTCCGGAGTGCCGCGCCGCCGCCGCCGCCGCGGACCCCGTGCTCCTCTTCTCCGCGATGCCCGAGCCGCGCGTGGACGCGGCTGAAGTCGCCTCCGTCGTCTCCTCCGTCCGCGCCGCGATCGCCTGGAAGGAGGCGGAGCGCCGCGTCGCCCCCTCCCTCCCGGACGGCCGTGCGCGACGGCGACGGGCCCGGGTGGCCGCTGCGGCCGCGATGTTTCTCCTCACGCTCGCCGTTCCCTCGGGGCTCCGCTCGCCCGCGCCGGAGCGCGACGGTGCGGCCGGGACTCCGCCCGGCGAAGTCTCCGCTGTCGCCGCGCCCGCCGGGGCCGTCAAGGCGTCGGGCGGAGCGACCGTCTACGACTGGAACCCGGGCGAGGGCGAGCCGCGGGTCGTCTGGATCGTGGATGGCTCGCTCGACATCTAGGTCTCTCCGGGACTGCGCGACGGCCGGCGTCGGCCGATCCGCGAGGACGGTCCCGCCCCGACTGCGGATGAAGCGATTTTTCCTGCTCGCGGCCCTGTCGGCCCTGTTTCTCGCGCCGTTGTCGGCGGAGGCCGAAGAGACATCGGTCAAGGTCTTCGTCCTGCGCTACCGGCGGGTCGAGGAGGCGGCGCTGCTCATTCGAGCGCACCTCTCCGAAGCCGCGTCTGTGACGCTGACCCAGCGGTTGAACGCGATGACGGTGACGGACCGGGAAGAGAACCTGAACGTCGTCGCGAAGGTTCTGGCGGACTTCGACGTCCCGCCCCGCGGCTTTACCTTCGCGATCAAGCTCGTGCGCGCGCGGGCGGACGTGCCGGCCGGCTCGATGTCGCAGGAGATCGGCGGGCTGGGGGCGAAGCTCAAGTCCCTCTTCCAGTTCAACGATTACGCCCTGATCGATTCGGCGATCGTGCGAGGAGCGGAGGGCCGGCGGGTGGAGTGCGTGCTGGGCGGCGACTTCGCGGTCACCTTCACCGTCTCTCCGGCCGGCGAGGGCAACGATCTGCTGCTGTCTCCCTTCATGCTCTCGCGATTGCGCCGGGGCGCGGAGGCCGTCGCCCGGCCGGTGTTCATGCCTCTCTATCGGGCGTCCCTGCCGATCACGCTCAACCAGACGCTCGTCGTCGGCGCCTCGCGGGAGGAACAATCCAAGACGGCCCTCATCGTGATTCTTCTCGCGCAGGAGCTGCCCCGGTCCGAGGCGCAGAAGGGAACAGCCGGAACGAAGTCCGTGGAGAGGCGGCCGTGAGCCCGCAGTTCTCCGTTCGCACCGGCTGGCCCGACGGCACGATCGCGAACGAGGCGATCCTCGCGCCCGATCCCGGCGCGGCGCGCGCGGAGATCGAGCGGCGGGGCGGACACGTCTTCGAGATCCGCCGCCAGGGCCTGCGTCTGCCCGGTTCGCGCGCGGGCAAGCGCGGCCGGATCAAGATGGCGGACTTCCTCGTCTTCAACCAGGAAATGATCGCGCTCTTGAAGGCGGGGCTGCCGGTCGTCCACTCCTTCGAGATCCTCCTCGAGCGGCAGGAGAGCCCGACCCTGCGCCGGGTCCTCGCCGACATCAAGGATCGCATCAACGCGGGGGCGTCGCTGTCCGAAGCGTTCGCCGAGCAGGGGGACCTCTTCCCCAGGCTCTACTGGACCTCTCTGAAGGCGGGGGAGAAATCGGGCGAGATCGAGAGCGTGCTCCGGCGATACCTGAAGTACCAGAAGACGGTGATGGCGCTGTCGCGCAAAGTCGTCTCGACGCTCGTCTATCCGGCGATCCTGATCCTCCTGTCGGTCATCCTGATCGCGATCCTGATGACCGTCGTGATCCCGAAGTTCCAGGACTTCTTCGCCGAGTTCGGCGGCGAGCTGCCCCTGCTGACCATCATCGTGATTCGGATGGCCGCCTTCCTCCGGGACCACATCCTCTGGATCCTCGCGGGCCTGGCGGTGCTCGGTTTCATCGCTTCGCGCTGGCTGCGCACCTCCGCGGGCGCCGAGTGGGGGGATGCGATCCTGCTGAAGCTCCCGTTCATCGGCGGGATCTTCCGCCGCTTCGGCATCACGCAGTTCACGCGCAGCCTGGCGACGCTCCTGGGCGGCGGCACGCCGCTCGTGCCGGCGCTCGAGAACGCGTCGGATGCGATCGGAAATCGCTTCTTGTCCCGGCGCGTGCGCGACGTCGTGCCGCGGGTGCGCGAAGGCGGAGAGCTCTGGAGAGCGCTCGAGGACACGAAGCTCTTCACGAACCTGACGATCGAGATGGTCAAGGTCGGCGAGACCTCGGGCGCGCTCGAGGAGATGCTGTCTTCGGTCTCGGAGTTCTACGACGAGGAGATCGACGTCCGGCTCGCGCGCGTCATCTCGCTCGTCGAGCCGGTCATCCTCGTGTTCATGGGGGGCGTCATCGTGACGATCCTCCTCTCCGTCTACCTGCCGATCTTCCGGCTCATGTCGCAGGTCAAGGGTTAGGGGAGAGGGGAGAACCGGGAGGGAAGCATGTCCACCGCCAAGCTGGCCGCCCCGGGCGGCGTGATCTCCGGCGTCGAGGCGGAGGCGCAGGCCCGGTCGCTCGCCGAACGGCTGGGGCTGCCCTACGTCGACGTCGCCTCGGTCCGCGTGGACGCCGAGCTCTTTCGCTCGATCCCGGTCGAGTGGATGCTGCGCTACGCGTTCATTCCGGAGAAGCGCACCGAGAAATCGCTGACGATCATCTGCGCGGACCCGGCCGACGTCGTGAGGCTCGACGAGCTCGAGCTCCTCGCCGGTCTGCCGCTCAAGCTCAAAGTGGGGAGCCGCACGGCCATCTCCGACATCCTGCAGAAGAGCGAGTCCTCTCAGCGCGTTCTCGACGAGGCGACCGAGGACTTCCGGATGCAGCTCGTCTCCGAGGACGAGGAGGGAGAAGAGACCCTCACGATCGACCGGATCACCCAGGACGCCTCGCCGATCATCAAGCTCGTCGACTCGATCCTCTTCAACGCGATCCAGCGGCGCGCTTCCGACGTCCACATCGAGACGCAGGAAAACGTCGTCCTGATCAAGTACCGCATCGACGGCGTGCTCTACCAGGCGATGGACCCGATCGACAAGCGGCACCACGGGACGATCATTTCCCGCATCAAGGTCATGTCGGAGCTCGACATCGCCGAGAAGCGCATCCCGCAGGACGGGCGGTTCAAGCTGCGGGTGCGAGGGCGGACGATCGACTTCCGCGTTTCGATCATGCCGACCGTGCACGGCGAGGACTCGGTCATCCGAATCCTGGACAAGGAATCGGCCAACGCCGAGTTCAAGAGCCTGAACCTGGAAGTCCTCGGCTTCGACGCCGAGACCAAGAAAAAGCTGCGCAAATTCATCCGCGAGCCGTACGGGATGGTGCTCGTCACGGGGCCGACGGGGTCGGGCAAGACGACGACCCTCTACGCCTGTCTTTCGGAAATCCAGTCGGTCGAGGACAAGATCGTCACGATCGAGGACCCGGTCGAGTACCAGTTGCGCGGCATCACGCAGATCCCGGTCAACGAGAAGAAGGGGCTGACGTTCGCCCGCGGGCTGCGCTCGATCCTGCGGCACGACCCGGACAAGATCATGGTGGGTGAGATCCGCGACGAGGAGACCGCGCAGATCGCGGTGCAGTCGGCGCTGACCGGACACCTGGTCTTCACCACGGTGCACGCGAACAACGTCGTCGACGTGCTCGGGCGGTTCCTCAACATGAAGGTCGAGCTCTACAACTTCGTCTCGGCGTTGAACTGCGTCCTCGCCCAGCGGCTGGTCCGCAAGATCTGCGCGCACTGCCGCGAGGCGGTGGCGGTCGCCCCCGAGTCCCTGCGCGAGGCGGGGCTCGATCCCGAGAAGATCCGCGGGCAGGTCTTCTACGAAGGAAAGGGCTGCCTCGAGTGCGAGGGCAGCGGCTTCCACGGACGCATCGCGATCGCCGAGCTGCTCGATCTGTCGGACCAGATCCGCGGCCTGATTCTGGAGCGACGCCCGGCCGCCGACATCAAGAAGGCCGCGCGGGAAGACGGCATGAAGTTTCTCCGCGAGGCCGCCCTCGAGAAAGTCTTCGAGGGGACGACGACGCTGAAGGAAATCAACAAGGTGACGTTTGTCGAGTAACGGGCGAAGCTCGAAGGAGCGGATTTCTTGAAGGTCCCCTTCCTCCGCCCCGTCGTTCCGCCACACGCGTTCTCACTCTCGGGAGAGGGCGTGACGTATGCGAGTGTTCGCCGCGAGCGGCCCGCGGGCTTCGCGGAGGCGCGCGCGTTCGCGTATCCGGCCGGATCGCTCGGGCCGGGCCCGTCGGGAACGCCCCTCTTCACGCGGGAGGCGCTCTCGGAGGCCGTGACGGCCGCGCGCCGCCTCGCGGAGGACCGGCTCGTGCGCGCTTCGGTCGTCTTCCCCGACGCCTGGGCGCGGATCCTCCCGATGGATTTCGAGACGATCCCGTCTTCGCCGGTGGCCGCCCGCGAGATGGTGCTCTGGAAGTTGAAGAAGCTCCTGCCCGGCGTGACGTCGCCCCTCTCGGTCGCGTTTCGGGAGATGCACCCGGCGGGGGAGGGCAAGCGCCTCCTCGTCGCGGCCGCCCCGGCCGAGACGCTCTCTTCGATCGAGCGGGCGTTCGAGAGCCTCGGGGTTCGCGTCGGCCTCCTCGCCCCCGCGAGTCTCGTGCTCTTCGAGGGGACGGTGCCGGCGCTCGCGGCCAGAGCCGGAGGGGATCTCGCGATCGTGCACCGCTCGGCGGGCTCCCTGACGCTCCTGATCGCCCGCGGCAGCCTGCCGCTCTTCTTCCGGCAGCGGCCGGCGGAGGAGGAGGCGGAAGAGCACGAACAGGAGCTGCGCCTCTCGCTCTCCTACTACGCGGAGAAGCTCGGCGGGCCGGGCCTCGCAGCCGTCTACGTGCACGACGAGCGCAAGGGGAGCGATCTTGCCGAGATGGCGGCGCTGCCGGTGCCGCCGACGGCCCTCTCGGGCCGGCTCTTCGGGGCGGACGAGGGATTCGACGAGCGGGTGCGGGCGCGGCCGGAGCTGCTGGCCGCATTCGCCGCCGTCTGGGGACAAAACTAGGCATGAGCTTCGGCTGGAACTTCGCCCGCCGCCCCTTCCGGAACGAGAGGCCGGTGCTCACGGCGATCACCGTCATGGCGGCGCTCGCGCTGCTCTTCTTCGCCGCCAACGCGCAGCTCTACCTGCGCTTCTCCCGCCAGGTCGAAGGGACGCGCCGGGAAATCGCCGGGCTCGAGCGGCGCCGGGACACGGCCGTGAAGGCTTCGCAGGAATCTCGACGGGCCGTCGAAGGCTACCGGCTCTCGAAGCTCGCCGAAGAGGCGTCCGGGCTTCAGACGATCGTGCAGGAACGGCGATTCTCGTGGCTGGTCCTCCTCGCGCGGCTCGAGAAGACGCTCCCGCCCGACGTGCGTCTGTCGCGCCTGGTGCCGCGCTTCGACTCGTCCGAGTCGGTCGCGGTCGATCTCGCGATTCTGGGCCGGAACGCGGAGAGCATCGTTCGGACGGTCGCCGCCCTCTCGAAAGATCCGGCGTTTCACGACGTCGTCCTCGAGTCGGAGGCGAGCCCGGAGACGGGCGTGCCCGAGGGATACACGTTCCAGATGCGGATGCGCTACGTCCCGCAGGAGGAGCGGTGAGAGAGCGTCTCGAGGCGTGGCGGCGGCGCTCGGGCTGGGTGCTGGTGGCCGGCCTCTTCCTCGCCGCCAACGCGGCGTTCTTCTTCTGGTACCGCGGCTCCGGCGAGAAGCGGCAGGAGGCGCTCGAGGCGCGCCGTGCGGCGCTCGCTTCGGAGGTCACCGCCGCGGAGAGCGAGGCCGCGAAGTCGTCCGGCCAGAGTCAGCGCCTCTCCCAGGTCTCGGAGGCGATCGAGGAGTTCTACGGGCGGCGGATCGGGACCCAGCGCGCGACCCAGGCCGCGATCGTGGACGAGATCCACTCGCTGCTCAAGAAAGCCGGAGTGGCCCCGGCCCAGATCGGATACACGCTGGAGCCGATCGCGAAGCTGCCGCTCTCTCGAATGACCGCCACGTTCTCCTTCGCCGCGGACTACCGCCGGCTGAAGAAGCTCCTCGAGCTCGTCGAGACCGGTCCGCGCTGGATCGTCGTCAAGGAAATCTCGGTCGCGCGGAACTCCGAAGCGCCCGGCGCCCTCGAGGTGCACATGGTGATCGCGACCTACTTCGCCGGCGAGCGCCGGGAGGCCGCGCCCACTCCCGCGGCGAGCGGCGTCTCGGCGGCCTCGTCCCGGAGGCGCCCGTGAAGATCGGGCGCCTCAACGCGAGGCAGGTGGTCCTTTTCGGGATCCTCGGGGTGCTCCTCCTCTTCGCCGTACGCTGGAGATCGTCGGGCCTGCGCGCGGCGCCGCCGCCGCCCGGCGTGGCCTCCGATCCGCTGGCGGACGCCGCGCCCGCGAGGCCGAGAGCGGGCGCCGGAGCCCGGAAGACGATCTCGGCCGAGGAAGTGACCTCGATCTCGAAGGACGACCTGCGTCCGCGCCCGCCGCGCGCCGCGAGCGGGGAGCGGGACCTCTTCGACCCGCGCGAGCCGACGCACACTCCGGCCCCCACGGCCACCCCCCCGCCGCCGCCGCCGCCCGAGCCCGGCGACCCGCGCTACGTGGGGCCGCTCCCCCCGCCGCCGCCGACGCCGACTCCGGCTCCGCCGGCCATCCCGTTCAAGTTCATCGGGAGCTTCGGCCCGCGGGAGCGTCCGATCGCCGTGCTCGGAGCGGGCGAACGCCTCGTCAACGCCCGGGCCGGAGACAAGGTTTTCGACCAGTTCATCCTGCGCCGAGTCGGCTACGAGTCGATCGACGTCGGATTCGTCGGGTTCCCGGACAGCGAAGTGCGCCGGATCGGGATCGACAAATGAGACGCGAGCCTTGAGCGTGATCGAGAAAGGGTACGGAGCGATGAAGCTTGTTCGAATCGGTCTGGGAGCGCTGCTGCTGGCCTCCGCCGGCTGCAGCGCCTACCGCAACTATTCGCAGGCCAAGGACGCCGAGTATCTCGAGCAGTGGGACACGGCCGTCCTGAAGCTCCAGAAGGCCGTCGAGATCGCTCCCGACAACCCCCAGTACAAGAACGCCCTCGTCCGGCTGAAGCTCAAGGCGTCGCAGGCCCACTTCGAGAAGGGCAAGCTCTACCGCAGCTCCGGCAGCCCCGAGCTCGCGATTGTCGAGCTCCAGCAGGCCGTTCTGCTCGATCCGACCAACGATTTCGCCGAAGTCGAGCTGCGCAAGGCGCGCGAGGACTCGGCGAGGCTCGCGGCGGAGAAGGCCGGCGAAACGAAGCTCGAATCGATGAAGAAGAAGAACCGCGGCGCGAGGGCGAGACTGCCGCTGCTCGAGCCGGCGAGCGACAAGCCGATCAGCTTGAACTTCCCGCAGGCGAAGCCGATCAAGCAGATCTACCAGTCGCTGGCCGCTGCGGCCGGCATCAACGTGATCTTCGATCCGCAGTTGAAGGACGACAACGTCTCGATCGTGCTGACGAACCTGCCGTTCCAGGCCGCGCTCGAGACCCTCATGCGGCAGGAGAACCATTTCTACAAGGTCATCGACGAGAAGACGATGCTGATCGCCTCCGACACGCCCGCCAACCGCAAGACGTACGAGGACCTCGTCATCCGGACGTTCTTTCTCTCGAACGGCGACGTGACCGAGGTCTCGAATGCCCTCCGGGCGCTCCTCCAGACGACGCGCATCTCGATCAACAAGGCGGAGAACTCGATCACGCTGCGGGACACGGCCGACAAGGTGGCCATCGCCGAGCGGATCATCGAGCAGAACGACAAGCAGGTGGCCGAGGTCGTCGTGGACGTCGAGCTGCTCCAGGTCAACACGACGAAGCTCCTCGACCTCGGCCCGAAGCTCTCCGACTACTCCATCACGATGTCGGCGCCCGCGCCCAAAGGTTCCCAGACAAATCTCGGGGCTGCCGTCCCGGAAGGACAGTTCACCTGGAGTCAGTTGATGCAGCTCTCGATCAATTCGTTCGGCTTCGCGATTCCCTCGGTGACCTACAACTTCATCAAGAACCAGGGGGCCGCGGAGCTGCTGGCCAAGCCGCAGTTGCGGATTGCGGAGGGCCAGAAGGCGCAGCTCGTCATCGGGGACCGCCGGCCGATTCCGGTCACGACCTTCAATACGGGCACGACGGTCGGGGGAAACATCGTCCCGGTGACGTCGTTCCAGTACCAGGACGTCGGGATCAAGATCGAGGTCGAGCCCCGCGTCCACCACAACCGCGAGATCACCCTCAAGCTGACGGTCGAAGTCTCCCAGGTCAGCGGCGAAGTCGCCGTCGAGGGAGGCTCGCCGCTGCCGATCATCGGCACGCGCACGATCTCGTCGAACATCCGGCTCAAAGACGGCGAGACGAACCTGCTCGCGGGCCTCTTCCGGCGCGACCGGAGCCGGACGGACACGCAGATCCCGTTCCTCTCGGACCTGCCGATCGTAGGTCGGCTCATCACCAACACCAAGAAAGACGACCAGACGACGGACATCGTCCTGACGATGACGCCGCACATCATCCGCATCCCGGACATTACCGAGGAAGACGTGATGCCCGTCTACGTCGGCACGGACCAGAACATCTCTTATCAGGGGGCGCCCCGGGTCGAGTCGCCCGCGGGCGGCGGGCCGTTCGAAATCCAGCGCCGCCAGCAGCCTCCGAGGACGCAGCCGCAGGGTCAGCCGGCGGCGCCGCAACCGCAGAACCTCGTCCCGGGCTCCGGGCCGAGCGACCCCTTCGCGCGGCCGGCGCCCCAGCCCACGCCCCAGCCGAACCTCTCGCCCAACTCGCCGAACTCCGGAACCGGGTCGGTCAACAACCTCTCGGCGACGGCGGCGACGCCGGTCTTCGACCTGGATCCGCCTTCGGCGTCGGTCGGCGCGGGCGAGACCGTCACGGTCTCGGTGCGGGCGACCGGGGACACGCTCCCGCCCTCGGCGCTCGCGGTGCGCTACGACCCGGCGGTCTTCGCGGTGACCGATGTCGAGCCCGTCCTGGACGAGGGGTCGGAGGCCGAGACCCGCATCGAGCCGGGGCGGGTCGTCCTGCAGCTGCCGGGCGGGACGCTTCTCGCCGGGACGAAGCCGATCGCGCGCATCACGTTCCGGGCGATCGCCGCGGGCAAGTCGGTCCTCTCCTTCGACCAGGCGCCCGGCAGCACGTCGTCGGCGACGCTCGAGGTCCGATGAGAGCCGGCGGGCGCCTCCGCCGCCGCTCGGGCGGCTTCACGATGGTCGAGCTCGCGGTGGCCTGCTCGATGATCGCGATCCTGTCGGCCATGGCGATCCCGGTCGTCAAGTATTCGATCAAGCGTCAGAACGAAATGGAGCTGCGCTATCAGCTGCGCCTGATGCGGGACGCCATCGACCGCTACAAGTCGTTCGCCGACGGCGGGCAGATCCAGATCAAGCTCGGCACCGAAGGCTATCCCCCCGACCTCCAGACGCTCGTCGAAGGCGTGGATCTCGTCGGGCAGCTCAACAAGAAGCAGAAGTTCCTGCGCCGCATCCCGATCGACCCGATGACCAAGACGACGGAGTGGGGCATGCGCTCGTACCAGGACGAGCCCGACACCGTCTCCTGGGGAGGCCAGAACGTATACGACGTGTTCTCCCTTTCCCCCGGCCGGGCGACGGACGGGACGTACTACAAGGACTGGTAGGAGGGGAAATTGTTCATTGAGGATTGATTCATTGGTTCATTGTGGTGAGAAGACAGGTCTCCGCCGCAATCCATCCAATGAATCAATGAATCAATGAATCAATGATCAATCGAGGCTCAAAGCGATGAAGTGTCAAAGGAGGCACCCCGTCTCGAAGGGCCAGAGCGGCTTCACCCTGCTCGAGCTTCTGGTCGTCATGGCGATCATCGGGATCCTCGCGGCGATTGCCGTGCCGGCGCTGCGCGATTCGCCGCAGCGGGCCCGCGAGGCGACCCTGCGCGAGGATCTCTTCACGCTCCGCAGCGTCCTCGACCAGTATCACGGCGACAAGGGCGTCTTCCCGCCGGACCTGCAGACGCTCGTCACCGACGGATACATTCGCAAGATCCCGGTCGACCCGATGACGAAGTCGGCGGAGACCTGGGTCTTGAGCTACGAGGAGATCGCGCCGGACGAGTCCGGCGCCGCCACCGCCGAGCCCGCGCCCGCCGGCGTCACCGACGTCCACAGCGGCTCGACGGACTCGGGGCTCGACGGGACGGCGTACAAGGAATGGTGAGGAAGAATCGGGTCATCGGGTCATCGGGTCATCGGGGGATCGGGGGATCGGGGGATCGGAAGATCGGGAGATCGGGGATCCGGGGAATCCGATGAACCGATCTTCCGATGATCCGATGTCCCGCGAAGCGGGCTACACCCTCGTCGCGCTCGCGATCGGAATCGCCGTGCTCACGATCCTCATCGCCGCGGTGGCGCCCACGATCGCGACGATCATGAAACGGGAGCGGGAAGAGGAGCTGATCTTCCGGGGGCGTCAGTACGCGCGCGCGATCGCACTCTTTCAAAGGCGATTCGGCCGGTTCCCGAACACCTTGAAGGAGCTGTACGAGAATCGCCCGAGGACGATCCGCAAGCTCTGGAAGGATCCGATCTGCCGCTGCGACAAGTGGCACACGATCATCGCGGGCTCGGCCGAAGCGGGCGGCGTGCCGGGCTCGGCCGGAGGGAAAGCGCCGGGCACGGGGCTTCCGCCCCCCCCGCCCACACCGACTCCCGGCGCCTTCGGTCAGCCCGAAGGGATGGAGGGGCCGATCATGGGCGTGCGTTCGACCGTGCACCAGGAGGCCCTGCGCCAGTGGCGCGGCCAGAAGTACTACGACGAATGGAGCTTCATCGCCGGCGATGCCGACCGGGACATCGGAATGGGACTCCCGGGAGGCCCCGGCCCCGGTCCGGGCCCCGGTCCGGGACCCCCGCCGCCGAAGAAGCCGTAGCCGCCCGGCGGATCTCGTCCACTGCGTAGAATGGGGACTCCTCCCGGGAGCCGAATGCCCGCCCGATCCGTGCTCGAAAACGGCGTCACCATCCTCGTCGACGAGATGCGGGACGTGCGCTCGTTCGCCCTCGGGATCTTCGTGCGCGCGGGCTCCGGGGACGAGCCGAGCGAGCGGCGCGGCGTCTCGCACTTCCTCGAGCACGTCCTCTTCAAGCGGACGAAACGCCGCTCGGCCGTGCGGATCGCCCGGGAGATCGACCGGCTCGGCGGCGACGTGGACGCCTTCACGACGAAGGAGTACACGGGCTTCTACGCCCACGGCCTCGACTCCCGCTTTTCGGAGGCGCTCGACCTGCTCTCCGACATCGTGCTCGCCCCCGCCTTCGAGTCGGAGGACGTCGAGGTCGAGCGCGGCGTCATCCTCGAGGAGATCGGGGAGTCGAACGACAACCCGGACGATCTCGTGCACGAGCTCTTCGTGCGCTCGTTCTGGAAGACGCATCCATTGGGGGAGCCGATCCTCGGCACCTCCGAGACCGTGCGGTCGATCGGCGCGGCCGACCTCCACCGCTATCACCGCGAGCGGTATGCACCCGGGAACCTGATCTTTTCGGTAGCGGGGCACGTCCGCGCCGGAACGGTCGTCCCCGCGATCGAGAGGCTCTTCCGAAGCCGACCGACGCGGGTCGCGCCGGCCGCCCGCCGGGACAGAGCGCCCCGCCCGCACCAGCACGTGGAGGTGCGTTCCCGCCGGGGGCTCGAGCAGGTCCACGTCTGTCTCGGGATGGCCGGCCCTTCGGCCGCATCGGAGCGCCGATTCGCCGCGAGCCTCCTCGACATCGTGCTCGGGGGCGGCATGTCCTCCCGGCTCTTCCAGGAGGTGCGCGAGAAGCGCGGCCTCGCGTACTCGGTCGCGTCGTCTCTGAACTCCTACCGGCTCGGCGGCTACGAGACGATCACCGCGGCGTGCGCGCCGAAGAACCTCGCTCGCGTGCTCGACGTGACGCTGCGGGAGCTCAAGAAACTGAAGCGGGCCGGGGTCCGGACGAAGGAGCTCGGCTGGGCGAAGGAGAATCTGAAGGGGAACTTGATCCTCGCCCTCGAGTCGACCGTCTCACGGATGTCGATGCAGGCCCGGCACGAGTTCTACTATGGGCGCGTCCTTCGGGCCGAGGAAATCATTGCGCGCGTCGAGGCGGTGACGGACGACGACGTCGGGCGGGAGGCCGAGCGCCTCCTCGACGGGAAGGTGCTGTCGCTGACGATCGTCGGGAACGTCGCCCGGGCGCCCCTGTCGGCGCCGGACCTCGCCTCGGCTCTCTGAGACCGGGGCCACCGCTGATCTTTCAGAGAACGCCCTGGAGCGCCTGTCGGTAGACCGCGTCCTGCCTCTTCAGCTCCTCGCGGAACGACAGGTACTCGCGAGAGCTCCGGACCGGCGCGAGGCCCGGATCGGTCTCGAAACAGATGAGGCAGGCCAGCCCCGTGCTCGCCGCGCGGCGCAGGTACTCGACGGCGCGACCGGCATCTCCTTTCTGCGCGTGCGCCTCCGCCAGCAAGTTATAGACGTGATGAAAGTGTCCGACCCGGGGGTCCGCCGACGCGATGTCGGACTCGAGATCGCGGAAGTCCGGCTGCCCGCTCCGCGCGCGGGCCAGAGCCAATACCGCCTGCGGAAGCTTCGTCTCCGGCTGACGCTCGGCCACCCAGGCCTCCGCTTCGGCGAGCAGCGGGCGGGGGTCCTCCAGGACAAGCCGGAGATTGAGTATCTGCCATCGTCCGCCGGTCGCCCCGCGCGTAAGCTCCACCGGCAGGCGCCGGTATTCGTTCAAGGCCGCGCGGAGATCTCCGCCGTGCCACAGGATGTTCGCTCCCAGGCGGAGGACTTCGGGGCTTGCGGGGTTGAGCCGCCGCGCGTGCTCCAGAGCGGCCCGGGCCTCGGTGAGCCAACCGTAGTGGACCAGGATCCTCGTCAGGTCCAGATGCGCGATCTCCAGCCCGGGATTCCGCTCGATCGCGGACTTCAGCTCCCGGACCGCCTCGCCGCATTGCCATCCCCCCGACGAGGACCAGTGGACCAACGCGCGCGCCACTCGAGGCTCGGCGAGGCTCGGGTCGAGCGTCAAGGCTCGTTCCGCGTCCCGCAGCACACCCTCATGTCCGCCGGGAGAAGGGTTCTGGAAGTTCAACCCTGCCCGGGCATAGGAGCGGGCCGCGACGGCGCGTGCGAAGTTCGGCGCGCGCTCCAGGATCCGATCGAAGCGGGCGACCAGAGCGCGCCTTCCTTCCGGCGCCATGCGGATGATCTCCGGCAGCTCCGCGCGGGCCGCGAAATACTCCTCGATGACTTCGTCCGGAACCGGCTGTGCCTTCTGGAGAGCCTGCCGTTCCGAAGGGCCGAGCTCGACACGCAGCCGATCGACGATGCCGCGGGCGATCGCGTCCTGGATCTCGAAGAGCCTTCCTTCCGGAAGATCCAGTCCGTCGCTCCAGAGGATCGCTCCGCGCGAGACGTCGGTGAGCTGCAAGGTCACGCGGGTGGTCCCTTCGACCTTCTGGAGAGTGCCTTCCAGGACGGCCTCCACATCGAGCTGCCTGCCGGCTTCGCTGGCATCGGCCTGCGTGGATTCGAAGCGGCTGATCGCGCTGGTCGGGCGGACGGTCAGTTGATGGAGCGCCGCCAGGCGGCCGATCACCGAATCTGCGAGCCCCAGCCCGAAGTGGGGCGCGGGCTCGGCGCCGATCGTCCGAAAGGGGAGCACGGCGAGTGTCCTCGGCGCGTGTGCGGCGGACGTCCTCCGCGCGAGGTAAATCCCGACCGCCGCCATGGCCAGGACGACACCGATCGCCGCGAGGATCGCGATCGCTCTTCGCCGCGGGACCGGCCGCGCCGAAATCGTCGCGGTCACGGGACCGGAAAGCCTCGGCCCGATCGCCACCCTCAAGTCGTGGGCCAGGTCCGCTCCCGAGTGATACCGGTTCTCGGGGCGCTTGGCGAGACAACGCTGGAGGATCGCCGCCATCTCCTCGGGGATCGGCGTCGCGGTAGGGCGCGGCTCGTCCTTCAGGATGGCGTTCAGGGTCTCGACCTTCGACTCCGCCGCGAAGGCGCGGCTCCCGGTCAGCATCTCGTAGAGGACCGCGCCGAGCGCGAAAATGTCCGATCGCCCGTCCACGGCCCCTCCCCGGACCTGTTCGGGGCTCATGTAGCCGACCGTCCCCGAGATGACGCCGGGCTCCGTCAAGGCGGTGACCGTCGGGTCCGCCTCGGGGGACGGCGCGCCCTCTTCGGCGCCGGTCGATCGGACGAGCCCGAAGTCCAGGATCCTGGCGCGTCCGTCCGGCGTGACGATGATGTTCTCCGGCTTGATGTCGCGATGCACGAAGCCCCGCGCATGCGCGGCGGCGAGCCCTTCGGCCACCTGCGCCGCGATCTCGGCCGCCTCGCGCGGTGCCAACGCGCCCCGGACGAGGCGCTCTCGGAGCGTCTCCCCCTCGACCAGCTCGGTGACGACGAAGTGCATCCCATCCTGCTCGCCGACGTCGAAAAGGGGCACGATGTGGGGGTGCGAGAGGGAGGCGACCGCCCGGGCTTCCCGGTCGAAGCGCCGGCGGCTCTCGGCGTCCGCGCTCGAAGCCGGCAGGATCTTCAAGGCGACGTCGCGCGAGAGCCGCTCGTCCCGCGCCCGATAGACTTCTCCCATCCCGCCCCGGCCCAGAGGCGAGACGATCAGGTAGGGACCGAGGCGCGTTCCTGTCGGGAGACTCATGACCGTGCGGCGGAGGCGCCGGCCGCAAGAATACGCCGTCTCCGCGCGCGGACGAGGCGCCGAAGCGATCGGCATGGTAAATAGGCCGACTCGTGGGAATCGTCGTCTCGATCCGGGTGCTGCCGCACGGCGAAGGGCTGGAGCTGCCGGCCTACGCGACGGCGGGGTCGGCCGGCTGCGACCTGCGGGCGGCGGTGTCCGCGACGCTCGTCATCGCGCCGGGCGGCCGGACGCTCGTTCCCACTGGCCTCGCCGTCGCGATCCCGGAGGGCTACGAGGGGCAGGTCCGGATGCGCAGCGGCCTCGCGCTCAAGAAGGGCCTCATCCTGCCGAACGCTCCCGGCACGATCGACAGCGACTACCGCGGCGAGCTCTGCGTCGTCGTGGCCAACATCGGCGTCGAGCCGGTCGAGATCGCGCGGGGCGAGCGGATCGCGCAGCTCGTCTTCGCGCCGGTCGCGCGCGCTTGCCTCGAGCGCGTCGAGGAGCTCCCCGAGACCGCGCGGAGCACGGACGGCTTCGGATCGACCGGAGAGAAGTGAGGCGGCCGGCGCGATCGGCCCTGGCGATCGGGCTCGCGGGTTGCCTCGCTTCCGGCTGCCGGACGGAGGGGCGCCCGGCCGCCGCCGCCCGCCGGTGGTGCGACGAGCTCCCGCGGCCGGCGCACCGCGCGCTCGAGCGGGTCCCCGTGTCGCAGGACTGGTTCGCCGTGTACCGCGTCGGAGACGGCGTCTTCGCGATCGAAGAGCCCTACCAATTCCAGGAGGTCATCTCGTACCTGATCGTGGGCTCGCGGGAAGCGCTCCTCTTCGACACGGGCCTCGGGATCGGGCGGATGGCGGATCTCGTGCGCGAGCTGACGGACCGTCCCGTGACGGCGTTGAACTCCCACACCCACTTCGACCATGTCGGCGGGAACGCGGAGTTCGATCGCCTCCTGGCGATGGAAACGGCGTATACGCGGTCGAACGCGGCGGGCTTTCCGCACGCGGCGGTCGCGGACGAGGTGCGAAGCGAGGCCCTCTGCCGGCCGCTGCCCGCGGGATTCGCGGCCGGCGAATACCGGACGCGCGCCTACACGCCGTCGCAATTCATCCGGGACGGTCACCGGATCGACCTCGGCGGGCGAGAGCTCGAGGTCCTGCAGCGTACCCGGCCACACGCCCGACGCCGTGGCGCTCCTCGACGCCGCGGCCGGCCTGCTCTTCACCGGGGACACGTTCTACGAAGGGCCGATCTGGCTCTTCGTGCCCGAAACCGACTGGTCCGCCTACGCCGCGAGCGCCGCCCGCCTCGCCGCGCTCGCGCCCCGCTTGAAGCGCCTGCACCCGGCGCACAACGTCGCGGTGTCGGATCCGCGGCTCCTGCTCGAGCTCCCGAAAGCGGTCGAGCAGGTGCGCTCCGGCCGCGCCCGCGGGCGCGAGAGCGAGGGGGGCAAGCTCGAATTTCCTTTCGGCCGGTTTTCGATCCTGACTTCCCGGGCCGCTCTCGCGGCCGGGGCGGCGTCGCGGCCGGACGGCGGTTCGGGTCGGAACTAGCCGGATCGCTATAATCCCCTCGTGCGCGTCACCGTGCTCGCGTCCGGCTCGGGCGGCAACGTCTGCGTCGTCGAGTCGGGCGGGACGCGGGTGCTGGTCGACGCCGGGCTCTCGGGGCGCGAGATCGAGCGGCGCCTGACGGCGCGCGCGATCGGGGCGGAGTCGGTCACCGCGATCTTCCTGACGCACGAGCATCAGGACCATTGCTCCGGCGCCCTGGCCTTCTCGGCGCGATTCGATTGCCCGATCTACGCGACCGCCGGCACGGCGGCGGCGATCGGCCTCGAAGGCGATCTCTTTTCGCCGTTCGTGCGCCTCGACCCGGGCCGGGAGGGGAGGATCGGGGCGCTCGGCTTCCGGTCTCTCGCCACGCCGCACGACGCCAACGAATCGGTCGCCTTCGCCTTCGAGGGGGACGACGCGCGGCTCGTGGTCGCGACGGACGTGGGCCGCGTCGAGTCGGCGTTCGTGGACTTCGCGCGCGAGGCCACGGCCCTCCTCCTCGAGTTCAACCACGACGAGGACATGCTCCGGGACGGCCCGTACACGTGGCCGTTGAAGCGGCGCATCTCCGGCGGATGGGGGCACCTCTCCAATCGGCAGTCGGCCGAGGTCGTCCGCCGCTCGGCGGGGCCGGCGCTTCGCCGCGTGGTCGCGACGCACCTGTCGCGCACCAACAACACGCCGCCCCTCGCGCTCGCGGCCCTCTCCGAGGCGCTCGAGCGCTCGGGATGGGACGTGCCGTTCCAAGCCGCCGAACAGGTCAGCGGTCTGGAGGCGTTCGACGCATGAGAGTCGAGGTTCGGGTCTATCCGAAGGAGGGGGTGCTCGATCCCCAGGGCCGGGCGATCGCGGCGGCCCTCGGGCGGCTCGGGCACGAGTCGGTCCGGGACGTCCGCGCCGGCAAGGTCTTCTTCGTCGACGTGGAAGGGACCGACGCGAAGAAGGCCGAGGCCGAAGCGAAGAAGATGGCGGAGGAGCTGCTGGCGAACACGGTCATCGAGGGGTACGACGTGCGGGTGGTGACGCCGTGAAGTTCGCCGTCGTCGTCTTCCCGGGATCCAACTGCGACCAGGACTGCTACCACATCGCGAAGAACCTGCTCGGCTGCGAGGCCGACTACGTCTGGCACCACGACACGGACTTGAAGGACGCCGACGCGGTGATCCTGCCGGGCGGCTTCGCCTACGGCGACTACCTGCGCGCCGGCGCGCTCGCGCGCTTCTCTCCCGTCATGGAGAGCGTCGCGAAGTTCGCGCGCGAAGGCGGCGCGGTGCTCGGCATCTGCAACGGCTTCCAGGTGCTGCTCGAGGCGGGCCTCCTGCCGGGAGCGGTCCGCGTCAACCGCGGCCTGCGCTACGTCTGCCGCGACGTGTTCCTCAAGGTCGAGAACGTCGAGACGCCGTTCACGCGCCTGTACGAGCCGGGCGAGGTCGTCTCGATGCCGATCGGCCACATGGAGGGGAACTACACGGCGCCGCCGGAGGTCTTAGACGAGCTCGAGCGGGGGAAGCGCGTCGTCTTCCGCTACTGCGACGCGAAGGGGAAGGTCACCGACGAGGCGAACCCCAACGGCTCCGCCGCGGGCATCGCCGGGGTCTGCAACCGCGAGGGCAACGTCGTGGGCCTCATGCCGCACCCCGACCGCTGCGCCGAGGCGCTCCTCGGCAACGAGGCGGGCCGCAAGATGTTCGAGTCCGTCGTCTCCGCGCTCGCCGTCCGTTGAGATCGAGACTCCCCATCCCATTCCGACCGGACGCCGATCTTCCTCGATGATCTCCGCCGAGCAGATCGCCGAGCACAACCTCTCGACCGAGGAGTACGAGCGCATCCTCGAGATCCTCGGGCGCGAGCCGAATCTGGTCGAGCTCGGGATCTTCTCGGCGATGTGGAGCGAGCACTGCTCCTACAAGTCCTCGCGCGTGCATCTGAAGACGTTCCCGACCTCGGGCCCGCGGGTCCTGCAGGGCCCGGGCGAGAACGCGGGCGTCGTGGACATCGGAGACGGCCTGGCCGTCGCCTTCAAGATGGAGTCGCACAATCACCCGTCCTACATCGAGCCGTATCAGGGCGCGGCGACGGGCGTGGGCGGCATCCTCCGGGACATCTTCACGATGGGAGCGCGTCCGATCGCGTCACTCGATTCGCTGCGCTTCGGGTCGCTCTCGGCGCCGCGGATGAAGCACCTCGTGGACGGGGTCGTGCGCGGGATCGCCGGCTACGGAAACTGCATCGGCATCCCGACGGTCGGCGGCGAGACGACTTTCCATCCGGCCTACGACGGAAACATCCTCGTCAACGTGATGAACGTCGGCGTTCTGCCGAAGGACAAGATCTTCCGCGGGCGAGCGGAAGGCGCGGGAAACCCGGTCGTCTACGTGGGATCGAAGACGGGACGCGACGGGATCCACGGGGCCACGATGGCTTCCGAGGAGTTCGCCGGGGACGAGACGAGACAGAAGCGCCCGACCGTCCAGGTCGGGGATCCGTTTACCGAGAAGCTTCTGATGGAGGCGTGTCTCGAGCTCTTCCAGACCGACGCGGTCGTTGGCATCCAGGACATGGGCGCCGCGGGCCTGACTTCCTCCTCCTTCGAGATGGCGGGGCGGGCCGGCAGCGGCGTCGAGATCGATCTCTCCAAAGTGCCGGTGCGCGAAAAGGGGATGACGCCCTACGAGATCCTGCTCTCCGAGTCGCAGGAGCGCATGCTCCTCGTCGCGCGCCGGAACCGGCTGAAAGAGGTTCTCGAGATCTTCCGCAAGTGGGAGCTCGACGCGGTCGAGATCGGCAAGGTCACGAAATCCGGGCGTGTCGTCCTCTTCTTCGACGGGGAGATCGTCGCGGATCTGCCGGCGGCACCCCTCTCCGACCAGGCGCCGCTCTACGACCGTCCCCGCACCGCGCCGACTCCCGCCGCGCGGGGGCGCTGGGTCTCCGAGCCCGAGCCTTCGGATTTCGGAGACTGTCTGCGCCGCATCCTCGCCTCTCCCAACGTGGCGCAGAAATCCTGGATCTGGACACAGTACGACCACATGGTCGGAACCAACACGGTCCAGCGTCCCGGCGGCGACGCGGCGCTCGTCCGCGTCAAGGGGACGACGAAGGCGCTGGCGTTGAAGAGCGACGTGAATCCCTTCTTCTGCGCCCTCGATCCGTATCGCGGCGGCGCGATCGCAGTCGCAGAAGCCGCGCGGTCGATCGCCTGCACGGGCGCGCGCCCGCTCGCGATCACCGACTGCCTGAACTTCGGCAACCCGGAGAAGCCCGAGGTCATGGGCCAGTTCGAGGCGGCCGTGCGCGGGATCGCCGACGCGTGCCGGGCGCTCGAGATCCCGGTCGTCTCCGGGCAACGTCTCCTTCTACAACGAGACCGACGGCCGCGCGATCCCGCCGACCCCGACGGTCGGCATGGTGGGGCTCCTCGAGGACGTCGGGAAGAGGGTGCGCCTTCCGTTTCCGCGCGAGGGGGACATCGTGGCCCTCCTCGGCGTGTCGCGCGACGAGCTCGGGGGCTCGGAGTTCCTCCGGTCGATCCGCGGGCGCGACGAGGGACCCTGCCCGGAGGTGGACCTCCCCGCCGAGCGCCGACTCGTGGACCTGCTCGCGACGCTCGCGGAGAAGGGCGTCCTCGACTCGGCCCACGACGTCTCCGACGGCGGACTCGTGGTCGCGCTCGCGGAATGCGCGATGGGGCGGGGGATCGGGGCCGACGTCACGCTCGAGGAATCGGGCGTGCGGCCGTCGGCCCTCCTCTTCGGCGAGAGCACGGGGCGCGCGGTCGTGACGTTCGCGCCGGAGGCGCAGGCCGCCGTCGCCGGCGCCGCCAAGAAGGCGGGCGTCCCGCTCGCTCGGATCGGGCGCGTCGGCGGAGATCGGCTCCAGATCTCGATCGGCGCCCGCCCCTTCGTCAACGAGGCCGTCGCGGCCCTCGCGGAGATCTGGAAGACCTCTTTCGCGGCCTCCATGGAAGCCGCGGACGTCCTGTAGGGGGCGTTGCCGCAGGCCCGCAACTATATCAACATTGATATAGGTCCCACCTGGGGTCAACCGTGCACTCCTGCGCTCTCGACCAGAGATGTGCATGTTTGCGCGATTGATCCCGACATGTTTCCAAGAGTCACGAGCCGCATCGCGACTCGACGCGGCGGGTGATCTCGTCGCTCGTGGGCGGATTCTCTCCGAGGCCGAGGGAGTGCAGCTCTTCATGGATCAGGACGGTCGCCAGCGGGCCGAGTCCTCGGCGGCCGAGCCGGCGCGTGAAATGGTCGCCGCAGTAGGAGACGACGCGGCTCCCCGGCACCGTGAACGCCAGAACATCGGTCTGCGCGCAGCGGCTCTGGAGGTCCGCGTTGGCGAACCAGATCCACTCGAGGTAGTTCTGGGCCGTCCGGCCGATGGAGTCCAGATTCTCCTGAAGCGTGCGGCCCGAGGCGTCACGGAAGTCGGAGAAGAGCTCCCGGCATCGGGCGGATTCCAGGCGGCGGTGAGCTTCGAAGACCGCCATCTGGACGACGGAGTTCAGCCCCGGCGGATGAAGCGCCAGGGCCGCTCCGTCCAGCCCAGGATCGGTGAGAGCGGATTCCTCCGCGGCCAGGAAACGGCAGACGGCCAGGAGCATCGCGGCGACCGTCAGGACGGTTCGAAGTGCGTGTCCGAGCCGGCGCGGCCGCATTCGTGTTCGCCTCCGCCCGAACACCGTCCGCCGGGACGTTTCGGGCGATAATCACGCTCGCGCCGCCCCGCCCTCCCCGTCGTGGTGGATCCGTGGGCGCCCGGTGGTTTTTTCGTGGGAAGGAATGCGCGTCCGATTCGGTGACTGCGTCTTCGACTCGGAGACGCGCGAGCTTCTGCGCGACGGCCGCGCCGCTCGCCTCTCGCCCAAGGCCTTTCAGCTCCTGGGAGTCCTGCTCGAAGAGCGGCCCAGGGCCCTCGGCAAGGACCAGATCCACGCCGCCCTCTGGCCGAAGACGTTCGTGGCCGACACGACGTTGACCAGCCTGATCAAGGAGCTGCGCGCGGCGATCGGCGACGACGCGCAGGCGCCGCGCTTCATCCGGACGGTGCCCGCCTTCGGCTACGCCTTCAGCGGAGAGGCGCGGGAGGTTCGCCGCCGGCCGCCATCCGGGTTCTTCTGCCGGGTGATCGGGCCCGACTCCGAAGTGGGACTCGTCGAGGGGGACAACATCTTCGGGCGCGGACCCGAGTCCGTCTTGTGGGTGGATGATGAGACCGTCTCGCGGTGTCACGCGCGCATCCGTGTCGAGAAGGAGGCGGCGATCCTCGAGGACCTCTCCAGCCACAACGGCACGTTCGTCGGAAAGCGGCGGATCGACGCTCCGACCGCCCTCCGCGACGGGGACGAGATCCGGCTCGGACACCTGTCCCTGACTTTCCGGGCCTCGGGCAGCCCGGAATCCACCCGCAGCGCGAGCCGTCCCGCGAGACGGAAGTGAGCGAGAGCCGTCCGTGACGGAGGGAAGGAGCGGCGAGCGCGTGACCCTGCAGCGGGGGGCGCGGCTCGGGCCCTACGAGATCGTCAGCTTTCTCGGCGCCGGGGGGATGGGGGAGGTCTATCGGGCCAAGGACACGCGGCTGTTGCGCGAGGTCGCGATCAAGGTCCTGCCGGCGGAAATCGCTTCCGATCGAGAGCGCCTGAAACGATTCGAGCGAGAAGCCCGAGCGGCCTCCGCGTTGAATCATCCCAACATCGTCACGATCCACGACATCGGATCCTCGGACGGGGTCTCCTACATCGCGATGGAGCTCGTGGAAGGGGACTCGCTGAGGAAGCTCCTCGCCGGCGGCGCGCTCGCGGTGAAGAAGCTGCTTCCGATCGCGGCGCAGATCGCAGACGGCCTGGCCCGGGCGCACGAGGCCGGGATCGTGCACCGGGACCTGAAACCCGAGAACGTAATGGTCGGCAAGGACGGGCGCGTCAAGATCCTGGACTTCGGGCTGGCGAAGCGGCGAGTGGTTCCCGTGGCTCCGGACGAGACGGCGACGCCGACCGAGACCGCGACGGATGCCGGGGTGGTGCTCGGGACCGTCGGTTACATGTCCCCCGAGCAGGTCGCGGGAAGGGAGCTCGACCACCGCTCGGATCAGTTCTCGTTCGGGGCCCTCGTGTACGAGATGGCGACGGGCCGGAGGGCGTTCCAGAAGAAGACCGCGGCGGAGACCATGACGGCCATCCTGAACGAGGAGCCGGAGCCGCTCGCCGCCACCGGTCCGCAAGCGCCGACGCTCCTTCGGTGGGTCGTCGAGCGATGCCTCGCCAAGGAGCCGGAGGGGCGGTACGCCGCGACGCGCGACCTGGCGAGAGACCTGGCCACGATCCGGGACCGGCTCTCGGAGGCCGGCTCGGGAGAGTCGCCTCTCGCTCCCAGGCGCCGACGTCCTCGGGCCGTGGCGCCGGCGGCGGTCGCGGCCGTTCTCGCCGCAATGGCCGCTGTCTACTTCGTCGGGGAGCGGCGCGGCCGCGAGAAGGCGCCGATACCCACCTTCCGTCAGCTCACCTTCCGGCACGGCGGCGTCCAATCCGCTCGATTCACTCCAGACGGACGAACAGTCGTCTACGCGGCGGCGTGGGACGGAGAGCCCGTTGCGTCTCTTCTCGACTCGCATCGAGAGCCCGGAGTCGACGCCGCTGGCGCTTCCCAGCGCAGACCTGGCGGGCCGTTTCCCCTTCCGCGGAGCTGCTGGTGTTTCCCGGCCGGGCTTTCGACTCTTTCAACTCGCCGGATCCTTCATGCTTCGGCGCTGTTCCTCTTTGGCCGGGGGAACGCCGCGGATGTTGGCGGAAGGCGTCTTCTTTGCCGACTGGAGTCCCGACGCCGGCAGCGTCGCGGCGGTGCTCGAGGACGGCAACGGAGATCGGCGACTCGAGTTCCCCATCGGCAAGGTTCTGCTGAA
>CAVPRN010000001.1:0-796374 GCA_963707935.1 uncultured Acidobacteriota bacterium | reverse complement strand
GCGGTCCGGGCGGGGCGCGAGGCCTTCCTCGCCGGAAGGATCCCCAAGAAGCGCTACGCCACCGCCTCGTCGCCGGTCGAGGGCGTGATCGGGCGCTGAAACATAAGTCCTTAGTCCTTAGTCCTTTGTCCCTGGTCGGGGCACCAGCCAGGGGATAACGGAACTCGGGGCTTTTGACTAGGGACTAAGGACTACGGACTAAGGACTTGCGCCTCGCAAGGGCGCATGCTACCGTCCGCCAGCTTTACGAAAGCCCCGCACAACCCAATCGCTGCCTTTATGTTTGTCCATCCCCCTTCCGTACGCCCATGCGGGGAGACGTGCGCGCGTCCGAAAGGAGGTCGGTCCTAGAGAAACGACCTTCGGACGTCCGCCGCGACCGGCGGCGTCCGCAGTTTTCGAGTCGCAACGAATCGAGTTTCCATTTTTTCAAGGGACGCCGTGCCGGCGTCCCGGACGGGTAACAACCCAGGAGATCGGCAAGTTTCATGATGCAGCAATACACGGACAAGAATCTGACCTGTGTCGACTGTGGAGCGACGTTTCTGTTTTCGGCCGACGATCAGGAGTTCTACGCGCGCAAGGGGTTCACCAACGAGCCCAAGCGCTGCAAGGCGTGCCGCGACAAGCGCAAGGCCGCCTCGGGCGAGGGGCGCGAGCGCACGTTCTACGACGTCACCTGCGACGGCTGCGGCAAGCAGACGCAGGTCCCCTTCAATCCGACCAACGGCAAGCCGGTCTACTGCCGCGAGTGCTACTCGGCTCGCCGCGCGCAGCAGGCCTACTGATTCCCGTTCCGTTCCATCGGGAAAGCCCCGGCGCCGCCGGGGCTTTTTTTTGCTATCGTGACTCGGGCGCCCCGAGGGCGCCCCTCCGGAGCCGCCCTTGAGATCGTCCGCCGAAACGACCGCGGCGCCTGCCGCGACGCTCGCTTCCCTGATCGGGGACACGCCTCTCGTCGAGCTGCCCCGTTTCGGCCGGGGCGCCGCGCGCATCGCCGCCAAGCTCGAGTGGTTCCAGCCGGGCGGGAGCGTCAAGGACCGGATCGCGCGGGCGATGATCGAGGACGGGGAGCGGCGGGGCCTGCTCGCCCCCGGCGGAACGATCGTCGAGCCCACTTCCGGGAACACCGGCGTCGCGCTCGCGATGCTCGCCGCGGCGAAGGGCTACCGGTGCGTGATCGTGATGCCCGAGGGCTACGGCGAGGTCAAGGCGAAGCTGATGCGCGGATTCGGCGCCGACGTCGTCCGCACTCCCGCGTCCGCCCGAATGAGCGGCGCGATCGAGCGAGCCCGCGAGATCGCCCGCCAGACCCCCGCAGCCTACCTGCCCAACCAGTTCGCGAACCCCGCCAACCCGAAAGCGCACTACGAAACGACGGGGCCCGAGATCGCACGCGTTCTCGGAGACGGGATCGACGCCTGGGTCGCGGGCGTGGGCACGACCGGCACGTTCACGGGAGTCGCGCGCTACCTCTCCGAGCGGAGCCCGGGGCTCCTGCGCGTGGCCGTCGAGCCGCAGGGCTCGGTCCTCGGCGGCGGCGAGCCCGGCGACCACCGCGTCGAGGGAGTCGGTCTCTCGTTTCTCCCGGACATCCTCGATCGGAGCCTGATCGACGAAATCATCACGATCGACGACCGCGAGGCGTTCGACACCGCGCGGCGCCTCGCGCGGGAGGAGGGGCTGCTCGTCGCCGGCTCGTCGGGACTCGCCGCGGCGGCGGCCCTGCGTGTGGCGCGGAGGCTCGGCCCCGGCCGGACGGTGGTGACGCTCTTTCCCGACGGCGCCGAGCGGTATCCGGGGCAGGGAATCCTGGAGGAATCGATGATCGAGATTGATCTGGTCATTGGATCGGAGATTGATGACTGCATTGGACCGACGATGAACGACTCCACCGATCACCGATGACCGATCGTCCTCACGTGAAGAAAGCGACATGGGCTTCTCCACCGATTGCATCCACGCCGGCAACGAGCCGGATCCTCTCACCGGCGCCGTCGCGGTCCCGATCTACCAGACGTCCACCTACGTCCAGGAAGGGTTGGGAAAGCACAAGGGCTACGAGTACGCCCGCACGCAGAACCCGACCCGGCACGCGCTCGAAGAGAACGTGGCGATCCTCGAGGGCGGGGCCGGCGCCCGGGCCTTCGCCTCCGGGCATGGCGGCGATCACGGCCATCTCGACCTTCGTGAAGGCGGGCGAGCACGTCGTCTGCTCGAACATGACCTACGGCGGGACGTTCCGCTACTTCACGAAGATCCAGGCGCGCTACGGGGTCGAGTTCTCGTTCGTGGACACGTCGAACGAGGACGAGGTCCGGCGGGCGTTCCGACCGAACACGCGGCTCCTCCACCTCGAGTCGCCCACCAACCCGACGATGCGGCTCTGCGACATCGCCCGGCTCTCGCGCGCTCGCCCACGAGCGCGGCGCGATCGTCGTCGTGGACAACACGTTCTGCTCCCCCTATCTGCAGAAGCCGCTGTCGCTCGGCGCCGACATCGTCATGCACTCGACGACGAAGTTCTTGAACGGCCACTCCGACTCCGTCGGCGGCATCGCCGTCGCGCAGAAGCCGGAGCACGTCGAGTGGCTCTCCTTCGTCCAGAACAGCTCGGGCGCGATCCTCTCGCCGTTTGACTCCTGGCTGGTGCTGCGCGGCATCAAGACGCTCGTCGTCCGCATGGAGCGCCACGAGGCGAACGGCCGCGCGATCGCGGACTGGCTCGCGAAACAGAAGAAGATCTGCAAAGTGAACTACCCGGGCCTCCCGAACCACCCGGAGCACGAGCTCGCGAAACGCCAGATGAAGGGGTTCGGCGCGATGATCTCCTTCGACCTCGGCTCCCAGGAGAAAGCGGGGGCGTTCCTCGCGAAGCTCGGCTCTGCTCGCTAGGCGAGAGCCTCGGAGGGGTCGAGACGCTCATCTCCCATCCCGCCTCGATGACCCACGGCTCGATCCCCGAGGCGGAACGCAACCGCCTCGGCGTGACGCCCGGTCTCGTGCGCATCTCGGTCGGGATCGAGGACGTCGAGGACCTGATCGCGGATCTCGAGCAGGCGCTCTCCGCCGCCTAGGGGCCGGGAGACGCCGGAGCGCTCGCGCCGGGCCTGGGCGTGGACGGTCGCCTCTCTTACGCGACGTCTCGCCCGTGGATCCGGCGATCCGGATACTATATCAATTCTGATATAGTTGGCCGCGGGCGGCGGTAGAGTCGACGCGTGCGGATCGCCGCCGGAATTCTCGCGTTGGCCTGCCTCTCAGGCGAGGAGACGGCGCCGCCACGCCCGGCCGGGCCGATCGGGAGCGTCCTCGCCCTGTTGAACGCGGAGCGCGCCCGGGCGGGCGCGCCGGCGCTCGTCGCCGACCCGATTCTCGGCCGCGTCGCCCAGGCCCGCGCCGAGGAGATCGCCGCGGGGAGGAATCTCGAAGCCCTGGACGGCTCGGGGAACACGATCGGCGAGCGCGCGGCGAAGGCGGGCTACGAGGTCCGCGAGGTTCAGGAGATCCTGCTCATCGGCGGCGATTCTTTCGAGGCCCGGCTCCGGCGCCTGCGCGAGACGGACCCGGAGGCCTTCGCCGACGCGATGCGCCCGGAGTACCGGGGCCTGGGCGCGGGGATCGCCGAGAGCGAGGAAGGGATCGTGCGGGCGCTCGTCTTCGGCCGCTCGGCGAAGGACGACTTCGAGGAGAAGACCGCGCCCCTCGAGGACCGGGAGGCCGTGCGCGCCCGGATCCTCTCCCGCGTCAACGAAGAGCGCCGCGCGCGGCGACTGCCCCCGTACGTCGAGAGCGCCCGGCTCGATCAGGCCGCCCAGAACCACGCCGAAGACATGATCCGGCGCTCCTACTACTCGCACCAGAGCCCCGAAGGCTCGACCGTCATGGAACGGGCCCAGGGCGTCGGCTACACCGCGAACACCATCGGCGAGAACATCGCCGAGGGCCAGGGCTCTGCCGCCGAGGTGATGGACAGCTGGATGGGCAGTCCCCGGCACCGCGACCACATCCTCGCGCTCACGTTCCGGGAGATCGGGATCGGGCTGGCGTTCGGAAAGAACGAGCGCGGCTGGGAGATCGTCTGGGTGCAGGTCTTCGGCCTGCCCCGCGGCGATTCCGGGCCTCCCCGCCGAAGCCCCCGCTGAGGGCCACGCTCGCTAGTCGACGAGCTCGAGCCCGTCCTCTCCGCGCTCGAGCGTGATGTCCTGCGGCAGGTGGCGCCCCTCGAGCCACACGATCGACTGCCGGTCCACCTCCTTCTTGAGCTTGTCGACCGCTCGCTCGAGCCCCGAAAGCGACGAGACGTCCTCCATCTCGCCCCAGACCGCGGCCTCGGGCGGGCGCCGCGCGGGCTCCGTGAGCGACCAGACGTACAGAGGGACGTGCAGCCGGTCGAGGTAGCGGCGCACGGCGCCGGGCTCGTAGCGGCTTTCGTCGGGAAGTCGGCTCCCGACGACGAGCACGACCGCGCGCCGCGAGTAGGTCGCGAAAGCGCGCAGCCCGCCCAGAGCGACGGCGTCGGCGAACCGCCGGGGCTTCGCCGTCGACTCCGGGTAATCCACGCGCGTCAAGAGGAAGCGGAAGTCGCCCATCCAGCCGGAGAAGGTGCGCGATCCGTCGAAGAGGTCGTTCGAGATCCCGCGATCCACGACCTGGCGCGCCACGGGCCAGAGGATCCGGAAGCGGTCCTCCGGCTCGAGGGTCGTCTGCGGGGTGCTGTACCCGGCCCCGCCCGGCATCCCGAGCCAGCCCGCGGAAGACCGCGCGCCCCGGAGGCTGCGGTAGATGCGCTGCGCCTCCGTGGAATCGAGATCCCGAACGACGATCACTTCGGCGGGTCCGCGCTCGACGGCGACCACCGCGAGCCTTTGGCTCCCCTTCCGGAAGCGCCCCTGCACCTCTTCCCGCTTCGGCGCTTTCGGCTTGCGGGCGAGCACCGGGACCGCCGTCAGCTCCGTCTTCGCCTCGCCCGCCGATCCGCCCCCGAGGACGACGTCATTCCTCGTCCGCACGCCGTTGCCGTAGTCGAGGGAGACCGTCAGGACGTGCGTCGTCGAGGGCTCGTAGCCGGGCACCGCGACGCGCTGCCCCTCCCCCATCGAGAGCGGTTTCCCGTCGAACGTCACCGCGACGCTCTCGGGCTTCACGCCGAGCACACTCTCCCAGGCCAGGCGGGCGGCGGCCGCGCGCCCCTGCGCGTCCCGCTCGAGCACCACTTCCACTTCGGCCGGCGGCCGCGGCAGGTTGATCCACTGACGGGCGACGGCGACCTCGTCCCCCTTCCCGTCGAAGGCCCGCGCCACGAGCTCGTGCGGCGTGAACTCCGCGCCGAAGTCGACCGTCGCCGTCCAGGGCGCGTCCGTCAGGCGCCCCGCCGGGCGCCCGTCGAGCTCGAGGGCGACGGCCTTCACGGTGTCCCCCACGATCACGGTCACGGGCCGCGCCCCGACCATCAGACCGAGGAAGAGCGTGGCGAAAGCGATCACGGAGGAGGGATCGGGCGCCGTGCCCGGCGCGGGGCCGTCAGCTCGCGGCGGCGCGCCGGGAGGAGGACTTGCGGCGCGGGGCGGGCTTGCGCTTCGCGTGCAACGTCGTCTTGGCGATCCAGGAGGCGAAGGCGTCGGAAGCGTCGTCCACGCGGTAGGCGAGCACCTCGGGCAGCTCGTAGGTGTTGATCTCCTGGATCGTCTGCTTGACGCCGTCGAACTGGCTGCCCGTCGTCTTGATGATCAGGAGGAACTCTCCGTCGTCGCAGACCCGCCCCTTCCAGCGATAGATCGAATGGACGTTGGGGATCAGGTTGACGCAGGCCGCCTGCCGGTTCCGCACGAGCGCGTGCGCGATGTCCAAGGCCTGGTCCTCGGTGCCGACCGAGGTCACGACGACGATCAGATCCTGAGCGCGCACGCGGCCGATTCCATTCCTCGGGCGGCGGGAAGTCAAGCGGATTGCCGCGTGTTATCTTCAAGTCCGATCTTTGAGAGCGAGCGAATTCCCGTGGGGGCGAAACGGTTTCGACGGGGACGAGCACGCGAAAGGTTGCATGCCGAGGGTCTCATCCTTCCTCGTTAATCCGGGTGGAAAAAGTAGCTGCGAACAACAGCAACCTCGCTCTGGCTGCTTAATTAAGTAGCCTCGCCCCCGAGAGCGCACCCGCCGCGCTCCGAAGGGCGTCGCCAAATGCGGGTGTAGGTGCCGCGGACCCCCGGACGCGCTCCGAAATCCATTCGGGGTGGCCCCGCCGCCGTTTTGCCTCTTCTCGAGGCGGCGGGGCGAGAACTCAGAAGAGGCTGAGCATGGAGTGGCCTCTCCCGTGACGCCTCCGGACGCGGGTTCGACTCCCGCCGCCTCCACCATTTCAAAGATGTAGAACCGGGTTCCGGATCCTCCGGCGTCGGCCCTACCTCGAGTAGGGCCAGCCTGCCTCGTTAGCCGAATTTGGCGGTAGACGGGTGCGTGTTCCGCTCGAAATGACTCTCCTCGTGTAGACCTATGTCGCCTAACGTTTGAGTTGAGAGGCGCGAAGCCGGCTTGCCGGAGTCGGGTCCCTCTCGAAGGAAGGTTAGGCCGCATTCTTTGGCCGGGCTGCCCATTGGTCCTTTTGGCCTCGCATGCCCAACGGCAGCGCGAGGCCAACCCTGTGGTGGGACATTTCGCCTCCCCTGGTCAAATTTGCGAGCATCAGAGCAGCGGCGTCGGCGTAGGAGATGATCATCTCCGGAACGAGGTACGCGAACACGGGCAAGAACAAGGCGCCCGGCAGGGCTCGGCCGAAAGCAGGTACTTGAACGGGTAGCCGGTCCAGCGACATCCGGAGTCTGGCCAGGCCAAGGGGAGGCTGTTCCACCATCGGGCCGGGACACAGCAGCCGCCAATCCAGATCGGAACTGCGGATGCGTTCGAAGTTCACGCGATGCGGCCAGTAAGTGGAGCTGATGCGAGGGAGGTCGACTCCTCTCCGGCCGGAAGCATCGATATCCAGTAGCCCCGCACCTGCAAGGAACCAGCAAGCGGGGCGATCGGAAGTTGATACTGCCTCGAGACTGGTGACGAGCCGATCAACGAGGTTCACGAATGCCTGACCTTCGGTGACAAGACCGGCGGTGTTGATGACTGCATCGTGACCGCGAAGCACTGCGGTCAGATCGCCAATCGAAACCGAACTCAGGTCGCACTGGTGGACCGACACCTTGTCGCGTACCTCCGCGGTCAGCTTAGAGGGTGTACGGACCACGACTGCAACATCATGCCTGGCGGATATGGCTTGTTGAACAACATGCCTTCCCAGGGAACCAGTTGCGCCGAGGATCACGACTCTTGACATTGAGGGGTTCTCCTATGGACGGTCGATGTGGGACGACGGACGCCAAGTGCCCTGGAGGGGAGCGGCGCCTTTCGCGGCACGTCCACTCTGTAGATCGCGCGGAAGACGGCGAGAGCCGCCAGGCGGCGGCCCTCGCCGATCCCTTCCAGAGCGCACGGATGCTCTTCTGCGCCCTCTTGACCCTTTCTAGGCAGCCGCGGCCGAGAACGCGCGGGCGTCATGGCGGATCCTGCCCGAGATCGCCGCACGCGTGACTCCGTTGAAGAGGACGGCCACACCGACGAGCGTCCCGATCGCCCAGACCGAGCTGCTCGGCCATTGCGCGAGGATCATCACGCCGAGCAGCAGACTGAACAGAGCGTTGAGCAGGAACCCGACGCGGCCGGCCGCCGCAGGCAGTGAGAATGCGATCACGGTTTCCATGACGGCCTCGGCGATGAGCATCGCCCCGAGCATGGCGGTGAGGGTCACGACGCCGATGCCCGGAACTGCAACCAGGGAAACTCCGGCGATGCCGTAGAGAATGCCGAGCAGCAGTTTGAGAAAGAATTGTCCCGCGGTCTGCGAGCTGAACGCGAAGACGAGCTGCGCGACCGCAGCGATGATGAGCGCCGATCCGAAAAATACCGTGGAAGCGGCGGCAGTCGCCAGGGGGTAAATGATCATGACGACGCCGACGGCCGCGGTGAGTATGCCCATGAAGATGCTCCAGCCGGCGCGCCTGGAGATCTCTTTGGAGAGAGTGCCGGTAACCATTTCGAATTCCTCCTCCTGTAGAGTGCGGCGCTTCAGACGGGGGTCTGAGCGAGCTCCTTGAGCGCCCGGCCGGCGGTGGCGGCGTTCTTCTTGAGGATTGCCCTCTTCGCCTTCTGGCGCGCTTCGAACGCTTCACGCCGCTCCGTCGTCTTCTTCTGCTGCGCCTCGATCCTCGCCTCGAGCTGGTCGATCTGCTTTTGAAGCTTTGCCTTACGGTCGGCGTGAGCCTTCGAGAGTTCACTCTTGAACTGCTCTCGATCCGCTTTCATCGCGGCGACATCCTCGTCATGGATCTTCTCCCGCACCTCCCACAGAGCGCGGCGGAACACGACTCCTCCGAGCGCCTCCATCCGGGTGTCCACGGGCGCCGTCCACTCCTCGTCGATTTCCGCGATGATCGCGACCTTGTTGGGCGTCAGCGATTTCGACACGTCGTCGACGAAATCCTCGCCGACGCGGGCGGTGTCGATATCGTAGAACGCACCGAACGTCACGCCCGACAGGACGCCGATGGCCACACCAAGCGGTCCACCCAGCAGCCCGATCAGACCGCCCACGGCCGTCCCGGTGAGCGTGCCGATCGGCACGTCTTCGTCGAGCTGCTTGACGCTGACGGTGCCGTCCGCATGCTTGACGACGACTGCCCCCGCGTAAATACTGATGCTGTCTTCCACCTCGAGCTGCCGAAGGGCCGATGTTCCTTCAAAGGCCTTCTTCTCGTTGTCAAAAACCACCACCAACATCCGTTCCATAATCCGATCCTCCTTTCGAGTCGTTCGAGAGACGCATCACTCCAGGTCACCGAGTCCCGGTTGTTCTGCAAAGATCCGAATCCCTTTTCCTGGTAAGTGCGGCGCTTCAGACCTGGGTCTGAGCGAGCTTCTTGAGCGCATGTCCGGCGGCGGCGGCGTTCTTCTTGAGAATTGCCTTCTTCGCCTTCTGGCGCGCCTCGAAGGCTTCACGCCGCTCGATCGTCTTCTTCTGCTGCGCGTCGATCTTCGCCTCGAGCTCGCCGATCTTCTTTTGAAGCTTTGCCTTTTGGTCGGCATGAGCCTTCGAGATTTCGCTCTTGAACTGCGCGAGATCCGCTTTCATCGCAGCGATCTCCTCGCGGCGGACCTGCTCCTGCACCGCCCACAGCGCGCGGCGGAAGACGGTCCCACCGAGCGCCTCCATCCGGGTGTCCACCGGGATCGTCCACGCCTCGTCGACTTCCGCAACGACCGCAACTTTGTTCGGCTTCAGGGATTTTGAGACGTCGTTCACGAAATCCTCGCCGACGCGGAGGGTGTCGGCGTCGTAAAACGCGCCGATCGTAAGGCCCGATGCGGCGCCGATGGCCAGCCCCACCGGTCCACCCAGCAGCCCGATCAGACTGCCCACAGCCGTCCCGGTGAGCGCGCCGGTCGGCTCGTCGTCGAGCTGCTTGACGCTGACGGTGCCGTCCGCATGCTTGACGACCACTGCCCCCGCGTAAATACTGATGCTGCCTTCCACCTCCAGCTGCCGAAGGGCCGATCTGCCTTCAAAGGCCTTCTTCTCGTTGTCGAAAACCACCACTAACATCCGTTCCATGGTCCGATCCTCCTTTCGAATTCGTTCAAGAGACGCATCACTCCAGATCACCGAGTCTCGGCTTTTCTACAAAGATCCACTCGCGGACGTACTGCGGAAGGTTGCGGAGCTCGACTCCTCTTCGCTCGGCTGCCGCCAGGAAGTGGACTGCGTCGAGATCGACGAGCCGCACCTGCTGAAGGTCGAGAGCGACGGGATTCGGCTCCTCGGCAACCCGTGCCTTCAAGTCCTGGACGTCCGGCGATGTGATCCTCCCGATGAGCAGGAAAATCGTCCCGGAGTCACCGCGGACGTGTTCGATTCTCAGTACCATCGACACACTGGTAGGGCAACCGCCGTGCCACGCCAAGTCTTAGTGTTTCCAATGGATTACGCGACTGGTGCCGTGGCGAATCTCGACAAATGGCGAGTTTCGACACGCCGGCTCGCCCGAGCCGCCGGACTTATTCGGTCCGGAAGCGGTGCTTGTCGATGCGCAGGGATCGAATCTTGGATTCGAGCGTGGAGCGCGGGATACCGAGCTTTGCGGCCGCGCCGTCCGGACCGGCCACGCGACCGCGCGAGCCGGCCAGTGCGCGTTCGATCACTTCCTTCTCCTCGTGGCCTTTCAGGCGCCCCAGGCTCTTTGCGTCGGCCCCCCGCCCGGTCGATCGCTTCTCGAACCACGTTTCATCGACGGACAGCGTGCCCTCGCAGAGGATCACCGCCCGCTGGATCACGTTCTGCAGTTCGCGAACGTTGCCCGGCCAGTCGTACGACGTGAGCAGATCGATCGTCCTGCGGTTCACGCTCGTGATCTTCTTCCCCATCTTTACCGCATACCGTTGCGTCAGGTATTCGACGAGCAGCGGAATGTCCTCGGGGCGCTCGCGCAGCGGCGGCACCTGCAGCGGAAAGACACTCAACCGGTAATAGAGATCGCGCCGAAACGAACCTTCCGCGATTGCCTGGTCGAGGTCGCGGTTCGTCGCGGCGATGACCCGCACGTCCGCGGGAATCAATTTGCTGCCGCCGACGCGCTCGAAGGTCCGTTCCTGCAGGACCCGGAGCAGCGCGATCTGGGTCTCCTGCGGGAGCTCGCCCACCTCGTCGAGGAAGATGGTCCCCCCTTCCGCCAGCTCGAAGCGGCCGAGCTGGCGCTGCACGGCGCCGGTGAAGGCCCCTTTTTCGTGGCCGAACAGCTCCGAGGTGGTCAGCGACGGGGGAATGGCGCCGCAGTTCACGGACACGAATGGCCGTGAGGCGCGGGGCGACCGCCGGTGAATCGCGCGGGCGATCAGCTCTTTTCCGGTGCCGGTCTCGCCGGTAATCAGCACCGTCGAATCGGTGCTCGCCACCTTCGCCACGAGCACCAGAAGCTGGCGGAGCGGCGCCGAAGAGCCGACGATCTCCTCGAACATCGAGGTCTGGGTGATCTCGTCTCGGAGGGCGATGTTCTCCTTGTGGAGCTGCTCCTTCAGGTCGTGCAGCTCCTGCTCCGCCCGTTTGCGGTCATCGATGTCCGTGAGCGTTCCATACCATCGGATGACCGCGCCCGTTTGGCTTCGCAGTGGAACGGCGCGCGTCAGGAACCATCGATACTTTCCTTCTGCGTCACTGCCACGCATTTCCAGATCGAGCGGACGTCCCGAGGCGATCGCCTCCCGCCATTTCTGCACGACGCGGTCGCGATCATCCGGATGAATCATGCTCGTCCACTTCCAGCCGACGACCTCCTCTCGGGTGTGACGCGTCCTCTGGAACCAGCGCTCCGTCAGAAACTCGAGAGCGCCATCGGGCCCGGCCGTCCAGACGAAGGCCGGGATCGTCTCGAGAATCGTCCGAAGCTCCTGCTCCGCGTCTCGGATCGTCTCCTCGGCGCGCTTGAGATCTTCGATGTCGATGCTCGAGCCAAACCACCGAACGAGGTTGCCGAGTTCATCGCGTAGCGGCTCGGTGTGATGCAGCAACCACCGGTACTCGCCGTTCGCTTTGCGGACGCGAGCCTGGGATACGGCCGGCTCGCCGCTGGCGATCGACGTACGCCAGCGCCGCAGATGCTCCTCCAGATCGTCGGGGTGGATGAAGTTCGTCCACCTTTCACCTTCGAGCGCATCAAGGGGAACGCCAAGGTAATCGAGGCAGCGCTGGTTGAAGTAGTCGATGTAGCCGTCAGGACGCGCGCTGAAAATCAACACCGGCGTCGTATCGAGCACCAGGCGGGGATCGATGTTCTGTTGCTTCAATCGCGTCGGGCCAGTTCTCAGCCGGCCTATTTTCGTTCCATCACGGCTGGCGTCGCCAGGATGCGACATCATGCTTCTGATAGGTTCCAGCGTAAAGGGATGCTCGGTGACCTCTGGGGAAGGCCTTCAGGGCGAGGAGCTTGCTACACTTTTCTGCGCTCAATAGGGTTTTGGACGTGTTCTTGCGCTCCGAACGACGTTGAGCGCCCGACGGCGGAAGCCTTCGTGCCGAGGAGCGGGATGACAATGGACGCTGCCCAATCGGCCTGTCTCGTGCTGCATGGCAAGGCCGCCAAGCGCGAAGACGTGCGCGCGGCGGTGCGGGCTGTTCGCGACGATGGATTCCACGTCGACGTCCACGTGACATGGGAAGGCGGCGACGCGGCGCGATTCGCTCGCCGGGCATCACGGTCCGTGTCGGCCATCCCCGCATCCGCCCGCACGTCGTTCCGATGTCCAACGGGGCTGGAGTTGCCAAAGAGGATCTTTTGGCGACTTTTATCGTCGTATGGCAACCTATGCCGACCCCACCTCCCCTCTGGATTCGATTTCTGAAGGAAGCGCCCTTCGGCACGCAGCTCGTCCGCGCTCAAGATCTCCACTGGGATGGGAAGTTTCTCTCGATCGAGCTCTTGGAAGAGTCCGTTATCGAAGCTTACGCGGCCGAAATGTCTGAATGGGTCGCCTACGCCAACAGCGGGCTGTCTCAGTGCAAGAGGTCCCCGGCGGCGCTCGCCCTCAATGAGGCTCAGGAGCGCGCTTTGGAGATCGAGAGCCGCCTCCGGCGTTGAATCCCGCCGGGGCGGATACCGCGTAGTGTTGCGCTATAGGTTCGGTCGAAGCGAGAAGGCTCGTCATCGTTTCGAAACGAAGTCAGTCCCAACAGACTCGCAACAACTCTGTCGGCTATCTCATTTAGTTTCAGTTGCTTACCGGGCCGGCAGAGCTGACGGAGCCGTCTCCAACTTCGGACGCGAGAGCGATGACTGAGATCGTTCCGTTTAGTTCCGCAAAGATTTCGCAACGGTCTTTTCGCTCACCCCGAAGCTGCCGCGCAATTGCCTCGAAACTCATCCCAAGAGCGCGCAATTGCCTGGAGGCCGTCGCGATGCGACGGAACGCTGGAACCACAGCCTCGAAAAGGGCCGCCTCGAATGGCAATTGCCCTGCGGTTCTAACTATTTTCGAACGTGTCCACCATGAATTCCGCAGAAATCAATTAGGGGCGCCGTCAAGCGCCCCTGCCGTCCGGTGACCATCGGCTCTTACGAGCTGGCCTTCGGGCAACGGTCTAGAGCGGATGCTAGACGGCGACCCGGTTTTCTCCCTGATTCGTTTGAATCGTTCTGGACCCGACCTCGCATTCCGGTGCGAAACGCGAAGGACCGCCCCCTCTACCGGCGCTCGCCCCGAGGAGGTATCTGGCGGCGGCGAGTGCGGTCGTCTCCTCGCGCCCGGGGATGGGCCTTGACCTCGCCGCGGCGGCGGCGCTCATGGTCCTCGAGCCTGCGCCGAGCGGCGTCGAAAGCATCTCGGATCGCGACGTAGACGTCGTCCTCGGTGGGCTCCAGACCGATCGCGATCTCGTCGTCCGGCACGGTGAGACGGATGCGGATCCCGAACAGACGCCCTTTGCGGTGATGGCCGTGCGGCGAATGGACCCAGACCTGACACTTCTGGATCTCCTCGGAGAATCGCGAGAGGCGATCCGCCCTCTCCCGGATCTTTTCTTCCACCGCGTCCGAAGGCGGCATGTCGAGGAAATGGATCTCTACGGGTTGCATGAGGACTCCTTTCGGTCCCTTCTCGATTCGGTTACCGGCGCGAAAGCCCCGATTCGAGCCGGGTCAGGAAACGGCGACACGGTACCCTGCCCCTCCTTCCCGCTTCCCGGCGTAGAGAGCCCGGTCGGCTACGACCGTCTCCTTCGCGTTCTCGGCGGCGTCGCGACTTCAACCCTTGACGCAAGCAATCGGCCGGACTCTGGCGACCCGGCGCGACAAGCCCGTCGCCTCCGCGACCGCGGCGACTTCCTCGACGTCCTTGTAGGCGCCGGGCGCCTCTTCCGCGGCGCCCTTGGCACTGTGCGCCTCGATGAGTATGCCTCGTTGCGAGAGCTCGCGGATCAGCGCCCTTCCCTGCCAGAGACCCTTGGCCTGAGTTCGGCTCATTCGCCTCCCCGCCCCGTGACAGGAAGAAGAAAGCGCGCGCCGCTCGGACTCTGCCGTTCCGGCGAGGATGAAGGACGAGGTTCCCATCGTCCCGCCGATCAAGACCGGCTGACCCGCTTCGCGGTACTCCTCCGGCAGGTCGGGATGCCCCGGGCCAAACGCGCGCGTGGCTCCCTTGCGGTGCACGAAGAGGAGTTTCGGGTGCCCGCCGATCGAGTGTTCCTCGGCCTTGCAGGTGTTGTGCGAAACGTCGTAGAGGAGCCTCAGTCCGGCCTGCGGGAAGTGTCGGCCGAAGACCCGGCGGACGAGGCCGCCGATGACCTGGCGATTCGCCAGTGCGCAGTTGATGCCCGCCCGCATCGCTCCCAGGTAGTCTTCCCCTTCCGGCGAGCGGATCGGGGCGCAGGAGAGCTCCCGATCGGGCAGCGCGATGCCGTACCTCGCCGCGACCGGGAGGAGCCGTTGCATGTAGTCGGTGCCGATCTGGTGGCCGAGGCCGCGCGAACCGCAGTGGATCGTGACCAGCAGGTCGCCGGAGGCCAGGCCGAACGCGCGCGCCGCTGCCGCATCGAAGATCTCGTCGACGACCTGCAGCTCCAGGTAATGATTCCCGGAACCGAGGGTTCCCATCTCGGGAAGCTGCCTCTCCTTGGCCCGCCGGCTCACCTTGGAGGGATCCGCCCCTCTCATGCAGCCGCGCTCCTCGACGTGCTCGAGCTCCGCGGAATCTCCCCAGCCGCTCTCGACGGCCCACCGGGCGCCTCCGAGCAAGACCTGATCGAGCTCGTCCAACGTCAGACGGAGGGCGCCTCCCCAACCCACGCCCGCCGGAACGGTTCGGTAGAGGTCGTGCGTCAGAGTCTCCTTCTTCTCGGAAATCTCTTCCGCCTTCAACCCGGTCGCGTATGTGCGCACGCCGCAGGAAATGTCGAAGCCGACGCCGCCCGCCGAGATGATGCCTCCCCGCTCCGGATCGAAGGCCGCGACGCCGCCGATCGGGAACCCATAGCCCCAGTGGGCATCCGGCATCGCGTACGCGGCGCCGACGATTCCGGGCAGCGAGGCGACGTTGGCGAGCTGCTCGCGCACCTTCTCGTCTAAGGCGTCGACCAGCTCCCGGCTCGCGAAGATCCTCCCGGGAACCCGCATCGCCCCCGTCGCCCGCAGCTCCCAGACGTTCGGCTCGACCTCTCGAAATGCCGTCTCCATCTCTCGTCCTAGACGTCGATGACGCATTGAGCGACCCAGCGGCTGTCCTCCTGCGCCACGCGCAGTCCGGTGTAGGTCGCCCCCTTGGGTTGAACGGTGAACTCGTGGCGGGCCGGATCGAAAGGCTCTCCCCGCGCCCGAGCCGCCAGGCGGAACGGCGTCGAACCGCCTCCGCGGATCTCGACCCGGAAGTCTCCGAACACGAGACCCCTGGTGTCGGCGATGGAGATGAGCTCGTTCAAGAACGCCACGAGCAGCTCCTCCAGACCCGGCGCCTCGACCTCGAAGTGTTCCTCGACCTCCGAACGGACTGCGGAACCGCCCTCTGCCAACAGGTCGAAGAGAGCGCGCGCGGCCCCTTCGAACGCCTCCCCGGCCGTAGCCCCGAAGCCGCGGACTCCCACATCCGCTCCGTGCTCGAAGTGCTCGAACTTCATGGGGCGATCCGCCCGACGCCGCAATGAGAACACGGCTCCCGGGACCGCCGGTTCTACCGCGGCGGCGGAAGGCGGACCGTGCGCCCTCTGCCGACCACCCGCAGGTGGCGCGGGCCCCGTTCCTTCAAGACCCGGCGCCGTTTCTTCGCGATGGGCCTTTCGACTCCGGCGCCGATTAGCTCAAGCAGGTCCGTGGTCGTCACGATTCCGACGGTTCTCCCGTTCTCCACGACGGGAAGGCATCCGATCGTCCGTCCCCGCAGGAGATTCGCGGCCTCGCGCAGGGTCGTGTCGGGAGACGAAGTGAGAGCCGGCTGGCTCATGACGTCTTCGACGGTTTCGACCTGACGCATCGAACCGAGTGCGCCGATGTCCCGATCCGAGAGCACACCAACCATCTTCCGGCCATCCTGAACGACGAGGTGGCGAATCTTCGCGCGGCGCATTCGATCCAGAGCGATCTGTGCCGACGCTCTGGGGGAAATCGTCTCGACTCTCGTCCGCATGATGTCGCGCAGCCTCACAACTCACCTCCTGCCCACGATCCCCGATCGCGAGGCCTCGCGAAACCGCGCGGTCGGCTCGGCAGGCTCGCCGGGCGCCCGGCAGAAGAACTGTAGATTCCCCCTTCGACGGTCCCCTGATGCGAAGGAATCATTCTCACCGTCGGCGCTCTCGTATTTCATGGCGTTTTGCGAGGAGGTGCGCCGTGTCGGACGTCCTGAAAGTCATCGAGGTGCTCGCCGAGTCCGAGAAGGGCTGGGAAGACGCCGCGCGGGAGGCGGTGGAAAAGGCGGCGAAGACGCTGACAAATATCCGCTCGATCTACATCGAGAACTTCGAGGCGAAGGTGGAGAAGAACAAGATCTCCCGCTATCGGGTCAACGCGAAGATCTCCTTCCTCTTGCAATAGACGGGGCGCGCGGTTCGAGGCGCGGATCGCTCGCCGAAGTCGAGGCGGCCTCCTCCGCGGAGCGCCCCGTGGGCGGCGACTAGGTCTCGTCCTCCGTCAGCGCGCCGGCCGATAGGGCCGGCCCCACGCTCCGGCGAACGCGATCTCTTCCATCGGCTTTCTCTTCCGCGGGGCGAGCTCGCGCTCGCGATGCGGCTCCGACAGCGCCCCGGGGTCGCCCGAGTGGCCGACGGCGATCATCGCCATCGGCGTGAACCCCTCCGGGATTCCGAAGAGCTCCCTCGCCTGCGCCGCGTCGTACCCGGCCATCGGATGGCCGGCGAGCCCCATCGCACACGCCTGCAGGAGCAGGTCTCCCGTCGCGAGCCCGACGTCGTGCGCGGCGAAACGATTCGGAGTTCCATCCTTCGACCAGCGCTCGGCCGCCACGGAGAGGAAGAGCACCGGCGCCAGGCGCGCCCAGGCGTTGCCCGGCGTCAAGCAGCCGCGCGCGAGCTCGCGGGAGGCGGCATCCGTCGCGTCGAAGACGAGGAAGCGCCACGGTTGCTCGTTGAAGGTCGAAGGCGCGATGCGCGCCGCCTCGAGGAGTGTCGCGACCTCGGCGGAAGACACGGGCCGATCCGGGTCGAACGCCCGCGGGCTCCATCGCGACCGCAGGAGCTCGTGGACGGGCAGGTCCGTCGGGAAAGGCTTCTCCACCCGCTCGGACGATCTCACGCGCGGCTGCGCCGCAACAACGGCGCCGAGCCGCCGCCGCGCGAGGGAGCCCGGGGCTCGATCTTCGCGAGCCGGCCGTCAGCGCAGGTCCCGGTCCCTGCGGGCCGCGCATCCGGGAGGCCAGGGCTCGTCGCCCCCCTCGCTCCAGAGGAAGAATTCGCCGGAGCTTCTGCCCTTCGTGTCCCGCGCGAAGAGCAGGGTCTTCCCGCTCGGCGAGAAGAGCGGCCCGACCTCGGTCCCGTTCGCGTTGACCTCGGGAGGAAGTTTCGCCCGAGCCGACCAGCCCGAGGCGCCCCGGCGCGTCTCGAAGAGCCCCGCGTCGGCCATGACGATGAGGCGCGTGCCGTCGGGCGACGGGAGCGCCTCGAATTCGTCCCCGGCGGTGTTCACCGACGGGCCGAGGTTCTCGACCGCCCACCTCCCGTCGGGCCCCGCGCGCGCCCGCCAGATGTCGGTGCGGCCGAGCCCGCCCGGGCGCTTCGACCCGAAGTAGAGCCAGCCATCGGGCGAGAGCCGCGGGAACCACTCCTGCTCGGTCGAATTGATGGGCTCCGGGAGCCGCACCGGAACGCCCCACTCCCCTTTCTCGTCCCGGTCCACGCGCCAGATGTCGAGGTCCTTGCGGCGGATGCCGTCGGTCGAGCGCGTCGAGATGAAGTAGAGGCTCCGTCCGTCGGGCGTGAAGTACGGATCGGCTTCGACCCCGTCCCCCGCGAAAGGCGGGGGCTCCGGCTTCGACCACCCGCCGGGGCCGCATCGGCTGACGAAGAGCTGCCAGCCCTCGAAGCTCGGGGAGCTGCGGACGAAGTAGAGGTCGTCGGTCACCGGATCGAAGTTCGCGTGCGACTCGAATTGCGCGCTCGAGATACCGGCCGGCTGCCAGGCGCGGACTTCGGAGGAAACCGCCGGCCCGCCCGCCCCGACGGAGGCAACGGCGATCAGAACTGCCCGGGGGTCGAATCCGCTGGGACGCCTCATCGCTCCCTCCTGCGATCGATCCTGAGACGTCATAACGGGCTCTCCCGGGGTTGGGTTGCAGAAATCCCAGAGAAAAATGAGCGCTGCCGAAGGACTCGGGGCCCGAAAAAACCGAGTCTTGCCGGAATGGAGCGACTGCGCCCGCATCGGGAGCCGGCCGGCCTCGCGCGCAAGGGACGAAGCGCGTCGGGCACCCTTTCCGTTCGGCCCCGGACCCGTTTCTCCGGCGACCCGCGCCCGTCGATTCCCCCCCGAGGTTCCCCCGGTTCACGATTGTTGGGAGAAGATCCGCGTGCCCGAGTGAGGTCAATCGAGCGATGAAGACGCGTCGAGCCGGGAACGCCCGCCGCTTCTCCGGCGCGGGTGCGTTCGCCAACCTGATCGTCCTCGCGATGCTCCTCTCCGGGGCGAGGGCGCGGGACGCGGCCGCGCAGGAAGCCGTCCCCGTGCCGGGGGGGCCGGCCTCCTACCGCCGGCTCTTCGGGCTCGATCCCGCCCGCCCGGACGCCGACTTCTTCGTCGACCTGCACACGGTCCTCCTCTTCGGGGCGCCGGAAGACGAGTCGTGGTCCCGGATCGAGTCGCGGCGAAAGGCGGTGACGTTCGCCGAGGACCTGTCGCAGTGGCGCGAGCTCTTCGGGAATCCCGCCCGATTCTCGACGGCCTCGGAGGAGGAGCGGCAGCGCTGCGAGCGCGCGCTCGACTGGCTGGGCTTCACGGCGCTGCGCGAGGGAGGGTCGCTCGTGACGCGTCGGCGCCCGGACGAAAAGTCCGGGCGGCGGCAGTCCTTCCTGGACGTCCTCGGCGTCTCGACGTTGCGCTTCCTCGGGGGGCTGCGCGACGGGGGCGGCGCCACGGTCGCTTTCGAAGACTCTCCGGCGCCGCTCCCGTTCGGGCTCGCCGTCTGGCGGGAGGTCCTCTCCGCGAAGGACCTGACCGCGGACAACGCCTTCCTCTTCTTCCTCCGGAGCCCGCGCGCCTCGCGGATGCTCGTCGCCCTCCACGCCCTCGATCCGGAGACGCGCGAAAGTCTGCGCGCTCTGCCCGCCGGCGCAAGCGGCCGGACGAACGGATGGAAGACGCTGTACGAGAGGTCGCTCGACCGGTTCTCGCGATACCCGGCGGCCCTCGAGCTCTCCGGAGGGCGTTTCGCTCTGCCGGGCGGCCCGGCGGCCGACCCGATCTGGGGGAACCTCTTCGGCACCTCTCCCGCGGAGCCCGCCGCGTTCCTCGCCGCTTTCTACGAGAAGGACGAGGGCAAGGCCGCCTACGTCGTCGATTCCCTGCGGGACGTTCCGGAGGACTCGGTGAGAGCGCTGCTCCTCCCCCGCGACGCTTCGGAAGGCGATCCGGTTCGCCGCTTCCGAGGGATCTACCAGGCGATCGATCCGACCGGCGAGAACTATCGCCGCAAGCGCCGGGACCCCTACGACCTGGCGCAGCTCGCCCCCTTCCTTCGAGTTTCAGCCGACCCCCCGTGGCCGCCCCCGATCGGGGACCCGAACGAGACCCGGTTCCCCCGGGACGAAGCGGCGCTCGCCGACGTCGTCGCGAGAGAGAAGTCGGCAGCCATGCCGTACGACCGGTTCCTCCGAAGGCTCTTCGAGCGCGGCGGGGCCCCCGACTCCGTGGGTCCCTTTCCGGCGCACCGGCGGTTCCTCTTTCTCTCGAGCTTTGTCGAAAGACATCCCGCTTTGAACGAGCCCGGCCTCGCCCTCCTCCTCTACCGGGGATTCGATCGATTCGCTGCGGCCTACGCGCTCTTCGACGACGCGCCGCATCTGCCTCCGGAGCTCGCGCGCCGGTATCTCTTCACGCTCGATCGGCTCGAGCGCCGCACCGCCTCGCGGGAGGGCGAGCTCGCCGCCGGCCTCTTCGAAGGAAGCGCCGCCCTCCTGGCCCGCGTCGCGCGCGGCCGGGGACTCGACTCGCCGGGAGTCGCTGAGCTCCTCGCGGCGCTTCTCGACGTCCCCCTCTTCGCACAGGAAGACGTTTCTCCCGGCGATGGCGAGGCCGCGCTCTTCGCCTGGCTCGACGGGCGCTTCCTCGCGGCGCTCGAGGCGCACCAGCACGGCCGGCGGCCGGAAGGCGCGCCCGCGGCGGCCGGCGGCGCCTCCGAGCCCGCGCCGTCCGACACGAGCGATCCCGACGAGCTCGTCTTCCGCGCGTGCGCCGGCCCGCCCGCGCCCGCCGCGTTCGAGTGGCGGGGCGGCCGATACCGATTCGATCCGGCGGAAGACGAGATCTCCCGCCGCCGCGCCTTCCGGGAACGGCAGCACCTGACCTGGATCTCGGATCTCGAGGCCCTGCACCGGGCTCGCGACGCCGCGGCCTCCGCCGGCGCCGCGGGGGACCTCGAAGCGATGCGGACGTGGACGGCCGAGCTCGCCTCCGGGCTCGGGCTCGCGGAGGGAGGCGCGAGCTCCTCCGGCGAAGACGAACGGAAGGAGAAGAGCCGGGCGCGCGACGCGGCCGAGGAGATCGCCGCCGAAAAGGGGACCCGCGCGGCGGAGCGATTCCCGGAGCGCCTCGCGGCGCTCGATGCCCTGCTCGCCCGGCGGCATCTCGAAGCCCTGCTCGGCCACGCCTACGCGTCGAGCGCGCGCGACCCCGAGGACCTCTACTACCAGGATCCGTCCTTCGTGCGGAGACATTCGCTCGCGACGGTCGAGAAAGGGGGCGAGAAGATCCGGAGCGCGTTTACTCCGGCGGAGCTCGTGCGGGGAGACGGAGGCGGCGGATCGCTGGTCGCCGGATCCCCCTTCGCGCTCACGCCCGTGCTCGGCCTCCTCCACGCCGATCAGCTCGCGTACGGACCCGGGGTCGGCACCCCGAGCGAAGAGATCCGCATCGGGCTCGTCGCACCGATCTGGGAGATGAGCGTCGCCCGGCTCGACGACGACAGCCTGGAAGTCGTCGCGGCGTCCCGCCGGACGGCCGAAGAGCTCGTCGCCGCGCTCGCGGACCGGCCTTCCGCCGAGCGCCTGTCCGTCTGGGAAGCCGCGGCTCGCGGCCTCGTCCCCCGAACGCGCCTCGCGGGCGTCGCGTCGCTCGACGACCGGAGCGCCGCGTCGATCGGGCAGTGGCTCTCGCCCTCCGAGCTCTACCGGATCGGCCGGCGCCTCGCCGGGCCGGCGCCCGTCGCCGGCCTTCCGACGCTCCCGAGCGCCCAACGCGCTCGCGACGCGATGGCGCGGCTCGAGAGCCGGTCCGGGGATCCCGGCGCCCGCGAGCTCCTCGCCGAGTTCGGCCCCCGTCCCGCGGCCTACGCCGGGAGCTTTCGCCTGGCCGACATCGAAATGCCCCCCTCCGAACGCCTGGCGACCTACCGGCGCCCCGCGCTGTTCTGCGAGCGCCTCTACGACCTGAAGATCGTGGTCGCGTCCCGGCTCGCCGACGAGAGCCTGCCGGCAGCGGTTCTGCCCGTCGTCCTGCCGGCCGCGCTCGACGCGATGCTCGCGCGGCTCCGGATGGCCTACCCGTACGATTGGGACGCGGTGGCCCGCGCCGCGGGCTCCTTCTCCCGGGAGGACCTCGCGCGGATTCTCGACGAGGCCATCGGTTCGGGGCGCCTCGTCCGGGAGGAGAATAGCGGCTCCAGCACCGGAGGGGCATCGTGAGAGGGATGCGCTCGCACCTGGTCGCGGCCGGGATGCTCGCCGTCGCGTTCGCCGCGCGGGGGCAGGGAGGGGAGAGCGCCTCGGCCGCGGCGCGGCCGGCCCTCGAGATCCTCGCCCCGACTTCCGCCGACACGCCGATCGGAGACACGCTGATCCGCGTCTTCCCGAAGAACGTCCGGCCGGGAGACACGCTCGATTTCTTCGTGGACGGCCGGAAGATTGGAGCGGTGAGGGAGTCTCCGTGGGAGCACGCCTGGCCGGCCGGGGAGACCGTGCGCCGGCACGTCATCACGGTCGCTCTCGTGCGCGAGGGGAAAGAGGTCGCGACGGCGCGCGTGGACACCCGCGAGCCCGGCTTCACCGACCGGGCCGCGGCGCTGGCGATCGGGCTGACGCCGATCGTCACCGACCGGGCCGGCCGCTACGTCCTCGGCCTGAAGCAGGCGGACTTCGCGGTCTTCGACGACGGGAAACCGCAGCGCATCGACACGTTCGACACGGTCGACTCGCCGCTCGCGGCCATGCTGGTGCTCGACGTCTCGGAGTCCATGCGGCCCAAGCTCGACGATACCGGCCGCGCCGCGCGGGTCTTCGTCCAGGCCCTGAAGCACGACGACCGTCTCGGTCTCCTGACCTTCAACAGCGGGGTCGTGGCGTCCATCGACATCGAGCTCGATCGCCGGAAAGTGCTGGCCGCTCTCGACGCGGTCGCGCCTTCGGGCGACACGGCGCTTTACGACGCGACGGCCGCGGCCCTGCAGCGCCTCAAGCCGGCGCGGCAGAGGAAGGCCCTCGTCCTCTTCACCGACGGCGACGACAACCGCAGCCGCCTGTCGGTCGACCAGGTCATCGAGATGGCGCGCTCGTCCGAAGTGTCCGTCTTCGCGATCGCCGAGGGCGTGCCCAACCCGAAGACCGCGGCTTTCCTCGAAAAAATGGCGAACGAGACGGGCGGCCGCTCCTACTCGATCGAATCGATCGCGAGCCTTCCGAAGACCTTCGCCGCGATCGTCGAGGAGCTGCACAGCCAGTACTACCTGACTTACACCCCGGGGCGGCGGCGGCCGAAGTCCTGGCACTCCGTCGACGTGAAGGTCAGCCGCAGCGACCTTCGCGTCCGGGCGAAGAAGCGCTACTACATCCCCTGACGTCGCCGGGGCGTCGTCTCGGATACGGACCTCCGCCGGCGGGTCTTCTCGTAGTGGCGCCTCGCCTTGGCGCGGTTGCCGCAGACCGTCATGTCGCACCACCGCCGCGTGCCGTTCTTGCTGCCGTCGAGGAAGAGCCAGGCGCATTCCGGAGCGGCGCACTCGCGGACGCGGCCGAGGTCCTTGGACGTCAGCAGGCTCGCCGCCGCCCGCGACACGGGCCAGAGCACGCGTTCGAGGTCGGTCTTCGCGCCGCCCCAGACCCACTCGAATCCGCCGCGCGCGGGCTCGAGGCGGAGCCGGCCGAGCGCCGAGAGGGAGGCGTTCAACGTCCCGAGGGACGCCGGCGCCGGCGGGCGGCCGGCCGCCGCGAGGGAGAAGATCCGGAAGATCGCCTCGCGGACGGTCCGCGCGTTCGAGAGCGCCCTCTCCGCCCGGGCGGGATCCTTCCGCGCGGCCGCCCGCAGCCGCTGCGCCTCCCTCCCGGCGAGAATGCCCGACTGCTCGCCCCAGGCGACCAGGTCCCCGAATTCGACGAGCAGCTCCCGGGCGCGGGGCGTCGGCCGGCTGTCCACCGTGTTGGCGAAATCGAGCGCGAGATTCCCGCCCGACCGCTCGAACAGGTACCCCCTCGGGGTCATTCGGCCGCCTCGCCGCACCGGGGCGCCCGCCGCGCGTCTCGCCATATAACCTTCAAAAGTGTATTGACAAGTTACGACCCGGTCAACTAACCTGTGAATGTCATTTAGAAGGTTAGACGAGCGGCGCCGCGCGGTCGGCGCCGCCGGGAAAGGAGAGAACCGATGATCGCTCGCATCTGGGACGGCACGACTCGATCCGAAGACGCCGAGACGTACTGGCGGTACCTCCAGGAGACCGGGGTGCGCGAGTGCCGCCGGACGCCGGGCAACCGCGGCGTCCAGGTCCTCCGGCGCGTCGAAGGAAACGAGGCGCACTTCCGCTTCACCTCGCTCTGGGACTCCCTGGAAGCGATCCGCGCTTTCGCCGGGAACGACATCGAGAAGGCGGTCTACTTCCCGAAGGACCGGCAGTATCTGCTGGCGCTCGACCCGCACGTCCGGCACTACGACGTCCTCGAGGAGCCGGCTGCCGCGGTGGTGGCGGCCGAGCTGGACACCCGCCGGGCCCGGCGGTAGTCTGGCGCGAGCCTCGGGGCCGCGTCTCCGGGGCGGGAGGTCGGTGCGATGAAGCCGTACGTCCGGCTGACCGAGCCGCTGGTGCGCGAGGGCGGGAGACTCCGGAAGGCCTCCTGGGAGGAGGCGCTCGACCGCGCGGTCGAGGGATTCCGCCGCGCCCGGGACGAGCGGGGACCGGAGAGCTTCGGGCTCTTCTCCTGCTCGAAGGCGACCAATGAGGTGAACTTCTATGCGCAGAAGTTCGCCCGCGTCGCGCTCGGCAGCAACAACATCGACAGCTGCAACCGCACCTGACACGCCCCCAGCGTCGTCGGTCTGACGACGGTGTTCGGGGCGGGGGGCGGGACGAGCTCCTACCGGGAGGTCGAGGAGGCGGACGTGATCCTCCTCTGGGGCTCGAATGCGCGCGAAGCGCACCCGATCTACTTCCACCACGTCCTGCGCGGGGTCCGCAACGGCGCGCGCCTGATCGTCGTGGACCCGCGGCGCACGGTCTCCGCGCAGTGGGCCGACACCTGGCTGGGGCTCGACGTCGGATCCGACATCGCGCTCGCCAACGCGATGGGGCGCGAGATCCTCGCGGCGGGGCTCGAGAACCGGGCCTTCATCGAGCGCGCGACGGCGGGCTTCGCGAGCTATCGCGAGGGCGCTCGAGAAGTACACGCTCGAGTACGCCGAGCGGGAGACCGGCGTGCCGGCGGCGGCGATCCGCGACGCGGCGCACGCCTACGCGAAGGCGGGCAAGGCGCAGCTCTGCTGGACCCTCGGCATCACGGAGCACCACAACGCGCTCGACAACGTCTTCGCGTTGATCAACCTGGCTCTCCTGACCGGCCACGTCGGCCGCTGGGGCTCGGGCGTCAATCCGCTGCGCGGCCAGAACAACGTCCAGGGGGGCGGCGACATGGGCGCGCTGCCGAACAAGCTGCCCGGCGGACAGGACGTCGAGAACCCGAAGTCGCGCGCGAGGTTCGAGCGCGCCTGGAAGACGCCCCTTCCGAAGAAGCGCGGCTGGCACCTCTCCCGGATGTTCGAGGAGATGGAGCACGGAAAGCTCCGCGCGCTCCACGTGATCGGCGAGAACCCGGCGCAGTCCGAAGCCGACCAGACCCGCGCGATGCGGCTCCTCCGCAGGGCTCGACCACATCGTCGTCCAGGACATGTTCCTGACGCAGCACCGGCGAGATCGCGCACGTCGTCCTGCCCGCGGCGGCCTCCTGGTGCGAGGACGAGGGGACGGTCACGTCGAGCGAGCGCCGCGTGCAGCGCGTGCGCAAGGCGCTCGAGCCGCCCGGACAGGCGCGCTCCGACCTCTGGATCCTCTCCGAGCTCGGAAAGCGCCTGGACGTGGATCTCGGACCGCCCGTCGGCCGAGAAGGTCTGGAACGAGCTGCGGTCCCTCTCCCCTGGCACGGCGGCATGAGCTACCAGCGGCTCGAGAAAGCTCGAAGGGCCTCCAGTGGCCCTGCCCCAACGAGTCGCACCCCGGAAGCCCCTTCCTCCACGGCCGCCTCTGGAAGGACCCGCCGGATCCGCCGCTCGCCCTCTTCGTGGCCGTCGAGCACGAGGGCCCCGTGGACCGGCTGACCGACGAGTTTCCGATCCGGCTGACGACCGGCCGCCGCCTCGACTCCTTCAACACCGGCGTGCAGACGGCGGGCTACACCTCGCCGCTGCGCCGCCCCGAGACGCTCGACATCTCTCCCGAGGACGGCGAGCGGCTCGCGGTCAACGACGGCGAGACGGTGCGCGCCGTGTCTCGTCGCGGCGCGATCGACGTGGCCGCGCGCTACGACCCGACGCTGCGGCCCGGCCTCGCCTTCCTGACGCTCCACTTCCAGGACGACGTCGCGACGAACATCCTGACGATCGACGCGACGGATCCGAAGTCGGGCACGGCGGAGTTCAAGGCCTCGGCCATCCGCATCGAAAAGAAGGAGCCCGCCGCCGCGCGAGCGGCCGGGCGATAGAGCGCGCGGCACTCCGCGTACGCGCCCGGCGTCGAGACGGCGGCGCCGGGCCCGGGCCGATCCCCCTTCGTTTAGAGTTACGCGAGTGGATCTCCATCTGATCCCCGGCGCCGCGGCGGCCGCCGAGGAGCGAGACGCCGTGGACGACGTCGTGGGGGCGCCCGCCTCGGGCTGGGAGGGCGGGCGAGCGCCGGCCCGAGCTCGAAGGGCACGTCTCGACCGGCGGGGACGCGATCCGCGCGCGCCGGCACCTGCTCCTGCCGGCGCTCTGGGCCGCGCAGTCGAGCGTCGGCTGGATCTCCCCCGGGGCCCTGAACTACATCTGCCAGCGCCTCTCGGTCGCGCCCGCCGAGGCCTTCGGTGTCGCGACGTTCTACGCCATGCTCTCGGTCGAGCCGCAGCCGAAGACGATCCTCCACGTCTGCGACGATCTCGTCTGCCGGCGGAGCGGGGGGCGGGAGCTCCTCGAGCGAGCGAAGGCGCGTGTCGGCCCCGAGGCGGTGCGGCCCTCGCCGTGCCTCGGGCTCTGCGAGCGCGCGCCGGCGGTCCTCTTCCAGTGCGCCGGCGCGGGGGCGCGCGACTTCGCGATCGCGCCGGCGACGGAGGAGGAGATCGCCCGACCGACCCCCCCTCGCCCCCCGAAGGGGGGAGAGAGTCGGGACGCGGGAGCTCGGGGCTCCCCTTCCGCGCCGCAGACCCGGGACGAGCGCCGCCGGGATCTGCGACTCCTGCGCCGCGTCGGGCACGTCGATCCGGCGAGCCTCGCGGACTACGTCGAAGCCGGCGGATACCGGGCGCTCCGGCGCGCCCTCGAGATCGGGCCCGAGGCGATCGTCGCCGAGACGCTCGCCTCGAAGCTCCAGGGCCGCGGCGGCGCCGCCTTCCCCGCCGGCCGCAAGTGGGAGGCGGTCGCGAAGCAGCCCGCGCGCCCCCACTATCTCGTCTGCAACGCCGACGAGTCGGAGCCCGGCACGTTCAAAGACCGCGTCCTCCTCGAAGAGGACCCGTTCTCGATCGTCGAGGCCATGACGATCGCCGCCTACGCGACGGGCTGCGAGACCGGCTATCTCTACGTCCGCGGCGAGTATCCCGAGGCGCTCGAGCGCATCTCCGGCGCGATCGCGGCGGCGCGCGCGGCCGGATACCTCGGCGCCGGAATCCTCGGCTCGGCCTTCCGGTTCGACGTCGAGGTGCGGCGCGGCGCCGGCGCCTACATCTGCGGCGAGGAGACGGCGCTCTTCAACTCGATCGAAGGATTCCGCGGCGAGCCGCGCAACAAGCCCCCTTTCCCCGTCGAGAAGGGCCTCTTCGGCAAGCCCACTGTCATCAACAACGTCGAGACGCTCGCCAACGTCCTGGACATCGTGCTCGACGGAGGCGCCGCCGTTCGCCGCGATCGGCACGGCGCAGTCGACGGGACCGAAGCTCTTCTGTCTCTCGGGCGACGTCGCGCGGCCGGGCGTGTACGAGGTCCCCTTCGGCGCGACGCTCCGCGGGCTGATCGACCTCGCCGGCGGAGTCCCGGGCGGGCGCCCGGTCCGCGCGGTGCTCCTCGGCGGGGCGGCGGGGTCGTTCCTCGCGCCGTCCGAGCTCGACGTGCCGCTGACGTTCGAGGGCACTCGCGCGATCGGCGCGTCGCTCGGCTCCGGCGTCGTCATGGTCTTCGACGACCGGGCCGACCTCGAAGACTCGGTGCGCCGCATCGCGGCGTTCTTCCGGGACGAGTCGTGCGGGCAGTGCGTCCCGTGCCGCGTCGGGACGGAGCGCCAGGAGGAGCTCGTCGCCCGGCTCTCCGCGGGCCGGCCGCTCGGCTCGGGCGCGACGGAAGCGGCGCTCCTCTCCGAGATGGCCCAGGCCATGCGCGACGCCTCGATCTGCGGGCTCGGGCAGACGGCCTCCGGGGCGATCCAGTCGGCGATCCAGAAGCTCGGCCTCTTCGGAGGAGCCCGGCCATGATTCCTGCGGACCGGCGCCTCCGGCCGGATCGTCCCGTCGAGCTGACGATCGACGGAAAGACCGTCACCGCGCCCGAGGGCTCGACGATCCTCGAGGCCTGCCGGTCGCAGGGCATCGACACGCCGACCCTCTGCTTCCTCGAGAACCTGACGCCCGTCAACGTCTGCCGGGTCTGCGTCGTGGAGCTCGAGGGCTCGCGGGTCCTCGTGCCCGCCTGCTCGCGCCCGGTCGAGCCCAAGATGAAGGTCTCGACCGACAGCGAGCGCGTTCGCCTCTCCCGCCGCCTGGTCCTCGAGTTCCTCGCCTCCTCGGTGGACCTGTCGCTCGCCTCCGGCGACGTGCGCCGGTGGATGGATCGGTACGGCGCCGACCCCGCGCGCTACGGGTCGCCCGCGCCTCCCCCGAAGGAGGGGGAGCGCGACGCGGCCGCCCCGGGCCACCATCACCCGTCGTCGGGCGACGCGGCCACCGCCGCCCAGCCGGTCAAGGTCGACAACGACCTCTACGTGCGCGACTACTCTCGCTGCATCCTCTGCTACAAGTGCGTGCAGGCCTGCGGCGTCGAAGCGCAGAACACGTTCGCGATCGCGGTCGCGGGGCGCGGCTTCGACGCCCGCATCTCGACCGAGTTCGCGACACCCCTGCCGGAGTCCGCCTGCGTCTACTGCGGCAACTGCATCGGCGTCTGCCCGACGGGCGCGCTGATGTTCAAGTCGGAATTCGACCTGCGGCGCGCCGGAGAGTGGGACGAGTCCCGGCAGACGGTCACCGACACGATCTGTCCCTACTGCGGCGTCGGCTGCACGCTCGAGCTCCGTGTCCAGGACAACCGGATCGTCCGCGTGACTTCTCCCCTCGACCACGACGTCACGAACGGGCACCTCTGCATCAAGGGGCGCTTCGGCTGGCAGTTCGTCCAGAGGCGGCCGGGGGATCCCGGAACGTAGCGCCGTCGCCGCCTCCCCCGGGGAGCGGCGGCGGTGCCCTTCGACGCCGGACCTTGCGCGAGCGTGTACCTTTATTGTCGGGCTCCGAAACCGTGACTGGAGAAGCCGGGAACAGCCGACCCGACGCGGGCCGGCCGACGTGAGATCGCCGCGCGCCGCCGCCGCGGCCGGGCTCGCGCTCTCCTTTCTCCTCCCGGCCGCGCCGGCCGCCGCCCAGGACGCGACGCTCGTCTTCCGCGGGCAGAGCCACACGGTCGCCGTCGCCGGGGCCGACTTCCGCATCGCCGACGCGGCTCGAGCGCTCGGATTCGAGATCGCGACGGACCCGGCGACCGGCGTCCTGACGCTGACCGGCCAGGGCCACCGCGTTCTCGTCGGCGCGGGCACGGCGCAGGTCCCGGTGGATCAGAGGATCATCTCGATCTCGAGGCCGGCGCAGACGATCGGGGGATTCCTCTACGCGCCCCCCGATTTCTTCGAGAAGGTGCTCTTCCCCCTGGTCGGAGCGACGGGCTCCTACGACGCGGGGCGGCGCATCTGGACCCTCTCCCCGGCGTCGGCCCTCGCCGTCGAGGCGGCGGTCGTGCACATCGAGCCCTCGACGCAGGTGGTCTTGAAGCTCTCGGGGCCGGCGAAATTCGTCTCGACGGCGGGGACGACGTCCTTCCAGGTGCGCTGGCCGGGCCAGACGGTCGTCCCGCCCTTCTCCGAGCGACGCTACGAGGACCCATTCGTCGCGGCGATCCGGTTCGCCGACGACACGGCGTCCGTCGAACTCAAACAGCCGGGCCTCTCCGCGCGCGCGTACCCGCTCACGAACCCGGACCGCGTCGTCGTCGAGATCGCGCGCGCGGCCGCGCCGGCCGGGCCCGCCCAGCCGCCCGTTCCCGCGGAAGCTCCCCCCGTGGTCGCGATCGACCCGGGACACGGCGGGCCCGAGACCGGCGCGATCGGGCTGGGAGGTCTGCAGGAGAAGCAGAGCACGCTCGAGATCGCGCGAAAGCTCGCCTCGACACTCCCGAGCTTCCTCTTCTGCCGCGTCGTACTCACGCGGGACTCCGACACCGCCGTGTCGCTCGACGACCGCACCTCGGTGGCGAATCACGAGAAGGCGGATCTCTTCCTTTCCATCCACGCGAACTCCTCGCGCGCGACGGGCGCCCACGGCTCGGAGACCTACTACCTGTCGCTCGAAGCCTCCGACAAGCTCGCTTCCGAGGTCGCGAGCCGCGAGAACGAAGCGGCCGCCACGCCGTCCGCGACGCCGGCCGCCGGCTCCGCGACGTCGCCCGAGCTCGAGTTCGTCCTGTGGGACCTCGCACAGAGCGCCCACCTGAAGGACTCGAGCGAGCTCGCCGAGGCGATCCAGCACGAGTTGAACGTCGTCTCGGGCACCGAGAACCGCGGCATCAAGCAGGCGCCTTTCCGCGTCCTCGTCGGCGCGGCGATGCCCGCCGTGCTGATCGAGGCCGCTTTCATCTCCAACGCCGACGAGGAGAAGAAGCTCGCGGCCCCCGAGTTCCAGCAGAGCGTCGCCGACGCGATCGCGCGCGCCGTCGCCCGCTTCTTCGAGCGGCGGCGCCCCGCGGCCCTGCGCGCTCCCCCCGGCGCGACGCCGGCGCCGGCCCCGACACCGCGATGACCCGGCGGGCCGCGGCCCTGCTGCTCGGCGCGCTCGCTCTGGCCGTCGCGGGTCTCCTCCTCTGGACCCGCGGAGGCCCCTCCCTCTCCGGACCGCGGCGGCCGCGCCTCTTCCTGCGGGTGACGCCCGGGGAACCGGCGCCGGCCACGCCGGGCGCGCCGCCGACGACTCCCGTCGAGACCGTGCGGCTGACCCTCTTCTTCCCGGACAAGGAGGACGGCCGGTTGAAGCCGGAGGAGCGGGACATCGCCCGGCCGGTCGGTGCCGGCGCGGCGCTCAAGGCGATCTTCTCGGAGCTCCAGCGCGGCCCGACCCTCCCGGACCTGGTCGCGCCCCTGCCCGAGAAGCTCCAGCTCCGGAACGCTTTCCTCCTTCCGGAAGGCGAGGTGGTCCTCGACCTCGCCGTGGACGCCGGGCTCTCCTTCGGCTCGGACGAGGAGCTGACGATCGTGGCCTCGCTCGTGGACACGGTGCTCCAGAACGTGGCCGACACCCGGAGCGTCCGCATCCTCGTCAACGGCGAGCCGGCCGAGAGCCTGGGCGGGCACGTGGACCTGACCCGGCCGCTCCTCTACCTGCGCGGGGAGCTCGCCTCGTAACCGTCGCCGGAGCTTGCTCGGCAGTCTGCGCGGGCGGCGCCCTGGAACCCGCCAGAACCTCAGTGGGAATCGATGCCGCCCGCACACCGGCTCGCGGCTCGGCCAAAGGGCCTCGACCGCTCGCCTGACTGCCTCGCTGCGCTCCGGCTCCCGCAACGCGAGTCGTTTCGCTCGTTGCCTCGCGAAACTTGGTCGCGTTGCGAGCGTTAAGCTTCAGCGCGGCGAAAATTCGCCAGCCGACGAGCTCGGGACGGCCGGGTGCGGCGATAATCCGAGTCGTCAGGAGGCCGACTGAATGTCCCGTCCCACTCCCCGCCCGGACGGCCGCAAGCCCTCCGAAGCGCGGCCCGTTTCGATCGAGACGGGGACGGCCCGGTGGGCCGAAGGGTCCGCCCTGGTCTCGCTCGGGCTGACGCGCGTGCTCTGCACCGCGTCGGTCGAGGAGCGGGTGCCCCCTTTCCGGAAAGGGAGCGGCAGCGGCTGGGTCACCGCCGAGTACGGGATGCTCCCCCGTTCGACGCACACCCGCACCTCCCGGGAGGCCGCGACCGGCCGGCAGGGCGGGCGCACGCAGGAGATCCAGCGCCTCATCGGCCGCGCGCTGCGAAGCGTCACGGAGCTGCGGGGCTTGGGCGAGCGCACGATCACGCTCGACTGCGACGTCCTGCAGGCGGACGGCGGCACGCGCTGCGCCGCGATCACCGGCGGGTGCGTGGCGCTCGCGATCGCGCTCGCCCGGATGATGAAGGACCGCACGATCGCCCGCTGGCCGCTGCGCGAGACGGTGGCCGCGGTCTCGGTCGGGATCTGCGCCGGCCAGGCGGTCCTCGACCTCGCCTACGAAGAGGATTCGGAGGCGGACGTGGACGCGAACGTCGTGGCCACGGCCTCGGGCCTCTTCGTCGAGATCCAGGGCACGGCCGAGCGCCGCCCCTTCTCCGAAGAACAGCTGGGCGAGCTCCTCGCGCTCGCACAGAAGGGCCTCAAGAGGCTGGCCGAGGCGCAGGAGGAGGCGCTCGCGCCGCACCTCGAGGGCATCGACCGCGAGGGCGGCGGCGCGCGGTGGAAAGCGTGACGGACGGGCCCGCGCCGCCGCCGGCCGCGGAGCCGAAGGCCGCGCCGGAACCGCCGGCGCCCGAGACGGCGCCGCCCGCCGAGGGCACGAGCGCCGCCGTTCCCCCCGAGAAGCCGAAGCGGACGCGGCGGCGGCGCCGGGAAGCGGAGCTTCCGACCCGGTTCCAGGCGGGCGAGCCGGGCGCCCGCCCCGGCGTCGAGCTCGCCGAGCTCGCCGCGATGCCGCGGTGGAAGGTCCCGGCGCCGGTCCAGGTCATCGACTACGGCCCCGACCGCGAAGAGCAGCGGGCGATCACGGACCTCGACGCCTTCATCTCGGCGCGCCGCGCCGACTGGGTCGCCGTCCGCTGGATCAACGTGGACGCCCTCGATCCCGCGGTCATCCGCGCGCTCGCGATCAAGTACGGCATCCACCCGCTCGCGATCGAGGACCTTTTGCAGACGCACCAGCGGCCGAAACTCGAGACCTGGGTCAAGGACGCGGCGCGCGAGGCGAGCCTCTTCGTCATCGTCCGCATGATCCAGTTGGTCGAGGGGGAGCTCCAGAGCGAGCAGATCAGCATCTTCGTCAACCGCAACACCGTCCTGACGTTCCAGGAATCGCCGGGCGACATCTGGGATCCGATCCGCAAGCGCCTCGGCGTCGCGGGCTCGCGGATGCGCCAGCTCGACGCGAGCTACCTGCTCTACGCCCTCCTCGACGCCATCGTGGACCACTGCTTTCCGGTGCTCGAGCACTACGGCGACCGCCTCGAGGAGATCGAGGACCTCGTCGTCGAGAGGCCGGAGCCGCGCGTCATCCAGCGGCTCCACCAGTTGAAGCGCGATCTCCTGCTCCTGCGCCGCGCGGTCTGGCCCCTGCGGGAAGTGATCAACGGGCTCCAGCGGGAGCCGCACGAATGCGTCAGCGAGACGACGCGCACGTACCTGCGCGACGTCTACGACCATGCCGTGCAGATCATGGACATCGTCGAGACCTACCGCGAGGTGGCGGCGAGCCTGACGGAGAACTACATGACCTCGATGAGCAACCGCCTGGCCGAGGTCATGAAAGTGCTGACGATCATCGGCACGATCTTCATCCCGTTGACCTTCCTCGCCGGCGTGTACGGCATGAACATGCCGATCCCGGAGAACACCAAGGAATGGGCCTACCCCGTCTTCTGGGGCATCTGCCTCGCCCTGGCCGGAGGGATGCTGATGTGGTTCCGCAAGCGGAGGTGGATCTAGAAGACTGAGGACTGGCGACTAGGAACTGAGGACTTTCCTGGCAATTGCCACGGAACTCGATTCCCGGGACACTTGAGGCAAGGCTGCGAGTGATTGATACTGAGGCACTTGTCCCATGAGTCCTCAGTCCCCGGTTCTCGGTCCTCCGCCGAGGCCCCACCGAATATAATCGCCCCCCCGCGGGACCCCCCGTGGCGAGAAAGGCTGGCGGGTGCCCTCATGAAGCGCATCGGAGTCCTCTTCGGCCAGGAGCGGTCCTTTCCGCTGGCCCTCGTCGATCGGATCAACTCCGCGGGCGTGCCCGGCGTCGAGGCCGAGCCGGTCAAGGTGGGCGGCGTCGCGCTCGAGACCCCGCGAAAGTACGACCTGATCCTCGACCGGATCAGCCAGGACATCCCCTTCTACCGCGCGATCCTGAAGAAGTTCGTCGCCGACGGCACGATCGTCGTCAACAACCCCTTCTGGTGGTCGGCCGACGACAAGTTCTTCAACAACGTGCTGGCGGGCCGGATCGGCGTCGCCGTGCCGAAGACCGTGATCCTCCCGTCGAACCAGCACCCGCCCGACACGACCTCCGAGTCCATGTCGAACCTGATCTTCCCGCTCGAGTGGGACGAGATCTTCGCGCACATCGGCTTCCCCGCCTACTTCAAGCCCTACTCGGGCGGCGGCTGGAAGAGCGTCTATCGCGTGACGAATCCGGACGAGTTCTTCGCCGCCTACCGCGACTCGGGCCAGCACGTCATGACGCTCCAGGAGGAGATCGTCTTCGACGAGTACTTCCGCTGCTACGCGATCGGGCGCAAGTACGTGCACATCATGCGCTACGACCCGCGTCAGCCGCACCACGACCGGTATGTGAAGAACCCGACGCCGATCGCGCCGGCGCTGTACGAGCGGCTGCAAGGCGACTGCGTGAAGCTGACCGAGGCGCTCGGTTACGACTTCGACACGCTCGAGTTCGCGGTACGGGACGGCATTCCTTACGCGATCGATTTCCTGAACCCGGCGCCGGATGCCGATCCGGCCTCCGTCGGCGAGGAAAATTTCCGGTGGGTTCTCGAGCACACCGCGGCCTGGCTCGTCGAGCGCGTGCAGGAGGGGGCGGACGCGGCCGCGCGCTACCACTGGCAGGAGTTCCTGACCGGGGGCGGGAAGGCCGAGAAGCCGCGCGCCCCCCGGCCGCCCGCGCCGGGCGCGGCGCCGAAGCGACCCCGGCCGCGCGCCGGGGCCTAGTCGGGAGCCTCCCATGCCCGACCGCCCGGCCTTCACCCTCGGGGTGGAGGAGGAGTTCCAGATCATCGATCCGGTGACGCGCGAGCTGCGCTCGCACGTCCAGGAGATCCTGGAGGAAGGCCGGCGGGTCCTCAAGGAACGGGTCAAGCCCGAAATGCACCAGTCGGTGATCGAGCTCGGCACCGGCATCTGCAAGAACATCCAGGAAGTGCGGCGGGACGTCGGCGAGATGCGCGCCGAGGTCATCCGTCTCGCCGAGCGAAGCGGCACGCGCGTCGCGGCGGCCGGCACCCACCCCTTCTCGAACTGGGCCGACCAGAAGATCTTCCCGGACCCGCGCTACGACCGGGTGGTCGAGGAGATGCAGCTCCTCGCGCGGGCGAACCTGATCTTCGGCCTGCACGTCCACGTCGGGATCTCGGACCGCGCGCTCGCCCTCCAGGTGATGAACGAGGCGCTCTACTTCCTGCCGCACCTGCTCGCCCTCTCGACCAATTCCCCCTTCTGGCTCGGGCGCAACAGCGGCTTGAAGAGCTTCCGCACGAAGGTCTTCGACCGCTTCCCCCGCACCTCGATCCCCGAGTACTTCGACACGCCCGCCGAGTTCGACGAATTCGTCCGGATCCTGGTCCAGACCAACTCGATCGACAACGGCAGGAAAATCTGGTGGGACGTCCGCCCGCACCCCTTCTTCGAGACGATCGAGTTCCGCGTCTGCGACATCCCGATGCGCTTCGACGAGACCGTGGCGATCGCGGCGCTCATCCAGGCGATCTGCGTCAAGCTCTACAAGCTGCGCGTCCAGAACCTCGGGTGGCGGCGCTATCGCCGGGCCCTGATTCTGGAGAACAAGTGGCGGGCTTCGCGGTACGGCATCGACGGGAAGCTGATCGACTTCGGCAAGGAGATCGAAGTCCCTTTCCGCGATCTCGTCGCCGAGATGCTCGAGTTCGTGGACGACGTCGTGGACGAGCTCGACTCGCGCCGGGAGGTCTTCGGCGGGATCTCGTGGATTCTCGAGCACGGAACCGGAGCGGATCGGCAGCTCTCCGTTTACAATGCTTCCGGCGGAGACTTGAAGAAAGTGGTGGACTACATCTGCGAGGAGACCTCGCAGGGGCTTCCCGCGGAGAGCGCTCTCCGCGCCTCGGAATCGACGTCGAGCTAGCACGGGCCGCCGGCCCGGGCGAAAGAGAGATGACGACCTTGCCGGAAACCTACGCCGAAGAACTGATCCCCGGCGCCCGGAACGCCGTGCGAACGTGCCTGCGCATCCAGCCGGGAGAACAGGTCGCCCTGATCACCGACCGCGAGACCGCCGAGATCGCCGCGAGCCTGGCGGGCGAGATTCGCGAGGCCGGCGCGATGTTCGAGGTGTGCATCATGGAGGACTACGGAGTCCGGCCGATGCTCGACCTGCCCGCCCCGATCCGCGCGGCCCTCGAGCAGGCCGACGTCTCGATCTACGCCGGACAGCCGAAGACCGGAGAGCTCGCCTTCCGCCGCGCCATGACCGCCGTCGTGGACCGCCGCCACATCCGCCACGCCCACATGGTCTCGATCTCCCACCGGATCATGTGCGAGGCGATGCGGGCCGACTTCAACGAGGTGGACGCCCTCTCGCAGCGCGTCCGCGACCGCGCGGCAGAGGCCCGCCGGATCACGGCGAAGTCGCCGGCGGGCTCGGACCTCGTCGCGACCTTCGATCCCGCGATCAAGTGGCTGAAGACCTCCGGCATCATCTCGACCCAGAAGTGGGGCAACCTGCCGGGGGGCGAGGTCCTGACCGCGCCCGCGCGCGTGGACGGCGTCTACGTCGCCGACGGGGTGGTCGGCGACTACCTGTGCGCCCGCTACGGAGACCTGCGCGAGAACCCGCTGACCATCCGGATCGAGAATAGCCGGATCGTGGAGCTCTCCTGCGCCCGCCGGGATCTCGTGGACGATTTCCGGGCCTATACGCAGACGGACGAGAACTCGGACCGCGTCGGCGAGTTCGCGATCGGCACCAACACGGCCGTCCGCCACGTCATCGGCAACATCCTCCAGGACGAGAAGCTCCCGACCCTCCACCTCGCGTTCGGGCATCCCTACTCCGAGCACACGGGCGCGAAGTGGAAGAGCACGACGCACATCGACGTCGTCGGGCGCCGCTTCGACATCTGGTTCGACGAGGACAAGGTCATGGCGGAGGGAGAGTTTCTGATCTGAAGAGAAGAATTGGTTCATTGGTTCATTGACTCATTGAGAGACCCAATGAACGAATGATTCAATGAATCAATGATTCGATCTCTCCGCTCCGCCTACAACGCCGCCTATAGCGACCAGAAATACCGGGAGTATCGCCAGCGGCTCGAAGCCCGCGGGCGCATGACGATCCCCTTCCGGCTGGCCGAGACGCCGGTGTTTCTCCCGCCGGAGCTCCGCGACGAGATGGTCGCCGCCTCTCTCGAGATCTTCCGCCAGCTCTCGACTCCCGAGGCCCTCGAGCGCTCGAAGGCGGCCGTCCCCGCGCACCTCGACGTCCCGGGCTGCCCGCCGCTTCCGACTTTCGCCGTGACGGACTTCGCGGTGACGCGCGACGCGGGGGGACGCCTTACGCCGAAGCTGATCGAGCTCCAGGCCTTTCCCACGCTCTACGCGTTCCAGGTCGCCCAGTGCGAGGAGCTCGCGCGGCTGTGCCCCGAAGGGGGCCCGTTCGACTGGTACCTCTCCGGCCTCGACGCCCGTTCCTACTGGAAGGCGGTGGACGAGGCGATCCTCGCCGGCCACCGGTCGGAGAACGTCGTGCTCCTCGATCTCGACCCGCCGCGCCAGAAGACCGCGATCGACTTCTCCTTCACCGAGCAGTTCTGGGGGATCAAGGCCGTCGACCCCGGCCAGATCGAGAAGCGCGGCCGCGAGCTCTGGTACGAGCGGGAAGGCCGCGCGACGCGTATCCTCCGCATCTACAACCGGCTGATCTTCGACGAGCTCGAGGCGAGCGGAGCGAAGCTCCCCTTCGATCTCCGAGAGCCGCTCGACGTGTCCTGGGCGGGGCACCCGAACTGGTACTTCCGCTGGTCGAAGCACTGCCTGCCGGCGCTCCGGCACCCGACGGTGCCCGAGGCCTTCTTCCTCGCCGACCTGCCGCGGCCGCCCGCCGATCTCGAGGGCTGGGTGTTGAAGCCTCTCTTCTCCTTCGCCGGCTCGGGAGTGAAAGTCGAGGTCACGCCGGCGGATCTCGACGCGGTCCCCCCCGGGGAGCGCGCGCACACGCTCCTCATGCGGAAGGTCGAGTACGCGCCGGCGATCGAGACGGCCGACGGAAACGCCTCGAAAGTCGAAGTGCGTCTCCTCTTCGTCTGGAAGAACGGGGCGCCCCTGCCGGTGACGACGCTCGCCCGCCTCTCGCAGGGGAAGATGATGGGAGTCAACTACAACAAGGAAAAGACCTGGGTGGGCTCCTCCGGGTGCCTGTGGCCGAAGGGCTGAGCTCTTCGACCGGCGGAGCGGCCGCCTCGCAGGCGAAACCGAACGGAGTCGCGCGGGTGCGCCGCGCCGCGGGTGTCGGAGCGGCGATCTTTCTCGCGAGCTTTCTCGCCCGCCTCGCCAACGTCGCCATTGCGCTGCCCGGCGGAGTTCCCCGAGTCGCGCCGTTCGACGATCTCTACCACGCCTTCCGGATGAACGAGACGCTGGCGCGGCCCGGCTGGGTCTCCGGGTTCGATCCGGGCCGCGCGCCGCGGGGCGCCTTCTGCCCCTGGCCGCCGCTCTACGACACGGCCGCCGGCTCGGCCGCGAGACTGCTCGGGGCCCGCGACACGCAGGCGATGCTCCAGCGCGTCTTCTGGCTCCCGCCGGTCGCGGCCTCTCTCTTCGCCGGCGCCGCCGCCGCCTTCCTGGCGCTCCGGCTCGAACCGTGGAGCGGCCTCCTCGGGGGCATCGCGATCGCGTTCGCCCCTCCGTTCCTCGAAGCGTCGGGCGTCGGCGCGATCGACCACCACTATCTCGAGCCGGCCCTCCTCGCCGCGATCGTCTGGGCGACGGTCCGGATCGGCGGCGGAAGGCGGCGCTTCTCCCGCGGGGCGTTTCTCGCGGCGGCGATCTCGCTCGCGCTCTTCGTGCAGCCGGCGCTCCTGCTCGCAGCCGGTGCGGCGGCGGCCGCGATCCTCGTCTCTGCCACGGCGGGCGAGCGAATGTCCGGCGCTTTCGGGTTTCTGCTCGCGGCGTTCGCCGTCCTCCTCTACCGCATGGCGCAGCCCGCCGGATATCCGGAGGGATCCTGGTATCTCGGAACGCCTCAGGCGGCGTGCCTCGCGGGCGCGGCGGCGGCTTGCGGCGTCGCCGCCCACCTCTCCCGGCGCGGCCTGGGCCGGGCGAGCGCGACCGCCCTCGGAATCCTCGTGGGCGCCCTCGTCGCCGCGGGGTTTCCCGGCGCCGTCTCGGGGGTTCTCTCGGGAGCCCGGTTCTTCCACGGCGATCCCTGGCTCGACACGATCATCGAGTTTCAGCCTCTCTTCTCCCGCGGCGGGCCGGGCGTCCCCGGGGCGCTCGCGGCTCTCGGCGGCGGGGCGCTCCTCCTGATCGCCGCCGCGCCTTCGTTCTTCGCCGACGGACCCTCGCGGCGCGGCATCGCGATCTTCGCGCTCGTCTACCTCGCGGCGACGATCGCCACCCGGCGCTTCCTCGTGCCCGGCGCTCCCCTTCTCGCCATCGCCGGCGCTGTCGCCGTCTTCGACCTGCGGCGGCGCTCCTCGCGGGCCGCCTTGCCGGCCGGCCTCCTCCTCGTCGCGCCGGCCCTCGTGGCCGCGATTCCACAGCTCCTTCGCCCGGCCTCTCCCCTGCCCGCGCGCGCCGCGCCGATCCTGCGCGCCGCGGAGGTCCTGCGCGGGTCTTCGGGCGAAGGGCGCGTGCTCTCTTCGTGGTCCTGGGGACACGCCTTCCACGTGGTCGGGGGCCGGCCGGTCGTGGTGGACGGCTTCGGCGCCTCGATCGGAGAGACCGACTTCCGGAACGCGCTCGGGATCCTGCTCTCGCCGCGCGAGGAAGCGGTCGAAGCCTACTGCCGCCAGACCGGCGTGCGCTTCCTCGTCCTCGAGAACCCGTTGACGAACCTGACCGTGCAGGCCGAGGCGATCGGTCTGCCACCTTCCCTCTTCGTCGAAGGGAGTTCCGGCGGGCCGCCGCGGATCACCCCCCGGATGCGGTTCTCCTTCTGGTGGCGCGCCTATTTCGATCGGGGCGCGGCCGTCGACGAGCCGCGACGGCGGTCCCCGGCCTTTCGACGATTCCGGATGATCTACGCCGCCCCCGGCCCGGCCGTCGGGCCCGGCAGGTTTCGGGGGCCCGCGGTCGAGATCTGGGAGCTCTCGAGCGCCTCGGAGGTCGCTGCGGATCTGGTCCTTCCACCAGGGCCAGTCGTGGCCGTCGGGCGCGCCCCAGACGTTCCCCCGGTTGCGAATCCGCAAAGGGTCGCCGATTCGATCCCGGCCGCTTCGACGTAAAACCAGGGAATCCCCGGACCCCGTTCCTATCGATTCCGCACGAATAGATCTCTTCGGCCGAGAGGTTGTTACCCTCGCGAGGGTAAGCCCTCGAGAAGGGAGGAATCGAATGGCGGAAAAGAAAGTCTCCTCGGGAGATGCCAAGAAACCGGCCCGGAAACCGCGCAAGCACGGCTACCGGGGGTATGGCTCCGGGCTCGGCAAGGACTCGGCTTCGTATGGCGGGCGGATTCATATTGGGCGCGGGTTCGCGGGAGTCGAGCCGCTGACCGGCGCGGGAGACTCGCTTCTAAAATCCGATCTCTTGACCGACGAGCAGAAGGAGAGGATTCCGAAACCCGAGAAAGAGAAGTCGAAGGTTCCCCGGCCTTAAGAAAGTCACCCCTTCCGCTGCGCAGCCCGGCCAGACGCCTTCTCCCACGACGCGAGCGACCGTTGCTTCTCGGGCCGGGCGCGCGGCCCATGGAGCGTGAGCGCCGCCACCATGCCGAGTGCGCCATCACGACATGTAGTGCCGGATCTGCTCCTTCCACCAGGGCCAGTCGTGCCCGTACGGCGCCGGCCAGACGCGGCCGCGATTTCGGATGCGCTTCTCGTTCAGGATCCGGAGCATGTCGGTCGTGCCCGAGAGGATGTTGTCGGTTTCCCCGGTGACGATGCAGATGTCCTCGCTCGAGAGCCGCGCGACCCATTCGGTGTCCATGTTCGGGACGTTGGCCGTCGGGCAGTGGAAGTAGCAGAGGTCGTCCCAGTAGCCGTCGAGGAAGGAGTGGATGTCGTACTTTCCGGAGAACGCGACGACCTTGTCGCAGAGCTCCGGATGCCGGAACCCGAAGTTGGCGGCGTGGTACGCGCCGAAGGAGCAGCCGAGCGTGCCGACCCGGCCGCCCCAGTTCCCCTTGCTCCGCGCCAAGGGAACGACCTCGGTGGCGACGTACCGGTCGTATTGATCGTGCCGCCGGATGCGATCGGCGGGAGGCTTTTCCTTGGCGTAGAAGCTCTCGGCGTCCACGCTGTCCACACAACAGACCTGGAGCCGGCCACCCTCGATGAGATCGCCGACCGCGCCGACCAGGCCGAAGTCCTCGTTCTGGTAGAAGCGCCCCTGCGAGGTCGGGAACCAGACCATCGGGTAGCCCGCCTGTCCGAACCAGAGGAGCTCCATACGGCGGCCGAGCGTCGGAGAGTTCCAGGACAGATATTCGCGATGCATGCGCCGTCCTCCGGAGGTGTCACGGTCGAAGAGCCCGAGGATCTTGCCACAACCATCCGGCGCGGGTCGGATGCGATAATCGCGAGCGCCGGGGCGTAGCGCAGCGGTAGCGTACCTGCTTTGGGAGCAGGTGGTCGCCAGTTCGATCCTGGCCGCCCCGACCAACACCGTCGCTCGCGCTCGTTCGGGATCTCGCTTCGCGACCGGGGCGCGGCTCGGCGAAACGGCCTCGACCGCGCCCCTGATCCCTCACCACGCGCTCGCTCCCGCGGCGCGAGGCTCCTCCCTCGGTTAACTTCGGGAGACTCCTCGCGCCGCGAACGGAACACGCCCTGCCTCTACATCCGGAGGAAGAGACTGTCGCCTTCTGTGTAGGGGCGGCCCTCGCGGCCGCCCGCGGTGCAACCGCGCTCGCGCTCGATGCACGCCGGGCGGGGACAAGCCCCGCCCCCTATACCCGAAACGCGTCATCACCGGGGCCGGCGTCGAACATTCGCCGTGGCCGGTGTAGGGGCGGCCCTTGCGGCCGCCCGGCCTGACGAACGCCACAGCACGCAAGAGGCCCCCCTCACCCCGACTCTCTCCCCGCCGGTGAGAGGGAGAGTTCCGGGTCGCCGTCAGTGTCGGGGCGTCCCGAACTTACAATCCTCACGATGAAGCTGCTCCCCTTTCGGCGACCGGGGGTTGCCGGGAGGCGTCGCGAGCCGCCGTCGCCCGAGGAGGCCGCAGCGGCTCGGCGGAAACGCTGGACGACCCTGATCCTCGCCGTCGGCTTCGCGAGCGCGATCGCGATCTTCGTCGCGGCGTTGATCCGGGCGCCGTCCGAGAATCCTCTGGGCTACGACCCGATGGACACGAAGCAGTACCGCCACGATCTCGAGGTCTACGGCGGACAGGCGAGCGTCCTGGCGGAACAGTTTCAGAACTGGTTCGTGGGGCTCTGGAAGGGCCGGAATCTCGCGTATACCGTCGCGGTCTCGACTCTGCTGCTCGTGTGGATCGTCCGGTTCTTCGGCCGGCCCGCACCGGAGGAGGACGCCGAGGATCCGGCCGCGCAACCGGAGCGCCCCGGCCCGGATCGTCCGGTCCCCGTCAACGGCAGCCCCGGGAGACGGACCGCGCGGCCTCCGCCGACGAGGAGGGAATAGCTACTTCTTGGTCGTCTCCTTGACGTTGATGAGATCGACCGGAAGGGCGTTGTAGTTCTCGATCTCGAGCTTCTTCGCGTCCTTGTCCCAGCTGACCTTGGCCGCGGGGACCATCTTCCCCTCGCCCTTGTTGTCACTCCCGACGTGCATCTCGATCAGCGTGAACTGGTACTGCATCGAGCGCGTGTTGTTGGCCGCCTCGCCGAAGGCCACACGGCGGTTGGTCGCGGCGACGACGCGATAGCTCCCGTCCGGATTATCCTGCCGGCGCGCGTAGTAGAGGTCGTAGCCCATCGAGTTCGGGGTGCGCATGTAGCCGACCGGAGGCCGGATCTTCATGAGCGCGTCGAGGAGCTGGTCCTGACCGAACTCCTGGAGCGTCGTCAGGAGCGACTCGCGCTCCGCGTCAGTCGACCAGCGGTTGATGTTGATGTTGATGACGAAGGACGTCCCCCGCTGCATGGCGGCGGCGAAACACTGGAAAGTGGCGATCGGTTTGTCGGCAGCGAGGATCCGGGCCGAACCCGCAAGCCACACCAGGGCGGCGAGCGAGGCCGTTGCGAGTCTCGGGCGACGCATGATTTCTCCCTTCTAACGGAGAGCCAATGCTATCCCCGCCGGCGACGCCGGGGGTATGCTTTTCGAGGTCATGCCTCTTTACGAGTACCTCTGCCGCGCCTGCGGAAAGGCCTTCGAGCAGTTCGTCTCGGGCAAGGCTCGCCCGGCGTGTCCGGCCTGCGAGAGCCGCGAGGTGCGCAAGCTCCTGTCGGTCTTCGCGGTCTCGACCGGAGCGTCGCGCGGCGCCTCCTCGGAGCGCCCCGTCGGCGCGTGCGGCTCCTGCGGCGATCCTCGGGGGCCCGGCGCCTGCTCGGTCAACTGATCGGGAGTCCGGCCCGGTGTTGAACTTTCTCCCGGAAGGGATCGAGAGCTACGCCGAGCGGCACACGGAGCCGGCGGACCCGCTCCTCGAAGAGCTCCGCGAGGAGACCTATCGGATGATGGCCGACCCGCGGATGCAGGTCGGCCGGATCGAGGGGACCTTCCTGAAGACTCCTGACCCGCCTCTCCGGCGCCCGGCGGGCGCTCGAGATCGGCATGTTCACGGGCTACTCGGGCCTGATGATCGCGGCCGGCCTGCCGGAGGACGGGGAGCTCATCACGTGCGACGTGGATCCGAAGGCCGAAGAGATGGCCCGCCGCTATTTCGCGCGCAGCCCGCACGGAAAGAAGATCACGGTGCGGATGGGGCCGGCGCTCGAGACGATCCGGACGCTCTCTCCCCCGATCGATTTCGTCTTCCTGGACGCCGACAAAGTGAACTACTCGAACTACTACGAGGCCGTCCTGCCCCTCATGCCGCCGGGCGCCCTGCTCGTCGCCGACAACGTGCTCTGGAGCGGCAAGGTCCTCGATCCGAAGGACCCGAGCGACCATGCCATCGCGGCGTTCAACGACCGCGTCGCGCGCGATCCCCGTGTCGAGAAGGTCGTTCTCACCGTCCGCGACGGGATGACGCTGGCGAGGAAGAGGGGTTAGGGGTTGGGGGTTTGGGGAGAAGATACGAATGCCTTCCCTCGCCCCTCGCCCCTAACCCTCGCCCCCATCTTCTATTTCACGTACTGCGGCGCCTCCCCCTTGCCCCACGGGTCGTACTCCGCCGCGAAGCGGAGCCGCTCGGCCAGCGGCGGGTGGTTGTAGAGCCAGAAGCGGATGAAGGCCGGCGGGTCCGGATCGGACAGGTTCGTCTCCCCCAGAATCTGAAACGCCTGCGCCGCGCGCCTGGGCGGAGTCGGGCACGATTCCGTGGATCGCCTCCAACCCGAAGACGTCCGCGTCGTGCTCGTGCATCCGGATGAAGCCGTTCGAGACGGGCTGCGCGAGCTCCGACGCCACGGCCACGACGAGGAGCAGCACCGGGAGCGACGCCCAATCGGCCACCCCCCGAATCCCCCAGCGGCCTCCCGGGCGTCCGATCAGGCGCGACAACACCGCCGCGCCGAGAGCGATCAGGACGAACAGGAACCCCCACAGGAACGCGATCAGCTTGGGAATGTGCTTCAGGACGTAGTGCCCCATCTCGTGGCCGAAGACGAAGAGCGTCTGCGGGATCGTTCGCCTTCGCGAGCGTCGTGTCCCAGACCACGACGCGCTTCGAGGCGCCGAGCCCGGTGACGTAGGCGTTGATCGACTTGTACTTCGAGCTCGCGTTCATCTCGAACATCTTCTGCTGCGGAATCGGCTGGCCGGCGCGGACCGTCACCTGCTCGATCTTGGACGCGAGCTCCGGGTGCCCCGGGGCGAGCGGCGTGAACTTGAAGAAGAGCGGGTCGATCAAGATCGGCGACACGAAGATGAGGAAGACGAGGATCGGCAGGTTCGCGAGCCAGAACCAGAGCCACCAGCGCTTGGGGCTGCGGCGCAGGAAGAGGTAGAGGAGCCACACGATCGGGATCCCGATGACGAGTCCGACGGCGAGCCCCTTGACGCCGTCCCAGAGCCAGGAGCCCCAGCTCTGTACGGACTGCTCGTATTGGAGCGCGAGCTTCTGTCCGTAGATCTGTGTCGGGAGCTCGAGGATCCACTGGGTCACGAAGAGCAGGGGGACGAAGACGGCCGCCTGCCAGAACCGGCGCTTCGAGACGGACTCCGCGCGGTCGCGAAAGCGCGGACCGAGCTTCCCGGCGATGATCACGACGAGCACGGCGGCGCTCCAGAGAAACGAGATGAAGTGCAGGCCGTATCGCGCCCTAGCGTACGCGATCGCCTTCTCCCTTTTCTCGGGCGTCAGGGTGTAGGTCGCCGTCGGCGCCGTCGAGGCCGAGACGCCGGGGGTCGGAGCCGGCGCGGACGGCTCCTGCGCCAGGAGCGCCGAGGCCAGGCAGAGTCCGGCCAGGAATCCGACAATTCGCATTTTCATGGCGGCAAGCCTAGCAGGGTCGCGACGAGACCTCGCAGTTAGAATTCCGAGTCGACCATGATCGGCCAAACCGTCTCGCACTATCGCGTCCTCGGCAAGCTCGGCGGCGGCGGGATGGGCGTCGTCTACGAGGCCGAGGACGTCAAGCTCGGGCGCCGCGTCGCCCTGAAGTTCCTCCCCGACGAGCTCGCCGCGAACCCCGAGGCTCTGGAGCGCCTGAAGCGGGAGGCGCGCTCGGCCTCCTCGCTCCAGCACCCGAACATCTGCACGATCTTCGACATCGACGAGCACGAGGGGCGGCCGTTCCTCGCCATGGAGCTCCTCGAGGGGGAGACGCTGCGCGACCGCCTCGCAACGGGCCCCCTGCCGACCGACGCCCTGATCGAGCTCGGCATCCAGATCGCCGACGCGCTCGAGGCGGCGCACGCCCGAGGCATCGTGCATCGCGACATCAAGCCGGCCAACATCTTCGTGACGCGCCGCGGGGAGGCGAAGCTCCTCGACTTCGGACTGGCGAAGGCGTCCGAACCCGAAGCGCCCCGGGGCTCGGGAGCCTCGGTGCTGCCGACGGCGGTGGCCGAGGCCCACCTGACGAGCCCCGGCACGGCGCTCGGCACGGTCGCCTACATGTCCCCGGAGCAGGCGCGCGGCGAGACGCTCGACGCGCGGACCGACCTCTTCTCCTTCGGGGCCGTCCTCTACGAGATGGCGACCGGCCGGCAGCCCTTCGCCGGCAACACGTCGGCGATGACCTTCGACGCGATCCTGAACCGGGCGCCGGTCTCGCCGATTCGGCTGAACCCGCAGCTTCCGGCCGAGCTCGAGCGGATCGTCAATGCCGCGCTCGAGAAGGACCGCAATCTGCGCACCCAGAGCGCGGCCGAGATCAAGACGGATCTGAAGCGCTTGAAGCGCGACTCGGACTCGGGGCGTTCGCCGCGGCCGATACCGCCGCCCGTGCCGCCGGCGCGGCCGAAGCTCTGGCCGATTGCCGCCATCGTGCTCGCGGCGGCCGTCGTGGCGGGCGGGGCCTGGTGGCTCCGGCATCGCGGTCCGCGGGCCGACCGCGCCGGGCCGATCACGCTCGCGATCCTCCCTTTCCAGAACCTGAGCGGCGACGCGTCGCTCGATTACCTCGGGATGGCGCTTTCCGACGAGGTCGCGACGACGCTCTCCTACGCCCCGTCGGTGGCGATCCGCCCTTCGGCCGCGACGCGCAAGTACGCGAAGGCGGACGTGGATCCCCAGACCGCCGGCCGGGAGCTCAAGGTCTCCGACGTCCTGGCCGGGCATTTCCTGAAAGAGGGACCGAACCTACAGATCACGCTCGAGGCCGTGGACACCGAATCGAACCGGCTCCTCTGGCGCGACACCTCGAGTGCCCCTTCGGCGGATCTGATCGGCCTGCGCGAGCAGATCTCCGGCCGCCTCCGGCAGGGTCTTCTCCCGCTGCTGGGCGCCGCACCCGACGCGGCGCGCGCCTCGACCCGGCCCACCAACCCCGAGGCCTACGACCTGTTTCTCAAGGCCTCGGCGATCTCCCGCGACCCCGCTCCGAACAAGGAGGCGATCCCCTTGCTCGAGCGCGCCGTGGAGCTGGACCCTTCCTATGCCCCCGCCTGGAACGATCTCGGCAAGCGCTACTACTACAACGGCCAGTACAGCGACGGCGGGACGCGGGCGTTCGAGCGCTCGCGCGCGGCAACCGAACGATCCCACCGACTCGATCCGGGACTGATCGACGCCTCCGCGAACCTGATCCTCCTTTCCGTCGAGGGCGGCGAGCTTTCCGCTGCGCTCGAGCAGGCCGAAGAGCTCGTCCGCACGAGCCCGAAGAACGCGCGCTCCCGTTTCGCCCTGGCCTATGTCCTGCGGTACGCGGGGCTCCTCGACGAGTCCGCACGCGAGTGCGACGCCTCGCTGGCGCTCGATCCGCGAAATCCCGCATGGCGCTCCTGCTCGGCGACCTTCGAACAGCTCGGGAACTATGCACGCTCCCGCGAGTTCGTGAATCTCGACGCCGGATCCCAGTGGGCGGCGTTCACCGAGGCGGACCTTCTTCTTCGCGAGGGACGCCGCAAGCAGGCGTACGACAACATGATCCGCCTCAAAGACATGTTCTCGGAGGCGGAGCGCACAATCATGACCGGCTGCGCTGCCGACCGCCCCCTGCCTCAGTCCGCGGAATCTCTCTCCCGGATGGTGGACTCCATCCTCGCCGTCCGCGATTCGGAGCCGAAGTACTTCGAAGCTGGCCACCTCGCCGACTGCGGTTACCCCGAGCAGGCTCTGCGCCTTTTGCGCCGGTCGGTCGACGAGAACTATCTCGCCTACCCGGCGATGGACCGGGATCCGCTCCTCGCGAAGATCCGGGCGACCACGGAGTTCGCGGCGATCCGCGCCGAGGCGATCCGCAAGCAGAAGGAGTTCGTCGAGAGGCGGGGAAAGGCGAAGGCCGGCTAATCCTCCGCGATCGGCTTGTGCGGGCCCGTCGGCTCCTCGCGCAGGCCGCGCAGGCGGCGCAGCTCCGTGATGTCGCGGCTGATCTGGAGGGCCGCGACCGTCCGGCCGTAGTCGTCCCAGAGCGGCACGACGACCGTCTCGCAGATCCCCTCCTCGCCGTTCTTGCGCCGGAAGGCGATCTCCCCGGACCAGCGCCCCTGCTTCCGCATCTCCCCGAGCATGTCCGAGATGCGTCGGGCCGCCTCGGCGGCCTCGAGCATCGGCGGCATCCGGCCGAGCATCTCCTGCCGGGAGTAGCCGAACATCCTCTCCGCGCCGGGATTCGAGTCGAGGACCTTGCCCGTCAGGTCCATGACGAGCACGCCGTCGAAGAGGTGCTCGAAAGTTCGGGTGTGGCGGCGGAGGATCTCCTCCATCCGGTAGCGGTCCGACACGTCGCGGAAGCTCCAGACCCGTCCGACGCTTCGGCTGGCGACCCGGTGCGGCGTCGAGTACCGCTCGAAGACGCGGCCGTCCTTGAACTCGAGCCAGTCGTAGCTCTGGGACTCCGGCTGGCTGTACAGGTCGCGCACCTTCTTCAGGAACTTATCGGGGTCCTTCAGCTGGTCGAGCACGAACGCGAGGAGCTGATTGTCGTCGCGCGAGAGCGCCAGGGCCTCGGGGATCCGCCACATCTCGAGGAACCGCCGGTTGAAGCTCATGACCCGGCCCTCGTGATCCACGACGAGGACGCCGTCGGCCGTCGCGTCGAGCGTGGCCCGGAGGAGCGAGAGGGACGACTCGAGCTCCCGGTCCACCTGCGTCTGCTCGGTCGCGTCGCGGAAGCTCCAGACGCGGCCGAGCGACTTCTCCCCGACGCGGTGCGGCCGAGACGTCCGCTCGAAGACGCGCCCGTCCACGAGCGGCAGGATGACCGGCGGCTCCCCTTCGCGCGTCGCGGAGACGCCGAGCACCTTCTTCAGGAACCCGGTCTGGTCCTTCAGCTGCTCCGCGACCACGGCGAGGAGGCGATTCGCGTCGGTCGGGACGTCGATCTCCTCCGGGACCCGGAACATCTCGCGGAAGCGGCGGTTGACGGAGACGACCTCCCCTTCGCCGTTGACGACGAGGACGCCGTCGGCCGTCGCGTCGAGGGTCGCCTGGAGGAGCGCGAGCGACTCCGTCAGCTGCCGCTCCGCCTTCTTGCGCGCGGTCACGTCCAGGGCGACCCCGATGACGCCTTCGATCGTGCCGTCCGGGTTTCGCAGCGGCTCGACGTGGGCGGCGAAGGATCGGCCCGAGCCAGTCCACCTCGAAGCGTCACCGATTCGCCGAGCAGCGCCCGGCGATGCGCGACGAGCGGCGTGAACTCGGGGTCCTTCGTGTGGAAGTAGTCGGTCAACGGGACGCCCACGAACTGGCCGGGGCGCTGGTTCATCTCGCCCAGGGCCTTCCCCCGGGACGACGTGATCACGAGATCCCGGTCCGTGGACCAGAGAACCGCCGGCATCTGCGCGGCCACGAGCGCGAGGTTCGCCTCCCGCTGGCGCAGGGCTTCGCGCGTCTCCTCGGTCTCCCAGTGCAGGCGCAACCGCAGCTCGAGCAGTCGGACGGCCTGCCGGGCGATCGCCGAAAGCGCCTCGACCTGCTCGGGCGAGAGCTCGCGCGGCTCGCGGTCCATCACGCAGATCGTCCCGAGCGACAGCCCCTCGGCCGTCGTCAGCGGCGCCCCCGCGTAGAAGCGCACGCCGTTGGGCCCCTGGACGAGCGGGTTGTCCGCGAAGCGATCGTCCCGCCGGGCGTCGGGCACCACCATCACGTCCCGGCCGTGGATCGCGTGGCCGCAGAAGGAGGTCTCCCGCGGGCCCTCGCTCTCGGAGACGCCGATCCGGGACTTGAACCACTCCCGATCCCGGTCCACGAACGAGATCCGCGCCATCGGCGCCCGGCACACCCGCGCCGCGAGAAGCGTCAGATCGTCGAACTCGCGTTCGGGCGGCGTGTCCAGAATCTCGTAGCGACCGAGCGCCGCGATTCTGGCGGTCTCGTCCTCGACCGGAGGCGGAGGTTTCATCGGGACACCCTCGCGGGTAGCGGGATCATAGTCCGGGCGGACCTCGGACGAAATCCCGTTCGAAGGTTCAGAAAAGTGGATCGAATCGTCTCCGGGTCGCGGCTTCCTCCGACCTCGCCCCTCGCGGCCGATCGGGCGTCCCGCAGGGCGGACCGCTCGTCCGCTCTCTTCCGCGTGGAAGGTTTCTGAATGAAGGCGCGGCCCTTGCTTCTCTTCCGGGTTCTGGGGTTAGGATAGCCGCAACCTGAAAGCATCGAGGAGGTTCGTTCCGGACAACCGGAGTCGGTGGGCCAGTCAACCTTAACCGCAAGGAGGAGCTCGTCATGTGGAGGTCAAGCTGGGCAAGAGTGCTGGTCTGGTTCGTCGCGCTCGCCGGGCTTGGCTTCGTCGCCCTGGCGCAGGAGAACACCGGGAACATCTACGGCAAGGTCACCGACGAGAAGGGTGACGCCGTCCCCGGCGGGACCGCCACCCTGACGGGACCCCACGCCCCCCGCAACACCACGGTCGACACGAACGGGAACTTCCGATTCCTGAAAGTGCCGCCCGCCGTCTACAAGGTTCGAGTCGACATGCCGGGCTTCGCACCGTGGGAGCAGGAAAAGGTCGTCGTGACGCTCGGAGGGAACACCGACGTCGCCGCGTCGCTGCGCCTGGCCAACGTGCAGGAGGCCGTCACGGTCACCGGCTCGACCCCGCTGATCGACACGCGAAAAGTCGAGACCGGCGTCACCTTCTCGACCGCAGAGATGGAGCAGATCCCGACCGCCCGCGACATCTATGCGCTCATGCAGCAGACCCCCGGCATCCAGATGGACACCGTCAACGTGGCCGGCGCGGCGAGCGGCGTGGCCGGCGGGCCGAGCTTCTCGTCGAAGGGCTCGGCCGGCGTCTCCTATCAGGTGGACGGGGCCACGGTCACGGACAACTCCTACGGAACGTTCAACGGCGGGCAGGGGCGGCAGAACGGCGGGACGAACACGTTCTTCGACTTCGACACGTTCGATCAGGTGGAAGTCTCGACCGGCGGGTCGCTCCTCGACCTGCAGCAGCCGGGGACCACGATCAACGTCGTCACCAAGCGCGGCACCAACGAGCTCAAGGGCTCCACCCGGTACCTCTACGCCTCGGACAAGTGGCAATCGTCGAACCTCCCGCAGGAGGCGATCGATCAGGAACTCGAGACCGACAGCACACGCTTCATCCGCGAGTACGGCGCCGAGGTGGGAGGCCCGCTCATCAAGGATCGCCTCTGGCTCTGGGGCTCCGGCTCCCGGCAGGACATCGCGTTGAACCTGACCGGCACGAATCCCGAAGGCGGCCGCATCACCTCCAACGTCAAGCTCCAGCCCTGGGCGGCCAAGTTGAATGCCCAGATCGTGAGCTCCAATGCCCTCGGTCTCTACTACCAGCGCAGCAACCGCACCGAGCAGGGCTCGGGAAACGGCCCCTACCGGGCGCCGGCGACTCTGAGAAACTTCGACGTCCCCACCGACTTCTACAAGCTGGACGACAGCCAGGTCTTCGACCCGAATACTTTCGCGTCCTTCTTCCTGAGCTATCAGTTTCCGACGTACGACCTCATCCCCGTCGGGGGTCTCGAGACGGACGTCTACCAGGACCTCGACGGCGTCTACCAGGACAGCTACAACTACTACATCGCCAAGAACCCCCAATATCAGGCGAACGTCTCCGCCTCCAGGTTCTTCAACACCGGCTCGGTCAACCACGAGCTCAAGTTCGGCTTCAACTACCGTCGGCAGATCAACGACTCGGCCACGGGTTTCCCGGGAGATCAGCTCTACGGTTACGACTACTCCGGCCTCGCCCTGATCGCTCGGAACGTCCGTACGGTCTACAAGACGGAGTTCTTCACGTACACACTCGGGGACACGATCACGACCGGCAACCTGACGATCAACGCCGGGGTTCGATACAGCCATGAACGGGGGAAGAATCTCACCTCGTCGGCCGCGGGAAATCCGGTCTATCCGGATCTCCTTCCGCCGGTCGTCGCACCGGCTCAGGACTTCTGGGCGGAGAACTACAAGAACTGGCAGCCGCGCGCTTCGCTCGGCTATTCGCTCGGGAAGAACAAGACGACGCAACTGCGAGCCTCCTACGCTCGCTACGCGGATCAGCTCGGATTCCTGACCTACCAGCTGAACGCCCTTCCCATCACGAGCGGCCTCTACTACTACTGGCACGACACCAACGGGAACCATCACGTGGATCCGGAGGAGCTCGACCTTTCGGATAGTAATTTCTGCTGCTTCTACAACGTAGACCCCAGTACGCAGCCCAACTCTCCGAACCAATTCGCGCCGGACTTCAAGACGCCGGTGACCGACGAGGTCACGGTCGGATTCGATCAGCAGATCTTCGAGGACTTCGCCGTTTCGGCGACCTACACATACCGGCAGGTCAAGGACCTTCAAATCAGCGTTCCCCTCGGATCGACGGCGGATACCTGGGTCCTCGGCGGCAACGGCCAGGGCACGGCGGTCGCCGACAACGGCTTCACGCTCCCCTTCAACGAGCCCTTCTACTTCCTGGACCTGGCCGAACGGCCGACCGGCGACCTCTTCCGGAACCGCCCCGGCGCGACGCAGACGTTCCACGGAATCGAGGTGTCCTTCGTCAAACGACTCTCGAACAGGTGGATGCTTCGCGCGAGCGGAAGCTGGATGAACTGGAAGCAGCACATCCCGCCGGAGGCGATTCTCGACCCGAACAACCGGTGGAGCCGCGCCGGGCCGAACGAGGATGGCGGTACCGTCGTGGGCTATACGCCCAAAGGCTCGATGTGGATCAACGCGCGGTGGCAGTTCAACGTCACCGGGATGTATCAGTTCCCCTGGGGGATCAACGTGGCGGCGAACTTCTTCGGACGCGAGGGATATCCCAAGTCGTACTACTACACCGCGCCCCGCGACCCGTTGGAAGGCATCCAGAAGACCATCCTGATCGGCAAGATCGACGAGTTCCGCCTGGACAACGTCTACGAGCTCGACCTGCGCCTGGAGAAGACCTTCAACATCGGGCAGGTTTCGATCACACCGATGGCGGAATGCTTCAACGTGACGAACGCGAACACGGTCCTGGATCGCAATGGCCGCACGGGGTCCGTCGATTTCGACGACGATGGGAACCTCGTCTTCGACCAGACCAGCTCCTTCAACCAGATTCTCGAGGTGCAGAGCCCGAGGATCCTGCGCCTCGGCATGCGAATCGCGTTCTAACTCCCGATCCGTTCCTTCCGGGCCCGCCTCCGCGCCGGGGCGGGCCCTTTCGTTTTGTAGACTCTCGACGATGCGCCGCCCGTTACCCCTCTGCCGCGTCGCGGTGCTCCTCGCGGTCTGTCTCGCGTTGTCCTGTCGAGACCGGGAGCGAGCCTCCCCTGCTCCGGCGGCGGCGGAGAGCCCCCGTCCGGCGCGCGACGTCGTCCTCGTGACGATCGACACGCTGCGCTACGACGCGGTCGGCTTCGACGGCAATCCCCGCGGCACGACGCCGAACCTCGATCGCTTCGCATCGGAGGGGCGTGTCTTCTCGCAGACGCACGCGCACAACGTGATCACCCTCCCCTCCCACACCAACATCCTGACGGGCCTCTACCCGTACCAGCACGGCGTGCGGGAGAACGCGGGATTCCGCCTGGGGCCGGACGTCGAGACGCTCTCGACGCGGCTCGGGCGAAAGGGATACGCGACCGGCGCCTTCGTCGGCGCTTTCGTGCTCGACGCGCGCTACGGCCTCTCTCGCGGCTTCGACGTCTACGAGGAGCTCTATCGGCACCTGGACGATCCGCTGGCCTTCGACATCCAGGAGGCTTCCGGCGAGGAGGTCGTCGGGGCGGGGATGGCGTGGTTCCGGGCGCAGGAGAATCGCCCCCGTCTCCTCTGGGTGCACCTCTACGATCCCCACGCGCCCTACAAGCCGCCGAAGGCGTTCGCCGAGCGGTTTCCGAACGACTTGTACTTGGGCGAAGTCGCCTACGCGGACTCCGCGCTGGCGCCGCTCCTCGACCTCGCGCGCCAGAGCCCGACGCCGCCCCTTCTCATCGTCACCGCCGATCACGGCGAGTCGAGGGGGAGCCACGGAGAGCTGACTCACGGCCTCTTCGCCTACGAGGCCACCCTGCACGTGCCGCTCTTCCTCTGGTGTCCCGGCCTGGTCCCGCCCGGCCGGGACGCCGTCCCGGCGCGCCACGTCGACATTCTTCCCACGGTGCTCGATGCGCTGGGGATGCCGCCGCCCCCGGGCCTGCCCGGGCACTCGCTCCTAGACCCGAAGCGCGTGGAGGCGGCCGAGGGGTCCTACTTCGAAGCGCTGTCGGCCGCCTTCAACCGCGGATGGGCGCCGCTGCGCGGCCTCGTTTCGGGAGGGCAGAAGTACATCGAGCTCCCGCTGCCCGAGTTCTACGACTTGACGTCCGATCCCGAGGAGTCCCGGAACCTCGTCGCCGAGCCACCCGACGCGCTCCGGCGCCTGCGGAAGCGAATCCTCGAGCTGCCGACCGTTCCGACCGAACGCGGCGCCATCGGGTCGGAGGAAGCCGCCAAGCTCCGCAGCCTCGGCTACCTCGCCGGGTCCGGCGAAGCGAAAGCCTCCTTTGGGCCGGCCGATGACCCGAAGACGCTCATCGGCGTCGATCAGGACCTGCACAAGACCATCGAGCTCTTCGAGCACGGCCGCCTGGACGAAGCGGCCTCCGTCGCCCGGAAGGTCGTGGTGGAAAACCCCAAGATGAAATTGGGATACCTGCAGCTCGCGACCGTGCTCCAGGAGAAGGGAGATCTCTCCGGCGCCGTCGAGGTTCTGCGGCAGGCGTCGGCCCGGGGCGCCGGAGGGGAGAGCCTGGAGAGGCGCGAAGCCCTCCTCCTGTGCGAGGCGAGCCGGCCCCGCGAGGCCGTGGCGCTCCTCTCCCGGTATCGGGAGAGCTCGGATCCCGAGACCCTGAACGCCCTGGGCATCGCGCCTGGCGGACGCCGGCCAGCCGCAGGAGGCCCTTCGCGTCTTCGACCGGACGCTCCGGATCGATCCGAAGGACGCGGATGCGTTCCAGAACGCCGGCATCGCACTGGCTGAAGCTCGACCGCCCCGAGGAGGCGCGCAAGAGCCTCGAGATGGCGGTCTCGCTCGGGCAGCGGCGGGCGCGCGCCTGGAACGCCCTCGGCGTCGCCTGGATGCGCCTCGAGAATCCGCAGAAAGCGATCGAAGCGTGGGAGAGGTGCGTGGCGCTCAACCCGGAGCAGTACGACGCGCTCTACAACCTCGGCCGCGCGGCCGGGGCCGTGGGAGACTGGCCGCGCGCGCGGCGCGCCCTGAGCCAGTTCGCGGCGACGGCGCCGGCGTCGAAATACCGGAAGGACATCGCCGAAGTGAAAGCCGTGCTCGCCGCCATGGACCGGGCCGGCGCGAAACCGAAGGAGAACCGATGAGCAGAGATCCCGTTCCCCGATCGTGCCGTTCGCTCTGACGTTGGCCCTGGCTATCGCACTGCCGGCCCTCGCGGCCGCCGACTCCCTCGTCATCCGAGGGGCCCGCGTGGCCGACGGGACCGGCAGGGCGCTCCAGGAGGCGAGCGTTCGGGTCGAAGGGGACACGATCACGGCGGTCGGCGCCGTGAAGCCCCGCAAGGGGGAACGCGTCGTGGACGGGAAAGGCCTCGTGCTCGCGCCCGGCTTCATCGACATCCACAACCATTCGACCGACGAGCTCCTCACGATGCCGCTCGCCGAGACACAGGTCTCGCAGGGAATCGCGACCGTCGTCGAGGGCCCGGACGGCGGCTCGGCCTGGCCGATCGGCGAGTATCTCGACAAGGTGCGCGCCGCGCCGCCCGCGGTCAACGTGATGACCATGGTCGGCCACGCCACCGTCCGCGAGCTCGTCCTGGGGAAAGACTTTCGGCGCACGGCGACCGACGAGGAGGTCGAGAAGATGGCCGCGCTCGTCGATCAGGGGATGCGGGAGGGGGCGGCGGGCCTCTCCTCGGGCCTCGAGTACGACGTCGGCGGCTACGGCTCGACCGCGGAGCTCGTGGCGCTCTCCGAGGCCGCCGCCCGACACGGCGGCTTCTACATGACGCACGTCCGCGACGAGGCCAACCGCACTTTCGAGGCGTTCCAGGAGGCTCTCGACATCGCCGAAGAGGCGAAGCTGCCGCTCCAGATCTCCCACATCAAGATGGGGGTCGTCGGCATGTGGGGCCGGGCGCAGGAGGCGGTGGACCTGATCCTCCGGGCCCGCGCCCGAGGCCTCGACGTGACCGCCGACTGCTACCCCTACGAGGCGTGGCACTCGAACATCGAGGTCATCGTCGCGAACAAGGAGTACGACGATCCCGTGAGCGTCGAGAAGTCCATGGCGGACGTCGGGGGCCCGGCGAAGATCACGATCACCGGGTGCGAGAAGCACCCCGACTACGTCGGCAAGAACCTCGAGGAGATCGCGAAGGCGCAGGAGATCTCGCCGGTCGAGCTCTACAGCCGGATCGTGAAGGACGGGGGCGCCGACATCATCGGACACTCGATGACGGAGAAGGACGTCGCCGTCTTCTACAAGCAGCCGTGGGTGATGGTCGGCAGCGACGGCGGCATCGACGCGGCGCACCCGCGCGGCGCGGGCACGTTTCCGAAGGTGCTCGGGCGCTACGTCCGCGAGAAGCGCTGGTTCTCGCTGCCCGAAGCGATCCGCAAGATGACCTCGCTTCCGGCCAGGCGGTTGAAGCTCGCCGACCGCGGCGTCATCCGAACGGGCATGAAGGCCGATCTCGTGCTCTTCGATCCGAAGACGGTGATCGACCGCTCGACCTTCGAGAAGCCCCGAGAGCTCGCGGAAGGGATCCGGATGGTGTTCGTCAACGGCGAGGTCGTCTGGCAGGACGGAAAGGCGACGGGCGCGCGCCCCGGGCGCGTCCTGCCGGGCGCCGGCACCTCCGAACCTCCGGCATCCCATGACGCCTCGCGGTAGGGGCGGGGCTCGCCCCCGCCCGCCGTCCTCCGAGGGCTGGATGCGGAGTGCGCTGCCCGCGCTGCCCGCCTTGCTCCTGGCCTTCGGCTGCGCTTCGGCGCCGGCCGCGGCCCCCGCCCGCTCCGCGCCGGCGGGGCATCTCCTGATCGTCGGCGGCGGCCCGCTCCCCGACCGGATCCTCGATCGCTTCGTCGAGCTCGCCGGAGGCGCCGGCCGGGCGCGCATCGTCGTCTTCCCGATGGCGAGCGAGGATCCGGAGGCCGGCATCGAGATCACGAAGGACTTCGAGAAGCGGGGCGCGAAGGCGGAGCGACTCCTCCTCGAGCGGGCCGCGGCGACCGAGGAGGCCGCGCGCCGCCTCGACGGCGTGACCGGCATCTGGTTCGGCGGCGGCGATCAGTCGAAGCTGACCGCGGCGCTCCAGGGCACGCCGGTCGAGCGCGCGATCCACGAGCGCTACCGGGCCGGGGCAGTCGTCGGAGGGACTTCCGCCGGCGCGGCGGTCATGTCCACCCCGATGATCACCGGCGACGAGAAACATCCGGGCGGGAGCCGTCCCCCGAGCGACTCCTTCGACCGCCTTCCTGACGATCGCGCGCGACAACATCGTCACGAAGGACGGCTTCGCGCTCCTGCCCGGCGCGATCGTGGACCAGCACTTCGTGCGGCGGCGGCGCCTGAATCGGCTGATCAGCGCCGTCCTCGAGCACCCCGAGCTCGTCGGCGTGGGGATCGACGAGTCCACGGCGCTCGAGGTCGGCCCCGACGGCCGCTGGAAGGTCCTGGGCGAGAGCGTCGCGGTCGTCTTCGACGCGCGGCAGGCCCGCGTCACGCCGTCCGGCGCCCCGGCGCTCGGTGCCTCCGCGATGCGGATGGAGGTGCTCCCGGCCGGAAGCGTCTACGACCCGCGGAGCGGCCGGGCGGAGCTGCCGGCCGGCCCTTGAGAAACGCCGACGCGCGGGGGCGGCGGCGCGTCCTCTGATTCAAGAGGCGTCGACGGCGCGAACCATGTCTCTCCTCAAGCTCACCCTCGGCGTCCTCTCGAACGTCGCCATCTTCGGAAGCCTGCTCTTCCTGCCGGCCGGGACTCTGGATTGGCCGCGCGCCTGGGTGTTTCTGGGGGTCGTCTTCGTCGGCGCCGTGGCGAGCACCGTGAGCGTCTATCGCGCGAGTCCGGCCCTGCTCGAAGAGCGTTTCAAGCCACCCCTCCAGGAGGGACAGCCCGCCGCCGACAAGATCGCCGTGCTCCTCCTCCTCGCCGCGTTCGCGGGCCTGATCGTCTTCATTCCCCTCGACGTGTTTCGGCTTCATCTGTTGGCGAGGCCCGGAGCGCTCGTTTCGGACCTGGGGCTCGTGCTCTTTGCCGCGGGTTGGTCGATCATGACTCTCGCGCTCAGGGAGAATGCCTTCGCGGCGCCGGTGGTGAAGCGTCAGCAGGAGCGACATCAGACCGTGATCGACAGCGGCCTCTACGGCGTGGTGCGGCATCCGATGTACGCGGGAGCCGTCCTCCTGCTCGTCGGCATGCCGCTCTGGCTGGAATCGTACGCGGCCGCTCTGCTCGCGAGCGTTCCCATCGGCACGCTCGTCGTGCGCATTTTGGTCGAGGAGAGGTTCTTGAGACGGGAGCTGCCCGGCTACGACGGCTACGCAGAGAGAGTTCGATACAGACTGGTTCCGTTTCTCTGGTAGGCGGGTCGGAAGCCGCGGTCCGGAGGCGCGGTTCCGGGCAGACGGCTGGCTGATAATGAAGCACCTGCCCGTAGCTCAGCCCGGATAGAGCAACGGCCTTCTAAGCCGTAGGTCGCTGGTTCAAATCCAGCCGGGCAGGCCAACTCCCACCGCTGAAGCACCGACAAAGCCCGACACGAGGGAAGTGTCTCAGTGCTTCAAGTCCCATTCTTTGAGTTTCTTCGCGGCTGTTCCGAACGGGCCGAGCTGATAGATGGCCGCGCCCGCCGGCGAGAAGGTGAACGGCTCAAACGGTTCGGCCAGCATCTTGTCGAGGTACTCCCGGGGAGCGACGCCGGTGCTGACGTGCGGATTGAAGTTCTCGCCGGTCATCTTCGGCACGAACGTCGACACGTACTGGATGAGGCCTGCGTCGGTGGCGGGATCGTCGTGTGGAGCGGTGAACGCGCCGACGGGTCCGGTTTCCACCGTAAACGGCTTCACCGCGGCGATGATGTCCGCTTGCAGCTTGAGAATTTCCGGCGTCGGCGTCGCGCAAATGCCCGCGACGCCAACCGCGCCGGCCGGGGCGTAGTAGTACTTGAAGGCCTCGAGCTTCATGGCTTTCACATCGGCGCTAGCGAGAACCTGGCCGGCCGCTGCATAGACCCTGTCTAGGTCCACCGTGCGGACGAAGCGTTGGATCATCGTGATGTGCGGACGATGGGTGGCATCCAGCGCGAAGCCCTTCGGGAAGACCGCGAGCAAACGGGCGTTGTTGGCTTCGGCGTGCCTCAGCATGACGGCGTCCGGCTCCAGCAGGATGTCGACGGCCGTGACCGCAGCGGCTTCGGGCGGGAAGACGGTCTTCCAGTCGTCCTTCATGCTGACGACGGTCCAGCCGTCCTTCGTCGCATGCTCGTCGAGTGCGGGCGTGAAGTAGCCCAGCTTGACGTCCGGCAATCCGCGGGCCGGGCCGTAGGCAAATTCGCGCGCCGCGTCGTCGTGCAGGACGAGCAGCTCGAACCGTGCGCCGCTGCCGCCCTGGGTGTATTCCAGCATCTGCTGGTCGCCGACGGAATTGCCGAACGCAGCGATCGGCCGACGGCCGATGTGCTGGTTGATGCCGACGGGCTTGTCTCCCTTGTCGTCGTTGAAGTTCAGCTCCGGCAGCCGCATGAGCACGGGCTTGCCTCCGCGCATTTCGAACTTCGTTTTGACGCTGCTGCCGACGACCTGTTCCGGCGGGATGCCGTACATCCGCTCCGCCCATGGGCGCATGAACTCGATGCCGCCGCCGGAGACGATGAAATTCTTGAAACCGTTCGCCCGCAGGTAGGCGAGCAGCTCCAGCATCGGCTGATACGTCATGTCGGTGAAGAGCCTGCGGGTCTTCGGATGCTTCGCGGTCGCAATCCAGTCCTTGACGATCTTCTCGAACTCCACCGTGGTCATGCCCGCGTGCGTGGCCATCATGAGGTCCAGGAGCGCGCGGTCGCCGCCGCCGAGCGCGGTCTTCAGATCGCCTCTTAGCAGCGAGGCAAACGGCTCCTTGTCCTTCCATTCAGGATGCTGCGGCGCGAGCGCCTTCACGCGATCGAGCGCGAAGTAGAGCTGAACGGGCAGGGGCTGCTCGCACCAGAGCGTGCCGTCGTTGTCGAAGACGGCGATGCGCTCCGGAACAGGCACGAAATCCGGAGAACCGGGTTTGGTGACCTTCTCGACGAAAGCGACGATCGACTGCTTGGCGTGACCTTCGTTCCAGGAGGGCAACGGGTTGGCGGCCTGGGCAAGGGCCGCGGTAAGAGCCAAAGAACCGAGAAGCACGCCGGCCAGGAGAGTCTTTGTGCGCGTGGTCGTCATGGTGCCAGCGTATCCTCAATGGATATGGCGAGAAGAGCCGCCGTGGTTGCGTCCTAATCTCTCGTCGTAGAAATCGAGCACACGCGTCATGTCGCGGATGACGCTGCAGGTCTCCCCAGTCGTAAGGTATGAGCGCGCGTCGGTGGCGGCGCCGCAACTCGTTTCTTTACAACAGGGCGGTTCGACACGCATCTCGTAGGGCAGGCCAAATCATTCGACCGCTACTTGGGGACCCGTATCGCTGGTTCGCACCGAGCATGGCCGGACGCGACGAAGGAGCGTCCGGCAACATGCGACAACCGGTGGCGAACGGCCGCCGGCAAATCCGCCCGGGCAGGCCAGCTCTCTTCGGCGCTACTTGGGAACCCGGATCGGCGGTTCGAACCGAGCACGGGCAGGCCATTCGTGAGCTCCACACGGAAGCGATAGTCGACCGAGAGCGCCCGGCGGGAGCACAATCCCGCTCCAGCCTCAGTCGTGCCTCACGTCCTCGCAGGAAAAGCCCGAATACCGGGTTGGGCGGTTACGGACCGCCCCCCCGGCATTCGTCGCCCGAAGGATCAGGAGCGGGATCGTCTAAACACAAAAAAGAGAACGATCACCGCGGCAAGGACTAGTACCACCCACACGAGCCATGAGCGCCCTCCCTTCGCCGGCTCTTCGCCGGCCGGTGCCGGGGCCGTCGTTCCCGCCGAGCTCGCATCTGCCGGCGCCGCCGTCGGACTGCTCATCGAACTCGTCGCGCTCTCCGAGGCGGCGCTGTCCGCGGAAGCCGGTGCCGCGGCGACCGGTGCCGCGGGTGCTGCCGCGACTGGTGCCGCAGGAGCCGGTGCCGCGGGTGCTGCCGCGACTGGTGCCGCGGGAGCCGGTGCCGCCGCGAGCGTCGCCTCCACCTGTTTCTCGGTCATCACCAGTGCAGGACCTTCCGTGACGATGGTCGCCGACAGCTGATCCCTCTCGCGAAGGTCAGACAGCTGAACCGGCTTGCCGTCCTTGTAAATGCGGATTCCGCGCTTGTCCACCTCGCCCTGCGAGAACATTTTGTAGCCGTCTTTGCTGCGCACGATGACGGACGTCCCGACCACCTTCACGACCTCGCCGCTCTTCACCTCCGTGACATAAACGGGATGGACGGTGGTCGTCGTGGTGACGGTGGCCGTGCCCTTCATGCCCGCCTTCAACTCGCCGACCGACATCTTCTTGCCGTCGACGGTGAAGAGGAAGTCGGCTGGCACGGTGATCTCGCGGGCGCCCTCCGGCCCTTTCACCACCAGGACGTTGCCGTCCACCGAGATGATCTCGAAGGACTTCGTCTCGGCCTTCGAGTATGTCTGCGCCTCTGCGGCGCCCGCCGCCACCAGGCCGACCACGGCCGCGATCGCCACGATTCCCCATTTCAGGTTTCCAGGTCGCACGGGAACCCTCCTTTCGGTCTCCAGGTCGCGGTGTGACCCGATTGTCATCACCGCCGAATCAGAACGAGAACGACGAGAAGCGAGGCAGCGATCCACGGCAGCCGGACCCCAACACACGACCTCGTCACGCCTGTTCCTCGGCCAAAGCGACGAAAGCAATTCTGCGGACCGCGGGACCGGAACAACGTGGCCGCGCCTTTTGCGCATTCTATCTCCGGCGCCTCAGGGGAAACGTCCGGGTAGTATCCTCCGAGAGGCGCTTCCTCCAACGGCGACCTTCCCCAAAGGGCTGGCGGCTCGGCACCCCGAGCTGACAGGATCGGCCCGGATTTAGCTGCAAGCGACCCAAAACTGGCGGCTTGCTGATTTCGGAAGGTTGATTCGACGACGAAGGAGACCCGGATATCGGGATGGCCGAGGTCCTGCGCTGTAGACTTCGGACCACAAACATTCCGATGTCTGACGACGAACCGCCCAGCGGCGGCAAGGCACTCGGCGACGTCACGGGTCTGCTCGTGGCCTGGCAGGGCGGCGATGCGGCGGCTCTCGAGAGGCTGATCCCGCTCGTCTACGACAGTCTGCACCGCATCGCGGAGCGCCACGTAAGGCAAGAGCGCCCGGGACACACCCTCCAGCCCACGGCGATTGTCCACGAGGCCTATCTCAAGCTGGTCGATCGACCAGTCGGGAAGTGGCAGAACCGCATTCACTTCTTCGCCGTTGCCTCTCGCGTGATGCGGCAGATCCTCGTGGACTATGCCCGCCGCCGCCTGGCGCAGAAACGGGGAGGCGGGGCGGCCACCTACCGCATGGAGACGGACGCGGTGACCGCACCGCGGGGAATCGACGTGATTGCAGTCGACGACGCCCTGGAGAGACTCTCGGGGCTCGACCCCGAGCAGGCCCAGGTCGTGGAAATGCGCTTTTTCGGTGGCCTGACCGTCGATGAGGCCGCGACCGCGCTCCGCGTTTCTCCGGCGACGGTGAATCGCAAGTGGGTCAGCGCCAGGGCATGGCTCCATCGCGAGCTCGCGGGCTCATTCCGATGAAGCCGGAACGATGGAAGCGGATTCAGGAGGTTTTTGCGACGGCTCTGGAGCGGAAGCCGGAAGCGCGGGCCGCGTTTCTGAAGGAAGAGTGCCGGGGCGACGGGGATCTGATGAAGGAGGTGGAGTCGCTTCTGGCTTCCCATGACGCGGCATCGGCGCGGCTTCTGGATTCGCCGGCGATCGATGTTCTTTCCTCGACGCCGCCGCGCGGCGCGCCACCCGCGTTGACACAAGGAAGCCGTCTAGGCTCCTACGAGATCGTCTCGCCGCTCGGCGCGGGCGGTATGGGCGAGGTCTATCGGGCAAGAGACCCCAGGCTCAAGCGCGACGTCGCGATTAAAGTTCTGCCTCGGTCGCTTTCCGGAGATCCCGACGCGCTGTCGAGGTTCGAGCGCGAGGCTTTGGCGGTGGCGGCGCTTTCCCATCCGAATATCCTCTCGATCTTCGACTTCGGTAATCAGGACGGCGTCGCCTACGCCGTCATGGAGCTTCTGGAAGGCGAGACGCTGCGCGGCAAGATCGAGGCGGGCCCGATCCCCGTGAGGCAGGCCGTGGACTACGCCCTGCAGATCGCCAAGGGGCTCGCTGCAGCCCACGAGAGGGGCGTCGTACACCGGGATCTGAAACCCGAGAACCTCTTCGTGACCGGCGACGGTCACCTCAAGATCCTCGACTTCGGCCTGGCGAAGAAGGTCGAGGGGGTTGCACCGGGCGCGGAGACGAGCGCACCGACGGCCTCCGGTCACACAGAGCCGGGGACGGTGATGGGAACCCTGGGCTACATGTCGCCCGAACAGGTGCGAGGGCAACCCGTCGATCACCGATCGGACATCTTCTCGTTCGGGACGATTCTCTACGAGCTCCTCTCGGGCAGCAGAGCATTTCGGAGAGAGACGGCCGCTGACACGATGGCGGCGGTCATGAAGGAGGAGCCGGCGGAGCTCTCCGCATCGGGACGGAACATTTCGCCCGCACTCGATCACATCGTCAAACACTGCATCGAGAAGCGGGCGGAGCACCGCTTTCAGTCGGCGCGGGACATTGCCTTCAGCCTCGCGGAGCAGTCGTCGGTTCCAGTATCGCCAACCGGCTTACGAGAGACCAGAGTGCCGGCCGCCGCCGAGCCGCGCGCGCGCCGGCTTCGGGTTATCGTCGCTGTGGTCGTTGGTCTGATCATCGTCGCGGGCGCGGCGATCCTCCTCAGGGCCCCGAGTAGAGCAATCGACTCGTTAGCCGTCCTGCCCCTGGCTAACGCCAGCGCCGATCCCGGTGTCGATTATCTGAGCGACGGCATTACCGACGCACTCATCAATAGCCTCGGCCAGCTGCCGCACCTCACCGTCATGTCGCGCGACTCGGTGTCCCAGTACAGGGGCCGGCAGACGACTGCACAAGCAGCCGGCCGCGAGCTCAACGTCCAGGCGGTGCTCAAGGGACAATTTGTACAGCACGCGGAAGACCTCTCAATCTCCGCGGAGCTCGTGAATGTTCGCGATAACAGCCATCTCTGGGGTGGTCAGTTCCACCGGAAACTCGCGGACCTCCAGGCGGTCCAGGAGGAAATCGCCGGGCAGATCGCGTCCAGGCTGCGGGGGCAGCTCGCCGGAGAAACGAAGAAACGCATGGCGACGCGCTACACGCAGAATCCGGAAGCCTACCAGCTCTATCTGAAGGGACGCTACTTCTGGGAGAAGAGAACCGAAGAGCCGCTGAAGAAGAGCATCGAATACTTCAATCAAGCGATCGACAAAGACCCGACCTATGCCAAGGCCTACGCGGGGCTCGCGGCCGCTTATGCGCGATCGACTGCGTACAGCTCGATATCGCCTCGAGACGCGATCCCGAAGAGCAGGGCGGCCGCGGAGAGGGCGCTCGAGATCGACGACAGTCTCGCGCAAGCGCATGCCGTCTTCGGGTATTCCCTTTGGAGCTACGACTGGAACTATCCGGCCGCGGAGGAGGAGTTTCGGAAGGCCCAGTCGCTCGATCCGCGGGATGTGACGTCACATTCCTGGTACGGTCTGCTTCTGGTTTCCCTCGGCCGCACGGACGAGGCGGTCGCGCAGCTGCAGCGCGCACTTGAAATCGCACCACTCGAGGGGACCCTTCAAGCCAATCTCGCCAGGGCCTATCTCTATGCGCGCCAGAACGACCGCGCGATCGAGGAGGTCCGCAAGGCACCGGAGGAACTGCCAATGAGGCATCGCTTCCTGGGCCAGGCTCTCGTGGCGAAGAGGATGCCGGAGCAAGCCCGCGCGGAATACGAGAAGGCGGCGGCGCTGCAAGGAAGCAATCCGCAGGGACTCTGGGACCTCGCGATGGGCCAGGCCGCGATCGGCCATCGGTCGGAGGCGCATCAGACAATCGAGAAGCTGGAGGCGCTCGCGGCGCAGCGATATGTGTCGCCCATTTATGTCGCACAGGTTCACGCCATGTTTGGCGACGCCGACAGGGCTCTGGAGTGGCTCGAAAAGGCATATGTCGACCACACCTGGGATCTCGTCTTTCTCAGGGTGAATCCCCTGTGGGATCCGCTGCGATCGGACCCCCGCTTCGGCGACCTGGTGCGGCGGCTCCACCTCGCGTCCTGATGCCGGAACCGCGAGCTCTTTAGAAGAAGCCCTGCAACTGCAGGACGAATCGATTGAAGTCCCGGATTACCGCGGTGGCCGGCTTCACCCTAGGCATGATCCTCTCGTAGGCTGCCGTCGCCTTCAAGTTGCGCCCGTAGACGTAGTAGTTGAATCCGCCGCCGACGCGGGTCTGTTCCCTGGCTGCGTTGACGGGGTCCGCGTACGTGAGCGTCTCGTATCGGAAAAACGGCTGAAGGTTCAGGCAGGCGAAGTAGTAGCCCTCGTTCGTGTAGAAGGTCTGCTGTTCCGGAAGAGTCGTCGGCGTGCCGCCGATATCGTAGAGGAAGTGATGGCCATCGAAGTGGATGTAGTCCAGCTCCGCGGTGACCGCGCCCGGCCCAATCGGCCAATCGAAGAACACGTCGCCGCCATAGCCTTTGTAGGCGCCCTGACCGTCCCCGACGAGCCCGATGGCAAGGACCTTCCTCTTTCCAAGATACGTGCCGATGTAGTTGGGAGTGCCGCCCTCCGGCTCGAAGAAGTCGTACATGATGCGGCCGGCGATCCGCGGCGGGTTGCGCGAGCCCGCCGCCGGCCCGAGCGGCAGCGGCTGGGGCGAGCTCGGGTGGCGGTATCCCGAGAAGATCCCGATCCGGTATGACAGGTGCTCGTTGGCAAGGAGCGCGCCGTTGAAGCCGACGCCATAGTCCCGCAGGAGGGTGGACTCCTCGACCGCCCCCTCCTGAAACGTCCACGTCGGCAAATCGAGGGTCAGGAACGTCGCGGAAAAGGTCATGGCCTGCCGGACCGTCGGCACTCGAAAGAGGCCCGCCTGCAGCCTCGCTGCCTTGCCCAGGAAGGCCCACTGAGCCCATGCGTCCAGCACCTGGAATCCCGAATTCGTGTTCTTGGCGCCGGTGTTCCCGGCGTAACCGAGGCGCACCGCCGCCGTCTGGAAGAGCATCGTCACGCCGCCGCCCAGATCCCCGAGAATTCCGACGCGAGCCCGACGCAGGTAGAGGTTCTGCGAATAGCCGTTGGTGTTGGGATCCTGGAGCAACTCCAAGGCCGCCTGCACCTGTACTCCGAACCGAAAGCTCATCGTGTCACTGATCTTGAGCACCGCCCAGCGGGGCAAGACCGCGTTGGGGTCCTGCGGATTTTCCGGAGGGGGCATCGACTTGGCGAGGGAGGGTGGCGGGAGGTCGGGCTTTCCGGGTTGCACCGCTGGAGCCGCGGCCCGATTCCGCTTCTCCTGGATCTGTCGCTGCATTTGCCTCAGCTCCTCTTCGGCCTGCTGAGCTTCCTGCTTGAGCTTCTCGATCTTCTGCCGCTGCAGCTCCAGCGTGTGCTTCATCTCCTGCAGTTGGTCGATCGTGGGTTCATCCCCCGTGGTTTGGGCTTCGTCCTGCGCGAGCACCCGGACGGACACCAACGCGAGAGAGAGTGTCAAGGTTGCAAGTCTTCGCCTAACCCCTCCTCCCGGATCGCGCAGACTCTGCGGGGCGACGGAGCTCTGCGCGGTTCCGCGCCCGAGTGTGCGCTTTGAGTGTCTTGCGGACGGACATTCAAGAAACTGCATGAATCCCATTTCACGCGCTTTCCAAAGGATGAACGTGGTGTCGCCTCTAACAACCAGGAGCGCAAGTGCGAAGAAAATCGTGTCAGGAAATTCCTCTTGCGCCCCCAAGAGGGCTCCGGGAGGCTCCTGGTCCGCGAGATCCAGACTGCATGCTTCTTGAGGCTGAGGCCTCCGGCCGGCGCATATCCGCCCGGACAGGCCGCCCCGAGCGGTCGCGAACCCGGATCGTCGACGTCCGGCCGGCGGCGACCCTCCCCAAAAACGGCTGGCGGCTCGGTACCCCGGACTGACATGATCGGCGCGGATTCCGCTACGAGCGATCCGCGGCTCGCGGCTTGCCGCTGTCGGAAGGTGATTCAACGACGAAGGAGACCCGGAAGTCATGAAGAGAATTGCTGTCGGGATGGCCCGCGTGCTGACCCTGGTCACGCTGCTGGCCCCTTGGACGATGGTGCCGGCGGCGGCGCAAACCCGGGTCATCGGGCCGACCGACCGCACCGTGCTGCCGATCCCCGAGCCCAAGATTCCGGACATCACGGAGTTCAATGCCCGGAACGCCACGCCCCCGCCGCGGTTCGAGGTCAAGGCGCCGGCGGGCGCGCCCAATGTCCTCATCGTGCTCATCGATGACATGGGCTTCGGCATGTCCGAAGCCTTCGGCGGGCCGATCCACATGCCGACCGTCACGCGCCTAGCCAGCGGCGGGCTTCGCTACAACGAGTTCCACACCACCGCGCTCTGCTCGCCGACCCGCGCGGCGCTGCTCAGCGGCCGCAACCATCACATGACCAACTTCGGCTCGATCGCCGAGTCCGCCACGGCTTTCCCCGGACAGACGGGAAAGCGCCCCGACAGCGTCGCGTATCTGCCCGAGATGTTGCGGCTGAACGGCTACAGCACCGCGCACTTCGGAAAGAACCACGAGACCGCCGCCTGGGAGGTCAGTCCCTCCGGCCCGACCGATCGGTGGCCGACCCGCGCGGGCTTCGACAAGTTCTACGGATTCATGGGCGGCGAGACCAACCAGTGGGCGCCGCTCCTCTACGACGGAATGACGCAGGTCGAGCTGCCGAACGACCCGAACTACCACTTGATGACCGACATGACGAACCATGCCGTCGAGTGGGTGCGGTACCAGAAGTCGCTCACGCCGGACAAGCCGTTCTTTCTCTACTTCGCGCCCGGCGCGACCCACGCGCCGCATCACGTTCCCAAGAATTGGATCGCCAAGTACAAGGGGAAGTTTGACCAGGGCTGGGACAAGATGCGCGAGGAAACGCTCGCGCGGCAGATTCAGCTCGGCGTCGTGCCCGCCGGCACGAAGCTCGCTCGGAAGCCGGAAGCGATCAAGGACTGGAGCGCGCTGACAGCAGACGAAAAGAGGCTCTTCGCTCGCCAGATGGAAATCTACGCGGGCTTCGGCGAGTATGCCGACACCGAGATCGGGCGGCTCCTCGACGCCATCGGCGATACGGGCGAGCTCGACAATACGCTGATCTTCTACATCGTCGGTGACAACGGGACGAGCGCGGAAGGCGGCATGAACGGGCTCTACAACGAGATGACTTATTTCAACGGTCAGCTCGAGACCGTCGCGGACATCCTGAAGCATTACGACGAGCTCGGCGACCCCTCGACCTACCCGCACTTCGCAGCCGGCTGGGCCGTGGCGGGGGATTGTCCCTTCACGTGGACGAAGCAGGTCGCCTCAAGCTACGGCGGGACCCGCAACGGGATGGTGGTCCACTGGCCCAAGGGCATCAAGGCGAAGAACGAGGTCCGCTCACAGTGGCACCACGTCATCGACGTCGCGCCGACGATCCTGGAAGCGGCGGGACTGCCCGAGCCGAAGAGCGTGAACGGAACAGTGCAGACGCCCATCGAAGGCGTGAGCCTGCTCTACACCTTCGCGGACGGGAAAGCTCCGGACCGCCACACGCAGCAGTACTTCGAGATCTTCGGCAACCGCGCCATGTACCACGACGGCTGGCTGGCCGGCACGGTTCACCGCGCGGCGTGGGAGTTCAAGCCTCGGAGGGCGCTCGAAGAGGACGTCTGGGAGCTGTACGACACCCGCACCGACTTCAGCCTGGCGAACGACCTCGCGGCGAAGAACCCGGCCAAGCTCAAAGAGCTGCAGGACCTCTTCCTGTCCGAAGCGGTCAAGTACCACGTGCTGCCGCTCGATGACCGAACCCTCGAGCGCATGAATGCGGCCACGGCCGGGCGGCCCGATCTGATGGCTGGACGCACCACCCTGACGGTATTTCAGGGGATGATCGGGATGTCCGAGAACGTCTTCATCAACATCAAGAACCGGTCGCACACGATCACCGCCGAAGTCGAGATCCCCAGCGGAGGAGCCAACGGCGTTATCCTGGCTCAGGCCGGCCGATTCGGCGGTTGGAGTCTGTACCTGAAGGACGGCAGGCCGACGTACACGTACAACTGGCTCGGTCTGCACGAGTACACGATCGCCGCCACGCAGGCGTTGCCGGCCGGGAAGGCGACCATCCGTTACGAGTTCGCCTACGACGGCGGTGGCGTCGGCAAGGGCGGCGCGGCCACGATTTCCGTCAACGGGAAGAGCGTTGCCAAGGGTCGCATCGACCAAACCCAGGGCATGGCGTTCTCGGCGGACGAGGGCGCCGACGTCGGCGCGGATGAAGGCACGGCGGTCACCGAGGCCTACAAGGTGCCGTTCGAGTTCACCGGCAAGATCGGCAAGGTGACGATCGATCTGAAGGAGATGACGGCCGCAGCCGCGGTCGAGGCGCAGGAGGCGCAAAGACAAGGGGCCTTCAAGAGGGGGCTCTCCGACTAGAACCCGCCTTGTTCTCCAATACCGGGCAGCGTCGCCTTTGCCCTAGATCGAAGTCCCGCGCAACCCGGTTCGGTCCACCGGCTTCGGCAGCCGCGCCAGTAACCCGGCGCCCGAGAGCTGCAGGGTCGCCGCCGCCAGGAATCCGATCCAGGGCCGATCGGGGGCGATCGCCCAGAGCGTGCCGACCAGCGCGCTCGAGGCCAGATCACCGACGCCGTTGGTCGCGGCGAGGAGGCCCATTCCCGTTCCCCGGAGCGTCCGCCGGCAGGAGCTCGGCGGCGTACGCCTTCTCGCCGACTTCCTCCGACGCGATGGAAACGCCCGACCCGACGAAGAGGACCGTCAGAAGAAGTGGCGTGGCGGGCAACAGCCCGAAGGCGGCGGTGACGACGGCGGCGAGAACGTATCCTCCGACGACGACACGCCGCACGCCCAGCCGGTCGCTCAGGGCTCCGAGCGGGAGCGCCATCGCCGAGCTGACGGCGTTGTGCAGGACGTAGAGCGCGATCGCGAAAGCTGCGGCGGGCCAGGAGAAGAGCGTGCCGGTCGCGTGCTCTGTCGCGTACAGAATCAGCAACGTCCGCGAGAAATCGCCGCATCCGAAGAGGAAGATGCCGCCGAGGAACCGCCGGAATCCTCTTCCCGTCGACGCGATCCTCAGCCGGAGAGGCGACGACGCGCTCGGGGCGACCTGGCGGCGCTCGACGACGAGGACCACGATCGAAAGAAACGCGAGGAGGCCCGGAGCCAGGGATGCCAGGAAGACGCTTCGCACTCCGACGCCGTGGGCGAGGAGCGCGAGCGCGAGGAGCGGACCCACGACGGCTCCGAGAGCGTCGCCGGCCCGCTCCAGGCCAAACGCCTTTCCGATGGACTCGGGACCCGTCGCCTCGGCCACCAGCACGTCGCGCGGAGCCGAGCGGCTCCCCCTTCCCATCCAGGCCCCGGCCCGGCAGAGAAGCACCTGCCACCACCGCGAGCAAAGCCCGATGGCCGCGATGCCGACCGCCGTGACGAGGTATCCGATCGAGGCGAGCGGCTTGCGCTTCCGGGTGCGATCGGCCATCACGCCGCCCCAGAGCTTGGCGACCGCTGCCAGCCCGTCGGCGCTGCCTTCGATCCAGCCGAGCGTGGCGGGGCCCGCCCCGAGGGACAGGAGGAACGCCGGAAGCACGGCGGTCGCGAGCTCGTGCGAGACGTCGGAGAAGAGGCTCGCGAGAGCGAGGCCGACGGTCGAGCGGTTGAGCCAGCCCGAGGGCCGTTGGCCGGGAACCTCAGGCGGCGGCGTGCGGGCCGGTCCGCTCATCGGCGGAGCTTACCGTTGGGAGCGCAAGGCGGCGGCGGGGCTTGACAGGCTCCGTGGACAGTTCTATGTTTATCGATGTATGAATGAGCCGGGGATCGCCGATGTCTCCGTGCGCCGCGCGACGGAGTCCGACTTCGACCAGGTCGAAGCGCTGCTGCGGGAGTGCCACCTTCCTCTCGACGGCCTGCGGGAGGCGCTCGCCCATGCCCTGATCGCTTCTCGCGGCGGCCGGCTCGTCGGATTCGTCGCGATCGAGCCCTACGGCGGGACCGCGCTGCTCCGCTCGCTCGCGGTGTCCTCGAGCGAGCGCGGACGCGGCCTCGGCGGCGACCTGACCGCGAAGGGCCCTGCGGATGGCCGAAGGGCTCGGCGCGCGCGACGTCTACCTCCTGACGGAGACGGCCGGCGACTTCTTCCCGCGCTTCGGTTTCACCGCGGAGGAGCGGTCGAGCGCTCCCGCGAGCCTGCAAGGTTCCGTCGAGTTTCGGTCGGCGTGCCCGAAGAGCGCGCGGATGATGCACGCGCGGGTCAAGCCGTGACGGAGGACCTCGCGGTGACCGCTTTCAAGGCGCTGGCCGATCCCACTCGGCTCAAGATCCTCGCCCTGCTGCGTGCCCGAGGGCGGTCGTGCTGCGACCTCATTTCGCGCAACGAGCCCGGATTGTGCGCCTGCGACATCGAGCAGGCCGTCGGCCTGTCGCAGGCCGCGGTCTCGCACCACATGGGGCTGCTCCGGCGGGCGGGGCTCGTGGACGCGGAGAAGCGCGGCCGGTGGATGTACTACCGCCGCAACGAAGCCGCGATCGCGCGCCTGGCGGAACAGATCGCGAAGGCCGTCTGACGGGGTTTTTTGCCGTGAGAGTTCGATTGTTTTCGATCTATTGATGAAAGGAGCCCGATCATGCCCGCTTCCGTCCACATTTCCCTGAACGTCTCCGATCTGGATCGCTCGGTCGACTTCTACCGCCGCTTCCTGGGCGAGCCCGCCAAGCTCAAGAGCGACTACGCGAAGTTCGTCACGGCCGAGCCCGAAATCCATCTGGCTCTGCAACCCGCGCCGCGGGCGGCCGGAGCAGGCGCCCTCTCGCATCTCGGCATTCGGGTCGAATCGGTCGACGAAGTCCGCAAGTGGAGGGCGGCGCTCGAACGGCGCGGTGTGGCGACCGAGGAAGAAAAGACGGAGTCGTGCTGCTACGCCGTGCAGGACAAGTTCTGGCTCGCGGATCCCGACGGCAACCGCTGGGAGGTCTACACGGTGCTCGAGGACATCGAGCAGCCCAACGCCGAGGCGAGCGCCTGCTGCGCCACGGATTGCTGCACGGCGTGAGACCCGGTCGATGACCCGTGTCGTCACGCTGCGATCGGACCGCGCCGTGCCGACCGCGGCTCCGGCAGGAGGACTCGCGCGCCGCGCCGCTCTCGACGGCCTCGGCACCGCGTTCCTGCTCGCGACGATCGTCGGCTCGGGCGTGATGGGCGAGAGGCTCGCCGGCGGGAGCCTCGCCCTGGCGCTCCTGGCGAACAGCATCGCGACGGGCGCCGGTCTCGTCGCGATCATCCTGACGTTCGGCGCGGTCTCCGGCGCCCACCTGAACCCGATCGTGACGCTCGTGCAAGCCGGGAGGGGCGCCCTGGCCTGGGCCGACGCGCCGGCGTATCTCGCAGCGCAGGCGGCCGGCGCGCTTGCCGGCGTCGCGGCCGCGCACGCCATGTTCGGACTGCCGATCCTCTCGATCGCGACGAGGAGCCGATCGGGCCCGTCTCAGGTCTTCGCGGAGCTCGTGGCGACGCTCGGTCTGGTCCTGGTCGTCCTCGGGTCGTCGCGCCTGGGCCTCCCGGCCTCCGCCGCCGCCGTCGGCTGTTACATCGCGGCGGCGTACTGGTTCACGTCCTCGACGTCATTCGCCAATCCCGCCGTGACGCTCGGCCGGGCGCTGTCCGACACCTTTGTCGGCATCCGTCCCCGGGACGTTCCCGGGTTTCTCGCCGGCCAGGCCGCCGGGGGCGCCGCCGCGTTCGTCCTTGGGAAGTGGCTAATGCCATCCCGGCCCGCTCCCCCCCGAAGGAAAGGAGAGCCCCTTGAAACCGAAAGCGCCTGAACGCAAGTTCAAGATTCTCTTCCTCTGCACGGGCAACTCGGCCAGAAGCATCCTGGCGGAGTTCTTCCTGCGGCGGCTCGACCCTAACCGCTTCGAAGCCTTCAGCGCCGGGGCGAACCCGAAGGGCCGCGTCAACCCGTACGTCCTCGATCTTCTCCGGGACGGGTACCACATCGACGCGAGCGCCGCGCGCAGCAAGTCGTGGGAGGAGTTCCGGGACGTGAAGTTCGATTTCGTGATCACCGTCTGCGACAAGGCCCGCGAGACCTGTCCCGTCTGGCCGGGGCAGCCGGTCATCGCCCACTGGGGATCGGAGGACCCCGACGCCGCCGTGGGCGAAGCGGAGCAGCGAAAGGCGATCAAGAACGTGGGTGTCGAGATCTACCGCCGCCTCGGACTCTTCATCTCGCTCCCGCTCGAGAGCCTGGACCGGCTCCGGCTCGAGCAGATGACCAAAGCGATCGGCACAAGGTAGACGCGGAACGAACGAATCCGCGCGGCCCGCCTCAGGCCGCCGTGAGCTCCTTCGACGTGATCTCGTACCGGAAGGCGTCCGCGTCGAACGGGTCGAGCCGGCCTTCGGCCGTCTCGCCCTGCGGGTACATGAAATAGTTGCAGGGCGCGCCCTTCGAGCCGGGCAGGACGACGTCGTGCCCGTAGTTGTAGGCCATCCAGTTCATCTCCCAGGCGCCGAAGAGGCGCTCGCGCGCCTTCTTCACCGGGTCGCTGTCGATCGGGAGGTTTCCCGGCGGCTCCTCGAGCATGACCTTGCGCACGTCGGCGGGATCGACAGGCACCCAGCCGTAGTCCTTCAGCCAGACCTCGACCCGGCAGTGCTGTCCGCTGGTCGCCTTGTCCGTCGCGAGCCCGAGGCTCTTGAATCCGAGCTGCGAAGGCGCGACGCGCAGCCCGTAGATGTGGCGCGCCGGAACGCCCGCCGCGCGCGCGAGCCCGACGTAGAGCGCGTTCAGATCGGCGCACTTGCCTCCCAGGTCCTTCGACTCCAGCATGAATCGGATGTCGCCCACACCGCAGCCGCGCGTCTTCGGGTTGCGGTAGGTGTTCTCGACGATCCACTCGTAGATGGCGCGCGCCTTCTGGACGTCCGTCGTCGCCCCCTGCGTCGCCTCGAGCGCCGTGATCTTCACGACGCCGTCGACGGGAATCACCTTCGTCGGCTTCAGGAAGTAGTCGAGCTCCGCCCGATCCACCTTCGGCGCCTTACCCGGCTTCGAGAGATCGACCGCGTAGCCCTTCGTCGAGACCCGGCACGTGAGGGTCACGACCGGCGGAACGCCCTCCGGGAACTTCGCCGTGACGATTCCGAGCGCGTCCCCCTTGTTCTGGACGAGCTCGGCCGAGCCCCCTTCGGCGCGGAAGTCGTTGGCGAGCGTCTTCTGGAACGGGGTGTCGCGCAGGATGGCGGCCGGGAGCCACACGAAGGTCGCCCCGGAGGGTTTCAGGACCTCGACGCGTGTCGTCACCTCGAACGTGCGCCAGCCCTCCGACGTCCCGGCGAGCGCCAGGAGGCGCCTGCTCCCGGGAAGCGCGAGGCCCGCGGAGACGGCGCCGGCGGTTTGCAGAAAGGTGCGGCGGTTCATGGAAGTCCTCTTCGTCGATCGGTTTCGCCTCGCTCCTTCGGCCGGATCCGAGCCTATGACCAATCCCCCTTTCGACTCAAGCCTTCCGGGGACGAGTCGCGCGCTGGGCGGGACGCGCGCACGGGAATCGTCTTGCCACTCGTGGAACACCGGATCTGCAGGAAATTCGTCACCGGCTTGTCCGCTTTCGTCCGCCGCGGATCAAACAAGTCCGCGAGCGCCCCGTATCTCGAGAGCATGATCGAACGTCGAACCACAGTCCCGTCGCTTCTCCTCGCCGCCCTCCTCGCCTCGGGCACGGCGGGCGCCGCCGAGCCCTCCGACCAGGGCCCCTACGCCCCCTACGCCTTCCTGATCGGCCAGTGGGACGTCGTGCCCGAGAGCGGAGGACCCGCCGTGGCGCGGTCGGTGCTCCGCTGGGGGCCGAAACGGTCCTACATCTGGTACGAAACGAGCCTGATGCAAGGCGAAACCGAGACGCCCCACTTCGAAGGCATGCTCGTCTGGAACCCCTTGCGAAAGAACCTGGACATGCTTCTGACGCTCGACCTCGAGGGCGGAGGCCGGATGCAGGAGCAGGGCACGGTTTCGATCGGGGCCGACGGAACCGTCGTGCGTGAGATCACCGCCTATTCGGCGGGCGTCGCCGGGAGCGGGTCGACCGGCACGATCGGGCACTTCCGGCAGACCTTCAAAGCCTCCGGGCCGGACCGGATCCGGACGAGCGTGCTCCGGAAGTCGGGCCAGGGCTACGTCGCGACGTTCCCGGGGAGCGATCGCCTCGCGATGATCCGGCGCAAGGAGGCGTAGGGGCGAAGGCGATCGGGCCGTCTGTGTCGGGGCGGCCCTCGCGGCCGCCCGGCGGAACAGCAGCCGGCCTGTTCAATTCGGGCGGGCGGGGACAAGCCCCGCCCCTACACCGAGGACCCGACATTCGCAAACTGCCGACATTGCGTCACCGTCTGTCGGGGCGGCCCTCGCGGCCGCCCGGCGGAACAGCAGCCGGCCTGTTCAATTCGGGCGGGCGGGGACAAGCCCCGCCCCTACACCGAGGACCCGACATTCGCAAACTGCCGACATTGCGTCACCGTCTGTCGGGGCGGCCCTCGCGGCCGCCCGGCGGAACAGCAGCCGGCCTGTTCAATTCGGGCGGGCGGGGACAAGCCCCGCCCCTACACCGAGGACCCGACATTCGCAGGCTGCCGACATTGCGTCACCGTCTGTAGGGGCGGCCCTCGCGGCCGCCCGGCGGAACAGCAGCCGGCCTGTTCAATTCGGGCGGGCGGGGACAAGCCCCGCCCCTACACCGAGGACCCGACATTCGCAGGCTGCCGACATTGCGTCACCGTCTGTAGGGGCGGCCCTCGCGGCCGCCCGGCGGAACAGCAGCCGGTCTGTTCAATTCGGGCGGGCGGGGCGCCCCTACACCCGAGGGCCCGACATTCGCACGCGGCCGGTGTCTGCGCCGCCCGGCCTTACCGGTCCGCCCGCGCAAACGGGTGGGCCTCGGTGTTGAGCACCATTCCGTCGAAATCGAGCGCGTCGTCCGGCGCGAAGAGCAGGTAGAGATACTTGAGCGTCTCGGCGAGGAAGTAGCTCGGCATCAGGTCGCCCTTCTCCATCGTCCGGACGTCCTTCAGAACCGTGTACCCCGACTCGACCCGGCAATGCCGGACGAGCGCCTCGAAGAACACGCGGCCCATCTCGAGGTAGCGGGGATCCTTCGTCGCCCGATGGAGGACGTAGGCCGACTCCATGATCTCGGGGCGCAGCGGATAGCCGCCCGCGACGACTCTCATCGCCCGATAGTCGAGGACCTCGGGCTCGATCCCGCGGAGCGCCCACATCTTGAAACAGGAGTCCTGGAGGCGTCGCGCCCGCGGGAGGTCGCCCCCGAAGGCGAGCACGGCCGGCAGGAACGCGTGGAGCGCACCGAACTCGGAGGCGGTGCGGGCCCCCGTCTCCATGTCCACTTGCCCGTACCAGAGGCCGGTCGGCGCTTCGTCGGCCAGGTGCTCGTTCAAGGCCGTGAGGCTCTCGCCCCACATCCGCGCGCAGTCCGCGTCGCCGAAGAGCCGCGCGCACTTCCAGAGGTACTCGTAAGTAGGAGTCGATTCCGCCGCCGACGTGGCTCGCGCGGCCGACCCACTCGCCCGTCTCGACGTCGATCTCCTCGCCCGGCAGGCCGATCTTCGAGCGCCTATCGAAGAGCCGCGTCAACGCGCGCTTCGCCTTCTCGAAGAAGACGGGCCGGCCGGTGTGCCGCGCGAGCGTGCCGAACTCGAGGACGAGCGTGCCGATCTCGGCCGGGTTCGAGCGCCGGCCGTTCACCTTGCCGGTCTTCAGGTTCACGAACATGTAGGGCATTCCGGTCGGCGATTCGAAGGCCGGCAGGAGGCGGTTGCCGAGGTCCTCGGCGAGTACCAGGAGGCGACGGTCCCGCGTCCGCTCGTAGCCGGAGAGCAACCCTCCGAGGAGACGGATCGTCACCTCGAAGTTCTTGACCGAGACGTCCTCGTCGAAGGAGAGCCTCGTGACGATCAGGGACTTCGCTTTCTCGGCCTCGGCGTCGAGCCCCATGAGGATGAGCGTGTCCAGGGCGTCCACCGGCGTCATCAGCAGAGACGGCCCGTACCAGTCCCGAGCCGTCCGGCTCACCGGTTGGAGCTCGTCGTGGCCCCACGCGGAGCGCTCGTAGCCGCGCCAGGCGTGGAGCATTTCCTCCCGGACCCGGGCGGCCCACTTCGCGCGATCGAAGGCAGGAGAGACGGCCGGCGCCGGGGCCGCCGGCGGCGCGGCGAACGCGGGCGCCGCCAGGAGGAGCGCGGCCGGCGCGATCGCCCGGAATCTCAAACGGCCGTCTGAGGGCGCACCCAGCCGTACTGCGTGTTGCTCGGCGCGGCCAGGCCGGAGTCCTTGTACTTCTTGCGCAGTCGGTCGATGTAGTCCTCCGGCATCGGCTTGACCTTCGCCGACGGATCGACTCCGTAGACGCGCGCCGCGTTCAGCCCGAGGATCTTCCGCTTCGTCTCGACCGTCAGCGGCTTGTAGCCGAATCGCTTCGCGAGCGGCTCCGGCATCTCGAGCCGCTTGAACGCCTCGATCTGCCACTGCGGCGAGCCCCACCAGATCGAGTCCGTGCCCCAGAGGACGTGATCTTCGCCGTATGCGTCGATCATCATGCCGAGCATGTGCGCGCAGAGGGAGGGGAACGAGATCACGGTCATCCCGAACGTCGAGCCGATCTCCATGTAGACGTTTCGGACGTTCGGGTGCTTCTTCTTCCAGTCGCAAAGATCCGAGACCCACGGCACCGAGGCGGTCGTCGCGAAGTCGGAGCGCGCGGCCTCGGCCATCTCCTTGTCGACCCCGCGGAACCCGGCGTGGTAGACGAGGAAATTCAGGTCCGGGAAGTCGAGCGCCGCCTTCATGATGTCTTTGGGATGGCAGTGCTCCGCGGAGAACACGGGGAGCGGCAGCCCCTTGTGCGAGCAGATGTTCTTGATGCCGAGCTTTCGCGAGAGCTCGAGCGCCGGGTACGCGATCGTTTCGTCGTCCATCCACCACCCCTGGCCGTTCGGCCCGAGCGGCTGGCCCGGATACCCCTTCCACGCATCGATCTTCAGCTTCTCGGCCTGCGCCCGCATGGCGTCGAGCCCTCGCGCGCCGAGCTCGGGCGACATCGTGCCGTGGCTGACCACGCGGCGCGAGCCCGTGAGCTCGTTGACCCACGAGCGCGTCTTGACCATCTCGTCCGGCGTGATCAGATAGGTATCCGGCGTCAGCTGGGGCAGGCCGCTCACGACCGCGACCGCCGTCTCGCTGTCGAGGAAGATCTCCTTGATGTAGTTCAACCGGTAGAGCTCCTCGATCGTGTGCTCCCGGCCGGCAAGCTTCGGGTTCCACTCCTCCCCCGCTTTGCGTAAGCCGACCAGAAACTCGAGCGCTTGCTGGTCCGGTGTGGGCGCGTTGCGCCGGGGATCCACGTGATGAGTCTGGACGTCGAAGACGAAGTACGCCGGTCCGCTCCCGGCGAGGGGCTCGAGCAGCTCGGCGGCTTCGACCCGGAAGTACCGGCCGAAGACGGCGTTCATGGCGGCGAAGGCCGCCGCCATTCCGCAGGAGGTGCGCAGAAACTCCCGGCGGCCCATTCCGAGGCGGCGGGAATGTCGCTCCGCAGTCTCCAGGAGCAGCCGCTCGACCCGCCGCTGCTCGGGCGTCTGCGGGAGCGGCTCGAACTCCTCGTTGGAGACGATGTGGGTCGGGATCGGCAGGTGGCGGTCGAGGAAGTCGTCCACGTCGCACTTGCGGACCCAGCCGTTCGTGGACTTCGGAACCGGAGGCGAGGGAGCGGTTTTGGGATTCGGCATCGGGCACCTCCCCCGTGAGCCGTTTCCGGAACTATCGCGGCCGCACGAGCCCGAGTCAAGAACATTGCCGGGACGAACGGAGGGACGAGCGTGGCCGGCCGAGTGCTAGATTCCGCCCATGACGCTACCCACCGAGCCCGTCGGAAGCATTCCGAGACCGAAGACTCTCATCGACGCCATGACGTCGGGCGCCGCGCCCGAGAAGCTCGAGGCCCTCTTCGAGGACGCGGTGCGCGACACGATCGGCCGCTTCGAGGAGACGGGCTCCCCCGTCATCACCGACGGCGAGCAGCGCAAGCCCTCCTTCGCGACGTACCCGATTCACGGCGCGAAGAATCTGGCGCCGGGCGGGGTCGCGATCAAGTTCAAAGACGGGCACGAGCGACAGCTCCCGGTCCTCACGGCCGGCCCGTTTCGCTATGCGACCTACGCTTCGAGCTATCTCGATGCCGCGAAGAAGCACGCCCGGATGCCGATGAAGGAAGCGGTCATCTCGGCCTCGGCCCTCTCGCTCCTCTACCCGCCGGGCGGCATTCCCGGCTATTCGCGCGACGCCTTCCTCGAAGACCTCGTCGGCGAGGCGGAGAAGGACATCCGGCAGTGCCTGGACCGCGGCGCTACGGTCCAAATCGACTTCACCGAGGGGCGCCTCGCGGTCAAGCTCGATCCCTCCAAGGGCCTGCTCGATTCGTTCGTCGCCCTGAACAACCGCGTCCTCGACCGCTTCTCGCCGGCCGAGCGGAAGAAGATCGGCGTGCACACCTGCCCCGGCGGCGACCGGGACTCGACGCACTCGGCGGACGTGGACTACGCCGAGCTGCTGCCGGCCCTCTTCCGGCTGAACGTCGGGAGCTTCTTCGTGCAGCTCGCGAGCGAGAAGGACCGGCCGCGGGTTCTCGCGATTCTCGGAAAGCACGCGACCGGAGACCGGCGGATCTTTGTCGGCGTGACCGACCCGATCGACCCGCGCGTCGAGACCGCCGAAGAGGTGCGCGACCGCGTGCTCGAGGCCGCGAAGTTCATCGATCCCGCGCGCCTCGGGACGACCGACGACTGCGGTTTCTCCCCCTTCGGCGACGACACGTCGACCTCGCGCGACACGGCCTTCGCGAAGGTCCGCGCGCGGATCGAGGGGACCGCGATGGCCTCGAAGGCGCTCGGCGTCTGAACTAGGCCGGGAGCGCCCGCGCTCTCGCCGCGGAGGCGCCGCTCGCTGCGAGCCTGCGGGCCTCGCGCGCGCGCCGCGGGTCGCCGAGGTCCTCCCAGAGGACCCCCGAGACCTGGAGCACCGAGAGCATGTCGGGCCGGCGGGTGAGGACGTCGGCCGAGAGATCGGCGGCGGCCACACCGGCATAGAGCGTCTCGAGCGCCGAGGCCTCGGAGGAAGAGTCGATCGCGTTCCAGACCGGAACGAACGCATCCACGAGCGCCGGCAGGGTCAGGGCGTACAGCAGGAGCAGCCTCGAGATCCGTCCGACGACGACGAAGCTGTTCCAGAGGAGCCCCCGCGCCCGGAGCTCGCGCGCCCGCTCCGGCCCCGGCTTCTCGACGAAGCGGCGGACGCGGCGCAGATCCGATCGCCAGCCGAAGATCGGCTCGGCGGCCTCGATCCATCCGTATTCGGGCTCGGCCCGCGTCGGCGAGAGAGCGAGGAGGACGATGGCGTCCGAGTGCGCCTCGACGACGCCGACCGCCGCCGCAACGTGGGCCATGAAAGCGCGGTCGTCGGAGACCCAGTGGTCCGACGGCAGGATCACGACCGAGGAATCCGACCCGCGTTTGGCGGCGCGCAGCAGCGCATAGAGCACCGCGACGCCCGTCCCCCGATTCGACGGCTGGACCGCGAGCGCGGACGGCGGCGCGTCTTCCAGCATCGGCCGGAAGTACGCTTCGTGCGCCCGCGTCAGGACGATCTGGATCCGCGACGGCGGGACGAGGAGCGCCGCGCGCCGCCGCGCCTCTCCGAGCAGGGGCCGCTCGCCGACGACCGGCACGAACTGCTTCGGGCGATCGTCGCCGGCGAGCTCGCGCGTGAGCGGCCGGAGGCGGACCCCGTCTCCTCCGGCCAGGATCAGCACTTGCGCGCCGTGGTCGAAGGCGATCTCGCCCCTCGGCCCGGCGGCCTCGAGCGCGTCGGCGGGGGATCTCGGAACTTGCGGATGTGTCGCGGGCATGGCGGGCTCCTTCCTGATCTGCCGAATGGTTGGTACGAAACGGCGTGTCGAAGCGCTGGGTGACGGGTCGGCCCTTTCCGGGGCCGCGTTCTCAGATCCGCGGATAGGTCTCGAACATCTTCGAGACCGCCTGCGCGATCTCTCTCTCGCGCTTCTCCGGAGTCGCGCCCGGGTCGAGCGCGTCGCTCGCGGTACTGCGCCAGACGAGCTCGTGGCTCTTCGCGTCCACGAGATCGACGATCAACATCCCGACCGGGATCTTCTCGACGGTCGAGATCGACATGGCGGGCCCGCCCCGCCAGCGCCAGCCGTAGCCCCACCCGCTGCCGTAGGTGTAGATCCGGGTCTGGTGATCGAGACGCGTATAGGCCACGACGACCAGGTCCGCGTCTCGATCGGACTCGTGCAGGCCCTTGCCCGACAGCTCCGCCACGAGCGCGCCCTCGATCCGGCGCGCGAGCAGATCGTCTCGGCGCGAGGAGACCTTCTCGACGTCGAACGTGCGATACCGGGTCAGATCCGCTCGCGGGTCGTAGTCGGTCGTGGTCCGGAGCGTCGCGCAGGCGGTCAGACCGGCGACGGCGAAAGCGAGCGGCAGGACGGCGGCGAGCCTCTTCGGGAATCTCATGGGAGCCTCCTTTTCGCCATTCCTCCCTCACCTTCGCTAACGACTCCAGCCGACGCCGGGATTACAGAGGCGGCCGGGAACGCGGCGGGCGAGAGAGGGAATACGCCGGGCCCGCGGGCCCGTTGCACGAAGAGAGGATCGGCGGGGCGATCCGCGCGCGAGGCTCGCTCGCGGACATGCGCCGCGAGGCTTGGGAAGTGAGCCGCAGCTCCGCGAGGCGAGACGATCCGGCGACCGTCCCGCCTCGCCTCGGAGATTCGGCTTCTACTTCAGGACGCTCGAGAGGAGTCCGCCGACCGTGGGGCCCGCCGCCTTGCCGACGTAGTTCACGACGAGCGGGGTGACCTGCGAGCCGATCTCCGGGCTGATCCCGAGCTTCGAATAAGCCGCGTTCAATCCGTTCATGTCGGTGATGCCGCCGGACGAGACCGCGCCCAGGTCCTTCGCCTTCTGCACGTACGTGTCGGCGCCCGGAAGGGCGTTGGCGACCTTCGTGTAGTCGGAGGCCGGGAGCTTCGTCTGCGCGAGCGAGAGCACCGACCCGACGGCGCCCGAAGCCTGGTCGCCCGTGAGCCCGAGGGTCGAGCCGAGCGAGCTCGTCAGACCCGCGGCGCTCGCGGCGGAGGCGACGCCCCCCGTCGTCGCGGCCATGGTTCCCGTCTCGCCGGATCTCGCCGTCGTCGAGGCGGGAGCCGCCGAGGCGGTCGCCGTGGTCGTCGAGCCCGTGGTGCCACCCCCGGAGCTCGAGCACGCCGAAACGCCGGTGAGCGCGATCGCCAGGATTCCAATCGCAAGGAAACGGACCGTGGCTTTCATGGTGACCTCCTGTACCGGTCCCTAGCTACTCCCATGCCACGGCCTCCGCAAGGCGTCCGAAGGGGCGGGAAGGTCCCGGGCAGGTGGCGTGAGACTCTCGGCCAAATCGAAGAAGGATCGCGGGTTATGTTACTCCCAATCCTCGCGAGTTCTCTTCAACGCCTCACATTCCCTCGAGGGTCAGCTTCGTGTCCGCGTCCTTCCAGGCGGCGTCGAACTGCGTCTGGACCCAGGCCGCGTCGGCAGTCTTCCCCTGCGCCTTCAGGCTCTCGGCGAGGCCGAAGAGGGAGCGCGGGTTGCGCGGATGCATCTCCAGGTCCTCGCGGAAGACCTTCTCGGCCTCCGCGGCCCGGCCGTCGGCCAGGAGCGCCGCGCCGAGCGACTCGCGCATCGGGTGCTGCCACGCCGCCGGCTCGTCGTAGGCCAGCAGGTCCTCCGCGGCGACGGCCTGTCGCCAGCTCGCAATCGCTCCCGGCCGATCCTTCCGGGCCTCGGCGATCCGGGCGTCCAGGTCGTGATCCGCAACGGCGAGCGTCGCCCGGACCGTGTTCTGCGGTCCAATCAGCCGCTCCGAGGGCATCGCCGCGAGCGCGGCCTGAAAGGCCGTCCTCTCCTTCTGTGCCGCCCCGACATCGCCCGACTCGGCGGCCGCGACGCCGCGGGCGTAGTTCCAGAACGCGCGCACGGTGGAGAGCGCGCCGGGATCGGGAGTCTTGCGAATCTCGTCCCACTTGCGGAAGCGAACTGCCACGACCAGGGGCTGAATGAGATATCCCTCGACCATCGGATCCATCGAGACGTTCGGAAGCGCGTCGGCGTAGAGCCGGTCGGCTGCCTTCTTCGCTTCGGCGTAGCGCCCGGCCATGGCGGCGGCCCATGACTGAAAGTGGACGTTGTGGCAGTAGTACATGACCGGATAGAGCCCCGAAGCGCCCGTCGCCTGGATGTAGGCACGGTCCACGTCCGCAGCCCTGGCGTTGGATCTTCTCCGCCCCGAGATAGTCGCCCGTGCGAATCTGGATGTGCGCGGGCATGTGCACCAGATGACCCGCCATGGGAACCAGTGTCTCGAGACGAGCCGCCGACGGGAGCGCCCTCTCGGGCTGCCGCGAGGCCTCGACGGCGTGGATGTAGTAGTGGTTGGCGCCGGGGTGCATCGGGTCGCGCTTCAGGACCGACTCGAGCGTCGCCACGATCTCGGGCGTGCCCTCGGCCGGCGACCCGTCCGGCTTCCAGAGCTTCCAGGGGCGCAAGTTCATGCCCGACTCGGCGTACAGCGTCGCCGCGTCGAGATCGTCCGGATACCTCTCGGAGAGCGCTTTCATCGCCGCGTGGTAGTCGCGCGCGAGCTTCGCCTTGTCGGCGGCCGGATCGGCGGAGTAGCGGACCGAGAGGGCCTCGATGTAGGCCCGCTCGTTGGCGGGAGAGGAGGTCGAGAGCGCGAGGGCCTTCTCGACTTCGACCCGCGCCTTCTTCAGGCGTTCTTCCGGCGGAGCGGGGTCGTTGTAGTTGGTGCCGAGCGCGAGGGCCATGCCCCAGTGCGGCATCGCCGCTTTCGGATCGAAATCCGCCGCGCGCGCGAACGACCGGATCGCTTCTTCGTGGTTGAAGCCGAAGAGGAGCACCACCCCCTGATCGAAGTACTTCTGCGCTTCGGGGCTCGTCGTCGAGATCGGGTGCCGGTGCGTCCCCATCTCGGGAAAGAGCGGGGCGGGCTTTTCCGCGGGAGCCGCGGTGGCGCCATGGTCGTGCTGGGCGAGGAGTGTCGCCGAGGCGGCGAGCGAAGCAGCGAATGAAGCGAGAATCCGACGTTTCATCGAGGTCCTCCGACTTTCGAGGGCCCCGATTCTACGGCCCTCGCGGCCCGCCGGACCGACTCCGGCTGCTAGAATCGCGCCTCGCTCTGAAAGGAGATCGCATGAGGCGAACGACGAGACTCGCGGCAGGGCTGGCGGCCACCGCGCTCACCCTGTCCACGGCGGGCATCGCCGCTCCCGCATCGAATCCGCCCATGGCCAAGAAGGACACGAAGACCCTCGACATCCACGGCGACAGGCTCCAGGACGACTACTTCTGGCTGCGCGAACGCTCGAATCCCGAGGTCCGGGCGTATCTCGAGGCCGAGAACAAGTACGCCGACGAGTTCATGAAGGGGACCGAAGCGCTCCAGGAAAAGCTCTACGCAGGAGATGCTCGGCCGCATCAAACAGACCGACCTGACCGTGCCCTAGCGGATGCGCGGCTTCTACTACTACACGCGCACCGAGACCGGGAAGCAGTACCCGATCTACTGCCGCAAGAAGGGGACCCTCGAGGCGCCCGAGCAGGTGCTCCTCGACTTGAACGAGATGGCGAAAGGCGAGCGCTTCATGTCGGTCGGCGACTGGGACGTGACCGACGACGGCAACGTGCTCGCCTACACGACCGACAACACGGGCTTCCGCGACTACACGCTCCACGTCAAGGACCTCGCGACGGGCAAGATCTTCTCGGAGACCGTCCCGAAGGTCTCGAGCATCGCCTGGGCCGCCGACAACAAGACGCTCTTCTACACGGCGGACGACGCGGCCAAGCGCCCGTACCGTCTCTACCGCCACGCCCTCGGCGCCGATCCGAAGTCCGACGCGCTCGTCTACGAGGAGAAGGACGAGATGTTCCGGGTCGGCGTCTCGCGCTCGGGCAGCCGCAAGTACCTCTTCCTCGCCTCCGGCTCCCACACGGCCGACGAGTGGCGGATGCCTCCCGGCCGACGAGCCGGCGGGACATGGAAGATGATCGCCCCGCGCGAGAAGGAGCACGAGTACGGCGTCGACCACCGCGGCGACCTGCTCTACATCCGGACGAACAGCGGCGGCTGCCGCAACTTCCGCGTCGTCACCGCGCCTGTCGCCGATCCGAGGCGCGAGAACTGGAAGGAGCTCGTGCCCTGCCGCGAGGACGTGATGGTCTCGGGGCTCGATCTCTTCGCCGACGCACATGGTCCTGATGGAGCGCGAGGACGGCCTGCAGCAGATCCGCATCACCGACCTCGCGTCGGGCCAGTCCCACCGCATCGCCTTCCCCGAGCCGGTCTACTCGGCTTACCCGCAGGACAACGTGGAGTTCGACACCTCGACTTTCCGCTACAACTACCAGTCGTTGACGACGCCGTCGTCGCGTCTACGACTACGACATCGCGACGCGCCGGAGCACGCTCCTGAAGCGCACCGAGGTGCTCGGCGGCTACGACCCCGACCGCTACGAGTCGGAGCGGCGCTACGCGACCGCCTCCGACGGCACGAAGATCCCGATCTCGCTCGTCTACCGGAAGGGCTCGAGAAGAACGGAAAGAACCCGGCGCTCCTCTACGGCTACGGCTCCTACGGCTCCTCGACCTTCCCGACTTTCAGCTCGAACCGCGTCAGCCTGCTCGACCGGGGCTTCGTCTACGCCATCGCGCACATCCGCGGCGGCGGCGAGATGGGCAAGAAGTGGCACGACCAGGGCCGGATGATGTCGAAGAAGAACACGTTCACCGACTTCATCGCGTGCGCCGAGCCCCTGATCGCCGACAAGTACACCTCGAAGGACCGCCTCGTCATCGAGGGCGGCAGCGCCGGCGGCCTCCTCATGGGCGCGGTCACCAACATGCGCCCCGACCTCTTCCAGGCCGTCGTCAACCACGTGCCGTTCGTGGACGTCATCAACACGATGCTCGACGAGTCGCTGCCGCTGACCGTGGGCGAGTTCGAGGAGTGGGGCAATCCCGAAGATCCCCGAGCAGTACGACTACATGAAGAGCTACAGCCCCTACGACAACCTCGCCGCGAAGGACTACCCGGCGATGCTCGTCAAGACGTCCTTCGACGACAGCCAGGTCATGTACTGGGAGCCGGCCAAGTACGTCGCGAAGCTGCGGGCCACGAAGACCGACAAGAACCCGCTCATCTTCAAGATCAACATGGCCGGCGGGCACGGCGGCTCCTCCGGCCGCTACGACCGGCTGCGGGAGACCGCGTTCGACTACGCGTTCATCCTGTCGCTGCTCGGCATCACTTCGTAGCCGGAGAATTGTGCGGCGGTTCGCGCTGACTCTCGCCGCCCTCGCGGCCGCGACGTGCGCGGCCGCCAACAAGGATTCCCTGCCGCTCGACCGGATCCGGCTCCCGGCCGGATTTCGGATCGGTCTCTACGCGCGCGTGCCGCACGCCCGCTCGATGGCGATCTCGCCCGCCGGCACGCTCTTCGTCGGTACGCGGGAGAGCGAGGTGTACGCGGTCCGGCGCGGGACCGCGGAGCAAGGGGGCGAAGTCCGGACGATCGCGCAGGGGTTGAAGACGCCCAACGGAGTCGCCTTCCGCGACGGGGCGCTCTACGTCGCCGAGATCTCGCGCATCCTGCGCTACGACGACATCGACGCGCACCTCGACGAAACCGGGCGCGCCCGTCGTCGTCCGCGACGACTTCCCGAAGGACGGGCACCACGGCTGGAAGTTCATCGCGTTCGGGCCCGACGGGCTGGCTCTACGTGCCGGTCGGAGCCCCGTGCAACATCTGCGAGCCGAAGGACCCGGTCTATGCCGCGATCCACCGCATGAAGGCGGACGGCTCGGCCGTCGAGCTCTACGCCTCGGGAGTCCGCAACACCGTCGGCTTCGACTGGGACCCGGGGACGAAGGAGCTCTGGTTCACCGACAACGGCCGGGACTGGCTGGGGGACGACCTGCCGCCCGACGAGCTCGATCACGCGCCGCGGGCGGGGATGCACTTCGGCTTCCCGTACTGCCACGGGCGCGACATCTCCGACCCGGAGTTCGGCAAGAAGCGGCCGTGCGCGGATTTCACCCCTCCGGACGCGAGCTCGGCCCCCACGTCGCGGCGCTCGGCATGCGCTTCTACACGGGGACGATGTTTCCGCCCGAGTACCGCAATCAGATCTTCATCGCCGAGCACGGCTCCTGGAACCGCGTCGAGCAAGATCGGCTATCGCGTGAGCCTCGTGCGCCTGGAAGGCGGGAAGGCCGTGTCGCTACGAGACCTTCGCCGAGGGGTGGCTCCAGGGCGGGAAGCGCCTGGGGCCGTCCGGTGGACGTCCTGGTCATGCCGGACGGCGCGCTCCTCGTCTCCGACGACTACGCGGGCGCGATCTACCGGATCAGCCGGTAGGAGGAATCGGGAAATCGGATCATCGGGAGATCGGGTCATCGGGGAATCGGGAGATCGGGCGATCGAAGGATCGGAAGATCGGAGGATCGGGAGATCGAAGGGGAATGACACGACGATGATTCGATGTTCCGATCACCCGATGAACCGATCGCACAGGCTCTTCCTGTCCCTGCTCGCCGCGCTCGCCCTCGCCGCCCGCCTCTCGGCCCAGGCGCCGGCGGCGGCGCCCAAACCGAAGCCGGCGCCGCCGGCCGCTCCGGCGAAGGTCACTTCCGTCGAAGGAATCACCGAGTACGTCCTCGGCAACGGCCTCCACGTCCTCCTCTTCCCCGATCCGACGAAGCCGACCGTCACGGTCAACCTGACCTACCTCGTCGGCTCGCGCCACGAGAACTACGGCGAGACGGGGATGGCGCACCTGCTCGAGCACCTGATGTTCAAGGGGACGCCGAAGCACGCGAACATCTACAGGAGCTCGACGGCGCACGGCGCGCGTCGCCAACGCGAGCGACCTGGTACGACCGCACGAACTACTTCGAGACTATCCGGCGACCGACGAGAACCTGCGATGGGCGCTCGAGCTCGAGGCCGACCGGATGGTCAACTCCTTCATCGCGAAGAAGGACCTCGACAGCGAGATGACCGTCGTGCGCAACGAGTTCGAATCCGGCGAGAACGATCCCGACACCGTGCTCGCCGAGCGCATCCTCTCGACGGCGTACCTCTGGCACAACTACGGCAAGGACACGATCGGCTCGCGCGCCGACATCGAGAACGTTCCGATCGAGCGGCTCCAGGCGTTCTGGCGGACCTACTACCAGCCGGACAACGCGTATCTGTTGATCGCCGGCCGGTTCGACGAGGCGAAGACGCTCGCGAAGGTCAACCGGATCTTCGGCAAGCATTCCGCGCCCGAAGCGCGCGCTCCCGAAGACCTACACGGCCGAGCCGGCGCAGGACGGCGAGCGGCGCGTCGTCCTCCAGCGCGTGGGCGACGTGCAGGCGCTCGCCGTCGCCTACCACGTCCCGTCCGGCCCGCACCCCGACTCCGCCGCCGTGGACGTGCTCGGCCTCAGTCCTGACCGACGCGCCGTCCGGGCGCCTCTACAAAGCGCTCGTCGAGTCGAAGAAGGCCGTCGCGGTCTCCGACTTCTTCCTCTTCCTGCACGATCCCGGCGTTCCTGATGCTCCAGGCGCAGGTGCGGCAGGGAGTCTTCGCTCGACGACGCCGAGAAGACGATGCTCGCGACCCTCGACGGGATCGTTGCGACCCCGATCACCGCGGAGGAGGTCGAGCGCGCCCGGACGAAGCTTCTGAAGAACATCGAGCTGACGTTGAACTCGGCCGACGGCGTCGGCATCGAGATGTCCGAGTGGATCGGCGCGGGCGACTGGCGCCTCTTCTTCCTGAACCGCGACCGCGTGAAGGCGCTCACCGCGGAAGACGTTCAGCGCGTGGCCCTCGAGTACCTGAAGCCCTCGAACCGGACCGTCGGCCTCTTCCTCCCGACGGGCAAGCCCGACCGCGCCGAGATGCCGGCGACGCCGGACGTCGCCGCGATCCTCAAGGACTACAAGGGCGAGGCGGCCGTCGCACAGGGCGAGGCGTTCGACGCCTCTCCCGCCAACATCGAGGCGAGAACCACGCGCACGAAGCTCCCGAACGGCCTGCAGCTCGCGCTTGCTGCCGAAGAAGACGCGCGGCAGCACCGTCGTCGCTGTCGATGACGCTTCGCTTCGGCGACGAGAAGAGCCTCGTCGGACAAGGCCGCTGCGGCCGACCTCGCCGCCGACATGCTGGCGCGCGGGACGGCGAAGCACACCCGGCAGCAGTTGAAGGACGAGTTCGACCGCCTGAAGGCGCGCGTCGGGGTCTCCGGCGGGCCGACCCAGGTCTCCGTCGGCGTCGAGACCCTCCGGGCGAACCTGCCCGCCGTCCTGGTGCTCGTCGCCGAGGTCCTGCGCGAGCCCGCCTGGCCGTCGAGCGAGTTCGAGCAGTTGAAGCAGCAGACCTACGCCGCGATCGAGCAGCAGAAGAGCGAGCCGGATGCCCGCGCGATCAACCTCTACTCGCGGCGCATGAATGCCTACCCGAAAGGGGACGTCCGCTACGTCGAGACGCCGGACGAGGCGCTCGCGAGCTACACGGCCGCGACCCTCGACGACGCGAAGAAGTTCCACGGCGACTTCTACGGCGCGAGCGTGGGCGAGCTCGCGCTCGTCGGCGACTTCGATCCGAAGGAAACGGTCGAGAACGTGACGCGCCTCTTCGGAGACTGGAAGAGCCCGCGCGCCTTCGAGCGGATCCCTCACCCGTATCAGGCGATCGCGCTGTCGAAAGAGAGCGTCGAGACCCCCGACAAGGCGAACGCCTTCTACATCGCGGGACAGAACCTTCGGCTCCGGGACGACGATCCCGACTACCCGGCTCTCGTGCTCGGGGACTACATGCTGGGAGGCGGGTTCCTGAACTCCCGCTTCGCGACGCGAATCCGCCAGAAGGAAGGCTTGAGCTACGGAGTCGGATCCGAGCTCTCCGCCTCCCCCCTCGATTCCTCCGGGAGCTTCGTCAGCTACGCCCTCTACGCGCCGCAGAACGCCGGCCGGCTCGAGACCGCGATGCGGGAGGAGATGGACCGGGTCCTGAAGGACGGTTTCACCGATTCGGAAGTGGCGGAGGCGAAGAAGGGGTACCTGCAGGCGCAGCAGGTAGGCCGGGCCCAGGACTCGAGCCTCGCCCGCGCGCTCGCGGGCTCGATGTACTTGAAACGAACGCTCGCCTGGGACGAGGACTTCGAGAAGAAGATCGCGGCGCTGACGCCGGCCGACGTCGCCGCCGCCATGCGCAAGCACCTCGACCCGGCGCAGTTCACGGTCGTGAAGGCCGGAGACTTCGCGAAGAAATCGCCCGCAGACTCTCCGGCGAAGTAATCCCGCCTCCCTGCGGTTTCGGGAGACGCGCTCCCTGCGAGCGTTAGAATTCGCGCGCCACTCCGATGACACTCGCCTCGGGCTCCCGCCTCGGTCCCTACGAGATCCTGGCGCCTCTCGGCGCGGGAGGGATGGGCGAGGTCTACCGCGCGAAGGACCCGCGCCTCGGCCGCGAGGTCGCGGTCAAGGTGCTGCCCGCATCCCTCTCGCAGGATGCCGACCGCCTGCGCCGCTTCGAGCAGGAGGCGCGCGCAGCCGGCCTCCTGAACCATCCCAACATCACCGCCGTCTACGACATCGGCCAGCATGAAGGAGCTCCGTACGTCGTCGAGGAATTGCTCGAAGGCGAAACGCTCCGTTCCACGCTGGCGGGCGGACGACTCTCCGCGCGCAAGGCGACCGACTACGCCCTCCAAGTCGCCCACGGACTCGCCGCGGCGCACGAGAAGGGGATCGTCCACCGGGACCTGAAGCCCGAGAACCTGTTCGTGACCCGAGACGGGCGGGTCAAGATCCTCGACTTCGGCCTGGCCAAGCTGATCCAGCCCGAGATCGAAGGAAGCCAGGCGACGAATCTCCCGACCGCGTCGGCCGGAACGGAGCCGGGCGTCGTCCTGGGGACGCTCGGATACATGTCGCCCGAGCAGGTGCGGGGACGGCCGGCCGACCACCGTTCCGACCTCTTCTCCTTCGGCGCCATCCTCTACGAGATGCTCGCAGGCCGGCGCGCCTTCCAGGGCGACTCGGCGGCCGACACGATGTCGGCGATCCTCAAAGAGGACCCGCCCGATCTCTCGGCGACCAATCAGAACGTCTCCCCCGGGCTCGAGCGTATCGTCCGCCACTGCCTCGAGAAGAACCCCGAACAGAGGTTCCACTCCGCGCACGACCTCGCCTTCGACCTCGAGGCCCTGTCGGGCCTCTCCGCGCCGTCGGCGGCGCCGGCGGCCGGGAATGCCCGTCGCGCGCGTCGGCCGATTCTCGCCGGGGCCGTGCTTCTCGCGGCGGCGGGAGCTCTCGCCGCGGCGTACTGGATCGGCAGGGGCGGGTCGCGACAGGAGGACATGGGGTCGCCGAGCTTCCGCCGCCTGACTTTCCGCAGCGGCCTGATCATCGGCGCGCGGTTCGCGCCGGACGGCAAGACGATCGTCTACAACGCCTCCTACGACGGAAAGCCGAGCGAGCTCTTCCTGGCGAGGGCGGACGGCGGTGAGCCCAGGTCGCTCGGCATCTCGAACAGTCGTGTCCTCGCCGTCTCCCGCGACGGTGAGATCGCCCTGAGCCTGCGCAAGGAGCCGACGCTGCGCTGGTTCACGAAGGGGACGCTCGCACAGGTCCCTCTGCTCGGCGGAGCGCCGCGCCCGGTCCTGGAGAACGCCTTCGACGCCGACTGGAGCCCGGACGGCAAGGAGCTCGCCGTCGTGCACGAAGTCGAAGGACAGATCCGCCTCGAGTTTCCGGCCGGCAAGACGCTCGACGCGACGACCATCTTCTTCTTCTCTCCGCGCGTGTCGCCCGACGGCCGGAGCGTCGCCTACGTCAGCCAGGGGCGCGATTCCGACTCGATCGTTCTGGCGGATCGAACCGGCGCGAAACGGACGCTCGTCGCGAAAGGAAGCGGGCTCACCGATCTCTCCTGGCACCCGTCGGGAAAGGAGATCTGGTATGACGAACTCGGGGAGGCGGCCGGGACGCTTCTTCGCGCGGTCACGCTCGGGGGGAAGCGCCGGACGATTCTGGCCAGTCCGGACGTTCTCGGCATCTGCGATGTCGCGGCGAACGGCGCTGCTCTGCTGGAGCGGCGGACGCTGAAGTCCACGCTTCTCTTTCGCGGTCCCCGCGATGCCGCAGGAGCGGGAACTATCCTGGCTCGACTGGAGCGTCGCCGGCACGCTGTCGCCGGACGGCGAGACGATGGCGTTCGTCGAGATCGGGGACTCCTCGGGCTCGAAGGGAGCCGTCTACCTCCGAAAGACCGACGGCTCGCCTCCGGTGCGCCTCGGCGGAGGGGACACGGCGGTCCTTTCGCCGGACGGCAAGTCCGTGCTCGCGGTCTTCGACGGCAAATTGATGCTCTATCCGACGGGTCCGGGTCAGCCGAGACAGGTTCCGACAGGCGACGTCAAGCCTTTCTTCGCTGCTTTCATGCCGGACGGAAAGACCATCCGGCTCATCGGCGCCCCGCCAGGGCACGACCGACGCTACTGGATCCTGGACGGCGCGGGCGGCGCCCCAAGGCCCTTCACACCGGAGGGCGCGCAGGGAAACAGTGTGGCCTCGCCGGACGGGCGCATGATCGCGATCTACTTCGACAAAGAGGAACACGTCTTCCTCTGTCCGGTCGAGGGCGGCGAGAAGCGTGTCGTGCCGGGCACGGAACGGGAAGAGCGGGCCGTCCAGTGGAGCGACGACGGCCGCTTCCTCTATGTCCTCAACCCGGAAGCTCCGCTGCCCCGGCGCGTCTTCAAGGTCGAGATCGCGACCGGCGCCCGGCAGCTCTGGAAGGAGCTGGCGCCCGCGGACCGCGCCGGCCTGTTCGCCATCAACAACGTGACCATCACACCCGACGGCCGCTCGTACGCGTACACCGCCTCGCGCGCATCGTCTTCGGACCTGTACCTCGTCGAAGGGCTTCGGTAGGGCGGGCAGTGCCTCCGGGGTCAACCGTGCAATGTTGCGCTTTTTTCAGAGAAGCGCAGGAGTGCACGGTTGACCCCTAGCGGAGAGGCTAGCGAATCTCGTCCCGGTACACCTTCCCGTCCTTCATCACGAAACCGACCGACTCGAGGACCTTGACGTCGGCGAGGGGATCGCCCGAGACCGCCACGACGTCGGCGTAGGCGCCGGGCGCGACGACGCCGATTTCCCCGGCCATCCCGAGAAGCTCGGCCGCCCGCGACGGTCGCCGACTGGATCGCGGCCATCGGCGTCATGCCGAACTCGATGAGCCGCGAGAACTCCCGCGCGATCGGTCGTTCCACGAAAACCCGCCCACGTCCGTGCCGAAGGCGATCTTCACGCCGGCCTTCATGGCCTTCTGGAGCGAGGGCCCGTGCACGGCGACCCGCTTGCGGTCGCGCGCGCCGTCCGGCGTCCCTTCGGGGGCCCAGTGGTCGTAGTAGGGGCTCATCGTCGGCACGAGCCAGGTCCCCTGCTTGACCATCTGCGCGACCGCCGCGTCGTCGAGCTCGAGGCCGTGCTCGATCGAGTCGCAGCCGCCGTCGAGGCCGCGGTGCAGCCCGACGCCGTTGTAGGCGTGGCAGGCGACCTTCTTCCCCCACCCGTGCGCCTCGTCCACGATCGCCCGGATCTCCTCGACGGTGAAGGTCGGCTGCGACACGAGGTTGCCCGCCCTGTCCACCCAGGAGCGGTGCGTCACGTAGATCTTGATCCAGTCGGCGCCGTGGTCGAGCTGCTCGCGCACGGCCTTCCGCGCCTCGACGGGCCCGTCCACGATCTGCGCCCCTTTCGGCACGTTCACCTCGGGGGCGTAGTCCTCGAGCGGGTACCCGCCGGTCGAAGAGATCGCGCGCGTCACGACGAACATGCGCGGGCCCCGGGATGTAGCCCTGCTCGATCGCCTGCTTGATCCCGACGTCGCCGTATCCGGCGCCCTCCGTCTCGACGTCCCGGATCGTCGTGAACCCCTGCTCGAGGGCCCGCCGCGCCGCGACCGTCGCGCGCGCCGCGCGGAACGCGAGACCCTGCTTCAGGAGCTGCGCGTCGTAGCCTCCCTCGGCCGGATCCTCCCCCTGGAGAAAGATGTGCGTGTGGCAGTCGATCAGGCCGGGCAGCACCGTCGCGCGCGAGAGGTCGATCACTTTCGCGCCGTCCGGGATCTTCGCGCCGGCGGCGTCGGCGACGCTCTCGATCCGGTTGCCGCGGACCACGATGACCTGGTCCGCGGTGGACAGCGGCGGACTTGCCGTCGATGAGCGCGCCGGCGCGGATCACGGTGGCGGGGCCGGGCGCGGCCGACTGCGCCGCCGCGAGAATCGCGGCGACGATCCACAGGAGCCCGAGAACGAGCGCGCGGAGCCTGGGCATCGCGGTTCCTCCTCCCTTACGACTTCTTCTTCTTGACGGGAGCCGGTGTCGGCTTCGGCGCCGCCGCCGGCGGTGGCGCAACGGTCGTGTCGAGCCGCCAGACGCTCCCCCCGCCCGTGCCGACGAGCACGCGGCCCGGGCCGGAGCGGTCGAGCGCGAGCGCGATGACGTCGGGATGCGGCGGGCTTCCGCCGACCGGCGTCCAGCTCTTCCCGCCGTCCTTGCTCGCGAAGATCCCCTCCTTCCACGCCGCGGCGTAGATCGCGCCCGAGGCCGGATCGAGGACGAGCGCCTGGACGTTGACGGACCCCATTCCCGTCGAGCTCGCGGTCCAGCTCGCGCCGCCGTCGGAAGAGCGATAGACCCCTTCCCCCTCCGTGCCGGCGTAGAGCGTCTTCGAGCCGGCGTCGGCCAGGATCACCTGAACGCGCTCGAGAGGGAGTCCCGTGCCGCCCTTCGCGAAGGACTTCCCGCCGTCGCCGCTCTTCCAGAGCTGGCGATACACGCTCGTGAAGACCGTCTCCGGCGCGGCAGGATCGGCCGTCAAGGCGAAGAGCCCGTTGATCGTGCCGGAGGCGTCGAGGTCGAAGCTCGACTTCGTCCACGTCGCTCCGCCGTCCGAGCTCATATGGAGAAAGAAGGCGTCCCGGGCGTAGAGCGTCCGCGGATTGGCCGGATCGACGGCGAGCGCGATCACTTTCGTGCGGCCGATCCCGGACTTCGCGGCCACCCACTTCTCGGCCCCGTCGGCGCTCGCGAAGACGCCGTCGTCGGTGCCCGCGTAGAGGGTGCGCGACGCCGGCTCGTAGAGGAGACAGGCGACCGACCGGTCGGTCATCCCCTCGCTCTTCAGGGTCCAGGTCGCGCCGCCGTCGGACGTCTTGAAGACGCCGCCGCCGCTCGTCGAGACCCAGGCGGTCGCCGGCGCGGCCGGATCGGTCGCGACTCCCGTGACGTCGAGGCTCCAGAGCCCGCTCCCGGCCGGGGCCCAGGTCTTCCCCGAGTCGTTCGAGACGAGCACGCCGTCGCGCGACGTTGCGGCGTAGAGGGAGCCCGCGCGGGAGGAATCGAGCTCGACGGCGCGCACACTCATGTAGTTCGCGGCCGGCATCGTGTCGGTCCAGCTCTTTCCGCCGTCGGCGCTGCGCAGGAGCCCGTTCGGAATTCCGGCCCAGAACGTCCCCGGGCCGGCGCGGTCGATCGCGATCGAATAGACGCGCGCGTCCTTCATCGGACCGGAGGCGAGCGGCTTCCAGCTCGCGCCGCCGTCGGTCGACTGGAAGAGCCCTTCGTTGTTCGCGCCGGCGTACACCGTCTGCGGCGAGGCCGGGTCGACCGCCAGGGAGAGCACGGACTCCTTGCGCAGCGCCTCGCCCGCCGCGGCCCATGTCTTCCCGCCGTCGCGTGGACTTGAAGACGCCATCGCCGTTCAGTCCGACGTAGAGCGTCGCGGGGGTCTTCGGGTCGATCGCCAGGGCGTTGATGCGGAAGTTGTGCGGCAGCCCCTCCGTGTTCCGCGCCCACGTCGCGCCGCCGTCTCCGCTCCGGTGCACGCCGTCGTTGGGTCCCGTGTCGGTCGCGACATACACGACTTTCGAGTTGCCCGGGTCGAACGAAATCGCGGCGATCGGCGCCTGCTGGTCGCCGAACTCCCGCCCGCCGTGGAGCACCCGCTTCCAGGTGGCGCCGCCGTCGAGGCTCCGCCAGACGCCGTCGCTGTGGGTCCCCGCGAAAACCGTCTGGGGGCGGGCGGGATCGATCGCCACCGCCGGGACGGTCTGGCCTCGGATCTCCGGAGCGATCGAGACCCACGTCGCCCCGCGATCGGTCGAGCGGAAGATCCCACCTCCGTAGGTGCCGGCGTAAAGAGTCCCGGACGCGGCGTCGAGTACCAGGCAGCGGACGCTCCCGCCGGGGGGTCCGAACGGCGTCCAGGCGGAGGCGGCCTCGACCCGGCTCGCGGCGGCGAGGCCGGCACAGAAGGCCAGCAGACGGAGTCCTCGGACGGTCATCCCTCTCCCTTCTCGAGGCGCAAATTTCGCGACAGCCTAACGGAAATCCGGCGCGGCCGGGAGCTCGCCGAGAGACGCCTTCCACGAATCGCCGCCGTCTGCGCAGGGGTGGCCCGTGCGGCCGCCCGGCGCTCTCGAGCTGTCGTCCCGTCGAGCTCGACCTCCCCCCCGGAGGATTCCTCTCGGGCAAGGACGCTCAGTTGGAGTGGGCGATCCGGGACCTCCTCGCGAAGATCGCGAAGGATCCGCGGGACCTGGCGCCGAAGCCGCTGATCGTCCCGCGGGCCCCTCGTGCCGACCCAGTAGGCGACGGCGGGGGTGGGGCGAAGTCGCCCCGCCCCCGATAGAATCCGGCGGCACCAACCGATGCCGCTCCCAATCGGCCCCGATCGGCCACTTCTCCCTCTCCCCCTCGGGGAGAGGGCCGGGGTGAGGGGACTCTCCGGTGACGCGAAGATGACGCTCGCGGCCGGCTCCCGCCTCGGTCCCTACGAGGTCCTCGCGCCGATCGGCGCCGGCAGCATGGGCGAGGTCTATCGCGACTGGTCCGCCGGGCCGGGGCGGTGAGCGGTACACCGGAACGCCGCTGGGGCCTCGCTGCCCTGACGGCGGCGGTCGGATGCCTCGCGCTCCTGGCGCCGCGCGCCTCGACGGCGCCCGAACCGCGGGTCGGCGCGTTGCTGCTCGTGGCGGCCGCCCTCGAGCTGTTGCACGGCTTCCGGTGCTCGACCGCAGCCGGCCAGCGCGCCGCCTGGGCCGGCGGCGCCATTACCGGTGTCATGGGTCTCCTGCTCCTGAACGCCCCGGTCTTCGCCGGGGGGGCCCTGGTTCTCTTCCTGGCCGCCTCGTTCGGGCTCGACGGCTTGCGCTTTGCCAGGCGCGCGCTCCACGCCCGGAGCGCCGGGCGCCCGTTCGGCGCGCTCGGCTGGGCTGCCCTCGGCAACTTCGCGGTGGTCGCTTTGCTCATTCTCGTGCGAGAGGGGGCGTGGGCGGTCCCGATCGCGGGAGCACTCCGCATCTTCGGGACCGCCTGGAACATCGCGATGGCGCCGGCCTTCGATTCCGCCGACGCAGGCGAGACGGTGGTCCGCGACCTCGGCCTCGAGGAGCGGCCCGAGGTTGCCGCGCTTGCGGAGCGGCTGGAGGCCGAGGAGAGCCGCCGCTCGCCGATCGACCGGCACTGGGTCCGTGTTCTCATCCTGACCCTCTTCGCGATCCATCTCGGACGGATGGGCCTCGACCGCACCGCCGTGGGGATCGTGGCGCCGGTTGTCGCCGTGGTGGGTGATCTGGTCGTCGCCCTCGTCGCGGCCTTCGCCCTCGTGATGCCGGCGCGTCTGGTCCTGCGCAAGGTGACGCGCCCGCTCGAGCGGCGCGCCTGGGACTGGCGATTCGCCTCGCGGGCATCCTGGCGGAGCCGGCTCGTCGAGCGCTGGCTCGCCGGACGCCTGCGATTCGACATCCGAATGCGCGATGCGCGCTATTCGCTCGGCGCCGCCGTTTCCCGCGGACTGCGAATCGGATTGCCCTTCGCGGCGGTCTTTGCCGCCACCATCCCCGTCTGGGGCATGAGCTGGTATTTCGACACGGAGAACTGGGCGGCCGGAATCTGGGACTCGTGGGCCGAGGAGCGCACGGACGCCTGGCGCGCGGCGATGACTTCGGCCGTGGCCGAGCGCGAGCGCGCGGCCGGGCGGCCGGCGGACTTCGCGGTCGTTCCGCCCGGTATCGCAGGCGACTTCGCCTTCGTCGTCGTCGGCGACACCGGCGAGGGCGACGCGTCCCAGCACGTGCTGCGCCGCTCGCTGCTGGCCGCCGCCGCCCAGGCCGAGGTGAAGTTCGTCATCGTCTCTTCCGACGTCATCTACCCCTCGGGCGAGATGAAGGATTACGAGAGGAAGTTCTGGCTGCCCTTCATGGGTGTCGAGAAGCCGGTCTACGCGATCCCCGGCAACCACGACTGGTACGACGCGCTCGAAGGCTTCGTGGCGACCTTCTTCACGCCCGAGGCGGCGCGCACCGCGCTGCGCGCTCGCGTGGAGGCCGACAACGGTCTGACCGCGACCACCGCCGAAAAGGTCGAAGAGCTGGTCGGCCAGGCGGCACGGCTGCGCGCGGAGTACGGCGTGCCGACCGGCTTCCAGCAGGCGCCCTATTTCCAGATTCAGACTCCCGACTTCGCCCTGATCGCGGTCGACACGGGCGTGCGCCGGGCGGTCGACCGCGCCGAGCTCGCGTGGCTCGAAGCGGCGCTCGACGCGGCGCGCGGCAAGTTCACGCTGGCGCTCCTCGGCCATCCGTTCTACGCCGTCGGGCAATTCCAGGGCGCCGCCAACGAGGAGTTCGCGGGGCTCCACCGCCTGCTGCGTGAGCGCGGCGTTCCCCTGGCCATGGCCGGCGACACGCACGATCTCGAGTACTACCGGGAGCCGGGCGCCGCGGGGCGCCCGCCGATGCACCACCTGGTCAACGGCGGCGGCGGCGCCTACCTGAGCATCGGCGCGGCGCTCGCCGACCCGGCGCGCATGCCGGCGCCGGCCTGGGCGTTCTATCCCTCGACGGCGCCGCTCGTCGCCAAGATCGAGGCCAACAATCCGATCTGGAAGCGCCCGGTCTGGTTCTGGACCCGGCGGCTCGGCGGCTGGCCTTGGTCCGCCGAGTGGCTCTCGGCCGCGTTCGACTACAACGTCGCGCCGTTCTTCCAGAGCTTCATCGAAGTCCGCGTCGAGCCCTCGGCGGGCCGCGTCCGCCTCCTCCCGTGGGGCGTCCACGGGCGCCTGCGCTGGTCCGACCTCGAGACCTCTCCGGGTCTGCGCCCCGGCGGCGTGGCGCCGGACGCGCCCGTCGAGTGGACCCTGCCGCTGACCGCGCGGGCGAGCTGAGATGGGTCCGGCTCCGCGTCACGCGCCGCTATACACTCCAACCGGACTCGCCAATGACATTCGCCGCGGGAGCCCGCCGAAGTCGATGGCCCTCGCCACGGTTTGACTGATGCATATTAAACAGCCATACTAATACATATGAGAACGACGCTGATCCTCGACGACGACCTCCTGGAAAGAGCCCGGAGCCTGACCGGCCTGAAGGAGAAAACGGCGATGGTCCACGCCGGCCTCGAGGCGCTGATCGCGCGTGAAAGTGCGCGCAGACTGGCCGCGCTCGGAGGGTCGGAGAGGGAGCTGCGCCGCGCGCCCCGGCGGCGCGCGCGCCAGACAAACCCGAGGAGGGCGCCTCGTTGATCCTCGTCGACACGTCGGTCTGGGTCGATCACCTGCGCAGAGGCAACGCGCGGCTGGAGGCGCTTCTGGGCGACGGGCTCGTTCTCGTCCACCCGTTCGTCCTGGGTGAGCTGGCGCTCGGCCGGCTGAAGAGGCGTGCCGAAGTGCTCGGACTTCTCGGCGAAATGCCGCGGGCGGAGGCCGCCAGCCACGACGAGGCCCTCGAGTTCGTCGACCGCCACGACCTCGCTGGCGGCGGCGTGGGCTGGGTGGACGTCCACCTTCTCGTCTCCGCGGCGCTGACCGGCGCCTCTCTCTGGACGCTGGATCGCCGACTGGCCGCCGCGGCCGGACGGCTGGCTCTGCTGGCCTGACCGACGCATGCAGATCGGTTCGGGCCTCGCTCCCGACGAAGTCCTCGCGTTGATCCTTCGTCCTGTGCGCTTCGGAGCGCGAGCCCATTGAGTCTCACCGTCGGATCGAAGCTCGGGCCCTACGAGATCCTCGGCCAGATCGGCGCGGGCGGGATGGGGGAGGTGTACCGGGCCAAGGACCCGCGCCTCGGGCGCGAGGTCGCGATCAAGGTCCTGCCGGCCTCTTTCTCGCAGGATGCCGACCGCCTGCGCCGCTTCGAGCAGGAGGCCAGGGCCGCCGGAGTCCTGAACCACCCCAACATCACGGCCGTCTACGACATCGGCCAGCACGACGGCGCACCCTACGTCGTGCAGGAGCTGCTCGAAGGAGAAACGCTTCGAGAGGAGCTTGCGGCCGGGCGGTTTTCCGCACGCAAGGCGATCGAATACGCCCTCCAGATCGCGCAGGGCCTGGCCGCGGCGCACGAGAAGGGAATCGTCCACCGCGACCTGAAGCCGGAGAATCTCTACGCCACGAAAGACGGCCGCATAAAGATCCTCGACTTCGGGCTGGCCAAGCTGACCGAGATCGAGCGGGGCGACCAGGTCACGAACCTTCCGACCGCCGCCGCCGCCACCGAGCCGGGTATGGTCATGGGGACGCTCGGCTACATGTCCCCCGAGCAGGTCAAGGGCCGGCCGGCCGACGCCCGATCGGACATCTTCGCCTTCGGCGCGGTCCTCTACGAGATGCTCTCGGGAAAGCGCGCGTTTCACGGCGACTCGGCCGGCGAGACGATGGCGTCGATCCTGAAAGAGGACCCGCCAGACCTGTCCGCAACCAATCAGAACGTTTCCCCCGGCCTCGACCGCATCGTTCGCCACTGCCTCGAGAAGAACCCGGAGAGGAGGTTTCAGTCCTCGAGCGACATCGCGTTCGCGCTCCAATCCGTTTCGGAGACCTCCGGAATCGTTACTCCAGGCGCTCTGGCGCCTCGAACCCGCCGGATTCCCCAGGCGGTTCTTTGGGGGATCGCGGGACTTCTCTCCGGGGCAATCGCGGCCAGGTTGACGGTCGGGCGACAATCCCCCGCCGTCTCGCACGCCAAGCCGGTTCGTTTCGAAGTCGCCGCGCCGGAGAACGATCGCGTCGTCGGAACCCTCGCGCTTTCGCCCGACGGGAGGCGGCTGGCTTTCACGGCGCGAGAGCCGGACGGCGCGGTGATGCTCTGGATTCGACCGCTGGCGGATCCCAAGGCGGAGAAGCTGCCGGGGACCGAGGGCGCCGAGCTCCCGTTCTGGTCGCCAGACGGCAGGTTCGTCGGCTTCTTCGCCGGGGGAGAGCTCAAGCGAATCTCGATTTCGGGGGGATCTCCCCAATCGATTGCTCCCGTGACCACGGACGTCCGCGGCGCCTCCTGGGGCGCCGACGACCGAATCGTCTTCGCGCCCGCGTTCGCCGGACCTCTCCTGCAGGTCGCGGCTTCGGGAGGCAAGGTCACACCGGCCACGACTCTGAACAAGGCGCGAAGCGAGGGGACACATCGGTGGCCCTGGTTTCTCCCGGACGGACGGAACTTCCTCTATTACTCCGCCCCCTCGACCGGAGTGGAACCGGGCGACATCTTCCTCGCGCAGCTTGGTTCGAGCGAAGCGAAGCGCATCACGGAATCCAACTCGCTGCCCGTCTACGCAGCCCCCGGATATCTCGTGTTCGTCCGCGGCAGCACTCTGGTCGCGCAGCCCCTCGACATCGACCGACAGGAGCTTCGCGGGGAACCGACACCGCTGGGGGTGGAGCTCCCGTCGAACATTTCGACGAGCGGTCAAAGAGCCCTCTCGGCGTCTCAGGACGGCACCCTCGGCTGGCACACGCAGGCGGCGTCCACGACTCAACCCGTCTTGGTCGACCGCCAGGGGCACGAAGTGGGGAAGCTCGCGGAGCCGGCGCCCTGGTACCTGACTCGCCTTTCGCCGGATGGGCGGCGACTGGCAACGACACGCTCAACCGCCGGCAACACGGTCGGCGATATCTGGGTGATCGACGTCGAGAGGAACGTCGCGACCCGCACGACACTCGACCCGAGCGACGAGAACTACCCGATCTGGTCCCCCGACGGAAGCCGGCTCGTCTTCGGCTCCAGCCGCAAGGGAGCCGCGGGAGACCTCTACATCATGCGGGCCGACCAGCCGGGCAGCGAGGAGATTTCTTTCGCGAGCGAGCCCGCGAAGACCACCGATTCGTGGTCGCCGGACGGCCGCTACGTGCTCTTCGAGGTCAGCACCCCCCAGAGCCGGCAGGACCTGTGGCTTCTTCCCCTCGAGGGGGATCGGAAGCCGGCGCCGTATCTGGCGACACCCTTCAACGAACGCAATGCCCGGTTCTCTCTCGACGGCCGCTACGTCGCCTACACTTCCGATGTCTCCGGCGCGGACGAGATCTATGTTCGGCCCTTCCGCGAATCCGGCGGAACGTGGAGGGTCTCCAACCGCGGCGGCGGGACTCCCGCCTGGCGAGGCGACGGCCGCGAGATCTACTACCTCGCGCCCGACAACACGCTCATGGCGGCGTTCGTAACAGGCACTTCGCCCTTCCAGACGGGCACCCCGGCTCCGCTCTTCAAGGTCACTGTCTTCGAATCGACCGACTCGCAGTTCGACGTCTTTCCCGATGGCAAACGCTTCGTCGTCAACCAGCTGATCTCCTCGAAGGAGGAGCCGATCAACGTGCTCGTCAACTGGGCCGCGGCGTTGAAGAAGCCATGACTCTCGCCGCCGGCTCGCGCCTCGGCCCCTACGAGATCCTCGCACCCATCGGCGCCGGCGGTATGGGAGAGGTATACCGGGCGCGGGACACGCGCCTCGAGCGGACCGTGGCGATCAAGGTTCTGCCACAGCATCTTTCTTCTTCCGCCGAAGTCCGCCAGCGCTTCGAGCGTGAGGCGAAAACGATCTCGCGGCTCTCGCATCCCCACATCTGCGCTCTGTACGACGTCGGGCGAGAGGGCGAGACCGAATACCTGGTCATGGAGCTCCTCGAAGGCGAAACGCTGACCGATCGCCTGGCGAAAGGCGCACTGCCTCTCGAACAGACGCTGCGCCTCGGACAGGAGATCGCGGACGCGCTCGACAAGGCGCACCGGCAGGGCATCGTGCACCGGGACCTGAAGCCCGGCAACGTGATGCTGACGAAGTCGGGAGTCAAGCTCCTCGACTTCGGCCTGGCCAAAGCATTTGAGCGGCCGCTTGACGCGGCCGGGAGAGAGCAAGCGGCCGCGGGGCAACATCCCATGGCGAAAAAGGACTTGACGGCTCTCCCGACCGTTGCGGGAAGTCCGGACCTGACTGCAGCGGGGACGATCCTCGGCACCTTCCAGTACATGGCGCCCGAGCAGCTCGAAGGCAAGGACGCCGACGCGCGCACCGACATCTTCGCCTTCGGTGCGGTCCTCTACGAGATGGCGACCGGAAAGAAGGCGTTCTCGGGAGCGACTCAGGCCTCCCTGATCGGCGCGATCCTGCACACCGAGCCCGCGGCGATCTCGACGGTCCAGCCGATGACGCCGCCGGCCCTCGATCGGATCGTTCGCACCTGCCTCGCCAAGGATCCCGAGGAGCGCTGGCAGAGCGCCGCCGACGTCCGGCGGGAGCTCCGGTGGATCGCCGAAGGATCGCAGGCCGGGGCGGCGGCACAGCCGGCCTCCGCCCGCCGCCGGAGGCGCGAATGGCTTTCCTGGGTTCTGACCGCGCTGGCGCTCCTCGCCGCCGGCGCGGTCCTCCTGCGCGATCGGCGCCCGGCGGCCGCACCGGCCCGCGCGATGCGTTTCTCCGTCGTGCTGCCCGAGCTCTCCGCCGTGCGAGCCGCCGTCCTTTCTCCGGACGGGACGAAGGCCGTTCTCGTCGCGCGCGACTCCTCCGGCCGGAACCTCCTCTGGATCCGGCCCCTCGATTCGCTCGCGGCGCAGCCGCTCGCGGGGACGGAGAGCCCGTCTTTCCCCTTCTGGTCGCCCGACGGCGCGTTCATCGGCTTCTTCGCCGACGGAAAGTTGAAGAAAATCGCCTCCTCGGGCGGGCCGGCCCAGACCCTCTGCGACGCGCCGATCAACCGGGGAGGGACCTGGAATCGGGACGGCGTGATCCTTTTCGCGCCGGTCGTGGACGGCCCGATCTACCAGGTCTCGGCCTCCGGCGGCGTCCCGAAGCCCGTGACCGCGCTCGACCCGAAGCGGCGCGAGAGCACGCACCGGTGGCCCTTCTTCCTGCCCGACGGCCGCCATTTTCTCTATCTCGTCGGGAGCTTCGGCGGGCCCCGCGAAGGGACCGGCATCTACGTGCGGTCGCTCGACTCGAAGGAGGAGAAGCTTCTCGTCAACGCGAACTCGAGAATGGACTACGTGCCCCCGGGATACCTGCTCTTCTTCCGCGAGCGAAACCTCCTCGCGCAGGCCTTCGATGCGCAGAAGCTCGAAATCCACGGCGAACCGATTCCGATCGCCGAGGAGATCCAGTTCTTCCCGCAGACCTACAACGCCATGTTCGCGGCCTCGCAGAACGGCGTGCTTCTCTACCTGGCCCGAGCGCGGGCCGGGATCTCCCAGCTCGCCTGGTTCGATCGGACCGGCGCGCGCCTCGGGACCCTCGGCGCCGCGGCCAATCAGGGCAACCCGCGCATCTCCCCGGACGGGAAGCGCGTGGCGCTCGACATCATCGATCCCCAGACCGGCAACATGGACATCTGGACCTACGAGTTCTCCGGCGGCGTCGGACGGCGGCTCACGTCGCACCCGGCCCTCGACTCGGACCCGATCTGGTCGCCCGACGGGAGCCGGATCGTCTTCTTTTCGCTGCGAAACGGCCTTCCCGATCTCTACGAGGTGAGCTCGAGCGGCGGCGGGAGCGAAGGGGGCGTCGTCATTTCGCAGCGGACCAAGTATCCGACCGACTGGTCTCCCGACGGTCGGTCGATCCTCTATCGCGTCGTGGATGCGAAGACGAATTTCGAGCTCTGGACGGTCTCGATGGACAACGAGCACAAGTCGGATCCGTTCATCAAGCCCGTCTTCGGAGTCAGCCACGGCATGTTCTCCCCCGACGGAAAGTGGGTGGCGTACTCCTCCAACGAGACGGGCAAGTGGGAGATCTACGTGGCTCCGTTCCCGGGCCCGGGCGGCAACTGGAAGGTCTCGACCGCCGGCGGCTCCGAGCCGAGATGGCGGCGGGACGGCAAGGAGCTCTTCTACGCCGCTCCCGACGGCTCGATCATGTCGGCCGACGTCAAGCTCGGAGCGACGTTCGAGGCCAACGTCGCGAAGCCTCTCTTCCGCGTCCAGCGGCGCGAGCACATCTCTTCGGGCGACCTCTTCAGCTACGACGTCACGCCGGATGGCCAGCGTTTTCTGGTCAACACCGACGTCGGCGAGCTCGCTTCTTCGCCTCTGACCGTGGTCCTCGGCTGGACCGCGGATCTGAAGAAGTAGCGATCGATGATGCTTGGAGTGAGTCGGCTCCAACTCCCTCTCCCCCGGAGAGGAGACCTGTTCCGATGACGCTCGCAGCCGGCGCCTGGGTGAAAATCCTCGCGCCACGCGGAGTCGCTCGCCTGCTTCGCCCGCGACGGAACGGACGGGCCACCGGCACGATTTCTCGGCACGCCCGCCCACAGGAGCCCCGGAAGGCCCGCGCGGAGCGGTGAAGGGCCAGGAATGCAATGGTTGCGTTATGATTCCGTTTCGAAATCACTGGAGGCTCCCATGGCCACGGTCACCATCAAAGATCTCCCCGACAAGCTCCACCGCCAACTCAAGGCGAGAGCGCTGCAGCAGCACCGCAGCCTGAACAGTCACATCATTGCGCTTCTGGAGGCCGCCACGACTCCTCAGAAGCTCGACCCGGAGGCGTTGCTCGCCCGGGCCACAAGGTTGCGCGGACGGGTCGGCGGGCGCCTGACGGATTCGGATCTTTCCGCCTTTCGCAACTCCGGCCGCCGATGATCGTCGTGGATACAAACGTGCTCGCCTATCTCTGGCTGCCCGGGGATCGGACGGCGCAGGCGGAACGGCTTCTCCGGAACGATCCGGACTGGAACGCGCCCCTTTTGTGGCGCTCCGAGTTTCGCAACGTGCTCGCCGGCTGCCTTCGCCGCGGCGACGTCAACCTCGAGACCGCCCTGCAGATCGTGGACGAGGCGGAGGGGCAGATGCGCGGGCGCGAGTTCTCGGTTCCCTCGGCGCAGGTATTGGCGCGCGTCGAAGCCTCGGACTGTTCGGCGTACGACTGCGAGTTCGTCGTCCTCGCCGAGGAGCTCGGAGTGCGGCTTGTCACTTCCGATGAAGAGCTCGTGCGGTCCTTTCCAGCCGTCGCCACAAAGCTCGGGTGAACGACGGATGACTCTCTCGGCCGGATCGAAGCTCGGCCCCTACGAGATCGTCTCGCCGCTCGGCGCGGGAGGGATGGGCGAGGTCTACCGGGCCAAGGACCCGCGTTTATCCCGCGAGGTGGCGATCAAAGTCCTGCCGGTATCCTTCTCCCAGGACGCCGACCGCCTGCGGCGATTCGAGCAGGAGGCCAAGGCGGCGGGGGTGCTCAACCACCCGAACATCACCGCCGTCTACGACATCGGATCGCACGAGGAGGCCCCCTACGTCGTCCAGGAGCTGCTCGAGGGCGAGACGCTGCGCTCGGTCCTGGCGGGCGGGAAGCTATCCGCACGCAAGGCGACCGATTACGCGCTCCAGATCGCGCACGGTCTCGCCGCAGCGCACGAGAAGGGCATCGTCCACAGGGACTTGAAGCCCGAGAACCTCTTCGTCACGCGCGACGGCCGCGTCAAGATCCTCGACTTCGGCCTGGCGAAACTGACCCATCAGGAGGAGGGCTCGCAGGCGACGAGCCTTCCCACCGCGACCGCCGGCACAGAGCCCGGCGTCGTGATGGGCACGCTCGGCTACATGTCGCCCGAGCAGGTGCGCGGAAGGCCCGCCGACGCCCGCAGCGACCTCTTCTCCTTCGGCGCAATCCTCTACGAGATGCTTGCCGGCAGGCGCGCCTTCCAAGGCGACTCGGCGGCCGACACGATGTCGGCGATCTTGAAGGAAGATCCGCCCGACCTCTCGGTCACGAACCAGGCGATCTCCCCCGGCCTCGAACGCATCGTGCGACACTGTCTCGAGAAGAACCCCGAGCAGAGGTTCCATTCCGCGCACGACGTCGCCTTCGCGCTCGAAGCGCTCACGGGAATCTCCTCGCCGAGCGCGGCGGGCGCCGTCGGCGCGCTCGGGAAGCCGGCCCGGCGAGTCGCCACCTCCCGTCTGGCGCTGCTCGCGACGGTGGCGCTCGCCGTCGGCGCCCTGCTCGGACATCTCGTCTGGCGCCAGGAGAAGCCGTCCGCGCCGACCTACCGGCGGCTGACCTTCCGCCGCGGCAACATCGGCACCGCCCGCTTCGCGCCGGACGGGCAGAGCGTCGTCTACGGGGCATCCTGGGAAGGCCAGCCGATCGAGATCTACACGACGCGGCTCGAGGGCCCCGAATCGACCCCGATCGGCACGAAGAGCGCGGATCTCTCCTCCGTCTCGCCCTCTGGCGATCTCGCGATCTCCCTGCGGGAGCGCTTCCTCGGAGGCCCCTCCGGGGTCGGCACGCTCGCCACGATGCCAATCGGCGGAGGAGCGCCGCGGGCCATGACCGAGTTCGTCGAGCGGGCAGAACTGGATGCCCGACGGCAAGCAGCTCGCGATCGTCCAGTTCCGGGAAGGCCAGAATCGGCTGGAGCTTCCCGCCGGCAAGGTCGTCTATGCCGACGAGCATGCCATCCGCCACGTTCGTATTTCGCCGAAGGGCGACCGCTTCGCTCTGATTCAGCGCGCGTCGGATGAAACCAATGCCATCCTCACGGTCGATCTCTCCGGAAAGACGGCCCGGCTCGTGGAGAAGGGGATGCGCGGACAGGGGCTCGCCTGGAGCCCTTCGGGTGAAGAGATCTGGTTCGACGACCGCGGAGACCGCGGCCAGTTCTTTCTCCGGGCGGTGAACCTCGCGGGCCGCATCCGAACGATCACGAGCGCCGCGGTCGGGATGATCGTTCACGACATCTCTCGCGACGGCCGGGCTCTCGTCGAGCGGTACGGGAGCCAACCCGGGATCTTCGGGCTGGCTCCGGGCGCCGCCGCCGAGAGGGACCTCTCCTGGTTCGACGGATCGCGGCTCGCCGGCTTCTCCGACGACGGCCGCTCGATCCTGATCAACGAGCTCGGCGACGCCACGGGTCAGGTGGGCGCGCACTACCTCCGTTCGACCGACGGCTCGCCGGCCGTCAAGCTGGGTGAGGGCACGGCATTCGCGCTCTCTCCGGACGGCAAGCGGGTCCTCGTCCGCGCGCCCGGCTCCAGCAGCAAGCTCGTCTTGCAGCCCACCGGGACCGGCGCGGCCGTGACCCTCGAAGAGCCAATGTTCCAGGCGGTCTCGGCGGCGGCCTTCTTCCCCGACGGCTTCCGTCTCGTCCTCCTTGCGGCGGAGCCCGGAAGAGAAAGGCGCCTCTACGTCCAGGACCTCCCCTCGGGAAAGCCGCGGCCGATCACGGACCGCGGATACGGGATCAATTTGGGCTCGGTCTCCCCCGACGGGCTGTGGGTGGCCGGCTATGGAGAATGGACAGAGGATCTCTTTCTCATCCCCGTCGGGGGCGGCAAGCCGCGGTCCGTCCCTGAGACGAAGGACCTCGACCTGATTCGCTGGGCACCGGACGGGAAATCGATCTACTTCGGCGTGACCGGCAGCATTCCCGCGGAGATCGTTCGCGTGGACGTCGAGACCGGCGGGCGCCAGCCGATCCGGAGCCTCGCGCCGCCCGGAGCGCGCGGGGATCATCGAGATCTATCCCGTCTTCGTCACGTCGGACGGCAAGTCCTACGCCTACGGATTCTCCCGGGCCGGGACCTCCGACCTCTACCTGATCGAAGGGCTTCGGTAGGCCGCGGAGTCGGTAATGGCCCTCGAGCGCGCTCTCAAGACCCGCGACATCGTCCTCTTCAACGTCGCGGCGATCGTCGGAATGCGCTGGGTCGCGCTCGCGGCGGCCAACGGCCCGTCTTCGCTCTCGCTCTGGGTGCTCGCCGCGGTCGCGTTCTTCATTCCGCAGGGCTTCGCGGTCACCGCGCTCGCGACCGCGATTCCGGAGGAGGGCGGCCTCTACGTCTGGACGACGCGCGCCTTCGGGCCGAAGCACGGGTTTCTGGCCGGCTGGCTCTACTGGGCAAACAACGTCCTCTACTTCCCCACGCTCGCGCTCTCAACCGTCGTGTTTGCGCTGTACGTCTTCGGGCTCCGGTTCGCGGCCCTGGAGCAGAGCGCCGCCTTCACCGGGATCGCCTCGATCGTGCTCCTCGCCGTCGCGCTCGGCTTCAACATCGTCGGCATGAAGACCGGGCGCTGGGTCCAGAACATCGGCGGCCTCGCGCAGTGGGTGCCGTCGGTCGTCCTGCTCGTCGTCGGGGTCCTGGCGCTACTGCGGTTCGGCTCCGCCACGCCGATTCCCGCGGCCTCGCTCCTGCCGGACTTCGGGAGGCTCTCGACGGTGCTCTTCTTCGCGAACCTCTGCTTCGGCTTCGCAGGGTTGGAGCTCGCGCCGACGATCGCCGGATGAGGTCGTCGAGCCGAAGAAGACCTTCCCGCGGGCGATCGTGATCTCCGGACTGACGATCGCGGCCTGCTATCTCCTGGGCACCCTCTCGCTGCTGTGGGCGCTCCCGCCCAACGAGACGTCGATCATCTCGGGCGTCCTGCAGGCGGTCACGAAGGCGGGCGCGCGCGTGGGCCTTCCCTGGCTCGGGCCGCCGACGGCGATCCTCCTCACACTCGCGGGCCTCGGAGGTCTCGGGGCGTGGCTCGTCGGCTCGGCGTGTCTCCTCTTCGTGGGGGGCCTGGACAAGTACCTGCCGCCCGTCTTCGCGCGGACGCATCCGCGATGGAAGACCCCCTACGTGGCCCTCCTCGTCCAGGGCGTCCTCTCGGTCCTCTTCATCCTGGCCGCGACCCAGGGCTCGACCGTCAAGGCGGCGTACTTGAAGCTCGTCAACGCCACGCTGATCGTCTACTTCATCCCGTTTCTCTACATGTTCGCGGCGGCGATCCGCCTCGAGCGCCAGATCGCGGCGACGCCGGGCGCGGTCCCGGTGCCGGGCGGGCGCGCGGGGAGCCTCTTCTGGAACGGCCTGGGCTTCCTGACGACGCTCGTCGCGATCGTGCTCGCGCTCATCCCGCCCGCCGACACGCCCGACAAGACCGCCTTCTTCGTCCAGGTCGGCGGCGGCGCCGCCGGTTTCGGCCTCGTGGGCCTCCTCTTCTACGCCCTCGCCGTCCGAAAACGCTAGAACGCTAGGGGTCAACCGTGCACTCCTGCGCTTTTTGGCTTCAGCCGCTTCGCCAGCTCCCGCAGGCGCGCTCGGAGCGGTTCGTCCGTCTCCAGCGCATCCTCGACCTTCCGGACCGTGCGGATCAGCGTCGATTCATCTCTGCCGAAGTACTTCGCGACCCGCGACACCGGAATCCGCGCCTCGTGTCTGGCGAAACACGCGGCAATCGCACGTGCGCGCGAGGGACGCGCCCGCTGTCCCCGCCGCTTCAGTTGATCGATCGAAAGTCCTTCGACGGCAGCGGCCGCCGCGGCGATTGCTTCGATCGTCCAACCGGTTGACGTCGGCTGAGCCGCTTCCGCCCGGGACAGAACTCGGCGCACAAACTCGTCGTCTCCCTTGATCGTGTTCGCGACCGCGGGGGCCTTGTCGTAGAAGTCATCGGAGCCGTCTCCCATCAACTGTCGGTATCTCCGAAGCGCCTCCGATCTGGTCCGTCCCAGGAGCCGGAGCGCCCGGTCGAGATCCAACCAGTGGGGGCCCTTCCCCGTTCGATAGAAGCGGTCGCTTGACCACCGATAGTGCTCTGCGCGCGCCACTAGACCGGCCTTGAGGGGATTCGAATGCACATACCGCAAGAGCGCGATGAGGTATCGATCCTTCTCGACCAGAAAGGCCTTGTAGCGGCCCTGAAAGAGGTGCCCCACCCGATCGTGGCGCCTGTTGAAGCGCTGGCCGTAGAAGGACTGAAGGGTCAGCATGATTCGAGAGAGCGTGTCGGGTCCACGCTCGAGAACCAGATGGACGTGGTTGTCCATGAGGCAGAACGCGTAGACGAAGAAGCCGAAGCGGGCCCGACAGCTCGCCAGCCTGTCGAGATAGGTCTCGCGGTCCCAGTCGTCGAGAAAGATGGTCCGCCGGTCGTTGCCGCGAGCGACAACGTGATAGACCGCGCCTTCGAACTCGAGCCTCAGTGGACGCGGCAAGCAAGTCCTCCGGGGATCTCACCCCCTAGTTGTCTCGAGGCGTGGTGAGTGGAAGAGTGCCGATGTCCCCAAAAAGCGCAGGAGTGCACGGTTGACCCCGTGCCCCTTAGTTGTCTCGAGGCGTGGCGGGGAAGTGCCGATGTCCCCAAAAAGCGCAGGAGTGCACGGTTGACCCCGTGCCCCCGCACCCTCGGGGAACGCCGCTAGCTTTCGACGGAGCGCAGGGCGGCGGCGGCGGGCCGGCGGGACTCGCCGGCCTCGGCGTCGATTCGCCCGGGCTCGGCGTGCGGCCGCTTCCTCTTCCCGCGGCCGATCCGCTGCTGCAGCCGGTCCATGTAGATGTAGAAGACCGGCGTCACGTAGAGCGTCAGCATCTGGGAGAAGAGAAGGCCGCCGACGACCGCGAGGCCCAGCGGCCGCCGCGACTCGGCGCCCGCGCCGAAGCCGAGCGCGATCGGGAGCGTGCCCATCAGGGCCGCCATCGTCGTCATCATGATCGGCCGGAACCGCACGAGGCACGCCTCGTAGATCGCGTCTTCCGGCGTTCTTGCCGTGCGACGCGCTGCGCCTCGAGCGCGAAGTCGACCATCATGATGCCGTTCTTCTTGACGAGGCCGACCAGCAGGATGATCCCGACGAACGCGTAGATCGAGACCTCGACGCCGAAGATCAGGAGCGTCACGAGCGCGCCGAAGCCCGCGAACGGCAGCGCCGACAGGATCGTCAGCGGGTGGATGAAGCTCTCGTAGAGGATCGCCGAGCACGAGGTAGATCACGAGCACCGCCATCAGGAGCAGCATCCCGAGGCCGCGCGTCGAAGACTGGAACGCCTGCGCCGTCCCCTGGAAGCTCGTCGCGATCGTGGCCGGCAGTGTCTGCTTCGCCACCTTCTCGACCGCCGTCACCGCCTCGCCGAGCGACGTCCCGGGCCGCAGGTTGAAGGAGATCGTGACCGCGGGGAGCTGGCCGAGGTGCTTGACCGACAGCGGCCCCGTGCTCTGCGTGAACCTCGCCAGGCCCGCGAGCGGCACGAGCTCGCCCGACATCGCGACCGCACGTAGAGGAGCGACAGCGCCGACGGGTCGCGCTGGTACTCGGGCGCGAGCTCCATGATGACCTGGTACTGGTTGTTGGGGGCGTAGATCGTCGAGATCTGGCGGGAGCCGTAGGCCGTGTAGAGCGCGTCCTCGATCCGCTCCGGCGTGACGCCGAACGCCGCGGCGCGGTCCCGGTCGATCTCGACTCGAACCTGCGGGTTCTTGCAGCTGCAGGTCGCTCGTGACGTCCTGGAGGCCGGGCAGGTCCCGCATCTTGCTCTCGAGGACGGGAGCGATCCGGTAGAGCTCCGTCGTGTCGGCTCCCTGCAGCGTGAACTGGTACTGGCTCTTGGTCAGGCTGCCGCCGATCCGGATCGGCGGAGGGTTCTGGAGGAAGACCCGCATGCCCGTCACCTTCGCCAGCTGCGGCCGGAGCTTCTGGATGATGTCGTCGGGCGACTGGTCGCGCTCGCGCCGCGGCTTCAACGTCGCGAAGACGATCCCTTGATTCGAGCCTCCCCGCATTCCGATCGAGGACATGAAGGTCTGGACGTTCGGGTCCTGGCCCAGGATCGCCGCCACCTGCTTCTGCTTCTCGACCATCGCCTCGATACGAGATCCCCTGCGCCCCCTCGGTGAACCCGAAGACGCTGCCGTTGTCCTCGCTCGGCAGGAAGCCCTTCGGCATCCGGACGAAGAGCCACGCCGTCGCCGCCAGGATGAGCGCCGAGAAGACCATCACGGCGCGCTTCCGTCCGAGCGTCCAGCGCAGCGTCCTCTCGTAGAAAGCGAGCGAGCCGTCGAAGACCCGCTCGAGCGCCATGTAGACGCGCCCGTGGCCGCGCGTGCGATCGTGCTCCGGCCGCAGGAAGCGGCTGCAGAGCATGGGCGTGAGCGACAGCGACACGAACCCCGAGATGAGGATCGCCGCCGCGATCGTGACCGAGAACTCGCGGAAGAGGCGGCCGACGATCCCGCCCATGAAGAGAACCGGGATGAAGACCGCCGCGAGCGAGATCGTCATCGAGATGATCGTGAAGCCGATCTCCTTCGCCCCTTTCAGCGCCGCCTCGAAAGGCTTCTCCCCGAGCTCCATGTGGCGCACGATGTTCTCGAGCACGACGATCGCGTCGTCCACGACGAAGCCGACGCACAGCGTCAGCGCCATGAGCGACAGGTTGTCGAGGCTGTATCCGAGCCCGTACATGACCGCGAAGGTTCCGACGAGCGACAGGGGCAGCGCGAGGCTCGGGATCACCGTCGCCGAGAGGTTGCGCAGGAAGAGGAAGATCACGAGCACGACGAGGCAGAGCGTCAGCAGGAGCGTGAACTTGACGTCGTCGACCGATTCCCGGATCGAGACCGACCGGTCGAACCGGACCCGAAGCCTCGCCGAGGCGGGCAGCTGCTTCTCGAAGGTGGGGAGGAGCTGCCGGATCCGGTCCACGACTTCGACCGTGTTGGTGCCCGGCTGCTTCTGGATCGCGAGCGTGATCGTGCGGGACGACCCCTTGCTGTTCACGCTCCACGCCGCGACCTTGTCGTTCTCGACCGAGTCGAGCGCCCGGCCGACGTCCTGGAGGCGCACCGGGGAGCCGTTGCGGTAGGCGACGACGAGCGGGCCGTAGCTCTCGGCGCGCGTCAACTGACCGTTGGTCTCGACGGTGAAGGCCTGGTGCCGGCCGTAGAGGGTCCCCGTCGGCAGGTTGACGTTCGCGGCGCGGACGGACGCGGCGGCTTCGTCGATCCCGATCCCGCGCGAGGCGAGCGCGCGCGGGTCGAGCTGGATGCGCACCGCGTACTTCTGCGATCCGTACACGAGCACCTGCGCGACCCCGGAGACCGTCGAGATGCGCTGGCCCATCATGGTCTGGCCGTACTCGTCCAGGGTCGAGAGCGGCAGCGTGTCCGAGACGAGCGAGAGGTAGAGGATCGGGGAATCGGCCGGGTTGACCTTCTGATAGGAGGGGGGCGCCGGCATGTTCGGCGGCAGCTGCCTGGCCGAGGCGGCGATCGCCGACTGGACGTCCTGCGCCGCGGCGTCGAGGTTGCGCGAGAGCGTGAACTGCAGCGTGATCTGTGTGGAGCCGAGCATCGAGGTCGAGGTCATCGAGTCGAGCCCGGCGATCGTCGAGAACTGGCGCTCGAGCGGTGTGGCGACCGAAGCGGCCATCGTCTCCGGAGAGGCGCCCGGGAGAGTCGCCGAGACCTGGAGCGTCGGAAAGTCCACGTTCGGCAGGTCCGAAATCGGGAGCAGCCGGTACGCCATGATGCCGAACAGGAGGAGCCCGACCATCACGAGGGTCGTCGCGACGGGGCGGCGGATGAAGAGCTCCGACAGATTCACGAGCGCACCTCCCCCTCCGGCTTGATCTCCACTTTCGACCCGGGCGCCAGACGGAGCTGCCCGTCCGTCACGACGCGCTCCTCGGGCTCGAGCCCCCTGGCGATGACCGCGTAGGCGCCCTGCGTGCGCGCGACGGTCACCGGCCGCGGCTCGACGGTCAGGTCGCTCTTGACGACGAACACGAACTGGCCCTGCTGCCCGTTCTGCAGCGCCTGTGTCGGTATCACGACCGCGTTCGGATCGGTCAAGAGGGCGAGAACGACGTTGACGAACTGTCCCGGCCAGAGCGCGCCGGACGGATTCGCGAAGCTCGCCTTCAGCCGGATCGTGCCGGTCGCGCTGTCCACCGCGTTGTCCACGAACGAGAGCTGGCCCACCTCCAGGTCCTTCGCGGGGGACGCCGACTCCTCCGCGGGGGCAGCCCCGGCCGGCGCCACCTCGGGCGCGGCGCCCGAGGACGGTATCGCGCGGACCTCGAGCTTCTCGCCCGCGCGGAAGCGCGAGCGGATCGCTTCGAGCGAGCCCTCCGGGACGGTGAAGGAGACCGCGATCGGCCGGATCTGGTTGATCGTCACGAGGGCGCGGTCGTCGTTGTCCTTCAGGATGTTCCCGCCGTGGACGAGGATGCTCCCGGTGCGTCCCGCGATTGGGGATGCGATGCGACAGTACGCGAGATTCAGCTCCGCCGTCCTCATCGCCGCTTCGTCCGCGCGCACCGTCGCCTGCGCGGCGGCGGAATTCGCCTTCATCTCGTCGTACTGCTGCGGCGTGACGAAGTCCTTCTTGACGAGCTCGGCGTAGCGCGCCGCGCTCTCCTCGGCGTTCTTCGCGAGCGCGCGGTCGCGCTCGAGCCGGGCGCGAACCTCCGAGAGCGCCGCTTCGTAGGGACGCCGGTCGATCGCGAAGAGGAGGTCCCCCGGTTTGACGTCCTGCCCTTCGCGGAAGGCGACCTCGGTGATCTCGCCGCCCACGCGCGTCTTCACCGCCACCGTCGAGAGCGCCTCCACGTGGCCGATCGCGCGGACCTCGAGCGGCACCGCCCGCCGCTCGACCTTCGCGGCGAGCACCGGCACGGTCTCGGCGGGAGGCGCCGATTTCCCTCGCTTCCCGCAGGCCCCGCCCGCCGCCGCGGCGAGGATCGCCGCCGGCAGGAGAAAGGCGCCGCGCCACCGTCCTCCCAACGCCGCCCTAGTCATCGACTCCCCCCGCTCTCCTTGCCCGCCGCGCCCGCGGGATTCGTGATCTCCGCCGCGCGCGGCAGCAGCGCTCCGGTCGAGTGCGCGAGCTGCGCCATCGCGAGGAACCAGAGCGACCTCGCCTCGACCTCCTGTGCGCGCGCGTTGGAGAGCGAGGCCTGCGCGGTCAGCAGGTCCAGGATGCTGCCGACCCCTTCCTTGTAGCGCCCCTGCGCGACGTCGGCCGATTGCGTGGCGCTCGCGAGGAGGTCGCGCGAGGTCTTCACCCGCTGCGCCGCCGTCTGGACGGCGTAGTAGCTCGTCCAGACGTCGAGGATGACCTGGTCTTCCGTCAGATCGGCCGCCGCCCGGGCCTCCTCCGCCTCTTCCTTCGCCTTGCGCGTGCTGTAGACGGTCTCGAGACCCGTGAAGACCGGGATCGTCAGGAGAAAGGAGCCGGAGTAGTTGTCCGAATAGGGCGCGCCGGTCGGATGGTAGTAGTAGGTCCGATTGGCCGACCCGACCGCGAAGAGCTTCGGCAGGCCGTCGGAGCGGGCCGACTGGATCCGCTGGCGCGCCGCCTCCGCTTCGAAGCGCCGGGCCGCGAGCTCGGGACGCGCCGTCGAGGCCCGGGCGATCAGCTCGTCGACGCTCGCGGCGACGCGGTCGAGCGGGAGATCCTCGGGGAGCTCTCCCACGTCCACCGGGATCGTGGCCGGCACGCCGACCGCGGTCGCGAGGGCGCCGCGGATCACCTGCACCTGGCCCTGCGCGTCCTGCAGGTTCAGCTGCGCCTGGGAAACGAAGGTGCGGGCCTGGAGGACGTCGGCGATCGTCGCGACGCCCGCCCGGTGGCGCTCGTCGGCCGCCTCGAGGCTCCGCTGAGCTTCTTCGAGGTTCGACTGCCGCGCGACGACGAGCGACTTCGCGTTCAAGTAGAGGTAGTAGGACCGCGCGACCTGCAGGACCACTTCCTGGATCGCGGCGTTGTGCACCCAGTCCGCGGCGTAGAGCGCGGCCTGCGCTTCCGCGACGTCCGCCGCGCGGCCGCCTCCGAAGTCGAAGAGGAGCCAGTTCAACGACGCCGCGGGCCCGTAGGTCGTCTGCAGGTAGCGAAACTGCCCTCCGACCGCGGCCGTCTTCTGTCTCGTGATCGAGCCGTCGAGCTCGACGACGGGATAGAACTCCGCACGCTGCACGCCGACCTCCGCCGCCGCGGCGCGGGCGAAGTGCCAGGCCTGCCGGGTCAACGGGTTGTTGCGGAGCGCGACGTCCACGAGCTGGGCGAGCGAGAGCGTCGTGCCCGGCTTCGTGTACGCCTCGGGAATCTCGAGCTTCTGGGGCGCCTCCTGCGGCGTGCGCCCCTCGGGAGGCGGCGTCCAGGGGATCTCCGGCGACGGAGCGACCGATTTCGAGATCGTGTTTCCGGGGGTGAAGTGCCCGCAGGCCGCCGCGAAGAGCGCGCCGGCGGCCGTCGCCGTCGCCAGGCGCCAGCGGACGCGGCTCGAGCTCTCCCGACTCCCCTTCATCGCTCCCCTTCCGACCGGGTTATCCCGCGCGTGAAAACGCCGACGATCTCGGCCACCAGGGCTTCGACCGTGTCTTCGTCCCTGCGGAAGATGTTGATCCCGCGGATCATTCCCAGAAAGAGCTCGGCGGCGGTGTACACATCCACCCCGCGGTACTCACGCCGCTCGATGCCCTCGACGATCGCCTCCTGGACCTGCCGCACGAGGCGGTCGTGCCGCTCCCGGAGCGGGCCCCGCCTCGACCGCAGCGAGCGCTCGTCGCGGTAGACGAGCATCAGCAACGAACGCTGGTTCCAGAAGAACGTCAGGATCTCCCGCGCGATCCGCTCGAGGCGCCGGGTGGGCGACGCCTCCTGCGGAAGGGCCTTCGAGAGGACGCCGTCCACCCGGTCGAGCCCGCGCAGGATGGTCGCGAAGTAGAGGTCTTCCTTCGTGCGGAAGTAGCGGTAGACCGTCCCTTTGCCGATCCCGCCGACCTCGGCGATCTCGTCGATCAGGACCTCGTGGAAGTCCTTCTGCGAGAAGACCCGGGAGGAGGCCGTGAGGATCTCTTCGAGCTTTTCGTCCGTCTTGACGCGCGGCATCGCATTCCTTCCGAAGGCAAAGACGAACCAGACCGGTCAATTAGAAACTGACCGGTCAGTTCCAGTATTTCATACGGGGAGCGGCTGCAGAGGTTTGACGGAGACCCGACAGCGGAGACCTCGATCGCGAAAGGCCTTCCGCGTCCAATTGGTCGCTAAACCTCCTGCCGTGTTACAATTGCAAAACTACAGCAATGAAATTCAGCGGTGTCCTCCGCCAAAGCTTCTCCACCGCGGAGACGGCCCGGCTGACGGGCCTCTCGCCGAGGCAGCTCGACCACTGGGATCGGCAGGGGTTCCTGAAGCCGTCGCTCGAACGGGCGACGGGCTACGGGTCCGCGCGCCGCTACTCCTTCGCCGACGTCGTGCGCCTTCGCGTCGCGGCGCGGCTGCGCGCGGCGGGAATCGGCCTCGCGAGGATCCGCCGCTGCGCCGAGGCGCTGTCGCGGCTCGACCCCGACTCGGATCTCGCGGAAGCGCGTCTGCTCGTCGTCGGTAACCGCGTCCTCTGGGCGCGTTCGGATCGGGAGCTGGTGGATCTCTTGAAAGAAGGGCAGATGGTTCTCGTCTTCTCGCTGAACGACGCCGTCGAAGAGGCGGCCGGCGCCGTCGCTCAAATGACACGGGAAGACGAGAGCGCGGATCTGCCGCTCGCGCGCGCGGCGCGGCAGAACCGCCGGCACCCGTAGAATGGCGCCCGGCCGAGCGCCGGGCCAGGAGGCGGTGGGGTTGGACCAGGAGGAGGCGAATCCTCGCGTCGGGGCGCTTGCGCGGCTCGGACGCCAGCGTGACTTTTCTCTGCCGCGCTTCAAGCGGGCGCTGCTCCTCGCTTCGCGCCACGCGAAGCGATCGGAGCTCCTCCGACAGCTCTTCTCGGAGTGGCTCGGCATCACGCTCTCGCTCTCGGACGCGGAGTCGTCCTGGGTGGAGATCGAGCACCTCTTCCCCCGGATGCGGGACGTGCTCGGCCGCCCCCTCTCGCTCCAGACCGCGCTCGTCCATCACTTCCACAGCCGCCGCGGAAAGCTGAAGGAGCCCTGCCTCGTGCCGGAGCGCGAGCTCTCGAAGCTCCGGCTCTCGGCGCTGACCGACCCGCTGACCGGCCTCTACAACCGCCGCTTCCTCCTCGAGCACTTCGCCCGGGAGATCGCGCGCGCCGAGCGCTCGGAAGGAATCGTCTCGGTCGTGATGCTCGACCTGAAGGACTTCAAGGCCGTCAACGACCGATACGGGCACCCGGCCGGAGACAACGTGCTCCTGCGCACGGCGCGCGTCGTGCGCCAATCGCTCCGGACGGTGGATGCCGGATGCCGCTGGGGCGGGGACGAGTTCGTCGTCGTGCTCCCGAACACGAATCTGCTCTACGCCGTCGAAGTCGCCGAGCGCATCCGCAAGCGCGTCTCGGCGCTCTCGCTGCCGCACCGGTCGGAGCTCCGAGTCGGGCTCCACTACGGCATCTCGACCTACCCGACCGACGGGAGGACCGTCGACTTCCTGCTCAAGGTGACGGACTTGCGCCTCTACCAGTGCCGCGAGCAGGCGAACTTTCCGGGCATGGAGCGGCGCAACTACCCGCGCTTCTCGCCAGCCGACACCAGCGTGCGCCTGATTCGGCAGGGGGCCGACCCCTGGACCGTGCCGGTCGTGGACGTCAGCTTCGGCGGCGTGGCGCTTCGCGCTCCGCAGCCGGAGAAGTGGCCGAAGCGCTGGACCGGCGAGATCTTCCGCCGCTTGAACTCCGAGCGCCATCCCGTGCGACTGAAGGCGATTAACTGGGCGCCACTCCCGGACGGAGGGGTGCGGGTCGGGTGCGCGTATGTTTGAGGCCCCCTCACCCCGTCCCTCTCCCCGCGGGGGAGAGGGAGCAGAGGCCCGCGTTTGACGTCGTCGCTCGCCGCGCATCGGGCGGCGTCGGCGGCGCTCTTCTCCCTCTTCTGCCTGCTCGCGATCGCTCTCGGCGCCGGAGACGCGCGCCTCTTCTCGATCCTCGCGGGGTCCTCGCTCGCCGCGGCCTTCCTCTTCACGCGCGACTTCGCCGGCGGGCTCGCGGGCTTCGCCTCGCCCCTCGCGATCCTGGCGGACCAGGCTCTGCTCTGGTCGGCGATCGCACCGCTCGGGGGCGGTCAGGCCCTCTTCGCGCTGCTCCTGCCCGCGGGGGTCGCGCTCGCCTGGCAGCTCGAAGGCAAGCCCGCCGCGCGCTTCTACGCGGTCGTGTCGGCCGCGACTCTCGGGGGACTCGTCGCCTGGGGCGCGCTGCCGGCGTCCGGGCCCGGCTTCTTTCCGGTCCTGCTGACGGCTCTCGCGGCGCCCGGGCTCCTCGTCGCTCTCGAGGCGGCGACGGGCCGGCGGCGACTGGCCGCGTCGGCTGACCTCGCCCTCCCGGACGCCCCGGAACGTCTCGCGTCGATGGCGATGGAAGTCGGACCGCCGTTGCCGGGCGCGACGGCCGTCCCCGCGGCCCGCCGCGAGGAGGGGATCCTCCACGATCTCAAGTCACCCCTCTCGGTGATGCGCGTCTACGCGGATCTGATCGCCGAAGGCGCCAGGCGCGGGGAGCTCCCGAACGCCGAGCACCTCGCGAACCTCTCGCGCGAGATCGAGCTCGCCGAGAAGCTGCTCGGGGCGTCGGAACCGAGCCCGCCCCGATCCGAGCCGCGCGGAGCGGCGCCGGCGGCCCCGACGTTCTCCTCGGACGCGACGCCGCCGACCGCCGACCTGGTCGAGATCCTCGGCTCGCTCGCGACGGCCTACCGGCTCTCTCTCGGCGGGAGCCGCCGGATCGAGTTCATTGCCGAGAAGCCGCAGCTGCCCGTCGCGGCCGACCCGGTCGCCTTGCAGCGAGCCTTCCGCAACGTGCTCGAAAACGCCGTCAAGTACACGCCCGAAGAGGGCGAGATCCGCATCCGCGCCGGGCCGGCGGGCCGGCACGCCTTCGTCGTCTTCAAGGACACCGGGATCGGCATGTCCCCCGAGGAGCGCACGCACGCCTTCGACTACTCCTTCCGCGGAACCGGCGCGGTCGCCTCGGGCGCCCGCGGCAAGGGAATCGGTCTCGCCGTGACCAAGGAGATCCTCGAGGCCAACGGCGGCCGCATCAGCCTGACCTCCGAAGCGGGATTCGGCTCCGAGGTGACGATCCTCCTCCCCTTCGCTCGGGGGACGCGGTGAGACGCATCGTCGTCGTGGACGACGAGCCCGGAGTCGGCGCCGCGATCCGCGACCTGCTCCCCGCCGATGACTTTGCGGTCGAGTCGCCCGGCGATGCCCGCGCGGCCCTGCCGGAGCTGCTGCGGACGGCGCCCGACCTCGTCATCCTCGACGTCAACATGCCGGGCATGAGCGGCTGGGAGCTCTGCGCGATTCTGCGCCGGCAGTCCACGACACGAAGCGTCCCGATCCTGTTTCTGACCGGCCGTCAGGAGTTGAAGGACCGGATCACCGCCATGCAGCTCGGCGGGTCCGACTACCTGGCCAAGCCGTTCGGCGCCGACGAGCTGCGGCGCAAGATTGCCGCCGTCCTCGCGCCGGAGGCGGAGAAAGAACGAGAGGAGCCATGATCCCGAAGCGCCGCACGGGCCCGATTTCCCTGCTGCCGGCCGGGGCCCCCGCCGATCCCGCCGGCAAGAGCGTCGAGCGCCTGCGCCAGGAGCGCCTCGTCTACGACGACGTGACGGGCCTGCCGCTCCATCCGTTCGACGAGCCGGAGCGTTTGACCGCGATCGACCGGATCGAGAAGCTCGGCGTGATCTACGTCCAGATCGGAAAGTTCTTCGGCTTCGAAGAGCTGTACGGCTGGGAAGTTTACGACCGGGTGCTCCTGGCGGTGGCGAACGGGCTCCGCGCCGACATCGCCGCCTCGAAGCTCGCGCCGTACTTCGCGTCGTTGCGCTACTCCGGCTCCGATGGCTTCTACATCCTCTTCGACCTGCCTTCGGCGCCGTTGCGAGGCCGGGCGTTTCCGTCGATCGAGCAGGTCGCACTGGATTTCCAGATCTCCGCGATCCGGCGGCTGCGCCACACCTTCGGAGGGACGACCGTCGATCTCATGAGCGTCCACGTCTCGAGCCTGACGGCCGACGACAACCCGCGGGCGCGCCCCTCCCGGCATCTGATCCGCACGCTCGCCGAAGCGGTCAAGATCGTCTCGCAGCGGCAAACGCGGGAAAAGCTCGACCTCTGCGCGCAGTTGAAGGGCGTCATCGGGCGGCGCCGGTTGACGGCCGCCTTCCAGCCGGTCCGGTCGCTGCCCGACGGGAGGATCCACGGCTACGAAGCGCTCATCCGCGGCCCGCACGGCAGCGCGCTCGAGCGGCCGAGCGTCCTCTTCGCCGTCGCGCACGAAAACGAAATGGGGGTCGAGCTCGAGACGCTCTGCCTCGAGACGATCTTCAAGAGCCTGCCGCGCGCGGTCAACTCCGGGCGGCTCTTCGTCAACGCCTCCTCGCAGCTGCTGCGCCACCCGATTTTCCTCGACGAGCGGAACCTCAAGGCGATCAACCGCAGCCACACCGACGTCGTCGTCGAGATCTCGGAGAAGGAGATGGTCGGCGACTACTCCTCCTTCGCCGAGATCGTCCGGCGGATCCGCGGATCGAAGCTGCAGATCGCAATCGACGACGCGGGCTCGGGGTACTCGGGCCTCGAGACGATCCTGAATCTGCGCCCGGACTACATCAAGGTGGCGGACTCGCTCGTGCGCAACCTCGAGGGAGATCCGATCAAGCGCGAGATCATCGCGAGTCTCGCGGCGATCGGGAGCCGCATCGGCGCGATCGTCATCGCCGAGGGAATCGAGCGCGAAGAGGAGCGAAACGCGCTCGTGGACCTCGGTATCCCGTTCGGCCAGGGTTTCCTGCTCGGCCGGCCGGCGTTCCACGGCCCGGGCCGCAGGCGTCGGGTGGAGACGTCGCACTAGGTCGGCGCACCGATTTCCCTGCCTCCGGAAAAGTTGTCTCCCGGAGACAGAATCCCGTCAGTCGGAGAGCGCCTGTCTCAGTCTTTCCGCGGAGGCCGTGTCGCCCTTGAGATCCAGGAGCGGCTCGAGCTCCTGCCAGATCAGCTTTCGGTCCAGGCTCGGTTGCCGCGCCACGATGCCCTCGATGTCCAGCCAGTCTCGTTCCCGCCCGGCAAAGGCCTTCAAGACGATCAAGTCTTCGGCGCTGCAAGTCCGGAGGGTATCGTCCGGTCCAATCGACCAGGGCGACGATCTCTGGACGCAGCGATGCTCGAACGGCATGGCTCCGAGAGCCACATCGATCGGCATGCCCGCCGAATCCTCGAGCAGGAGCACGCGATTTCGAAGCGCGAACGGACGCGCATCCGGGATCCGGCCCCGCATCTTCGACAGCAGCAGGTCGGCGCAAGCGGCCTCGCCGCCGAACCCGGCGACGATCGTCAAGTCCACGTCGACGGTCACTCGAGGTTCTCCCCATCTCTGCACCGCGAGACCGCCGATGAAGCAGAAGGGCCAGCCCTCCGAGACGCAGATGCCTTGAACCTCCAGGGCCGCTCGGAAGATCGGATTCAAGACGGCCGGCGCCCGTGCAGCAGTGCCTGCTGTACGACCAGGCCCGATGTACGACTCGGCGGGAGGCTCCCGGCCAAAGTCGCAACGAGTGATAGAAGCGCCTCCGAGGCGGCCAGAGCCCGGTCTTGCGAGAGCTCGCGAAGTTCCCGCCGTCTCTGCTGTGCGAGAGCCTGACTGGCGCCTGCCCACTGAGCAGCCCACTCACGTTCGCGTTCCGACGGCGGACTCATTTCACCGAATTATAGGACGGAACCAATGCGTGCTCCGATATATAAATGTCACTGCAGTAAGTACTTAGCTGGAGCGCCAAAAGCATTGTTGACAGAGATCTAGAAACCTTGATCTATTACTTAACGTAGTTAAGTTACTGAGGAGCGTTATGGGAGTCGTCGAAAGGCGCGAGCGGGAGCGGCAGGAAATCCGGGAAAAGATCCTGGACGCCGCACGCGAGCTCTTCAACGAGCAGGGGTACGAGGCGGTCACCATGCGGCGGATCGCCGAGCGGATCGAGTACTCGCCGACGGCGATCTACTTCCACTTCGCCGACAAGCAGACGCTCCTGCGCGCGCTCTGCGACGAGGACTTCGGCGCGCTCGCCAAGCATTTTGGATCGATCGCCGCGATCGCCGACCCGATCGAGCGGCTGCGGCAGATCGGCCTCGCCTACGTGGACTTCGGGCTCTCTCACCCGAACCAGTACCGCTTCATGTTCATGACGCCCCATCCGTCGGTCCCGCCCGAGACGAGCCGTCTCGAGCGGGGCAATCCCGAGCAGGACGCCTACGCCTTCCTGCGGCAGACGATCGCCGAGGCGATCGCGAAGGGGCGCTTCCGGCCCGAGTTGACCGACGCGGACCTGCTCTCCCAGGTGGTCTGGGAAGCCACGCACGGCGCGATCTCTCTCCAGATCGCCAAGTGCAACGACGACTGGGTCCCCTGGCAGCCCGTCTCGAAGAGCGCCGAGCTCGTCATCGACGCGCATGATCCGGGGCCTGACCCGCAACGCGGGGTGACGCCATGGTCGATCTCGCCACCAAGAGCCTGCTCCACGACAAGCTGCGCTTCGCGATCACGGTCTCGGGCGTCGCGTTCGCCGTGGCGCTCGTGTTCGTGCAGGTCGGCCTCTTCCTCGGGATCCTCGACAACGCCTCGGTGACGATCGAGCACGCCGACGCCGACCTCTGGATCACGTCGAAGAACACGCCGAACGTCGACTTCGCCCACACGTTTCCCGAGGGGGCGGTGCAGCGGGTCCGTTCGATTCCCGGGATCGAGCGGGCGGACAACCTGATCGTCTGGTACATGACGCTGACCCTGCCGTCGGGCGCGCAGGAGGCCTCCCTCGTCTACGCGCTCGAGGACTTCCGGCGCTGGAACATCCCGTGGAACGTCGCTGAGGGGGACCTCGCGGACCTGCGGCGCGGGCAGTACGTCTTTCTCGACAACTCCGCCGAGAAGCGGTTCGGCCCCTTCCGGGTCGGGGAATACCGCGAATACCTCGGCCAGCGGATGAAGATCATCGGGCGCAGCCGCGACGCGCTCTCCTTCTCGACGACGCCGATCTCCTTCATGGACTTCCAGCGCGCGCAGAAGCTCTCGTATCAGTCGCTCGCCAACAAGACGACCTACATCCTGGTGAAGCTCGCGCCGTCCGCGGACCTCGAGCGGGTGCGGGCCGAGATCCGGCGGCGGCTCCCCTACAACGACGTCTACACGAAGAAAGAGTGGGCGAAGCGGTCGCGCGCCTACTGGGTCGAGTCCACGGGACTCGGCCTCAACATGTCGCTGACCGTCTTCCTCGGGTGCCTCGTCGGCATCGTCGTCGTGGCGCAGACGCTCTACACCTCGACGATGGAGCACATCAAGGAATTCGGGACCGTCAAGGCGATCGGCGGCGGCAACGGCGACATCTACCGGATCCTCGGCAAGCAGGCGGCGATCGCGGCGGTGGCCGGCTTCTTCCTCGGGGCCGCGATGACGTGGGCGATGCGCCCGGCGATTGCGAAGATCGATTTGAAGCTGATCATCCCGCCGTCGCTCGCCGCCGTCGTCTTCGTCGGCGCCGTCGCCATGTGCCTGGCGGCCGCGATGATCTCGTTCCGCAAGGTGGCATCGATCGATCCGGCGCTGGTTTTCCGGACGTAGAGAGGCGCGATGATGATTCTCGAAGCCAACGACGTCACCAAGGAGTTCCGCGAGGGGCGGGAGGTCGTGCGAGTCCTGCGGGGCGTGTCTCTGGCGCTCGAGCGGGGCGAGATCGTGGCCCTGGAAGGCCCGTCGGGCTCGGGCAAGACGACGCTCCTCTCGATCGCGGGCTGCATCCTGACGCCGACTTCGGGCGAGGTGGTCGTGGACGGCGAGCGCGTCGATCCCGAGCGGCCCGGGAGCCTCCCTGCGATCCGAAAGAGATCGATCGGTTTCGTCTTCCAGCAGTTCAACCTCTTTCCGTCGCTGACGGCGCTCGAGAACGTCGAGTACGCCTTGAACGTGAAGGGGCAGAAGGGCCGCGCCGCGCGCCGGGAGGCCGAGCGCGTGATCGAGGCCGTGGGCCTCGCCGACCGCGCGCGCTTCCTGCCGCGCGACCTCTCGGGCGGCCAGAAGCAGCGCGTCGCGATCGCCCGCGCCCTCGCCGGGTCCGCCCCGATCCTCCTCGCCGACGAGCCGACCGCCAATCTCGACACCGAGATCGGCGGCCAGATCCTGGAGCTCTTCCGCGACCTCGCGAAGAAGGAGAACCGGGGGCTCCTCGTCGTCACGCACGACCCGAAGGTGCGCACGATCGCCGACCGCGTCGTGGCGATCCGCGACGGACAGTTGACTGAAGCCCGTCAGGCGGCTTGAGCGCAGGGGCCAGGGGTTAGGGGTTAGGGGCCAGGGGATCAAGAAGAGGGAGCACGCCATGGACACCAAGTCGAGCATCGGCAAGAAGCTTCTGTGGCCGGTTCTGGGACTGGCGGTTCTCGCCGCCGTCGTCCTGCAGGCGCGGGCGGCCACGGCGCCGCGCAAGTCGGCCTCACACCCGGGCGACGCTCCTCCGGCGTCGAGCGCCGTCTCGGCCCCGCACGTCGCGGCCGAGGGACGGCTCGTGACCTACCCCGGCGCCCAGGTCGTCGTCGGGTCGGATCTGCCCGGCACGATCGTGGATCTCCCGGTCCGCGAAAAGGACAGCGTGCGCAAGGGACAACTCCTGGCCGAGCTGCGCTCGAACGACTACCGCGCGTCGCTCGCCGAGGCGAAAGCGCGCGTCACCGAGGCCGACGCGGACATCCGCCTCTTCGAAGCCGAAGTCGAGCGGGCCCGGATGCTCTGGGATCGGGAAGTCGGAACCAAGCAGGCCCTCGACCGCGCCGAGCGGGACCTCGAAGCCGGCCGCGCGCGCCGCGAAACGGCGGCCGCCACCGTTCGGCGCCTCGAAGCCACGCTCGCCAAGACGCGGATTCTCGCGCCGATCGACGGGGTCGTGATTGCGCGGCATGCGGAGTCGGGCGAGACGATCGAGGCGGGCAGCCGCATTGTGACCGTTGCGGACCTCTCGCGCACGCGCGTCGAGGCGGAGTTCGACGAATTCGACGCCGCGCGGGTGCGCCTCGGCGCGCCGGCGCGTGTCACGGCGGAAGGCTTCGACGGGAAGTCCTGGCAGGGGGTCGTCGAGGAGATTCCGGACGCCGTCGCCGGACGGAAGTTGAAGCCGCAGGATCCCGGCAAGCCCGAGGACACGCGCGTGCTGCTCGTCAAGATCGCGCTCCGGGAGCCGACGCCCCTGAAGCTCGGCCAGCGGGTCGAAGTGGCCGTCGGGACCGACGGAGCCCGATGACCACGAGCGGCGGCGCTCCGGCGACCGACCGCGCCCGGAAGGCGGAGCGCGCCTCGCTCTTCCTCCTCCCGGCGATTCTCGTGGGCGTATCGGCGCTCGCACTCGGCGCGGGCGCCCTCTTCCCGGACCTCGGCATCGGCGCCGGCCGCGCGGGGCGCATCGGGCTCGCGGCGGTGTTCGTCTTCACGGCCCTCGGGCACTTCGCCCGGGCGCGCGCGATGGCCGAGATGCTTCCGCCCTGGGTTCCGGCGCGCCTTCCGATCATCTGGGCGACCGGCCTCGTCGAAGCCGGCTTCGCCGCCGCGCTCGTCCGAGCGGGCGACACGCGTGTCGCCGGTCTCGCGGTGATCGCGTTTCTCCTTCTCGTCTTCCCCGCGAACGTCTCCGCCGCGACGCGCCGCGTGAACTTCGGCGGGCACGGACGCGGCCCGGCGTACATCCTTCCGCGGGCGGCGCTGCAGCTCTTCCTGATCGCCTGGGCATACTGGTTCGCCGTCCGCTAGCTCTCTCCTCGCCGTCGCGGGTTCTTCGGTCCGCCGCCTCGCTCGCGCGGCGTATGCTCTCTCCAGAACTCCGAGGAAGAAGAGAAGAGCTTGAGAGACCGCTCCGGGACGGTCATTGCGTTCGTCGCGATCGGCATCGTCGCGCTGGGCCTCGCGGCCCTCGCGCGCAGCCTCGGGAAGAGATGGGAGAGCCGGCGCCGGTTCGGCCCGACGGACGTCTCGAGGTGGCTTTGCCTCGGCTGGCAGGCGACACGGCCCCTGCTTCCGGCGCTTCTCGTTCTGATCAGCATGTCGATCGCGGGCGACCTCGTGCGCGTCCACCCGTGGGCGAACGCGACCGCCGCGTCCGGTAACGTCTGGCAGCCGCCGCCCCCCTCGTTCCCGGAACGACTCCGACAGGCCGCCGACCTCCGGCGGCTTTCGGGCGCGCTCTTCACCGCGTGGCGAAAGCTGCAGCCGTTTCCGTGGAACTGGCCCCTCGGGTTCCTCCCGGTGCTTCTCGTCGCGGCGCTCCGCCGCCGCTTTCCGTTCTCTTCGACTCGAACGGTCGCGCGGACGTGGCTCGCGCTCGGGACGCTCTTTCTCCTGGGTTGGCTGTACGGGCTCGCATCGACCCTCCTGCCGGCTTCCGTGCCTCCCGTCGCGCTCGCCGGGGCCATCTCCCTCCTCTTTCTTCTCGTCGGCTATCCGGCCTTTCTCATGCTTCTCCTCGGGAACGTCGATCCGTCGGCGGAGCGTCGCCTCGAGAAGGGGCCGGCGGCCGCGCGCGAGACCCTCCTGCGCGTGGCCGCGCTCGCCGTCGCGATGTCGCTCGCCGGATTCGACAGGGCCGGGTTCCTGTACGCGAGGACCCTGATGCACTGGAACCTCCGGGCGTCGCTCGTCGAAGCCGCGGGTTCGATGTTCTCCGTCGCCGGATTTCTGATCGGAGCCTTCAGCGCGACCGCGATCCTCCCGGCCTGTTCGTCTCCGGCGCCGGGAATCGGATTCCTTCGCGAGACCTGGCGCTGGTGGAAGCGCGACGGGCTCTACCTGCTCGCCATGCCGCTCGCGGTCACGCTCGCCGCATGGGCCGCCTCGCTTCCGATCGACATCCTTCTCGTCGGCTGGCGTTCGCCTTCGTCTGCCGGCGGGCTCGTCCGGTTCGACCTGCACGTCGTCTGGGGCGCGCTCCTCGCCTTCGCCGCGAATCTCGCGGCTTTCTGCCTCCTCGTCGGAAACTGGCTCGAGGCTCGCGCGGAAGTCGAAGCGGCGCAACGGCCTCGTAGCCCTCCCCACTCGGGCTAAGATCGCGCGGCCAAAGTGACCGCCGCGAGCCCCCGCGCCCCCTACCTCGCCCTGCGCCACCGCGATTACCGGCGGCTGCTGGCTTCGCAATTCTTCTCGCTGGTGGGATCGCAGATGCAGGTCGTCGCCATCAACTGGCACGTCTATCTGCTGACCCGTTCTCCGCTCGCGCTCGGCCTCGTCGGACTGACGCGCGTCCTGCCGATCATCTTCTTCTCCCTCTGGGCGGGGGTCGTGGCCGACCGGCGCGACCGGCGCCGCATCATGATCGCGGCGCAGATCGCGATGACCGCCGTTGCGCTCCTCCTCGCCGCCGTCACGCACGCGCGCCGCGAGACCGTCTGGCTCCTCTACGGCTTGAACCTCCTTTCCGCCGCGGCCGGCGCCTTCGACGGACCGGCGCGGCAGGCCCTGATCCCCCGCCTCGTGCCGCCCCACGACCTGCCGGGCGCGCTGTCGCTCAATCTCTCCGTCTTCCAGGCGGCGTTGATCGGCGGACCGGCTCTGGCGGGTCTCATCATCGCGGGACAGGGCGGGCGCTTCGGGCCCGGACTCGGCCGGCTGCCCGCCGCCGGTGCGCACCTCGACACTTCCGGTCTCGCGGTGATCTATCTGCTGAACGCGATCTCGTTTCTCGCGGTGATCTTCGCGCTCCTGACGATGCGCACTTCCGGAGCGCCGGAGAAGGGCGCGGATCTCGTGGATACCTGGGCGTCGCTGCGCGAGGGGCTCCGCTTCGTCTTCTCGACGCCGCTCATGGTCTGGACGATGGGGCTCGATTTCCTGGCGACGTTCTTCTCCGGCTCGATGTCGCTCCTGCCGATCTTCGCTGATCAGGTCCTGAAGGTCGGAGCGAAGGGATACGGCTTGCTGGCGTCGGCGCCGGCGATGGGCGCGTTTCTCGGATCCCTGCTCGTTTCGATCCGTCCGCTCCCGGCGAGGCAGGGGCGCGTCTTCCTCACGGCGGTCGCGGCTTACGGGGCGGCGACGGTCGTCTTCGGCCTCTCGCGGAGCTTTCCGCTGACGCTCGTGGCGCTCGCCGGCACCGGCTTCGCCGACGCGATCTCGACGGTCATCCGGCAGACGCTCCGGCAACTCCTGACCCCCGACCGCCTGCGCGGGCGCATGACCTCGGTCAACATGATCTTCTTCATGGGCGGCCCGCAGCTGGGAGAGCTCGAGGCGGGCCTCGTGGCCTCGCTCTTCGCGACCGCGGCGGTGGGCGTCACCGTGTCGGTCGTCTCGGGCGGCGCGGCGACGCTCCTCCTGACCGCGCTGATCGCGGCGCGGGCGCCGATCCTCCGGCGCTACGACCTGCACGAGCACGCCGAGATCGCGCCGCGGTTCCCGGTCCAGGAGCCCACCCCCGGACGCGCCGGCACGCCGATCGGAGGCTAGGAAGGGGTTAGGGGTTAGGGGTTAGGGGTTAGGGGAAAATCAATGATCGGAAATCTACTCTTCCCCGGCCCCTAACCCCTCGGCCCTCGCCCCTGCCCCGTTCTCCAATCATGTGTTATGGTGTACTAGTACACTGATACAGTATGCCCGTGCTCCGAGCGCTTCAGATCGACCCCTCCGACGCGACCCCGATCTGGGCCCAGATCGAGGAGGGGATGCGCCGGCTGGTGGCCTCGAGGGCGCTGCCGCCCGGCGCGGCGGTGCCGTCGGTTCGGGACCTCGCGAAGGATCTCTCCGTCAACCCGGCCACCGTCGCCAAGGCCTATCAGCGTCTGACCGACGCCGGCGTCTTCACCGTCCGGCGGGGAGACGGAACCTACGTCGCGTCCTCGCCGCCGCCGCTTCCGCGAGGCGAGCGGGTCAAGACGCTTCGCGAGGGAGCTTCGCGCTTCGCGAGCCTGGCGGCCACGTCGGGCGCCACTCTCGACGAGGCCCGCGCGGAGCTCGAAGCCGCCTGGAAGGAATTGGCCGACGGCAGGAAAGGGGGAAAACCGTGAGCGCGCCTTCGCCTCTCTCCGTCGAGAGCCTCACCGTCCGCTACGGCCGGAAGACCGCCTGCGACGGCGTCTCCCTCGCGGTCGCGCCGGGCGCGGTCTACGCGCTGCTCGGACGGAACGGGGCCGGCAAGTCCTCTCTCGTGCGATGCGCCCTCGGGTCTCAGAAGCCGGACGCGGGGCGCGCCCGGCTCTTCGGAGAAGACGCCTGGCGAACCCGGGCCAGGGCCATGGCGAGAACCGGCGTCGTTCCCGAGGAGCCGGACGCGCCGCCGGCCATGACGGCGCGCGCGCTCTTCGACTTTTCCGCCCGGCTCTATCCCTCCTGGGACGGAGAGGGAAGCCGCGCCCGGCTCGAGCGCTTCGGTATTCCGGACGGGGTTCCGTTCGGAGAGCTCTCGAAGGGGCAGAAGAACATGGTGATGCTCACACTCGCCCTGGCCGCTCGGCCGGAGCTGCTCGTCCTCGACGATCCGACGCTCGGGCTCGACCCCGTCGCGCGGCGCGCCCTCTACGACGAGCTCGTCGGCGACCTCGCCGATCGCGAGACGACCGTCTTTCTGACGACGCACGACCTGTCGGGGATCGAAGGCATCGCGACGCGGGCGGGGATCCTGAAGGACGGCCGGCTCGTCCTCGACGAGGAGATGGAGACGTTGAAGAGGCGTTTCCGCCGCATCCGGTACGGCAACCGCGCGACCGAATCGCGCACCGACTTCGGAACCGAGCTCGACGCCTTCGAGGCCGTCCGCGTCCGGGTGCGCGGCTGGGGCGTGGACGCCGTCGTGTCGAACTACGACGACGCGGCTTTCGAGCGGTTCCGCGCGATCGACGGCGTCGAAGACGCCTCGAGCGCCGCGATGTCGCTCGAAGAGATCTTCCTCGCCGTGGCGGGGGAGCCTGCGGCCGAAACGTCCGAGAAAGGAGCCTCGCGATGAAGGGATTCTTCCCGCTTCTCCGCCGCGAGATCCTCGAGCGCCGGCGAGCACTCGGGGCCTCGGCCCTGGCGGCGGCGATCCCCCTCCTGATTCCGATCGCCCGCGGTCTGCACGGCGTCGACGCGCGGGAGACCCGCGAGACGGCGGCGGTCGGGCTCGCCGTCTGCTTCGCGGCCGGGCTCGCCCTCGCCCTCGGCTGGACCTGCGTCTCGCGCGACCTCGCCGAACGGCGGATCTCCTTCTACTTCTCGCGCCCGCTGTCGGGCGCCGCGATCTGGGCCGGCAAGATGGCCGGGGCTTTCCTTCCGGCGATCGTCTGCGGTTTCATCGTCTGGCTTCCGGCCCTTGCGGCGAGCCGCGGGCGGATGGACCTGCCGGGACTGCCTCGCTGGACGCCCTGGGCGGTCCTCGGCGGCTGCGCCGTTCTGGTCCTCCTCTTTCATGCGGCGGCCATCGCCCTGCGATCCCGGAGCGCCCTGCTCGCTCTCGACCTGGGTTGCCTCATTGGCGCGGGGGCGGCGATGCTCTGGCTCGCGCGTCTCCTTCTCCTGCGGGCGGCGGTCGGACCGCTGCGCAACAGCGCGATCGGCATGAGCGCCGTGGTGTCGGCGGGACTCGCCGCCGCCGGCCTCGCCGCCGTTACCCGCGGACGCACGGACATCCGCGCGGCGCACCGCGCGCTCTCGCCGCGGCTCTGGGCGGCCCTCGGGCTCGCCGTGTCCGGCTTCGCCGCCTACACCAGTTGGGTGCTTTCCCCGACCCCTCGGGATCTCGCGCTCCTCGGCGCTTCGCCCGCTCCGCGGGGGCCCTGGGTCGCGATCGACGGGCAGGCGCGCGGGGCGATGGCCGGATTCCTCCTCGACGCGTCCTCGGGAGCCTTCCGGCGCGCCGGCGCCGCCGGGCCTTCGTCCGGGTGGCAGGGACCCTCGTTCTCCGCCGACGGCTCGACCGCGGCCTGGTTCGAGCCCGCCGGGAGCCCGGAACCTTACGAGCTCGTCGCGGCGTCGCTCTCCGGCGGATCGGCGCGGCCGCGGAAGACCGGTTACACGGCGACGGCCCTCCCGTACAACCTGGTCCTCTCTTCCGAAGGCTCGCGCGCGGCGATCCTGCAGTCCGGCAGCCTGATGCTCGTGGATCTCGCGACCGGACGCTCGCTCGGCGCGGCGCGCCTCTCGGAGGTGGACATCCCGATTCACGGCTCCTTCGTTGGGCCGGACCGCTTCCGAGCGTGCCTCTGGGGCACGAGCCGCCTGGAAGTCGTCGACTACGAGATTGTGTCGAGAAGACTGACACGGCTCGCATCGATCGGCGATCTCGCCGGCTGGTACAGCTTCAGCCTGAGCCGGGACCGGGAGAGACTCTTGATCCGCGAGAGGGGCGGAACGAGACTGCGGCTCTTCGAAGCGCGGACGGGACGCCCTCTCGCGACGCTCGTCGAAGGGGAGCCGCCGCAGAGGAGCAGCTGGCCGACGTTCCTGGCCGACGGAAGCATCGTGTACGCGACGTCGGACGCGTTCCGGACGAAGATTCGCGTCTTCTCGCCGGACGGGGCGATCCTCACGACTCTCGAAGTGCCGCCCGCGCCGAGGATCTTCCTCGGCGGCGAAGTCGCGCCCGGACGGGTGGTCGTCGCGACGCAGGGAGCCAGAGAGGCTTCCCCCTGGGAGGGCGGGCCCCTCTATCTCGCGGACCTCGACGCCGGAACCGTGCGCCGCGTCGCGGAGGGCCTGACGCCGGTGACCTGGTTCCCGATGTGGTTCGACAACGCGGCGGCCGGCAGCGACGCCTCGAAGCTCTTCTACGGCCCGGGGCGGTCTCTCGTGCGCTTCGATCCGCAGACCGGCGAGCGGAAGGAGTTGATCGCAGCCCACCGTTCTCCCGAGAAGTAGTGAGGCACGAATTCACACGGGCGGGGACGAGCCCCGCCCCTGCCCAGGAGGCCGCGAGCGGCCGGCCCGCGAGAGCAGCGACCGGAGCAAGCGGAGGCGACGTGTTCTGCTATCTTCGCGCGCCGTGACGACCGGATTCTTCCGACAGAACGGCGAGCTGACTTGCGACGGCGTGCTGCTTTCCTCTCTCGCGCGCGAGTACGGCACGCCTCTCTACGTCTACAGCTGGGCGGCGATCGAGGAGAGCTGGCGCCGGTTCGACGCGGCCTTCGCGGGCGTCCCGCACCTCGTCTGCTACGCCGCGAAGGCGAACTCGAGTCTCGCGATCTTGAAGCGCCTGGCGGCTCTCGGCTCCGGAGCGGACGTCGTCTCGGCGGGAGAACTGCGCGCGGCCCGCGAGTCCGGGATCGCGGCCGACCGCATCGTCTTCTCGGGGGTCGGCAAGACCGATGAGGAGATCGGTGCCGGTGTCGACGCCGGCATCCTCGCCTTCAACGCCGAGTCGGAGCGCGAGATCGAGAGGATCGACGAGATCGCCCGCGCCCGCGGGACCGTCGCCCGCGTCGCGCTGCGCGTCAATCCGGACATCGACGCGCGCTCGCACCCCTACATCTCGACCGGCTTGAAGCAGAACAAGTTCGGCGTGGACATCGCCCGCGCCGACGAGATCTTCGGCCGGGCGAAGCGGTTTTCCGGCGTCCGCATGACCGGGATCCAGGCGCACATCGGGAGCCAGATCGTCGAGCTCGGGCCGCTCGAGGAGACCGCGCGGGAGCTCGCGGCGCTCGCGGCCTCCCTCCGGCGCAACGGCCACTCGATCGAGCAGGTGGACCTGGGAGGCGGCATCGGGATCGGCGACGGCGGCGGTCCCGAGCCTTCGCCGGAAAGCTATGCCGCCGCCGTTCTTCCGCACCTGCGCGGCGAGTTCCGGATCCTGATCGAGCCCGGCCGCTCGGTCGCGGGGCCCGCCGGCGCGCTCGTGACGCGCGTCCTCGGCGTCAAGACGGAGCGCGGCAAGAACTTCGTCGTGGCCGACGCCGGCATGAACGATCTGATCCGCCCCGCCCTCTACGAGGCGATCCACCCGATTGAATTCGTTGCCCCCTCGGGAGGACAGCTCTTCACCGCCGACGTCGTCGGGCCGGTCTGCGAGTCGAGCGATTTCTTTCTGCGTGACGCGGTCCTGGAGACGCCGCGGGAAGGAGACCTCCTCGCGATCCGCAACGCCGGCGCCTACGGCTTCGCCATGGCCTCCAACTACAATTTCCGCCCGCGGCCGGCCGAGGTTCTGCTCGAAAACGGACAGGCCCGCCTCGTTCGCCGCCGCGAGACTTTCGAGGACTTAACACGGCTCGAACACGTGTAGAAGCGCGCCCGTTTCGAACGTCTTGCTGATTCGATTCTTCAAGGGCCGGGGGCCTTCGGGTCCCCGGCCTTTTTCGTCCCTTATCATTCCCGCATGAGAAAAGGGATCGGTCTCTCCCTCCTGGCCTTCCTTGCGGCGGCGCTCCTCACCGCCGCCTCGCCGCCGCCCGTTCTTCGCATGCCGGGATCGCCCGAGCGGAAGATCACGCCCGAGTCGCTTCTCGGAGCGGACCGGCAGGACGTCCGGCGGGAGGACTCGGCCGGCGGCGGCGTCACGGTGTTCCACGGAAGCGCCCTCCTCGACGTCCTGGAGGGCAACGGCCTCGACGCCAAGACCATGGCGGCCGGCCGAAAGCTCGCGCCCGCCGTGGTGATCGCGACCGCCCGCGACGGCTACACCGTCGTCTTTTCGGTCGGAGAGCTCCTGATGCACCGCGCCGACCCCCGCGTTTTCCTCGTGGCCGAGACGGCCGGCGGTCCGCTGCCCGAGAACGAGGGGCCCGTGCGCCTGATCGTCTACGGCGACGGGCCGCGCTCGCCCTACGGCCTCGCGTCGATCGAGCTGAAGGTGCTGGCCGACAACGTGCCGGCGCGGCCGCACTGAGGCCCGCGACGGCGGGCAAGGACGTCGCGCCGCGGGAGCTCGTCGGGACGGCGGTCCTCCTCCTGCTCCTCCCCCCGGCGATCCTCGCCGCGATCGCCGCGGCCTCGGACGCGGCCCGCCTCGAGTCGGCGGCCGCGATGGCGAATGCGGCGAACCGCTTCCTGTCGGCGCTCCCGCCGGGTCGGCGCGCCCGGGCGATGATCCCCTTCGAAGACGCGGAGCGCTTCGACTGGGGCTTCACGCCGCGGTCGCGGCGCGGGATTCCATTGAAGGAGCTCGGACCCGACGAGCGCCGGCTCGCGCAGGAGCTGCTGCGGGTCGGTCTCGGCACCGCGGGATATCGCAAGGCGGCCGACGTCATCGCGCTCGAAGGCGTCCTCCGGGAGATCGAAGGCCCCTATCGCGATCCGGACCTCTACTACTTTTCGGTCTTCGGCACCCCGGCGGCGGGCTCCGTCTGGGGCTGGCGCGTCGAAGGGCACCATCTCTCTCTGAACTACACGGTCGCCGATGGCCTCGGCGTGTCGACGACGCCCTCCTTCTTCGGAGCGAATCCGGCGACCGTCCGGAGGGGAGCGCTATCGGGCAAGCGCGCTCTCGCCGGCGAAGAGGACCTGGCGCGTGAGCTCCTGCGATCTCTCGACCAGCAGGAGCGCGGCCGGGCGGTCCTCCGAGGGACCGCTCCCGCCGAAATCGTAACGGGCACCGCGGCGAAGGTCGATCCCCTCTCTCCCGCCGGACTCCCCGCCGGGAGCCTTCGGCCCGCGCCGCGCCGGACGCTCGAGCGGCTCCTCGACGAATACCTTTCCCGAATGCCCGAGGACATCGCCGCCGACCGGCTCGAGAAGATCCGCGCGGCCGGCATCGAGAGAGTCTGCTTCGCCTGGGCCGGCGGTTCGGAGCCGGGACAGCCCCACTACTACCGCATCCAGGGGCCGACGTTTCTCGTCGAGTACGACAACACCCAGGACGATGCCAATCACATCCATACCGTCTGGCGCGATTTCGCGGGGGATTTCGGCAGAGACCTACTGAGAGAGCATGTGGCGAGGAGCCACGGAGTCCCGGAGTCAGGGCTCCGCCTACTGCAGCCGCGCTAACGCGCGCGCCACCTCCGGCTGGTCGGGATTCAGCGCGAGGGACCGCTCGAGCAGACGGATGACCTCCGCCTTGTCCGCGAGGCAGGTCTGGAAAGGGCGAGGTCGTTGAAGGTCCGCGGATCGCGGCTCGTTCCCCTACCCCGGAAACGCGATTCGCGACGGTCACCTCACGCGCGCGAACGAGTGCGTCTTGATCGCGAGCCACACCGGGCCGCCGGCGGCGAGCCCGAGCTCGCGCGCGGCGGCCGACGTGACGTGCGCCCTCCAGCGGCGGCCGCCCGCTCGAACGATCACGACGGCATCCCCGCCCGCCTCGTCCACGAGCTCGACCCGTCCCTCGAGGACGTTTCGGGCGGAGACTTTCTCGAGGGGGTGCGCCGAGAGCAGCAGGTCCTCCGGCCGAACGGAGTACACGGCTCTCCCCGCCGGAGCGCCCGGCGAACGCGGCACCACGAGCGGCGACGCGTCCCGGAAGTTGAGACGCGCCGTGCCCGCCTCCGCGGCGCGGACTCGAGCAGCCCGTCCACGAGGTTGTCGAAGGTCGCCTCGGGATCGAACGTTTCCAGGCGGCGCGACTCGAGGAGGGCCCCGACCGGGCCCTGCGCCTCGACCTTCCCGGCGCGCAGGAGGAGCGCCTCGCGGGCCAGGAGGAGCGCCTCCCCCGCGTTGTGCGTGACGTAGAGAAACGGAATCCGCATCTGGTCGCGAACGCGGAGTAGATACGGGAGGATCCGCCCGCGGAGCTCGACGTCGACGCCGGCGAGCGGCTCGTCGAGGAGGAGCAGACGCGGCCGCGTCGCGAGGGCGCGAGCCAGCGCCACGCGTTGCCGCTCGCCGCCCGAGAGCGTCGCCGGGAATCGGTCGAGGTGCCCCTCGATCTCGAGGATCGAAACGACCTCGCCGATGGCGCGCCCGGTATCCTCGCCGTCGGCCGCGGCGAAGCCGATGTTGCGGCGCACGTCGAAGTGCGGGAAGAGGAGCGAGTCCTGGGGGACGTATCCGATCCGGCGGCGCTCGGGCGGGAGCGACACCCCGGCGGCCGAGTCGTCGAGGACGGCGCCATCGACGACGATGCGGCCCCGGGCGCCGCGCCGCAGGCCCGTGATGGACTTCGAGGAGCGACGTCTTGCCCGAACCGGAAGGGCCGAGCACGGCGACGGCCTGCCCCTCCAGCCGCGCATGGACCTCGAGCGCAAAAGACGCGAGCGGCAGCCGAAGGTCGAGCTCGATCAAGAGACTTCTCCGCGGCGGCGGCGCCGCTCGAGGAACTCCGTCGTCCAGACCGCGGCGAACGCGACGACGACCGTCACGCCCACGAGGCGCAGGGCGGAGGAGTCCCGTCCGATCTGCGTGCGGTGGAAGATCGCGAGCGCCAGCGTCTGCGTGCGCCCCGGGATGTTGCCGGCGATCATGATCGTGGCGCCGAACTCCCCCAGCGCGCGCGAGAACGCGAGGAGGAGGCCGGCGGCGATCCCGCGCCAGGCGAGCGGCAGGGTGATCCGCGCGAAGACCGGCCAGGGCCCGCGCCCGAGGGACCGCGCGAGGCCGGGCAGCCGCGGGTCGATCCCCTCGAAGGCGGCGCGCGCCGGCCGCACGAGGAGCGGAAAGGACATGACCGCGGTCGCGAGCGCCACGGCCTTCCAGGTGAAGAGGATCTCGACACCGGCGCGGTCGAGGAGCCTGCCGACCGGGCCCGAGCGGCGCAGCAGCTCGAGCAGCAGCAGCCCCACCGCCGTCGGCGGGAGCACGAGCGGCAGCGCGAGGAGCGTCTCGACGAGGCTCTTTCCCACGAAGCGGCGGCGCGCGAGGAGCCACGCCGCGGCGACGCCGATCGGCAGGATGACGAGCGTCGAAATCGCCGCGACGCGGAGCGTCAGGAGCAGGATCGAGAGGTCTTCGCCGTCCATCGGGCAAGGCATCCTGTCGCGATTCCGCGGGTTTGACCACCCCCACCGGCGAGGGTAAACTGCGCGGTCCCACGGTGGGTGTAGCTCAGCTGGTTAGAGCGCCAGACTGTGGATCTGGATGTCGAGGGTTCGAATCCCTCCACTCACCCCAGGTTGCGTCGATCTTTGCGCCCGTAGCTCAGTCCGGATAGAGCGTTAGCCTCCGGAGCTAAAGGTCGCGCGTTCGAATCGCGCCGGGCGCACCAAATCTTCCAATGATTTAGCTGATCCCTCCCCCGCCCTGGACCCCTGATTCTCCGTGTTTGCGGATCGGGACTTCGTTGGAGGGCTGTATGCCCACGCTGCCTTCGGCAGCTACTTGGCGCCCGCTTGAAACAAGCCGTTGACGTTCTACGTACAAGGTAGTAGACGGTCTACGACAATGACCAGGACCCCCGACGATCCGCGCCTCGAGCTCCTCCAGGGCACCCTCGACATGCTCATCCTGCGGACCCTCCGGTGGGGACCTCAGCACGGCCACGGGATCGGCCAGGCCATCCGCCGGCAGTCGGAGGAGTTGCTCAGGGTCGAGACCGGCTCGCTCTACCCCGCCCTGCACCGGCTCGTGAAGCGGGGATGGCTGAAGTCCGAGTGGGGAGTGAGCGAGGCGAATCAGCGGGCGAAGTTCTACCGTCTCACACCCGCCGGCAGGGCCCAACTGATCCGCGAGCAGGACCGCTGGTCACAGCTCGTCCGCGCGATCGGCCGGATCATGAACCCCGCACCGGCGGCCGAGGAATAGCCGAGCAGCCATGCGACCCGACGACCGCGACCTCGAGGACGAAATCCACAGCGCCCTGGAGCTGAGCATTCGGGAACGGATCGAGCGTGGCGAGGATCCACAATCCGCCCGGCAAGCCGCCCTCGAGGAATTCGGGTCCATGGCGGCCGTCCGCGACTCGATGCATCGGGTCTGGAACAGCCGCTGGTCCGACGCCATGCTGTTGCTCTTCCAGGAAATGCGAATCGGCCTGCGTTCTCTTCTGCGCACCCGGGGACTGGCCATCACCGTGGTCGTGACGCTCGCGCTCGGCATCGGCGCCAATGCGGCGATCTTCAGCGTCGTTCGGAGCGTGCTCCTGCGTCCGCTCGTCAATCGGGATGCGGATCGGCTGCTCTACATCCGCCAGACCGCCCGGGGCATCGGGACGGAGGACCTCACCTTCTCGATGCCGGAGATCGGCGACCTCGAGTCGCGCGTGAAGTCGATCTCCGCGTTCGGCGATTTCTCCACCGTCGACTTCACGCTGATCGGGTTCGGCGGGGAGCCTCGCGTCGTGACGGCAGGCGTGGTCAACGGATCGTTCTTCGACGTCATGGGGCTTCGCCCGGCCCTCGGGCGGCTGATCAATTCCGGCGACGACGGGCCGAAGGCGGCGCCCGTCGCGGTTTTGACTCACCGGTTCTGGACGACGGTGCTCCACGCCGATCCGTCCGTCGTCGGCAAGGTCATTCGTCTGGGTCCCGGCAACGCGACGGTCGTCGGCGTCCTCGAGCCGTCGGTGCCCTACCCGGCCGAGACGGAGATCATCGCGAACATCGTGACGAGTCCGCACCACCTCGGGGCGACGATGCAGAAGGAACGCTGGCACCGCATGACCGAGCTCTTCGGGCGGCTCGCGCCGGGCGCCACGATGGAAGGGGCCCGAGCCGAGCTGAAGGCCGTCCACGCGTCGATGGTGCACGCCCACCCGGAGTCGTACTCCGCGGGCGCCCGGGTCGGGCTCGAGGTCAAGACGCTCCGCGACCAGCTCGCGTCGCCCGCACGGACGATCCTCCTGCTGCTCCTGGCGGCGGCGGCGGTCGTTTTCGTGATCGCGTGCTCGAACGTCGCCAACCTGATTCTGGGCCGGTCGGTCCGCCGCGAATCCGAGCTCGTGGTTCGCGCCGCGCTCGGCGCCAGCCGGGGTGCGCTCCGGCGCACCCTGCTCGCAGAGAGCCTCGTCCTCTGCGTCGCGGGTGCCGCGCTCGGCCTGCTGCTCGCGAGGCCGCTCGTGGCCGTGGCGGCCCGCTATGCCGCGCGCTTCTCCGTCCGCGCGCTGGAGGCCACGGTGGACACCAGCGTGCTCTGCCTCGGGGCGGGACTCGCGCTGGTGGCGGCGGTGCTCCTCGCTTACGTGCCACGGCTCCCCTCCTTCGACCGGTCGAGCGCTGTGGGTCCCGCCGCCGGCAGCCTGCGGATCACGCCGGGCACGAATCGCCGTCTCAAGATCTTCGCGACGACGCAGATCGCGTGCTCCTTCCTGCTGCTCGTGGGCGCCGGCATGCTAGTCGCGACGTTGAATGCGATGTCGACGGCGAATACCGGCTATGACATGCGGCAGGTCCTGGCGGTCGACGTCCCGCCGCCCGCGCCGGGCGCCGGCGGCGAAGCAACCGAGAACTTCTTCCAGGAAGCCACGCGGCGGATCGGCGCGCTGCCGGGCGTGGAGGGCGTCGCGTCCGGGATGGTCGTGCCCTGGCGCGACGCGTTGAGCTCCAGCCTGAAGCTCCAGTTCGGGTTCGAGGGGTACCAGCCCGCCAGCGGCGAGGACAACCCGACCTGCATGGTCCGGCCCGTCTCGCCTCGATTCTTCGCTGTGCTCGGTGTCCCGATCGTCGCCGGCCGCGACTTCACGGACGGGGACCGTCCAGACGCCGAGGCCGTCGCCATCGTCAGCCAGAGCGTGGCGCAGCGCCTCTTCCGGAACGGCGAAGCGGTCGACCGGCACCTGTGGCTCGACAGCCGCACCGGCATGGAGTCCCGGCCGAGCCGCATCGTCGGCGTCGTCGCCGACGTGGACGACGAGAACGTCGTGCAGGTGCCGAAGATGACGGTGTACCTCCCGTGGCGGCAGCTCGGGGAGCCGAGCCGCCTGTTCGTCCGCGCCGCAGTCGATCCCTACGCGCTCGTGCCGGCCGTGACGCGTACCCTCCACGACATCTCCGCCGACCAGGCGGTCGAGCGGCCGGCGACGCTCGAAGACGTTCGCACCCAGGTGCTGACGCCGCAGCGGTTGAACGCGTTCGTGTTCTCGGCCTTCGGCGGCATCGCGCTGCTCATCGCGGTCGTCGGCGTCGCGGGCGTACTGGCGTTCTCGGTGGGCGCTCGGACCCGTGAGTTCGGCATCCGGCTCGCGGTCGGATGCGAGCCGCGCCAGCTCAGGGCCGGTGTCCTCGGCGAGGGCGCTGCGATCGCCGCCGCGGGAATCCTGGTCGGCGGCCTCGGCGGGATCGCGCTGGCCTGGGTCGCGAGCCGGCTGTTCGGCGTGGCTCAGATGCCGGGCGTGCTGCCGATCGCTGGAGCGGCTGCGCTTCTAGCGGCCGCGGCGATCCTCGCGTCGCTCTTGCCCGCCGTCCGTGCGTCGCGCGTGGACGTCATCCAAGCGCTGCGATCGGAGTGAGGACGGAGCCACGCGTTCGTCCCGCCGGCGGATGGAACGAGAGGGTCGGGGGATATTCACCAGTCGAACCGGGTCGGCTTCGGCAGCCCTGCCAATCTCGACCCATCCGAGCAGGCTGCCGCTCGCGATCTTTGGGAGCAACGAACCGTCGAGGCCGGTTTGGCTCTGAGGCCAAGCCCATTTTCTCCGTGTTTTCTCCGTGTTTTGCCGTCAGTTGTAGAAGGTCCAAAGCAGACTCGTGCAGCCAAGTCGTTGATTCGTCTACTCTGAACTGTCGTCCGCTCCCGTAGGCTCCTCGCCGTCCTGCCCTCCGGAGCTAAAGGTCCCGCGTTCGAATCGCGGCGGGCGCACCAAATCTTCCGGCGAATTGGCCGATCCGATCCTCCTTGCGACCTCCGACTTTCCGTGTCTTCCGTGTCGGCGTATCGCGCCACGTGGGAACGCTCTTCGGCTCCGGCAACCTAGCAGGCGTCGGAATCGACCATTCGCAGGTCCCAGTCGGCGAGGTCGAGCAGTCGCCGTCCCCCGACGACCCATTGCTCGCCCGGCAGTTCGTCCTGGACGGATCGAACCAGAATGCGGCGCGGCACGGAGACTTCTACGATGCGACGGAAGCCCGCGTCCCGGAGGAGGGCTCGCGCATCTTCCGACAGCGTCGCCGACCAGATCGTCAGGTCCTCAAACCGGCAGCTCCGAACCGCCGCACGGAGCAACTCCGCCCGCACCTCCCCGCTGCTGGCCTGCCAGTCCACGACGTTGATCTGCCTGCTGTCGGAGAGGACGGACGATTGAAGGACGAGATACCCTTCGAGCCTCGCGCGCTCCTTCCACAGAAGAAACCGGTAGCGCGAGGCCGGATTGCGAAAGCGCCAGCGGAAATACTCCGAGTCCCTCACGTGACGGATTCGTCCGTTGTGGCCGATCCTTTCGACCAGCTCGGCCAGGACCTCGGGTTCCGGCTCCGACGTAGCGAGAATGGGATCGCCCGACCTCGCACGGGCACCGTGCCGGTCGAGGCCTTCGAACGGTGGCCGTCGCGTCCGCCGCCCGGCCGCGGATAATCGCTCGACGGACTCCCGCATCTTCCGAGCGACACCCAGCCGCCGGGTGTACTGCCACACGCTCCGAACACGCCGCCACGCGGCGCGATCCCGGACGTGACGCACGAGTCTCCTCCATCTCGACTCCCAACGCATCGGCTCCGGGGAGCCGAGGACATGCCATCCCATCGCCGTGAGGCCGAGGGAAGTCGTGGGGCTCGGGTTGAAGCTGAAGACGTAGGGGTAACCACGCCGCGCGGCCTCCTCGAGGCCGGCCCGTGCGAGCCTCTGGAAGAGTCCGCGGTGCCGGTGGTCCGGGGCGATGACCAGGTCTCCAGCACACAGGCCCACGAGCTGCCGTGCGGGTCGACTCAACAGCCACCTGGCGCCGTAGAGCCCTCGCATGCCCACCACTTCGCTCCCGCGCAGGACCACGTGAATCACCCCGTCGGCGTAGGGATTGCGCGTGTACTTCCAGTCCAGATAGGCCGCGCAGACGGCCGGGTCCAGGTCGGCACCCCACGAATGGGCTTGAAGGGCGACGATCTGGCTCTGGAAGGCCGGCCGATATGCCACGACGTCGTAGGGTGTCTGATCCGACAACGGAATCCTCGGCGGGTTGGGGTCAGTCCGGATTCTCTGATTTCCCGGCGCAGAAGGTCATGGGTTAGAAATTCCCAAGACGGATGTCAAGCCGGTGCGGCGAGACGCGAGACCGCCAGGCGTCGGTGCGGGCTGACTGGCAGCATGTCCGACCGCCGCAGCCCGACGACGGGCGTATTCTCGGAGAACGCCGCCGCATGCCGGTGATGAAGTCTGAAGGCTAGTCTTTGCGCGGCAGGTTCGTCGCGGTTTATGCCCCGCGGTCTAGGGAAGCGAATCGACGTTGCGAGTCGGCGTCCGTCGCAACATCTCTGGTATCCCGCCGAGCGCCGCGCCAATCGCCAGCGCTTGATTTCGCCGAACTCCCGAAGCCACCATCCGCCCGTCCTCTTTCACCCTCACGATCGCCGTCCACACCCCGACCGAGCTCCCCCGCGCGCGCCAGGCGAGCTCCAGAGACAAGTGTGAATACCCCCCCTCGAACCGCTTCAGCAACTGCTTGTTGCTGCGGTCTTCATCGAGCGTCAATGGCATGTGTGCAATCTATTTAATGGACATGTAGATGGTGTAAAGGCGGATGGCGCTTCGGAAGATCGCCTATGCTCCTCATTGTCAATGAGATAGGCCCAGATTCGGAGGCATCCGCAGTCGGCTACTTTCGATCGACTCTCTCGCCGACCTCCCAGCTGTGACCGGCGGGATCGGCGAAGTTCGCCGTGCGCATGCCCCACGGCCTGTCTACCGGGCCGGCGAGCACCTTCACCCCGCGCTTCTGCAGCGTCCCAAAGCCGCGTGCGATGATTGATTTCTCGTCAATCCGCAAAGACCTTGGAAGCGACACTTGCTCCCGCCGACGGATCGCTGTGGATTTCCGAGGAATGGCCCGCCCCTGACGATTCGGCCGGCGGGCGGCTCCGGCCGTGACTCCGACCGGCCCGGGGCGGCTGCGCTGCCTGTTCGCGACCGGTCATTCCTATCCGCCCGACCGGGTGGGCGGATCGGAGTCCACGACCCACGAACTGAGTCTCGCCCTCATGAGACGCGGGTGGCACTGCAGTGTCCTCGCAATGTCGCTTCGGGGGCGCGCCTGGAGCCGCCTGTCCCTATTGGCGCGTCGCCTTTGGCCCGGCAAACCTCGTGTGTCGAGCGATACCGAGATGGGTTATCCCGTGTATCGCGTCGCGTCGGTCATCGAAAGCGTGCGCCCCGTTGCCGACACCGTCCGACCTTCTTTGGTCGTCGTCCAGGCGGGCGCCCCCGTACCGCTCGCGGAGGCATTCGCGGGGATGGGCATCCCGACCATCCTCTACTTCCACGATGTCGAATTTCACAGGCTCGGCGGCACGCTCCAACGACGGCCGGGGCTCGGATTCCTCGCGAACTCTCGCTTCACGGCGGAAAAGGTCGCTCAAACCTACGGCTTCCGGCCGCCGGTTCTGATGCCCCTCGTCACACCGGAGCTCTACCGGGTCGAGAGCGAGCGGCGGAGCGTCGTCTTCGTGAATCCCCACCCGGTCAAGGGCGTCGACATCGCGCTGGCACTCGCCCGGCGTCGGCCCGACATTCCGTTCGAGTTCGTGGAGTCGTGGGAAATCGCGTCGGCGATTCGGCGCCCGCTGTTCAAGGAGGCCGCCCGATTGCCGAACGTGCGCTGGCGCCGGTGGGGACTCGACATGAAGCCGGTGTACCTTGTGGCGAAGCTGATTCTGGCTCCCAGCCGCTGGGAGGAGGGGTGGGGACGTGTCATCAGCGAGGCCCAGGTGAGCGGCATCCCCGCGCTGGCGAGCCGGTGCGGCGGGTTACCCGAGGCGGTGGGGCCGGGCGGCATTCTCATCGAAGCGGGAGCCGATCTCGCGCAATGGGAACGGGCGCTGGCGACGCTGTGGGACGACTCGTCGGCCTACCGGTCCCTCTCCGACGCTGCCGCCGCGCACGCCAGCCGCGCGGAGTTTCGAGAGGTCGCCGTCACGTCGGCCTTCATCGATATCGTCCGCGCTCAGGGCGCGTTTTCATGAAGATCGGGCGGTCGCTCGAAGGTCGGGCCCGACGGCGGCGGCCGGAAAGGCGAAGGCGATGAGCCTGTCTCCGGGTGTGCCCCGCGTGACGATCGGCATCGTGCAGAGAGAGCGGTTCAGCGTCACGCGCGAATCGCTGGAGTCCCTGTACGCCTCCACCTCGGTCCCCTTCGAGCTGATCAACGTCGACGCGGGCTCGCCGCGCCACGTCCGCCGCTATCTCGAGTCCCAGGCCTCGGCGCGCGGGATGCAGCTCATCCAGCGGCCGCGCTACATCTCCCCCAACTCCGCCCGGAACCTCGTCCTGGCCCGCGCCACGACGCCCTATCTCGTCCTGGCGGACAACGACGTCATCTTCGCGCCGGGCTGGCTCGACGCCCTCCTCGCCTGCGCCGACGCGACGGGGGCCGACGTCGTCACTCCGCTGATCTGCATCGGCCGACCCGTGCACACCCGGATTCACGTCGCGGGCGGTCAGACGACGATTCTGGAGGAGGGCGGCGTGCGCCGGTTCAAAGAAGTGCAACGCTTCGAGGGTACTCCCGTGGCCTCGGTGCGCGACCGGCTGGTTCGAGAGCCCACCGAGCTCGCCGAGTTCCACTGCGTCTTCGTCCGTCGCTCGCTGTTCGATCGGATCGGTCCCTTCGATGAAGCGCTTCTCTCGATGTCCGAACATCTCGACTTCAGCCTCACCGTCCGCCACGCCGGAGGATCGATTCTCTTCGAGCCGCGGGCGCTGGTGACCTATCAGGCGCCCCCGCCCGTCGCCCTGACGGACGTTCCGTACTACACCCTCCGCTGGAGCGACGCCTGGAACATCGCGTCGGAGCAGCACTTCCACCGAAAATGGGACCTGACCTACGACGACCACGTCGTTCGGTTCGGCGTCTACCATCGGCGCCTGGCGTTTCGACGACTGCGTCGCGTCGTCGCATTCGGCGGACAGCGGCTGGCACGGCGCTTCTCGAACTGGCTCGACGCCTTCCTGATCGATCTGGCCAGGCGCCACGTCCGGGCCGGCGATCCGCGAGGGTGAGCCGAGGCGCTCGGCGCGGTGCGACGTCTTCCGCAGGCCGTGCGGGGCGTGCTGCGCCGCATCGGACACCGGCTCGCGGGTGCGCTGCCGCAGGATCCGCGATACCGACACACCAGCTTCGACATCCGCCGGGGACTGCCGGCCGGGGCGGAGATCGAGCTGCGCGCGGACCATCCGCGCCTGCTCGAGCTGCGCGAGCGCTATGCGCGCGCCACGGTGCCCATGGCGGCGCGCACTTTCTGGGAGCCCGGATATCTCGAACGCGAGCTCGACCTGCGCGCCTTCCGCGGCGACAACGCCTACGTCTGGCAGTTCCGCAAAGTCGGTTCCGACGCCAACCTCAGGTACTACCGGTATCTGCGCGACGTGGCCGCGCGCGACACGCAGGGACTCCTCGGCCGGCTCGGCGAGGACGGGCTCTTCGGCTGCTGGACCTTCGAGTATCCGGGCTGGCCGCCGGTGAGCCGAGACCTGCTCGACTCCATCAACGAGCTGTATTTCCTGGACCGCCAGCTCGGCCTGCTGCAGCGCCGAGACGAGCCGCGCACGGTGCTCGACATCGGCGCCGGGTACGGCCGGCTCGCCCACCGCGCGATCGCGGCGGCCCCGTCCTTGCGCTACCTGTGCACCGACGCCGTGCCGGAATCGACCTTTCTGTGCGAGTACTACCTGCGCTTTCGGGGATGCCTGGACCGCGCCGAGGTGATTCCGCTCGACGAAATCGACGGGCGCCTGCCCGGCCGGCGCATCGATCTGGCCGTGAACGTGCACAGCTTTTCGGAGATGAGCGCGCGCGCGATCGACGGCTGGCTGGCGCTGCTCGAGCGCCTGCAGGTGCCCCGGCTGTTCGTCGTGCCCAACGACGCCGGGCGCCTGCTCTCGACGGAGGAGCACGGCGAGCGCCGGCCGTTCGACGCGCTCTTCGCCGCGCACGGCTACGAGCTCGACGTGCGCGAGCCGGTCATCGCCGATCCGACCTCGCGCGAGCTCGTGAACGTGCACGACTACTTCTTCCTGTATCGGCGGCGCGCAGGGGCGGGATGATGAAGCTTTCGCGCGCACCTCTTCGATGGTCCGCCCAGTCACGCACGCGGTCGTACACAGTTCGGGACGCCGTGGCCAAAGAGCCGCCGGAGAGCTGGCCGGTCGCCAGGTCGCACACGCGCGTGCTATCGGATTTCGTTCGCGCCCAGGGAAAGAGCTCGAAGACTCCCTGTGATCAGGCTCCAGAATCCCTTGTCGCAGCGGGCCAGGATGCGGTCGGCGTCGATGGGCGCTTCCTGGAATGGAAGCAGGGGATCGCAGGGAACGACGCATGAAACACGATCGGCAAGTCCCCGGTAAGCGGATCCCCCGGTAGTTTCTCCAGGAGGTTCGTAGGGGAGCCAGACAATCCTCTCGAGGTCTTCGCGGTCGAGCGCGGGAGCCTGCTTCGGCGAGAGATTCATCTGCGTCCGAATTGAAAACGGTCCGTGGAGGCTTGCCACCCCCAAGTCGAGTTGGCGGCCGCCCGTCTCCGCCGAAAAAGCATCCGCGGAAAACAGGGAAAAGGCTTGCCCGCGCCCAGGGGAAGACAGGAATGTGGATACGAGCGCGAGAACAAGAATCCGGGCGATACCCGTGGAGTGCATTCTTGCTCCTCGCTTCGCCATTCTAGCAAGCGGGCGGTCACCTGCAGCTCGTGTTCGTCACCCGGGCATTCGGCACGGCAACAGACCCTGACAGCCTCCTGCTTCAACGTTCCGAACGACAATCCCGTCTCGGGGAGACCCGTCGCCTATGATGTCGTGACTGGAGATGACCCTTCGCGTCGGCACGCGTCTCGGGTCCTACGAGATCCTCGCGCCACTCGGTTCGGGCGGGATGGGAGAGGTTTACAGAGCGCGCGACAGGAAGCTCGACCGGGACGTGGCGATCAAGGTCCTGCCCCAGTCGGTGGCGAGCGATCCGGAGGCGCTGGCGCGCTTCGAGCGGGAGGCCAAGGCCGTCGCCTCGCTCTCGCACGCGAACATTCTCGCGATCTTCGATTTCGGAACCCACGAGGGAGTGGCCTACGCCGTCACCGAGCTCCTCGAGGGCCAGACGCTGCGCGGCTGGCTCGACGCCGGTCCGATCCCTCCGATGCAAGCCGTGGACTACGCGCTGCAGGTCGCCCGAGGCCTCTCCGCCGCTCACCAGAAAGGCGTCGTCCACCGCGACCTGAAGCCCGAGAACCTCTTCGTCACCCGGGAGGGCCAGGTCAAGATCCTCGACTTCGGCCTGGCGAAGAAAGTCGGAGTGATCGCCCCGGGCGAGGAGACGAGCGCGCCCACGCTGTCTGGCCACACGGAGCCCGGCACGGTGATGGGGACGGTCGGCTACATGTCGCCCGAGCAGGTGCGCGGGCTCCCTGTCGATCATCGTTCGGACCTCTTTTCGCTCGGAGCGATCCTCTACGAGCTCCTGTCGGGAACGCGCGCCTTCCGGAAGGACACGGTGGGCGACACGCTGGCGGCGATCCTGAAGGAGGAGCCGGGCGACTTCGGCGGCAAGCGCTTGTCCCGAAGGTTGGAGTCGGTCATCCGGAAGCTGCTCGAGAAGGACCCGGCGAAGCGGCACGCGAGTGCCGACGAGGTCCGGGCGGAGCTCCACGCGGTCGAAGCGTCGCTCGCTCCGACGCGGCTTGGAGCGCTTTCGCGCGGCGCCCGGGTCGCCATCGCGGCCGGGTTGGTGGTGGTCCTCGCCGCGGCCGGCTGGCTCTGGCGCCGATCCTCTCGCGAGCGGTGGGCTCGCGAGGTGGCGACACCGGAGATCGCGCGGCTCGTGGATGAGAAGGACTACACGAAGGCGGCGTCTCTGGCGCGGCAGGCCCGCGCGGTCCTGCGCGAGGATGCGACGCTCGAGAGGCTCTGGATGAAGGCGACAGAAGAGACTTCGATCGAAAGCGTCCCGCCGGGAGCCGACGTCGCGATCCGGCCGTACACGGGTGACCCGAATCGCTGGGAGAGCCTCGGGCGGACGCCGCTCAAGAATGTGCGCATCGCGAAGAGCTGGTTCGTCCTCCGGATCTCCAAGCCGGGCTACTCGCCGATGTCCTTGATCGGCGTCTCTGGCATGGAAGGGACAGTCGGGCTTCCTCCGTCGGGCAGCGTCCCACCCGAAATGGTGCCCGTGGCCGGCGACGAGAGTGAGGTCGGCTACCCGCTCGGAGACGCTCCCAGCGTCAAGCTCGAAGGCTTCTTCGTCGATCGGTACGAGGTGACCAACGAGGACTACAAGAAGTTCGTCGATGCGGGGGGCTATCAGAAGCGTGAGCTCTGGAAGCCGCCCTTCCTCAAGAACGGACGCGCGATTCCGTGGGAGGAGGCCATTGCCTCCTTCCGCGACTCGACCGGCCGAGCCGGCCCCGCGACATGGGAGGTTGGAAGCTTCCCGAAGGGGCAGGAAAAGCACCCGGTGGCCGGCGTGAGCTGGTACGAAGCGGCGGCGTACGCGGAGTTCGTCGGCAAGAGCCTGCCCACGATCTACCACTGGAACCTCGCGGCGGAAACGGGTGCGACCTCTCAGATCGTGCCGGGAAGCAACTTCCATGGCGCTTCGACGCAACCAGTCGGCGGAGCCGGAACGCTGAGCGGCTTCGGCACGTCGGACATGGCCGGGAACGTCAAGGAGTGGTGCCTGAACGAGAGCCGGGACGGCAAGAGATTCATCCTCGGCGGCGGCTTCGGCGAGCCCACGTACCTGTTCTCGCAGGCGGATCTGCGGTCTCCCTGGGACCGCGGGCCGAACTTCGGCTTTCGGTGCGTGAAGCTCGCGGGGCCTCCCCCGCCGGAGTCGACCGCGAGGAGAGATCCGCTCTTTCGCGACTACTCCAAGGAGAAGCCCGTCTCCGACGAGATCTTCCGGGCCTACCGAGGCCTGTATGCCTACGACAAGGGGGAGCTCGACGCGAAGCGGGAAGGGACTCAGACGACCGACGACTGGACCGAGGAAACGGTCAGCTTCAACGCCGCGTACGGCGGTGAGCGCGTGATCGCTCACCTCTTCCTGCCGAAAGGCATTCGCCCGCCCTTTCAGACGGTCGTGTATTTTCCCGGAGGAAACGCGTATGTCACGGACACGTTCGACCGATCGACCTTCGAGGAGGTCTGGGACTTTCTCCTGAGAAGCGGCCGAGCCGTCGTGTTTCCCATCTACCGGGGCATGTTCGAGCGGTCGGACGGCCTCCGGGTTGGCGGCAAGCCTCCCGGAAAGTGGCGCGACCGCATCATCATGACCTCGAAGGACCTGGGGCGAACACTCGACTACCTCGAGACGCGAAAGGACATCGACCGTTCGAGACTGGCCTATCTGGGCCTGAGCGCCGGAGGTTGTCTCGCGCCCGTGCTTCTCGCAGTCGAAACTCGATTCCAGGCGGCGATCCTGTCGTCGGGCGGCTTCTGGTTCCGGTTTCCGCTCCCGGAGGTCGACTGGGTCAACTTCGCGCCGCGCGTGAAGACCCCTGTCCTGATGCTGAACGGCCGTTTCGACAGCAGTTTCCCGGTCGAGACCTCTCAGCTTCCGATGTTTCAATCGCTCGGCACGCCTGCGAAGGACAAGAAGCATCTCGTGTACGACACGGGCCACGCCAACCTGCCCCACAAGGAAGAGGTTCGCGAAACCCTCGACTGGCTGGACAAGTATCTCGGGCCGGTGAAGCGGTAGGGACGGAGACTTCAGCGCGAACCGCGCGGGCGCCGGCGCCTGCGCCCGAGCAGCCAGAATACTCCGGAGACCGCCAGCACGAGAGCGAAGACGGCGACGCCCGAGTCGAGGGCCGCCGCCGTCGCGCCCGCGATCGCGTAGAGCAGGCAGGCCGGCAGCGCCCCCACGAGGGTCGCCATGGTCATTCGCCGCCACGTCATCGGCGAGGCGCCGGCGAGGATCGCCACGGTTTCCGCGAGAACGGGCACGGGCCGCGTGGCGATGACGGCGAGATCGCCCCAGCGGTCGAGCAGGCGGTTCGCGCGCGCTCGCTCATCCGCCGGGACGAGGCGGGCGAGCAGCGGCCCGCCTCTCCGGCCGAGACCGAAGCCGAAGAGCCCGGCGCCGAGCGACCCGATGAGCGAGAGGAGAGCGCCGAGCGCGACGCCGAAGAGCGCGCCGTGGGCGACCATCACGAGGCTCGACGGCACCGGCAGCACCACGTCGGCGACGAGCAGGCCCACCCCCATCGGCGCGGCCAGGGCTCCGAGCCGCGAGAGCGAGGCTAAGGGATTCGTCAGGAGCGGGATGCCGAGCGCCTCGACGAGCGCGAAGAGCAACAGCATCACGCCGATCATCGCCGCCGTGAGCAGGAGATAGCGCTTCATCATCGCGGGGGAGAGCTCGAAGCGTAGCATTCGAGGATTCGCCCGGGGCGCGGGACGAGCCACGCCCTGTCCACGTAAGACGGATAATGTGCGCGAACAGGTGACGGCGACGCGGATCCGGATCCGTCTCTCCTTCGCGATCCTGAACCTGGCTTCGGGCGCGGAGATCACAAAGGCCGGCTATTCGAGGCGACGCCCTGGGGAGCGGAGCAGAGTTCATCTACTGCGACTGCCCGATTCCCGATGGACGGAAGCCGCCTTCCGGCGAGCCGCCCGCGCATGCGAATCCGCGGCGGGACCGCAAATAGCGCCGCCCGCGGACTGATTCAGAAGCATCAGGCGGCCGGCCGCGCGGCGGGAGATCCTCGGCTCATGGAAATCTCGTTCCCGGGCGGCATGAGAGTCGACGCCCTGCACGAGGGGTACTGGATCCGCACGGACCAGCCCGTCGATCACGGCGGCGACGGGACGGCGCCCCCTCCGTTCGACCTCTTCCTCGCCTCGATCGGCACATGCGCCGGCTACTTCGCGCTCCGCTTCTGCCGGCAGCGAAACCTCGACACCGAGGGACTGTCGCTCAACGTGACTCCCGAGCGGGATCTCGACGGCAAGCGGGTCGCCCGCATTCGGATCGAGATCGCGTTGCCGAGATCGTTCCCTGCGAAGTATCGTGAGGCGATCGTGCGCGCCGTGGATCAGTGCACGGTCAAGCGGCATCTCGCGGAGCCGCCGCGGATCGAGGTCGCGACAGTCGGCGCCGCAGAGTCCGCAAGAGAGGAGGCTGGCCGAATCCTGGCCTCGCTCACCGATCCGTTCCTGCGGGAGAGTCCCGACGCCGGGATTTCTTCCGGTGCCCCGACACGGCCCACTTGAGGAGTCTCAGGGAGCCGCACCGAGGAAACGGTTCTCCGTCGCCCTGACCGCACCCGCCCAGAGTGCCGGCAGGAGCCTCCGGCCGGACGCCTTCGGCGCTACACTGCCACGCGATGGCGCGGCCGCGCGTCCTGGCTCTGGGCCTCGACGGTCTGGAAATCACTCTCGCCGAGCGGCTCATGGCCGAAGGCGAGATGCCGGCGCTTTCGGCGCTCCGCCGGCGCGCCGCCTGTTTCCGCCTCGACCACGGGCCGGCGCAGCGCACGGGACTCGCGTGGGAGCACGTCGCTTCCGGGCTCTCGCCCGAGGCGGGGCACCGGTGGGCCGCCGTGGAGTTCGATCCGGCGACATATGACACGTGGCAGGAGGGCGCCCGTTTCACGCCCTGGTGGGCCGGCCTCGACCGGTCCGTCGTCGTGTTCGATACGCCTTACACGGATCTCGCACGGGCGCCGCACACGCGGGGCGTCGTGGGCTGGGGCGCGCACGATCCGGGGACGGTCCTGTCCGGCGCCCCCCGCCGGCTCCTCCCGGAATTCCGGCGGCGAATCGGCAACTATCCCGCGTCGCCGTGGACGTACGGGCTACCGTGGCCGTCCGCGGCGCGCGCGCGGGAGATGGGCGAGGCGCTTTGCCGCGCGATCGACGTCCGCTCGCGGGCGGCGCGGTGGCTCGCGGCCGAGCGCCTCCCGGACTGGGACTTCTTCCTCGCCGTCGCGGGCGAGATTCACGGCGCGATCGAAGGGCTGTGGCATGGGGTGGACTCGAGTCATCCGCTTCACGCGCACCCTTCCGCGGCGGCCGCGAGGCGGTCGCTCACCGAGCTGCACCGGGCCGCGGACCGGATGGTGGGCGACCTCCTCGCCGTCGCCGGCGACGCCGCGGTCGTCGTCTTCACGATGGGCGGGATGGGCCCGAACCATTCGGACGTCGCGTCGATGGTCCTCCTGCCGGAGCTCCTGTACCGGCGCGCCTTCGGCCGCCCGCTCCTCGCCCTGCCGCCGGAATGGACCGCGGCGCCGGAGAGTCTTCCGCCCCTGGGCGAGGAGGAGCGCTGGGCTGAAGCGAGTCGGAGATGGGTGCCGGCGTCCGAAGAGAAGCGCGAGCCGCTCTCTTCCGAAGCCCTGTCCCTCGCCCGCCGCCTGCCGCGGCCGATCCAGAACGCGTTGAAGGGCGTCCGGGACGCGGTCTCGTCCTGGAAACCCGCCGGCACAGCGGCGCCGAGACAGGAGCTCGACTGGCAGCCGGCCCGGCGCTACCGGAATCACTGGCCGAAAATGCCGGCCTTCGCCATACCCTCGTTCTACGACGGACGCATCCGCGTGAACCTCGCGGGGCGCGAGCGCGACGGCATGGTCGAGCCGTCCCGATACGAAGAGACGCTGCGGGAGCTCGAGACGCTGCTTCTCGAGTGCCGCAACCCCCGCACCGGGGAGCCGGTCGTCGAGGCGTTCGAACGCGCCTCGACGAGGAATCCGCTCGAGCTTTCGGGCTCGGAGGCCGATCTCCAGATCATCTGGAGGGGCGTCGTCGCCGCTCTCGAGCATCCGCGCCTGGGGCTCGTCGGGCCGGTCCCGCTGCGGCGCACCGGCGGCCACACCGGAGCCCACGGGATGGCCTACGTCGCGGCGCCCGGCATCGCGCCCGGCGACCGTGGCGTGCGGTCGGCCTTCGACGTCGTCCCGACGATCGCGGGGCTTCTGGGAGACCGGCCGCGGTCGCCCATCAGCGGACGGACTCTCTTGTAGGGACCCGGATCGGGGATCTCACCTCACGGCGTCACGCTGACGTTGTCGAAGACGGCGGTGCATGTGGCCGCGTTGTTGTGCGCGGTGACGGCGAGGCCGACGTAGACGTTCGTCGCCAGACTGACCGTCTTCGTCGAGCCGACCTGGATCCACGTCGTTCCGTCGGGCGACCGGTAGGCCGTGAAGTTGTTGCCCGCGCGAACCAGCCGGATCCAGTAGGGAGTCGCGCCGCTCGAGCCGTTGGAGAAACTCCGCTTGCCCGGCGTCAGTCGCCACTGGAACCCCGATGTCTTCTTCGCCAGGATCTCCATCATGGCGTACGGCGAGCCGGGGGCCAGACTCTGCCGGATCATGACCCCCGCCTTGGCCATGTCGTTTGTCTTCTGGAGGCTCACGACCCGCGCGACGATCTCACCGTCCCCGGACATCGGCTGATAGACGAAGTGGAACTGATCGGGGGGGAAGAAGATGTCCGCGCCGGTCGCGGTCACCGCGAAGTCGCCCGCCGGTCGAGCTCAACCGCGGTTCCGGCGGCGGCGACGGCGCCGACGTCCTGATGAAGCCACGGGTCGGGAAGCGACTCGCCATAGGTCGCCGTCAGGGTCGTCAGCGTCGCGGGGGCCGTCAGGTCGTGCGTCTCCGGACGGCCGTCGGACCAGTAGCCGAACTCGTAGTTGGTTGGTCCCACGGTCTGGGCGAGCGGCGCGCTGACGGTATTGAACGATCCGATCATCACGGTCTTGTTGAAAGGCGCCGTCTCGGCTCCGCTTCCGAGAACGAGCTGCAGGCCGGGAGGGCTCGACTGGAGCCCGACGGTGACCGTCTTGGGATTCAACGTCACGCTCTTCGTATCGGTCAGACCGGAGGAGTCGGTCGCCGTCAGCTTGAGCTCCAGGTGCGACGGATACTCGTGGTCCGGTCCCGCGAAGGAGCCGCCCGCGACGCCGGCGAAGTCCTGAATCGGATGGACGTGGCAGATCGCCGGGCAGTGGTGCAGCAGAAGCGACCAGGTGAGCGCCGACGCGGGCAGCGCTCCATCCTGGGCGTCCGTGGCGGAGCCGGAGAAGGTGATCGGGTCGCCGACCTTCCAGGTGAAAGTCGGCGCGGGCGAAAGGATCGTCGCCGTCGGCGGCGAATCGCCGGCTGTGATCACGATCGAAGCCGTCGAGCTCGCGCTCAGGGGATCGGTGACGCGAAGGCGGACGGTGGTCTGCGCCGCGACCGTGTAGTTGCGGGTCGGCTTCGCGGCGGTCGAGTCGTCGAACGCCCCGTCCCCGTCCAGGTCCCACGCGTAGGTCAGCGTGTCGCCGGCGTTCGGGTCGGTCGAGCCGGTGCCGTCGAAATGGACGAGAAGTGGAAGCGGGCCGCTCGAAGGGAGCGCCTGGATCACCGCCGTCGGCGCCTGGTTGGTTCCGGTGTACTGGATCCGGCGGACCGTGCCTCCCAGGAGATCGACGTAGAAGAGATCGCCGTTGGGCCCGGCCTTCAAGTCCACGGGACGGTTGACGCCCGCGCCGAAAACCGCCACCGCGGCGGGGTCGGGCTGGCCGTTGGCCCCCTTCGGCATCACCCACATGCACTGCCGCGAGTAGTCGGCGAAGAAGAGCGCACCCGATAGGACGCCGGGTAGCTCGATCCGTTGTAGAAGGCGATCGCCGAAATCGAGGAGCTCCCGTTCGGGCAGGTTTCGCCGGGGACGACGTCCTGCAGCTGGGCGTACTTGAAATACGGCGCGGTCACGGTGCCCGGCGCCGCGTAGAGGTTCTCGCAGATGTTCAGGCCAGCGGCGTCGTAGGCGCTCTGCTTCGCGGAGCCTTCGTAGCAGGGCCAGCCGAAGTTCTCGACGGTCGAGTTTGTCGAGGAGGCAATCCGGTCGATCTCTTCCCACGTGTGGTAGCCGACGTCTCCGATCCAGATCTCTTCGGTGCCCGGCCGAAAGGTCATCCGAAACGGGTTGCGCAGCCCGTAGGCGATGATGCGCCGCGCGTTCGGATCGGGATTGGCCGCGAGGGGATTGCCCGCCATCGCGGCGCCGGTCGCGGGATCGACACGCAGGATCGCCCCGTTCAATCCGACCGGATCGCCGCTCGTGCGCAGGTCCTGCGAGCGAAGCGCTCCTCCCTCGGCCGTCGGAGGCGTCTGCACGCCGCCGACCGCAACCGGCGGGTCGCCGCCCGGGTTCAGCGGGATCCCCTTCTGGCCGTAGTCGGTGAAGTAGAAGCTCGCCCCGTCCCCCCCGCTGACGTAGAGCGCGCCGTCGTTTCCGAAAGCCAGGCTGCCGACCGAGTGGCTCGGGAACTGCTGGAACCAGCCTTCGATCAAGACCTGCTCCGCGCCGGTCATGACGCTTCCCGAAGCCTGAAGCCGCGAGAGCCGGCCGCTCACGGCGCATCCGTCCGCCGTGCCGCCGGGCCCGACGGGCGGGTCGGGGCAGGTGTCGGTGGTTGCGTCGGCGGTTCCCCACTTCGGCGCCGTGCCGCCGATCGAGGCATCGTGGGTGTACAGGACATAGACCCAGGGCTCGGTCGGGAAGTTCGGATGGAGCGCGAGGCCGTTCAGTCCGCGGTCCCAGTAGTTGTGAACCTTCGTGCGGAGGTCGGCGAAAACCGTGGGGGTCGTCGCGGCTCAGGCTCGCGAACACTTTGATGAGACCGCTCTTCTCCGCGACGAAGACCCGCCCGTCGGAGGCGAACTGGATCGCGGTCGGCTTCGAGAGACCGGAGAAGACGACGGTCTCCTGGAAGCCCGCCGGCAGAGTCGCCGACCGCGCGGCGGCGGAGAGGACGAGGCCGATCGACAGGACGAGACTCGCTGCTCGAAATCTTGCTGGGAAATGCACAGTCCTCTCCTCTCGATCCGGGTGGTCGGATCGGCCCCCGTGACGTAAATTCGACGGATTGTTCTTCCCGCGGACGGTCATGCCTGCCTCCGCGGACGGTCGAACGGACGGAGCTTACCCCAGCAGGTTGCTGAAAAAGGGTGTGGGATGGTGTTACGAGCGCCGCGGGGTCAGATGCAAGGAAGCGCGACGACGGCGATGCCTTTGCATCGTCGAGGAGCGATGACGCCGCAGATGGCCCCGCGCCGCCGTAACCCGAAGGGTGGACGGCACTTTGCCGGCACCCCTTGGTCGGCGATGACGGATCGATCGATCGTGGCAGGGGGGCGCCGGATGCAAAGTGCCGGACACGACGCCCGCATCCATTTTTCAGCAGGCTGCTGGAGTCGGGGACCGGCGGAGGCGCCCGCCCGGAAATCACCGAGTTCCGTCATCATCCTCGTATGGACCGGGGCCGCATCGGGGAAGGCTCCTGGCGGCAGGCGCCGGGCAGGAAACTCGGGAGAACCCTTTCGCCATGAGCGGTCTGCTCGGCGTCTACGACGCGTCGGGAATCGCCCAGGAGCCGGATCCTTACGTGTCGGCGCTCCGGCGCCTGGCTCACCGCGGCCCGGACGGGGAGGGCACGCTCCTTCGCAGGAACGTCTTTCTCGGGGCGCGGGTCTCCTCGGTCGGCCGGGGCGCGGGCGGGCCTCAGCCCGCGGTCGGCCTCCAGGGAAAGATCGCGGTCGTCCTGGACGGCCACATCCACAACCGCGAGGAGCTCGCCCGCGCCCTTCGCGCGCGCGGGACCCCGGCGGGTCTCTCTTCGGACGCGGCGCTCCTGCTCGCCGCCTACGCGGAATACGGAGACGGGTGCTTCGAGAGATTGAAAGGAATCTGGTCCGCCCTCCTGTGGGACGAGCGGACCGAAGAGCTCCTCGCCAGCCGCGACCGCCTCGGCGTGCGGCCGCTCTACTGGTTCTCCGACGGCTCCCGGTTTCTGTTCGCCTCCGAGATCAAGGCTCTGCGGGCGCTCCATGCCGGGGCCCGTGAGATGGACCGCGGGCGCGTGCGCGAGTTCGTCCGCAGCGGCCGCATCGACGACTGGGCGGACACGCTCTTCGCCCGTGTGCGCCCGGTCCCGCCGGGGAGCAACCTCCGGATCCACGGAGACCGCGTCGCGAGTGCGCGCTACTGGACCCTGCGCCCCTGCGCGGCGCCGGGAGCGACCGCGGACTCCATCCTCGACCGGCTCACGACGGCGGTCGAGCGCCACACGCCGCCGGACGTTCGCGTCGGCCTCTCCTTGAGCGGAGGCATCGACAGCGCGAGCATCGCAGCCATCCTCGCGCTGCCCCCCTTTCGGGGGGTGTCCGACCTCCAGGCGTTCAGCATCACGCCTCCGGAGACGGACGACGAGAGCTCTTTGATCGACGCGACCGTCCGGCACACCGGGATTCCGCATTCCTATGTCCCGCTCGACGGGCTCGACTACCCGCGCTCCTTCGCGCAGTTGATCGACGCTCAGGACGAGCCGGTCCAGTCCTCCGGGGTCTTCTACCAGTTCCTCGTGCGGAGGCGAATGGCGGAAGCGGGGTGTCGGGCCGTTCTCGTCGGCTATGGAGCCGACGAGATCTTCGCCGGCTACCATTACCTCGCCCCGCCCTTCCTCGTCGCCCTGCTGGCCGACGGCCGGCTGGCTGCAGCGGCCCGCTTCGTGTTCGGCGGAAGGGATTTTCTGAAGTTGCCCGCGACGCAAATCCTCGGGGATGCGTTGCGGTACGTCCGGGTGTCTCTCGCGCGATCCGTCAAGCGGGCCGTCGGCGCGGAGCGTTTTCGGCGGCGGCGTCCCACGCCTCCGACGCAATTGGAGCTCCTCGCGCCGCTCGAGGACGAGAGGGAAGAGATCCCGGGCTCGACCGATCCGGTGGAGATCGATCTTCGCGGGATCCGCCGCGGCCGAGCCTTCTTCCGAAGCCTCCTCGATTGCCTGCGGACGAACATGTCGCTGCTCGTGCGGCTGGAGGACCGCAGTGCCATGGCGCACGGGCTCGATCTCTGCGCTCCGTACATGGACCACGAGCTCGTCGAGGCGGCGCTCGCCTTCCCTTTTCACCGGTTCATGGAGCGGGGGCGAAACAAAGCCGTCCTTCGAAAGGCGGTGCAGGGGCTGCTCGCGGCGGAGGTGAGCGCGTTCCCGAGGAAACTGGCCACTCCGGGAAACAACGACTACGTCGTCTTCGAGGCTCTCCGGCCCCGGTTCCTGGACATGCTCCATTCCGAGCCGTTCCGCGCCAGCGGGCTCTGGTCTCGCCGCTGCGCGGAGTCCTTCCAGACCGACTCCGTCAACCGGAAGAGAGCCTCCCTGTGGTTCCGCGTCTACGTCGTGCAGGAGTGGTATGAACGCGTCGTTCGATCGTCCCCGTCGGAGAGGCCGGAGCACATCTGACGCCGAGAAGGGCCGCCTCGATCACGAGCTCGCGGCTTCGGACGAGCCGCGGCGCCAGGTCTTCCAGTACCCCGAGAGCCTCCCGAGCTGCCAGAAGCAGCCGAGCTGCTGGTTGAAGGCCGACGGCCGCCCGAGGAGGAGCAGGACAACCCATTTCAGGATGCTCAAGGGGAGGCCATAGAGCCGCAGCGGGGCTCCCAGGAACGAGGGCGCGTCCCCGACGGGGGTCACGAGCGCGCGGCACTGTCCCGAGTCGAAGAACAGCTTTCGGAAGTACGCCCTTCGCATGCGGTCGGGGCCGATCCGATGGAAGACGGTCGGCGCCGGGTCGTAGGCGATCTTCAAATTCCGCTCGAGACCTCGGTGGATCAGGTCCGACTCCTCGTCGCGAAAAAGTTTCTCGCGGACGACTCCGCGGTTCGGGTCGAAATTCCCGACCTTCTCGAAGAACTCGCGGCGGAAGGCCATGTTCGGGCCCCAGACCTGGGGCCTCTTCGACGTCAAGGCGAGAAATCCGCTCCTCTCGTCGTCCATGATTGCCAGGCGCGAGAGCAGGACCTCGTTTCGCGTGAGCCAGCGCGGCGGGGGCGCTTCCCACCGGGGAAGGATTCGCCCGCCGACGCCATCCGCGTTCCAGCGCCCGATCGCCGCGACCAGGGCCGCGAGCCAATCGGGCGCCGGCAGGACGTCGTCGTCCGTGAAGGCGATGATCGCGCCGCGGGCTTCCCGGAGGCCTCGATTCCGGGCGTTCGAAGCGCCCGGACGGCGCTCGAGCACGTAGCGGACCGGCGTCGCCGTCGTCTTCGCGAAGGCGGCGACGACCTGCTCCGTCGCATCGCTCGAGTCGTTGTCCACGACGACGATCTCCCACTCCAGGGAATCGTCGACCTTCTGCGCGGCGAGCGCGTCGAGCGTCCCCTGAAGAAGATGCGCTCGATTCCACGTCGCGATGACGACGCTCGCCTGCAAGCTCATCAGGTCTCGATCGCTCGTCAGTTGTCCTGTTGGTCTCCAATCCTAATCTCGCCGACCTCCTGACGGCCAGCGGTTCCGGGACCGGGCGAGCGGCCGGACCTAGGGGCGTGGTCTCGGGCGCACGAGAAAGCCGCGCTTCTCGAAGACCGTGCGCCCGTCCGGACCGGCGAGGAAGTCGACGAAGGCCTCGGCCGCGGCGGAATTCTTCGCGGCCGCCACGCGCGCGAGCGAGTAGGTGATCTCGGGTCCCTTCTCGATGACGAAGGCCACGCGCACCTTCTTCGAGATCGCCGCGTCGGTCGTGTACACCACGGCCGCGGGGGCGGCCTCTGTCTCGACCGCCGCGAGGGCCGCCCGCACGTCGAGCGTCGGGACGACCTTCGGCTCGACTTCGGACCAGAGCCCAACGGATTCCAGCCACTTCTTCGCGTAGATGCCCGCCGGAACCGCCTGCGGGTCGGCGAGCGCAATGCGCGGAAGGCGGGCGAGCTCCGCGGCGGTCGCGGGCGCGGACGAGGCGCCGGCGGGGACGACGACGGCGAGCCGGTTGGAGAGGAACTCGCGGCGGTCTTCGCTGCGGACGAGACCCGCCGCCTCGAGATAGTCCATCTTCGCCGTGTCGGCCGAAAAAAAGGCGTCGGCCGGCGCGCCGGCCTTGATCTGTCGGGCCAGGTCGGACGAGGCGCCGAAGGAGTAGCGGACCGGCGTTCCCGTCTTCGCTTCGAACGCTTTGCCGAGCTCCTGCGCGGATTCCGTCAGGCTCGCGGCGGCGAAGACCAGGAGCTCCGGCCCGGCGGGCGGCCGCGAGGCCCCGAGCCCGAAGACTCCGACCAGGGCCGCCAGAACGATCACTCTTGTCTTCACGCCTGACCTGCGATGACCATGACATCCATTGCCTTGATCACCGCCACCGCGGGCGCGCCGGAGCGGAGTTGGAGCCTCTGTGCCGTCGTCTTCGTCATCATGGCCGTCAAACTCTGCCCGCCGATGTCCATCGTAATCTCCGCCAGCAGCCCGGACATCCTCACCCGCGTCACGATGCCCGCGAGCTTGTTGCGCCCGCTGATCGATTCCAGAGACGGCAGCGGCCCGACGGCCGCGCCCCGCAGCCGCGCGACCTCGGAAACCGGAATGCGATGGTGCCCGCCGGGCGTGCGCACCGATCGGATCTTCTTGCCATAGATCCACTGCTTGAGCGTCGCGTAGCTCACGCCCACGGCCTTCGCCGCCTCGGCCGCGGTGAGCCTGTCCGGAAGTCGTTGGTCCATATAAACGATTATATACGATTTACTATGGATTCCGTTGACAAGATCGAATAGCTGGGGTCAACTCCCCCGTCGGAGGCGACTATGCGAAGGACCTGTCTGGCCCTGGCGGTGTTGCTGGTAGGCCCCGTCTCGGCGACCGCGGAGAGGGGCGAAGGCTCCGATTCGGCGGCCGCGGCGTCTTCGGAGGCTCCGTCGAAGACAGCCGAGGAGCCGGCCAAGCCGGAGCCGCGTCCGAATCCGACGTATATCGAGGGGCGCGGCTTCGATTTCCGGACGTCGGACGGGCTCTTCGACCTCGCCGTCGGCTCGAACCTGCAGGTGCGCTTTTCGGACCTCGACGTGGACGGACCCGGATCGGCCACCGAGTTCCGGGTCCGGCGGTTCAAGTTCTATCTGACCGGGTTCGCCTTCGATCCCCGGCTGACCTACCGCTTCCAGCTCGCCTTCGAGAATGCGAACAATGTGAGGCTCCTCGACGACGCCTGGCTCAACTGGAAATTCGCCGAGCTCCTGCAGGTCCAGGCGGGTCAGTCGAAGACTCCCTTCGGACGGCAGGAGCTGATGAACGACGGCGTGCTGATGTTCGCGGAGCGGTCGATCGCGATCGACGCGTTCAAGCCGAATCGCGACTCCGGCGTCATGATGCTCGGCTTCTCCAAGGGCTCCGTCTTCCAGTACGCCGCCGGCGTCTTCGGCGGGGCTGGCCAGACGACGCTGCGGGGCACGAACCACGTCATGCCGATCGCTCGGGTCGTCTGGTCGACCTTCGGAGATCCGCGTGTCGGGGAACCGGACTTGCACCGCTCGCCGAAGCCGAAGCTCTCGATCGGCGCGAACGGCTTCTACAACACGCTGCGGAAGACTTCGGCGACGGGCTTCGAAAGCGCCTTTCCCTCCTACGCCAGCGCCACCGGCTGGCTCGGGCAGAACGTCGGCCTCTTCCAGACCGGCGAGGACGTCGAGGTCGGATCGGCCGGCGTCGACACGCAGGTCGCCTGGCTCGGGCTGACCTTCCAGGGCGAATACCTGATCGGGTACGCACGCGGCGTCGCGAGCGGCGTCGCCCTGAACGCGCGCGGCTACTACGCCGAAGTGAGCGCCATGACGATCGGGTGCCTCGGCCTCGCGCTGCGCTATTCCTCGATCGACTCCAATCGGGCCGTGACGCGGGACCAGCAGAGCGAAGTCAACGCCGCCGCGACCTACTATTTCCGCAAGCACAACGCGAAACTGCTGCTCGAGTACTCGACGCTCCACCGGCAGCGCGCCGGCGCTCCGGCCAACGACCGGTTCGTGCGGGTGCAGGTGCAGCTGTACCTGTGAGCCTCGCGATTCCAGCCGGGTCAGATGCGTTGAACCAAGCGGTGGGGGCTTCCGTCCGTGCCGACCAAGGAGCGCGGAAGTTCCGCCACGAAACCGGAGACTCTCATGACTCTCGCGCCCCGCGTCTTGATCATCGGCGCCGGTTTCTCCGGCGTCGCCCTGGCGGCGAACCTGCTTCGTCAGAATCGTCCCGTCCATGTTCTGCTGGCCAGCCGATTCGGCCCGATCGGCCGTGGTGTGGCCTATCAAACGCGCCTGGAAGCCCACGTCCTGAACGTCCCGGCCGGGCAGATGAGCGTGTTTCCCGACGAGCCCGACGGGTTCCTCAGATTCGCGCGCGAGCGCGATCCGGGCATCACGGCCGAGACCTTCCTGCCGCGCCGGCTCTACGGCGAATATCTGGAGCGCGTACTCGCCGACGCCGAGGCGCGCGCGCCCGAGCGCGTCGTTCTCGAGCGCCTTATCGGTGAGGCTTGCTCGCTCGACGTGGACCAAGCCGTCGCTCGGGTCCTCTCCGCCGACGGCCGGGTCTTGCCTGTCGTTCAAATGCGGTTCGCCGACGGCCGAATTCTCGCCTCGGACCACGTCGCGCTCGCGCTCGGCAACTACTCGCCTGCAGATCTGCCGATTCAGGACCCACGGTTCTTCGAGAGCTCTCGCTACGTGCGCGACCCGTGGATCCGCGGCTCTCTCGATGTCATCGATCGCGGCGAGCCCGTCCTGATGATCGGCACGGGATTGACGACGATGGACATTGCGCTCGATCTGCGGGCGCGGGGGATCCACGGCCCATTTCATGCGGTGTCGCGCCACGGTCTGCTGCCTCGTCCGCATCGAGACGGTGCCGGCGCGGGCCCGGCCGCGAAGCTACCGGCAGGCTTCTCATCGCCCTCCCCGGCAACGGCGCGCGGGTTGATGCATCAGCTGCGAGCGGCCGTGGCGGCCAATGGCGCAGAGGGTCGCGACTGGCGAAGCGTTCTCGGGGCGGCTCGGCCGCTCACTCCTTTCCTCTGGAAGCAGCTCGACCTGCGGGAACGTGCTCGATTCCTGAGACACGTGCGTCCGTGGTGGGACGTCCATCGGCACCGGGCGGCTCCCGAGACCGCTCGAGCGATCGAGAGAATGCGGGAGCAGGGGGAGCTCCGGGTCCGTGCCGGCAGGATCCTCGCGCTGGCCGAGCGAGGCGATGGCGTCGACGTCCGGCTCCGCCCGCGAGGGGGATCGCAGGAGGAGAGTCTTCGGGTCGCACGCGTCGTCAACTGCACTGGGCCCTCGACCGACGCCCGGCGACTCGACGACCGGTTGATCGGATCTCTCCGCGAGGCCGGCTTGATACGGCCGGATCCACTGGGCTTGGGTCTCGAGGCGGACGCTGACGGCGCGTTGCTCGATGCCGCCGGCAGACCCTCGCCGGTGCTCTCGCTGGTCGGTCCGCTGCTCAAGGCTCGCGACTGGGAGGCGACGGCCGTCCCCGAGCTGAGGGACCACGCTTTCAGATTGGCCACCAGACTGCTCGGGATTGCCTGAAAGGACTCGGGCTCGCGCTAGCGCCGCGGCTGTCCAGGGAAATGGTCCGTACAACCGGAGGTCGGAGGCGTTGGCGCGGTGTGGCGGGCGTCGTCAACCTGAACGCGCGCGGCTACTACGCCGAAGTGAGCGCGATGACGCTTCCGTGCCTCGGCATCGCGGCCCGCTATTCCTCGATCGACTCCAACCGCGCGGTGACGCGGGACCAGCAGAGCGAAGTCAACGCCGCCGCGACCTACTATTTCCGCAAGCACAACGTGAAGCTGCTCGGCGAGTACTCGACGCTCCACCGGCAGCGGCCCGGCGCCCCCGCCCACGACCATTTCGTGCGCGTGCAGGTGCGGCTGTACATGTAGAGTCTCCCGGGCATGCCCCCGCTGCGCCTCCTCTCGTACCTCGCGCCGAGCCTGCCGGAAGGGCTCTTCGAGTTCGTCGGGGGCGAACTCGCGCGGCGCACGGGGCTTCCCGTTTCCGTGGACTACGAGACGCGCGTGTCGGGCCCCACGCCGAAGGACGATCCCTTCCGCGAAGGGAGGGCGGACCTCGCCTTCGTCTGCGCGCCTTCCTACCCGATGCTCCGCGAGGCCGGCTCGCCGGTCGTGCTCCTGCCCGCGGCGCCGGTCTTCGCCGAACCGAGGTCGGAGGGGCGCCCGGTCTACTTCTCCGACATCGTGGTGCGGCAGAAGCATCCGGCGCAGTGGTTCGAGGAGCTCGCCGGCTCGGTCTGGTCCTACAACGATCGCCGCTCGCGCAGCGGCTGGCACAACATGCTCGCCCGCCTGGCCGAGCTCGGGCACTCCGGAGGGCCCGAGACCTTCTTCCGCGGCCTCGTGCAATCCGGTTCCCACCTGAGGTCGCTCGAGCTCGTTTCGGAGGGCGCGGCCGACGCCGCGGCGATCGATTCGAACACCCTCTGGCTCGCGCGGCGAGAGGGAACGGCCGCGGGACATCGCCTGCGCGTGATCGAGTCCTGGGGCCCGATGCCCATTCAGCCGGTGCTTGCGCACGCCGGGCTCGAGCACGGCCTGCGCCACCGGATCACGGACGCTCTTCTTTTGCTCGACGCCCGGAGCGGCGGCCGCTCCGCCCTCGCCCGGTTCGGTGTCGCGCGGTTCGCGAAGGTCGAGGAGGCCGCCTACGCGCGGCTCGAACCGCTGCCGGCGATCCGTTCGGCGGACGCGCCGAGTCCTCCCGGGTCGCGCCGCGGCGGCGCGCCGCCAAAATTCGTCGCCCCGGACGGCTCCCGGCGTTAGGATTGGCCAGCCGATGGCCGTCCAATCCCTCGAGGAACGTCGATTCGCGCGCTGGATCTGTCGGGGCTGCCGCGCCGCGCGATTCGCCACGATTCCGCGCGACGGGCGGCTCAAATGCCCGATCTGCTATGCCGGGGAGCCGTTCGATCCGAAGAAGCACGCGCGGCGGGATCCGGTCAACCGAGGCAAGCGCCCGGAGCAGATCCCGCCCGAGCCGCTGTAGTCCGCCGCGGGCCGCACCGCTCGCGGCGTACAATTCTCGAATCGCCATGCCGCGTCCAACTCGCCGGCGGCCGCCGTTCGCGAAACGCCCGCCGCTTTGGATCGCCGCAATCTTCGCCGCGCTCCTCCTCTGCGCCTTCATCGACTCGAGGGAGACGGTCGATGCAGACTTCTCCCTTTTCTACGTCGCCGCCGTGGCGGCCGCGGGGTGGTGGCTTGGCCGGCGCTACGCCGGGATCGCGGCGGTCCTCGCCGCCGCGGCCTGGACCTACGCCGACCTCCAGCGCCGGGCTTTCGGGGAGGCGCGCTTCTCCCTGTGGAACGGCTTCACGCGCCTCGCGATCTTCCTCCTGGTCGGTCTCCTGGTGGCGCGCGTGCGTTCCGACGAGCGCCGCCTGCGGCGCTCCCGCCGGGTTCTGGAGGAGGAGAGCCTCCGTGCTCGCACCGATCTGACGACGGAGCTGCCCAACGCCAACGGGTTTCTCGAGCGGCTCGACCGGGAGCTCTCCGACCCCCGGCGCCGGGGACTCTCTTTCAGCCTCGCCTGCATCGACATCGAGGGGCTCGAGCCCTACCAGGACGGGCACGACTCTTCTTCCGTCGATGATCTCGTCAAGAAGATCGCCGGGGTACTGCGCCGCGCGATCCGCGCCTCGGACTTTCCGGCGCGGCTCGACCGCGAAGAATTCGGCATCGCTTTCTGGGATGTCGAACGGGACGCCCTCGAGAAGACTCTTCGCCGCGTGATCTCGGGAGTGGAGGCGCTCGCGACCGGGGATCCCTCGACGCCGATCGCCGCCCGCATCGGCCTCGTTCGGTTCGTTGAGCCGCCCGACGACCCCCGCGAAGTGCTGCGGCACGGCGAGAGGGTCCTCCACGAGGCCCACGCGACGCAGCAGACGCTGCTCATTCGCGAGGAGGAGGCCGATCCGGCGTCGCCATCGCGGGCGGATTCAGGCGAGAGCTTTTCCCTTCAGGCGGAGCGCTCCTCGGACGCCGCCCGCCGACCCTGAATCGCGCGCGCCCGCCGAGTGTATTTGACCCCGGCACCGCGACGCGCACGGCAACGAGGGCGCGCTCCGGCCGTGCGACGTCCAGATGGATGGTCACGGGCCGGGGGCCCGGCGACCCGGACACCGTCATCCGCCCGGAGCCCTGACCCCTGAACCAACGGCACCCTCGTGCCATCTCCGCTGCACCGACTGGCGATTGGCAGAGAGCGGGCTCGCCGCTACTCTCGTTCCTAACCCGGACTGAAGGCCGGATAAAAGCGCAAGAGATAGACAGAGAGCTCCATGAGAGCGAAGTTCATCACTTCCATCGAGCTCCCGGCCACCCGGGGAAAGAGGTCTCAATGAGCCAGAAGGTCATGTGGCACTGCGCGGAATGTGACGCCGTCGTGATGACGAGCTCGGACGACGGGAATCCGTCCTGCGAGTGCCCCAACTGCGGAACGCCGAAGGAGGCCTCGGGGCGCGGGTCGAACGACGGGACCGATACCCACGCGTACGACGCGCGGGCAGGAGCGCGTTTCGCCGATACGGCCGGACCCGACCTCGATCGGACGCTCGCGCGCCGCGTGCTCGGAGGTCCGAGCGAAATGCCCGTGCCTCCCTACTCTTCGGAGGACTGGGCGGCCATGGCGCTGGCCGAGCTCGTCGGGCGCCAGAGCTCCTGGTCTTTCCACCTCTCCTTCTGCGGGAACGCCTGGATGGCGACTTTCACGGAGAAGGGGACTCCGAAGTCGAACGGGTCGGCGGTCCCGGTCGCCTCCTTCGTGTCGGCGAGCGGAAGGAGCCGGGCTCTGGCGATCGCTCGAGCGCTCTTGAAGGTCGTGCGCAGCCCGCGCTGGATGCCGCTCGGCGATTCGTTCCTGGCCAACGGATTCACGACGCGACCGAGTTTGGTCAGCTAGGTTCGGCCAGGCCCTCCATCCCGAGCTCGGCAGGCTCCGAGCCGGAGGGTTGGCGTCGACCGCGCACAAGCTCGGGATCCCTCGTCGCGGACTCCTCGGGATGACCACCGAGGAGTTCCGGGATCCGCCGCCGAAAGGCTGTTTGCTCGCGGCGCGCGGAATCTCCGCGAGGGCAGCGGAGGACGTCCGCGCGCCGCGGGAGCGCAGGCGCCGCGAGGACCAGGCGAACGATCGAGTCCCTCTTGGCCGGATCGTTCGCCGGTGGCAGCCGCCCGCCGGGAAGTGGCTTTCGGCGAACACCTTGTGGGCGGCTGACAGGTCCCGAGCAAGCCTGCGCGACGTTCCTGTGCGATAATTGGACAACTTTCGGAGAGGCTCAATGGATTCCGGCCCACCCCCGCTGCGGGGCCGAGGGGATGGCGACACGTCCCGGTTCGAGATTTCGTCCGAACCGGAAGCGGCCTCCGACCGCTTCGAAGGGGACGAGACCTCCGTCACCCCGAGGCGCCGCGCGACCGACCCGGGCCCCGAAGCCAACATCATCATGATCGCCCATCCGCGCAGCCAGAACCTCGGCGCGCGCTACCGCTTCCGGCCCGGCTCGACGGTGATCCTGGGGCGCGGCAAGAACACCGACGTGAGCATCCCCGACGCCTCGTCGCTCTCGCGGCGGCACGCGTCGCTGACCTACCGCATCGAGTCGGTCATCCTGGAGGACCTCGGTTCGACCAACGGAACGTACGTCAACGACGTGCGCATCGAGCAGCCGACGCTGTTGCGCAGCGGCGATCGCTTCCAGATCGGTTCGGTCCACTTCAAATTCCTCCAGGACCGCGACGTCGAGAACGCCTACCACCAGGCGATCCACGAAATGATGGTGCGCGACGGGCTGACGCAGACCGCCAACAAGCGCAAATACGAGGAGGAGGCGGTGCGCGAGGTCGCGCGCGCCAAGCGGTACGGACGGCCCCTCTCGCTCATCCTCTTCGACGTCGATTGCTTCAAGGCCGTCAACGACACCAACGGGCATCTGTGCGGGGATTTCGTCCTGAAGGAGATCGTCCATCTCGTCAACGACTTCTTCCGCAAGGAGCAGACGTTCGCGCGCGTCGGCGGCGACGAGTTCGCCGTTCTCACCCCCGAAGCCCGCATCGACGGAGCCCGCATCCTGGCCGAGCGCCTGCGCGCCCGGGTGGCCAACCACGAATTCGCCTACGCCGGCACGCCGCTCCGGGTGACCTGCTCTTTCGGTGTCGCGGAATACCACTCCGACATGAAGGGGCCTCAGGAGCTCTTCGAGGCGGCCGACCGCGCGCTCTATCGCGCCAAGCACGCGGGGCGCAACGCGGTCGAAGTCTCGCCCCGGCCGGAGTAGCCCGTCGGGGCCGGGCGGGATTCCTCCCTCGCTTCCCGCATAATCACCGGCCGTGAAGGCGTCGCGACTCAGGCGGATGCTCGAGGAGACGCTCCTCGTCGTGGACGGGGCGATGGGGTCCTACCTGCTCGCCCGCGTCGTCCCGCCGCGCGGGGCGGTCGAGGAGCTCTGCCTCTCGGAGCCCGACGCGGTCCTCGAGGCGCACCTCGCCTACATCGAGGCCGGCGCCCGGGTGATCGAGACGAACACGTTCGGCGCGAACCGGCACAAGCTCAAGAGCGTCGGCCTGCGCGACGAGGTCGAGGCCATCAACTCGGCCGCCGCCAAGCTCGCCCGAAAGGCGCGGGAGGTCTCGGGCAAGGAGGTCCTCGTCGCCGGTTCGATCGGCCCGACGGCGCTCGCTTTCGACCCGGTCGACGCCGACTCGGAGGAGGCGCTGCGCGAAGTGTTCCGGGAGCAGGCGAGGGCCCTGGACGCGCGCGGCGTGGACCTCTTCTTCCTCGAGACCTTCGCGTCGCTTTCGGAGATCCGGGTCGCCCTGGAGGCGGTGCGCGAAGTCTCGGGGCTTCCGGTCGTGGCATCGGTGACCTTCCCCGGAGACGCCTGGGAGGACCTCGAGGACCGCGACTGGCCCGGCAAAGTCGCGCGCCGCCTCGAGGGCCTGGGCGCCGACGCGATCGGGACCAACTGCTCGCTCGGCCCGCGCGACCTGCTGACGGTGCTCGAGGGCATGGCCGCCGCGACCCGGATGCCGCTCTTCGCGGCGCCGAATACGGGCGTGCCCTCTTTCGTCGCGGGCCGTTTCGTTTACCCGGAATCCTCCCCCGAGTACTTCGCGTCCTTCGCCCGCGAGGCCGCCCGGCTCGGGGCGCGGTTGATCGGCGGCTGCTGCGGCTCGACCCCCGAGCACATCCGCGCGGTGGCGGCGGCCCTCGAGGGGATGACCCCCGCGCGGGCGCAGAGCGCCCCGGCCGCGATCGCGGCGCCGCTCTCTTCGGAGGAGACGCACGCCCTGCCCAAGACCTCCGGGGTCGCGACCCGGCTCGCGCGCGGCGAGTTCGTCGTCTCGATGCAGATCGACCCGCCCAAGGGGACCGACCTCGAAGCCGGAATCGCCGCGGTGCGGGCCTTCCGCGACTCGGGCCTCGTCCACGCCGTGGACATCAACTCGAACCCGCTCGCGCACCTCCATCTCGACTCGCTGTGGATGGCGATCGCCTGCCAGCGGGAGGGCCTCGAGGCGATCCCACACATCACGCCGCGCGACGCGAGCCTGATGGGCCTCTGCGGGAACCTGCTCGGGGCCTGGGCGCTCGGCGTCCAGAACGTGCTCGTGATCACGGGCGATCCGTCCCAGATCGGCGACCGCGCCGGCTCGACCGACGTCTACCAGACCGACAGCGTCGGCCTGGTCAAAGTCGTGCGGGAATTGAACGACGGGCACGACGCCGCCGGAAACCCCGTCGGCAGCCCGCCGAACTTCCTGATCGGTGTCGCCGTCAACCCGAACGAGCCGGACCTCGACCGCGAAGTCGAGCGCTTCCGGCGAAAAGTCGAGCACGGCGCCGACTTCGCGATGACGCAGGTCTTCTTCGAGTGGGAGTGCTGGGAGCGCTTCCTCACGCGGTTCGGCGGAGCGCTTCCGATCCCGGCGCTCGTCGCGGTCTGGCCGCTGACGAGCCACCGCCTGGCGCTGCGGATCCATCACGAGGTGCCCGGCATCGTCGTGCCGGATCGGGTGCTCGGCCTCCTCGAGAAGGCGGGCGCGCGGGCGCGCGAGGAAGGGTTCGCGATCGCGCGGGAGATCCTGGCCGAGGCCCGGCGGCGCGCGCAGGGCGCCTACGTGATCGCGCCGTTCAAGAGTCCGACGACCGCCCTCGAGCTCTTCGCGGGTTAGACCCGCGCCGGATCAGAGGTCCGTCCGGGTCGGCCGCTTCCAGAGGTTCGGCAGCGAAGGGTCAGCCGGGAAGACCGGTGCGCCCAAGGAGGGCCGGGAGGCGCGCCGGCCGGCTTCGGACTCGTCGAGGAGCGTCGGACGGACCGAGTCCGAGCGCCGCGACTCCGAGCGCTCCGTTCCCCCGGCGTCGGAGATCCTGAGCCCGCGCCGCCGGATCCGAAACTCCTCGGCGGAAAGGCGGGGCGCGTCGCGCAGGTCCCAGGAGATCGCGTGGATCCAATAAGCCGCCATGCTCACGATCGTGCGCACCGCCTCGAGCTGCGTGTCCGCCTCTTCAAAATCCTCCGACCGCTCGAGTCGGTCCTGCCGATAGGCCTCGAAGAGGGCCCGCGCCCCCGAGGGCCCGTGGCAGAGGACGAGCTGGAACACCGACGACAATCCCCAAAGGTCGGGCGTCGTGCCGGACCAGCGAAGGAACTCCGAGATCGCGCGCTTCCAGGCCCGGCCGTGGAAGACCGGGAGCCTCGACACCACCAGGAGGTCCACCCCCCCGACTCGATCGAGAGCGCCCGCGCGCTTCAGGACCTGGGCGATCGAGGGGAGGTATTCGGGGGATTCCGGATCGCTCACACCCCAACCTTTTCAAGCTTCGCACCCCGGGTCAAGCCCCCGTTCGTGCCGGCCCGCGCGCGTCTGGGCATGCTACCCTCGCAACTCCATGCAGGAGAGGCTCGAAGAGATCGTCCGGAGCTTCGGAGCGGACACGGGGACCCTGCACCTGATGGAGAACGGAGTCCTCGTCCTGAAGGGGCAGGTGGGACTGCCGCCGCACGTCCAGGAGATCGTGCGCCGGGTGCCCGTCGGCAAGGGGATGGCCGGGCTCGCGGCGGAACGCAACGCGCCGGTCGCCGCGTGCAACATCCAGACCGATGCGAGCGGCGACGTCCGACCGGGCGCGAAGCAGACCGGCGTCAACGGCGCGATCGTGGTTCCCGTGCGCGACGGCTCGGGCGCCGTGCGAGGAACCCTCGGCATCGGCGTGCATCGCGTGTACGAATACACGCCGGAAGAGACGGAGAGGCTGATGGTGGAAGGGGCCAGGCTGGTGACCTCGAACGGACTGAGGACCCAGGACTGAGGACCGAGGACTCCCGTGGCGATTGCCACCGCAGTCCTCAGTCCCGAGTCCTCAGTCCGCAGTCGGCTTCGTCCTCCGCTTCCTCATCGTCCAGAAGACCGCTCCCAACACCGACCAGGCGGCGAAGGCGATCCACTCGGAGCGGGAGAAGCTCCCCGCGACGAACGGCAGCGCCTTCATCGCGATGACCGCGAGCGAGACGGCGGCGCCCGCCCAGGACAGAACGCCGCCGACGTCGAGAGGCCGCCGGTCGCGCCGCGCCCGCGCGCGCTCGGAGAGGCAGGTCGAGAGCCACCCGACTCCGACGGCGAGCGACCCGACCTCGGAGACCGGCACGAGGATCGCGTCCCCGAGGAAAGAAGCGGCCGCGGACAGGATCGCCATGAGGGCGATGGCCCGGTGCGGCGTCCCATGGACCGAATGGACGCGGGAGAGCGAGGCGGGCGCGAGCCGGCGCCTCGCGATTCCGAAGAGCATTCGCGTCGCCGCGACGAAATTGCCGTTGAAGATCTTCACGAGCGAGAAGAACGCCGCAAGGAGGATCGCCCGCGACACGAGGCGAGACGAGAAGGCCCGCTCGAAAGCCGCCTCGGTGCCGAGATGCTCGGCGACGAGCGTCTTCCAGGGGAAGACGAAGAGACACGGCGAGCACGATCGTCACGTAGAAGAGCGCGCCGATCGACGCGGCGGCGAGGATCGCGCGCCCGAAGTCGCGCGGATCGAAGCCGGGCCGCGCCTCCTCGGACCCCTTGCCGACCGACTCGAAGCCCGGTCATGAAGTACGGCACGATCTGGAGCACGAGCAGGATCGAGAGAGCGGCGCCGCCCGCGCCCGCGTCGGGCGAAGAGAGGCGGGAGGTTCGCCGCGCTCCCCCGCGCGAAGCCGAGGACCGTGAAGACGGCGAAGAGCGCGAGGAGCCCGAACGTCAGCGACCTTCTGCGCCGCGGCGCTCGGCCGGATCCCGCGGAAGTTGATCCACGCGATGAAAGCCGTCAAGCCGAGGCCCACGGCGAGGCGCGGCAGCGTGATCGTCTTGCCCGCGACTTCGTAGAGTGGCATCGCGTTGAACAGCGCCGGAAAGACGCGCGCGAGGAGGTTCCCGACGGCGACCGCCTCCCACGGGCAGACGATCGCGTAGGCGAGAACCATCGTCCAGGCGGCCGCGAAGGCCGACCGGCGCCGGGAAGACGCCCTCGGCGTACGCGATCTCGCCGCCGGCGTCGGGCAGCTGCCGCACCATCCGGCCGTAGGTCGCCGCGACGGGCAGGAGCAGAATCCCGCCGATCAGGAATCCGAGCGCCGCGCCGGCCGGCCCGCCGCGCGAGAGCCAGTCGTCCATGAGGACGACCCAGCCCACGCCGACCATCGTCCCGAAACCGAACGTGAAGTACTCGGTCGCGCGTCAGCGTGCGCGAGAGGCGCGGTTCGTTCTTCATCGCGGCGGGAGACGGGATAGTCTAAGTCGGCGATGCGCCCCGCTTCCCGTCGCAAGCTGCGCCTCTCCCGCCGCACGCGCCCCTTCCAGGAGTCGGTCATCCGGGAGATGACGCGCCTCGGCGCCGAGGTGGGCGGCGTCAACCTCGCGCAGGGCCTGCCCGACTTCGATCCGCCGCCGGAGCTCCTCGCGGCGCTCGCGCGCGCGGCCGGCCCCGGCTTCCACCAGTACACGTATCCGTGGGGCGAAGAATCCTTCCGGGAGGCCCTCGCGGAGAAGTACCGGCGCTTCAATGCCATGGACGTCGATCCCGCGACCGACATCACGGTGACGTGCGGCGTCTCCGAGGCCGAGGTCGCGGCGGTGCTCGCCCTGACGGAGCCCGGCGACGAAGTCGTGATCCTCGAGCCCTGGTACGAGAACTACCTGCCGGCCTGCGTGCTCGCGGGCGTGACGCCGCGGTTCGTCCCGATGCGCGAGCCGGACTACGCGATCGATCTTCGGCGCCTCGAGCGCGCGATTCGCAAGCGGACGCGGCTGCTGCTCCTCAACACGCCGGGGAATCCGTCGGGCCGCGTCCTTCGCCGCGACGAGCTCGAGGAGATCTCGCGCATCTGCCAGCGACACGGCCTCATCGCGGTCGTCGACGAGATCTACGAGCACATCTGGTACGAGGGCCACCGGCACGTGAGCCTCGGGTCGCTGCCCGGAATGGAGGACCGCTGCGTGACGCTCTCGGGTCTCGGGAAGACCTACGCCGTGACCGGCTGGCGCGTGGGCTGGGCGGTCGCCGCGGCGCCGCTGACCGCGCTCGTCCGCAAGGTGCACGACTACCTGACGATCTGCGCGCCGGCCCCCTTCCAGGAGGCGGGCAAGACGGCGCTGGCGTTGCCCGATTCGTACTACTACGACCTGCGCCGGGCCTACGCGGCGCGGCGCGACATCCTGCTGCCGGCCCTGACCCGTGCGGGGCTCGACCACGCGGAACCGGAGGGTTCCTACTACGTCATGGTGGACGCCGCGCCGCCTCGGCTGGAAGGACGACTGGGAGTTCGTCGATTTTCTCGCGCGGAGAGTCGGCGTGCTCGCGGTGCCGGGGTCTTCCTTCTACGCGCGCGGCGGCGGGAAGACCCGCGCCCGCGTCAACTTCGCGAAGAAGGAAGAGACGCTCCGCGAAGCGGCGCGGCGGCTCGACGCCGCGGACCTCTCGGCCCGAGGGGCGCGACGCCGGGCCGCGGCGCCCCGCTGATCAGGGCGTCTTCGGCCCGCCTCAATGGAGTCGGTCCCGCTCGCGCTTCGCGCAGATGTCGGTGACCGCGGGAGCACTCCTCGGCGCGTTCCGGCTCGCGCGCTTCGCGCGGCGCGTCGGGGAGACCGATCTCCTCCGGACGCTCTTCGTCTCGACCGCGCTTCTTCTCTTCCTGTGGCTCGGGTCGAAAGGCTGGATCGACTTTCCGCTCGGCCGCCGCATCGCGTGACCCTGGTACTCGCTCCTCGGAGCGGCCGCGACCTGTGCCGTCGCTCTCCTCCTCTCGGCGCGCCGCCGGGCCGGGCCGGCTCGATAGACTCGCCGCCGTGGCGATCCGAGACACGATCCGCGCGGCCGTGATGCCGGGGCCGAACCGGCCGATCGAGCTTCGCGCGTACCCGCGCCCGCGCCCGGAGCCGGGCGGCGCTCGTGCTCGAGACCGTCGCCTCCGAGGTCTGCGGGACCGACGTGCACCTCCACCATGGAAGACTCGCCGGCGTTCCCTACCCGATCATCCCCGGCCACGTCGCCTGCGGTCGCCTCGCCGAAACGAACGGGACGCTTCGGGACGTCGAGGGCGCGGAGATCCCGACCGGGACGCTCGTCACGATCTACGACGTCTTCGGGACCTGCGGCGCCTGCTGGCACTGCCTCGTCGCGAAGGCCTCGACGCGCTGCCCGAGCCGCCGCGTGTACGGCATCACGACCTCGGCGGAGGAGGGCCTGCTCGGCGGATGGGCGGAGGCAATCGAGGTGAAGCCGGGCGCGCGCGTCGTGCCGCTTCCGGCCGGGATCGATGCGGAGGAGTTTCTCGGAGGCGGATGCGGCCTGCCGACGGCCTTCCACGCGATCGAGCGCGCGGAGATCCTTCTGGCCGACACCGTCGTCGTCCAGGGGAGCGGCCCGGTCGGGCTGAACGCCGCGATCTTCGCGCAGCTCGCCGGGGCGGCGCGGGTCCTCGTGATCGGCGCGCCGGCCGCGCGCCTCGACGCGGCCCGCCGGCTCGGCGCCGAGGACGTCTGCGACATCACGGCGGCGGCCGACCCGGCCGAGCGCGTCCGCTGGGTGCGCGACCGGACCTCGGGGCGCGGCGCCGACGTCGTGATCGAGGCCTCGGGCAACCCGGCCGCCGTGCCCGAGGGGCTCGAGATGCTCCGGGACGCCGGCCGGTACGTCGTCGTCGGGCAGTACACGGACGCCGGGGACACGGCTCTGAATCCGCACCGCCACATCAACCGCAAGCACGCGACGATCCTCGGCTCGTGGGGCTACGAGTTCACGCACCTCCACCGGGCGCTGGTACTCATGGCGAAGCACCGGGAACGCTTTCGCTGGAGAGAGCTCGTGACGCGCGAGTACCCGCTCGAGGAAGCGGGCCGCGCGCTCGAGGACATGGCGGCGCTGCGGGTCGTGAAGGCCCTCGTCCGGCCAACTATATCAAAGTTGATATAGTTTCCCGACGGGCTATTTCGGCAGACGGCTCTTCGGGATCTTGACGAGGACCGTGTACTCGGGGTCCACGAGCTCGACGATCGGCGCCTTCGCATTCTGGGAGACGAACTCGTAGGCGTCGAGCTCGCCCATGCCCGTCTTCTCCGCGACCCAACGCACCATGTCCTTGAACGCGATGCGGGCGGCGTCTTCGAGCGGCCGCGCGGCGCCGAGCGACATCATCCATTCCGCGTTCTCGATCCGCGGCCAGGGCGTCTCCTTCTTCTTGATCAGGTCCACGGTCAGCTCGACGTTCATCGCGCCCTCGATCGCCGTGCCCATGATCTCGCCGTCTCCCATGGCGTAGTGCCCGTCGCCGAAGGAGACGAGGGCGCCCGGCACGCGCACGCCGAGATAGACGGTGTTGCCGGCGCGCACTTCGGGACAGTCCATGTTGCCGCCGAAGTCGCCCGGCACGATCGTCGAGCGGGCTTCGCCCCAGGCCGGCGAGACTCCCAGGCAGCCGAGAAAAGGCGCGAGCGGCACCTCCCACGAGTGCTTCCCGTCCTGCGAGCGCGTGCGGGCGACGCCCTTGCCGCGGTCCACCTCGTAGTACCAGGCGAGTCTCCGGCAGCTCCGGGTTCAGGATCGCCGTCTTGTCGGTGCCCTTCAGGGCGCCGAATCCCGGGAACATGACGGAGAAGGCGTAGTCGCGCGCCGGCTCGAGCTTCTCGATGCGGACGACGAGCGTGTCCCCCGGCTCCGCCCCCTCGACGTAGAAGGGGCCCGTCTGCGGATTGTCGTGGCCGGGCTGGAGGACCTCGCTCGGCTTCTGTCCCCGCTTCGTGAGCCCGCCGTCGTAGCAGTCCTCCGTCCAGGTGACGATCCGCGTCCCCGGTTTGATCCGGTGCGTCGGCGCGACCCCGCCGAAGGTGTACTTCAACTCCTCGTGCTTCGGCACGTAGCGGAGCACCGGCTCCTGCGCCCTGGCCGAGACCGCCGCTGCGAAGATCAGCAGACCGATCACCCGTCTCTTCATCGCCCTCTCCTTCCCATGCCTCCGCGGCGCTCGGGCCCGGACGGATGGCCCGCGCATCCCGTGAGTCGGCGTCTCTGGTCAGAAATTCGCGAACGGGATTCTATGTGCGAAACTTCGCTCCCCGGAGACGATGACCGAAGAGACGGACCTCCCGCGCGACTCGAAACGCCTGCCGAAGCTGACGGCCGGATTCATCGGGGTCATTGTCTTCAAGTATCTGAAAGCGATCGGCTTCCTCCTGCTCGGCGCGACCGTTCTCCACATCGCGCACCTCTCCCGGAAGGATCCGACGATGGAGCTCGCGGAGATGCTGGGCGTCAACGCGCACCGCTTCGGGGTCGAGAAGCTCCAGGAGTTCTTCGAGCGCTTCACGCCCGGGCAGGTCCAGTCTCTCGGTCTGGCGACGATCCTGATCGGGATCGTCTTCGGCGCCGAGGGATCCTTCCTCGCGGCGCGGATCTGGTGGGCGACGTACTTCACGATCTTCCTGACCGCGCTCGGAATCCCCGTCGAGCTCCGCGAGATCGCCGAGCGCCCGCACGACCCGCGCGGCTACCTGCTCTTCGCCGTCAACCTGGCGATCCTCGTCTTCGTCTGGACGAGGCGAAACGAGTTCCGCCGGGGGACGGCGGGGCCTTCCTAACCGAATCCGCGGCGGACCGTCCAATCCGCAGGATGACAGCGTGCGGATGGAAGAGCCTCGGAGCCTGCCTGGTCCTGTGGCGCGTGGCCGCAGGCGCCCCTTCGCTCGAGGATGTCCTCGCCCGAAACGCGCAATCCCGTGGAGGCGCCGCGGCGGTGGAAGCGACCCGCTCGATACGGGTGCGCCTGCGGGTCGAAGAGCCGGGCTTCGCGGTGGAAGGCACCTATTTGGCCGAACGCGAGGGCCGCGTGCGCGTGGACATCTTCCTTCAGGGACGCCGCGTCTTTTCCGAAGGGCTGGACGAGCGGGGAGGCTGGTCGATGGGCAAAAGCGGACCTCCTCGGGACGCGACCGAGGATGGCGTCGCCGCGCTCGAGCACGGCCGGCTCTTCAACCTGTACGGCCTCCAGGAGCTGCCGCGCCTCGGCCACCGGATCGTGCTCGAGGGACATCGGACTTCCGCCGGCCGGCAGTACGACGTGCTGCGGCTCGAGCTCTCGGATGGCTTTCGGACGTGGCGCTGGATCGACACCGTGACCGGTCAGATCACGATCCAGCGCGACCTGCGCCCGCTCCACCCGGACGTCGATCCGCGGCCGGTCTGGATCGAGAACCGCTATTCGGACTTCCGCCCCGTCGACGGCGTCCTGTTTCCCTTCGCCTCCGAACAGGTGGAGCTCGAGTCCGGCCGACAGATGCAGAGAACACAGATCCTGTGGCTCGAGATCAACCCTTGCCTATCGGAGGAAGAGCTGCGGCGCCCGGTCTAGCCTCCCGCCGCTGTGCTCTCCGGAAAGCGCTTCGCGAGCCAGGCCTCGACCTCCTCGGGGTGGAAGCCGAAGGGGCCGGGCTTGCCCTTGTAGACGATCGTGCCCTGCTCGTCCACGATGTAGAAGCGCTCGGGCCAGCCCGCGTAGACGGCGTTGGCGCGGTTCTCGATCGGATCGACGACGAGCGGGATGTCGTAGTGAAATCGCTTGACGAAGTCGTTGGCGATCGCCACGCGCTCCGCCGTGGTCCGGGGCTGCTTGTAGCAGACGTTGTCCTTGTCCTTCGCGTTGGATTCCATCTGCCACTCGTCTTCGGGATGCGCCTCCTTGATGTAGAGGGTCAGGAACCGCACCCGCTCTCCGTACTTGCGGTTCATCGCCTGCACGCGCTCGACCGAGCGGCGGAAGGGGGGTCAGGTGAAGCTGCCGAAGACGAGGACGAGGGGCTTTCCGCCGATCGAATCCTGGAGCTTCACCGGGGTCGAGCCGTCCAGAGCGAGGAGCGCGACATCCGGAGCCGCATCGCCGACTTTCAGCTTCCCCTTTTCGCGCTGGTCGTAGCGCAGCATCCCGATGACGTTCTTGGGGCCGAACGAGACGACGCCGTAGGCGACGACCGCGAGGACGAGGAGCCCGAGGCCGAGGAGGATCTTCTTCCAGAGCTTCATATCGCCGAATCCCTCAGAGCTTGACCAGACACCACTCTTCCGACCAGGGCAGGCGCGACATCTGGAGCGACGGTTTGTCCCCCGCCTGGACGAAGAATCCGTCGGAGAAGTTGACGCCGAATCCATTCTCGAGGTCGTACAGACCCGGCTCGACCGAGAAGATCATCCCGGGCTCGAGCATCGTGTAGTCCCCGAGCGCGAGGTACGGGGGCTGGTGCCCCTCCATCCCCATGCCGTGTGCCGGCCGGTGGTAGATGTATTTCTGCACCCCGTTCTTCACCTGGTGCCGGTGGATCTGGTAGGCCACGGTCGAGCAGGCCACCCCCGCGCGCGAAAGGTCCTTTTGCATGACGCAGCAGTCGCGCGACACCGTCCAGAGCTTCTTCTGCTGATCGGTCCAGGGGGCGATCAGGAACGCCCGATAGAGCTCGCCGCCGCAGCCCGCGATGCCGACGCCTCCCGCGATCTGGAGCGCCTGACCCTTCTGGATCTTGTTGTGGTGGAACTGGTTCGGATGCGGATACGCCGTTCCGCGTCCCACCCGCACACCGATCTCGCACTCGATCCCGACCGCGGTGTGCGAGCCCCCGTCGCGTTTGATCGACTCCATGAGCCGATTGGTGCCCCACTCGGTCGCCGCCATGCCGAGCTCGAAATCCGTCAGGTCGGTCCCCTTCTCGAGGAGCAGGTCCCGCGCGAAGGCGTGCGTCTCGTCGAAGACGCGGTAGGCGCGGCGCCAGAGGGCGAGCTCTTCGGGCGTCTTGACCATGCGCATCTTCTCGCAGCGGTCCGCGACCGACTCGATCTTCGTGTCCTTCAAGAACACCTTGCCGACCTTCGCGAGCTGTCCGCGCGACAGCTCCCAGTCCGTCGCGATCTTCTTGCCGTCGAGCCCGCGCTTCTTCAAGCCCTGAAACGCCCACTCGAGGGGATCCACGGTCTCACCCTGCTGGACCTTCCCTTCGTTCGGGAAGCCTCCCTCGGCGTGCGGGAAGTCGAAGTAGACCTCCTCCTCCGTCGCCCACCAGCTCTTGACCGAATCCCGGTCGATCCCGGGGACGAACCAGATGGCCGCGAGGCGGTCGGCCGGCAGGTACACGCGGAACGGGCGCTCCGTGGACGTGAAGAAGAGCCCGGTGAAGTAGATGATGTTCATCGGGTCCCCGAGCAGGATCCCGGCGTACCCGTCTTCCTGGAGCTTCCCCTGCAGCAGCTTCAGGCGCGCCTGGTGCCACTCGAGAGGCAGCCGATCGAGGGTCGAGGGCTTCAGGCCGTCGTCCTCCGTCAGGAAGAGGGCGGCCGATCGGGAAGCGGGCGCGGCGGCCGCGCGCGCGGAGGACGCCAGGGCGAGCGAGCCCACCGCGGCTCCCGACGTCGAGAGGAAACGGCGCCGGTTCCAGGTCATTCGAAACCTCCTTCGAGAATCGCAGCGAATCGTACCAGCGAATCGGCGGCCTACAGCGTGACCAGGCACCACTCCTCCGACCAGGGCAGCCGCGACATCTGGAGCGAAGGCCGGTCCCCCGACTGCACGACGAAGCCGTCGGAGAAGTTCACGCCGAACCCGACATCCGGATCGAAGAGGCCCGGCTCGACGGAGAAGATCATCCCCGGCTCGAGCATCGTGTAGTCGCCGAGCGCGAGGTACGGCGGCTGATGCCCTTCCATCCCCATCCCGTGGGCGGGCCGGTGGTAGATGTACTTCTGGACCCCCTGTTTCATCTGGTACTGGTGGATCCGGTACGCGACCGTCGAGCAGGCGACGCCTTCCCGGGAAAGGTCCTTCTGCATCAGGCAGCAGTCGCGCACGACCGTCCACACCTTCCTCTGGTGGTCGGTGGTCGGGGCGATCAGGAACTGGCGGTAGAGCTCGCCTCCGCAGCCGGCGATCGCGACGCCGCCGTCGATCTGGAGCGATTTCCCCTTCTCGATCCGGTTGTAGTGGAACTGGTTGGGGTGCGGGTAGGCGTTGCCCGCACCGACCCGGCAGCCGATCTCGAGCTCGATCCCGACCGCCGTGTGCGGCCGGCCGTCGCGCCGGATGTCCTTCATGAGGAGTCCCATGCCGTGCTCGGTTGCGGCCATGGCGAGCTGGTAGTCCGTCAGATCGGTTCCCTTCTCGAGCAGGAGGTCGCGCGCGAAGGCGTGCGTCTCGTCGAAGATGCGGTAGGCGCGGCGCCAGAGCGCGAGCTCCTCGGGGGTCTTCACCATCCGCATCCGCTCGCACTCTTCCGCGACCGAGTCGAAACGCGTTTCCTTCGTGAAGACCCGGCCGACGGTCGACTGCTCGGAACGCGAGAGCTCCCAGTCCGTCGCGATCCGCTTGCCGTCCAGGCCGCGCTTCTTGAGGCCCTTCGCCATCCACTCGAAGAGATCGACGCTCGCTCCCTGCTGGACGCGGCCCTCGTTGGGGAAGGCACCGTCGGCGTGGCGGAAATCGAAGTAGGACTCGGCGTCCGTCGCCCACCAGCTCGAGACGAGGTCGCGGTCGAGGCTCGGGTAGAACCAGATCGCGGCGAGCCGGTCGGTCGGCAGGAAGACGTGGAAGGGGCGCTCGGTCGTCGTGAAGTAGAGACCCGTGAAGTAGATGATGTTCCACCGGTCGCGCAGGAGCAGGCCCGCGTAATCCCGCTCGCGGAGCTTCGCCTGGAGCGCCTGGAGCCTCCCCTGGTGCCACCCGAGCGGCAGGCGATCGACCGTCGCGGGCTTCAGGCCGTCGTCCTCGGTCAGGAACAGCGAAGCCGAGCGGGTGCCGGCGCCGGATGCTGGCGGCGTCGACGACGCGGAAGCGCCGGACAACGAGGCCGCGGCGGCGGCCCCGGAGGCTGCGAGGAAGCGGCGGCGATCGAAGTTCATCGTGGTCTCTCCTTCGAATCTCTCGGAATCGTATCTCCCGCGCCGAAGTTTTCCGATGGAGAAAGCCGCGCGTGCCCGAGCCGCAACTCGAAATCGACCAGACGCCGCCTCCGCCGACGCCCTTCCGGCGCGTGGCGGGAGGCCCTGGGGCCCGGCATCGTCGCGGGCGCGGCGGACGACGATCCTTCCGGGGTGGCGACCTATTCGGTCGCGGGCGCCCAGCTCGGCACGACGCTCCTCTGGACGGCGCTCCTGACCTGGCCCCTCATGGCCGCGGTGCAGATGATGTGCGCGCGGATCGGCATGGTGACCGGGCGCGGCCTCGCGGGGGCGCTGCGGCGCAAGTTCCCGAAGCGCGTGCTCGTCGCCGTGTCGGTCGCGCTTCTGCTCGCCAACACGATCAACATCGCGGCGGACCTCGCCGGCATGGCGGACGCCGCCGAAATGCTGACGGGATGGAATTCGCACCTCTTCGTCGTGCTCTTCGGCGTCGGAAACAGGGGCTCGACCAGAAGCTCTCCGGGGCGCGCTACTTCTACGCCGTCATGACGCTCTCGACGGCGGCCGGCGTGGCGCTCGATTTCGCCGACGTCAACCCCGTGCGGGCTCTATACGGGAGCGCCGTCGCGAACGGTCTCCTCGCGCCGTTTCTCCTCGTCGCCATCCTCGCCGTTGCCTCGGACCGCGCCTTGATGAAGGGCCAGCCGAGCTCGCCGCTCGCGCGCGCGGCCGTCGCGGCGACCGCGCTGCTGATGTTCGCGGCGGCGATCGGAGTGTTCGTATTCTAGATCGCCGGGCGGGGACGAGCCCCGCCCCGACATCCGGAGGGCATCCGTTCCCCGCCGGCGCGCGACATTCGCCGTGGTGGGTGTAGGGGCGGCCCTCGTGGCCGCCCGCGGTGCAGTCGCTCTCACGCTCGATTCAGGCCGGGCGGGGACGAGCCCCGCCCCGACATCTGGAGGGCATCCAATTCGCGCGGCGCGCGACTTTCGCCGTGGCGGGTGTAGGGGCGGGCCTTGTGGCCGCCCGGCGGTGCAGGCGCTCTCACGCTCGATTCAGGCGGGCGGGGACGAGCCCCGCCCCTACGCCCGGAGAAGCCTGACCGGACGCCATCCCTGTCGAGCCGGCCGGCCGGCCAACGGCTTACCGCAGCAGCTTCTCTCGATATCTCGCCACCGGCACGGGCCCGCCCGCGAGCATCGCGTCCATGAACTCCTTCAGGCGGAACTTCTCGCCTCGCGCCTTCTTCACGTCCTCGTAGAGATCCGTCACCTGCCGGTATCCGAGCCAGTACGTCGTGATCTGCGTCGGAGTCGTGATCGCGCGCGTCCACATGTTGGAGGCGAACTGCTCGTCCTGGAGCGCGTCCTCCTTGACGAACCGGAGCACCTCCGCCCGCGGCATCTCCTTCGTGTGCACGCGCACGTCCACGATCGCGCGCGCGATGTTCTCCATCTGCTTCTTCAGGTGCGCCAGGCGGTCGAGCGGCGCGCCCCATCCGAGATCGAGCATCAGCCGTTCGCAGAAGGTCCCCCACCCCTCGACGTAGACGCCATCGGGAAAGAGCGCCCGGACCTTGCGCGGCTGATGCGCGGCGACCTTCAGCTGCAGGTAATGGCCCGGCAGGATCTCGTGCGGCGTGATCATGACGTTGAAGTGGTGGTTGAAGTCGCGGAAGAAGCCGTCCTTCTCTTCGGGGGTCGCCGCGTCGGGTGGCGTCGGTAGGAACCACAGCGTCTTCGCGTCCGGCGCGTACGGCCCCGCGGCGTAGACGCCGCCGACGGCCTGGCCGACGAAGAAGCCGGGGGAGCGCCCGACGTAGAGCGTGAGCGGGTCGGGAAGCGTCACGACCTCGTGCGCGTGGAGGAAGGCGTCGAGGTCCGACACCTGCTTGCGATAGTCGGCGACGAACTCCTCGACCGTCTTCGCCCGGTCGGCCGAAACCCGCGCAAAGAGCTTCGCGAGCACGTCGCGATCGCCGGACGGCGGCTCGACACTCGGGAAGATCTCCTTCCAGACCGAGCGGCCGTAGTCCGCCGCTTCCTTCCTCTTCGCTTCGAGGTCCGCGACCGCCCGCGCGAGCATCGCGTCGGGATCGGGCTGTCCGGTCTGGATGCGCAGGGCATCGCGGTAGGTCGCTCCGAGGCGCGGCGAGCCGGTCGCGCGGCGCGAGAGGTCGTCGCAGAAGGCCGCGAGCTCCTCCAGGGCCGCCGCCGCTCCGGCGGATTCCTTCGACGCCGCCGCCTTCTCCTCGCCGGTGAAGAGGCCCGCGAACCCCTCCCGGTAGAACTGCGCCGAGGCCCGCGCCTGGCCGGCCGCGATGCGCGCGAAGTCGGCGGCGATCTCCGCGGGCGGTGTCTTCGACAGCGTCTCCCGGGCCTGCCGGCAGAAGCGCGGCAGCTCCCGCACGCGCGCCCGCGCCGCCGCGAGGCGCTCCGCCTGCGGACGGTCCTCCCGGACGAGGAGAAAGACGGTCGCGTTGCCGGCGATGCCGGTCCAGAAGAGCGGATCCCGCGACGGGCGCTCGCACGTCTCGAGCTGGAAGAGCTGCCACTCGATCTCGCTTCCGAGGAGCTCGGCGTCCAGGCGTTCGGCCTCGGCGGTCGAGGGCGGCAGCCTCCGGAGCGCCTCGAGCGTCTTGCGGTTGAAGTCGATCCAGGCCGCGAGGCGCTCGGGGGTCAGATCCTCGAGCGCCCGATCCCGGTCGTGCCGGCCCGCCTCGGTGGCGCGGCCGGGGTACGTCTCGAAGTACTTCTCGACGTATGCGGACACGGGGTCGGCTGGAGCCGCGGAGAGGGAGAGCGCGAGCAGCAGGTTCCACATGGCAGGCGATCCTACCGGAGTGAATCGAAAGCTAGAATTCCGCGCGATGCGAGCCCTCGTTCTCGAAGACGATGCGCGCCTGCGGTCGCTCGTCGTGAGGACCCTGACGCGCGCCGGGCTCGCCTGCGACGAGGCGGAGAAGATCGAGGCGGCCGAGGAGCTGCTCGACCTCCACGCCTACGACCTCCTCGTCCTCGATCGCCGGCTCCCGGACGGCGAGGGCCTGGACGTGTGCCGCCGCGCGCGCCTGCGCGGCTTCACGCAGTCGATCCTGATGCTGACCGCGCTCGACGACCCCGAATCGACGGTCGAGGGGCTGTCGGAAGGAGCGGACGATTACCTCGGAAAGCCGTTCGACCTCGAGGTCCTGGCCGCGCGGGCGCGGGCGCTGCTCCGCCGCAACGACCGGCGGCCGACCGTCGAGCTCTCGAGCGGAGACCTGCGCCTCGACCCGGGGAAGCGCACGGCCTGGAAGGGCAAGGAGACCCTCGCGCTCACCGCCCGCGAGTTCGCGATTCTGGAGGCCTTTCTCCGCAAGCCCGGCGCCGTCGTCAGCCGCGAGGAGATCCTGGAGCAGGCCTGGGGCGAGCGGGAGGAGCCGATGTCGAACACCGTGGACGTCCTCGTCGCGCGACTGCGCAAGAAGATCGACGATCCGAGGAAGAATTCGCGCATCGAGACCGTGCGGGGGATGGGGTATCGGCTGGTACGGCCGGCGGGCCGTTGAGCGAGGCGGAAGCGATTGAACCTCCCATCGCTGAAGAGGTCTCGGACCCGCATCGCGCTGGCCGGGGCGCTCCTCTCGGCGGCGTTCTTGATCGCGCTCGCGCTCACGACGCGCGCCGTCGTTCGCCGCATGACCTTCGCCGACATCGACGAGGAGCTCTACACGCTCGCGGCCGCGGTCGGATCGAGCTTCGAGCTGGAGGGTCTCGAGCAGTCCCGCCGCGACGCCCTGCGGGCGGGGCTCGAGGCGAACGCGTTCGAGTTCCGGCTGGCGAACCACTCGGCGATCCTCTTCAAGGGGGACACGCTCTTCGAAGCCTCCGGCAACCTGCTCCGCACGACGCTCCCCGTCGGGATCGCGCCCTACGCGGACAAGGGGGAGACGCCCTACACGGCGGTCGAGCCCTACAGCGGCCAGCGCCGCGTCTGCCGCTTCCTCGTCACCCGACTCTCGGGGAAGTCGAAGGGCTCGACCCTCGTCCTCTTTCGCCCGATCGAGCAGAGCGTCCAGGCCCTCGCCCGGCTCGACCGCGCGCTCGCCGCGATCGTCGCAATCGGTTTCCTCGGCACGGCCGGCATCCTCGCCTTCGCCGTGGGACGCGCGATCCGTCCGGTCGAGGGGATCACGCTTCTGGCCGAAGAGCTCGAGGCGAGCGACCTCTCCCGGCGGGTGAAGATCACGTCCGGCGGAGAGGAGTTCCGGCGACTCGCGGCCGTCATCAATTCGCTCCTCGACCGCCTGGAGAACGCGTTTCGCGCCCAGAGGCGGCTCGTCGCCGACGCGGCCCACGAGCTGAAGACGCCGACGGCGGTGCTCCTGGGCGAGGCGCAGGAGGCGGGCCGCGCGGACGCGACCGGCGAGGAGCGAAGCCGGTCGCTCCTGACGATCGAGCGCGCCGCCCGCGGGCTCGCCCGGGAAGTGGACGGGCTGCTCCTGCTCGCCCGGGGCGACGCGGCGCTCCCCTCCCGGCGCGAGCCGGTCGACCTCGCCCGCGTGGCCGCCGATGCCGTCGCCGCCGCGGAGCCGCTCGGCGCGTCGCGGGGCGCGCGTTGCCGGGTCGTTTGCTACGAGGCGGCCCTCGTTTCGGGGGACCGATCCGCGCTCCTGCGCGTCGTGTCGAACCTCGTCACGAACGCCCTCCAGTACACGGCGCCGGGAACCGAAGCGGAGGTCGCGGTCACTCGCGCGGAGGCGCGCGTCCTCCTCGAGGTGCGCGACCGGGGGCCCGGTGTGGCCGAGGAGGACCGGCGCCGCATCTTCGAGCGGTTCGTGCGCCTCGACCCGGCACGCTCCCGGCACCCGGAGGGCTCGGGGCTGGGCCTCGCCATCGTGGACCAGGTCGTGCGGGCCCACGGCGGCGAGGTCTCGGTCGAAGCGCGCGAAGGCGGCGGGGCGGTATTCCGGGTCAGCCTTCCAGCGGCAGAAGCTACGGGACCAGGCTCAGCCGGATCGGAATAGCATCCGCGCGACGCGCAGCGCGGGCGGGGACAAGCCCCGCCCCTACACCCGGAAACGCGCCATCGACGCCCAGGGAGATGCGCCTCGGCGGGGTGTAGGGGCGGCCCTTGCGGCCGCCCGCATCAACGTGGCAATTGTTCACCGCGGGCGGGACGAGCCCCGCCCCTACACCCGGAGCGCGCCATTGCCGCGACGGCGTACAACATTCGCCATGATCGATGTCGGGGCGGCCCTTGTGGCCGCCCGGCGGTGCAGTCGCTATGACGCTCGATTCACGCCCGGGCGGGGGCAAGCCCCGCCCCCTACATCCGGACCGCAACGTCGCTGCGACGACGCGCAACATTCACCATGGCCGACGCCGCCTACGGCGCGCGGGGCGTCGGATTGAGCGGCGACGACGGCGTCACCGACGCCGTCCGCTCCGCCTCGGGCGCGTGGACGAGGACCGCCGTCGCGACGTTCCTGTGGTCCCGGATCATCCAGCGCACGGTCACCTTCGCGCCGGGCTCGAGCTTGTCGCCGGAGACCCGCGTCGCCGCGGTCGTCGTGATCCGCATCTCTTTGCCTTTCGAGTCGCGGACGGTGAGGGAGTGTCCCGGTCCGTCCACGGAAGCGACCGTGCCGGAAAGGGAGTGCGCGTGGCTCCGGGAAGCGGGCGGATCGGCGGCTCCGGCGGCGGCCGCGAAGAGAAACGACGCCCCGATCCCGACGGCTGCCCTGCACGAGTCCCGCAGCATCGGGCCGAGCCTACGTGGCGCCGCATGAACGCGGCGTGAACTGGGCCGGGTCAACATAGACTCTCCCGCCATGAACAAGAAATCGGGCGTCTTCGCTTTCCTGATCCTCCTCGCCGCCGCGTTCCTGCCGGCCGCGGAGCCGGCGACGGCCGAGTACGACCTCCTCGTGCGCGGGGGCCGGGTCGTGGACGGCTCGGGCGCGCCGTGGTTCGCGGCCGACGTCGCCGTCCGAAACGGCCGCATCGCGGCAGTGGGCAATCTCTCGGGGGCGAAGGCTGCCCGCGTCATCGACGCGACCGGGCTCGTCGTCGCGCCGGGGTTCATCGACCTCCTCGGCCAGTCCGAGTACAACGTTCTGGTCGACGGCCGCGCGGCCTCCAAGATTACCCAGGGCATCACGACCGAGGTCACGGGCGAGGGCTACTCGATCGCCCCCGTCAACGACCGGATGCTCGCGGACAACCAGGACCAATACAAGAAATACGGCTACACCCCCGACTTCCGCACCCTCGACGGCTACTTCCAGACCTTCGCGAAGCGCGGCGTCTCGATCAACCTCGCGACCTTCGTCGGCGCCGGCGGTGTCCGCGACTACGTCCTCGGAAAAGCCGAGCACCGCGCGACCCCGGAGGAGCTCGCGAAGATGTGCGAGGTCGTGGATCAGGCGATGCGCGACGGCGCGCTCGGCCTCTCCTCCTCGCTCCAGTACGTGCCCGACATGTACAACTCGACCGAGGAGCTCATCGCGATGGCGAAGGTCGCGGCGAAGTACGGCGGCGCGTACTTCACACACCAGCGCTCGGAGTCGGGCCGCATGGACCAGTCGATGGACGAGGTGCTCCGCATCGCGAAGGAAGGGGGGCTGCGCGCGCAGGTCTGGCACTTCAAGACGGCCTACGCTCCGAACTTCGGGAAGATGCCGGCGATGCTCCGCAAGATCGAGGACGCCCGCGCGCAGGGAATCGACGTCGCGGCGAACCAGTACCCCTGGAACCGCGCCTCCAACGGCCTCGACGCGTGCCTGCCGCCCTGGGTCCGGGAGGGGGGGCGCGACCCGCTCTTGAAGCGCCTCGCCGACCCGGCGACCCGCGAGCGCGTCAAGGCGGACATGGCGAAGGACGCGGCCGACTGGGAGAACCAGTGGCTGGGCGCCGGCGGCGCCGAAGGCGTCATGGTCGCCGAGGTCCTGTCCGAGAAGCTGAAGCCGTACGAGGGAAAGACGATCGCCGCGATCGCCGCGGCCGAGAAGAAGGACCCGCGCGACGTCGTCATCGACCTCGTCGTCGCCGATCGGGCCAACGCCTACTGCATCATCTCGATCATGGACGAGAAGGACGTGCGGGCGGCGCTCGCCCATCCCCTCGTCTCCTTCTGCACCGACTCCCAGGCGAAGGCGACCGACGGGCCTTTCGCGCGCGAGACGTCGCACCCGCGGGGTTGGGGCTCGGCCGCGCGTATCCTCGGCTACTACGTGCGCGACGAGAAGGTCCTGCGCCTCGAGGAAGCGGTCCGCAAGATGACCTCGTTCGCGGCGGAAGCGGCGGGCATCCCCGACCGAGGCCTCGTCAAGGCCGGGTTCTGGGCGGACCTGACGATCTTCGATCCCAGGACTGTGAACGCCCGCGCGACCTTCGAGAAGCCGAACCAGTACAGCGAGGGGATCCCCTACGTCGTCGTCAACGGGGTGCCGGTCGTCGACGGTGGAAGGATCACCGACGCGCGGCCCGGCAAGGCGCTGCGCGGGCCGGGGTGGAGGGCGGGCTCTTGAGCGTCGGGAGAGGCGTGGGAGGCACGGCATGACGCGCGCGCGAATCGCGGCAACGGCGCTCGCCTCGGCCCTCGCGATGGCCGGAGCCGCGCCGCAGGCAGGACGAGAAGGCATGAAGGAAACGACCACGAAACTCGAAGCGGAGCTCGTCTCGAAATACGGGGAGTCTGAGCGCGCCCGGATCCGCGGCGGGCTCGCCCAGGCGGCGGACTTCTGGCGGGATGAGGACGGGAACGCCGGCGCCTTCGAAGAGGTGGCGCGAACGTACTTCGCCGGCGACAAGGAGACGCGGGAGGCGCTCTTCTCCCGCATGGAGTTCGCGCTCGAGTCGCTACGACGGCCACATGAACGAGATCGGCCGCGACTTTCGCCGCCAGTCGGACCTCGACCTCGGGACCGATCTATCCCTTCGACGAGGTGCTCGCCGGCTACGATCCCGGCGCCGCACTTCGTCGACGACTTCTTCCGGAACAGGCTCGCGTTCGCGGTGCTCCTGAACTTCCCGCTGACCACGCTCGCCGAGCGCCTGCCGCGAGGGCGAGGCGCTGGTCGCGGCGGCAGTGGGCCGAGGCGCGGCTGGCGGACCGTTTCTCCAAGCGCGTCCCCGCCGAGGTCAACCTGGCGATCGCGCAAGGCCGCGGCCGAGTCGGCACAGTACATCGCCGAGTACAACATCTGGATGCACCACCTGGTCGACGAGAAGGGCCGGCGCCTCTTCCCGCCGAAGATGCGCCTGCTCTCCCACTGGAACCTGCGCGACCAGCTGAAGGCCGACTACGGCGACGCGGCCAGACGGGCCTCGCCAAGCAGCGGCAGATCGCCGAAGGTCATGGAGCGGATCGTCACGCAGACGATCCCGAGAGCGGTCGTGAACAACCCCGGGTTGGACTGGAACCCGTACGACGAACGCCGTCGCCGCCGCGGCCGTGAAGGACTCGGAGCCCGTCGGCCGTGAAGGCCTTCGCCGCCTCGAGCGACGCCGAGCCGGACACGCGCTACGCGATGCTGCTCTGAACTGCTACCGCGCGGCGCGGCAGGCCGATCCCTACTCCCCGACCGCGCCGACGCTGATCGCGCGCCGCTTCGACGAGAACCGCCAGATCCCCGAGGCGCGCGTCCGGAAGATGCTCGAGGCGGTCGTCTCCTCGCCGCTCGTGCCCCGAGGTCGCCGCGCTGATCGAGAAGCGCCTCGGCCGGAAGCTCGAGCCCTTCGACATCTGGTACGCGGGCTTCAAGCCGCGCGGCGCCTACTCGGAGGAGGAGCTCGACCGGATCGTCAAGGCGAAATACCCGACCCCGGAGGCGTACAAGCGGGACATCCCGAATCTGCTCGTGGAGCTCGGCTTCTCCAAGGAGCGCGCGCAGTACCTGGCCGACCACATCGAGGTCGATCCGGCGCGGGGCTCGGGCCACGCCCTCGGCGCGGCGCGGCGGGCGGACCACGCCCACCTGCGCACGCGCGTCGAGAAGGACGGCATGAACTACAAGGGCTTCAACATCGCCGTCCACGAGATGGGACACAACGTCGAGCAGACCTTCTCCCTGAACGACGTGGACTCGACCCTGCTGCAGGGCGTGCCCAACACGGCCTTCACCGAGGCGCTCGCCTTCGTGTTCCAGGCGCACGACCTGGAGCTGCTCGGGCTCGCCAAGCCGGACGCGCAGGCGGAGGCGTTGAAGACCTTGAACGACTTCTGGGGCACCTACGAGATCGCCGGCGTGGCGCTCGTGGACATGGCGGTCTGGCACTGGATGTACGACCATCCCGAGGCGACCCCGGCGGAGCTCAAGGACGCCACCCTCGGCATCTGCCGCGACGTCTGGAACCGCTACTACGCGCCGGTCTTCGGCAAACGCGACGTCGTGCTCCTCGGCATCTACTCCCACATGATCGATTCGTTCCTCTATCTGCCGGACTACCCGATCGGGCACCTGATCGCGTTCCAGATCGAGCGGCAGATGGAGAAGGCGGGCCGACTCGGCCCCGAGTTCGAGCGGATGGCGCGGATCGGCAACGTCGCGCCCGACATCTGGATGAAGCAGGCGACGGGCGCCCCGGTGGGGCCCGAGGCGCTGCTCTCGGCGACGGAGAAGGCGCTCGACACCGTGGCGCGGTAGATACGTCATGCCGACCGATTCCGAGGACACGGCCGAGCTCCCGGCGGAGCGGGACCCGGAACGGCTCTCGCCCGCGGGCGCTTCGGCTCTCGTCGAGGTCGAGCTCGCGGCTCTGTCGCACCCCGGCCGGGTGCGCGAGAACAACGAAGACCACTTCATCGTCGCGCGCTTCGACCGCGCCATGCGGACACTCCTGACGAACCTGCCGGCAGGCGAAGTGCCGCGGGAGTACGACGAGACCGCGTACGGCCTGCTCGTCGCCGACGGCGTCGGCGGCGCCGCGGCGGGCGAAATCGCGAGCCGCACGGCGATCCTCGCCCTCGTGGAACTCGTGATCGACACGCCCGACTGGATCATGCGGTTGGACGACCAGCTCGCCCGCGAAGTCCTCGAGCGCCTGGAGCGGCGGTTCCAGAAAGTCCGCGAGGTCCTGGTCGAGCGGGCGAAGGCCGACCCGAAGCTCCGGGGAATGGCGACGACGATGACCGCCGCCTGCAGCCTCGGCATCGAGCTTCTCGTGGCGCACGTGGGCGATTCGCGCGCCTATCTCTTCCGCGGAGGGCGGCTCTCGCGGCTGACCCGCGACCAGACCATGGCGCAGTCGCTCGCCGACGCCGGCGCGATCCGGCCGGACGAGGTGGCGACCCATCCCGGGCGGCATGTCCTGACCGGCGCCCTCGCGACGCGCGGCGCCTTCACGCAGGTCGAGCTCTCCCGCTCGCGCCTCCAGGACGGCGATCAGGTCCTCCTCTGCTCCGACGGGCTGACGGAGATGGTCGCCGAGGACGTCATCGCCGGGGCGCTTCGGACCCCTGGGCCCGCCGCGGACGTCTGCCGGAAGCTCGTGGATCTCGCCCTCGAGGCCGGCGGCAAGGACAACGTGACCGTCGTCCTCGGCCGCTACCGGATCCCGGGAGCCTCGCCCCCGCCGGCCTGATCCTTCCGGCGGAGCGACGCGAGCCGCTCCCCCAGGATCCGCGACCGCCGCGGGAGGCTTCGCCTCACGAGGCCGAATCGCTCGATCGCGTGCTTCTGGATGTGCGCCATCGCTTCGTCCACCGAATCGGTCATGAGGAGGAGGTCGAGATCTCCGGGAGCGATCGTCCCGACGCGGACCATATCCTGCAGGAGATCGAAGAGCGGTTTCCAGTACTCCCGGCCGAAGACGACGACGGGGAACTCCTCGATCTTGCCGGTCTGGATGAGTGTCGCGGACTCGAAGAGCTCGTCCATCGTGCCGAGCCCCCCCGGCATGACGACGAACGCGTACGAGTACTTCACGAGCATCACCTTGCGGACGAAGAAGTGCTCGAAGGTGACGCAGACGTCGAGGTAGGGGTTCAACTTCTGCTCCACGGGCAGCAGGATGTTGCAGCCGACGGATCGGCCGCCCGCCTCTTTGGCGCCGCGGTTGGCGGCCTCCATGATCCCCGGGCCGCCTCCCGTCATCACCGTCAAGCCCAACCGCGCGAGGCTCGATCCGACTTGGCGGGCCAGGGCGCAGTAGGGGTGGTCCTGCGGGAAGCGCGCGGAGCCGAACACGGTTACGCAGGGCCCGACGAAGTGGAGCGTGCGGAAACCTTTGATGAACTCGAGCGCGATCTGGACGACCGAGAAGAGCTCGCTCTTGCGGGAGCGCGGCCCTTCGAGGAAGAAGCGCTCGGACGCCTCCGACCCGGTGCCCTTGGGTTTCTCGGCCGACATCGGAGGATCGTACTCTCGCCCGACGAGGGACTACGGACAAAGGACCAAGGACTGTCCCTAGTCCCTGGTCCCTGGTCCTTGGTCGATTACCTCGATCGTGCGACGGCGAGTCTCGCCTTGGCGAGATCGAAGCGCGCCGTGATCTCGGGGAGCGTCTCGAGACTCGCCTTCGAGAGCTCCTGCTCGGCCGCGGCGCGCTCCCCCTCGGCCGCGGCGGCGTCGATCTCGGAGGCCGTCTCGGCCGAGTCCGCGAGCACCGAGACCCGGTCCTCGGCGATCTCGGCGATCCCCGCGGAGATCGCCAGAGCGCGGCTCGTCCCGCCGCGCCGGAAAGAGAGGACGCCCGCCTTGAGGAGCGCGAGCAGTGGTGTGTGCCCCGGCAGGATTCCGAGATAGCCCTCGGCGCCGGGGAGCTCGACCCCGTCCGCTTCTTCCTCGACGACCTTACGCTCCGGGGTGACGACCTGGAGCTTCAGAACTCCCGCCATCGCGCTCTAGGCCGCGGCCTTCGCGAGCCCGGCGGCCTTCTCGCGGGCCTCGTCGATCGTGCCGACCATGTAGAAGGCCTGCTCCGGCAAGTCGTCGCACTTGCCGTCCACGATCTCCCGGAATCCCTTGATCGTGTCGGCAATCTTGACGTACCGGCCTTCGATCCCCGTGAACTGGGTCGCGACGAAGAAGGGCTGCGACAGGAAGCGCTGGATCTTGCGGGCGCGGGCGACCGTCAGCTTGTCTTCTTCGGAGAGCTCGTCGATGCCGAGGATCGCGATGATGTCCTGGAGGTCCTTGTACTTCTGGAGGACCGCCTGCACGTCGCGGGCGCACTTGTAATGCTCCTCGCCGACGACCCGGGCCGAGAGGATCGTCGAGGTCGAGCCGAGCGGGTCCACGGCCGGGTAGATCCCCATTTCGGAGATCGAGCGCGAGAGGACCGTCGTCGCGTCGAGGTGCGCGAACGCGGCGGCGGGCGCCGGATCCGTCAGATCGTCGGCCGGCACGTAGATCGCCTGGACCGACGTGATCGAGCCTTTCTTGGTCGAGGTGATCCGCTCCTGCAGCTCGCCCATTTCGGTCGCCAGATTCGGCTGGTATCCGACGGCCGAAGGCATCCGGCCGAGCAGCGCCGAGACTTCCGAGCCCGCCTGTGTGAAGCGGAAGATGTTGTCGATGAAGAGGAGGACGTCCTTGCCCTCCGTGTCGCGGAAGTACTCGGCGACGGTGAGGCCCGCGAGCCCCACGCGTAGCCTCGCGCCGGGCGGTTCGGTCATCTGACCGTAGATCAGGGAGCACTTCGACTTGGAGGGATCGCCCGGCGTCACGACACCCGACTCGGTCATCTCGAGATAGAGGTCATTGCCTTCGCGCGTGCGCTCCCCCACGCCGGAGAAGACCGAAAAGCCTCCGTGATGCATGGCGACGTTGTTGATCAGCTCCTGGATGATGACCGTCTTGCCGACGCCGGCGCCGCCGAAGAGGCCGGTCTTGCCCCCCTTCGTGTACGGCTCGAGGAGGTCGATCACCTTGATGCCGGTCTCGAACATCTCGACGGTCGTGGCCTGGTCCTCGTAGGGGGGCGGCTCGCGGTGGATCGGCCAGCGCTCCTTGGACTCGACGGGCCCGAGTCCGTCAACCGGCTCGCCGATGACGTTCAGGATTCGGCCGAGGGTCTCCCTCCCGACCGGCACCGAGATCGGCCCCGCCGTGTCCACCGCCTGCATGCCGCGCACCATGCCGTCGGTCGGTTTCATGGAAACGCATCGGACGACGCTCTCCCCGAGCTGCTGGGCGACTTCGGCGATCACGTCGATCGGCTGCCCGGTCTGCTTGCCGTCGTCCTGGATGTGAACCGCGTTGTAGATCGCGGGGAGTTTCCCGGGGGGAAACTCGATGTCGAGAACCGGCCCGATGATCGCGACGACCTTTCCCACGTTCTGTTCTGCCATGTCAGTCACTCCTTGGAATCGGGTGATCGGGTGTCGGTGATCGCTTCGATGATCCGATGTTTCGATCACCCGATGATCCGATTTCTCACTATCCGAGCGCCGCCGCTCCCGAAACGATCTCGATCAGCTCCTTGGTGATGCGCGCCTGCCGGGCGCGGTTGTAGGTCAAGGTCAACGAGTCGATGAGCTCCCCCGCGTTCTTCGTGGCCGAGTCCATCGCCGTCATCCGCGCGCCCATCTCGGCGGCGGCCGATTCCGCGAGCGCGCGGTAGACGGTGAACTCGAGGTAGCGCGGCAGGAGCCAGTCGAGGATCGCCGGAAGATCCGGCTCGTAGAGCGGCTCGACGGCCGTCCCGGCCGGCGCGTCCGCGAGCGGCGCCACGGTCTCCGGGGCGAGCGGCAAGAGCTTCGCGGTGTGAACGACCTGCGAAAGAATCGAGCGAAACAGGTTCACCACGACGTAGACGGCGTCGATCTTTTCGGACAGAAAGTCCGCGGAGAGAGACGCCGCGATCTCCCGCGCCTGCGCGTAGCGCAGATCTCCCGAGGATCCCCGGATAGGTCTTCTCGGTGAACGGGTACTTGCGGCGGCGCCAGAACTCGACCGCCTTCTTTCCGACCGGGAGGATCCGGACTTCCTGCCACTCCGGATGCGCCGCCAGAAGCTGCGCGGTCGCCCGGTGCACGTTGGTGTTGAAGGCGCCGCAGAGGCCCCGGTCGCCCGCCACGACCATGACGATCACGCGCTTTTCCTCGTGCGCTTCGAGGAGCGGGTGCTTCGCCTCTCCCATCCGTCGGGCGACCGAAGCCAGGAGATCGGCGATCGCTTTCGCGTAGGGCCTCGCGCCGATCACCCTCTCCTGGGCCCGGCGGAGCTTCGCGGCGGCGACCATCTTCATGGCCTTGGTGATCTGCTGCGTGCTCTTGACCGAGCGCAGCCGCCGCCGGATGTCGATGAGGGAGGCCATTCCGATGGGCGCTAGGCGTTCGGCGATGGGCGCTGGGCGGCGGGAGGTGCCGCCTTGGGCGCGGGCGCCGCGGGTTTCTCCTCGGACGCCTTGGGTCGGGCGGCGGCGGCTTGCTTGACGAAGACGTCCTTGTACTCCTGGATCGCCTTGCCGAGCGATTCCTCGGTCGCCTTCTCCAGTTTCCCGGTCGAGACGATCGCCGAGAGAATCTCCTTCTTCTGTCCCGACAGGTATTCGTGCAGGCCCGCCTCGAATTCGCGGACGGACTCGACCTTCAGCGAGTCCATGTAGCCCTTCGTGCCGGCGTAGATCGAGGCGACCTGCAGAGCGACGTCCACCGGCTGGAACTGCGGCTGCTTCAGGAGCTCCACCATTCGCTGCCCGCGCGAGAGCTGGGCCTGCGAGGCCTTGTCCAGGTCCGAGCCGAACTGCGCGAAGGCCGCGAGGTTGCGGTACTGCGCCAGATCGAGGCGAAGCGTCCCCGCGACCTGCTTCATCGCCTTGATCTGGGCGTTGCCGCCGACGCGCGAGACCGAGATGCCGACGTTGACCGCCGGGCGCACGCCCGAATAGAAGAGGTCGTTCTCGAGATAGATCTGACCGTCGGTGATCGAGATGACGTTCGTCGGAATGTAGGCCGACACGTCGCCGGCCTGCGTCTCGATGATCGGCAGCGACGTCAGCGATCCGCCGCCGTTCTTGTCCGAGAGCTTCGCCGCCCGCTCGAGGAGGCGCGAGTGGAGGTAGAAGACGTCGCCCGGATACGCCTCCCGGCCGGGAGGCCGCCTCAAGAGCAGCGAGATCTCCCTGTACGCCGCGGCGTGCTTGGAGAGGTCGTCGTAGATCGTCAGGGCGTGCTTCTTGTTGTAGAGAAACCACTCCCCGATGGCGCAACCGGCGTACGGCGCGATGTAGAGCATGGACGCCGGGTCCGACGCGGTCGCCGAGACGATGATCGTGTGCGCCATCGCCCCGTGCTCCTCGAGCGTCTTGGCGACCTGGGCCACGGTCGACTTCTTCTGGCCGATGGCGACATAGATGCAGACGACGTCCTTCCCCTTCTGATTGATGATCGTGTCGAGGACGATCGCGGTCTTGCCCGTCTGGCGGTCGCCGATGATCAGCTCGCGCTGGCCGCGCCCGATCGGAATCATGGCGTCGATCGCCTTGATCCCGGTCTGGACCGGCTCCTTGACCGGCTGGCGGTCGATGACTCCCGGCGCGATGCGTTCGATCGGATACGACTCGGTCGTCTGGATCGGTCCCTTGTCGTCGAGCGGGCGGCCGAGCGCGTCCACGACGCGGCCCACGAGCGCCGGCCCGACCGGCACCTGGATGATGCGCCGGGTCCGGCGGACCTCCTGCCCTTCCTTCACCTCCGAGGCCTCGCCCAGGAGCACGACGCCGACCTGGTCCTGCTCGAGGTTCAGCGCGAGGCCGAAGATGTCGTGGCCGAAGTCGACGAGCTCGCCCGCCATGACCTTGTCGAGGCCGTAGACGCGGGCGATCCCGTCGCCCACGGAGAGCACCGTCCCGACCTCCGCGACGTCGATCGCCTTCTCGTAGGTCGCCAGCTGCTGCTTCAAGATCGCCGTGATCTCGTCTGCCTTGATCTCCATCTCAGGCTCCCACTTTCTCCTTCAACTGCTCCTGAAACCGCCGGAGCGCGGCCGTGACCGATCCGTCGAAGAGGCTGGATCCGGCTCGCGCCACGAAGCCGCCCAGAAGCTTCGGGTCGATGTCCACGTTGGTTCGTACCGTCTTGCCGGTGCGCAAGGCGATCGCCTCTTCGATCGCCTTCTTCTCCTCCTCGCTGATCGGCGCCGGCACGGTGACGCGCACTCGCAGGATGCCCTGCCGCGAGTCGTTCAGCTCCCGGAGCGTCTTCAAGACCTGTCCGGCCTCGAGCAGCCGGTGGTTCTTCAACATGACCTGCAGGAAGCGCGCGCCGTAGTCGTCCAGCCCCGCCTTGCGCGAGAGCTCCGCGATCGCCCGGCTCTTAACCTCGCGGGGCACCGCCGGCGTGCGCAGAAACGCGCGGAGTGTCGCGTTGGATTCGACGGCCGCGACGAGCGCTTCCGCGGCGCGGAAGAAGGCGGCGAGGTCGTAGCCGGCCGGGGCGCACTCGAGAAACGCCCGCGCGTACGGATGGGTGAAGGCGTTGCTCACCGCATTTCCTTCAACCGCGAGACGCTGTCGGTCAGAAGCCGGCGGCGGTCTTCGTCGGTGATCTCGCGGGACAGGATCTGGGCGGCCGTGGAAGCGGTCAGGCCGGCGGCCGCCTCGCGCAGCTCCGCCTTGGCGGCGGAAAGGCGCCGGGCGATCTCTTCCGTCGAGGCCTCGCGGACCCGATCGGCCTCCTCCCTGGCGCGCTGCTCGAGCGCCGCCCGGGCGCTCTCGCCCTCCGCCTGCCCCTGCTTGCGAATCTCGGCGACTTCGCGCTCGAGCTCGACCATGCGCCGGTGGATGTCCTGCTCGAAACGCGTCGCCTCGGCCCGGCGCTCGCGAGCCGCCCTGAGACGCTCCTCCACTTCGAGCTGGCGCTTGCGGAACGCCTCCGCCAGCGGCCGCGCGACGAAATAGACGAGCACCCCGAGAAAAAGAACGAGGTTGACGAGCTGCCAGATCCAGGCCGGCAGCCCCAGCACCTTGCCGGCGTGCTCGGCGCCTTCCTCGGCCGCGAGCAGGAGCGGGGCCGGCAGCGCGAGCAGGGCCGCGGCCGAGAGGCGACGCGCCGTGCGGGACCCCGGAACCTTCACGCGGCGAGCGTCCGCCCGAGGATCTTCTCGGCCAGTGTGCGCGCCAGGCTGCGGGAGCGGTCGGGCAGCTGCCCGGAGAGCTCGCGGGCCTTCTCCTGGATCTCGCGGCTGGCGCTCTCGATCGCCGCCGCGGCCTCGGCGCTCGCTTCCGCCAGGCGCTTCTCGAGAACGCTTCGGCCCTTTCCGCGCAGCTCCTCGCGCATCTTGAGCGCCTCGCGCCGGGCGTCCGCGAGGCTCCGCTCGGCGTCGGCCATCGCTTTCTGGAGGCGGGCGAGGCTCTCGGCGTGGAGGGACTCCGCTTCCTTCTCGTCGCGATCGCGCGCGTCCAGGATGGCGCCCAGGGGGAGGAAGAGGTAGCGCTTCAGGATCACGTAAGCGATCCCGAAACAGAGAATCACATAGAGAGTCGTGACGTCCGGGAGCTTGATCATCGAGTCCTGTGGACCTCATGCGGCGTGCCCAGACACCGCGAGCGACTTGCGTGTTGTCTGCTCTGCCCGAGAGCGCGGAGAAATAGCACAGGGGGAGTCGAGAGTCGAGCGCGAATCGGCCGGCGGGTTCGAGAAAAGGGAGTGCGCTCCGAAGAGACGCCGCCGGCGAGCCCGCACGTGGCCCGGAAGTCTCTGAGCCGGCGACGTTTACATCACTTGCGCGGCGCCGAAGGGAGGTCGATCACGTTCGATCTCGCGGATTCTCCCATCCGGCACGAGCCGTCGAAACGCGCCCCCTCTTCGATCTTGAGAACCGGCGTCGAAAGGTCCGCTTCGACGCGCGCCCGCGCGTGGAGCTCGATGCGCTCCGTCGCCCGCACGGTGCCCTTGAGCATTCCGTTGACCGAGATACGGCCGACCTCGATCTCGCCGTCGACCTCGGCGGAGTCGCCGAGGATGAGCTCGCTTCCCGAGCGGATCTTCCCCTCGAACTTCCCGTCGATGCGGAAGGTCTCCTCGAACTCGAGCTCCCCCTGGAAGTGACTCCCCTTGTCGAGGAATCCGTTCAACGACGTGCCCTCGGTCTTCAACTTCATCGTGCCTCCCGCGTCAGCCGCTCGTAGAGTCCGATCAGCTCCTCCTCGGAGGAAAACCCGAGCTCGATCCTTCCCCCGCGCCGGCGGCGCACGATTCGCGCGCGGGTCTGGAGGTGGCGCGACAGCTTCTCCTCGGCGTCGCGCGTGAAGGGGTCGCGGCGCTTCTCGCGCAAGACGCGCGGCCCCCCCGAGATGCGCGCGACTCGCTTCTCCGTCTGCCGGACCGAGAGACCGCGCCGGATGACCTCCTCGGCGAGCCCCTGCTGCTCATCCGGGGTGGGAAGGGAGGCAATTGCGCGGGCGTGGCCCCCCGAGAGCGCTCCGCTCCGGATGAGATCCTTGACGCTTGACGATAACTTCAATAATCTCAATGAGTTAGCGACGGTTGCGCGGTCCTTGCCGACCCTCGCGGCGATCTGCTCCTGGGTCAGAGAGAACTCCTCACGCAGACGGCCGAAGGCCTCGGCCTCCTCCATTGCGTTCAGGTCCTCTCTCTGGAGGTTCTCGACCAGGGCGAGCTCGAGGAGTTCCCGGTCCGACGGCCTCTCCCGAACGACGACGGGGACCCGCTCGAGGCCCGCCAGGCGCGCGGCGCGGAACCGGCGCTCTCCGGCGACGATCTCGTAGCGGTCTCCGCTGACGACGACGACGAGAGGCTGCACGACCCCGTGCTCCCGGATCGAAGCCGCGAGCTCCGCCAGGCTCCCCTCCTCGAAGCCCCGCCGGGGCTGGAACCGCCCCGTCACCAGCCTGTCGATCTCGACCTCCAGAAGAGGCGTTCCCCGTGGAACGTCCTCCCCTCCCGGAAGGAGAGCTGAGAGACCTCGACCCAGGACCTGCTTGCGGGCCGTCAAGCTCCCCGCCTCCTCAGAAGCTCGCGGGCAAGCGCCAGATAGGCCTCCGCCCCTTTCGACTTCACGTCGTACGCGAGGGCCGGCTTTCCGAAAGACGGGGCCTCAGCCAGACGGACGTTTCTCGGTATCACGGTGTCGAAAACGCTTCCTCCGAGGTGCTTTCGGATGTCGTCGATGACCTGCCTGGCGAGGTTAGTCCGCTCGTCGAACATCGTCAAGACGATCCCTTCCAGCCGCACGGCCGGATTGAAGGCGTTGCGGACCCGCTCGACTGTGTTCAGGAGCTCGCTCACCCCCTCGAGCGCGAAGTACTCGGTCTGCATGGGGACGAGCACGGAGTCGGCCGCCGAGAGCGCGTTGACCGTCAGGAGGGATAGGGAGGGAGGGCAGTCGATCAGGATGAAGTCGAACCGCTCGGCGACTGGCGAAAGCGCCGCCCTCAGGCAATGCTCGCGATCCTCACGTTCGACGAGCTCGATCTCAGCACCTACGAGATCTCGCCCCGATGGCAGTATCGAAAGATTCGGGAATTGGGTCGGCCGGATCCACTTTGAGGCACCACCCCCCAGGAGAGCCTCGTATGTACCGGAGACGCCTTGGGAGCGCGGGAATCCGAGGCCCGAGGTGGCATTGGCCTGAGGGTCGAGATCTGCCAGCAGAACCCGGCGGTCGAGGGCCGCGAGGGACGCCGCCAGGTTGATGGCGGTTGTGGTCTTCCCGACGCCGCCCTTCTGGTTAGCAACCGCTACCGTACGATTCTCCGAGGGAATCACGTTTCGAGAGCCTAACAGCGCTTCTCGCGTTTGCGAAACGATGTTTCATCCGAAACATGAAATCGAGGTATCATTGCACGTGTCCCAGCACCCTCCCGCTTTGGACCCCTGGTACATAACCGGCTTCGTCGAGGGGGAAGGCTGCTTCACTTACAGCCGGTCCGGACGCCAGATGGCACTTTATTTTGCGATCAAGCTAACCGGGGCGGATGCCGCCCTGCTGGACGCTATCCGGATCTTCTTCGGCGGCGCAGGCAGGATCTATCGCGTGAAGCCGAGAGCTCCGATCCCCCGGAGTGGGTTTACAAAGGCCGCCGCGTATTACCGCGTATGCAAGACGGTCGAGCTCGATCGAATCGTCTCTCACTTCGACATCTACCCTCTGCGGGGGCTAAAGACGCGTTCCTATGCAATCTGGAAGGAGATGGTCGCCGTCAAGAAGCTACCCCCTCGACAGCGCGGTGACACGCTCGATTCGCTCGCGCACAAGCTGTCCGAGGCCTCTCCCCGAAATGCGGAGTGGTTCGGCGACCCGGGACCCTTGCTGCCGGGTCGTTAGGTCGGTCGTGGCCCGTTCGGGGATCCGTCGGCGGCTTCCTTCTCGTAGACGGCGATGACTTTGTCACGGGACTCGGGAATCCGAAGACTTCTCGAGAGTCGAAACTCTCGGGGCGGATCCGCTCGGGCCTTCCTCGACGTCGTCCAGACGACGAGAACTCCCCTGGGTGAGAGAAAAGTGGCCCCACCAAGAATCTCAGACAAGTCTCCCGCCGCCCTCGACGTCGCGACATCCCATTTGCCTCCGTCGACATACGGCAGTCGCGCCTCGAGAACCTCGGTGTTTGCAAGATTGAGAGAGCGGCAAACGTGCTTCAAGAAGGCAGCTCGTTTTCCCCGAGGCTCAGTGAGCGTTATTGACAGCTCGGGCTTCGCGATGGCGAGGGGCAGCCCAGGGAAGCCGGCGCCCGACCCGATGTCAATAACTCGAGCGCCATGAGGAATTAAGTCGGCGCCGAAGGCGGACTCGAGGGCGTGCTCCGCGACCTCGACGCGCGACAGATTCCCGGTGAGATTGATCCTCTGGCGCCAGCGATCGAGCTCGTCGAGGTAGCGGGCGAGCGCCGAAAGGGATCTGGCCGGAAGGTCGAGACCGAAACGGGGAAGGCCGCTCTCGAGCAGCCGCTCGAAATCCTCAGGCTCGCGCGCTCCTCGCAACACACGCGGAGATTACCGCCACCGCCGCCGGCGTCACGCCCGGGATCCGAGAGGCTTCGCCCACGGTGCGCGGCAGGCGCTTGCGGCACTTCTCGACCACCTCCCGCGAGAGGCCGGGGATCTCTTCGTAGCGGAAGTCCGGCGGGATCGCCCGCGACTCGAGCGGCTTCAATCGCTCGACCCGATCGTTCTCGCGCCGGATGTATCCCTCGTAGCGCACCCGCGTTTCGAGGACCGACAGCTCCTCGCGGCTCAGTCCCTCGAAGGCCGCCGGGGCCCATGCGGCCAGACCTTCGACCGACAAGTCGTTCCTTTTCAGAAGATTATATGCGGTTGTCGGCGCGTCGACGGCGATTCCGAGAGCTTCGAGCATCTCCGCGCGTTTCACGGCAGTGGGAATAATTGTCTCACTCGAGAGTCGATGCATGGCGGCGGCCAGACGCCTTTCGCTCCGCATGGCCCGCTCGTACTCGGCTTCGCCGATCAAGCCCAGGCGCCTTCCATGCGGGAGGAGCCTCGGCAGGACCGAGTCCACGCCGAGAAGCAGGCGGTATTCGGCCCGGGAGGTAAAGAGGCGATACGGCTCTTCGAGGCCGGTCCGGATGAGGTCGTCCACCATCACCGCCGCGTACGCCTCCGAGCGCTCGAGCAGGAACGGCGCCTCTCCCGCCACGTCCAGGGCGGCGTTGATGCCGGCCCAGAGGCCCTGCGCGGCCGCTTCCTCGTAGCCCGATGTCCCGTTGATCTGTCCCGCGAGGAAGAGGCCCGGAATTCCGCGCGCCTCGAGCGTCGAAGCGAGCTGGTCCGGGAAGCTGTAGTCGTATTCGACCGCGTAGCCCGGGCGGATCATGGCCGCGCGCTCGAGGCCGGGGATCTCGGCCAGGATGCGGCGCTGGATCTCCTCGGGAAGCGACGTCGAGAGGCCGTTGATGTAGATCTCCGGGGCGTCCCATCCCTCCGGCTCGAGAAAGAGCGTGTGCTTCGGCTTGTCGGCGAACTTGACCACCTTGTCCTCGACCGACGGGCAGTAGCGCGGGCCGATCCCCTGGATTCGCCCCGAGTACATCGGGCTCCGGTGCGAGGTTCTCGCGGATGAGCGCGTGCACGCGCTCGTTGGTGGAAGTCAGCCAGCAGAACGCCTGCGACTCGGAGAGGCGTTCGGTGCGGAACGAGAAGGGAACGGGGGGCTCGTCCCCCCGCTGCGGCTGGCAGGCGGCGTATTCCACCGAGTCGCGGTGGACCCGCGGAGGCGTCCCCGTCTTGAAGCGGCCGAGGCGCAGACCGAGGCGCGCGAGCGCAGCGGAGAGTCCGACCGCGGCGGCTTCCCCGACGCGCCCCCCCGCGGTCTGGCGCTCGCCCGTGTGCATGAGACCGCGCAGGAACGTCCCCGCGGTGACGACCACGGCGCGCGCACCGATCCTCTCGCCGCCGGCCGTCGTGGCGCCGGCGATCCGCCCGTCCTCCTCGAGGAGCTCCTCGGCCATTCCTTCGACGAGGGTCAGGCCGGGTGTTTTCTCGAGGGCTTCGCGAGCGAGCTTCGCGTAGAGCGCCCGATCGCATTGGGCGCGGGGCCCCCACACGGCCGGCCCGCGGGAGCGGTTCAGGATCTTGAACTGGATGCCGGCGCCGTCGGCGAGCGTCCCCATGAGCCCGCCCAGGGCGTCGATCTCGCGCACGAGCTGCCCCTTGGCGAGCCCGCCGATCGCGGGATTGCACGACATGCGGCCGATCGCCGGGATCGCCGCGGTCAGCAGGGCCGTGCGGCGGCCGAGGCGCGCCGCGGCGTGCGCCGCCTCGATGCCCGCATGCCCGCCGCCGATGACGAGGACGTCGAAGTCCACGGGGGGAAAGTATCAAAGGGTGGGGTCAGGTCTATATTATATACTAGCAACCACTAGCTTCCCTCGGCCCAAGGCGGCCCTGGCTAGTATATAATATAGACCTGACCCCGACTTTCGCCCGGCCCGGTCTACTTCCCGATGCAGAACGTCTCGAAGATCTGCCGCAGCACGTCCTCGCTCGTCGTCTCGCCGAAGAGGTCCGCCATCGCGTCGATCGCGTCGTGGACTCGGGAGGCGGCGTATTCGGGCGACTCCCCGCGGGCGAGGGAATCCAGCGCCCGCGCGGCCTCGCGCCTCGCCCGATCGGCGAGGTCCCGCTGCCGCAGCGAGGCGAGGACCTCGGAGCTTCCCTCCGCGTCGAGGCTCGAGAGGATCTCCCGCGAAAGCCGGTCGCGCAGGAGCGCGCCCGCCTCCGGAGAGAGCCCGCAGACCGGAATCGCCCCGTCGGGAAGCGGGCCCTGGGGCCGCCCGCGATCGATCTTGTTGGCGACGAGGAGAACGGGCTTCCCGCGGAGCGACTCGGCCGCCGCCCGGTCCTCCGCGTCGAGCCCCTCCGCCTCGAAGACGTAGAGCACGAGATCCGCGCGCGCGGCCTCCTCGCGCGCCCGCGCGACGCCAATCGACTCGACCGGATCCCCGGTCTCGCGCAGGCCCGCCGTGTCGACCAGCGTGACCGGAACGCCGCCGAGATCCACCGCGGCCTCGAGCGCGTCTCGCGTCGTGCCCGGGATCTCCGTGACGATCGCGCGGGCGCTCCCGCAGAGCGCGTTGAAGAGCGTGGACTTTCCGGCGTTGGGACGCCCGAGGATCGCCACACGGCAGCCGGCGGAAAGGAGCCTTCCGGTCCGGTATGTGTCGAGGAGGTGCGAAAGCTCCTGGACGGCCGCCCGGAGGCGCCGCGTGGCCTCCTCGGGCACGGACTCGCCCACGTCCTCGGCGAAATCGAGCGTCGAATCGAGGTGGGCCGCCGCGGCGAGGAGATCCTGGCGGACGGCTCCGAATCGCCGTGAGAGCCCCCCTTCCAGGCGCGCGAGCGACAGCCGCGCCGCGGCGGGCGTGCGGGCGGAGACGAGCTCCCCGACGGCTTCCGCGCTCGGCAGGTCCATCCGGCCGTGCAGAAACGCGCGCTCCGTGAACTCTCCGGGCCGGGCCGCGCGCGCTCCCGCGCCGACCGCCGCGGCGAGGAGCCGCTCGATCGAGACCGGGCTTCCGTGAATCGAGAGCTCGGCCACGTCCTCCCCCGTGTAGGAGCCGGGGCCCGGGAAGAACGTCACGAGGCCGCGATCGATCTCGGAGCCCGCCGCGTCTCGAAGGGCCGCAACCGTCGCGCGGCGGGCCGGAGGCGGATCGGGGAGCCCCGGCGCGAGCGCCGCGAGGATCCGCCGCGCCCCTTCGCCCGAGAGGCGCACGATCGCGAGCGCCCCGCGCCCGGGCGGCGTCGCGAGCGCGACGATCGTGTCGAGAAATGCGCCGGTCGGAGAACGCATGGGAATCGGAGGATCGGGAGATCGGGCCAGCGGGTGATCGGTTCAGCGGCGGAACCGATCTTCCGATCTCTCGATTTCCCGATCTCCCGATCTATCTGCCTTTCAGCCGGACCGCGACCCTCTTCAAAAACCCGCTGCCCTCGCTTTCGGTCTCGACCTCCGGGTCCTCCGCGAGCGCCAGGTGGACCAAACGCCTCTCGGCGGGCGGAAGCGGGGGAAGCAGCTGCGGAACCTGCGTCCTCTTGACCTCTTCGGCCGACCGGTGCGCGAGCTCCTCGAGCGTCTCTTTCTGATGGCGGCGGAAGCCCTCCGCGTCGAGGCGCGGGTGAACGGGCCGCGCCAGCCGGCGGCCCGCGATCCGGGCGACGAGGACCTCGAGGCCGTTCAACCCTTCGCCCTTGTTGGCGAGCAGGCCCTCGACGTCGTCTCCGATCAGCTCGAAAACCATCTCGTCGGCGGAGGGCCGGCGGCGGATCTCGACTAAAAACCCGGCGCCCGAAAGCAGCTCCGCGAGCGTCGCTTCCACCGCCGCCCAGTCCTCTTCGCCGGGCGGGGTCTCCGGGACGGCCACCGGCCGCGGCGCGGGCCACGGCTCGCGTTCTTCCGCGCGCGGCTCGGCCTCGCCTCCCGCGGGAACCGCCTCCGCGCGGGCACCCGGCGCCTCCTCCACCTCGATCTCGACGACCCGCCCTCCCCAGAAGGACTTCTCGTCGCGCACGACGCGGTACGCAAGCTCCCCCGCCGCGATCCCGCGCTCGCGCGCCGCCATCTCGACCGCCTCGGCTTCGTTCTTTCCTTCGTATCTCATCCGGTCCTCATCCTCGAGGGCCTCGCGGCCCCGAATTTTTCTATCTCCCCGCGCCCCGCGCCTTGGCCACCCGCGCCCGACGCCCGTCCGCCTTCGCCGTCGCCGGCTCCTCGTCCTTCACGATCTTGTTGATCAGGACCTGCTGGAGGATCGTCAGGACGTTCGAGAAGAGCCAGTAGAGCACGAGGCCCGAGGGCATGTCCTTCAGGAAGAACCCCCACAGGAGCGGCATCGCCATGAAGATCTTCTTCTGCGCCGGGTCCGCCGTCGAAGGCGTCATCGCCTGCTGCACGTACATCGACACGATCATCAGGATCAGCAGCACGTACGTGTGGTCCACCGTCGAGAGATCCTTGATCCACAGCGCGAACGGCGCGTGGCGCAGCTCGATCGACCGGGACAGCACGTTGTAGAAAGCGACGAGGATCGGCAGCTGCAGCAGGATCGGCAGGCAGCCGCTCATCGGGTTGTATCCCTCCGCCTGGTAGAGCGTCCATCAGCTCCTGGTTCATCCTGGCGCGCTGCGCGCGCGTCGGTCTTGGCCTTCTTGTACTTGTCGCGAATCGCATTCATCTTCGGCGCGAGCTTCTGCATCTTCTTCATCGACGCATAGCTCTTGTGCATCAGCGGAAAGAGGAGGATCGCGGATCGCGAGCGTCACGAGGAGGATCGCCGCACCCCAGTTGCCGACCCAGCGGTAGGTCCGTTTGAGGAGCCACAGGAGCGGGCGCGCCAGCAGCCCGAACCAGCCGAAATCCACCGTTCGCTCGAGCCCGAGGTGCAGCCCCTCGAGGATCTCGACGTCCTTGGGCCCGAAATAGGCGCGTCCGGCGAGATCTCCGGTCCCGGCGAGCAGAGCCTCCACCGTCGCCTGCGGTTTGCTCGGCCGCCGCCTCCTTCGTCGCCACGGCGACGAGCCGCACCGGCGTCGGGCGGTCCGGCAGGAAGACCGCGAGGAAATAGTTGTCCTCGATGCCGGCGAAGCCGTGCGCAGGGACGCTCCAGGAGATCCCCTTTTCCTGTTTCTCGAGCTTCTCCGCGCGGACGCGCTCGATGCCGCCTCCCGCCGCCGTGGCGACGCCGGCGGCCGGCATGACGTACCGGTTCGCGAGCTCCTGCGCGGTCGGATTGCGCAGCCCCGCGCCGAGCGAGAGCTCGTACGGCGGGCCGACGACGGAGACCGCGACGTCGAAGAGATAGCCGTCGGCGAGCCGGATTTCCTTCGTGATCCGGAGGCGGCCGTCGGAGAAGGTCCACCGGGCCGCGCGATCGGACCTCTTCTCGACCGCGAAGAGGGCCGCCGCCGCTCCCCCGGTCTCCTCCGCGCGCCCCGAAAACGCGAGCGTCAACGGCCGCGACGAGGCGAGCGCCGTCTCGCGCACGAGCTCGAGGGGCTGCTTCTGCTCGTCCTGGTACTTCTTCAGGATGGCGGAGACGAGGACCGCGCCGCGGTTGGAGAGCGTCAGACGGAGGACGTCGTTCTCGAGCACGGTCCGGACTTCTTCGCTCGCCGCCACCGGCGCCGCGGAGGCCGCGGGGGCGCCGGGCGCCGCCTCGGCCGGGGGAGCGGAAACGGGAGCGGCGGTCGCGGCCGGCGGCACAGGGGGACGCGGCGCGGGCTTCGGCTTGGGAACGGCGAGCTCCCAGAGGATCAGAACGGCGAGGGAGAGGCCGGCCGCGAGGAGGAGTCGCTTTTCCAATCCCTACCCCGTCACGGAACCGGGTCGAACCCGCCCCGCCGGAACGGGTGACAGCGGGCGAGGCGCGCGAGCGCAAGGGCGGCTCCCCGCGCGAGGCCGTGCCGCTCGATCGCTTCGCGGGCGTAGACCGAGCATGTCGGCTCGTATCGGCAGGCCCGCGGGCAGCCACGGGGAGACGGTCGTCTTGTAGAAGCCGAGGAGGCGAAGGACCGCGCGCGTGGCAACCGGCGGACGGTCGGCCGCGGGCGCGCTCACCGGAGCCGGCCCAGCGCCCGCGCCACGGTCTCCCGGTACTCCCGCGCGAGATCCTCGAAGGGCGCTCCCGCCGCGGGCGGCCGCACGTGCACCACGAGCGTCACGCCCCGGCTCCCGAAGAGCTCGCGGTTGCGCCGGAAGAGCTCTCGAACGCGCCGGCGGAGTCGGTTTCGCACGACCGCGCCCCCGAGACGCCGCGGGACCGAGATGCCGATCCGAGGGGGTCCCGGGTCCGCCCGCAGGAAGACCTGAAGGAGGCGCCCCGAAACGCGGACGCCGGAGGCGTAGCACTCTTCGAATTCCCTTCGTTTTCGAAGGCGGTCGCCTCGGGAGAAGGTCTCCCGGGCGGCCGGGCCCGAGTTCACACCGCGATTCTTTTGCGTCCCTTGCGGCGGCGCGCCGAGAGAACCGCGCGGCCCGACCGCGTCCGCATGCGCAGGAGGAAGCCATGGGTGCGCTTGCGCTTGCGATTGTTCGGCTGATACGTGCGCTTCATGAGGGGGGGAATCCTAGGGGCGGGGCCGGGGGAAGTCAAGAAAAGAGCGGTCGGACGGCGCTCGCACCGGCGTATACTCCCGCCCCCCGAGCCTCCAAAAGCTTTCCACAGCTGTGGAAAATCCTGCGGATAACGGGGGTTTCGATGACCGAGATCTGGGCCTCCATCCTCAAGAGACTCGAAGACCAGCTCGACCCGAAGGAGCTGAAGACCTGGTTCGCTCCGACGCGTCAGGTCGCCTTCGAGCCCGGCCCGGAGACGGCGAGCCTGACCGTCGCGGTGCCCAACCGCGTCTTCGCCGAGTGGATCGAAGGCCACCACGGCGATCTGCTCTCGCGCGAGGCGGCCGCGGTGGGACTGCCCGGCCTCGCGTTCCGTTTCGAGTCCTCGGCGCCGGCGCCGCCCGCGCCCGAAGCCCCGCTCCCCGTGCCCGCCCCGCGCGACCTCATCCTGAACCCGCGCTACACCTTCGACACCTTCGTCGTCGGCTCTTCCAACCAGTTCGCGCATGCGGCCGCGCGCGCGGTGGCCGAGTCGCCCTCCCGCTCCTACAACCCCCTCTTCCTCTACGGCGGCGTCGGTCTCGGCAAGACGCACCTGATGCACGCCATCGCCCACGAGATCCTGCTCCGCTCCCCGGGCGCGCAGCGTCGCGTACCTTTCGGCGGAGCGCTTCTTGAACGAGCTCATCAACGCACTGCGCTTCGAGAAGATGCACGAGTTCAAGCGACGCTACCGGGAGCTCGACGTCCTCCTGATGGACGACGTCCAGTTCATCGCGGGCAAGGACTCCACCCAGGAGGAGTTCTTCCACACGTTCAACGCGCTCCACGACGCGCAGAAGCAGATCGTCGTGACCTCCGACGCGCTTCCGAAGGAGATCCCGACGCTCGAAGAGCGTCTGCGCTCCCGGTTCGAGTGGGGGTTGATCGCCGACATCCAGCCGCCCGATCTCGAGATGAAGGTCGCGATCCTCCGCAAGAAGGCGGCGGCGGAGAAAGTCGAGATCCCCAACGACGTCGCGCTCTTCGTCGCCGGGACCGTCAAGTCGAACATCCGCGAGCTCGAGGGGCGGTTGAACCGCGTCCTCGCGTTCGCCTCCCTGACCGGAAAACGGCTGTCCGTCGACCTCGCCCGCGAGACCCTGAAGGACATCGTCGGGACCGAGGAGACGCGGGCCGTGCCGACCGAGATCCTGAAGTCCGTCGCCGCCCACTACGGCCTCCGGGTCTCGGACCTGAAGGCCCGCTCGAACGCCAAGCCGATCGCTTTCCCGCGCCAGGTGGCGATGTACCTCTGCCGGAAGCTGACCGGGCTCTCCTACCCGGAGATCGGGCGGCTCTTCAACGACAAGCACCACTCGACCGTCATGCACTCGGTCGAGAAGATCGAGCGCCTCGCCGAGGACGACGCGAATTTCCGCAAGGTCATCGAGTCGTTTCAGCAGCCCTACCGCTAGGCGCCGCGCGTCGGGCTTCGTTTTTCCGCCGCGGCGTTTTTCCGGAGCCTGGGAGCGGCCCGCGCACGAGCGCGAGAAGAGGAGAAAGTGGCGCGCGCTCGACAGAGACCGACGTGCATTTCGGGCCCGTTTTATCGGCCTTTTTTCGATGTCGAGAGACGATCCGCAGCCCTACGAATGACTCTACGTGTGATAGACTTTTTTCTCTTTCCGGAGGTGGTTTGATCCCATGGAATTGACGGTTCGGAGGGGGGACTTCTTGAATGAGCTCACGCTCATGCAGGGGGTCGTCGAGCGAAAAAACACGATTCCGATCCTCTCCAACATCCTGCTCAAGGCCTCCGACGGCCACCTGGATTTCACGTCGACCGACCTCGACCTGACGCTGCTCTCGCGAGCCAAGGCGCAGGTCTCCCGGCCGGGCAGCGTGACGGTCCCGGCGCGGAAGCTCTTCGACCTGATCCGCAACCTCCCGGAGACCGACGTCGCCCTGAAGCTCCTGGACAACCACTACCTCGGCGGTCACGTGCGAGCGGTCGCACTTCCGCCTCGTGGCCCAGCCCGCCGAGGACTTCCCGACGGTGCCGAAGGTCGAGGGGAAGGGCGCAGGCGAGCTTTCCGCTCGACATCTGGAAGCGATTGACACGAAAGGTCTTGTACGCGGTGTCGGCCGAGGAGACCCGCTTTCAGCTCATGGGGGCGCTCCTCAAGGAGAAGGGCAAGGAGTTCGAGCTCGTCGCGACCGACGGCCACCGGATGGCACTGATCGATTTCCCTCGCGGCGAGGCGAAAGGGAGCCTGCCGAACGTCCTCGTTCCGAAGAAGGCGCTCGCGGAGATCCTGAAGATGGACGCCGAGGAGGGGAAGCTCGAGGTCCGGCACTCGGAAAACCACCTGCTCTTCTCGGTCGGGAACCGCCAGCTGATCGCGCGCCTGCTCGACGTGAACTTCCCCGACTACGAAAAGATCCTCTCCAAGGAGAACGACCAGGTCGCGATCGTCTCCCGCGCCGCCCTGCAGGGCGCCATCCGCCGCGTGGCGCTCTTTTCCTCCGAGCGTTCGCGCGGCATCAAGCTCTCGCTCGAGAAGAAGACGCTGACCGTCGCTTCCGCGAGCCAGGAGCTGGGCGAGGGGAACGAGTCGCTCGACGCCAACTACGAAGGGGAGCCGCTCTCGATCGGCTTGAACGCGCAATACCTGCTCGACTTTCTCGAAGAGGCGGAAACCGAAACGGTGCGGCTCGAGTTGAAGGACGAGAACACGCAGTGCGTGTGCCGCCCCGAAGGATCGATCGAGTCCGTCTCCCGGTACCTCTACGTCGTCATGCCGATGCGGCTCTAAGGGACCACAGGGACTTGCGCGTCGTTCAGATCACACCCCACAGCTTCCGCAACCTCTCCCCGGACCCCGTTTTCTTCGGGACCGGGCTCTCCGTCGTCGCGGGGGAGAACGGCCAGGGCAAAACGAACCTGCTCGAGGCGACGGCGCTCGTCTGCGGCCAGCGCTCGTTCCGGAGGGCGGCGCCCGCGGCCTGCGCGCCCGACGGCGAGGCGTTCTCGATCGCGGCGGAGATCTCGGGCGACGCCGGCCCGGCGCGCCTGGCGGTCGAGTGGGCGCGCGCGGGAGGGCGGCGCTTCTTCCGCGGCGAGAAGACCTCGAGCTTCCGCGGGGTGTCGGAAGCGGCGCCCGCGGTGTTTCTCGCCCCGGAGCACCGGGACCTCGTCGCGGGCTCCCCGGAGGCCCGGCGGCGCTTCCTCGACCGGCTGGTCCTGTCCCGAAGGCCCGCCGCGGGTGAGGACCTGGCGCGGTACGGCCGGGCGCTGACGGAGCGAAACGCCCTCCTCTCCCGCGCGTCCGGCAGAGGCCCCGCGACCCCGGACGAGATCGCGGCCTGGACCGAAGAGCTCGCCATCGCCGGCGCGGCCGTCCGGCGGCACCGGTCGGAGGCGCTGTCCGAGTGGCGGCGCTTCTTTGAGCCGCTCGCCGCCGACGCGGGCCCGGAGTACGCGGTTGTGCGCGCCGACTATCCGGCCGGCGACGAGACGGCCGAAGCGCTCCGGGACGCCTGCGAGCAGATGCTCCCGGCCGAGCGGCGGCGGGGCCACTCGCTCTGCGGGCCGCACCGCGACGACCTCCTCTGGAGTCGCCGGGGCCGAGACTTTTCCGCCGAGGCGTCCTCGGGGGAGATCCACCGGACGGCGGCGCTCGCCAAGCTCGCGGAATGGCACGCGGTCGCCCGCGCCCGCGGGGAGAAGCCGCTCTTCGCGGCCGACGACTTCGACGCCGGGCTCTCGCCCTACTCCGTCGAAGCGCTCCTCGCCGCGCTCCCGCCGGCGGAGCAGACGATCCTGACGACCGCCGGGGACCCGGGCCGCTTCAAGGGTCGGGCCGTCGTCCTCCACCTGCGCTCGGGCCGGGTGCTGGCGCCCGCTCCCGGTTTCCGCCGCCGCCGGAGCCCGCCCGTGAGCACCGCCTACACCACCGACTCGATCAAGCTCCTGAAGGGGCTCGAGGCCGTGCGCAAGCGGCCCGGGATGTACATCGGCGACACCGACGACCTCTCGGGCCTCCACCACATGGTCTTCGAGCTCGTGGACAACTCGATCGACGAGGCCCAGGTCGGCTTCTCCGACCGCGTCACGGTCACGATCCACGCCGACAACTCCGTGACCGTGGAGGACAACGGGCGCGGCATCCCCGTCGGGATGCACAAGGAGCACAAGCGCGAGACGCTCGAGATCATCATGACCGACCTCCACTCCGGAGGGAAGTTCGACGACAACTCCTACAAGGTCTCGGGGGGTCTGCACGGCGTGGGCGTCTCGGTCGTCAACGCGCTCTCGAAGCGCCTCGAGGTCGAGGTGCGCCGGGACGGCAAGGTCTGGCAGCAGACCTACGAGAAAGGACGGCCCGCCGCGCCGATCAAGGCGGTCGGCACGGCCAAGAAGACCGGGACGAAGGTGACCTTCTGGCCGGACCCGGAGATCTTCTCGGTCACGGAATTCCACTTCGACAGCCTCTCCCAGCGGCTGCGCGAGCTCTCGTTCCTCAATCCGGGCGTGACGATCTCGATCCGCGACGAGCGGACCGAGAAGAAGCACGACTTCGCCTACGAGGGGGGCATCCGCTCCTTCGTCGAGCACCTGAACAAGACCAAGCAGCCGATCCACGACAAGGTCATCTACTTCCAGGACATCAAGAACTCGACGGGTGACCCGCGGCGAGACACCGACAAGGAGCGGGTCGAGGTGGCCCTCCAGTGGAACGAGGGGTACTCCGAGACGATCTTCACGTTCACCAACACGATCAACAACCGGGACGGGGGAACCCACCTCGAGGGCTTCAAGACCGCGCTGACGCGCGCCATCCAGAAGTATGCCGACGCCAACGCCCTGACCAAGGCCCTCAAGGAAACGAGCCTCTCGGGAGACGACTGCCGCGAAGGGCTGACCGCCGTCGTCTCCGTCAAGGTGCGCGACCCCAAGTTCTCCTCGCAGACGAAGGACAAGCTCGTCTCTTCCGAGGTCAAGACCTGGGTGCAGCAGGTCGTCTACGAAAAGCTCGGCTCGTACCTCGAAGAGAACCCGCGCGTCGGGCGCAAGATCGTCGAGAAGATCGTCGAATCGGCGCGGGCCCGCGAGGCGGCGCGCAAGGCGCGCGAGCTCGTCCGGCGCAAGGGCGCGCTCGACTCGGGCTCGCTCCCCGGGAAGCTCGCCGACTGCCAGGAGAAGAACCCCGCGTTCTCGGAGATCTTCATCGTCGAGGGGGACTCGGCCGGCGGCTCCGCCAAGCAGGGCCGCGATCGGCGCTCCCAGGCGATCCTCCCGCTGCGCGGGAAAATCCTGAACGTCGAGAAGGCGCGGCTCGACAAGATGCTCGGATTCGCGGAGATCCGGGCCCTGATCACGGCGCTCGGCACGGGCATCGGCGAGGACTTCGACGCCGAGAAGGCCCGGTACCACAAGATCGTGATCATGACGGACGCCGACGTCGACGGCTCGCACATCCGGACGCTTCTCCTGACGTTCTTCTTCCGGCACATGGCGGCGCTGATCGAGAAGGGCTACCTCTACATCGCGCAGCCGCCGCTCTTCAAGGTCGCGGAGGGGAAGAAGGAGACGTACTTGAAGGACGAGAAGGCGATGTCGAAGTTCCTTCTCGGGCGCATCGGCGACGACCGCTCGCTCTCCTCCGAGATGTCGGGCGCGTCGGTGTCGGGCGCCAAGCTCGTGGCGCTGCTCGAAAGGATGGAGGAGTACCGCGACCACGTCGCGAAGCTCGGCCTGCGGGGAGTCCCGGAGGGGCTGATCCGGGCCCTGCTCGACCGCAACCTGACGGGGAAGGCGGACTTCACGGAGAAGAAGAAGATCGAGGATCTTGCGAAGGCGGCCCGCGCCTTCGACGCCGAGAAAGTGACCGTCGTCGAGGACGAGGAGCACTCCGGCTGGGCGCTCGAGCTCGAGCGGCGCGTCAACGGGGTTCCGCGCAAGGTCCGCATCGACACGGAGTTCATCGGCAGCTTCGAGTTCAAGCGCATCCGGGAGGCGGCCAAGGCGATCGGCGCGTTCCTCGACGGGCCCTACGTCGTCGCGAAGAACGGCGAGAGAGCTGCCGCTCGCGACGCTGGGCGCCGTCGTGGACGCCATCTACGAGTCGGCCAAGAAGGGCCTGACGGTGTCGCGCTACAAGGGCCTCGGCGAAATGAACCCCGAGGAGCTCTGGGAGACGACGATGAGCCCGGAAAAGCGGCGCCTGCTCCACGTCAACGTCGAGGACGCCGTCGAGGCCGACGAGATCTTCTCGATCCTGATGGGAGACGCCGTCGAGCCCCGCCGCCAGTTCATCGAGGACAACGCCTTGAACGTGAGGAACCTGGACATTTAGCCGTCGGCTCTCAGCCATCAGCTGTCAGCCAGAGGCAACACCGCCCTTCCGGCTGAGAGCTGAGAGCTGATGGCTGACAGCTCGCACCATGACCACCAACCTGCTGACCCCCGAGGAAAAAATCCCGATCACGATCGAGGAGGAAGTCCGCCGCTCCTACCTCGACTACGCCATGTCCGTCATCATCGGGCGGGCCCTGCCGGACGTCCGCGACGGCCTGAAGCCCGTCCACCGCCGCTCCCTCTACGCGATGTGGGAGCAGGGGAACCTCCACAACAAGCCGTACAAGAAGTCCGCGCGCATCGTGGGCGACGTCCTCGGCAAATACCACCCGCACAATCCGGACGCCGTCTACGACACCATCGTCCGCATGGCGCAGGACTTCTCGATGCGCTATCCGCTGGTCGACGGGCAGGGCAACTTCGGGTCGGTCGACGGCGACAACGCCGCGGCCATGCGGTACACCGAGATCCGCCTGACGCGCCTCGCCGAGACGATGATCGGCGACGACATCGAGAAGGAGACCGTCGACTGGAATCCGAACTACGACGGCGCGCTGCAGGAGCCAACGGTGCTCCCCGCGAAGTTCCCGAACCTCCTCGTCAACGGGGGCTCGGGGATCGCGGTCGGCATGGCGACGAACATCCCGCCCCACAACCTGGGAGAGGTCGTGGACGCGACGGTCGAGATGATCAAGCACCCCGACGCGACGCTCGCGCAGCTCATGAAGAAGCTGCCGGGGCCCGACTTCCCCACCGCCGGTTTCATCCACGGCGCCCAGGGGATCAAGGACGCCTACAAGGACGGGCGCGGCACGGTCCAGGTGCGCGCGCGGGCCATGGTCGAGAAGGCGGCGCGCGGCGACAAGGAATCGATCGTCGTCACCGAGATCCCGTACCAGGTCAACAAGGCGAAGCTGATCGAGCGGATCGCCGAGCTCGTCAACGACAAGAAGCTCGAAGGCATCGCGGACCTGCGCGACGAGTCGAACCGCGAAGGCATGCGGATCGTCGTGGAGTTGAAGCGCGGCGAGAACGCGCAGGTGATCCTGAACAAGCTCTTCGCGCTGACGCCGATGCAGTCCTCCTTCGGGATCATCTTCCTCGCGATCGTCGACAACCAGCCCCGCGTCCTCCCGCTCACCGAGCTCCTGCGCCACTTCATCGACCACCGCAAGTCGGTCGTCATCCGCCGCACGCAGTTCGACCTCAAGACGGCGGAGCAGCGCGCCCACCTGCTGCGCGGCCTGGCGCTCGCCCTGGCGAACATCGAGGCCGTCATCAAGATCATCCGGGCCTCGAAGGACCCCCAGGAGGCCCGGGCCCGCCTCGTGGCCGAGATCTCGATGACGCGCGCGGGTCTCGAGAAGTTCGTCGGGGGGCCGATGGCGCCGGCCGGCGAGAAGGGGAAAGGCACCGACGTCCTCCGGCTCGACGAGGTCCAGGCGCAGGCCATCCTCGACATGCGTCTGCAGCGCCTGACGGGCCTCGAGCGCGAAAAGATCGTCGTCGAGTTCAAGGAAGTCCTCGCCCTGATCGCGAAGCTGAAGGAGATCCTGGGCTCCGAGGAGCTCGTCCTCGACATCATCGTCGAGGAGCTCCAGCAGGTGAAGAAACAGTTCGGCGACGAGCGCCGCACGCAGATCGTCGCGGAGACCTCGGAAATCGACATCGAGGACCTGATCGTCGAAGAGGACATGGTCATCACCGTGTCCCGCGGCGGCTACATCAAGCGCTCTCCCCTGTCGCTCTACCGCGCCCAGCGGCGCGGCGGCAAGGGGCGCATCGGCGCCACGACCCGGGAGGAGGACGTCGTCGAGCACCTCTTCGTGGCCTCGACGCACGCCTACATCCTCGCTTTCACGTCCCGGGGGCGCATGCACTGGATCAAGGTCTATGACCTGCCGCAGCTCGGGCCCGCGACCCGGGGCAAGGCGATCGTGAACCTGCTCAACCTCGGGCCGAACGAGCGGATCGTGGCCATGGCGGCGACGAAGGACTTCCCGGAGGACCGTTTCGTCGTCTTCGCGACCAAGAACGGCCTGGTCAAGAAGACGGCGCTCTCCGCGTACTCGAACGTGCGCTCGGGCGGGATCATCGCGATCAACCTGGAGACGGAAGACGAGCTGCTCTCGGTGCGCATCACCGACGGCGAGCGGCAGATCTTCATCGGCACCCGGTCGGGGCAGGGCATCCGCTTCTCCGAGAAGGACGTGCGTCCGATGGGGCGCGACACGACCGGAGTCATCGGCGTGACGCTTGAAGAAGGGGAACGACTCGGTCGTCGAGATGGACGTCGTCGAGGAGAACGGGCACCTGCTCTCCGTGACCGAGAAGGGCTACGGCAAGCGCTCGGAGGTGGCCGAGTACCGGTACCAGGGGCGCGGCGGCTCCGGGGTCATCAACATCAAGGTGACCGAGAAGAACGGGCCGGTCGTCGGGATCAAGTCCGTCACCGACGCCGACCAGCTTCTTCTGATCACGCAGAGCGGGATGCTGATCCGCATCAAGGTCAAGGACATCCGGGAGACCGGGCGCGCCGCCCAGGGCGTTCGGCTGATCGACCTCGACGAGGGAGATCGCGTCGTCGCGGTCGCCAAGCTCGCCGAGACCGACGAGAGCGAAGAGGAGCCGCAGGCCGCGCTGCCGACGGCCCCCGCCGCGCCGCCGTCCCTCCGAAGCGGCAAGACGCGGGAGAAGGGGGGCGGCGCTCCCTTCCTCGACGAGGAAGATGAAGAGTAGCGAGTAGCGCCCGTCCTTCGTCCGCGCTTCCCCGTGGACGAACCCCCCCTTTCGGCGGACCAGCGGAGAACCCTCGTCGCGCGCAAGGCGTAGGAGATTCGCGTGAAAGCCGTCATCGCCGCCGCCGCCCTCCTCGTCCCGGCGCTCGCCCTCCGCGCCGCTCCGCCGGCCCCGGCCGAAGCGGCGGCCGCGAGCTCCGCCGTCTTCCGTTTCGACGCCCGGCACACCGGCGTCGCCCCGGGCCCGGCCGGGCCGGCACTTTCGGGCCTGCGCTGGAAGTTTGCCGCCAACGGGCCGGTCCGCGGCTCCCCGGTCGTCGCGTCGGGGCTCGTCCTCTTCGGCAGCGGAGACGGCAATCTCTACGCCCTGGACGCGTCGAGCGGCCGGGAGCGCTGGCGCGCGGATCTCGGGGGCGGCGCCGTTTCGTCGACCCCGGCCGTGGCCGGGGGCCTCGCCGTCGTGACGGCGCGCGAGCGCGTGGTCGCCGCCGTCGATCTCGAGACGGGGCGCCTGCGCTGGCGGTTCGAGGCGGAGAAGGACCTGCCTTTCGAGTGGGAGTGGGACTTCTGGCTCTCTTCTCCCGCGGTCGCGGGTTCGACCGTGTACGTCGGATCGGGCGACGGCCGCCTGTACGCCCTGGAGCTCGCGACGGGGCGCAAGCTCTGGCAGTTTGCGACCGGCGGGCGCGTGCGCTCTTCCGCCGCCGTCTCCGACGGCGTCGTCTACTTCGGCAGCATGGACGGGAAGGTCTACGCCCTCGACGCCGGGAGCGGAAAGAGCCTCTGGAGCTTCGACACCGAAGGGGTCTCGATCGACCAGGCGAAGGCCGGCTTCGATCGCCGCTCGATCGTCTCCTCCCCCGCCGTCTCCGGAGATCTCCTCTTCGTCGGCTCGCGCGACGCGCACCTCTACGCGGTCGACCGCAAGGCCGGAAGGCAGCTCTGGCGCTTCGGCCACAAGATCGACGACATGGAGGGGACGCCCGAGTTTTCCTGGGTCCTCTCCTCCCCCGCCGTTTCGGACGGCCTCGTCTTCACCGGCAGCTCCGACGGCCATTTCTTCAACGCCGTGCGCGCGGAGACGGGCGAGGAGGTCTGGAGATTCCGCACGCCCGGCAACGTGCTCTCCTCCGGAACGCTCGCGGGAGGGCAGGTCTTCTTCGGGTGCGAGGAGGGGCACCTCTTCTCGGTGGACGCGAAAACGGGGGCGGAGCGGTGGCGGTTCAGAACGGGCGGGGCCGTGATCTCGTCGCCCGCCGTCGTCGGCGGCACGGTCTACTTCGGAAGCGACGACGGGTTCCTCTACGCCGTCGAAACGGGGCCGGAACCGCGCGGCGCCCGAACGCGCCGGGCGGTCTACTGGAAGGACGTCGGCGAGAAACGTTGGTTCGAAGGCAACGTCGCCGTGAAGGACTACTTCGTGTCCGAGGGCTACACGCTCCTCGACGAAGCGGGAATCGCGCGGTTCCTCTCGGAGACCGCCGAGGCCGCGCGCGCGGTGGTCGTCGCGGCGGGGGACATGCTTCCGCCCGAGACCCTCGCGGGCTCCCCCGAGGCGACGCCCCTGCGCCGGTACCTCGCCGCCGGAGGGCGCTTGGTCTGGCTCGGCCTGCCGCCCGACTGCATCGAGCGCGATCCGAAGACCGCGCAGGCGATCCGATTCGACATCTCGCGGACGAAGCGGCTGCTCGAGGTGGACAACTCCCTCGGCCGGCCCGACTGGATGGGCGGTCGGGCGACGCCGGAAGGGCGCCGCTGGGGGGTGCCGGAGTGGTACATCGGGGGCTTCGCCGTGGCGCCGGGAGACGTAACCACCGTTCTCGGCCAGGACGAATGGGGCCTCGCGAGCGCCTGGGTCAAGAGCTTCGGCGGCCCGCCAGGCTCCGGCTTCGTGCGCCTCTGGGGCCGCAAGGAGCCGATTGGGGATCTCTCTTGGGTGAAGGCGGTGGCCGAGCACGCCGAATAGCCAGGAAGGATTCCGGATTCGGGATTCAGGATTCCGGGGCGGCAAGTCGGGGCCGTTCTCCATCGATGCGAATTCCCGGCTCCGGCTCCTCGACCCGGAATCCCGAATCCGGACTCCTGAATCCCGACATACAATCCGCCCCTCATGCGCCTTTTCTTGGACAGCGCGAGCCCGGAGGACGCCAAACGGGCCCGCGACTGGGGGCTTCTCGACGGCGTCTGGCTCACCGCCTCCGCCGCCGAAGCGGCCGGCGTCGAGTATCGGCGTGCGATCCGCGAGCTTTCCGCCGTCACCGACGGCCCGGTCTGCGCGGAGCTCGCGCCGGCGGACGCCAAGGGGATGTACAAGGAGGCGCGCGAGCTCGCCAAGTTGGGCAAGGACGTCGTGATCCAGCTTCCGATCGGGCCCGAGGGGATGCGGGTGGCGCGTCTTCTCGCGCAGGATCAGATCGCGGTGTGCGCCGCGGCGTGCTACTCGGCGCCCCAGGCCCTGATCGCGGCCAAGTCGAACGTGTCGTACGTCGCGCCGGCGGTCGGGCCTCTCGACGAGGCCGGCTCGATCGGGATGGATCTCGTCGAGCAGGTGATTCGCATCTACGACAACTACGGCTTCCAGACCCAGATCCTCGTCGCCGATCTGCGCAATCCCGTGCACGTGCTCGACGCGGCGGTGATGGGCGCCGACGTCGCGACCGTCCCGCCGCTCGTTCTCGAGCAGCTCTTCCGCCATCCGCTTTCCGAGCGGCTCCCGGCCGGGAGGGTCTCTTGAAAGTCTCTTCGGACCGGCTCCTGTACCTCTCCCGCGTGATCACGCGGAAGCTGAAGGACAGCCACAATCTCATTCAACGGGCCGACGACGAGACCGTGCGCCGGGCGGTCATGCGATCCCTGACCGACGGCTACAAGGATCTCGATTCGATCGAGGAGAAGGTGGCGTCGGCGCTTGCCAAGAGGCGAGGCGTGTCGCCGAGAGACCACGAATACCTCTTCAACCAGAGGCTCGAGGAGGAACTCCACAAGCACGGGGCCTGACCTCGGCCAAGTCTTATTTCACACCAATAAATTATTTGTTTACAGATAGTTAATATTTAACTACAGTAGATTCAAGACTCTGTTTGGCCTGCTGATTCTTGCGGGTGGCGCTTGACATAGGACATTGGCTCAATACAATTGGATCGCCAATGAGCCAATTGGATCTTGAGCCCTCGCACTTCGACCGCTCGGGCCGGGAGTCCCTCTCGGATCAGCTCGCGAGCGCGATCGAAGCGCGCATCGCCGCCGGACGGCTTCGCTCCGGCGACCGTCTGCCGACGACCCGAGAGCTCGCCGCGGCGCTCGACCTGAACCGGGGCACGATTCAGACGGCCTACCGCCGCCTCTCCGACCGGGGACTGGTCGAGGGACGCGTCGGCAGCGGAACGGTCGTTCGCCCGGCGCCGCCCGCTTCCGACGAGATCGTCATCTCGGCGCTCCTCTCCCGTCGGGTCCGCGGCATCGCCGACGACGCGGCGCCGCCGATCGCCGAGCCGGCCATCGCCGATTTCTCCCGGCTCGCTCCCGATGAGCGCTTCTTTCCCCTCGAGGAGTTCACGCGAACGCTGACCGCGGTCTGGAGCGGGCGGCGGGATCTCTGGCAGTACGCTCCCCCGCTCGGCCTCGCGGAGCTGCGGGAGGAGATCGCCCGACGCCTGGCCGGCCACGGCGTCGAGCGTTCGGCCGGGGAGATCCTGGTGACGAGCGGCGCGCAGCAGGGACTCGACCTGCTCCTGCGCACTTTCACGGATCGGGGCGACACGGTCGCCGTCGAATCCCCCACCTATTCGGGCGCCCTCGCCCTCGGCCGTTTCGCGGGAGTCGAGATCCTGCCCCTCCCGATGGGCCCGGAGGGCCCCGACCCGACGCCGCTGCTCGGCCGGCGGGTCAAGCTCGTCTACCTAATGCCGGAGCGGCAGAACCCGACGGGCGTGACGACCCCCGACGAGCGCCGGGACGGGATCCTCGAGGCGGCGGCCGCGGCGGGCGCCCTCGTCGTCGAGGACGGCTACGAGGAGCCGGACACCGGGCGCCGGCCGCTCGCGGCCCGCAAGCCCCGGCGCACCGTTTGGCTCGGGACTCTGTCGAAAGACCTCGTCCCCGGGTTCCGCATCGGCTGGCTCGCCGGTCCCGCGGAGCTGATCGAGCGGGTGGCGCGGGTCAAGCGGACCGCCGATTTCCAGACGCCGCTGCCTCTGCAGGCGGCCGTCGCGCACTTCCTCCGGGAGGGCTCGGACCGAAAGGCCCGCCGGAACCGGACTTTCGAGGTCGAAGCCCGGCGCCTGACGGCCGTGCGGGCTCTCAAGGCGCACTTGCCCGGAGTGACCTGGTGGGGCGGAGAGATGGGAAGCCCGCTCTTCTGGCTCCACCTTCCGGGAGGAGTCTCGGGCCGCCGGGTCGCCGAGGCGGCTGCCGCGCGCGGCGTGGGAGTCGCCCCCGGCGCGGACTTCGACCCCGCCGGGGAAGACCGGCCGAACCTGCGGCTCTCGGTTTCCCGAGTCGAGAAGCGGGACATCGAGCGCGGCATCGGTGTGCTGGGAGAAGTCCTTCGCTCCGTTTCCGCGAGCGCGGGTGTTTACGGGATGCCGGTGGTGTGAGGAGGAATTGGGTCATTGAAGAATTGAGACATTGAGGGATTGGGTCAATGACTCAATGACTCAATGAAGCAATGAATCAATTTTCTTGGGAGGCATGGCGATGAGCGAGAGCGATTCTTTCAAAGTCAAAGTGGGTCTCGCCGAGATGTTGAAGGGCGGGGTGATCATGGACGTCGTCAACGCGGAGCAGGCGAAACTGGCCGAGCAGGCGGGGGCGGCGGCCGTCATGGCGCTCGAGCGCGTCCCGGCCGACATCCGCCGCGATGGGGGAGTCGCGCGCATGTCGCCGGTCTCGAAGATCCGGGAGATCCAGAAGGCCGTCTCGATCCCCGTGATGGCCAAGTGCCGCATCGGGCACACCGCGGAAGCGAGGATCCTCGAGGCCCTCGAGGTGGACTTCATCGACGAATCGGAGGTCCTGACCCCCGCCGACGAGGAAAACCACGTCTACAAGCACGATTTCCAGGTCCCGTTCGTCTGCGGCTGCCGCAACCTGGGCGAGGCCCTGCGGCGCATCGGCGAAGGCGCCGCGATGATCCGGACGAAGGGGGAGGCGGGCACCGGCGACGTCGTGCACGCCGTCAAGCACCTCCGGGAGGTCCAGCGCGACATCCGGAATCTGCCCCTGATGTCGAAGGACGAACGGATGCGCGAAGCCAAGCGGCTGCAGGCGCCGTTCGAGCTCGTCGTCGCCGTCGCCGAGACCGGCCGGCTCCCGGTGCCGAACTTCGCCGCGGGCGGGATCGCGACCCCCGCCGACGCGGCCCTCTGCATGTCGCTCGGCGCCGAGGCCGTCTTCGTCGGCTCGGGGATCTTCAAGTCCGACGATCCGGAGCGGCGGGCGCGCGCCATCGTCCAGGCGACGACGCACTGGCGCGACGCGAAGGCGCTCGTCGCAGCCGAGGAATCGCTCGGGACCGGCATGAAGGGAATCGAAGCGGCGAGCCTCCCGCAGGAAGCGCAGCTCCAGACGAGGGGATGGTAGGAAGAATCGGGAGATCGGGAGAACGGGAGATCGGATCATCGGGTCATCTGACCCGAGCCGATCCGCGTTCGCCGATCACCCGATCACCCGATGAACCGATGACCCGATCCAACGCCGTGGCCGTCCTCGCCCTCCAGGGGGACTTCGAGGCGCACCGCAAGAAGCTCGACGCGCTCGGCATCGCCTCGTTCGAAGCGAAGAGGCCGGGCGATCTCGCGAATGCCGCGGGTCTCGTCCTGCCCGGCGGGGAATCGACGACGCTCTGGAAGTTTTTCGAGGCGGAGCCCTGGGAGGAGGCGCTCCGGCGCTTCGCCGAAAGCGGCCGCCCGATCCTGGCGACGTGCGCGGGCGCAATCCTGCTCGCGCGCGAAGTCACCAACCCGCCCCAGCGGGGACTCGGAATCCTCGACATCTCGGTCGAGCGCAACGCCTACGGGCGCCAGGTCCACTCCTTCGTCGGAGAAGTCGAGGCGCCGGCTCTCGGCAGGCCCCTGCCCGCCGTTTTCATCCGCGCCCCCCGGATCCGCCGCGTGGGTCCCGGCGTCGAGGTCCTCGCGACGCTTCGCGGAGAGCCGGTTCTGGTGCGGGGCGGAAACGTGATGGCCGCCACGTTCCATCCCGAGTTGACCGACGACTCGACCGTGCACGATCTCGCGTTCGCGCGGCAACCGGCGGGAGTCGGGGCGTGAGCCTCGTTCGGACCGAGCGGCGCGGAGAAGTCGCCGTCCTGACGCTCGACCGCCCGCGCGCGAACGCTTTCTCGCCCGAGCTCGTCGCCGACCTCTCCCGCGCGTTCTCCGACGCCGCCGACGCCGGGGCGGTCGTCCTCGCCTCGGCCCTCGAGAACATCTTCTCCGCCGGGTGGGACCTGAAGTTCCTGTCGTCGCAGAACCGCGCGAGCTTCTCGGCGTTCGTCGAGGCCTACTGCGACCTCGTCCGCAAGATCTTCGTCTTCGAGCGTCCGGTCATCGCGGCGCTCTCGGGCCACGCCATCGCCGGCGGGCTCATCGTCGCCGCGGCGGCGGACGAGCGAATCGCGGCGCAGGGCCGGGGAGAGTTCGGCCTCCCGGAGGTCGTGATGGGAGTGCCGGTGCCCGCGTGCCTGCTCGAGCTCTTCCGACACGCCCTCGGGCCCCGCGGGATGGAACGGCTCGCGGCGACGGGAGAGAACCTCTCGGTCGAACGGGCCCTCGCCGTGGGCCTCCTCGATCGCGCCGTGCCGGCGGAGAGCCTCGCCGCGGAAGCCGAGGCCCGCGCGGCCTTCCTCGCCGGCCGCTCGCGAAGAGCCCACGCCGCGATCAAGCTGCGCAGCCGCTCGGCCGCGCTGGCGCGATTCGACCAGGCCCGCCGCGGCGACCCGTTCGTGGACTTCTGGTTCTCCGAGGACGCGCGCACGCGAGTCGGCGCGCTGACCGCGCGAATCTCGAAGAAGTAGGGGTCAGGTCTACATTATATACTAGCTACCGCCACCTCCCTGACTGGGAGAACGGTGGTCGCTAGTATATAATGTACACCTGACCCCATGCCGGCCCGGCCAATGACTCAATGACTCAATGACTCAACTCCTCCTCGATTCGGTCCTCGAGTCGCTCGACCTCGCCCGGGCGGAGCCGGGACAGGGGCTGCTCGAAGCCCTCTTCGCGCGCTTCAATGCGCGCGTCCCGTTCGAAACGGCCTCCAAGATCGAGCGCAACGCGTCGGTCTCCGATCCCGCGGCGAAGCCCCGCCGGCCGGAGATCTTCTGGGCGGACCACCTCGAGCGGGGCGCGGGGGGCACTTGCTTCGCGCGCGTCGCCGCCTTCGAGGCGCTGCTCGCGGCGCTCGGCTTTCGGCCCCGCAAGATCCTCGGGCGCGTGGTCGAAGACTTCGACCACGCCGCGCTGCTCGTGCCGGCGGGAGAACGCGCCTGGATCTGCGACGTCGGCTTCCCGCTGCCGGACCTGCTGCCGGCCGGGCCGGGCGAATTCGAGACGCCGCTGGCGGCCGTGCGCGTCGAGGCCTCGGCCCGGGGATGGAAAGTCGAGCTTCAGGGAGTGCCGGAGGGCCCGGGCTCCCTCGAGCTCTTCGCCGCGGAGGTCCCCGAGGACGAGTTCGAGCGGCGCTGGAGAAGCACGTTCCGTCCGGAATCGAAGTTCTTGACGGGAGTGGCGCTCCGGTGGAACCGCGAGAATCGCGCGATCTCCTACGCGCGGGGGTCGGTGCGCGTGGACGACCGGCATTCGAGGTTGACGGTGCCGCTCGAACCGCCGCGCGCCCGCCGCGTGGGCGAGATCTTCGGCGTGGACGAGGACCTCCTCGCTGCGGCTTTCGCCCGAGTGGGAGACCCGGGGCCCGACGCCGCCGACGCCATGCTCGTCGGATATCTCGAGACCTCATGCGACGCCGATCGCGCCATCTCGTCGATCGCCGATGCCGTCGGGTACCGCCGGCTCCTCGAAGGTGTCGCCGAAGTCGTCTCCGCCGAGGCCGCGCCGGGCGGCTGGACGATGCGGTTGCGCGCGCCCGGCCCGGAGACGGGGGAGGGGCTCCTGGAGGATCGCGCCGCGCTCGATCTGCCGGAGCGCCGCCTCTCGCTCGAGCGGCGGTCCGCCTCGGGCGGCTCGGTCTCCTTCTACCAGGCGCTCGAGCGAAACGGCCGGACGTATCTCGCGCGCGGCCTGCGGCTCTCGGGGCCGCGGGAGGACCTCCTGCGAAACGACTCGTTGCGCGGACGCCTGGCCGGCTCGCTCGCGGCGGACCTGCTCGGGTGGTCGAGGCTGGCCGGGGTCGGAGGCTAGGGCCTCAGAACCGGAAACCCTTCTCCGTCTCGAGGAGGTGCAGCCGCGGCTCGGAGAGAGCCCGCACCTCGCGCCGAATGCGGGCGAGCGAGAACGGCTTGACGTGGTAGAGGTACACGGGGACGCGCTGGGGCAGCTTCGGCAGCTCCTGGGAGACGAGCCGCGGGGTCAGGTGCTGAGAGTCGGCGGCAAGAGCCTCCTCGCGATCCGAGAACGAGCACTCGAGGAAGATCGCGCGGACCTGTCGCGCACGCCGCGCGGCCACCCAGAGCCGCTCGGTCGGGCCGGTGTCTCCCGAGAAGACGACCGTGCGCCCGGCCGCCGTGACGAGGTAGCCGAAGGTCGGCACGACGTGGTTGACGGCGTACGGCGTGACGGTGAGCGACCCGACCGCGAACGCGCGGCCTTCCGAAAGCGGGCGGTATCGGATGGTCGGCCGGGAGACCGAGGGGAACCGCGTGAAGTCCGGCCACGTCGAGTCGTTGAAGAGGTGCCGGCGAACGGCCTCGAGCACCGGCTCCGGGGCGAGGATCTCCAGCGGCGCGGGGAGGCTCCCGTGCAGGTTGGCGGCGAGGAACGGGAGCGAGGCGATGTGATCGAAGTGCGCGTGGGTCAACAGGACTCGCCGGATCCGCCGCTGCGCCGAGAACGGGAGCGCTTCGGTCAGGGCGCCGGCGTCCAGAGCGCACTCGCCGTCGATCAGGAACGTCGTCAGACGGCGGCCGGGCGCCGACCCGCCGTACGGGCCGAGCACGCGGACCGAGAGAGACTTCGAGCGGGACACGCGCGCCGATTTTAGTCCGCCGGCGTCGCCCCTCTCCTCAGAAGATGAAGCCGATGTACCAGGAGACCACGAACTGCGAGAGCGCCTTCTGATAGTCGGGGTCCCCCGAGAGCGCGATGGCCTGAGCCTGATCCGACTTCAGGAGGCGTGCCATGTCGATGTGGATGGGGAGACCCAGCGCCTGGAAGTCGATGCCGCCTCCGTACGAGGCGATGGCGTCCTTCGGCTGGTCCCGGTCCGAGTTCCAGAGCTGGAAGGCGCCCCCCTTGAACTTCGTCCCGCCGATGTCGAAGAAGGCGTGCGCGCGGATGTCGCCGAAGGCGAGGAACGGCAGCGCGATCACGTCGATCAGCGGGAAGCGGAATTCGAAGTTCGCGTAGAAGCACGTGTTGCCGAAGAGGGAACCGTAGGGGATGCCGCGCAGCGTGTCGACCGATCCGATCGAGCAGACGGTCGGCAGGTTCCCCTTGGAGCTCAGTCCGGCGATGCGGAAGGCGAAGAGCATCCGCCGGCTGATCGGGAGGTACTCCCGAAAATCCCAGCTGACGTCCTGGGAGAGGGTGCCTCCGGTCGGCGCTCCCGGCGGGACCGCCAGGTCCTTCTGGAAATCGGGGGCGTAGCTGCCGGTGACCATGAACTTGTAGCCGGCCCGAGGGCCCCAGTTCTGGTACTCGACGGTGTCGCCGACGAATTGCAGCGAGACGATCGGATAGTTGCTCTTCACGTCCGGGATGACCCCGCAGCACAAAGAGGTGCCGCCTGGACCCTGCACCAGGAACGGATAGTTCACCTGACGGAAGACGTACCCGAGACTGCCTTCGAGCCGGAAGTAGCGGGAGAGCGGGTAGTTCGCGAGGAACGTGCCGCCCGTGTAACGCGCGGCCTGCCGGACGCGCTCGAATTGCCCGGTCGTCAGGTCGACGCCGGTGTAGTAGAGGCGGTAGTCGAAGGCCTGGATCCCTTTCTGGAGCCGCGTTCGCAGGTTCCAGTACTGAAAGTCGAACTGCGTGAAGCTCGACTGCGAGGAAATGATCGCGATGAAGTGGCGGTCCCCGAGGTTGTCGCCGAACGTCAGGATCGTGTTCGAGAGGAACGACTGGTCCGTGTTGACGCCGGCGATGATCTGGGCGTCCTCGAGGTACAGCTTCCGCGAGGGCTTGGACGTCACTTTCTCGGGATCGATCGCGACCTCGATCGCGGGCTGGTAGGGCGTGGCCGAGACGGGTGTGGCCGGCGTGATCGCGGGGGCGAGCTCCGGGAGCTTCTTGACCGGCTTCTTCGGGTCGGCGATGTAGAGCTGGAATCGCCCTTTGTAATAGGCGCTGAAGACGAGCTTCTCGGCGTTGTCCTTGCCGATGAACGCGGTCGGCGCGAAAGTTCCGCCGACGACGTTGGTGTGGAGGTAGGTCTCGCCGGTCTCGAGATTCTGCGAATAGATGTTGTAGATCCCGGCGTCGCGGTCGGATGAGAAGTAGAGGCGCTTCCCGTCGGGGGAGAGCGACACGTCCTCGTCGTCCCCGTCGCCGTAGGTGATCTGCTCGCGGGTCTCGGGGGTGTCGGTCCGGAGCCGGAAGACCTTCGCCTTCGTCCCCTGCACCGAGGAGTAGTAGATCCACTGGCCGTCGGGCGAGAAGACCGGCCCGAAGTCGAACGAATCGTCGTCCGTCACGTTGGTGATCGCGTGCGACGCCGTGTCGTAGATGTAGATGTCCGCGCGCCCGGCGCGCATCCCGTGAAAGGCGATCCGGCTCCCGTCGGGGGAGAACGCCGGGTTCAACTGCTGGTCGACGTCCGGCATCTCGACGCGCTCGAGGATGTCTCCGGAGAGCGCGTCGAGGAGGAGGAGGTCCCGCCCCCGCTCGCGGCGCGCGAAGACCGCAACGCGGTTGCCGTCATTGGAAACGGCGAGATCCGCCCCCTGCGCCGGCCCGGTCGTGATCCACTGCGCGACGATGTACTCGTAGGCGGTCTTTCTCCCTTTCGTCAGGTTCTTGAAGAGACGCCGGTCGCGGGTCGAGAGGACGACGACGTCGGCGTCCTCCTTGTACGTGGAGATGGCCGCCACGAAGTCCCCCGACGGGTAGGCGCGCGGGGAGGTCTCGGCCGACGGCGTCTCCTCGATCTTGAACCGCTCGCCGAAGTCGATCGGCTCCCCCTTCTCCGTCAGGATCTTCAAGTACTTCTGCCGCAAGTAGCGGCGGAACCGGATGTCGAAGTCCTCGCCCGAGATGTTGAAGGCGCGCTTGACCGTGCGCTCGACACTCGGCCCGATCTGGTTGCGGTACTCGAAGACGAAGTCGCGCACCGCGTCCTTGCCCCATTCGGCGGCGATGAAGTCGAACACCGCGTGGCCGAACCGGTAGGCGAAGAAGCCGTAGATGCCGCGCTGCGAGATCTCCGGGACGCGGTCGGACAGAACCGCGTCGCGCAGCACCATCTGGTCCTTGCTGTCTTCGTCCTTGCCGAAGTAGGAGGCCATCCCCTCCGTGAGCCACTGCGGCGCGTTGGTCGTCATCGCGCGGATGTAGTTGCCGTTGAAGAGGATCTCGAACTGGAAGACGTGCGTGAGCTCGTGCGCGATCAACTGCTGCAGCTTCTCGTCGGGCATGTCGATCGGCAAGACCATGCGGTTGCGCGACGGGAGGGCGAAGGCGCCCACCCCCTCCGGGATGAAGTTCAGGAGGGTGTTCGTCTGCTCGAAGTCGGAGTGGGTGGCGTAGTAGATGAGGTTGATCGCCTTCGGGATCTGGAAGTTGAGCTCCCGCGAGATGTCGTCGTAGGCGCTCTCGGCGAAGGAGGCGACCTTCTGGAGGGACGCCGCTTCCTTGTCGTAGTAATAGATCATGAAGTGCGTCGAGCGGTAGGTCTTCCAGTCGAACTGGTCGTAGGCGATCTTGTTCTCGCCGAAAGCCCAGGGCGGGTTGTCCACGTAGACCTGCGCGGCGGCGGGGCCGGCGATCGCCGCCAAGAAGAGCGCCGTGACGATTCGCTTCATGATTTCGCCGCCTCCCTCCGAGCCGTCAACTGGTGAACAGGTACCGGTCCGCCTCCCGCTCGCGGGCCACGAAGAGGTTCAGGATCTGGTTCTCGAGCGAGAAGAGGTTCTCGAAGAGCCCCTGGAGCTCGTCGCTCCTCGCGCTCGAGCCCATCTGGCGAAAATCCTTGAACTCGTCCTGGAGGAGCTTCTCGCCCGTGTGCCCGTCGAACACGAGGAACACGATGTCGAAGAGAAACCCGCTCTGCTCGACGTAGACCTGCCGGTAGTAGGTTTGCCCGTTGATCGGAGAGACGTATTCCTCGGTCTTGTAGCCGGATCGGTCCTCGACGCGGAACTCGAGGCTGCCCGAAACGAGCACTTCGCCGCCGGTCGTCGTTCCGACCGACCGCCAGAACTCGGTCGCGCGGCCGAGTTCGACCAGGCTCTGTGTCGGGAGCTTCAAGTCCGGCGGGGCCTCGACCACCTCGAGCTTCGTCTTCTTCTCGATCTGGCGCTTCAGGAAACGGTGGAACTCCGCCTGCAGGTCGACGTTGGCCAGGCGCTTGTCGCGCGCCTTCTCCGTTTCCGTGACAAGAAGGAAAGGGGCGAGCACGATCTTCTCGTTGCCCCGAAGGGGCAGGCGCGGCCGCAAGGGCAGCCGCAGGCGAACCTGATCGACGGAGGAGCAGCCGATCGAGGCCGCGAGGAACGCCCCCAGGAGGGCACGGGTGGTGAGCCGCCGCGGGCGGCTAGTTCCCACTGGCGGCCTTGCCCGTCGTGCGGGTGTAGGAGGTGTAGAACTCCGCGAAGCGGGCGTAGTTTCGCCGGATGTAGCTGTCCTGCGGATCGAGCTCGAGCGCTTTCTTGTACTCCTCGAGCGCCCGAGCGAACTCGCCGGTCGCCTCGAACGCGACGGCCAGGTTGTTGTGGGCGCGGGCGTTGCGCGGCTCGGCGGCGACCGCCTTCTCGAATCGGAAGGCGGCCTCGCGCCAGAGGCCCTGATGCGCCACCCGGGCGCCGAAGGAGATCTGTGTACTCGTCCCGGCCCCCCCGGAGCTGCAGCCGGCCGCGGCCGACGCGGCGACGAGCAGGGCGGCGAGAGTGCGTTTCTTCAAGACGGCTCCAGAGGTGCGCATTATAGGAAATGCCACCCCGCCGTCCGATTCTTCCCGCCGGATTCGTCCAGAACGCCTCGTTCCGGCCGCGAGAGTAAGGTTAGCGCGAGATGAGAGGGGGAATCTCCCGGCAGGCGGCGATCGGGTGGTATCGCGAGAAGGAACTGACCCCCCAGCGGCTGTGGCCCGCGCTGCGGGAACGGGGCGGGGTGGAGGGACTCCTCTCGGCCGGCGAGGAGGATCTCGCGCTCTCCCTCGGCTCGTTTCCGCGCGCCCGGGCCGCGCTCTCGGCGCCCTCCGATCCGCGCCACCAGAGGTGGGCGGAGGAGATCGAGCGGTCGGGGATCTCGCTCGTGACCCCCTTCGATTCGGAGTACCCGCGCCTGCTCTCCGAGATCCACGACCCGCCGCTCGTCCTCTTCGCGCTCGGCAGTCTCGAGCGCCTGCGGTCGCCCGCTGTGGCCGTTGTGGGATCGCGCAACGCCACCCGCTACGGCCGCGAAGTGGCGACGTCGCTCGCCTCCGGGCTCTCGGGGGTCGGCGTGGCGGTCGTCTCCGGGCTCGCCCGCGGCGTGGACACGGCCGCGCACGAAGCGGCGCTCGCGGGTCTCGGAGGCACGATCGCGGTCCTGGGCTGCGGGCTCGACGTCGACTATCCGCGCGAGAACGCCGGCCTGAAGCGCGAGATCGCGCGGCGCGGCGCGGTCCTCTCGGAGTTCCCTCCCGGAGAGGAACCGCGTCCCCAGAACTTCCCGATCCGCAACCGGATCATCGCGGGGCTCTGCTCGGGGGTCGTCGTCGTCGAAGCGTCGCGGCGCTCGGGCTCGCTCATCACCGCGAGGCTCGCCGCGGATTTCGGGCGCGACGTGTTCGCCGTGCCGGGCAGCGTCTTCTCCGAGACCTCCGCCGGGGCCCACGAGCTGCTGCGCGACGGGGCCATCCTCTGCCGCGGAGTCGAAGACATCTTCGCGGAGCTCTTCCCGACGCTCGAGACCCCGGCGCCGTCGCCCCTCTCCGCGCCGCCGGCCGCCCCGCCGGAGCTGACCGCGGAGGCGCGCCGCCTCTTCGAGGCCCTCTCGGCCGAATCCGCCTCGGCCGAAGAGCTCGTGCGCGCGACGGAGATGCCCGCGGCCGTCGTGCTCGCGGCGCTGATGGAGCTCGAGGCCGTGGGCCTCGCCTCGGAGGCCGACGGCCGATACGGTCTGGTGCGCCGGTGACGCCGAGCAGGCAACGTGTCTCCCCTCAAGGGGATGAGCCGAGGGAATGGGCCCGTGTTTTCGGAGATGCCTCGAGCGCCCGTTTGCGCTTTCCGCGGCGTTGTGGCAGGTTCCACCGCCCTGTGACGAGGCGAGCGGCAGGCCCGAGCAGCCGAAAATGAAACGAAAATCCGTCGGGAAGAAACCCCGGAGCTCCGGCGCCCCCGCCGCGGCGCGCGGCGCGCGGCGTTCCCTCGTCATCGTCGAATCGCCCGCCAAGGCCAAGACCCTGGAGAAGTTCCTCGGGCGCGATTTCCGCGTGCTCGCCTCCTACGGGCACGTCCGAGACCTTCCCAAGAAGGGGTTGGGCGTCGATCGCGCGAAGGACTACGAGCCGACCTACGAGGTCCTGAAAGGCAAGGAGAAGACGCTCGGAGAGCTGAAGAAAGCGGCGGGCGAAGCGGCCGCCGTCTACCTCGCCGCCGACCCGGACCGCGAGGGTGAGGCCATCTCCTGGCATCTGCGCGAGACGCTGAAGCCGTCCACGAAAGGCACCCCGTTCCGGCGCGTCCGCTTCAACGAGATCACCAAGAACGCGGTCCTCGCCGCGATGAAGGACGCCGGCGAGATCGACTCGCGCCTCGTGGACGCGCAGCAGGCCCGCCGCATCATCGACCGACTCGTCGGCTACGAGGTCTCGGACCTGCTCTGGAAAAAGGTCTGGCGCGGGCTCTCGGCCGGGCGCGTCCAGACGGTGGCCCTGCGGATCATCGCCGAGCGCGAGCGCGAGATCGAGGCCTTCCGGCCGGTCGAGTACTGGACGATCGACGCGAAGCTCGAAACGGCCGCGCCGCCCCCCTTCACCGCGCGGCTCTCCACCTTCGAAGGGGAGAAGCTCAAGTTCGACGGAACCGATCCGCGCGTCGATTCCGCGGAGAAGGCGGCCCGGATCCGCGCGGCGGCGGAGGCGGCCGTCTGGCGGGTCTCGAAGGTCGAGACGTCCGAGCGGCGCAAGACGCCGGCGCCCCCGTTCATCACGTCGCAGCTCCAGCAGGCCGCCGCCCGGCGCCTCTCTTTCGCCGTCCGCCGCACGATGCAGATCGCGCAGCGCCTCTATGAAGGAAGGGAGATCCCCGGGCGGGGCACCGTCGGCCTGATCACCTACATGCGCACGGATTCGACGCGGGTCTCCGGCGAGGCCTTGAACGCCGTCAGGGAGCACATCGCGGCGCGCTACGGCGCGGACGCGCTCCCCGAATCCCCCCGCTTCTTCAAGAGCAAGCGCGGGACGCAGGACGCGCACGAAGCGATTCGCCCGACCTACCTCGATCTCCCGCCGGAGCAGGTCGAGCCGCACGTCGCCCCGGAGGAGGCCCGGCTGTACCGGCTGATCTGGGAGCGCTTCGTCGCTTCGCAGATGGCGCCGGCCGTCTACGACACCGTCTCGGCGGAGATCGAGGCGGGGCCCGCCGGGTACCGCGCTTCCGGCTCGACGCTCAAGTTCGCCGGCTATCTGGCGGCCTACGGGGTCGGAATCTCCGACGAAGAGGACGAGCCGGGGGAGGCGGGCGGGAAGCTCCCGCCGCTCGCCGACGGGGACGTCTTGAAGCTCCTCGCCATCGAGCCGGAGCAGAAGCAGACGCAGCCGCCGCCGCGGTTCAACGAAGCCTCCCTCGTCAAGTTCTTGGAGGAGAACGGCATCGGGCGGCCTTCGACGTACGCCGAGATCCTGCGCAAGCTCGAGCAGCGCGAGTACGTCCACAAGAAGGAGCGGCGTTTCATCCCGACGGCGCTCGGGCGCACCGTGGTCGAGATGCTGATCCCGTACTTCGACGACTTCTTCGAGACCGGTTACACCGCGCGCATGGAGGAGGCGCTCGACGAAGTCGAGGACGGGAAGTTGTCCTGGACCCAGGCCCTCTCGGAGTTCGACAAGACGTTCACGAAAGACCGCAACCGGGCGCTCCGCGACATGGTCTCTTCCAAGGCGGGCATCCCGCTCGGGGAGGCGCGCAAGATCCTCTCCTTCCCGGTCGTGCCGGAGATCGCGGAGAAGTGCCCGCGCTGCGGCAAGAAGCTGAAGCTGCGGATGGGGCGCAACGGCCTCTTCATCGCCTGCTCCGGATATCCCGCCTGCACGTTCACCGAGAACATCCCGGATCCGGAGGAGGACGCCGTCGACGTCTCGGAGCTCGAGAAACAGACGTGCGACGAGTGCGGCTCGCCGATGAAGGTCCGCCAGAGCCGGGCGGGAGGGACGTTCCTCGGCTGCTCGGCGTATCCGAAATGCCGCAACGTCATCAACGTCCACATCGCCGGGGGAAAGGCCGAGGCGAAGCCGGACGAGCCGACGGGGGAGATGTGTCCCGAGTCGGGGCACCCCCTCGTGCGCCGCTACGGGCGCTACGGCGCCTACGTCGCCTGCAGCGGCTACCCCGAGTGCCGGTACAAGCCGCCCAAGCCGGTCCGGGATACGGGCGTCGCCTGCCCGAAAGACGGCGGCCGAATCGTCGAGCGGCGCGGCCGGTTCCGCCCCTTCTACGGGTGCGTGAACTATCCGAAGTGCGACTTCACGCTCTCGGCACGTCCCATCCCCGAGGCCTGCCCGAAGTGCGGGAGCCCCTACCTGCTCCTGCGCGAGCGCAAGTCCGGCAACGTCTTCGCCTGCGACCACGCCGGGTGCGGATTCGAGAGGGCGGCGGGGGAGATCCCGCCGATGCGGGAAGTGCTGCTCGCTTCCGCGCCGGCGGCGGCCGAGACGCGCCCGCCCCGGGCGGCGAAGTCGGGCCGCCCGGCGAAAGCCCCTGGGGAGGAGGCGGCCGAATCCCCGGCGGCGCGCAAGAAGAGCCCGCGGCGCCGCGCCGCGCGCTAGAACCGGGGCGCTGCCGCGGGTCTTCGGCTACGATCCCGCCGAGACCTCACCGCCATCGAGGTGACCGGCATGGAGCGATCGAGCCACCGAGTCGTCCGCTTCGTCCTCGCCCTCCTGCTCGGGCTTCGAGCGGCCGGGACGGCCGAGGCGCGCGATCTCTTCTGGCGGGCGATCGAAGTGCGCGCGCGGCTGGACGAGACGGGCGCGCTCCACGTCGTCGAGCGGCAGGCGATCGTCTTCGACGGCGACTGGAACGGGGGAGAGCGCGTCTTCCGCGTTGGTCCCGGGCAGTCGCTCGACTTCGAGTCGCTCCGCCGGATCGGGGCCGACGGCGCGGCCGTCGAGCTCTCCCGGGGCGATCTCTCCGCGGTCGACCAGTACGCATGGAAGGACTCGAAGACCCTTCGCTGGAGGAGCCGTCTGCCGAGCGATCCGCCGTTCGATCACGCGGAGCTCGTCTACGAGCTCCGGTACCGCCTCTCGGGAATTCTGACGAAGGTGGGGAGCCGGTACCGGCTGAACCACGACTTCCTCTTTCCCGACCGGTCCGGCGCGGTCGAACGGTTCGATCTCGCGCTCGCGGTCGATCCGGCATGGAGGGCCGATCCGAAGCTCCCCGGGTCCTTCTCGGCGAAGGACCTGCGGCCCGGCGAGGGGTTCGTCGTGGCGGCGTCGCTCGAATACGCCGGGTCGGGCCGGCCGGCGGTCGCGGTCTCGGTTTCGCCGGCCGTCCGCCTCGCCCTCTTCCTCGTCCTGCTCGCGGCCGCGATCGGGATGTTCGTGGGCTTCCGCCGGCGCGACGCGCTCCTCGGCCGCTTCGCGCCGCTGCCCGAGCCCGGCCGGATCGACGCCGCCTGGCTTCGGGAGAATCTGCTCTCCCTCGCGCCGGAGGACGCCGGAGCGCTCTGGGACGAGAAGATCGGGCCGCCAGAGGTCTCCGCGATTCTGGCGCGCCTCGCCGCCGAGAAGAAGGTCGAAGCGCGCGCGGAGGGAAAGAAGCTCGTTCTGAAGCGCCTCGTGCCGCTCGCCCGCTTCTCCTCCTACGATCAGGAGCTCGTGAAGGCGCTCTTCTTCGGATCGCGCGAGGAGACCGACACCGACCAGATCCGCGCGCACTACCGCTCGTCGGGCTTCGATCCCGCGGGAGTCGTCAAACCGCTCTTCCGGCAGAAGCTCGACGCTCTGCCCGACTTCCGGGACCGGTCGCCGAAGCCCGGCCTCTTTCCGGCGCCGCTCCTCTTCCTCCTCGGCGCCGCCGCGGTCGTTCTCGCCGCGGCGGTCTTCCACGAGATCGAGCCACCGAACGCGATCGGGACGGTGATCGGGCATCTCTTCCTCTGGGCCGCCGCGGCCGGTGGCGCGATCGTCTTTCAGAAGCGGGTCGACCGGCATCTCGCGTTTTCGCCCCTCTTTCTCTGGGCGCCCCTGCTCGTCCTCGCGCTCGCGTGGACGGCGTCGCGTGATCCGTCGCCGGCCTCCCCGTGGCGCGTCGCCGGCGTCTTCCTGATGCGCCTCGCGATCCTCCTCACGGTCTTCCAGTTGATCAAGACGCGCGGCGGCCCGAAACGGATCGCGCGCCGCAAAGCGCTCGTCGCCTCGCGGAACTACTTCCGGCACGAGCTCGAGAGCCCCGCGCCGCGCCTGACGGACTCCTGGTTTCCGTACGTCGTGGCCTTCGGGCTGACCTCCGAGGCCGATCGCTGGGCCCGCGCCCACGGCGCCGCCGCGGCATCCGGATCGTTCGGTTCCTCGTCGTCCTCTTCCGGGTCCGCCGCGACGTCGTCGGGCTGGTCCGGGGGAGGCGGAGCTTTCGGGGGAGCGGGGGCTTCCGGCTCGTGGGCCGTCGCGGCGGGCGCGCTTTCCGCCGGGGTCGCGGCGCCCTCCTCGAGCGGCGGCGGCGGAGGAGGCGGCGGGAGCTCCGGCGGCGGGGGGGGCGGCGGCTGGTGAGATCCCCGCGGGCCGTCTGACGATGCCGGCTTCTCCCTGGGGCAAGTTTTCGCTGCCCGCCCGGGACCCCGCTTACGCGCGGGGAGATTCCGCCGAGTTTCGCCGCACGCTGCGGGAGGTCTTCGGCCCGCTCGTCGAGTGGGTGACCGCCTGGCCTTCCGGGCGTCACGCCTGGCTGATGACGGAGGTGCCCTCGGAAGGGTCGCTCTCGAAGTTCTTTCGGGACCTCGAGGGGCGCCTCTACCCCGCGGGCTCTCTCTGGACGGTCTTTCCGAAGAAGCCGTTCCAGGAGGAGCTCTCGTTCCCCTTCGTGTGGTCCGACGTCCAGCGGGCGGGCCTCGCGGCCGGCCTCGTGGACAACAAGATCGCCGCCTTCTCGCCGCGGCTGACCTCGATCCGATTCGTGATCCCGGTGGCGAGGCGATGGTGATTGGAGATTGGTGATTGATGATTGATGATTGGTGATTGGTGATTCAATCTTCAATCATCAATCGTCAATCTCCAATCCAATCTACATCAGAATTGATATAGCTCCTCGGCTGCGCTCCGCGGGCGCGGGGTGCGAATAGAATGCCGGCGTGAGCCGCCCCGTCACCGTCATCGGCGCCGGCCTCGCCGGCTCGGAATGCGCCTGGCAGCTCGCGCGCCGGGGGCATCGCGTGCTTCTGCGCGAAATGCGGCCGGCCGTTCCGACGGCCGCCCACCGGACCGACCGGTGCGCGGAGCTCGTCTGCTCCAACTCCTTCCGCTCCGACAACCCGTTGAACGCGGTCGGGCTCCTGAAGCGCGAGATGGAGGCGCTCGATTCGCTCGTGATCCGCTGCGCCCGCCGGAGCGCGGTCCCGGCCGGTGACGCGCTCGCCATGGACCGGGACGTCTTCTCGGGGCTCGTGACCGAGGGCCTCGCGTCGCTCCCCGAGATCGAGCTCGCGCGCGAAGAGGTCCGGGAGATTCCGTCCGAGGGCTTCGTCGTGATCGCGACAGGCCCCTTGACCTCGCCGGCGCTCGACCGGGCGATCGGAGAGCTCCTCGGCACCGGCGACCTCTATTTCTACGATTCGATCGCGCCGATCGTGGCCGCCTCCTCCGTCGACTTCTCGAAGATGTACGCCCTTTCGCGTTACGGAAAAGGGGGAGGCGCGGACTACTGGAACGCGCCGCTCTCGAAGGAGCAGTACGAGGCGTTCGTCTCGGACATCCTCTCGGCCGACGTCGTGCCGGTCCACGATTTCGAGAAGGGGATCTATTTCGAGGGGTGTCTTCCGATCGAGGTCATGGCGGAGCGGGGCCGGGAGACGCTGCGGCACGGGCCGATGAAGCCGATGGGCCTGCCCGACCCCGCGACGGGGAAGATCCCGCACGCGGTCGTGCAGCTTCGGCAGGACGATCTCGCCCGCGAGCACTACAACCTCGTGGGGTTCCAGACGAAGCTCAAAGTCCCGGAGCAGCAGCGCGTCTTCCGGAAGATCCCGGGCCTCGAGAACGCCGGCTTCGTCCGCTTCGGCATGCTCCATCGAAACACCTACATCCACGCGCCGGCGCACCTCGACCGCTTCTTCCGGATGCGGCGGGAGCCCCGCATCTCCTTCGCCGGGCAGATCACGGGTGTCGAGGGGTACGTCGAGAGCGCCGCAACCGGGCTCGCCGTCGGCCGCGCGATCGCGCAGGCGCTCGAGGGGCGCGACCCCCTCCCGATCCCTTACGAGACGGCGATCGGCTCCCTCGCCCGCCACTGCTCGGAGCGGCCCCCTTCGGAGAAGTTCGAGCCGATGAACGTGACCTTCGGCCTGATCGAGGACACGTCGCACTCGCCGGTCCGCGACAAGGCGAAGCGCCGCCAGATGATGGTCGATCGGGCCCTCGCCGCGATCCGCGAGTGGCGGGACTCCGTCGAAGCGGCGGTGGCGGTCGAAGGTTGATCCCCTTCTCCGAAATCGAGGCGGCGCGTCGGCGCCTGGCCGGTGTCGCGCACCGCACCCCGGTCCTCTCATCGCGACAGTTCGACGAGGCCTGCGGCGCCTCCGTCTTCTTCAAGGCGGAGAACTTCCAGCGCGCCGGCGCTTTCAAGTTCCGCGGCGCCTACAACAAGGTCCGCGCGGAGCTCGAGCGGCGGAGCTTCACCGAAGTCGTCGCCTACTCCTCCGGCAATCACGCGCAGGCGGTCGCCCTCGTTTCGCGGCTCCTCGACCTCCGGGCGACGCTCGTCATGCCGAAGGACGCCCCGGCCGCGAAGCTCGCGGCCACGCGCGGCTATGGCGCCGAGATCGTGCTCTACGACCGCTACGCGGAGAAGCGCGACGAGATCGGCGAGCGGCTCGTCCGCGAGCGCGGCGCGGTGCTCGTCCCCCCATTCGACGACCCGCTCGTCATGGCGGGCCAGGGGACGGCCGCGGCGGAGCTGCTCGAGATGGTCCCGGATCTGGACGTCCTGCTCGTGCCCGTCTCGGGGGGCGGCCTGATCTCGGGCTGCGCCTCCGCGGCGAAGAAGCTCCGGCCGCGGATCGAGGTCTATGGCGTCGAGCCCGCGACGGCCGACGACACGGCGCAGTCGTTCCGCGCGGGCAGGCGGATCGAGATCCCCGTGCCCCGCACCGTCGCCGACGGCCTCCAGGTTCCGTGCCCGGGCGCGCTGACTTTTCCGATCATCCAGGAAACCGTGAGCGACTTTCTCCTCGTATCCGACGACGAGATGATCGAGACCCTCGTCTGGATGCTCGAGCGCATGAAAGTCGTCGTCGAGCCTTCGGGCGTCGCCGGCGCCGCCGCCGTGCGGCACCGGAAGGCCGACTTCGCGGGCAAGCGCGTCGGCGTGATCCTCTCGGGGGGAAACGTCGATCGGGACCGGCTGGCCGGCTTCCTCGCCCGGGCCCCGCAATGAGGCGGAGGGTCCCCGGGCTTGCGCTGGCCCTCGCGGCCCTCGCGGCCGCGGCGCGCGCGCACGACTTCTGGATCGAGCCGTCGACCTTCCATCCCGACCCGGGGACCACCGTCGCCGTCTCGCTGCGCGTCGGGCAGGATTTCCGCGGCGAGCCGGTGCCGCGCAACCCCGCCGTGATCGAGCGGTTCGTCCTCGTCTCGGAGAGAGCCGAGACTCCGATCGACGGGCTTCCCGGCGCCGATCCCGCGGGCGAGATCGCGCTGCCGTCGGCCGGCCTCTACTGGATCGCATATCGGAGCGGCCGGAGCCCGGTCACTCTGGACGCCGAGAAGTTCGAAAAGTACCTGGAGGAGGAGGGGCTCGAAGCGGTCTCCGAGGCGCGGCGGAAGGGCGACCAGGGGAAGCCGGGTCGTGAAGTTTTCTCGCGGTCGGTCAAGTCCCTGGTCGTCGCGGGCGCGACTGGCCCGGCGGCGAACGGATTCGATCGAAAGGTCGGGCTCACGTTCGAGCTCGTGCTCGGGAAGGATCCGGGCAAGGCCGTCCCGGGAAGTCTGCCCCTGACTCTCCTCTATCAGGGCAGGCCCCTGCCCGGCGCCCTCGTCGTCGCGATGGAGCAGTCATCGCCGGGCGCGGCGAGGGCGGGCGCGCGGTCCGACGCGAAGGGGCAAGTCGCGCTGCCGCTCTCCCGAAAAGGGGTCTGGCTCGTGAAGGCCGTGCACATGGTCCCGGCGCCCGCGGGAGTGGACGCAGATTGGGAGAGCATCTGGACGTCGCTGACGTTCGAAGTCCGGTAGCTGACCGCTTCCCCGAAGTGAGAGAGCCGTTAAGTCGGAAATACGGGCCGCCTCGCGGGCATTAATGACCTCTCGATGACTTCCCGCCGGCCCTCCGCGATTCGGCCGCTCCTGCTGGTCCTCCTCGCCGCCGCGGCGTCCTGCCGGCGCGGGGCCGAGGCGCCCGCGTCGGAAGCCGCCGAGCGCTTCCCGATCACGGGCGTCGTCCGCGCGATGGACGCATCTCGCCGCGAGATCACGCTCGAGCACGAACCGGTCGAAGGACTGATGGAAGGCATGACGATGCCCTTTCCCGTGCGCGGCGAGGGCGATCCGCTCGCCAGGCTCTCGGTCGGGGATCGCATCTCGGCCACGCTCGTGCGGGACGGCGGTTTCTTCTGGCTGGAGGGGATCCGGAAGGAGGCGGCGGGATCCGCGACTCCGCCGCTGCCCCAGGGCGCCGCGGCCGCGGTCACCCCCCGTCCGAATCGCGGAACTCCCGTCGGAGAACCCGTTGCCGACTTCACCCTCGTCGAGCAGACAGGCCGGCCCGTGAAGCTCTCGGATCTTCGCGGCCAGCCGGTCGCGGTCACGTTCCTCTACACGCGCTGTCCGATCGCGACGGCCTGCCCGATGACAACGGCCAAGTTCTCGAAGCTCGACGCGATGCTGGCGAAGGAGGGGGCCGGCGTGCTGCTGGCGGTCAGCGTCGATCCCGAGCACGACACGCCACGCGTGCTCGCGGACTACGCCGCGAAAGCGGGCGCCGACCCGAAGCGATGGAAGTTCCTGACGGGGGATCCGAAGGCCGTCGCCGACGTCGCCGAGCGGTTCGGGGTCCTCTACTATCCCGACAAGGGCCAGGTCGTGCACCAGCAGGCCGTCGCGGTGCTCGATCCGCGAGGCCGACTCTTCACGATCTACTACGGCGAGAACTGGGAGCCCGAGCACATCTTCCGCGACATGGAGAAAGCGAGGAAAGGATGAAGAAGGGTCGGATCCTCGGAGGTCTCGTGTTCGGCGCGATCGCGGGTCTGGGGGTCGGTCTCTATGCGGCCGAGCAGCATCCCTCGGAAACGTTCCTCCAGTATTGCGCCAAGTGCCACGGCGAAGACGGGAAGGCGGACACGCCGAAGGGCAGGCAGTTGAAAGCTCAGAACTTCACGGACGAGGACTGGCAAAAGAGCGAGAGCGACGGAGAGCTGATCAAGGTCGTCACGGAGGGGGGCATGGACATGCCTTCGTTCGGCAAGAAGCTGACCGCCGAGCAGATCCAGAGCCTGGTCAAGAACGACGTGCGGGGGTTCGTGAAGAAGTGACTCGCCGCGCGAAGCCGCGGCAAGTCCTCCCGAGGGCTCCGGCACCGAGGGATCCCGAGCTCGTTCGCGGGACTGCCCCGCCCCAAGCCTCGGCGTCAGTAGACCGGGTCTTCGAGCGACACGCCGAAGAGCCCGAGGGGAATTTCCGGGATCGTCGCGTCGCGATCCGCCTCGGCGATCGCGCAGAGCTTGAACCGGGCGCCGGGCAGCTTCGCCGCCTCGGGCTCCGCTTCGAACCGGCGCGCGGCCTCCCAGAGAGCCTGGCCCCGCTCGATCTCGACCTCGGCGTTCTTGACGAGGCCCTGGAGCTCGACGTGCTGGGCGTAGTCGTGTACGCGCCAGGCGTCGTGGCGGGCGCCGGAGGAGTCCTCGGCCGAAAAGTCGGGACGGCGCGTCGTCGCGAGCGCGCCGGAAAGCGGCGCGCGCGTCGAGAGCCGGCAGGGCTCGAAGTCGGCCTTCGTCGCGCGCCGGAGCGCGAGATGCCTCTCGATCTCCGGCGTCCTAGGGTCGAGAGGAGTCGCGGGCGCGGCCGTGCCGAGGCGGACGAGCCCGACGAGGATCGGCACCCCGGGCGGCGCGCCGTCCGCGGCCGGAGACCGCCGGTAGATCCAGAGGGCGGGGCGCCTCTCCCGGAGCAGGACGCCGGAGGCGATCCACTCCGAGAGCTTCCGCGCCGCCCCCTCCGGGTCCGCGCTCGAGCCGGCGGAGGCGAAGAGCGGCGCGAGACTCTCGGGAGCCTCGCCTCCCGAGGGCGCGCCCGCCCCTCCGAGCCTCCCGAGGAGGGCGGACGGTCCCCGCTCGAGGATCACCCGCGGCGCATGGCGCAGGCATCGAAAAGGCCGCAGCTCCACCGGCGCGGATTCTAGCCCCCGCGCCGCGGCCGCCGCGGGCGTTACACTTTTGCCGTGGTCACGCTTTCCCGCGCGATCGAAGGCTTCCGGTCCTATCTCGCCGACGAGCGGCGCTTCTCCCCGCGGACCGTCCTCGCCTATCGGACGGACCTCGCCCGCTTCACGGAATTCTGGGAGCGGGAGTTCGGCGAGGGGCCGGCCGGGAAGGCGCGCCTCGCGAAAGTCGACGCGCTCGCGGTCCGGTCCTACATGGCGGCGCTCCACCGAGCGAGGCCTGACGAATCGCTCGATCGCGCGCCACCTCTCGACGCTGCGCTCCTTCTTCCGCTGGTGCTGCCGCGAAGGGCACCTCGCGAAGAGCCCGGCCGCCGGCCTCACTTCGCCGAAGGTCCCCCGGTCGCTTCCGCGCGCGCTCTCGCTCTCCGACACGGAGAACCTGCTCTCGGCGGGGGAGGAGGACTTCCTGCCGGAGCGGGAGCGGGCGCTCTTCGAGCTCCTCTACGCGGCCGGACTGCGCGTCTCCGAGGCGGCGGGCCTCGATCTGGAGGACGTGGACCTGGCGTCGCGCCTGCTGCGCGTCGTGGGGAAGGGCTCGCGCGAGCGCATCGTCCCCTTCGGGGAAGAGGCGGAGGACGCGCTGCGGGCGTATCTGCCGACGCGCGCGAGGCTCCGCCGGGAGGCGTCGGGCGACGCATCGGGGGGCGAGGCCCTCTTCGTCAATCGCCGCGGCGGCCGGCTGACGACGCGCTCGATGGCGCGCCTGCTCAAGCGGCGCCTGCGCGCCGCCGGGCTGCCGGCCGACATCTCGCCGCACGCCCTCCGGCACACTTTCGCGACACACCTGCTCGAGGCGGGCGCCGACCTGCGCTCGATCCAGGAGCTCCTCGGCCACGCGTCGCTCTCGACGACCCAGAAGTACACGCACCTCGACGCGGCGCATCTGGACGCCGTCTATCGGCACGCGCACCCGAAAGCGTGAGGCGCGTCGGAAAGCCGGCCGTCGTCTTCGGGCTCGCGGCGCTGTCGGCCCTCGCGGCCGCGGCGGCCCCCGACCTTCCGCCGGTCCTCGCCGAGATCGACCGCGCCGTGCGCACGGATTTCTGGGATGCGAAGGCGGCGGGAGCCGGCTGGCAGGCGGCGGTCGAGGCCGCCGCCGGGGAGCTCGCGAAGGCGGGCTCCTCGGCCGAGCGGGACGCCGTCTTCGACCGGCTGCTCGCGACCCTCTCGGATTCGCACACGTTCCGGATGCCGCCGGGCTTTCCGGAGCGGAGGATTGCGACGGCGGGACTCCGCATCGGCCGCGACGGCGACGGCTACGCCGTCAAGGGAATCCTGCCGGGGCACGCGGCGGAGCGCGCCGGCCTGCGCGCGGGGGACCGGGTGCTCTCGGTCGGCGGCCGCCGCTACGGCGCCGAGCGCGTCAATTTCCGGGATCTCTTCTTCGTTTTCGAGGGGAACGCGGGGTCCTCCGTGGACGTCGTCTGGAAGGCGGCCGGCGCCTCGGAGGAGAAGACGTCGCGGCTCGCCCGCGAGCCCGAGGAGCCCGGCGACGCGCTCGTCTGGAAGAGCGCCCGCGTCATCGAGCGCGGCGGCAGGAAATTCGGATACCTGCGCCTCTGGGGGATGAGCTCCGAGACCGCACTCGCCGTCGTGGACCTCCTGCTCGACCGCGAGGAGGCCGCGCGGGCCCGCCCGGAGCTCGCGGACTGGGGCTCGATCGACGGCGTGCTCGTGGACGTGCGGGGCAACAGCGGCGGCTACGACCCGAACATCCTGACGACCTTTCTGCGCGGACAGTGGAGCGCGCGCGACTACCAGGTGATCACACGGCAGGGGACCCGGGTCGTGCCCCCCGAATACCGCCGGCTGCCCGTGGCGCTTCTCGTCAACTCCGGGACCGCGAGCGCGGGCGAGGCGCTCGCGTTGAACTTCCGCGCGCACGCGATCGGCCCGATCGTCGGGGAGGAGACCGCGGGCATGCTCTCGGGGGGCGCCGCGGCGCAGAAGCTCTCCGACGGCTCGTCCCTCTGGATCTCGCGCCGCGCCATCCGGGACCTCGAGGGACGCTCCTACGAGGGCCGGGGCGTGCCGCCCGACGTCGCCGTGGCGGACCGACCCCCGTCGGGGCCGGGGCGCGAGGACGCGATCGTGGAAGCCGCCATCGGAGCCCTCTCCGGGCCGGCGCCGGTCCCGTAGGCCGGCGGGGCCTGCGGTATCCTGCTCCCGATGTCGCCGAAGCCGCGATGGCGCTCGACCACGGTGGTCTGCGTGAGGCTCGACGGCCGCGTGGCGATGGCATCCGACGGGCAGGTCACGCTCGGCACGACGATCATGAAGCAGACCGCGGCCAAGATCCGGAGGCTGAAGGGCGGCGACGTGCTCGCGGGCTTCGCCGGCTCCTCGGCCGACGCGTTCGCGCTCTTCTCGCGCTTCGAAGCGAAACTCGACGAGCACCGCGGCAACCTCGAGCGCTCCTCGATCGAGCTCGCCAAGGAGTGGCGCACCGACAAGATGCTGCGGCAGCTCGAGGCGCTCCTGATCGTCGCGGACAAGACCACGTCGCTCCTGATCTCCGGGACGGGAGACCTGATCTCCCCGGAGGAAGGGGTCCTCGCCGTCGGCTCGGGCGGGCCATACGCCCTCTCCGCCGCGCGGGCGCTCTTGAAGCACCGGCCGGATCTCGGCGCGGCGGCGATCGCCCGCGAGGCGCTGACGATCGCGTCGGCGATCGACATCTACACGAACGACCGGATCACGCTCGAGGAGATCTGAACGGATGACTCGACGCCCATGGTCTTTCTGATGCCCGGCGAGAAGGCCGCGGAAGAGGTCCGGCAGCAACCGGGGTCGCTCACGCCGCGCGAGATCGTCGTGGAGCTCGACAAGTTCATCGTCGGGCAGAAGAAGGCGAAGAAGGCCGTGGCGGTGGCGCTGCGCAACCGGTGGCGGCGCCAGCAGCTCGAGCCGGAGATGGCCCGCGAGATCCTCCCCAAGAACATCCTGATGATCGGCCCGACCGGCGTCGGCAAGACCGAGATCGCGCGGCGCCTCGCGCGGCTGGCGGAGGCGCCGTTCCTGAAAGTCGAGGCCTCCAAGTTCACCGAGGTCGGCTACGTCGGCCGGGACGTCGAGTCGATCGTGCGGGACCTGACGGAGGTGGCCGTCCAGATGGTGCGCGAGGAGAAGACGGCCGAGATCCGGGACCGCGCGCGCGCGCGCGCGGAGCAGCGGCTCCTCGAGATGCTCCTGCCGCCGCTGACGGAGCGCGAGGGGGAGGAGACGCGGTCCCACCTGCGCGCGATGCTGCGCGAAGGCAAGCTCGAAGACCGGATGGTCGAAGTGGAGGTCGCCGACAAGACGTTCCCGTCCTTCGAAATTGTGACGAACCAGGGCGTCGAAGAGATGGACATCAACGTCAAGGAGATGCTCCCCGGCCTCTTCGGCGGCAAGAAGAAGCGGCGGCGAACGTCGGTCGGCGAAGCGCGCGAGATCCTCCAGGCGGAAGAGGAGGGCCGGCTGGTCGACCCGGGACAGGTCGCGCGGGAGGCGGTCGAGCGCGCGCAGTCCTCGGGCATCGTCTTCCTGGACGAGATCGACAAAGTGGCGGGGCGCGAGTCGGGGCGCGGTCCCGACGTCTCGCGCGAAGGGGTCCAGCGCGACCTGCTGCCGATCGTCGAGGGGACCTCCGTCAACACGAAGTACGGCTTCGTCAAGACCGACCACGTGCTCTTCATCGCGGCCGGCGCGTTCCACGTCTCGAAGCCCTCCGACCTGATCCCGGAGCTCCAGGGGCGCTTCCCGATCCGGGTCGAGCTCGACTCGCTGACCGAAGAGGACTTCGTGCGCATCCTGACGGAGCCGGAGAACGCGCTCCTGAAACAGTATCGGGCGCTGCTCGGCGCGGAGGGGGTGGAGCTCGGATTCTCCGACGGGGCGGTCCGCGAGATCGCGCGGGACGCGGAGACGGTCAACCGGGCCCTCGAGAACATCGGCGCGCGTCGGCTCCACACGATCCTCGAGCGGCTGCTCGAGGACATCTCCTTCGCCGGCCCCGAGAACACCGGGCGTACGATCTCGATCGAGGCCGAAGACGTCCGCGCGGCGCTGTCGGATCTCGTCCAGAGCGAGGATCTGTCGCGGTACGTGCTGTGAGGGAGCCGTCGGAGGCGTCGGTCCTCGCCGGTTGAGCGTGCCGGGCGCGCGCCGCACGGCGACGCTCCTCGCCCTCCTCCTGGCCCTCTCGTCCTGCGGCAAGAAGGGGGACCCCGCCCCGCCCATTCCGCGCGGCCCCCGCGCCGTTTCCGACCTCTCGGTCGAGCAGGAGGGGGGCGCGGCGATCCTGACGTTCTCCTATCCGGATCGCCTCCTGACGGGCGCGCCGCTGACCGACCTCGCGGGAATCGAGGTGTATCGCGTCGCGGGCGCCTCCCCCGCGATCACGGAGCCCTCCCGCGCGCCGGCCTCCGCGCCGCGCACCGACGAGGCGCCGGCGGCGGGCGCCCGCCGCCTCGCGCAGGCGGCGCGCCTCGCGCAGGACACGTTCTACCGGGAGGCGAAGCTCGTCGCGAGCCTGCCGGCCGCTTCTCTCGGGGAGTATTCGCGCGGCGCGAGCGTCGTCTACCGGGACGATCTGCTCCCGCTCCTGGAGAAAGGGAGCGCTCCGGCGCTCGCCTGGGCCGTCGTCTCGACGCGGCGGGAGGGGGAGAGGAGCCCGCTCTCGAACATCGTGACGCTCACGCCGGAAGTGCCTCCGGCGGCGCCGGTCCTGGGCGAGATCTCCGCGGAAGAGGGGCGGATCTGCCTCGAGTGGACGGCGCCGGAGAAGGACCTGCTCGACCGGCCCGCCGCGCCGGGGGGGTACTTCGTGTACCGCCGCGCGCTGCCGCAGGAGGAGTACGCCGGTCCCTTGAACGCCGCGCCGGTCGCCGGCACGTCCTACGTGGACACGGCCGCCGGCTACGGCGCCGCGTACTTCTACACCGTGCGGGCCACCGTCGCGGGAAAGCCGCGCATCGAGGGCCCGCCCGCCGACGAGGGCGTGATCGTCTACTCGGACGTCTATCCGCCGGCGGCGCCGCCGCGGCTCGACGCTCTTTCGGAAGCGAACCTGGTGCGGCTCGTGTGGGAGCCGTCCCCCTCGGGGGACGTCGTCGGGTACCTGGTGTTTCGCGCCGAGGGGAGCTCCCCTCCCGTCCGGTTGACGCCGAAGCCGCAAGCGGACACCTTCTACGTCGACCCGACGGCGCCCGCGGGCGAGCGCTACCGCTACACCGTGCGCGCCGTGGACGCCGCCGGCAACCTCGGGCCTCCGTCTCCCGAGGCGGTCGCCGAACCGTTCTGAAGCGCCGTCCGCGTCGGGACGCGTGACAGGTCCCGCCGCAATCCGTAGACTCGGCGCGATGTCGCTCCCGGAGCGCTTCACGAAGGTGACGGGCGGCGGCAACGACTTCCTCCTCTTCGAGGCGGATGGCCGCGCCGTGACGAAGGAGGACTTGAAGCGACTCGCACTCGTCTGCCGCCGCGGTCTGTCGGTGGGAGCGGACGGCGCGCTCTTCCTGTCGCCCGGAGACGAGGGGCGCCTGCGCCTCGACTACTACAACTCCGACGGGAGCCTCGCCGCCTTCTGTGCGAACGGGACGCGCTGCGCGGCGCGCTACGCCGCGCGGCACGGACTGTCGGACCAGAATCCCGTGCTCGAGACCGGCTGGGCCGTCATCCCGGCGTGCGTCGAGGACCGGAGCGTCACGCTGCGGCTCCCGCCGCTCGAACCGCCCGGATCGCCGGTCCGCGTCTTCGGGGACGGTCTCCCGCCGGTCGGCACCCCGATCGCGGTCGGCGTGCCGCACCTCGTCGTCTTCGTCGAGGAGGGGCTCGCGGATCTCCCGATCGACCGGTTGGCGCCGCCGCTGCGCCGGCACCCGGATCTCCCGCCCGGCGGAACCAACGTCAACTTCGTTCAGATCCTCGCGGAGAATCGGTTCGCCATCCGAACCTTCGAGCGCGGCATCGAGGGGGAGACACTGGCCTGCGGCTCGGGCGTGGTCGGGGCGGCCGCCGTCGCGTGCCGCGAGGGGCGCGTGCGGCCCCCCGTCGTCTGCGAGACGCGGAGCGGCGTCGCGTTCACGGTCGGGCTGCCTGCCGGCCCGGGCCCTCTGCGGGAGGTCACCCTGACTGGCGACGCGCGCGAGGTCTACGCCGGAGAGCTGACGGAGGAAGCGTGGCAGGAGTGAGGAAAATCCCGTTCGGATCGCCGGAGGCGCCGCCGCCTCCCTCGAAGATCGTGTGCGTCGGCCGAAACTACCGGGAGCACGCCCGGGAGATGGGCCACGAGGCCCCCGAGGAGGAGCCGCTCCTGTTCCTCAAGGCGCCGTCGGCGCTCCTGCCCGACGGGGGCGAGATCCGCATCCCGCCCGAGTCGAACCGCGTGGACTACGAGGGCGAGCTCGCCCTCGTCGTCGGGAGGCGCATCAAGAGCTGGCCGGCCGAGCGTTTCCTCGAGGCCCTGACGGGAGTCTGCTGCGCCAACGACGTGACGGCGCGCGACCTGCAGAAGAAGGACGGACAATTCGCGCGCGCGAAGTCCTTCGACACCTTCTGCCCCGTCGGCCCCGAGATCGTCGCCGGGCTCGATCCGTCCGACCTCGCGATCGAGACGCGCGTCAACGGCGTCGTGAAGCAGTCCTCCCGGACTTCCCGGGTCGTCTTCTCGCCGGCGTTTCTCGTCGCGTACGTCTCGCGGATGATGACGTTGAATCCCGGGGACCTCATCCTGACCGGCACGCCCGCCGGCATCGGGTCGCTCTCGCCGGGAGATGTCGTCGAGGTCGAAATCGAGAACGTCGGCGTGCTCTGCAACACCGTGGCGAACGACTAGCGTCCGGCGTCCCTCCGCCGCTCGAACCTCCAGCTCCCGACAACTGCAGCCGGTTCGTAGTGCTCCGCGAGGTAGCGCGCGACGCGGGGCGCGCGCTCGGCGTTCGGCAGATCCAGGGTCGAATAGAACGTGTCGGTGAAGGCGGCGATCGGAGGCTTCTTCCGCTCGAGCGTGTCGATGACCTCGCTCTGCTTCTCCTCCGCCTCGTACTGCGCCACCGTGTGGAAGCGGACCGGCGGAATCCGGTCGGCGAAGAAATACAGGGCGGGCTGGTTGGAGAAGTCGAAGTACGTCTCGCCGGGAGCGAGCCGCTCGTCCAGCGCCCGGCGGAAGTCGGAGAATTCCTTCGCCTGTCCCGCGGGGAGCCTCTCTCCGCCGGAGCGCGGCGGCTCGGCCCGGTCTCGGTGCGCGGCGGGATCGCCGGTCGCGGCCACGAGCCGCAGAGTGTCTTCGACGGCGCGGAACGGATGCAGCCGGATCAGCAGGAAGAGGAGCGCCACGGGGAAGAGCACGGCCCGCGCTGCGGACCGCCAGACGGATCGGAGGACCCAGACGGCCGGGAGCCCGGCGAAGACCGAATAGTGCCAGAAGTGGGCCTCGTCTGCGCGCCCGAGCATGCCGCGCAGCGCGAAGGCCGCGACGCCGAAGGCTGCCCAGGCGGCCCGATCCTCGGGATCGAGATCGCCGGCCGCGGCCCGCAGAAGGAGCGTCGCGCCGGCGATCGCGAGCAGCGCCATCACGAAGAAGAACTGCATCCCGGCGCCGGCGAGGAGCGACGCGAGGGCCGGGGTGTCGCGCACCGGAGAGAGTACCGTCCAGACCTCCCCGGCCGGGACGCCCCAGACCGCCGTCACCCAGCGTGGCAGCTCGACGAAGGAGATCCGCAGGAAATCGCCGAAGACGCCCCGCGCGGCGAGGACAACGAGGAAGGGGAGGGCGCCGAGCAGGGCGCCCCCCCAGAAGGGCGCGCAGGCCGCGAATCCGAGTCGCAGGCGCCGCCGGCGCGCCTCGAGTGTCGGAAGCAGCAGAAGCGCCGCCGAGATTCCGAGGAAGACGAACAAGCCGTACTCGAGTGAATAGAGAACTTCCCATCCGGCGAGGACGCCCGCGGCGGCGCGGAGCGCCCGCCGACGCGCGCCCGCCCGGAAGGAGAGGAAGAGCGGGACCAGGGCCGCGAAGGCGAGCGCCTGACGCTCGATCAGACCCGGTGCGAAGCTCGCCGAGACGAGGAAGGCGAGGACGCCCCAGATGCCGGATCCCAGGGCGGCGACGCATGAGCCCGCGAGCGCGAGCGGGGCGAGGGCGGCGAAGAACGCCGTGCGCAGGCGATAGACGCGCAGGGTCGCGCCGAAGTGGCGGAAAGCGAAGCCGTCCACGCCTCCGTCGGCGCCCCAGCCGTGAAGGGGATAGGTGTCGGCATAGGGGCGCGCGCCGTGCAGGTATGCCTGAGCGAAAGCGAGGCTGCAGCCATCCTCGAACGGCTCGATCGGCAACAACGGCGCTCTTGCGAGACGCCAGCCGCAGGCGAAGACGAGAAGGAGGAGCGCGGCGCCGATACCGGAGCGCGAGACGCGCTCGGTATGCCGCCGGACGGCGGCGGCGGGGAGGAGCGCCAGGGCGAGGAGCGAGGCGAGGCCGGACCGGCCGCCGAAGAGAACGATGGCTGCCGAGGCCCCGATCACGAGGGGAGAGGCGGCGCCGAGGCGGCGCAGAGCGCGTCCGGCGTTTCGACGAAGAAGGAGACACGCGGCGAGCGCGATCGCGGGAAGGAGGATGGCGGCCGCGGCGAGCTCGGTCGCGAGGTCCGGCACGGCGCGCTCGGCTCCGAAACCAGCCCGCCGGGCGAAGTCGAGCGATGCGCCCGCCAGAGCGAGGACGGCGAGGGCCGGCCGGTTCCGGCGCGCGAAGAGCCGCCGCACCGCGAGAGAGCGGCGAAACGCGGCGATCGCGATCGCCGCGCAGGCCGCCAGAGCCGTCCCGGCGAGGAGCGCGTGCTTGGGCCTCGCTCCGCGCTGCGCGAGGAAGAACGAGAGGGAGAAGACGGCGCCGGCCCAGGCGAACGAAAGGCGCCCGGGCGGCGCGAAGCGCTCGAGTGCCCTGGGGAGGATCCGCCCGAAGAAGAGCGCCGCCAGAGGCACCGCGACGAGGAGGACCGCGGCTTCGGCCCAGGTCGCCTCCTTGACGTCGTGGAACTTGCGCAGCAGGCCCGGCAGATCGGGAGGCGCGAAGTGGCGCTTCGCGAGGCCACTCGCGATCGGAAGCAGCGGCAGGATCCCGACGGCGCCACCGAACGCACCGATCCACACCGGCAGAGGAGATGCCGCACGCGATCGCGGGGCGCGGGAGCGTTCCCTCACGGCTTCGATCGGGCGCGATCCTCTCCGAGAAGCGCGAGAAGCCTCTCGGGCAAGCCCCCGAACGCACCGGACGACATGAGGATCAGCACATCGCCCGGCCGCGCCTCGCGTCGCAGGTAGTCCGGGATGTCCTCGGTCTTCTCCGGCGCGAATGCGGGTTTGCCGGCGGCGGCGAAGCCGCGCACGAGAGCCTCGCGGTCGATGCGCGCTTCCGGCGCGAGGCGGCTCGAATGGAAGACGGGTGCGATGACCAATCCGTCGGCGCCGGCGAAAGCGCGGGCGTAGTCCTCTTCGAAGATCTTGCGGCCGGCCGTGTTCGATCGAGGCTCGAAGAGCGCCCAGAGACGGCGCCCCGGCCACCGCGCGCGCGCGGCCTGGAGAGTTCCGGCGACGGCCGTCGGGTGGTGCGCGAAGTCGTCGACGACGAGAATGCCGCTTCGCTCTCCCTTGACCTCGAGCCGCCGGCGGACCCCGCCGAAGCGGGGGAGCGCCCGCGCGACCTCGCTCGCGGAGAGGCCGAGTCCGCGCGCGAGCGCGATCGCGCCGAGCGCGTTGCGGACGTTGTGCAGTCCGTGCAGAGGAGAGCGGATGCGCGCGGTCGGATCGCCCCCCTCGAGCACCGTGAAGTCGGTCCCCGCGTCGTGGAAGGAGACGTCGGCGGCGGCGAAATCCGCCGAGAGATCCGCGAGGGAAACGGCGACCCGCCGCGCCGTTGCGCGCTCGGCGGCTTCCCGGACGAGCGGATCGTCGACGTTCGCGACGATGGTTCCGTCGGGGGGAACGATTTCCGCGACCCGGCGGAACGCGTCGACCACCGACGCGAGATCCGGGAAGAGGTCGGCGTGGTCGTACTCGATGTTTCCGAGGAAGAGGTGCCTCGGCTCGTAGTGGAGGAACTTCGGCCCCCGGTCGAAGAAAGCGGCGTTGTACTCGTCCCCCTCGAGGACGAAGTGGGGCCCGGGGCCCATGCGATAGCCGCGGCCGAGGTTTCGCATCTCGCCGCCGACGAGGAACCCGGGATCGCGCCCCGAGTCGAGGAGCAGCCACGCCGTCAGCGCCGACGTCGTCGTCTTGCCGTGCGTCCCGGCGATGACGACCGAGGTCCTCCCGGGGAGCAGGTAGCGCCGGATGGCCTGCGGCAGCGAGAGGACCGGGAGGCCTCGCCGCGCGGCTTCGGCCGCCTCGACGTTGTCCCGTGTGGCGGCGTTCCCGACGACGACGGCGGTCGTGTCCCGAGGGATGTTCTCGGGCGAAAAGCCCTTGGTTACCGGGATTTGCAGGGACTCGAGGAGCGTGGACATCGGGGGGTAGAAGTCGAGGTCGCTGCCCGTGACGCGGTGCCCGGCCTCCCGAAGGAGGGCCGCGAGCGGGACCATCGCGGTCCCGCCGATGCGCACCAGGTGGAAGCGCTCGCCCGCAGAAGACCCGGAAGTCATTGGCATTTCGGGCTTATTCTGGAATATCCGAGGTTTCCGGGCAGTTTCAGCCGGCGGTGTCACTCTAAGACAGGAGAGGAGTCGGATGATGCGTCACTCTGGAAAAACTGCCGGCCTGGCGCTGGCGGCGTTCGCCGCGGCGGCCCTGCTGGCGTTCGCTCAGGAGAAGGCGGCGCCGGCCCCCGCCAAGGGGAACGTCGTCGCGGGGCCGAAGATCGAGGTGATTCCGGAGACCCGGGACGCCGGGACCGTCGCCAAGGGGCAGATGATCGAGGCGACTTTCGTCGTCAAGAACAACGGCGCTTCGGACCTGGTCATCTCCGACGCCCGCCCCGGATGCGGCTGCACGGTGGCCTCGTTCGACAAGGTCGTCAAGCCCGGAGCCGAGGGGAAAGTGATCTCCTCCGTGGATACCAAGAATTTCTCCGGGCCGATCTCGAAGTCGATCCTCCTCGTCTCGAACGACCCGGATCGCCCGCAACTGAATCTCTTCATCAAGGCGACGGTCAAGCCGTACGTGGACGTGATGCCGACCGGTTATCTGCGGTTCTCGGTCGTGAAGGGGGACGCCGCGAGCCAGGACGTCGTCCTCGTCTCGGAGGAGAAGAGTTTCAAGCCCTCGGTCGCCGAGACCGCGCAGCCCTACGTGAAAGCGGAAATCATTCCGGCCGGCGAGAAGGACAAGATCGCGGGCCGGAACGGCGACCAGTACAAGATGCACGTCTCCGTCACCGCCGACGCTCCGGAAGGGCTCCTGAACGCCCCGATCCGCGTGGCGACGGGCGTGACCCAGCAGCCGACTCTGGAGATCCCGGTCTCCGGCTACGTGCGGTCGCGCGTCTCGGTGACCCCGGCTCTGGTCAACTTCGGCAATTTCACGGCGGGCAAGGACGCGATCACGCGCAACATCATCGTCACGAACAACAAGCCGAGCCAGCCGGTCAAGGTCACCAAGGCCGAGGTCACGGTGCCCGGATTCCAGACCGACGTCGTCCCGACACAGGAGGGCGTCTCCTACACCGTCGTCGTGAAGGCGTCCGACAAGGTCAAGAAGGGCGCGATCGACGGAATGGTCAAGCTCTACACGACCGACAAGGAGAAGGCGGTCATCGAGCTGCCGTTGAAGGGCGAAGTGCTGTAAGAAAAACGCCCCTCGTTCCGGACGAAAAAGAGACGCCCCGGTGCGAGCCGGGGCGTTTTTCTATCGGTTCATCCGGAGATCGGAGAATCGGGTGATCGGCGAGCCCCCGATGATCCGATGGCCCGATCTCCCGATCCCCCGATTCTCCCTAAACCCTCTTCACGCTCTTCAGGATGTCCCCCTCCCAGGTGAACTTCAGGCGTTTGCGCTTCTTCGCCGCGCCCTTCTGGAGCGCGTACCCGTACAGAAGCGGCAGGGCAACCGACGTCTCGACGAAAGCCATCTCGTGCGTCGCCTTCTTGGAGACCTTGCCCCAGGACGTCGCCTCCGAGAGCGTCGAGCCGCCGAGGCCTCCCCAGTGCGGGGCGTCGGTGGTGATCTGGAGCGCGTAGCGGTGTCCGCCCGTGTCGATCCCGAAGATGTAGGACATGACGATCGAGTCGTTGATGTAGTTCTTGGGGACGCCGCCGGAGATGTAGAGCGCGGCGGTCGCCGGGCTCTGCACGACGATCTGGGTCAGCTCGTAGTTGTCGCGGATCGAGGAGATCTGGAAGGGCTCCTCGCCGTTCGTGCGGAAGCGGTGGTAGTGCTCGGTCAGGCCGATCCCGATCGAGGAGTCGTTCAACGCCGGGACGAAGAGCGGGATCCCGTTCCGAGCGCAGGCCCCGAGGATCGAGCCCCGGTCGCGTCGCGCCATCTGGGCGAGGAGCGCCAGGAATTCGCGGGACGAGAGGCACTGCGGGGCCAGCGAATCGGCGAACCGGGAGACGAAGAGGTCGGTCTTCCAGTACTTCTCCTCGTCGATGAAAGTGTCGTAGAGCCGGTCGATGTAGAGGTCGCGCAGCTCCCTGTCGTCGGCGTTCGCGTCGCCGTGGTAGTGGCGGCCGCCGCGGACCTGGTAGAGGTCCTGCGAGACGATCGCGCCGGTCGAGACGACCACGTCCACCATGTTGTGCTCGATCAGGTCCACGATCACCTGCCGCATCCCCGCGGCGATCAACGAGCCGGCCATGCCGAGGAAGATCGTCGGCCGCTGCCGGTCCTTCAGCATCGCCTCGAAGATCGCCGCGCACTTGCCGAGCGCGCGCGCCTGGAAGGAGGCCTGCCGGTAGGAATCGATCAGGTCGCAGACGCGCGTGCCGCGCCCGACGCTTACGGGCGTCGTCGGCTTGCCGAGGAGCGCTTTCTTGCGGCGGCGGTCGACGCCTTTGGCGGCTTCGTGGATGTAGCGGCGGGCGGTGGTGAGTCCGTCTTTCGATCCCATCGGCGAGGCCCTCCCGAAAGAATCCGGAACGCCGCCATCGCGGCGGCGTAGCCGGAGTCGATATTCACCGCCGTGACCCCGTTCGCGCACGAGTTCACGGCGGAGAGAAGCGAAGCGAGACCACCGAACGCGGCGCCATAGCCGCGGGAGGTGGGCACGGCCACCAGAGGCCGTCCGACGAGACCCCCGATCACCGAGAAGAGCGAGGCTTCCATGCCCGCGACGGCGAGCACGACGTCCGCGCGCTCGATCTCCTCGAGGCGCGTGAGGAGACGCAGGAGCCCCGCCACGCCCACGTCGGGCACGAGGGTCGAGGAGACGCCCAGGTACTCGAGCGTGCGGCGCGCCTCTTCCGCCACGAAGATGTCCGTCGTGCCGGCCGTCACGATCGCCACGGTGCCCTCGACCTGGGGCATCGGCTTGCCGACGGAGAGCTGCAGCGTTCCGGAGCGGGCGTCGTAGTCGGCGCGCCCGGGGAGCGCCAGCGCCGCGATCTCGTCCCACCGCTCGGGCGGGAGCCGCGTGACGAGCACATCGTGCGCGCGGGCGAGCTGCCGGCAGATCTCCACGACCTGCTCGGGCGTCTTTCCCTCCGCGAGCACGATCTCGGGGAAGCCGACGCGGCGCAGGCGGTCGAAATCGAGCGTGTAGTCGGGCCCCGGCATTTTGAGCCGGATCATATCCGGCGGACGTTGAAACTCGCTCCGACGGAGAGTATGGTTTCCGCTCTCGACGCTCTTTGAGTCGTGCAGCCAAGGGAAGCGGGTGAAAATCCCGCGCGGCCCCCGCCACTGTCACCGGGGACGCCCCGGGCAAAAGCCACTGGACGCGCTCGATCGGAAAGGTCACGCGTCCGGGAAGGAGCCCGGCGGCGGAGGATCCGGAAGCCAGGAGACCTGCGGCACGAACACGCTCTCGGTCGGGGCACCGCAAGGGCGCGCCTTCGAATCTCCGCGGGCGCGGGATCTTTCGGCCTTCCCGAGAGCCGTCTCGTCGAACGGGAGGTTCGAATGACGACCGCGGTTCTCCTGATCCTCTTCGGCGCCCTGTCGCGGCTCCTGCCCCATCCTCCGAACGCGGTGGCCCTGGGCGCGCTCGCGCTCTACGCCGGCGCGCGGCTGCCGCGCCGCTGGGCGTTCGCCGTGCCGCTCGCCGCGATGGCGCTGTCGGATTTCTTCCTCGACTTCGGAAGCGGCCGGCCGGCGCTGACCCTCGTTCGCGCCGCGGACTATGCCGCGTTTGCTGGGATCGTGCTCCTCGGGAGGGCGCGGGGGAAGGCGGCGCGGGTTCCCGGGCTCGCCGGGCTCTCGCTCGCCGCCTCGCTCTCCTTCTTCCTCGCGAGCAACTTCGCGGTCTGGGCGGGCGGCGGCCTCTACCCGCGCAGCGGCTCGGGCCTCGCCGCCTGTTTCGCCGCGGCGATCCCCTTTCTCGGAAACACCGTGGTCGCGGATCTCGCCGGCACGGCGTTCCTCTTCGGGCTCGACGCCCTGGCGAGACGCCGGACGGCGTGGCGGCTCGTCGCGGCGGCGGCGCTCCTCGTCGTGCCGGCGACCGCCGCGGTCGCGCAGCAGCCCCCGCCGGTGTCCGAAGACGTCGTCGTGACGGCGAACTCGGTGCCCGCCGAAGAGGTCGCGGTCGGCTCGGCGATCACGGTCATCACGAGGCAGGAGATCGAGAAGAGCGAAAAAGCCTCCGTCCTCGAGCTGCTGCGCACCGTGCCCGGGCTCGACGTCGTCCAGTCGGGGCCGCCCGGCTCGGTCACGTCGCTCTTCACACGCGGGACCAACTCGACGCAGACGCTCGTGCTGGTGGACGGCGTGAAGATGAATTCGCCTTTCTTCGCCGGCTACGACTGGTCGGCCATGACGACCGAGAACGTCGAGCGCATCGAGATCGTGCGCGGGCCCTTCTCCGCGCTGTACGGCTCCGACGCCATCGGCGGCGTCGTCCAGATCTTCACGCGGGCGGCGGGTCAGGGGGCGGCGGGCCGCGTGACGGCGGAGGCGGGCAACCTCGGGCAGGGGCAGGCCTCGGCGTTCGTGTCGTTCGGCGAAGGCCCGCTCGGGGCGTCGGCCAGCTATCGCTACGCCGCCTACGACGGGGACCGGCCGAACACCGACTGGCGGCAGCGAAGGGAATCGGCCCGACTCGAGGCGCGGCTCTCGGAGGGGAGCCGTCTCGCGTTCGAAGGGAGCCTCGTGGACGGCGAGGTCGGGAACCCGGGTCCGGTCGGAGGCTTTCCGAGCACGGCGCGGGGCCTCTTCCGCGAGGAGCGCCTCGCGATGCCGGGCACTTTCGCGCTCTCCCAAACGAACCAACTCGACGTGCTGGTCGCCGACGTGCGCTCGAAACCGGGCTACCGCGACGTCGCCGGCGGTTTCGTCTCGCAGACCGACGCCGAGACCCTGCAGGCGCGAGTCGCGGACACGGCGCGCTTCGGCGCGCACGCCGTGACGGCGTTCGGCTCATGGGAGCAATGGAAAGTGGACGACGCGAGCAACTTCGGGACGAACCTCGATGGCCAGACGACGACGCTCTGGGGGCTCGGGGCGCAGGACACCGTCACCCTGGGCGCGTTCACGGTGACGGCCGGCGTCCGGTACGACCGGCACTCGACGTTCGGCGATCACTGGAGCCCGCGCGCCACGGTCGCCTGGCTCTCGTCGGATTCCCTGTGGAAGGTGCGCGCCTCGGGAGGCTCGGGATATCGCGCGCCGACGGTCGGGGAGCTCTACTATCCCTTCGGCGCCAACCCGGACCTGAAGCCCGAGAGCTCGGTGTCGTGGGAAGTCGGCGCCGAGCGGTACGTCGGCGGCGGGCGCGCGGAAGTCTCCCTCTTCTGGAACGATCTGAAGAACCTGATCGTGTACGAAGTGCCGACCGCGACCAACGAGAACGTGGGCCGGGCCCGGACGCGGGGCGTCGAAGTCGGATGGAGGCAGACGCTCCTCCCGGCCCTCTCGGCCGACGTGGCGTACACCTACCTCGACGCCGAGAACCGCGACACGGGTGTGCCGCTCGCGCGGCGGCCTCGGCATCTCGCCTCGCTCGGCCTCGACTGGCGGCCGCTCGAGGGCCTCGACATCGCGCCGCGCCTCCTCTACGTCGGAAGCCGGGCCGACAACGATCCCCTGACGGGCGATCCGACGGAGCTCCCCTCCTACGTGCGCGTCGACCTGCTGGCGCGTTTTCAGGCGACGCCGAGCCTTGCGCCGTATCTGCGGCTGACGAACCTTCTCGATCGCCAGTACGATGAGGCGGCGGGCTACCCGGCGCCGGGGATCCTCGTGGCCGGAGGGCTCGACGTGAGGTTCTGATGCCACGAATCACGAAGGTCTACACGCGGACCGGCGACGACGGCACGACCGGGCTCGGAAGCGGCCAGCGCGTCCGGAAGGACTCGCTGCGGATCGAAGCCTACGGCACCGTGGACGAGGTCAACAGTCACCTCGGCGTGGCGCTCGTCGCGGGCCTCGACCCCCGCGTGTCGGAAGCCGTCCGCGCGATGCAGAACGACCTCTTCCACCTCGGGTCGGATCTCTGCATCCTCGAAGGGGACAAGGCGCGGCTCCCCGCTCCCAGAATCGAGGCGAGGCACGTGGACGCCCTCGAGGCGCTCATGGACCGGCTCTCCGATGAGCTTCCGCCGCTCGAAAACTTCATCCTGCCGGGCGGCTCGCCCGGGGCGGCGGCGCTCCACGTCGCCCGGACGGTCTGCCGGCGCGCGGAGCGTCTCCTCGTCGCGCTCGGCCGCGCGGAGTCGGTGGGGGAGCACGCGGTCCGGTACGCGAACCGGCTGTCCGACGCCCTCTTCGTGCTCGCCCGCTACGAGAACCGGAAGCGCGGCGTGCCCGACGTGCTCTGGGACAGCCGGCGCTGACGGACCGGCGCGTCTCCCTTCTGCCGGCCGCGACCGAGATCGTGGCCGGCCTCGGCCTCGCCGGATCGCTCGTCGGGAACCGCCCGGGCCCGGGGCTCGCCCAAACGCGCGAAGCGGTGGCGGAGATGCTGCACCCGGAGCTCCTCCGGTTCCGGCACGAGGGGCGATTCTGGCGCGCCCTCCCGCTTCGATAGAATTCGCGCCGTGGCGCGTCTGACCGCTCTGGCGCTCCTCGCCGTTCTCGCCGCTCCGGCGGCGGGCTGGCTCGTCTCCGCCGAGGCCGGGGCGGCCTGCGCGATGTCCTGTCACTCGGAGTCCGAAGGGTCTCCTTCCTGCTGCCGCCTCTCGGGCTCGTCGCCGACGCCGGCCCGGCTCGGCTGCTCGGGCGCCGACCCGGGGGCGCTGTCGCCGTCGCCGCGGCTGGGCCTCGTGGCCGCCTCATTTCGCGTGTTTCGACCGGCGGCCGGGAATCGCTTCGACGCGCCGACCGACCCGGCGCTCTCCCCCGGTTTCTCGCGGATCCCGGATCACGTTCCACTCGGCTCCTTCTGATCCCCACGGATCGAGGGGCGGGAATTCCCCCGTCCGCTCAGAAGGAGCTTTACCCATGCTTCCGCCATTCGGGAGGCGTCTCGCTTCCCTTTTCGGAATCACGCTCGCCGCGGCGCTCGTGCCGGCGCCGCCCGCAGCCGCCTGCTCGATCTGCCGCTGCGGCGATCCGACGTTCAACGCCCTCGGTTCGAACATCTACTCGGCGGGTCGCTTCACGCTCGCCTTCGACTGGGATCATCTGTCCAAGGAGCAGGGGGCGTTCGCCGAAGGCGAGGAGCTCGGCTTCGCGACGCGGGGGCTGCGCCGCGCGGCGCAGTCCGAGGACCTCGAGACGGTCGTCGAGAACCGATTTACGCTGACGGCCTCCTACTCCTTCGCGGAGCGCTTCGTCGCGGTCGCGCGCCTGCCCTACAGCTCGCGGACTCTGACGGAAGGCGCGGAGGAGAGCAGCGGAAGCGGTCTCTCGGATCCCGAGTTCTACGGCCTCTTTCGGCTCTGGGCCTCCAGCTTCGGGCCGGGGCTCGGCCGCCGCGCCTGGATCTCGGCGGTCTTCGGGGTCAAGACGCCCTGGGGACGCAACCGCCTCGAGGAGAACGGGGCGCGCCTCGACGAGCATGTCCAGCCGGGGACGGGCTCCACCGATCTCTTCGGCGGGATCTCCGGCCTGTACCTCTTCGATGAGAAGTCGGCGCTCTTCGCGTCCGCGCAGTACCGCGGGACCGGCACGAACGACTTCGGCTACAAGTACGGCAACATCACCCTCGCCAACCTGGCCTACGAGCGGAAATGGACGGACTGGCTCGACTCGGCCCTGGAGCTCAATTTCCGCCACTCCGGGGAGGATCGCGTCGATTTCACGGGGTCGCTCGACCCGAACACGGGCGGCGACATTCTCTACGTGACGCCGCGGCTGATCCTCGACCTGACGCACGGCCTCGTGGCGCGCGCCTCGGTCCAGATCCCCACATGGAAGAACTTGAACGGCATCCAGAAGGAGAAGGCGGTCTTCAACGCGGGGCTGACGTACCTGTTCTAGCAGTCCCATGGGGAAGCCCTGCGGTGAGAGGATTTGCGCCGTGAGGAGAGTCGGAAGAGGCCTCTGGCTCACCGCCGCCGTCGTCGCGGCAACGGCCTGCAAGAGCTCGCCGCCGGCGGAACCGACTCCGGCGTCGCCGCCCCCGGCCGCGCCGGTCGCTCCGGGGCCGCCGATACCCCGTCCGGCCCCGCCGCCGCCCGCGGCGGCGGTCCCGCCGCAGAAGCCGCTCGAGGCCGCCCCGTCCGAGCGGCCCTACCGGGAGATCCTGGATCTGAAGAACTCCGGCGCGACCGACGAAGCCCTTCTCGAAAGGGTCCTCGCCGGAAAGCGGCGCTACGACCTGACGACCGAAGAGGCCCTCGAGCTGCGGAAGGCCGGCGTTTCCGAAGAGGTGGTCGAAGCGATGCTCCGCTCGGGGCGCTGAAGTCGCGGTCGCGTCTCCGCCGATCAGGCCGCGTCGCTTCGCGCCGGGGCGGGCGCCGAGGCGAGGGCGCGACGCTTCTTCCACCAGCTCCCGAGGAGCCAGACGGTCGGCACGACCGCGAGCGCGTAGGCGAGGAGGTGCCCGATCTTGCCGTCGGGCCCGAGGATCTCCGTCGCGTCGTGGATCGCCTGCGAGGAAGGGAAGAGCCGCGCCTCGGAAAGCTCGTGGATTCCGTAGAGAACGAGCTGGACGACGAAGATCGCGAGAAACACCGCGGAGATGTTCAGGAGCGCGCGGAGGTTCACGCCGCGCCCGAGCCTCGTCCAGAGAAACCCGATCGCGGCGGCCCCGAGGAGGCCGAGGAGGAGCCCGAGGGCCACGGCGGAAGAACGCATCTGGAAGAACGCGGTCGCCACGAGGAGGGCGGTCTCCATCCCTTCGCGCGTGATCATGAGGAGCGTGAAAGCGAGGACCCCCCAGAAGGCCCGAGCGGTGGTCGCCGCCCGCGCCTCGGTCTCCAGGCGTTTCTCGATGTCGCTCTTCAACCTCGCCGAGACCCGCTTCATGTAGACGAGGAAGCTTCCGACCAGAACCGCGGCGACGAGCGCGAGAAGCCCTTCCCACAGGGGCTGGTTGACGGCGCGCGAGAAGAGCAGCCCCGCGCCCGCGCAGGTGACCACCGACAGGGCGATCGCGGCGTACACGGCCCGCGCGAGCTGCGGCCGCCCGGTGCGCCGCAGGTAGGAGAGCGTCAGAGCGACGATCAGGAAGGCCTCGATCCCTTCCCGCAGCGCGATCGTGAACCCCTGCCACATGGCCGCCCCCCCCTCCCCGGGGCTTGACTTTACCCGCGGGGGAGCGAAAGAATACCGGAACTGAGACTGAGTCGCAATCGCATGAGCCAGAGAGAGCGCACCATCTTCCGCAAATACCTCGAGCGGCGAGGCTTGAAGCTGACCGCCGAGCGCCAGGCGGTCTTCGACGAGCTCTTCGCCCGGCACGAGCACTTCGAGGCGGACGAGCTCCTCGTGCGGCTACGGGCCCGGCACAAGAAGATCTCGCGCGCCACGATCTACCGCACGCTCGAGCTCCTCGTGGACTCGGGCATCGTCGGCCGCGTCCGCATCGGCGAGTCGGGCTACCGCTACGAGCGGCTGAGAGCGGGGGAGCACCACGATCACCTGATCTGCACCGAGTGCGGGCGGGTCATCGAGTTCTTCGAGCCGCGCATCGAGAGCCTGCAGGACGAGGTCTGCGCCCGGTACGGATTTCTCGCGATCTCGCACAGTCACCAGATGCGGGGGATCTGCCGGCAGTGCCGCCCCCGGGCAGCGCGCCAGGCCTCCGCCGTCGAGCAGGAGTCCGGGGCGGCTCCCGAGAGCGCCGGGCGCCCGGCCCGCGTCCACTGACCGGCGGCCGGGACTATCCGGCGCCGCGCGGCTCGGGGACGACCTTCAGGAACCGGCGGCCGAAGCGGAGCACGCGGCTTTCCCCTCTGAGGATCTTCTCGTTCGGGTCGCGCACGACGCGGGAGGCCCCGGCTTCGTAGACGGTCAACGCGCCTTCGGCGATTTTCCGGCGCGCCTCGCGCATCGAGTCGGCGAGGCCGACCCGGACCACGACGGCCGCCGCGCCGGCCTCGGTCAGAGCCGGTTCCACGCGTCTCTCCTCGATCTCGTCCGGGATCTCGCGGCGCGAGAAGGCGCGTTCGAAATCGGCGAGGGCCCGGCCGGCCGCTTCGTCCCCGTGGAACTGCGCGGTGATGGTCCGAGCGAGCTCCGCCTTGACGTCGCGCGGATTGACGCTTTCCGAATCGACGTCCTCGCGACGGGACGCGATTTCGGAAGACGGGACGTCGGTCAGGAGCTCGAAGTAGCTCCACATCAGCCGGTCGGGGATCGACATGAGCTTGCCGAAGATCTCGGCCGGCGGCTCCTCGATCCCGATGGCGTTGCCGATCGACTTCGACATCTTCTCCGTTCCGTCGAGCCCGACGAGGAGCGGCAGCGTCATCACGACCTGGGGCTCGAGGCCCTCCTCGCGCATCAGGTCGCGGCCGACGAGCAGGTTGAAAAGTTGATCGGTCCCGCCGAGCTCCACATCCGTCTTGAGCGCCACCGAGTCGTAGCCCTGGGCGAGCGGGTAGAGCAGCTCGTGCAGGAAGATCGGCTGGCGCGCGGCCAGGCGCTTCTGGAAGTCGTCCCGCTCGAGGATGCGCGCAACGGTCATGCGCGCGCAGAGCCGCACGATCCCTTCGGCGCCCAGGGCCGAAAGCCAGCGGCTGTTGAACTCGACCGCGGTGCGCTCCGGGTCGAGGATCCGGAACGCCTGGCGCGTGTAGGTCGCGGCGTTCGCCTCGATCTCGGCGCGCGAGAGCTGCGGGCGCGTCGCTTTCTTGCCCGAAGGGTCGCCGATCATCCCGGTGAAGTCGCCGACGACGAAGACGACGCGGTGCCCGGCCCGCTGGAAGTCGCGCATCTTGCGCATCACGACCGTGTGGCCGAGGTGGATGTCGGGCGCCGAAGGATCGAACCCCACCTTGACGGTCACGGGCCCGCGTGCGATCTTGCGCGCGAGGTCCGGCTCTTCGATCAGGTCCACACACCCGCGGACGAGTCTCGCGAGCGTCGAGGCGGGGGAAGTCACGGTGGGCGTGGATTATACGGGCGCGGAGGGAGGCGCTTAAGACGGGATAAAAGGAGAACCCCGCGCCCCCCCGCGTTCATAGACTGAGAACGGTGGGGGTCGCCATGAAACTCAAAGGCACTCTTCTTCGGTCGGCCGGTGTCCTGGGAGTCTCGGTTCTTGCGGTGTGGGGGATCGCGGCGGCGCGCGACGGAGCGTCGATCGACGTGCGGCCGGGGAGCCCGTCGGCCAAAGCGCCGGCGCGGTTCGCGCATGCGCCGCAGTCGGGGACGACGGCGTGGCTCTGGAATTTCGGAGACGGGCGGATCTCGCAGGAGCCGAGCCCCGCGCACGTCTATGCGGAGCCCGGGACCTACACGGTGCGCTTGAAGACCTCCGGGGCCAACGGCTCGGCCGAGAGCACGCGGACGGTCGAGGTGGTCAATTCCGCGACGCTGCGTCTGATGTCGAACACGGGCAATCCGTTCGACATCACGCTGCACGCCAAGGACCCGGATCGATCGGGCCACGAAGGGGATGGGGAAGCGAAGCCGGTCAACGACGTTTTCGGATTTTTCACGATCCCGACGCTGGTGACGGTGAACCCGGGAGACCCGTTCGTGCCGGAAGTGTTCGTGAAGATGATCGACGCGCGGGCGCTCCCGGGGCAGGACTTCTGGTTCTTCTGGGGAGGCCTGACGGATCTGGTCTACAAGGTCACGGTGCGGGACGTGAATCGCGGTACGGTGAAGGAATACCAGAATCTGCTGCACAAGGACGGAGAGCCTCGAAACAACGACATCCTCTTCGCCGACACAAGCGGATTCGCTCCGGCGGGCGTCACACCGACGCCCACGCCTCCGCCGGGTTCGGCGCATCTCGTCACGGTGGGCCAGAACGGCGCCGCTGCGTTCGTCGATGGGCAGTCCGGTACGAAGACGACGACCATTCGCGTCGGCGACACGATTCAGTGGAACTGGATGGGCGGTCCGCACACGACGACCTCGGGCCAGTGCACCGGGACCGGCGGCGGAGGCGGGACGTACGGCGACGCGATCAACGACTGCGATTACGATGGGCACTGGAACTCCGGTTCTCATTCTTCCGGGTACCAGTACACGCGCATCTTCAACCAGGCCGGCACCTACAAGTACTACTGCGGGGTGCACGGACAAGCCATGACCGCGACCGTCGTCGTCAACGCCAACTGAGAAGTCTTCTGCGGCGCCCGGGGCCGTCGGTCTAGCAACCGGGGGGAGGTTCTATGCTTTCTCTTTCGAGTATCGGGAAAGTTGTCGGCATCGTCGGCGTATCGGGGCTCGCGCTGTGGGGCCTGGCGGCCGGACGCGACGAATCGGCATCGATCGGGATCGAGCCGGGCAATCCGTCGGCGAAGGCCCCGGCGCAGTTCCTGGATCGTTCGCCGTCGGGCGCGACGTCATGGCTCTGGAGCTTCGGGGACGGCCTCACCTCGTCGGAGCAGAGCCCGGAACACGTGTTCGCGGAGCCGGGAATCTACACGGTGAAGCTGCAGACGGCGGGAGCGGGAGGCTCGGCCGAGAGCACGCGGACGGTCGAGGTGGTCAATTCCGCGACGCTGCGTCTGATGTCGAACACGGGCAATCCGTTCGACATCACGCTGCACGCCAAGGACCCGGATCGATCGGGCCACGAAGGGGATGGGGAAGCGAAGCCGGTCAACGACGTTTTCGGATTTTTCACGATCCCGACGCTGGTGACGGTGAACCCGGGAGACCCGTTCGTGCCGGAAGTGTTCGTGAAGATGATCGACGCGCGGGCGCTCCCGGGGCAGGACTTCTGGTTCTTCTGGGGAGGCCTGACGGATCTGGTCTACAAGGTCACGGTGCGGGACGTGAATCGCGGTACGGTGAAGGAATACCAGAATCTGCTGCACAAGGACGGAGAGCCTCGAAACAACGACATCCTCTTCGCCGACACAAGCGGATTCGCTCCGGCCGCGGACACGCCCACGCCGACGGCGACCGTCTCCGCGCCTCCGGCGACCGCGACACCGACGCCGCCTCCGACCGAGACGCGCACGGTGCGGGTGGGAGACGACTCCTTCCGCGACGCCGTCAGCGGCACCCGGACGACGACGATCGGTGTCGGCTCGACGGTCCGTTGGGAATGGCAGGAAGGCGGAACGAGCAACCTCCACACGACGACGTCGGGAAACTGCCCTCCCTGCTCGCCGAGCGGCACGTGGAGGTCTCCGCAGCAGAGGCAGGGCACGTTCCCGTTCACGTTCAACCAGGCCGGGAGCTTCAACTACTTCTGCGAGGTGCACGGCACGATGATGACGGGCACCGTCGTCGTCAACCCGTAACGGTCTGCGCCCGCGCCGGCCCGGCGGAGCGCCCGCCGGGCCGGGGGTGGGCGCGCGGCTGGACGCTCGACTTTCTCTCCGGCGAGGGACTCCTTAGAATGGCGCGGTGGCCGACACCAAAGAGGAAGAGGGCGCGGCGCCGCCCGCGCCGCCCGAGAGCGAAGACGATCGCCGCGCGAAGGCGGCCGTGGTGAACCGCAAACGGAGCCTCGACGAGTGGGAGAGCAACAAGAAGTTGTGGCGCCGCACCGGTGTTCCGCCGGCGTCGCCCGCCAAGAAGTGACCAGCGGCCGCGCGCGGGTGCGGCCGGCATTGTGATGTCCGAGGCAAAGCTTCGTCTCGAGAGCGCCGCGTTCCCGGCCGGCAAGCCGATCCCCGCGGCCTACACCGCCGACGGGCGCGACGTCTCGCCGCCCCTCTCGTGGAGCGGCGTGCCGCCGGACGCGAAGAGCCTCGCGCTCGTCTGCGAGGACCCCGACGCGCCCCGCGGCACGTGGGTGCACTGGGTGCTCTACGACCTCGATCCGGCGGCGACCGGCCTTCCCGAGGGGATCGCCGCGAGCGAGCGGCCGGCTTCGGGAGGCGTGCAGGGGAAGAACGATTTCGGCCGAATCGGATACGGCGGGCCCGCTCCCCCGAGCGGAACCCATCGCTACTTCTTCCGTCTGTACGCCCTCGACGCCCGGACCGGCCTCGCGCCCGGGGCGACCCGCCGCGATCTCACCCGCGCTATGGAGGGCCACGTGCTGGCCGAGGGCGAGCTCATGGGCACGTATTCGCGCCGGTAGCGCCGCCCGCGCCTTCCGCCGGATCGAGCGGGAAGTCGTCTCGTGCCGGCGCTGCCCTCGCCTCGTCGCGTGGCGGGAGGAGGCCGCGAGACATCCGCCCCTGCGATTCCATCGAGAGACCTACTGGGCGCGGCCGCTGCCGGCCTTCGGCGATCCGACCGCCCGGCTCGTCCTCGTCGGTCTCGCCCCGGCCGCGCACGGCGGCAATCGCACCGGTCGCCTCTTCACCGGAGACGAGTCGGGCGACTTTCTCTTCCAGGCGCTCCACGCCGTCGGCCTCGCGAGCCGTCCCGACTCGCGGCACGCCGGCGACGGCCAGCGGCTCTCGGGCGCCCTCCTGACCGCGGCCTGCCGCTGCGCGCCGCCCGAGAACCGGCCGACCCCCGAGGAGTTCGAGCGGTGCCGCCCGTTTCTCGAGCGGGAGCTCGACCTCGCCGCCCCTCCGCGCGTCGTCGTCGCGCTCGGAGCGCTCGCGTTCGCCGAATGCGCGCGGGCCCTCTCGCGCGGTGCGGCGATCTCCCCCGCGCCGCGCTTCGCCCACGGCGCCCGCGTTCCGATCGGGGGGCACGTGCTTTACGCGTCGTACCACCCGAGCCAGCAGAACACCTTCACGGGGAAATTGACGCAGCCGATGCTGCGGAGCGTTCTGCGAAAGGCGATGCGGGAGGCGGAGAACGGGATCTCGGATTCGGGATTCCGGATTCGGGATCCCGGGAATTGAGGGGAGAAGAAACCGGCTCCTGACTCGGCTCCTACCCCTTCTTGAACAGCGCGTCGAAAGCGGCCCGCGCGTCGTCGGGGGTGGCGCTGCCGCGCGATCCCGTGAGATCGAAGGTCTTCGCCGGCGCGAAGAAGGCGCACTCGTTTCTCTTCTTCTTGTCCGCGATCCGGGCGGCGATCGGCTTGGCGCACTCGAACCGCGCCGAAGTGTCGAAGAACGTGCACTGGACGCAGGAGTGCAGGTCCGCGCCGCACTTGGCGCAGGTCGTGTCGGACCGAACCTCCTCGGGGTCCCGTCTCTTCTCGCCGCATTTCTTGCACGCGAAGACGACCGGCTTGTCGAGGTCGATTCCCCGTCCGCGAGGCGCGCCCTCCGCGCGGGGCGGGCCCGACCCGCCGCGGCGCCGCTGCGGCTCGTCCCCGGAGTCCATGTAGCCTCGGTGACGATACTTGCGGTCGTTCATGCGGCCCCTTTCACGCCGAGTCTAGCGCGCCGGAGTCGGCGTCGGCGCCGGTGTGGCCGTCAAGGCGATCGTCCGGGGGGGTCGCGCGGGAGGCGACAGGATCTCCGAAGTGCGCAGAGCCAGGGGATGGCCCGGCGTCAGGGCGTGCGTGCGCCAGAGCAGGTAGTACGCGCACAGGGCGCCCGCCAGGAAGCCTGCGGCGAACCAGACGATCGGCCGGCCTCGAATGGGTCCTCCCTCTCGCGCGAGCGGCGAAACCTCGACCCGAGCTTAACGCCCTCGGTCCGGCCCGGGAGCTTGCGGCGTAGAATTTTCTCGGGATGGCGGAAGAACCTCTCGAGCAGGCCCTCGAGCTCTGGCGCATGGGCACGGCGAGGCTCCTCGCCGGGAGCCTCGAGGAGGCGGTGGATCTCTTCACGCGGTCGCTCGAGGCCTATCCGACGGCCGAGGCCTACACGTTTCGAGGCTGGGCCTACTCCTTCGAGGGGCGGCTCGAGGACGCGATCGAGGAATGCCGCAAGGCGATCGCGACCGATCCCTCTTTTGGAAACCCCTACAACGACATCGGCTGCTACCTGATGCAGCAGGAGCGGCTCGAGGAGGCGGTCGCCTGGTTCGAGCAGGCCAAGAAAGCGCCGCGCTACGAGCCGCGGCACTTCCCCTACCTCAACATGGGCCGCCTGCGCGCGGCGCAGGGCGAGGTCGAGGAGGCGGTCCTCGAGTTCGAGGGCGCCCTGGCCGAGAACCCGGGCGACCCGATCGCGCTCAAGTTCCTGGAAGCCCTGAAGTACCGGATCAACTGACCGCGGCCCCAGGAATCCCCGCCTCGATAGAATCGTTCTCTCGAGTCGGGCCGACGGGCGCCCAAGGAGCCGAAATGGACGAACACTTCTCGATGACACCCTCTTCCGCCTTCACGACCTCGACCGCCGCGGGCGCCGAGCGCGCGACGGCGTTCCTCCAGAAGGTCTACGGATGGATGTGCATCGGCCTCGGCGTCACGGCGGTCGTGGCCTTCGCCGTGGCCGGCTCGCCGGCGGCCGTGCAGGCGATCTTCGGAAACAAGATCCTCTTCTACGGTCTCGTGTTCGGCGAGCTCGGCCTCGTGTTCTTCCTGTCCGCGCGCGTGAACCGGATGTCCCCGGGGACGGCCGCCGGCCTCTTCCTCCTCTACTCGGCTCTGAACGGGGCGACCCTCGCGTTCGTGCTCCTCGCGTTCACGGGCGCGTCCGTCGCGACGACGTTCGTCGTGACGGCCGGCATGTTCGGGGCGCTCGCGCTCTACGGCTCGACGACGCGGCGGAGCCTCGCCGGCATGGGCCAGTTCGTCTTCATGGGGTTGATCGGCCTCCTCCTGGCCTCGCTCGTCGGCATCTTCTGGAAGAGCGACGGCCTCCAGTTCGTCATCTCCGTCGTCGGGGTGATCGTCTTCACGGGATTGACCGCGTGGGACGCGCAGAGGTTGAAGCAGATGGCGCTGGCGGTCCCCGAGGGGAGGGCCGGCGCGTACGCGGTCGTCGGCGCGCTCTCGCTCTACCTCGACTTCATCAACCTCTTCCTGTTCCTGCTCCGGTTCCTGGGGGGCCGGCGCGACTGACGGACGGCGCGGCCGGCGAGACTCCGACCGCGCGGCGCTATTCCGTCGGCCCGCCGCCCACGAGCGGCAGCCGCCCGATCCGGGAATCGGCCGCGGCGGCGGCCGCCGGCGCCTCCTCCCGGGCCTCTTCGGTCTCGCCCGGATTGCGGAAGAGGTTCGCTTCGAGGCCGTACTGCCTCTCGTAGAGGTCGGCGTAGCGGCCCCCCCGCGCGAGGAGCTCGTCGTGGCGGCCGCGCTCGGCGATCCGCCCCTCCTCCACAACGAGAATCGCGTCGGCGCGGCGGATCGTCGAGAGCCGGTGCGCGATGACGAACGTCGTCCTTCCCTTCATCAGCTCGGTCAACCCCTCCTGGATCGCCGCCTCGCTTTCGCTGTCGAGCGAAGACGTGGCTTCGTCCAGGATCAGGATGCGCGGGTCGGCGAGGATCGCCCGCGCGATCGCGACGCGCTGGCGCTGTCCCCCCGAGAGCTTCACGCCGCGCTCGCCGACGACGGTGTCGTAGCCGTCCGATAGCTTCTCGACGAAATCGTCGCATCGAGCGATTGCCGCCGCCCGCCGCACTTCGTCGCCGGAGGCGTCGGGCCGGGCGTAGGCGATGTTCTCGAAGACCGACCCGTCGAAGAGAAAGTTGTCCTGCAGGACGACGCCCAGCTGCGAGCGGTAGTCGGCCAGCCGCACGTGCGCGAGGTCGTGCCCATCCACGAGGATCCTGCCGGAGGTCGGCCGGTAGAAGGCCGCGACGAGCCCGATCAGCGTGCTCTTGCCGGAGCCGGAGGATCCGACGAGCGCCGTGGAGGTGCCCGGCTCGGCGACGAAGGAGACGCCCCGGATCACCGGCACGCCGGCCTGATACTCGAAGTGCACGTCCTCGAACTCGACCCGCCCCCGAAGCGGAGGCAGCGGCTCCCGCGCGGCGTCTCCCGAGTCCTCGGCCAGCTCGTTTCGAATCTCGCGGATCCGCTCGAGGCCGGCGAACGCCTCGGTGATCTGACTGCCGATCGAGACGATCTGCACGACCGGTCCGACGAGGAGACCCAGGTACAGGGTGAAGGAGAAGAAGGAGCCGATCGTCATCCGCCCGTCGAGCACGTCGTTCGCGCCGATCCAGAGGATCGCGACGCCGACCACCCCGAGGAGCAAGGTCGAGAAGGCGGTGACCGCGCCGAAACCGGTCATCGTGCGGGCGACGTTGCGGAAGAGGCGGTGCACGCCCCGGGAGAAGACGAGAGCTTCCCGCCGCTCCGCCCGGTAGGCCTTGACGACCCGGATTCCGGAGAAGGACTCCGTCAGGCGGCCGGAGACTTCGGCGTTGATCCGGGAGCGCTCGCGGAAGAGCGGCCGGAAGGTCTTGAAAGCGTAGAGCAGGACGACCGAGAAGAGAGACATGACCGAGAGCGCCACGAGGGTCAGCTTGACGTTCAGATAGAAGAGGATCCCGAGCGCGAGCACGGCCGTCGTCAGCCCGCCCACGACCTCGACGAGCCCGGTCCCCACCAGGTTCCGGATCCCCTCGGCATCGGTCATCACGCGAGAGAGGAGGACGCCCACCTTCGTCTGGTCGAAGTAGGAAACGGAGAGGCGCCCGACATGGCGCTGGACGGCCCGCCGCATCTCGGTGATCGAACGCTGCGCGGCCTTTCCCAGGAGCTGAGACAGGGCGAAGGAAGTCACGGCCTGGATTACCGTCGCGCCGCCGGCCGCGAGGACGAGCTTTCCGAGGAGCTCGCGGTGCCCCTTGCCGATCACTTCGTCCAGGAGGAACTTCGTCGTGCCCGGGAGCACCAGGCCGGCCACACGGTTGACGAGGAGGAGACCGAGGCCCATGGCGAGGCGGCCCTTCCGCGCGGCGACGAGCTCCCGGGCGTCCCGCAGAATCTCGGAGAAGGGCGGAACCTTCTTCTTCGTCTCCGCCGGGGCGGCGGCGCTTCGATTCGTGCCGCGGGTCGCGCGGGAAGAGACGCCGCCGCCGAAGAGGCCTATCTTCGCCAATGCAGGGCCCTCCCAGACCCCTCGGGGGCGGACCGTTTCGGAACCGCCAGCCTGCCCGTGAGAAGTCGGATTCTATCGAGCCGCTGTCTCCTTGCGCTCACCGCCCAAATTACTGCGGCGGAAGAGGAAGCGATTCAGTTGACCCGGTAAAGACAAGATATGCTTTCTAGACAGTATTATTCGTCGATGGAAGCCACCACAGAGCCCATTGCCGACCTCGAGTGCATTGCGAACGGCGAAAAGGCGGAGGCTCTTCTGCACCCTCTTCGCATCCGGATCCTGGGCCTCGCCCGGGAGCCGGCCTCGGCCGCGGAGATCGCGGGGCGGCTGCGCCTTCCGAGGCAGCGCGTCAACTACCACGTCCGGCAACTCGCCGACCGGGGGCTCCTGCGCCACGCGGGCCGCCGGCGGAAGCGCAACATGGTCGAGCAGCGTTACGTCGCGTCGGCGCGCAGCTACCTGATCTCGCCGGAGTTGCTCGGCCCGGTCGAAGCGGACTGGCGGGAGATCCGGGACAAGGCGAGCGCGGCCTACCTCCTCGCCCTGACGGCGCAGGTGCAGTCCGACCTCGCCCGGGCGCTCCGGGAAGCTCCAGAGGGCGAACGCCTCTCGACCCTTTCATTCAAGTCGCAGTTTCGGTTCGAGACGGCCGGACAGCGGGCCGACTTCGCCCGGGCGCTCCGCCAGGCGGTCGTCGACGCGATCGCCCGCTTCACGTCTCCCGACGAGCTGCCGGGTAGCGGCCCGGCGCCCGGCGGCCTCTACCGGCTCGTCGTCGGCTGCTATCCGAGCTCCCCGCCCGCTTCGCCATGACCGGCGGGCTTCGAGGCGGCCCGTCCCTTCCGCGGGCGCTCACGAGCGCCGGGCCGAGAGCAGGAGGCGGTGACTGCCGAGCGCGAAGGGCTCGCCTCCGGGAGAGCCGCAGGCCTCGATCTCGTCGAAGCCCGCCTCCCGAAGCCACTCGATCAACTCGCGGCACGTGAAGACGCGCTGCCGGCCGGGCCGGCTCTCGCGCCGGCCGTCCCGGGTCGCCGTGAAGAGGTTCTCGAGGTATCCGGAGCGTGGCTCGTAGCGGTTCTCCGCCTCGAACCGGATCCCGTCGGCCTCGAGCTCGAGCTTCTCGCGAAGGCTCGGGAAGAGGCACTCCGCGATCGCGCCCGAGTCGATCGCGAATCGCCCACCGGGGACGAGCGCGCGCGCGATCGAACGGAGAAAGGCGCGGTTGCCCGCGTCGTCGAAGTAGCCGAAGGAATTGCCCGCGCAGTAGGCGGCGTCGAACTCGCCGCGCCAGGGCAGATCGCGCATGTCGCCCTCGCGCAGCTCGATGGAGACGCCCTCCCTTTCCGCGCGGCGCCGCGCGGATGAGAGGAGCTCCGCCGAGGCGTCGAGCCCGGTCACCCGGAAGCCGCGCCGCGCGAGCTCGACGGCATGCCGGCCGTGTCCGCAGGGCGCGTCGAGGACGCGGGCGCCGGGCGAAAGCGCGAGCGCCTTCTCGAAGAAGCCGACCTCGGCGCGCGTCGCGTCCGGAGGGATCACCGCCTGCCAGAAGTCGGCCATGAGGCCCGTGAAGAATCCATTCCACCAGTCGGTGGGAGCGGTCATGGGAGTCCGTCCTTTCGAAAGTTGGGCGAGCGCCCGCTCCGGGAGCGGCGCATCGCCGATTTCGGATTTTTCTCGGAGTCGTCGGCCCCGGGAGGGCCGGGTCTCCTAAAGGACGGCGGTCATATTCCCGGCGAGAGGATAGCAGCTCGGGAGTTGCCGGGCTATCCCTTCTACCCCTTCTTCCCCCGGAGATAGATGTCGGAATCCACGATCTCCATCAGCCGGTCGGGGTTGGCCGGGCGCCGGAATCCGAATTGCTCGTAGAGACCGTGGGCATCCCGTGTCGCGAGCGACCAGCGCCGGAGTCCCTGGAGCTGCGGGTGTCCCAGGATCGCCTCCAGGAGCCACTTGGAGAGTCCCCGCCCGCGGTGCGACTCGATCACGAACACGTCCGCGAGGTAGGCGAACGTGGCGCAATCGGTCACGACCCGCGCGAAGCCGACCTGCCGATCCCCGTCGTAGACGCCGAAACAGAGTGCGTTGTCGATCGCCCGGTCCAGGGTCTCCCGCGGGATCCCGCGCGCCCAGTACGACGAGGCGAGGAAAGCGTGGATCACCCCGCGGTTCAAGCGGTTGCGCTCGGTCGAGATCGTGAAATCGCCCCGCTTCCATTCCATATTCGGAACAAACCCTCGCGCCCGCTCGGCGGTTGCGGTTATCCTAGTTCTTTTGCTGGGAGGGATCGCCGTTGCCAACGTCTGCGCGCCCGCGGTATCGCATCGCCCCCGCCGTCGGGTTCCTGATCGTCCACGCCGCCGCCCTGGGCGTCGTCTTCGTCGGGTTCTCCTGGAAAGGCGTCGCGCTCTGCGTTGCCTCCTACTACCTCCGGATGTTCGCCATCACCGCCGGCTTCCACCGGTACTTCAGCCACCGGACCTACCGGCTCGGTCGGGTCTCCCAATTCCTGATGGCTTTCCTCGGCCAGACTTCGGCGCAGAAGGGGGTGCTCTGGTGGGCTTCGAATCACCGGCACCACCACCGCTTCTCGGACCTGCCCGAGGACATCCATAGTCCCACCCAGCGCGGGTTCTGGTGGGCGCACATCGGCTGGATCCTCTCGACCGACTACGAGACGACGGAGCTCTCGCGCGTGCCGGATCTGGCGAAATACCCGGAGCTCCGCTGGCTCGACCGGAACCAGTTTTTCCCGACGATGCTCTACGCGCTCGGGCTCTGCGCCGCCTTCGGGACGACCGGCCTCTTCTACGGCTACTTCCTCTCGACGGTGCTCCTGTGGCACGGCACCTTCTCGATCAACAGCCTCATGCATCTCGTGGGGCGCCGCGTCTTCCCGACGACGGATACGAGCCGGAACAGCCTCGCGCTCGCCCTCCTGACGACGGGGGAGGGGTGGCACAACAATCACCACTACTTCCCGGGATCGGCGGCGCAGGGGTTCCGGTGGTGGCAGGTGGATCCGACCTTCTACGTCCTCTGGCTCCTGGAGCGGGTCGGCGTCGTGCGCGATCTCCACCGCCCGCCGGTCCGCCTGCGGCGCAAGGACGCCGCCCGCCGGGAACGCCCCGCGCCGGCCGGCGAGCCCTGGAACGAGGCGATCCGGAAGTTGACCGAACGCTGGGTCGAACGGCGGGACGCGGCCTGGGCCACGGCCCGCCACGCCGTCGAGGAGCTCGAGGCCGCCCGCGTCCACGCCGTCGAGCGACTCGAGCGGCTCCACGCGGAAGCCGTGGAGTTGAGGGAGCGCGCCGGCGCCGCGGCCGAGAAGCGCGTCGAGGACCTCCAAGCGGAGATCGAGAAGTGCCGGGCCCATCTGGCGGAGGTGCTCGAGCGCCTCGTGGCCGCCGCCGAGGCGGCCGTTCCCGTCCCCGTCCGCGCCTAGGCTTCCCCGGTCCGGCCGAAGGGAGATAATCCCCCGAGGATTCTCTCCGCGCCGGTGGGAAGGAGGTTCGCATGGTGACGGTGGGTGCGCTCTGGCTCCCGATTCTCGTCTCGGCCGTTCTGGCCTACGTCGCGAGCACTCTGTTCTGGATGGTCGTCCGGCACCACGAAGGGGATTGGAAAGGGCTGCCGGACGAAGGCTCGGTCCTGGAAGCGCTCCGCCGCGCGAAGATTCCGCGCGGGCAGTATCGCTTTCCCTACGCTCCGGGGAGGGAGATGCAGAGCCCCGAGATGAAGAAGAAGATGGCCGAGGGGCCGGCCGGCATGATGATCTACTGGGATCGCTACGAGGGGGGAATGGGGAAACAGCTCGGTCTCTGGTTCCTCTATCTCGTCGGCGTCTCGCTCTTCGTCGCGTACCTGACCGGGCGCGTGCTCCCCGCGGGCTCGCCGTACTTGACGGTCTTCCGCGTGGCCGGCACTTCCGCGGTGATGGCCTATTGCGGCGCGATCTTCCCCAACAGCATCTGGTGGGGGTATTCCTGGTCGATGACCTGGAAGTCGGTCTTCGACGGCGTCGTGTACGGACTCCTGACCGCTGCCGTCTTCGGCTGGCTCTGGCCGCGATAGGGGAGGAGGACCGACATGCGTTTTCTCCTGCGCCTCCTCGTCAGCGCCGTCGCCCTATGGGTCGCGGTTCAGATCGTGCCGGGAGTCTCCTACCAGGGAGAGTGGGTGAAGCTGCTCCTCGTGGCGCTCGTCTTCGGCATCCTGAACGCGCTCGTGCGGCCGCTGCTCCTGATGCTCTCGTGCCCCATGTTGATCCTGACCCTCGGCCTCTTCACGCTCGTCATCAACGCCCTCGTGCTGTGGCTGACGAGCGCGCTCTCGGGCGGGCTCGGCCTGGGGTTCCATGTCGCCGGCTTCTGGGCGGCCTTCCTCGGGGCGCTCGTCATTTCGATCGTGAGCATCCTGCTCTCGGTGCTCCTGCCGGATCCCGAGCGGGGGTGACGCCGCGATGAGAGCGCTCGCGCGCCGAGCCTTCTTCCGCGCGCTCGAGGGCCTTCGGGACGCGCGCCTCCTCGTCCGCTATCCCGGTGGCGCGGGCGTCTTCGGCGAGGACGCGGCGTCACTCCGCGCCGAAGTCGAGTTCTCCGACGATCGGACCTTCGTGCGCGCCCTCTTCCGAGGGGAGGTTGCTTTCGGGGAGAGCTACGTGGACGGTCTCTGGACGAGCCCGGATCTCTACGCGGCGGCGCGCGTGGCCGTCCGCAACCGGCGCGTCTTCGGACGGAGCGGCGCACTCTCGGCCGTGTCGCGGCTCCGGCAGCGCGGACGACACCGCCGCCGGCCGAACTCGATCGCGGGGAGCCGCCGCAACATCGAGGCGCACTACGACCTCGGGAACGATTTCTACCGGCTCTTCCTGGACCGCCGCCACATGGCGTACTCCTGCGCCCTCTTCCCGAGCGAGGGGGCGGCGCTCGAAGAGGCTCAGGAGACGAAGTTCGAGCGGATCGGGGAGAAGCTCGGGCTCGCCCCGTCCCACCACGTGCTCGAGATCGGGACGGGCTGGGGCGGTTTCGCGATCTGGGCGGCGCGCCGATACGGCTGCCGCGTGACGACGGCGACGATCTCCCGCGCGCAGCACGACTTCGCCCGGAATCGGATCGCCGAGGAGCGGCTCTCGGACCGCGTGACGCTCCTCTACGAGGACTATCGCCGCCTTTCCGGAACCTTCGATCGGATCGTCTCGATCGAGATGTTCGAGGCGGTGGGCCTCGAACGCTACGACGAGTACTTCGCGACGGCGGAGCGGCTCCTCTCGCCGTCCGGCGCGATGCTCCTCCAGACGATCACCATGAACGAGCGGGACTTCACGGAGTACCGCCGGCGGACCGACTGGATCCAGCTCCACGTCTTTCCCGGATCCGAGCTCGCCTGCGTCTCGGAAATCCTGCGCTCGATCGGGCGTGTAACCCGCTGGAGCCTCGTCGATTTCGAGGACATCGGGGAACACTACGTCCGGACGCTCCAGACGTGGCGGCAGCGGCTCCTCGAGAACGCCGACCGGGCCCGGGAGCTCGGGTTCGGCGATCGCCTGCTGCGCACCTTCGACTTCTACTTCGCCGGTTGCGCCGCCGCGTTTGCGGAGCGCCACATCGGCGACGCCCAGATGCTCTTCGTCAAACAGCCTTCGGGCGTGCGCGTCCGCTCTCGGCCGGCGCTTCGCCAGCCTGCCGTCGCCTCCTAGACCCATTGCCCGAGACCCCGCCCCGACGCTGGACGCGCCTCCTCGCGAGCCAGCTCCGCCAGGGACTGACGCCGCACGAGCTCGCGCTGACGCTCGCCGTGGGGCTCTGCCTCTCCGTTCCGCCGGTGCTCGGCACGACGACCATCTCTTGCGCGCTCGCGGCCGTGCTGCTCCGCCTGAATCAGCCGTTGATCCAGGCGGTGAACTTCCTCGCCTACCCGCTGCAGGTGGCGCTGCTCATCCCGTTCTTCCGCGCCGGCGAGTGGCTCTTCGGCGAGCCGCGCACCCCGCTCTCCCCGACCCGGATCGCCGCGATGGCGCGGGCGGACCTGCCCGGGACGATCGCCTCCCTCTGGACCGTCACGTGGCACGGCACCGTCGTGTGGGCGGCCGCTTCGATTCCGGCGGGCCTGCTCATCTATCTCGCCGTCAAGCCCGCCATCGCGCGGCTCGCCGCGCGGCTCCCCCGGGAGGGCCCCTGAACCGGGCCGAACCCGGGCCCGAACCCGGGGTCAGGTCTGTATTATATACTAACTAACATATAATACAGACCTGGCCCCGAACCGACCCGGCGCGCGGAGCTCGGGCGTCTCGACGACGCGGATCCCGCGGGCCGGGTTCTCGACGGCGTGGACGAGCGCCCCGAGCATCTGCTCGAGCGTGACGGGGTGCAGCCGCCGCGCCGTCTCGCGCGTCCAGGGGAACCTCTCGGCGACCCAGTAGCCGGGCAGGAGCAGTCGCGGCCACTGGTGTCCCGGGCCGAGCACGTACCAGGGGCGCAGGAAGGTCGCGTTCAGGCCCTTCGACCGGATCGCCTCCTCGGCCTCCGCCCGCGCCTGCTGATAGGCCTTCATGACCGGTGCCGGGCGAGCGACGCTGACGTAAACGAAGTGGGGGACTCCCGCGCGCGCGGCGGCGTCGGCCGAGGCCTTCGCCGAGGCGAGGTCGATTCGCCGGAAGTCCTCGGCCTTCGACGGCGAAGGGTGGGCCACTCCGACGAGCGCCACGAACGTGTCGGCCGGGGGGACGCGGTGCGCGAAGGAATCGGCGTCCCGGGCGTCGCCGGAGACCGGCTCGCACCCAGGCGGGAGCTTCCGTTCGGAGCCGGGCCGAACGAGCGCACGCACGCGATGTCCCCTCCGGGTGAGTCGCTCGACGAGGCGCCGGCCGATGTAGCCGGTTCCTCCGGTGATGAAGACGTCGCGCCCGTTCATGTCCGCGCCTGGAAGTGCGCGATCGAGTTGGCGTAGTAGGTCAGGAGCGGCAGCTCTTCGCGGCGCGGGGCGAGGATCCCGGCGGCCTCGGTGACGAGGCGCCGGAGGGTCAGCATGCGCAGTCCGACGTCGATCGCGTAATCCTGGTCGCGACGGGGGATGTAGACGTGCGCGCCCCGCGCCTCGAGCTCCTTCATGAACTGGACGATCTCGGCCTTGAGCTCGAGCCGGCTCCACGCCTTCTCGGGCTGCCGAACGAGGACGGACGCGGCGAGCGCGACCGGCGTCACCGGAATGACCTTCGCGATCGCCTCCATGAGCTCCTTCGCCAGGGCCTCGACCTTCGGGTAGCGCTCCTCCCTCGGCAGGCGGCGGAAGTCGATCGCGTGGCGCCGCGCGTACTCGGCGAGCGACACGGGCGACCCGAAGTTCACGCACGCGTAGCCGAAGCGATGCCAGCGGTTCCGGGCGATGAGCCCGACGTTGCGGAAGAGAAATCGGGACGCGGTCGCGAACGACTCGGTCGCCCCGGGCCGCCGCGCGTCGGGATCGAGCTCGAGGAGGAAGCTCCGGTCCTCGAAGACCCGGTCGTAGTTGATCCCGACCGGGATGAACGCGATGTCGCGACCCGCTTCGGGGTCGAAGGAGCGGAGCATGTAGTCCAGGATCCCGAGTCGCGGCGGGCGCAGCCTTCCGTCGCGCGAGAGGCCCCCCTCCGGGAAGATCGCCTGCGTGACGCCGGCCTCGGTGGCCATGGCGACGTAGCGCTCGAGCACCTTCCGATAGAGGGTGTCGCGGGAATTGCGCCGGACGAAGTAGGCCCCCATCGCGCGCACGAGGGTCTGGAGCGGCCAGACGCGCGCCCACTCCCCGACCGCGTAGGAGAGCGCCGCCTTCTCCGCCGCGAGGTAGCCGACGAGGATGTAGTCCATGTTGCTGCGGTGGTTGATGAGAAACACGACCGTCGAGCGCTCCCCGACCCGAGTCAGTCCCTCTTCATCCGAATACCCCAGCCGCACGCGGTAGAGATTGCGCGCGACCGCGCGAGCCGCCGCGTACCCGGCCCGGAAATAGAGATACGCGTTGAAGCTCGGGACGATCTCGCGCGCGTACCGACGAACGGTCTCGAGAACGACCGCGCGCGGTATTCCGGACTCGCGGGCGTGCGCCGCGGCGGCCTCCTGGACCTGCGGATCGAAGATCAGCCGATCGATCAGGACGGCGCGGCGCGTCAGCTTGAAAGGCGGGAGCCGGATCTTCAGCTCCGTGTTGACCCGGTCGATCAGGCGATTGACGCGCCGGTGAAGCAGCCACCGCGTCGACGGAATCAGGAGCCGGTCGAGCGCCGCCCAGAGCGCGAGCAGGCCGCCCAGGAGCGCGAGCCAGAGGGGCACCGGAACGTCGCGGAGCATCGGCTCGCGCGAGCATAACGCTCGCCCTCGCGATCAGTCGACGCGGCCGCGGGCCGCCACGCGCCACTCGCACTCGACCCGGCCGCCACGGACGCCATAGACCCGGTCGTGGAGGTTCGAGACCACGCAGGCGTGATTCGGGAGGATCGCCACACGGGAGCCGACGCGGAAGCGGTCGCCCGGCGCGACCGCGATGACGCCGTGCTCTTCCGAGAGGCGCTCGATTCGGCTCGCGGTTCCGAGCACGAGACCGTGTCCGCCGGCCCGCGGCCGCAGGGTGTCGGAGGAGAGGGTCTTGGAGCCCGCGTCCACGACGGCGCGGTCCGCGCTGGGCGCGCTCACGACCGTGGCCGCGACCGTCATCGCGCAGTCCTTCGGCGAGCAGGTGCCGAGCGCCACCTGAGAGGCGTCGTGGTACACGTAGTTGCCGGGCCGGCACTCGGTGACGCCCGGCACGCGCATCGCGGACGCCGCCGTCGGGGTCGAGCCGACCGAGACCTCGGCGACCGGAAGCCCGGCTGCGCGGAGGTCGGCGGCGACGGCGGCGACGGTTTCCCCCTCGCGTCGGCCAACCTCGGCGACCGCCTCCGCGGTCTCGGCGTGATACGCCTGTCCGGCGTGTGTGAAGACGCCCGCGAGCTCCAGCCCCGGGAGCTCCGCGATCGCGCGGGCGAGCGCGAGGGCTCCCCCTGGCTCGACCCCGACGCGGTGGAACCCGCAGTCGATCTTCAGGAGCACGGACAGCCGGCGGTGGGCGGCGCGAAAGACGTCGGAGAGCGAGAGCGCCCCCTCCCGGCTGTCCGCGCCGACGCGGAGGGCGACCCGGTCGGAGAGGGCGAGGAGCCGTCGGGCCCGATCGCCGCCCACGGTCGGATAGGCGAGGAAGATGTCCTCGAAGCTCGCCTCGGCGAAGACCTCGGCCTCGCCGACCTTGGCGAGCGAGAGGCCGGCGGCGCCGAGCGCGAGCTGCATCCTCCCGATCTCCGGGACCTTGTGCGTCTTGGCGTGGGGGCGCAGCTTCACGCCCGCTGCCCGCGCCCGCCCGGCCATGCGCGCGAGGTTCTTCTCGAGGACGTCCAGGTCCACGAGCACCGCCGGGGTCGGGAGGTCTTCGACGGGGCGCACGCCGTGATTATCGCAGCGGCGCCGCCGGCGGCTCACTCCGGAAAGGACTCGGGCCGCTCGCGCGCGCGGCGGGAGAGCGCTTCGTCGATGTTGCGCCCCGTGACGACGAGGACGACCGCGCCCGACCTTTCGGGAAGATGCGACAGGGCGGCGAGCCCCGCCGCCGCCGCGCCCTCCGCCCGGATCCCGATCGAGGCCAACCGCCCGAGGGCGCGGGCGATTTCCCGCTCGGAGACGAGCTCGACCCGGTCCACGACCCGCCGCAGGACTTCGACGGCGCGCGGGATCGCGACCCGCACGGCGAGCCCGTCGGCGAACGTGGCCGCGCGATCGCAGGGCACGGCGCGCCCCGCTTTCCAGGACCACGCCATCACGGGCGCCTCCTTCGACGCCGCGCCGACGAGCTCGACGCCCGGCGCGCGCCGGCGAAGCGCCTCGCCGATGCCGCCGATGAGCGCGCCGTTGCCGAGCGGCACGACGATCGCGGCCGGCGGCTCCTCCATCTGCTCGAGGATCTCGACCGCGATCGCGCCGTAGCCTTCGTACTGGGCCGGCTCGTTTCCGTCCTCGAAGAACGGGAGCCCCGCGGCGCGGGCGAAGGCGCTCGCCTCCTCTTTCGCCCGGTCGAAGTCCTCGCCCGCTTCCCGGATCCGCGCGCCCAGGGACTCGATCAGCGCGACTTTCGCGCGGGAAGCCCCGACGGGGACGAAGACCGTCGCCGAGAGGCCGAGCCGGCTCGCCGCCCAGGCCGTGGCCGCGCCGTGGTTTCCGGTGGAGGCGGTGACGACCCCCGCCGCCCCGATCTCGCGATAGCGCTCGAGGGTCGGCAGCGCTCCGCGCCACTTGAAGGCGCCGAGCTCGTGGACGTCCTCGCGCTTGAAGAAGACGGCGCGCCCCGGCGCGATCTCGGCGGGCGCGCGCTCGAGCGGTGTCGGCGAGCTCATCGGAATATCATCGCCCAGGGTTCTCGGAGGAGGAGCCGCGATGAGAACGCTGCGGGTCGCGCTCGGTATCCTTCTGCTCGGCGCCGCGGTCGCGAAGGCCGGCCCGAAGGTCTACATCTCGGTCGACCTCGAGGGGATCGCGGGGGTCGTCACCGGGGACCAGCTCGGGCCACCCGGCTTCGAATACGAGCGCTTCCGGGGCTTCATGACGGACGAGGCGCTCTCGGCGATCGAAGGCGCGCGCGCCGCCGGAGCCACCGAGTTCGTCGTCTCCGATTCGCACGGGAACGGCGAGAGCCTGCTCCTCGAGAAGTTCCCGAAGGACGTGACGGTCGTGCGGTCCTGGCCGCGGCCGCTCGCGATGATGCAGGGGATCGACGAGACGTTCGCGGCGGCGATCTTCGTCGGCTACCACTCGAGCACGACCAACCCGCAGGGGGTGCGGGCGCACACGATGTCCTCCGCGACGTTCGCCGACGTGAAGCTGAACGGAGTTTCGGTGCCCGAAGCGGGATTGAACGCCGCGATCGCCGGCCACTTCGGCGTGCCGGTCGTGATGATCACGGGGGACGATGCGATCGTGAAGGAAGCGCAGACTCTCCTCGGCAACCTGGAGACGGCGACCGTCAAGTGGGCCTACGGGTTCCACTCGGCGCGGACGCTGACGCCGGCGGCGTCGTGCGAGAAGATCCGCGAGGCGGCGCGGAGGGCGGTCGGGCGCTTGAAGGAGTTCGCGCCGTATCGCGTGCGGGAGCCGGTGGAGCTCGACCTGCGATTCAAGAACTACCGCCCGGCGGAGCTCCTCGCTTATTTGCCGGGGATCGAACGGACGGACGCCCACGCGATTCGCTTTCGCGGCAAGGACATCCTCGAGGTCATGCGCCTTCTCGAGTTCGTGACGAACTACGAGCCGGGGCTCTCGCCGTGAGCCGCGTCGCGATCCTGCCGCCCCACATCCTCCGCGCGATCGCCGAGAACGGCACGCCGGAGCAGCGGCGCCGGGCGCTCGCGACGCTCTCCTCCTCCGAGCGGATGCGCGGCCGCCGCGAGGTGCTGGCGCTCTCCCTCGTCCCCGTGCCGGCCGGGGAGAAGCGGCGCACGGTCTACGACGCCGGGCGCCGCACGCGTCTGCCCGGGCGCCGCGTGCGCGGGGAAGGGGAGCCCGAATCGGGCGACGCGGCCGTGGACGAGGCCTACGACGGGGCCGGGTCCACCTACGACCTCTTCTCCGAGGTCTACGGCCGCAACTCGATCGACGGCCGGGGCATGCGCCTCGATTCCTCGGTCCACTACGGCGTCGACTACGACAACGCCTTCTGGGACGGGGCGCAGATGGTCTACGGCGACGGAGACGGCGAGCTCTTCGAGCGATTCACGGCGAGTCTCGACGTCATCGGCCACGAGCTGACGCACGGGGTCACGGACCACGCGGCGGGCCTCGAGTACCACGACCAGCCCGGCGCTTTGAACGAATCCTTCTCCGACGTCTTCGGCTCGCTCGTCAAGCAGCGCGCCCGGGGGGAGGCGGCCGCCGACGCCGATTGGATCATCGGCGAAGGCCTGTTCACGCCGCGCGTGCGCGGGGCGGGGCTGCGATCGCTCAAGGCTCCCGGCTCGGCCTACGCCGATCCGGTCCTCGGCAACGACCCGCAGCCTTCCCACATGGACAATTACGATTTTTCTCCCGAGGACGACGGCGGCGTGCACATCAACTCGGGCATCCCGAATCACGCGTTCTATCTCGTCGCCGTCGCGATCGGCGGATTCGCGTGGGAGAACGCGGGCCGGATCTGGTACGCGGCGTTGACCGGGAGTCTCCGGCCCGCGTCCGACTTCGCCGAGGCCTCCCGGGCCACGCAGTCCGCGGCGGAGGAGCTCTTCGGGGCCGGCGGCGCGGAACAGAAGGCGGTCGCCGAGGCCTGGAGGCGCGTCGGACTCTGAAGCCCGCAGCCGTGCGCCGGGCGCGAAACGAGCGTTCTCGGGGGCTTGCATCCGGGGCGATTCCGTCTCACAATGTTCGGACATTCGACAAACCGAGGCGTCAGGAATGGGTAGCCCGATACGTGTCTCCGTCGTCCGGGTCGGCGGCGTGGCCGGCGCGAAGCGGACGGCCATACTCGACACTGAATCGCTCGACGAGGAGCGCGCCAGCGAGCTCCGGCGCCTCGTGGACGAGGCCAACATCGCCCACGTCTCCGAGCCGACGATCCGCTCGACCCGGGAGAAGGACCGCTTCCACTTCACTCTGACCGTCCAGCAGGGGACGTTTCAACACTCCCTGACCTTCGCCGAGGAGCGCACGCCGGAGCAGGTCCAGCCGCTGCTCGAGATGGTCTGGCGGGAAGGCCAGCCCGACCTGGACGACACCCAGGCCGTCTAGCGGCCGAACTTCGCCTTCTTCGAACGTCGGAGAGCGTCCCGCGCGCCGCGGACGACCGCGATGACCGGGGTCCGGTGCGCCCGAGCGAGCCGTGGAGCGTCAGGCGAGGCAGCCGGAGAGTATTCTCTTGCTCCCGGGGCGGGAGTTTCGCGCGATCTCCACAGCCGGCCCCGCCGCTTCGAAGAGCATGTTCCTCTTGTGCGACGTTCTGCAACATATGATGCACACGTAAATCTCCAACTGAACAGGGCATTGGCGCGGACCGTCTTGACGCGATCCGGCGTCATCTGGTAGCTTCGAGCAACAATCGTTGTATCTGCGGCCGGCCGCGCGCCGGGCCGGTGTCGCGGGGGGATGGCATCGAATGACGGGGAGAGATGGTTCCCGGCGAGAGCCGGACGCCGGGGTCCGGGCTCCGGTCCCCCTCGAGATCGAGGCCGTCGAAGTCCGCCGGCTGCGCCTGGAGCTTCAGGAGCCGTTCGAAACGAGCTTCGGCCGGGTCTCATCGCGCCTGATCGTGCTCGTCGAGCTGCGGGCGGGGGGCGTGAGCGGCTGGGGAGAGGTCGTGGCGGCGGAAGAGCCGCTCTTCAGCTACGAGACGGTCGAGACCGCGTGCCACGTCCTGCGCGACTACTTCGCGCCGGCGCTTCTGGACGGGCCCCTTTCGAGCCTCGAGGACCTCGCCTCGCGTCTGACCCAGTTCCGGGGCCATCCGATGGCCCGCGCCGGCCTGCAGCTGGCGCTGGCGGATCTGATCGCCCGCGCGCGGGGCGAGTCGCTGTCGCGGCTCCTGGGCGGCGTTCGCGAACGGGTTCCCGTCGGCGTGTCCCTCGGCATCCAGCGGCAGATTCCGGCGCTGCTCGAGCGGGTCGACCGTTACGTCGGGCTCGGATATCAGCGGATCAAGCTGAAGATCAAGCCGGGCTGGGACCTCGCCGTGGTGGAGGAGGTGCGCCGGCGCCATCCCGCCATCCGGCTCTCGGTCGACGCGAACGCCGCTTACACATTGGCCGATCGCGACCACTTGAAGGAGCTCGACGCTTTCGGGCTCCTCATGATCGAGCAGCCTCTCGAATACGACGACCTGCTCGACCACGCCGAGCTCCAGAAGCATCTCTCGACTCCGATTTGCCTGGACGAGAGCATCACGGGCGTTCGCGCCGCGCGCCAGGCCCTGGATCAGGGGAGCTGCCGCGTGATCAACATGAAAGTCGGCCGGGTCGGAGGGTACTCGGAGGCCCTCGCGATCCACGAGCTCTGCCGGGAGCGTGCCGTGCCTCTCTGGTGCGGGGGGATGCTCGAGTCGGGGATCGGCCGCGCACACAACATCGCGCTCGCGAGCTTGCCGGGGTTCGAGCTGCCCGGGGACATCTCGGCGAGCCGCCGCTACTTCGCTCGCGACGTGATCGTGCCCGAGGTCTCGGTGAACCGGGACGGGACGGTGGACGTGCCCCGGGCGCCCGGGCTCGGGTTCGAAGTGGATCGGGATTTCGTATCGGCCCGGACCGAGTCCGTCGAGCGCCTCACCCGAACGGGGCGCACGGTCGCCTCGTGAGATTCTCTCCGCCTGAGGCGGCGGGGCCAAGCGGGGCGCGGCCGTCGGAGACGGCGCCGAGGAGATCGACATGCCGACACGAACCTCGATCGAGCAGCGGTTGGCCGAGGCCGGCCGTCGCCTCAACCCGCGGCGGCGGCGGCTGATCCAGGCGACGCTCGAGAATCCGGACGAGACCTTCTTCCTCTCCTCGCGCGCGCTCGCGCGGCGATATCGCGTGGACCCGGCGACGATCGTGCGGACGATCCAGGCCCTCGGTTATCGGCGGTACGCCGACTTCCTGCAGGACCTGAGAGACCACTTCGTCCAGCGCGTCACCCCCTACCGCATCGTGGAATCGACGGTCCGCGAGCGGCGGAGCGCGGCGGACCTGGTCCGCCACAGCCTGGAGCGCGATCTCCACAACGTCCACTCGCTGCGGTCGGGCCTCGATCCGACCAAAGTGGTCGACCTCGCGCGGCGAATCCATCGGTCCCGATCCGTGCTCGTCGTCGGCGTGGATCTGGCGGCGTCGCTCTCCTGGTTCCTGTCGTACGGCCTCGCGGCCATCGGCTTCGACGCCGAGGCGCCGATCGGGAGCGCGGGGAACCTGGAGCACCGGGTGCGGTCGCTCACGAGTCGCGATCTCCTGATCGCCATCAGCTTCGGGCGATGCCTGCGCGTGACGGTCGAGGCCGCGATGCGGGCGAAGCGCCACGGCGTCTCGGCGTTCGGGATCACCGACAGCGACACGACCCCCATCGCCCGGGTCTGCGAGTCCTACCTCCTCGCACCGATCTCCGCTTCGACGTTCACCGGCTCGTACACGGCTCCCATGGCCGTCGTCAACGCGATCCTCGTCGCGTGCGCCCAGGTCAAGCCGCGGCGGGCGCTGGCGCTCCTGCGCCAGAGCGAGAAGGACTACCTCTCGAGTTCGCGCTGGTACGAAGCGGCGCCCCTGCCGGACGGGGCGGAGCTCGGGCGGCCCGCGAGACCGGAGTGAATCCCGGCGGCTGGCTGGCCCGATTCGAGGAGCGGTCGGATCGGATCGCCGGAGATCTCGAAGCCCTCGTCGTCCGGGAGAGTCCTTCGGAGGACCCGGAGCGAGTCTCCCTCCTCGCCGCCTGGGTGCGGGACCGGCTCCGCGAGCGCGGCGTCGCCGCCGAGACGCGCCCGTGCCCGGGCGCCGGCGACGCCGTCGTCGCCCGCATCGGTCCCGGCGGCGAAGGCGACGTTCTCCTCCTCGGCCACCTCGACACGGTCTGGCCGGCCGGGACCCTGCGGGAGATCCCGTTCCGCGTCGCGGGAGACCGCGCGACGGGGCCCGGCGTCTTCGACATGAAGGCCGGGATCGCCGTGGCGATGGCGGCGCTCGAGGCCCTGGCGGAGGAACGGGCATCCCGCGCGACGCTCCTGCTCGTTCCGGACGAGGAGATCGGAAGCGGCGCATCGCGCGCGCTGACGCTCGAGCTCGCCCGGAGGCATCACCGCGTCCTCGTGCTCGAGCCGTCCGACGACGGAGCCGCGAAGATCGCGCGGAAGGGGCACGGCCTCTTCCACGTCCGCTTTCGCGGCCGCGCCGCCCACGCGGGCCTCGAGCCGGAGCGGGGGGCTTCGGCGCTCCTGGAGCTCGCCCGGTTCGTCCTGTTCGTCGAAGGCCTGGCCGACTCGGGAAGCGGCACGACGGTCGTCCCGAGCCGCGCCCGGAGCGGCCTTCGCACCAACGTCGTCCCCGAGGACGGCGAGCTCTCGGTGGACGCGCGCGCCTGGACGCGGGAGGAAGCGGAGCGCCTGGAGAGGTCGGTCGCCGCCTATCGCTCCGCCGATTCGCGGGTCTCCGTGTCGGTCGAAGGGGGGTTCGATCGGCCGCCCCTGGTGCCGACCCCTGACTCCCTCGCGCTCTTCCAGCGGGCGCGCGGCGTGGCGGGCGAGCTCGGCTTCGGGCTCGAGGCCGCCCGGGTCGGGGGGGCCTCCGACGGGAACTTCACCGCCGCGGCGGGGATTCCGACGCTCGACGGGCTCGGCCCGCGGGGGGGCGGCGCGCACGCCCGCGACGAATTCGTCCTGATGTCGGATCTCCCCCGGCGGGCGGCGCTCGTGGCCGCGCTCGCGGCGGACGAGGGATGAGCCGGATCGTCATCCGGGAGCTGCACCGCCTGGCCGAAATGGAGGCCGTTCAGGAGGTCGTGCGCGAGGTGTGGGGGTTCGAGGATCGGCAGCTTCCTTCGACGTCGGACCTCCTCGCCGTCGGGCACGCCGGAGGCTTGACGGCGGGCGCCTACGACGGGCGCGAGATGGTCGGTTTCGTGCACGGCCTGCCGCGGACGAACCTGGGTGTGGCGGGCCATCACTCCCACATGCTCGCGGTGCGGCTCGCGTGGCGGGGGAGGGACCTCGCGGCCCGGTTGAAGTTTTTTCAGCGCGCCTGGTGTCTCCGGCGTGGAATTCGCGCCGTCACGTGGACGTACGACCCTTTCCTCGTCGTGAACGCCCGCTTGAATCTCGTGCGGCTGCGCGCCCGGGCCGTCGCCTACCTGCCGAATCTCTACGGCTCGCTCGGCGGCCTCTACGCGGGTCTCCCGACCGATCGATTCGAGGTGCTGTGGCGGCTCGACCGGCCGGAGGTCGAAGCGGCCGCGCGCGGCGCGACGAGCGAGGCGGCGGACGCCCGAGATCTCCCGCGCGCGACGCCGGGGCGGATCCCGGACGCCCCGCGCGTGGCCGTCGAGGTCCCCGCCGGCGCGCCGGCGCTCTATTCCGAGGATCCGGCGGGGGCCCGTCGCGCCCGCTCGCGCCTCGCCCGCCTCGCCCCGCGCCTCTTCGCCCTCGGGTACGAAGCGAGCTCCGTCCACCCGCGGGGCGAGACGGCCCTCTACGTCTTCGAACGGAGGCGCGGCCGAGCCGGCCGAGGGGCGCCGCACTAGCTGCAATACTTGATGCGATGAGGTAGGGACCCCCGCGCGGGTGGCCGGCCGCCGAGGGTCTCCCGGCGCAGCGGCGGGGCGTGTTGACTTGAAGCAACGAATGATGCATCCTCGCGCCAAATTGGGGGAAGGCCGAAGGGTGGGGCGAGCGAGCCGCCGGGAAGGGAGGACTCCGATGAAACGATCGACGAGGGCGTTGGCTATGGCCGCGCTGCTCTTGCTGCCGGTGGCCGGCCGGGCGCAGACCATCGGTGGGAGCGTGACCGGTCGAGTGCTAGCGGAGGCGGGACAGCCGCTGTCAGGAGCCTCGGTCGCGGCCCGCAACCTGGGGACCGCCGTGACGCGCACCGCGATCACGGATGCCTCCGGCACCTACCGGCTCCCGGAGCTCACTGCCGGGAACTATGAGTTCACGGTCGGGCTGCAGGGATTCGCGACGGAGGTCCGCTCGGGCGTGAAGATCTCCATCGGCCAGCGGGCGATCCTCGACTTTTCGCTCAAGGTCTCCGCCGTCGAGGAGACCGTGACCGTCATGGGAGAAGTCCCCCTCGTCGAGACGACCAAGAGCTCCATCGGGGCATCGATCTCGAGGCAGCAGATCGACCAGCTTCCCCTGCCCGAGCGCGACTTCGAGAGCCTCGCACTCCTGGCTCCCGGGATCAGCCCGAGCGTGACGGATGGCAGCTCGATCTCGGGCGCCGGCAGCTCCGGAGCCAGTAACACGTTCTTGACCGACGGCGTGAGCAACGACCAGGACGCGCTCGGGGGCAACCGCGGCGACTACTCCCCCGATGCGATCGCGGAATACGAGGTCCTCTCGAGCTCGTACTCGGCTCAGTACGGCCAGGCCTCCGGCGCGATCATCAACGTCATCACCCGCTCGGGCGGAAACGACTTTCACGGGCGGGCGTCGGCGTACTACCGGGCCGATGGCCTGACCGCGAGCGATCCGTTCGCGGGCGCCGAGACCCCATTCGATCAGTGGATCGCCAGCGCCTTCCTGTCGGGCCCCTTCGTGAAGGACAAGGCCTTCTTCTTCGCCTCGTTCGAGGAGACGTGGCGCAACGGGACGGCCGTCGTGGGGGTCGACCCGGCGAAGCTCGAGGCCCTGGGCCTCGGAAGCGAAACCACTTTTCCGAACGATCTCACCGAGCCGCGCGCCGTCTTCAAGCTCGACTACCACCCCAACAACAGCCAGATGCTCACATTTCGCTTCCGGCTGGACGATCCGAAGGAGACGAACACCAACGTGGGGGAGACGGTGTTGGGGCGCGTGCTCACCGGCGAGACGGGGGCCACGCTCAAGACCGACAACACCGACTACGCGCTGATCCACTCCTGGGTCATCTCGAGCGAGACGCTCAACGAAGCGCGCTTCCAGTACTCGAGCCAGGCGAACGACATCACCCAGGTCAACTGCCCCGGCTGCGCCTTCATCATCCGGCCCACCCTCATCTCGGGCAAGCTCCCGAACCTGCCGCAAAGCTTTACGGAGGATCGGTATCAGTTCCTCGATTCGCTGAGCTTCAGCACGGGAAACCACTTTTTCAAGGCGGGCGCGGACTACAGCCACGTGAACATCGACGCCTTCGTGCCGCAGAACTTCGATGGCGAATTCATTTTCTTTACCGACGATCCCTACAATGCGGCCGATCCGTTGACCTATCCGGCCCTCTTTGTGGGCGCCACGGGAAATCCCATCATCAAGATCTCGAACAACATCATTGCTCTCTTCCTGCAAGACGAGTGGAGAATCTCGCCGTACCTGACGCTCAACCTCGGCCTGCGGTGGGATTACGAGGACCAGGCCTACGTCGAGCACGACTGGCAGAATTTCGGGCCCCGCATCCACTTCGCCTGGGATCCGACGAAAGACGGCAAGACTTCCGTCCGCGGAGGCTTCGGCATCTACTACGACCAGGTCTTCCTGAACGTGCCTTTGCTCGCCTCGATCTACGAACCCGGCCGGTTCGAGACCCAATACGTCATTGCTCCGGGATATCCCGATCCCCTCGTTCGGCCCCCGGGGCTCCCCCCCCCGTTCGAATTGCCTCCGAACGTGTCGATCGTGGATCCCAACGCCACGACGCCGTACAAGAACCTCGGCAGCCTCGGCATCCAGCGCGCGCTCGGCACGAACATGGCCGTCAGCCTCGATCTCGTCTACGCCCGCGGCTACCACCTGCTCAATATTCGGGACGCCAATGCGGCGCACGTCGGCTGTGAGCCGGTCGGCTTGTGTCCGCGGCCGGACCCGACGGTGGGCGCCGCGTTGGAGCCCCAGACCGAGGGCAAATCCGAGTACGCGGCCCTCCAGGTGGGGTTCCAGAAACGGTTCTCCGATTGTCTCTCGGCCCAGCTCGCATACAACCTGGCAAGCAACAGGACCGATACCGACGGCAGCCAGGCCTTTCCGAGCGACAACTACGACAAGAGCGCGGACTGGGGCCCGAGCTTGAACGACATCCGCCACACCCTGAACGCGGGCGTCAACTGGACCGGGCCGTGGGGAATCCTTCTCGGCGCCAGCGGCACCTTCCTCTCGGGTGCGCCGTACAACATCACGACGGGGACGGACGACAACGCCGACGGCAATCTGACGGAGCGGCCGCCGGGGGTGGGGCACAACTCGGGTCGCGGCGCTTCGACCTGGACGGTCAACGCACAGCTGGCCAAGGTGATCCCCATCGGCAGCGCCCGGATCCAGGTTCTCGTCGAGGTGTTCAACCTCTTCGACCACACCAATCCCGCCGGCTATTTCGGCGTCGTGGGCCCGGAATTGGGGCAGCCGACCCGAAGCGCCGACTCCCTCGGCCTCGGGCCGCGCTCCGTTCAGTTCGGGCTGAGGATCGATTTCTAAGGGCGAAAAAGCGCCGGCGAAAGTCCCGCCGGAGGGATACTCCCGTGTTTGCAGAGACGGGCCGCTTCGGCGGCGCGTCGGAGGTTTGATTCGATGAGCAGGAACTGGAAAGGCAACTCCGTCGCGCTCGCGGCGGGATTTCTCGGCGTCGTCCTGACCGCTTCCGCCTCCGACGTCTCGGCCGGAGCGGCCGGACGATCCGCTCCGTCCTCCGCGCCCGCGGCCGCTCCGGCCGGCGCCGGGTCCCTGACCGCCGCCGACGTCGAAGCGTTTCTGGACGGGCTCGTCCCCACACAGCTCGCGCGGGAGGACATCGCGGGCGCCGTCGTCGTCGTCGTGAAGGACGGCCGGATGCTCTTCGGAAAGGGCTACGGCTTCGCCGACGTCGAGAAGCAGAAGCCGGTCTCGGTGGACGACACGCTCTTTCGCCCCGGTTCGACGTCGAAGCTCTTCACCTGGACCGCGGTGATGCAGCAGGTCGAGCAGGGCAAGCTCGACCTCGACAAGGACGTCAACGCCTACATCGACTTCAAGATCCCGGAGGCGTTCGGCAAGCCGATCACGCTGCGCGACATCATGACCCACACGCCCGGCTACGAGGACTACGCCAAGGATCTCTTCACGAGCGATCCGAAGCACCTGCAGCCCCTCGGCCGGCACCTCGCCACACACCAGCCGCAGCGGATCTTTCCGCCCGGGACGACCCCGGCCTACTCGAATTACGCGACCGCGCTCGCGGGCTACATCGTGGAGCGGGTCTCCGGGAAGCCTTTCGCCGAGTACATCGAGCAGTCCATCACCGGGCCGCTCGGCATGAACCGCGCGACTTTCCGGCAGCCGCTCCCCGCGGATCTCGAGCCGCTCATGTCGAAGGGCTATCGGCTGGGCTCGGGCAAGGCGGAGAAGTTCGAGTTCGTCAGTCCCTCGCCGGCCGGCGCGATGTCGGCCTCGGGCGGCTCGATGGCCCGCTTCATGATCGCCCACCTGCAGGACGGGCGGTTCGAGAACGTCCAGATCCTGAAGCCCGAGACCGCGCAACTCATGCACGCGCGGCAGCGTGGACATTCGCCGGAGATGAACGCGATGTGCCTCGGCTTCTACGAGGAGTCGCGCAACGGCCACCGGATCATCTCGCACGGCGGCGACACGCAGTGGTTCCACAGCGACCTGCACCTGGTGCTCGACGCCGGGCTCGGGTTCTTCGTCTCCTACAACAGCGCGGGGAAGGGGGAGGTGAGCGGCCGAACCCTGCTCTGGGAGTCGTTCCTCGACCGCTATTTCCCCTACCAGACGCCGGCCGCGAGCCCGGTGCCGTCGGCCGCCGCGGACATCAAGACCGTGAGCGGCTCTTACCTGGTTAGCCGGCGCGCCGACTCGAACTTCCTCCACCTCCTCTACCTCTTTTCGCAGTTGAAGGTCGCACCGGCGGAGGGAGGCACGATCGAAGTCGGCGACCTGAAGGGCTTCAACGGAAAGCCGAAGCGCTGGGAGCCGATCGGGCCGATGGCGTTTCGCGAGGTCCACGGCCAGGATCGCCTCGTCTTCGTGCGCGACGCGGCGGGCCGGCTCGAGGTGGTCACGGGCTATCCCTTCTTCACCTTCACGCGGCCGCCCGGCCTCGTCGACAAGAGCCTTCTCATGCCGGTCGGGATCTCCACTCTCGCCGTCCTCCTCCTCGCGGTGATCCTCTGGCCGATCGGAGCGCTCGTGCGGCGGCACTACGGCAAGCGGCTCGACTTCCCGACGGGGGAGCGCCGGCTGCGACTCTGGACCCGCCTCGTCTGCGTGCTCGACGTCGTCCTCGTCGCGACCTACGCGACGATCGTGATCTCGGGACTCCAGAACATCGATCTCCTGAGCGCCCGGATGGATCCGTGGCTGCGCCTGATGCAGGGGCTCGCCCTCCTCGCCATCGTCGGCGGGATCGTGGCGCTCTGGAACGCCGCGCGCGCCTGGGGGAGCCGCTCCCGGGGGATCTGGAGCAAGCTCGGAGAGACCCTCATCGCGCTCTCCTGCGTCGCGGCCGCCGGATTCGTCCTGATCGGCCGGCTGCTGCACATCGGGCCGTCCTACTGATGCGGCGGCGCCGGATCGCCCTCGCATTCGCGGCCGCCGCGCTCGCGTTTCCTGCCCTGGCGGAGGACGCCCCCTACGACGTCGTGATCCGGGGGGGCACGGTCTACGATGGCACGGGCAGCTCCGGCCGGCTTGCGGATGTCGGGATCCGAGGAGACAAGGTCGAGGCGGTCGGGGATCTCTCCCGGGCCGCCGCGAAGCAGATCGTGGACGCGAAGGGCCTCGCCGTGGCGCCGGGCTTCGTCAACATGCTTTCCTGGTCCACGGAGTCGCTCCTCGTGGACGGCCGCTCCCAGAGCGAGCTGCGCCAGGGCGTCACGACGCAGATCTTCGGGGAAGGCTTCTCCATGGGTCCCTGGAACGACCGCCTGAAGGAGTTCGCCAAGTCGCAGCAGACCGACTTTCACTACGAGATTCCCTGGACCACGCTCTGGGACTACCTGGAGGCTCTGCAGAAGCGCGGGATCTCGCAGAACGTGGCCTCCTACGTCGGCGCCACGACGATTCGCGCCTACGTCGTGGGCTTCGACAAGCGTCCGCCGACCGAGGCGGAGCTCGGTCAAATGCGGGAGCTGGTGCGCAAGGAGATGGAAGCCGGCGCGCTCGGGATCGGGTCCTCGCTCATCTATGCGCCGGCCAACTACGCGTCGACCGAGGAGCTCATCGAGCTCTGCAAAGTCGCGGCGAAGTATCAGGGCAAGTACATCTCCCACATGCGCAGCGAAGCCGACGGGCTCCTCGAGGCGGTCGACGAGCTGATCCGGATCAGCCGCGAGGCGGGGCTGCCCGCGGAGATCTACCATCTGAAGGCGGGCGGCGAGGCCAACTGGCCGAAGATGGATCAGGTCATCGCCCGTGTCGAAGAGGCGCGGCGCCAGGGTTTGAAGATCACCGCGGACATGTACACGTACACGGCCGGCGCGACGAGCCTCGACGCCTGCGTGCCGCCCTGGGCCCACGACGGCGGCCCCGACGCGATGCGGAAGAGGCTGGTGGAGCCGGAGACCCGGGGCAAGATCGCCGACGAGATGCACAAGCCGGGAAAGGGCTGGGAGAATCTCTGTCTGTTGACGGGGTCTCCCGACCGCGTGCTGCTGGTCGGTTTCGGCCCGGAGGCGATGAAGCCCTTGACCGGCAAGACCCTGGGAGAGATCGCAAAGCAGCGCGGGAAGGACTCCGTCGAGATCGCGATCGACCTGATCGTCGAGTCGAAGGCTCAGACCGGCGCGGTCTTCTTCATGATCTCCGAGGCGAACGTGAAGAAGGAGGTCGCCCTGCCATGGGTGTCCTTCGGCTCGGACGCGGACTCTCAGGCTCCGGAAGGCGTGTTCCTGAAGTCCTCGACCCATCCGCGCGCCTACGGGAACTTCGCGCGGCTGCTCGGCAAGTACGTGCGGGAAGAGAAGGTGATCCCGCTTGCCGAGGCGATCCGCAAGCTCTCGGGCTTACCGGCGACGAACCTCGGCCTCGACCGGCGCGGGTTCGTGAAGCCCGGGATGTATGCCGACGTCGTCGTGTTCGATCCCACGACGATCGCCGACCGGGCGACCTACGAGAAACCGCAGCAGTATTCGGTCGGTGTGCGGCACGTCTTCGTCAACGGCGTGCAGGTGCTGCGCGACGGAGAGCCCACGGGCTCGCCCGCCGGGCGGGCGCTGAAGGGCCCGGGAGCGAGAACGTCGCCGTAGCTTCCGTCGCCTTCGCTTGCGAGGGGACTTGGCTAGCGCCACCGGCCAGTCGCTCGTCCAAAGGGACTCGACGACTGGCCTAGTCCCCCTCGCTGCGCTCCGGCTCCCGCAACGCGAGTCGTTTCGCTCGTCAGCTCGCGAAACTTGGTCGCGTTGCGAGCGGCTGTTCTCGTGTTCCGAAGAGGTCGCGCTCCGGCTGTAGGGGCGGGGCTTGTCCCCGCCCGCCCGAATTGAACAGGCCGGCTGCTGTTCCGCCGGGCGGCCGCAAGGGCCGCCCCTACAGCCGCTGCGGCGGATGTCGCGGGCCCGCCCCTACGACGCCCCTTCCTCCCGGTAAAGCCAGGCGCCGACGACGGTGGCGACGATGGCCTCGACGAGCGTCCAGACGATGAGGAGCATGTTCAACGGGTAGAGACCGAGGTTCCAGAAGACGATGGTCGAGTAGAGGGACCCGAGAATCCAGACGAGGATTCCGGCCTTGACGGCGGTCGCGGCTCCGGGGCCGTAGCGGGGACGGATCCCGGCGTAGAGCCAGACCGAGGCGATTCCGATCACGAAACCGAGAACGATCCAGACGGCCATCGTCCCGCCGCCCGTCGGCATCGTCTTTCCGAGGGCCTTCATGGCCTCCTCGTTGCCCGACTTCAGGACGATCTCGTTCAGAACGAACTCGGAGAGGTTGATCACGACTCCGGCCACGATCCCGCCCAGTATGACCCGTCCCCAGTTGATGGACTTCATGCGGCTCCTCCTTTCCGAGGCAGCAGACTTCGATGGAACCTGTCGCGAGGGTTCGTGGACAAGAGAATAGGCCCGAGGCGCCGCCGGGCTCAAGGGGGGTGGAAAGTCGCGGGCGCCGTCCCGGAGCTCTCGGACGCGAAACACCGCCCGGTTCCTCGGCCGGGAGGCGGTTCGTTGCGAGGCGGCGGCCCGGCAGGCGAAGGGCCGCGGACGGCCGGGCCTACCGGCCGGCTTCGGTCTCGATCTCGTAGACGTCGATGCCGGTACCGAGGCTCGCGAATGTGTCGATCGGGCTCTTCCGGAAAGGGCGCACGAGTACCGGGCGCCGGCTCTTGCCGAAGATCGCAAGCGTCACGCCTTGCTCCCGCGCGAAGCGCATCAGTTCGGCGGCGACGTCTTCTCCTTGCAGCCAGACCACCCTCGCGCCGAGCTCCATGGCGAGCGTGACGTTCTCCGACAAGAGACGGTGTTCGCGGGCGCTCATCCGCTGCGGGCTGTCTCGCTTGGTCCGGACGTAAACGGCGAACCAGTTCGTGTTGAGGCGCCCGGCGATCGCCGAGGCGCGCCGCAGAAGCAGGCGTGTGGTCTCGGGGTTGGAGGAGATGGCCACCATCGCCTTGGCCCCGACGGGCTCGGCGGCGGCCGACCGGTCGGTGCCGCGGCGCTCCGCTTCGAGGCGATCGGCGATCTGCCGCATCGCGAGCTCTCGGAGCGAAGCCAGGTTCTCCTCGGTGAAGAAGTTCTGGAGCGCCGTCGGGATGCGCTCGGCCGGATAGATCTTGCCCGCCCGCAGACGGTCGATGAGCTCCTCGGAAGGCAGATCCACGTTGACGACGGCGTCGGCCTGGCGCAGCAACCGGTCCGGAACGCGCTCCCGGACCTCGACACCCGTCACGCGCGAGACGATCTCCTGGACCGACTCGAAGTGCTGGATGTTGACGGTCGTCATGACGGAGATCCCGGCGGCGAGGATGTCCTCGACGTCCTGATAGCGCTTCTCGTTCTTCGACGCCGGGGACGTTGGTGTGGGCGAGCTCGTCCACCAGGACGACCTCCGGTCTTCGCGCCAGGATCGCGGGAGGTCCATCTCCTCGAGCTCCTTCCCCTTGTAGGGGACCTTGACGGCGCGGGATGACCTCGAGGTCTCCGATCTTGGCGAGGGTCTCGGCTCGTCCGTGCGTCTCGATGACACCGGCGACGACATCCACGCCCTGCGCCTTCAGGGCATCGGCGTCCTCCAGCATCTGGTAGGTCTTTCCCGACGCCCGCCGCGTGCCCGATGTAGATCTTGAGCCTCCCGCGGCGCGACTTCTCGATGAGCTTGAGAAAGACGTCGGGCGAGCTTCGGGGCGCTTCCAGCTGCGGCATGCGCGAATCTTAGAGCGTTCGGACCAAATCGCGCGTCCTACGCTGCCAGCAGGAGGTGCTCGACGATCGGTCCGAGCGCGAGGGCGGGGAGATAGGAAAGCCCTCCGACGACGAGAGTCGTGCCGATGAGAACGAGGGCGAACGCGAAAGAGTCCGTCGGGAGCGTTCCGGCCGTCATGGGGCGCCTTCCCTGCCGCGCGAAGCGCCCGGCGAGAGCGAGGGCCGGGATCGCCAGTGCGAAGCGGCCGGCGAGCATCGCAAGAGCCGTCGTGAGGTTGTAGAACGGGCTGTTCGCGGAGAGTCCGGCGAACGCCTGACCATTGTTGGCGAAGCACGTCGTAAACGCGTAGAGGATCTCGGAAAAGCCGTGGGGACCGGAGTTCGTCGTCAATCCGGCGAGTCCGGCCGGCAGCGCCACGGCGACTGCCGTTGGGATTAGCACGAAAGCGGGAGCCGCCAGGGTGTAGAGCGTGATGAGCTTGATCTCTCCGGAAGCGATGACCTTTCCGGCGAACTCCGGCGTCTTGCCGACCATCAACCCGGCCGCGAACAGCCCGATGAAGGCCATGACCAGGATGCTGTAGAGCCCCGCTCCCAGCCCGCCGAAGATCAGTTCGCCCATCAACATGTTGAACAGAAGGACGAGGCCCCCGACCGGCGTGTAGCTGTCGTGCGAGGAATTCGTCGAGCCCGCGGAGCCGTTCGAGGTGGTGATCGCCGCGAGGACCGAACCCCCGACGCCGAATCGGACCTCCTTGCCCTCCATGTTGCCGCCGGGCTGGCTCGCCGTCGCGGAGCGCTCGACTCCGCCCGCACGCGCGACCCTCGGGTTTCCGCCCTGTTCGGCCGCATGGCAGAGCACGAGCCCGACCGCGAAGAGAAAGACCATCACGCCGAAGAGGACCCAGCCCTGACGCGTTCGGTCGAGCATCCGCCCGAAGGTGTAGGGAAGCGCCGCCGGGATGGCGGCGATCGAGAGCATCTCGAGAAAATTCGCGAGCGGCGTCGGGTTCTCGAAGGGATGGGCGCCGTTGGCGTTGAAGAAACCTCCGCCATTCGTCCCCAGGTTCTTGATGATCTCGAGCGGCGCGACCGGGCCCTGCGCGATCGCCTGGGGTCGGCCCTCCAGGGTGATCGCCCGCGTGTACGGGTCGAAGTTCGCCGGAACCCCCTGCCAGACGAGCAGAAGGGCGCCGACGAGCGAGATCGGGAGAAGGATCCACAGGATCGAGCGGACGAGGTCCACCCAGAAATTCCCGATGCCCGCCGACTTCGTCCGGACGAGACCCCGCAGGAAGGCGATGCCGACGGCGAGGCCCGCCGCACCGGCGAGAAAGTTCTGCGCCGCGAGCCCGACCATCTGGCTGAAGTCGGAGAGTCGTGGTCTCGCCGCTGTAGGGCTGCCAGGTCGTCGGCGTCGAGAAGCTGATCGCGATGTTGAACGCGAGGTCCGGCGTCATGGGAGTCTTGAGGAACGCGGCGTCGTACCACGGAAGCAGGGACTGTGCGCGCAGGAGGGCGTAGAGGAGGAGCGTCCCGAACAGGCTGAACAAGAGAAAAGCGACGCTGTACTCACGCGCCGTCATGTCGTGTTGCGGATCGACGTCGAGAATGCGGTAGATGGCGCTCTCGACGGGGCGGAGCAGCCGATCCGGAAGGGTCTTTTCTCCCTGGAAGACGCGCGCCATGTATCCGCCGAGCGGCTTGACCAGGAGAGTCACACAAAGCAGGAACGCGGCGTACTGCAGAAAATTGGAAAGACTCACGGGCCGGCGTCCCCCGGCCGCGAGGCGACCCGATCGAGCGCCATGTTCAAAACGAGCACGTTGACGCGAGGCTCGCCGAGGAAGAGCCACTGACGCGGCTCCGTGTGGACGGAGACGAGCCGCCGGACTTCTTCGAGAGCCATGTGGCGAGTGCGCGCCACACGAGGGGCCTGCAAGGCGGCGTTGGCCGGGCTGATGTGGGGGTCGAGCCCGCTTCCGGAGCGGGTGACGGCATCCGCCGGCAGAGGCCATCGCGGCGACAGGCCGTTTTCACGCCGATATGCGGCGGCGATCTGGGCGACGCCCTGGTAGGACTCGCTCCCAGCGGCCGTCGCCAGACCGTCCGTGAGCTTCGGGTTCGAGGGCCCGAGGTTGCTTCCGCCGGAGGACGCTCCGTCGTAGCCGGATCCGGCCGCCGAGGGACGGGGATGGAAGTAGCCTCGCGCACGGAAGTCCTGCGCGATCAGCTCGGAGCCCGCGACACGCCCCTCCCGCTCGACCAGGCTGCCCGCGGCCTGCCGCGGGAAGACGAGGCGGGCGAGGAGCGTGACGGCGAGCGGATACAGAAGGCCCGTCAGGACCGTGAGCAGAAGGACGGCGAGGACCGCTGCGCGCATCGGATTCTTGAGGTCCTCGAATGCGCTCGAAGAGCCTGGAGGCTCCGATGCCACTGTCGACCTCTACGGATGCGGGAGAGTCTGGTCGAGGTCGAGGTTCGTCAGGAGGACATTGACTCGCGGCTCCCCGAGGAGCCCGAGCGTGCGCGGCTCGATGTGCCGGCGGATGACCTCGGCGACGCGCTGCTCGCCGACTCCGCGGGCTTTGGCGATGCGCGCCGCCTGCCAGAGGGCGGCGTCGGGAGACACGTGCGGGTCGAGTCCCGAGGCCGAGGTCGTGACGAGATCTGCGGGGACGGGGCTCGAATCTCCCGGACGGTCCGCTCGCGCCGCAGCGACGGCCGCCGCGACCGATTTCGCCAGATCCGCGTCGGTTGCTCCCTTGTTCGTTCCGGCGGAGGAAGTCCCGTCGTAGCCTTCCTTTCCGGCGGCGGAGGGGCGGGGATGCAGATATTGCGGGCCCGCGAAATTCTGGCCGATCAGCTCCGAGCCGACCACGCGTCCCCCCGCCGTGACGAAGGAGCCGTCCGCCCGGTCCGGCCAGAATAGGTGCGCGATGGCCGTGACGACCGCGGGATAAACCCCGCCGAGCAGGACGGTCAGGATGATGACGAATATCGTCGAGCGGATGGCGAGCTTCATGATCAGTTGCCTCAGGCCAGATGCAGGGCCAGGACGATCCAGTCGATCAGCTTGATTCCGACAAACGGCACGATCACGCCGCCCACACCGTAGATCCAGAGATTGCGGGACAGGATGCGGGCCGCGCCCAGGGGGCGGTACTTGACGCCACGCAGCGCCAGCGGGATGAGGGCGATGATGATCAGCGCGTTGAAGATGACCGCGGAGAGGATCGCCGACTTGGGATTGCCGAGCCGCATGATGTTCAGGGCGTTCAGGGCGGGATAGGTCGCAGCGAACATCGCCGGCAGGATCGCGAAATATTTGGCCACGTCGTTGGCGATCGAGAAGGTCGTCAGAGACCCGCGCGTCATCAGGAGCTGCTTTCCGATCTCGACGATCTCGATCAATTTCGTGGGGTTCGAGTCGAGATCGACCATGTTGCCCGCCTCGCGCGCCGCCTGCGTCCCCGTGTTCATCGCGACACCGACGTCCGCCTGCGCCAGCGCGGGAGCGTCATTGGTGCCGTCACCCGTCATGGCGACGAGGTTGCCGCCCTCCTGCTCCTTCCGGATGAGCGCCAGCTTCTGCTCGGGCGTGGCCTGGGCGAGAAAGTCGTCCACGCCCGCCTCGCGCGCGATCGCCGCGGCGGTGAGGGGGTTGTCCCCCGTGATCATGATGGTCCGGATCCCCATGGCCCGCAGCCGGTCGAAGCGGTCCCGCATCCCGGCCTTGACGATGTCCCGCAGCGCGACCACACCGAGCACGCGAGACCCTTCCGCCACGAGCAGCGGTGTCGCGCCCTCGGCGGAGATCCTATTGAGCAGATCGGAGACAGCCGGCTCGATCGTTCCTCCCTGGCCGCGCACCCACTCGGCCACCGAGTCGCCCGCTCCCTTGCGGATCTGCCGCCCGTTGTAGTCGACGCCCGACATGCGTGTCGAGGCCGAGAAAGGAATGAACTTCATGCCTTCAACGCGGCGGGCCCGCAGGGCGAACCGTTCCTTGGCGAGGACGACGATCGAGCGGCCTTCCGGAGTCTCGTCGGCCAGCGACGAAAGCTGCGCCGCTTCCGCCAGGTCGCCGGGTAGCACGTGGGGCGCCGGCGTGAACTCCGTGGCCTGCCGGTTGCCCAGGGTGATCGTTCCGGTCTTGTCGAGAAGGAGGACGTTGACGTCGCCGGCCGCCTCGACCGCGCGGCCGGACATCGCGAGCACGTTGTGCTGCAGGACCCGATCCATGCCGGCGATGCCGATGGCCGAGAGCAGGCCGCCGATCGTAGTCGGGATCAGGCAGACGAGAAGAGCGATGAGGACCGGCGTCGTCGCGGTCCCCCCGGCATAGAGCGCGAAGGGGCGGAGCGTCACGGTGGCGATCAGGAAGACGATCGTCAACCCTGCGAGCAGGATCGAGAGGGCGATCTCGTTGGGTGTCTTCTGCCGCGAGGCGCCCTCGACGAGCGCGATCATCCGATCGAGGAAAGTCTCGCCCGGGTTCGACGTAATCTCGACGACGATGTGGTCCGAGAGCACGCGCGTGCCGCCAGTGACCGCGGAGCGGTCGCCTCCGGACTCCCGGATGACGGGGGCCGACTCGCCGGTGATTGCCGACTCGTCGACCGAGGCGATTCCTTCGACCACAGTGCCGTCTCCCGGGATCATCTGCCCGGCTTCGACGATGACCCGATCCCCCTTTCGGAGGCTCGTGGCGGGAACGGGTTCCTCCCCCTTGCGGGTGACCCGCCGCGCGATGGTCTCCGTGCGCCCGCGGCGAAGAGCCGCGGCCTGCGCCTTGCCCCGCCCCTCGGCCATCGCTTCGGCGAAGTTGGCGAACAAGAGCGTGAACCAGAGCCAGAGCGCGATCTGGAGATTGAAGATGACGTCCCGGCCGCGGGCCAGGTCGCGCACCAGCAGCAGCGTCACGAGGACGGCGCCGACGAGGACGACGAACATGACCGGGTTCTTCGCCTGCAGGCGCGGATCGAGCTTCTTGAACGCGTCGCGGGTCGCCGCGCGAACGATTGCGCGATCCAAGAGAGCCGCGCGTCGGGGGTTGGCCACTGGGCGTCCTCCTCAGAAGAGAGTTCCGGCCTTCATCAGCAGGTGCTCGACGATCGGCCCGAGGGAGAAGGCGGGAAAGAAGGTCAGCGCTCCGACGATCAGGATGACGCTGACGAGCAGAACCGAGAAGAGCGGGCCGGTCACGGGGAAGGTACCCGCCGATTCGGGGACCTTCTTCTTGGCCGCGAGCGAGCCGGCGATGCCGAGGATCGGGATGAGCATGAAGAAGCGGCCGAAGAACATGTCGAGTCCGAGCGTGGTGTTGTACCAGAGCGTGTTCGCGTTGAGTCCGGCGAACGCCGAGCCGTTGTTGCCGGCTCCCGACTCGAACGCGTAGAGGATCTCCGAAAAGCCATGAGGGCCCTTGTTGTTCAGGGACGAGAGCCCGGCAGGAAGAACCGACGACGCCGCCGTGAACCCCAGGATGCAGAGCGTCAAGATGAGCACCGACAGCATCGCGAGCTTGACCTCGTGCGCCTCGATCTTCTTGCCGAGGTATTCGGGCGTGCGCCCGACCATGAGGCCCGCGATGAAGACGGAAAGGACGATGAACAGGAACATGCCGTAGAGGCCGGCGCCGACGCCGCCGACGATCACTTCTCCCGAAGCGATGTTGGCGAGCGGGACGAGGCCTCCGATCGGCGTGTAGGAGTCGTGCCAGGAGTTGATGGCGCCGCAGGAGGCGTCCGTCGTGATCGTGGCGAACAGAGTGGAGTCGCCGATACCGAATCGAACCTCCTTCCCCTCCATGTTGCCGCCGGTGCCCCCCGCCGTCGGGCGTGCGGCCACGCCGGCCGCCTGATGGATCGGGTTGCCCTTCTGCTCGGCGACTCCGGCAAGGAGAGCGCCAGCCAGGAACATCACCGCCATGGCGCCGAAGACGGCCCAACCGTGGCGGGTCGAGCCGGTCATGCGCCCGAGCGTGTTGGTCAGCCCCGCTCCGACCGCGAAGATCAGGACGATCTCCAGGAAGTTGGTGCCCGGCGTCGGGTTCTCGTACGGGTGCGCGGAATTGGCGTTGAAGAATCCCCCGCCGTTGGTTCCGAGCTCCTTGATCGCCTCCTGGGAGGCCACCGGGCCCTGCGCGATCTTTTGCACCTTTCCTTCGACGGTCGTGACGGCGACGTCCGCGCGGAAGTTCTGCACGACTCCGCGCGAGACGAGGAAGAGCGCCGCGACGAGCGAGATCGGGAGCAGCACCCAGAGGATCGAGCGGGTGCAGTCGTACCAGAAGTTTCCGATGCCGGCCGCCTTCTCGCGGGCGACCCCGCGAATGACCGCCACGGCGATCGCGATTCCGGTCGCGGCCGAGAGGAAGTTGTGGAGGGCCAGCCCCGCCATCTGCGTGAAGTGGGACATCGTGCTCTCGCCGGAATACCCCTGCCAGTTCGTGTTGGTCGTGAAGGAGACCGCCGTGTTCCAGGCGGAGTCGGGGGAGACCGGCCCGAATCCGTTCGGGTTGTAGGGAAGGAGCTTCTGCAGCCGCTGCATGCCGTAGAGGATGAAAAGCGACGCCGCATTGACGACGAGCATCGTCACGGTCCACTCGATCCAGCCATGGTCCTTCGAGGCGTCGACGCCGCAGAGCCGGTAGATCCCGCGCTCGAGCGGACGGAGCACCGGATCGAGAAACGTCTTCTCGCCGGAAAACACCTTCTTCATGTAGCCGCCGAGGATCGGCGTCAGGGCGACGATGATCGCCAGATAGACGGCGATCTCGAGAAGGTTGATCCCGGTCATGGCGTCAGATCTCCTCCGCTTTCAGCATTGCCCGCAGTAGGTACCAGAGAAGCGCGAGAGTCACCGCGAGCCCGAGAATGTCCTCCCATCCCATCGTCTTCTCCCCTCAGATCCGGTCGCAGCGGCGCGTGTAGACGATCGCAGCCCAGAACAACAGAAGCGTGGCCGCGAGAAAAACGAGGTCCCACATCGCCTCTCCTCCTCTCGCTCAGAAGGTCACGCCGAGCTCGAACAGCATGGCGTTACCTTTGGAGTCGCCGTTCTTGAAAGAATATCCCGCGTAGAGCGTCCAGCCTCCCCAGGTCGACGAGATCCCTGGCGTGACGTAGCCGATGCCGTTCTTGCCGCTGAACCAGTCGCCGATCAAGTTCAGGTGATCAACGATCTTCTGCTCGAAGCCAACGAGGGCACCCGTCTTCGTATCGGCTCCCGCGTAGCCCGGCGTGGCCACCCAGCCGCCCGCCGTAATCCGCGTGTTCGTCGGAAAGGCGTAGGAGGCGTGGCCATAGAAGTGTCCGGCCGGGTCGCCGTCCTCGGAGCCGCGCAGGAAAAAGAGACCGTGGGCGCCGACGGTCAGGGCGAAGTTGCCCTCCTTGAGAGGTTGCCACTTCACGGCGGCGACGGCGGTTGGAGTCGATCGGCCGGGAGTGACGAAACCCCCGAAGTTGAAGCCGGCCTCGACGTGGGCGCCCAACCCGTAGACGCCTCGCACCGTGAAGACGGCGAAATTCGGGTCCTGCGGGCGCCAGAGGTTGTCTTCCTCCAGGTACACCTTCCCCTTGTCCAGGACGTCGGCCGACGGGACGTTGAAGATCGTCTGCTGCGCGGAAACGGTCCCTGCCGCGAGCGCCAGAAACACCACCGCGACGGCGAGGCGGGGTCTCTTCGCCCTGCCGGCGTCGAACTTCCGTGGCTGGTCGAAGACGATGTCGTCGACCCTCCAGAGCACGAGCGCCCGGCGCACACAGAGAACGAACACGGCGAACCCCGCGACGGCGAAGGCGGGCTCGAAGGTTGCCGGGAAGAGGCCTCCGACGAGCGGCAACACGATGAACCCGCCCACTCCGGAGAGGAGCCATCGAAGCGGGCGGCGAGAGATTCCCTTCGTCGTCATGCGGTGAGCCTCGCCGATGATCCGGAAAGAAGTCCGCAACGAGGCCGAAAGAATTTCGAAAGACGAATCGAAGCGGGGGCGAGAGGTGCATTGCGCGAGGCGCATCGAAGCGCTGTGGGAGCGCATTCCAGGCTCCTTCGTTCGCACGGGGAGGCATCGTAGCGGGGTTGCCCGGAAGGCGCCTGTTGCAAGAGCAGGAGTCCGCTCCCGCCGTGTGAGGGAGTGTTCCGAGTTCGAACGTCGCTGCCGCCGCGGAGGGCGCCCGAGGCGTCTCGGCCTCCGGAAACGCGGCTATCGTGAGCTGCGGCTCGCCGTGGGGCGGAGCCGCACGGCGTCGGCCCCGCAGACGAAGTAGCCGACGACTCCGAGGGCGACGAGGACCCACCGAAGGATCTCGTGCGAGGCGCAGACTCCGGCGACCGCCCCGGCCGCCAGGCAGAGGAGAGCGAGGCCCGCGTGGCGTGCTGCAAACCGATGGCGCTTTCTCTCGGGAAGGAATTTCAAGCTCACCTCCAGGACGAGGAGAAGTGTGACGAAGCCGGTCCAAAGGAATCCGAAGGAGCCTCGAAAGACTTTCCAAAGGCTCGAGCTCTTGAGGAATCGAGGGATTGGGCCTGCGCCGCCCGATCCTCCTAGCTTTCCGGCGTGAACCGGTACCCGACCCAGGGCTCGGTGCGGATCCAACGCGGCCGGTTCGGGTCCGACTCGAGCTTGCGCCGCAGACTCCCCATGTGCACGCGCAGCGTGTCGGCGGTGACCCCGGCGGTCGTGCCCCAGACGGCTGCCATCAACTGCCGGTGGGTCCAGACCGCGCCCGGCTTGGAGAGGAGCGCGGTCAGCAGCGAGAACTCCGTCGGGGTCAGATGGACCGGCCGCCCCTCGCGGCGCACGCTCCGCGCCTCCCGGTCGAACTCCACGTTTCCGAAACGGACGAGCGCGGGCGTTTCGCCGCGTCCGGGACGCCGACGCAGCAAGGCCCCGGCGCGCGCCACGAGCTCCGCGACGCCGAACGGCTTGGTGACGTAGTCGTCGGCGCCGGCGTCGAGCAAGCGCACCTTGTCGCGCTCCTCCGAGCGCACGGTCAGCATCAGGATCGGCACCGAGGAGCTCTTGCGGAGTCGCCGGACGAGCTCGAAGCCGTCGATGCCGGGCATCTTCCAGTCGGAGACCACGAGATCGAACGCGCCCTCCGAGAACCGCGCGAGCGCTTCCTCGCCGTCGATGGCGGTCTCGACGTCGTGCCCGCTTCGTTCCAGGGCGTCGCGGACGACCTTGCGGATCCCGGCCTCGTCGTCCACGACGAGAATCCGGCTCATCGCCGGACCTTCGGCAGCTCGATCTCGAAGGTCGTGCCTCCGCCGTCGGCGTCGGAGAGCCTCAGCCATCCGCCGTTCAACTCGACGAAGCTTCGGGCGATGGTCAGGCCGAGCCCGGTGCCCGGGACCGCCTTCGAGGAGGGGAGCCGCACGAATCGCTGGAAAACGCGCTCGCGCTCGCTCGCGGGAACGCCGCTGCCGTGATCGGAGATGTGGAAGAAGACAGAGTTGCCCCTGACCGTCACCGCGACCCGGATGGCGCTGCCTCGCGGAGAGTACGCCGCCGCGTTCTCGAGGCCGTGCCCCAGGGCCTCCGTGAGCTGGCCCGGATCGACTTCCACCGCGGCGTCCGGAGGGGGCGGCTCGATGAAGAGAGAGTGGTTCTCGAGGGCGTCGCCGAATCGAGAGATCGCCGCCTCGACGAGCTCGCCCGCGGAAACGACCTCCCGACGCGGCCGCGCGATGCCCGAGTCCAGGCGGACGACTTCCATCAGCTCGTCGATCCGGCGCGACAGCGCCTTCATCTGTTCCAGGGCCAGCGCCGTCTTGTCCGAGGAGCCCGCTTCCGCCATCCAGTTTTCGACGGCGCCGCGGGCGGTTGCCACCGGGGTCTTCAGGTCGTGCGCGAGCGCGGCGAGCAGCGTCGACTTCATCTGTTCGCTCGCCTTCGTTTCCTCGGCCTCGCGCGCCAGGCGCAGGAAGCGTTCGCGTTCGAGCGCGAGCCCCAGCAGCACGGCGCATCCCTCGGCCAGCCGCTCGCTCGCCTGAACCCCTCGCGCGATGAGAACGCCGGCGCGCTGGACGCCCACCGGGACGGGCAGGTAGATGTCCGTCCCTCCCAGGTCGGACGGGAACTCTGCGGAGTTGCCCTGGCGGTACGCGAGCTCCACCAGATCCTGGCGGACCGAAGCGGCGGGCGTCGCGACGGTTTCGGAGACTTCGCCGCTGTTCCCACCCAGCCAGAGGGAGACCTGCTGACATTGCAGGGCATCGCGGATCCGATCGACGACGACGCCGAGCAGAGACTCGCGGTTGGTGTCGGCGAGAAAGGCTTCGGAGAGGCGGGTCAGCGTGGCGAGATCCCGGCGCTCGGTGTCGACCTGCCGAAGCCTCTGCCGGGAGAGGGCGGAGAGCCTTCCGATCAGAAGACCCGACGCGAGGAAGACGAAGAGCGCCGCGACGTTGCGGGGGTCCTGAACGGTGAAGGTGTAGAGGGGCGGAAGGAAGAAGAAGTTGAATGCGGCGGTGGCGAGAATCGCGGCGAACACGCCGGGGCCGCTCTGCCAGATCCAGGCCGAGAGGAACACGGCGAGCAGAAGGAGAAGCGCGACGGTCGAGTCGGTCAGTCCCGGAAAGAGCTTGAGCAGCCCCACCGTCAGCCCGACCCCGAGAGCGGCTGCCGGATAACCCACTCCGGCCCGGCGAATCGCCGTCACGGCGGGACATTCTAGAGGCTCCCTGGGTCGAAGGACGGAACCTCCGGGGCCGGGCTTCGTATCTCCCTTGCGACCCCCCGGGTCGAGAGAGAGGATCCATGCGCCGACTCGTACTTTGTGGAGCACTCGGCATGAGCCTGACGATCGCCGGCCGCGGCGCCCCGCCCGCCGCGGGGGACCTCGAAGCGCGCCGCAAGGCCTTCCAGGACCTGACGGCCGAGCACTGGGAGTACACGCTCTCCCACAGCCCCGAGTTCGCCTCGATCCTGGGGGACAAGCGCTGGAACGACAAGATCACCGACTTCTCGCAGGCGGAGATCGACGCGGATCTCGCCCAGACCAGGGTCTTCCTCTCCCGCTTCGAGGCGATCGACCCGACCGGATTTCCCGATCAGGAAGGCCTGACGCGGACCCTGCTGATCCGCAGCTTCCGGGAGCAGATCGAAGACTCGCGATTCCGGAACTGGGAGATGCCGGTCTCCCAGATCGCCGGGGTCCATCTCCAGTCGCCGCAGCTCGTGCAGCTCCTGCCGTTCGACACGGTCAAGGACTACGACGACTACGTGGCTCGCCTGCGGCAGCTGCCCACACTCTTCGATCAGACCGTCGTCCAGATGCGCAAGGGAATGGCGGAGGGCCTGATGCCCCCGCGCTTCCTGCTCGAGAAGGTCACGGCCCAGTGCGAGGGGATCGCCGCGGGCAAACCGGAGGACTCTCCTTTCGCGCAGCCGCTCCAGAAGTTCCCGAAGGACTTCTCGCCGGCCGACCGCGCGCGGCTCTCGGCGGCCGTTCTCGCGGCGATCCGGGAATCGATCGTGCCCGCGTACGCGAAGTTCGGGGCCTTCATCAAGAACGAGTACGCCCCGAAGGGACGCTCGGAGCCCGGCATGTGGTCGCTCCCGGACGGGGCGGAGCGATACGCGGTGCTCGTGAAGCGCCAGACGACGACGGATCTGACTCCCGACCAGATCCACGCGATCGGGCTCGAGCAGGTCGCCACGCTCGAGAAGCAGACCCTGGAGGTCGGAAAGAAGCTCGGATACTCCGACCTGAAGAGCTTCAACGCCGCCGTCCAGAAGGATCCCGAGGCGCAAGGCGACGTCGGGCGACGAGATCCTCGACCTCTATCGCAAGTACATCGCGCAGATGAAGCCGCAGCTGCCGAAGCTCTTCGGCCGGCTGCCGAAGGCCGACTGCGTCGTGCTCCCGGTCGAGAAGTTCCGCGAGAAGGAGGCCTCCGGCGCCTCCTACGAGCAGGGCACTCCCGACGGCAAGCGCCCCGGGCACGTCATGGTGAACACGGGCGACGCGACCTCGCGCAAGACGATCAGCATCGAATCGACGGCGTACCACGAGGGCGTGCCCGGACACCACATGCAGATCGCGATCGCCCAGGAGCTCGAGGAGCTGCCGCCCGTGCGCCGCCAGATTCAGTTCACCGCCTTCGTCGAAGGGTGGGCGCTCTACTCGGAGCGGCTCGGCAAGGAGGTCGGCTTCTACCAGGACCCCTACAGCGACTACGGCCGGCTGCAGGACGAGATGCTCCGGGCGATCCGCCTCGTCGTGGACACCGGATTCCACGCGAAGAAGTGGACGCGGCAGCAGGTCGTGGACTTCTTCCACGAGCACTCCGGCATCGACGAGGTGGAAGTCCAGAGCGAGACCGACCGCTACATCTCCGATCCCGGCCAGGCCCTCGCCTACAAGATCGGGCAGTTGAAGATCCTGGATCTGCGGGCGCGCGCGCAGAAGGAGCTCGGCCCCCGCTTCGACATCCGCGGCTTCCACGACACCGTGCTCGACGCCGGGGCGCTCCCGCTCGACGTCCTCGAGGCGCGGGTCGACGCGTGGGTCGCGGAGAAGAAGAAAAGCTAGGGCGAGACCGCCGAGGCCGGCCGGATCAGCTTCTCCGGGATCAGATTCTCCGGCCGCTCGGTGTCCCAGACGATCGACACGATCGCCAAGCGCTCGTTGGTGATCCGGACGACCTGGATCGAGTTGATCCCCCGGATGAAGGGCTTCGGATCGTCCTTGCGGAAGCGGCCCTCGTAAGCGGAGAAGACCTGGATCATGTTGCCAAAGGCCGACTCCTCGCGGCCGATCTCGCTCTCATAGAAGCCCGAGGGCTTTCCCTGCTCCTTCCGCGACGCCATCCCCTTCCTCACGGCTTCGCGGAACTCGTCGAAGGAAAGCGCCTTGAAGCTCGGGTCCCCGATCGGGCGGGGCGGAGTCAGGCGGGCGCCCGGCAGGAAGAGGGGCTCGAGGCGGCTCCAGTTCGGCTCGGTCTCCGCATCGTGGGAGACCCCCTCGTAGAGCGCCGCGAGGAGGAGATCGAGCGAGGCGTGGTCGGCCGGGGGGCCGACGGGAGTCGGGGTCCTCTCGCTCGGAAAGGGCGACGTTTGCGCTCGTGCCGTTGCGATCAGGGCGCTGGCGGCCCGGCTCGCCAGTGCGGCGGCCGCCTCCGCGCCTTGCGGGGACGCGGCGGGAGCGCAGGACGCGCCGGCCGCGAGGATTCCGAGCGCGACCGTCGCGAGTGTCCGGTTCTTCCCGATGGAGGCCTCCGCTGTCGATTCCGGTACGGCGGACACCAAGAACGGTACACCCTTTCCGGGGTCCGGCCCGAGTCTCCCTCGATTACACTGCGCGCCAATTGCGGAGGCCGTGCCGCCGCGCGGAGGACGCGATGGACGCAGCCGACACCAAATCGCTGCCCGAGAGCGCCTACCGGCCCCTCCGGCCCGGCGAGATCTACCGGCCAGTCGTGCCCGCCGAATCGAGCCCTCCCGAGACGACCTTCCGATCCGTTGCCTGGGGTCTCTTTCTCTGCGCCGTCTTCACGGCGGCCTCCGCCTACTCGGGCCTGAAAGTCGGCCAGGTCATGGAGGCGGCGATCCCGATCTCGATCCTCGCGATCGGCCTCGCCCGGGCGTACCGGCGCCGCTCGAGTCTGCTCGAGAACGTGATCGTGACGGGCGTGGGCGGCTCCTCCGGGGCCGTCGTCGCCGGCGCGATCTTCACGCTGCCCGCGCTCTACATCCTGAAGCTCGATCCGCACCCGTGGCAGACGATCTTCATCTGCCTCTCGGGCGGCTGCCTCGGCGTCCTCTTCCTCATCCCGCTTCGCCGCTACTTCGTGCGCGACATGCACGGGCAGTTCCCGTATCCCGAAGCGACGGCGATCACGGAGGTGCTGGTCACGGGGGAGAAGGGGGGCTCGCAGGCGAAGCTCCTCCTCGAGGCGACGGGCATCGCCGCCGTCTACGACTTCTTCGTGACGACGTTCCAGGTCTGGAAAGAGACGCTCGACTTCCGCTTCGTGCCGGCCGTGGACGCGCTCGCGCAGAAGGCGCGCCTCGTGCTGCGCTTCGACGCGATCGGCTTCATCCTGGGGCTGGGCTACGTGATGGGCCTGCGTTCCTCCATGCTCCTCTGCGCGGGGGGCGCGCTCTCGAACCTGGTGCTCGTGCCGCTCATCTGGTTCCTCGGGCGAAACTTCCCCGACGTCGCGGTCTATCCGGCCGCCGTGCCGATCGCGAAGATGACGGCGGCCGAGATCTTCCGCGGCTACGTCCGTTTCATGGGCGTGGGCGCGATCGCCACCGCCGGCATCTTCGGGATCGTGAAGTCGCTGAAGATCGTCGTCGGGTCTTTCTCGATCGCGGCGAAGGCCTTCCGGCACGGCGAGGCGAAGGGACAGGAGCGCACCGACCGCGACGTCGGCATCGTGAAAATCCTCGCGGGCGTCGTCGTCTCGGCGCTCGCCGTCGCGGTTTTCCTCGGGAACCTCGGCGCCTCGCTCGTCGTGACCCTGATCGGCCTCGGCCTGACGCTCGTTTTCTCCTTCTTCTTCGCGTCCGTGGCGGCCAACGCCATCGCCACGACGGCGCGCAATCCCGTCTCCGGCATGACGATGCTGACGATCATCATCTCGTCGGTCATCCTGCTCGAGTTCGGCGTCTCGGGCCGGACCGGGATGTTCTTCGTGATGGCGATTGCGGGGATGGTCTGCACGGCGCTCGCGGTGTCGGGCCAGTTCGTGACGGACCTGAAGACCGGCTACTGGCTGGGCTCGACCCCCGCCGCGCAGGAGAAGACGAAGTTCTGGGGAGTGCTCGTCTCGGCGGCCGTCGTGGGGCTCGTGATCGTGGCGCTCGCACAGACCTTCCAGTTCGGCGAGTCCGCCCCCGGAGACACCCGTGTCGTGCTCGCTTCGCCGCAGGCGTCGATCATGAAGGCCCTCGTCGAGGGGTTCATGAGCCGGCAGCCGGTGGCGTATCTGCTCTTCGCCGCGGGCGGCATGATCGCGGTCATCATGGAGATGCTGCGCGTGCCGCCGCTCATCTTCGCGCTGGGGATGTATCTGCCGCTCGAGCTCAACACGCCGGCCCTGGTCGGCGGCGCGCTTTCGCACTTCCTCGGAAAGCGGTCGGAGCGGGCGGGCGGGCAGGCGGGAGGGGCGATCCGCGAGCGGGCGGTCATCATCGCGTCGGGCCTGATGGCGGGGGGCGCGCTCGGCGGCGTCTTCGGCGCGGGCCTGCGCCTCTTCGGCTGGTACCGCGAGGATCTCGTGAAGCTTCCCTTCTACGACAACGAGCCCGTTTCGCAGATCGTGAGCGCCGCGGGCTTCCTCGCGCTCTGCTTCTATCTCTGGTTCGGCGCCTTGAAGAAGACGAAAGAGGCCTGACGACAATTGGTGATTAGTGATTAGTGATTGGTGATTGATGATTGAGGCGGAGAGGCTGCGGCAACGCAGCAAGTCGTTCGCCTTCGACGTGGTCCGGCTGGTTCGGACCTTGCCGCCGACGGCCGAGTCCCGCGTGGTCGGTCAACAGCTTCTTCGATCCGGAATGTCCGTCGCAGCGAACTATCGGGCCGCCTGCCGTTCGCGGTCCCGTCGGGAATTCGCATCGAAGATCGGGATCGTCGTCGAGGAAGCGGATGAATCCATGTTCTGGCTGGAAGCTCTCTCGGAAATGGGGATCTCGCGTGACGATCGAATTCCTGGTCTGGTTCGAGAATGCAACGAGCTGATCTCGGTTTTCGTCGCCTCGCGGCGAACCGCCTCGCGCCCAATCACCAATCGTCAATCACCAATCACCAATCGAAGGAGATAGGTCCACCGATGTCGGAAGAAAGCCTGAATCAAGCGACTGCCACAGCGATCCTCGGCATCGACACGCTCTGGGGGGGCGACGTGATGAATCCCTCGGGCACGGGGCGCTTCATCGCGGACTCCTGGTTCTCCGACGAGCCCCTTCCCGCGGCCTACACGAACCCGGCGGCGAAGAAGGTCCGCGACTCGGGCGGGGTGTCCGCGAAGGAGCCCGACCGGGCGGCGATCGACGCCTATCTCTCGGCCGTGGACGTGAAAGGCGCGATCGACGCGCTCGCTTCCGAGGGACGGCGGCTCGGGGGCCTGCGGGGCGGATACTTCGAAGGGCTCGCGACCTGCTTCGGCGCCATGTGGGATCTGGCTCTGGAGATCCTCGGCAAGGGCCCCGCGGTCCCCTACGAGCGCTGCGTGGTCGGCTCGACGGGAAAGCCTCCCGAGCCGTCCCGCCCCGAGGAGAAGCGCCGGCGGGTCGCGGAGCTCCTCGCCCGCGCCGGCCATCCGTCGAAGACGGGGCCCGAGCTCCTGTCGGCGGTGGACGCCTGGAGGCGCGTGCGCGTCGTTCCGGGCAAGTCGATCTCCGAGCTCGCCGACGCCTTCATCGCGCAGTTCGACGCGGGGACGACGAAGCATCTCGCGCCCCATCTTCCCGCGGATCTCCGCGAAGTGCCGCGCGCCAACATGAAGTTTCTGCCGATCGAGAACGCCTGGTTCTCCGGCTCGATGAACTATCTCGGGCATGCCCGCCGTCCCGACGGCACGCCGGAGTACGAGGCGACCTACGAGATCAACGCCTCCCTCCAGATCAGCGTGCCGGAGTTCATGCAGCTCGTTTCCCACGAGGTCGTGCCCGGGCACGTGACGAGCTCGGCGCTCATCCAGGGGCTCTACGTGCGGGGGCGGATCCCGTTCGAGGGAACCGTCCTGACGATGAACACGCGCGGGGCGGCGCTCTTCGAAGGGATCGCCAACAACGCGATCCTGATCGCGATGGGGGTCACGGAAGTGGAGGAGCTGCCGGACGAGGACCTCCAGATCGGCGTCCTCCTGGCGCTCCTGCAGGACGACGCGAAGAATCAGTCCTCCTGGCTGACCTGGAAGGAGGGGGCGCCCCAGAGCGAAGTCGCCGCGGCCCTGCGGCGGGACTTTCTCGTCTCCGAGGAGCGCGCCGACAAGCTCTCGGGCGCCTGGGGGAGGCATCCGCTCCTCGGCCGGATGTATCTGCCCTGCTACCGCGCCGGGACCGAGGTCGTCGCGGCGCTGCGCCGCAAGCACCCGCCGGCCCGCGTCCTGCCGGTCCTCTACGGGTGCTCGGGGCTCGTGGACGTCGTCACGGTGCGCCGGGCGCTCGGGGAGAACGGGGCCTAGCTCGCCTCACGCCCCCGTCGGCTTGCGGATCCGGGCGAACCGCAGCGTCCAGCGCAGGAGCCGTGTGGTCCCGACGAAGAGGAGCGTTCCGAGCGTCAATCCGACGGGGATCAGCCAGTAGCCGAGCACGTCGCGCGCCGCGGGGTTCGAGTTGGTCCCGATGCTGAACCCGTCCGAGGAGAGCCACGCGCCCACGTCGTGCGGCGCGACCAGCTTTCCGATTCCTCCGATCATCCACCCGACGGCGAGCGAGTATCCGACGATGCCCACCAGGAAGAGGACGAAGCCGCGCGCCGAGAGCATCGCCCAGCGCAGCATTCCCTTGAGGACGACGGCCGGCGAGAGGCTCGTGCGCGCCCGCGCGAGGAGCGACTCGGCCTGGTAGAGCGGCGCGATCTCCTCCGGCCTCCCGAGGGCCTTCAGGATCGCGACCAGCCGCTCCTCGGAGAGCTCCCCGCTCGCCTCGGCCCGCTCGAGGATGTGCCCGCGGATCTCGCGCAGGATGTCGTTGACCTCTTCGGCGGGCAGCTCTCCCAGGCAGCGGCGAAGCTCCATCAGGTAGGCGTCGACGCGGCGCTGCAGCTTTTCGGTGTGCGCGTTCATCGCTCCTCCTCTGCGAGCAGGGGCGCGATCAGCGATCTGATCGCGGTCAAGAATCCCGAGGCGTAGCGCGCCATCGCGATCGCGCGCCGGCGCCCTTCGGCGGTCAGCCAGTAGTACTTTCGGGGATGTCCGGCGTCGGCCTCGACCCAGCTCGCCTCCACCAGGCCTTCGGTCTTCAGTCGATTCAGGATTGGGTAGATCGTTCCCTCCGCCAGGATCAGGTCGGTCTCCCGCTCGAGGCGGCGCAGGATGTCGAGTCCATAAAGCTTTCCATTCCAGAGTGTTGCGAGTGTCGCGAGCTCGAGCCAGCCCTTCTTGACCTGGCTCTCCCAGTTGTCCGGAGCCGTGAGTGAGGCGGCGCTGGGTGTCATGCATAACCATATACGTTGTATTACTAGGTATGTTCCGAGACCCGGGGCCGTGACGCCTTTCTCTTACGCGCGGTCGAGCCCGCGGTCCTCCCAGGAAACCGGGTCCTCGCGCGGCTCGAGGTGCGTGAAAACCGTCGCCTCGGGAAGCTTCCGGCGCACCGCGGCTTCGATCTCTTCACACAGGTCGTGCCCGCGCCGCACCGGCCAGCTCCCCGGCACGAGCACGTGCATCGAAACGAATCGGCGCCGGCCGGCGACGCGCGTGCGAATCGCATGGAAGAGGATTCCCTGATCCTGAAAAGGCACGAGGGCCTCGGTCACGTCCCGGCGCTCCGGGTCGGGCAGCCCGCGGTCGAGGAGTCCCAGACCGGTCTCCCGGACGAGCTTCCAGCCGGTCCAGACGATGTTCGCGGCGACCGCGAAAGCGATCAGCGGGTCGAGCCGGAGCCATCCCGTCAGGACCACGAGCGTGATTCCCGCGATGACGCCGCAGGAGGTCCAGACGTCGGTCAAGAGATGATGCGCGTCGGCCCGCAGCGTGATCGAGCGCAGGCGGTTGCCGGCCCGCAGCAGCGTCACGGCCACCGCGGCGTTGACGGCCGCGGCCGCCGCCGAGACGGCGAGACCGATCGCGGCGTCGGAGATCGGCTTCGGGTCGCGCCAGCGTCCCCACGCCGCGGCCGCGATACCGGCCGCAGCCGCCATGATCAGGAAGCCCTCCGCGCCGCTCGCGAAGTACTCCGCCTTCGAATAGCCGAAGGCGTGCTTCTCGTCGGCCGGCCGGTCGGCGACGGTCAGCGCCCAGAGCGCGAGGAGCGCCGCGGCGAGATTGACCAGCGATTCCGCCGCGTCGGAAAGGAGGCCGACGGAGCCGGTCAGCCGCCACGCGGCGGACTTGAGGCCGATCGTCCCGAGGGCCGCGGCGATCGAGAGTTTCGCGTAGAAGGATGCGGGACGGGGAATGGCGGCGGTCACCGGACGGCATCTCGGTCGAGATCCGCGAGCGCACGGGAGTAGAGCTGCTCCGCCTCCTCGCGGCTGCTTCCGATCGCGGTCAGGCCGACCTTTCCATATTGCGACAGGGCTCCGATCATGTGGAAGAGGACGCCGCTCTCGGTCGCATGGCTGTAGTGCAATCGGTTTGCGGTCGTCATGTCGATGAGATCCTCGGGGCAGAGTCCCCGATACCGATCCGACTTGAGATTGTCGGTCGAGCGGTAGAACTTGGGCAGCCCGCGGGGGGAGAAGAAGCTGCCCGATTCGGGATCGAGCTCGCCTCCCGTCAGGAACTTCAGGGCCAGGAAGGGGTGGGTCGTCCCGCCCATTCTCAAGTTGACCTCGAGGGCGCGCAGGTCCCAGCCACCGGATTGCTCCGGATCCTGTCTCAGCAGAAAGTCGACGCCGAATCGGCTGACGACCCCCCGCTTCGCGAGGACGGCGCCGATGCGCCGTCCCGCTTCTTGGATTTGGCGGCGGTACTCGTCGTTGGCCGGGAAGCGGCACCCCGAGTAGACTTGTCCGGAGGAGCCGCCGAGGATCTGGTCGTGCGTCGAGAGAAGCACGACTTCCCCCTCGGGATCGATGCGGAGCTGGACCGAGGGGGAGAAGGGTCTCGGGCACTCCAGAAACTCCTCGACAATCCCGCCCATCTCGACGAACTTCGCCAGGTAGCTTCGCGGTGTCTCCTCGGGCGCGGCGGGAACGAGGCCCCCGAGCGAGTCGGCGAGGGCCGCCCGGCCGCCCGCATCCGGGAAAGCGAACACCGCGTTTCCCTCTCCCGAGAAGCCTTCGTCGAACTTGAGCATCGCCCGCCGGATGCCGGGACGCTCGGCCCGGAGATTCTCGAGCGCGTCGAGCAGATCGGCCTCCGACCGCAGATCCTCGGATCCCGGAGGAAAATCCACCCCCGCCTCGCGGAAGACCTTGCGGCTCCCCGATTTCGTCCCCAGACATGAAAGTTGCGGATCGACCCCGTTCAAAGGGATGCCGAGGAGCACGGCGAGCTTGCGCTCGAGCGGGGTCGCGTTGAAGACCGTCATGTAGGCGCGTTCCGGGTCGGCGATGCCGTAGCGAATCCGCTGGATCAGACGCGAACGCTCGAGGATCTTCTGGGTCAGCGGGCGCGGGGAGGCGTCGTAGGCGCAGAGCATCGTCAATCGCGAGCGGGCGTGGCTCGCCGGAATGCCGGCCAGGAGCTGGAAATAGCTTCTCGAGGACGAGCGGATGGACCGGCTGTGAGGTGACGTAGACCATCCTCGCTTGCGGGTTCCGCAGTCGGATCAGGAGAAAGAGAAGCCGCTCCTCGTAGAAGCTGGCGGCCTCTAGTTTCGAGAGCTCCGCCGGCATCGAGCGTCAGCGACGGAATCACGACCGAGGTGTAGGGCTCCTCGTCTCGGGCCGAGAGGGCGTTCCAGAGTGTCTCGAGGCGAGGCTTCAGACGCTCGAAGGCCGCGAGCTCCTCCTCGAGCGAAAGCTCTCCGGCGAACGGAGGCTTGGGAATCACGCCGGCATCTTAGCGTTCCGGCAAAAGGCCGGCGCGCGCTCCGCTGAGCGGAGCACGATCCGGTAGAGTGCCCGCCGTGAGCCGCGGCGGCCGCCACGACCGGGCGGACCTGAAGAGGATCGCCGAGCGGGCGATGCAGGAGCGCGGCCTCTGGCCGGAGTTCTCTCGCGACGTCCTCGCCGAGCTCGACCGCGTGCGCGAGCCCGCTCCGACCGACGGATCGCCGCTCGCCGACCTGCGGGATCTTCCCTGGCTCTCGATCGACAACGACGACTCGCGCGACCTCGACCAGCTCTCGGTCGCCGAGGAGCTTCCGAGCGGGGCGGTCCGCGACGCGCGTCGCCGTCGCCGACGTGGCGGCTCTCGTGCGCGACGGCACGGCGCTCGACCAGCACGCGCGGCACAACACGACGTCGGTCTACACGGCGGCCCGGATCTTCCCGATGCTTCCGGAGAAGCTCTCGACGGACCTGACTTCCCTGAACGAGGATCAGGACCGCGCGGCGGTCGTCGTCGAGATGGTCGTCGAGGCCGACGGGGAGCTCTCCTCCTCCGGCGTCTCGCTCGCGGCCGTGCGCAACCACGCGAAGCTCGCCTACGATTCCGTGGGCGCGGCCCTCGAGGGCTCGGGGGCGATGCCGGGGCGGGCGGCCGATTCCGCGGATCTCGCCCGGCAGCTGCGGCTTCAGGACGCCGTCGCGCAGCGGCTCCGAGCCCTGCGCTACGAGCGGGGCGCGCTCGAGCTCGAGACGATCGAGCCGCGGCCGCTCTTCGACGGCGATTCGGTCGTCGATCTCAAGATCGAGAGGAAGAACCGGGCGCGCGAGCTGATCGAGGACTTCATGATCGCGGCCAACGGCGTGACCGCGCGGTTCCTCGCGGAGAAGGGGATCGCCTCGCTCCGCCGCGTCGTACGCTCGCCCGAGCGATGGCAGCGGATCGTGCAGGTGGCTGCCGATTACGGCGAGACGCTGCCCGCCGAACCGGACAGCAAGGCGCTCGAGCAGTTCCTGGCGCGGCGGCGCAAGGCCGATCCGCTCCGGTTTCCCGACCTCTCGCTCGTCGTCATCAAGCTCATGGGCTCGGGCGAGTACGTCGTCGAGCGCCCCGGGGCCGCGGCCGTCGGCCACTTCGGCCTCGCCGTGCGCGACTACACGCACTCGACCGCGCCCAACCGCCGCTATCCGGATCTGATCACCAGGCGGCTCCTGAAGGCGGCCCTCGCGGGGAGAAACCTGCCCTACTCCGCCGCGGACCTCGAGCCTCTCGCCCGCCACTGCACCGAGATGGAGGACGCCGCCGACAAGGTCGAGCGCCAGGTGCGGAAGTCCGCGGCGGCGCTGCTGCTCGAGGGGCGTGATCGGCCAGCGCTTCGACGGGGTCGTGACCGGCGCGTCGGAGAAGGGGACGTGGGTCCGCGTCTTCGAGCCGCCGGTCGAGGGCAAGCTCGTCCACGGCTGGGAAGGGCCTCGCAGGTCGGCGACCGGCTGCGGGTCAAGCTGATCTCGACCGACGTCGAGCGCGGCTTCATCGACTTCGTGCGGGCGATGTAGGCAGGGAATCCTGCGATAACCTGCCGGCTCGTGATACGACGGCCCGGGAGTCTTTCAGGAGGTCTGCGTGAGAGGTTCGCTCTGGAGCGGTTTCGCCGCGCTCGCGGCGACGGCGCTCTGCCTGGCCGCGGCTAGCGTGGCCGGGATGGCGTCGGGGACGGACAAGCCGCCGACCGTCGAGGAGGCGCGCGCGTTCCTCGAGGAGACGGAGGCGGAGTCTGCTCAAGCTCGCCGTGGACGCCAGCCGCGCCTCGTGGGTCCAGTCCACCTACATCACCGACGACACCGAGATCCTCGCGGCGCAGGCCAACGAGAAGCTCATCGCGGCGACCGCCGCCGTCGCGAAGAAGGCGTCGCGCTTCGACGGGCTGCACGCTGCCGCCGGAGCTCGCCCGCAAGATCGACGCTCCTGAAGAACGCCCTGACCCTCGCGGCGCCGGCGGACCCGAAGAAGAGCGAGGAGCTGACGCGGATCGCGGCCGCGCTCGAAGGGGCCTACGGCAAGGGGAAGTACTGCCCGCCGGGCAAGGACGAGTGCCTCGACCTCGAGGACATCACGAAGATCATGGCGGAGAGCCGGGACCCGAAGGAGCTGCTCGACGTCTGGCAGGGCTGGCACACGATCGCGCCCGCCTCTGCAAGCCTCAGTTCGAGCGGTACGTCGAGCTCGCCAACGAAGGGCGCGCGCGAGCTCGGCTTCGCCGACGCCGGGGCGATGTGGCGCTCGAAGTACGACATGTCGCCGGACGACGTTCGCGCGCGAGCTCGACCGGCTCTGGGAGCAGGTGCGGCCGCTCTACGTGTCGCTCCACGCCTACGTGCGCTGGAAGCTGCGCGAGAAGTACGGCGCCGACGCGGTGCCGGCCGACGGGCCCATCCCGGCGCACCTCCTCGGCAACATGTGGGCGCAGGACTGGGGCAACCTCTACCCGCTGGTCGCCCCGCGCCGGCGCCGATCCCGGCTTCGACCTGACCGCGATCCTGAAGGCGCGCAAGACCGACGCGCGGCAGATGGTGCGCTACGGCGAAGGCTTCTTCACCTCGCTCGGCTTCGAGCCGCTGCCCGAAGACCTTCTGGGAGCGCTCGCTCTTCACCAAGCCGCGCGACCGCGAGGTGGTCTGCCACGCCAGCGCCTGGGACATCGACACGGTGGACGACCTGCGCATCAAGATGTGCATCGACATCACGGCGGAGGACTTCATCACCGATCCACCACGAGCTCGGGCACAACTTCTACCAGCGCGCCTACAACAAGCAGCCGTTCCTCTTCCGCGACAGCGCCAACGACGGCTTCCACGAGGCGATCGGCGACACGATCGCGCTCTCGATCACGCCGGAGTACCTGGTGAAGCTCGGCCTCCTCGACAAGGCGCCGGACGCCTCGAAGCGACATCGGCCTGCTGCTGCGCCGGCGCTCGACAAGGTCGCCTTCCTGCCGTTCGGCCTGCTCATCGACCAGTGGCGCTGGAAGGTCTTCTCGGGCGAGATCCCGCCCGCCGACTACAACCGGGCCTGGTGGGAGCTGCGGCGCAAGTACCAGGGCGTCGCGCCCGGCGATGCCGCGCAGCGAGGCGGACTTCGACCCCGGCGCCAAGTACCACGTGGCGGCCAGCGTCCCCTACACGCGCTACTTCCTCGCGCGACATCCTCCAGTTCCAGTTCCACCGCGCGCTCTCGCAGACGGCGGGCTGCACGGGGCCGCTCGCACCGCTGCTCGATCTACGGCAACAAGGAGGCGGGCGCGAAGCTCGCCCGGATGCTCGAGATGGGCGTGCTCGAAGCCGTGGCCCGACGCGCTCGAGGTCGTGACCGGGACGCGGCACGATGGACGCGCAGCGCCCTCGCTCGACTACTTCGCGCCGCTCCAGAAGTGGCTGGACGAGCAGAACAAGGGCAAGCCGGTGGGCTGGTAGAGAAGGAGGACGAGGCGATGCGCCAGTCGATCATCAAGGACCCGAAGCTCGCCCCCGAGGGCCTCCGGAAGATCCGGTGGGTCGAGCAGCATTCGCCCGTCCTGAACGCCCTCTACGAGAAGCGCCTCTCCGACGGGACGCTCGCGCGGCCTCCCGATCGCCGTCTGCGTGCCGCTCGAGGCGAAGACGGCGTACCTGACGCTCCTGCTGCAAGCGCGCGGGCGCCGACGTCACGCTCGCCGGCACGGCGCCCGGCTACGTCCAGGACGACGTGGCGGCGGCGGTCGCCGAGCAGGGCGTGACCGTCTTCTCCGTTGCCGACGCCTCGCCCGAGGAATTCGAGGCGAACCTGACGCGCTCGGTCGGGCACGACCCCGTCCTCCTCGTGGACGACCGGGGCGAGCTGACGCGGATCCTCCACACGACCGAAGCCGCCCGCTGCGGCCGGGTCTGGGGCGCCTCGGAGCAGACGACGTCCGGCGTGACGAAGCTCCGGAACATGGAGCGCGCGGGGAAGCTGACCTACCCCGTCATCGCGGGAAACGACGCGATGTGCAAGCACCTCTTCGACAACCGCTACGGCACCGGCCAGTCGGCCTTCTCGGCGATCATGGCGCTCACGAACCTCTTCCTCGCGGGGAGGACCGTCGTCGTGGTCGGCTACGGCTGGTGCGGCCGCGGGCTCGCGCGGCGGGCGTCGGGCCTCGGAGCGCGCGTCGTCGTCTGCGAGGTGGACCCGGTGCGGGCGCTCGAGGCGCTCGCCGACGGCTTCGCCGTGATGCCGCTCGTCGAAGCCGCCGGCGTCGGAGACTTCTTCCTGACCTCGACGGGCACGCACGCCGTGTACGGCCGCGCGCACTTCGAGCGGATGAAGGACGGGGCGGTGCTCGCCAACGCCGGCGGGCTCGACACGGAGATCGACGTGCCGGCGCTCGAGGCGCTCGCGCGCGAGAAGAACGAGGTGCGCCGCCAGATCACGGAGTACCGCCTCGCGGACGGCCGGCGCCTCCACCTCCTGTGCGGGGGGCGCCTCGTCAACATCGCCGGCGGCGACGGCCACCCGGTCGAGATCATGGACCTCTCCTTCTCGGTGATGGCCCTGGCGATCCACCACCTGGCGCGCCACCGCGGCGAGCTCCCCCCCGGCGTCCACGAGCTGCCCGCCGAGATCGACCGCGAGATCGCGCGGACCAAGCTCGAGACGCTCGGCGTCTCGATCGACGCCCTGACGCCGGATCAGGAGGAGCGCCGGCTCCGCTGGCAGTGAACGAAGCGCGGCGCGCCGTCTCCGCGGCGGGGCCCGGAGCCCGCGGACCTGCTCGTCTCGGGCGGCACCGTCCTGACGATCGACGCCGCGGACTCGGTCGTCGCCGGACGGCGCCGTCGCGATCCGCGGCGGACGGATCGTCGCCGTCGGGCCGCGACGGGCGCTCGAGCGCCGCTACCGGGCCCGCCGCACGATCGACGCCGCGGGACACATCGTCCTGCCCGGCCTCGTCAACGCGCACACCCACGCGGCGATGACGCTCTTTCGCGGGGTGCGGGACGACTGCGACCTGCTGACCTGGCTGACGAAGTACCTCTTTCCGCTCGAGGCGCGCTTCGTTTCGCCGCGTTTCGTGCGCTGCGGGGCGCTCCTCGCGTGCTGGGAGATGATCGCCTCCGGCACGACGGCCTTCGCCGACGGCTACTTCTTCGAGGAAGAAGTGGCGCGGGCGGCCGACGAGGCGGGCCTGCGCGCCTTCCCGGGCCAGGGGATCTTCGACGTCCCGACGCCCGACGCGAAGGACGCGGAGGAGGGCCTGGCGCGCGCGGAGCGGTTCCTCGCGGACTGGCAGGGGCATCCGAGGGTGACGCCGTCCCTCTTCCCGCACGCCTGCTACACGCTCGGCCCGGAGTCCTGGCGGAAGACCGTGAGCCTCGCCGAACGCTTCGAGGCGCCCGTCCTGACGCACCTCGCCGAGTCGCCGGGGGAGATCGCGATGGTGCGCGAGCGCTACGGGACGACACCCGTGCGGCACCTCGCCGGACACGGGTTGCTCGACGGCCGGCTGACCGCGGCGCACTGCGTCGTCGTGGACGAGGAGGAGATCGGGCTCCTCGCCCGCTCGGGCGTCGGCGTCGTGCACTGCGCGGAGAGCAACATGAAGCTCGCGTCCGGCGTGGCGCCGGTCGGCCCCATGCTCTCGGCCGGCATCCCCGTCGGGCTCGGGACCGACGGGGCCGCGAGCAACAACGACCTCGACCTCTTCGGCGAGATGGCGACCGTCGCGAAGCTCCACAAGGCGCACGCGCTCGACCCGACGGCGCTGCCCGCCCGGCAGGTCCTCCGGATGGCGACGATCGGGGGAGCCGCGGCGCTCCACCGGGAGTCGGAGATCGGCTCGCTCGAAGCCGGGAAGCGAGCGGACCTGATTGTCGTCGCGGCCTCGGGCCCGAACGCGCTGCCGCTCTACGCCCCCGAGTCGTATCTCGTCTACGCCGCCCGGGCCGACGCGGTCGAGACCGTCGTCGTCGAGGGGAAGATCCTGATGGAGAGGCGCCGAATCCGGACGCTCGACACGGAAGCGATCCGGCGCGAAGCGGACGAGATTCGGCCGCCGGATCGCGGCGGCGGTGAATTGACCCGGCGGCGCCGATCGACGGCGCCGCCGGACCTCGGAGATTCCCTACCAGGCCACGCGCAGGCCGAACTGGAACGGTCCGCGGGTTGCCCGCGCCGGAGCGCACCGTGCCGTCGAAGTTGAACACCAGGTTGGTCACCTGCGGCACGAGGAAGTTCTTCGCGTTGAAGAGATTGAAGATGTCCATCGAGGGCTCGACCTGGAGCTGTCCGAACCAGAACACGCGCGAAATGCGCAGGTCGAAGGTCGAGAGCGCGTTGTCCTTGCGGCCGGGTTGCGCTGCACGACCGTCGCGCAGGGTCGGCAACTCCATTGCGTTCTCCGGGGATGCAGCGGGCCTGCGGCGACTGGCCGTCGGCGCCGGTCTCCGTGAGCGACTTCGGCTGGGCCGAGCGGTAGCTGTATCGCGCGTTGAAGTCGATCTCGAGCGGCATCTTCCACACGAGCCACCCCTCGAACCGGTGCCGCTGGTCGCGGTCGGAGTAGCCGTACTCCTGCGTGAACTCGGCCGTCGGGTCGTTCGGATCCTCGAAGATCCTGGCGTAGCGCAGCGTGAAGGGGTCGCGCTCGTTGTCGTCGTCGGACTTGTCCTTGGAGTACGTGTAGAAGAGCTGCAGACCGATGCAGTCGGCGTAGCGCTTGTTGATGCCGAAGGTGAGTCCCCAGTACCGGCTCTTGGCGGTGGACTCGACGGTCGTCATCCCGCCGATGCCGTTGGTCCCGTCCTCGCCCAGGCCGGTCGACCAGGGGCCGAGCGGTTGCCGCCTCGAGTGCCCGTCGCCGAGCTCCGGGGAGTTGCGGTTGACGAACCGCGTCAGGTGCTTCGTGTAGGCCCAGTTGTATTTGAGGAGAAGGGCCAGATTCGAGATCACTTCGCGTTCGGCGGAGATGCTCCAGGCGGTCGTGTCCGGGTTCTGGAAGTTCTTGTCGACGACGAAAATGCTCGGGCGAATGGGAACGGCGGGGATCTCGTCTCTGCGGGATGAGGAACGGATAGCGGGGCAGGAGAGCGCTGCCGGAAGCGAGGTCGATCTCCTGGCCGCGGCTGCCGTCGGTCGAGCGCGAGGAGGCGAAGGACAGTCCGGGAATGCGGGCGTTGAAGATGCCGAAGGTTCCGCGCACGACGGTCCTGCCGTCTCTCGTCGGATCCCAGGCGATCCCGACGCGCGGCTGCCACATGCTCTTGTCCGACGGGATCGTGCCTTCGCTCGGGAACTCCCGGCCCATGGAGGTCTGGCCGATGAAGGGGGCGTAGAAGAGGTCCGGGATCGGAGTGATGAGATCCGGCTCGAGCTGCTCTTCCCAGCGCAGCCCCAGGTTGATCGTCAGGTTCGGGATTGGCTGCCAGGTGTCCTGGAGGAAGACGCCCCACTCGTTCTGCTCGATCGCCTGCGTGCCGGCCTCTTCGGCCGTGGTGTCGCCGACTCCGGCCTGCTGGATGAAGAGCAGGACGTTCTGGTTCGGCCCGGGACTCGCCAGATCGGCGAGAAAGCCATCGGTCGAATTGAAGATGTATCGCCCGTTGATGAAACCGCGGAAGATCTGCGAGGCGACCGTGCGGTTGTACTCGATGCCCGCCTTGATCGTGTGCTGCCCCATCAAGAACGTGACGTTGTCGTTGAACTGCGTCCGATCGTCGTGGTAGTCGACCGGGATGAAGAACGGCATGCCGAAGCGGTAGCCGTTCACGAAGTCGAAAGCGGTGTCCGGCAGCGGGCGGCCGGTCGGAATCGCATCGGGGCCGTTGTACGGCCGGGGCCGGTCCTCGCGGGCGAACTGGAATCGGAACTCGTTGGTGGCCGCCCCGGAGAAAGTCGAGAAGAGCGAGCCCGTGCCGGCGCGCGAGAAGACCTTCTCGATCGCGTTGGCGCTCGTTCCCCAGGAATCGACGTCGAAGGTGCCATTCTCCTGTTCCGACCAGGTGTAGACGTATCGCAGGGTCAGGAGGTGCTGGTCCCCGAGGCGCCAGTCCACCTTGGCCAGCAGCGGCGAGCGCGTCGTCCGTGCGGGTGATCGGGAGGTTCTCGTCGGGGCTGCCGAGGGCGGCCATGGCGTCCACGACGCGCTGCTCGATGCGGTTCGGGTCGAGCTGCTTGGTCGAGTCGCCGTTCTGGTAGTCGCCGGACAGGAAGTAGAAGAACTTGTCCTGCATCAGCGGCCCGCCGAGCGTGAACCCCACCTGGTAGCGGCTCGAGTCGGGCTTCGGAGCGAACCCGCCGCCCGGCTGCGGCGCCTCCGCCGCGAGCGCGTCGTTGGTGTAGTAGAAGTGGCCGCTCCCGTGGATGTCGTTGGTGCCCGGACTTCGTCACGACGTTGACGAAGCCGGAGGAGGAGCGCCCGAACTCGGCGTTCGCGCCGTCGGCCACGACGACGACCTCCTGGACCGCGTCGAGGTTGAAGGTGAAGGGGGGACGCGTGCCGCCGCGCTGCTCGCCGAAGAACGGGTTGTTGAAGTCGGCGCCGTCCACCGAGATGTTGTTCTGGATCCCTTTCTGGCCGTTGATCGTGAGCTCGTCGGCGTCGGGCCCCTGGACGATCGAGACACCGGGGGTGAGCTTCGTGAATTCCAGATAGCTGTGGTTGAACTCCGGCAGCTTCGAGATGGCCTGCTGGGGAATGACGGTCGCCCCCTCGGTCTGGCTCGTCGCGATGACCGGCGCCTCGGCGCTGACCGAGACCTCCTGCTGGACTCCGGAGACCTCCAGGCGCAGCGTCAGGCTCACCGTCTGGCCGACTCCGAGGTTGACTCCCTCGCGCACGTGCGTGGCGAACCCGGCGAGCGTCACCGTGACCCGGTAGGGCCCGAGGGGCAGCAGCAGCGCGCGGAATCGGCCGTTCGCATCGGTCGTGTGCGTCTGCTCGAAATTGGTGGCCGTGTTTCGCACGACGACCGTCGCTCCCGGACGGACGGCGCCTTCGGGATCGAGCACGATCCCTTCGATGATGCCCGTCGTGGCCTGGGCCTGGGCGAGGAGTCGAGGAGCGGAAGAGCACGAGCAGAAGAGCCAGGGCGATCGAGAACGGGCGCCAGCGATGCGTCATGAAAACCTCCCCCCAAAAAAATCGAAGCGCCGAAAAATCTGAGGGGGAGTCTTTTCCTCATTCGATATGAAGTCAAGCCCGCGAATCTTCGGGCCGAGCGCTCGAACGCGTGACCCCGGAACCCGCTTTTTCGTATTCCTTTCCAAACGGTCCGTCCCAGCCGGGCGTCTAACGGCTCGAGATGAAGACCTCGAGGGGCGGCGGGTGACGGAGCCGTGGACGCGTCGCGCCGAGCGATCCCGATTCCGAAGGAGGTTCAACTGCCAGGACCCGAGCCGGAGACCCCGCTCCCGACCGACGAAGAGCTGCTCGAGTCGACCCGCCGCGGGGACCGGTCCGCCTTCGAGACGCTTTATCGCAGGCACGCCGGCCGCATGAAGTCGATCGCCTGCAATCTCCTCGGGAGCGCGTCGGACGCCGAGGACGCGGTCCAGGAGACCTTCCTGAAGGTCTTTCGGGGGGCCGCCGCCTTTCGCGGGACCGCCCGGTTTTCGACCTGGATCTACCGCATCCTCCTAAACGCGTGCCACGACGCCGGGCGCCGCCGTCGGCGACGGCCGGAGCGGGAAGACTCCCCGGATGTTTCGAGCGCTCGCCTCGATCTGCCGGCACCCGGCGGCGACCACCGCCTGCGCCTCGAGCTCGAGGAGTCGGTCGCGCGCCTCCCGGAGCGCCCGCGCGCCGTCTTTCTCCTTTCGGCCGTCGAGGGCTTCACGCACCTGGAGATCGGCGAGATCCTGGGGATTCCCGAGGGAACCTCCCGGACCCTCCTCTTCGAGGCGCGGCGGGAGCTGCAGCGGCTGCTCTGGCCGGGGCGGCCGGAGGCCCGGGCGTGAGCGCCTCGGGGTGCGATCGTTTCGAGCGGGCGACCTCCCGGGAGGACGCCGCCGCCTGGGCGGACCTCGAAACCCACGCGCGCGCGTGCCCGGCGTGCGCCGCGCGCCTCGCGCTCTGGCGGGAGATCGAAGAGGCGGCTCCCTCGCTCCGGAAGGAGTGGGCGAGCCCGGACCTCCACGGGCGGATCGAGAAGGCGCTCGCGGGGGCGCACATCCGGCCGCCCGCCGACCCCGCGGCCGCCCGCGCGCGGGGCCGGTTGCGCTGGGTCCCCGCCGCGGCGGTCGCCGCCCTCGTCGTTCTCTCCCTCGTGGGAGTCCGTGTGTTTCGCGAGAGCGCCGGGCGAGAGCCCCTCTCCTCGCGCTCCCCCCGCGCGGCTCTCCTGACCGACGAAGCCCTCGGCGAGGTCGAAATCGCCGAAGCGGCCTATCTGACCTCGATCGACAGGCTTTCCCTCATCGCGAGCCCGCGCCTGAAGAACGCGACCTCGCCGCTCGCCGCCGCGTACCGGGAAAAGCTCCTCCTGCTCGACTCGGAGATCGCCGAAATGCGCGGCGAGATCGAGCGCAATCGATTCAACACGCACCTGCGCCGGGAGCTGCTCGCCATCTACCGGGAGAAGCAGCGCACTCTGCAGGAGCTGACGAAAGGGGAATCATGAGCCTCCGAAACCGGTTCGCCGCCATCCGTCTGCGCGACGCGGGCCGCCGTCTGGCGCCGGGGATTCTTCTCATCCTCGCCGCGTCCGCGGCTCCCGCCGGCGGCCGCGAGGAGTTCACGCGGTCCTTCTCGAAGTCGCTGCCGCTTCCGGCGGGCCAGAAGCTCTCCGTCGAGCACAGCCATGGCGACGTCGAGATCACGACGCACAAGGAGGCGGTCGTGGCGGTCGAAGCCGCGATCCGCGTCTCCTCCTCGAATCGCGACGACGCCCGAAAGGTCGCCGAGCAGATCCGGATCGAGATGGAATCGGTCGCCGGCGGCGTCGCGGTCCGGACCGTCTTCCCGGAGAAGAGCTGGAGCTTTCCCGGAGGGGGCTTCGTCTCCTACTCGGTGGACTACCGGATCGTCATGCCGGAGAACGCTCTGCTCGGACTGCGCAACCGGTTCGGGGACGTCTCCGTGTCGAACTTGAAGGCCGCTGGCGAGATCGTCAACTCCAACGGGAAGCTCGCGTTCCGCCAGGGCGCCGGCCGCCAGCGGCTGGAGAACTCGTTCGGTCCGGTCGAGCTCTCGGGCAACGCCGGCGACGCCATGATCGTCAACGGGAACGGAGCGGTCACCGCCTCGGACATTCAGGGGGATCTCGACATCCGGAACCGGTTCGGCCGCACGGACGTCGCCCGGGTCGGAAAGCGGTGCACCGTCGGCAGCAGCAACGGCGACGTCGCGCTCGACGGCGCGGCCTCGGCCTCGCTCACCGCCTCCTTCGGGAAAGTGGACGTGCGAAACGTGTCGGGCGATCTCTCGGTGCGCAACAGCAACGGCTCGGTCACGGCCGCCTCCTGCGGAAAGGCGGAGCTCGAGACGAGTTTCGGCGCCATCGCTTTTTCCGAGATGCGGCAAGGGGTGGTCGCCACCGGCTCCAACTCCGGGGTGACCGGCCGCCGGATCTCGGGCGGCGCCACCGTGCGGACGTCCTTCGGCCCGGTCGAGCTCGCGGACGTCGAAGGCGCGGTCGAGGTCGAGAACTCGAACGGGAAGATCCTCGTCCGGGACGCGCGCGGCAACGCGCGTTTGACGACACGGTTCGGGTCCATCGAGGCCGCGGGCGTCGCCGGCGACGCCACGGTCGGCGGCGGCAACGGCTCGATCTCGCTGACGAACGTCGAAGGCGCGGCGGAAGTCCGCAACTCGTTCGGCGAGACGATCGTGGCCCGCGTCAAGAAGGGCGTCCGCGTCGTCTCGAGCAACGGGCGTGTCTCGCTCTCGGACGTCGGCGGCCAGGCCTACGTGAAGACGAGCTTCGGGGCGGTCGAGGCTTCGCGCGTCGAGGGAGGCCTGACGATCGAGAACTCCAACGGGGGCGCCGCGGCGAGAAGCATTCAGAGGGGCGCGACGATCCGGACCACCTTCGCACCGGTCACCGTCGAATCGGTTTCCGGGCCGCTCGACGTGGACAACCAGAACGGCGCCGTGGACGCCCGAGGGGTGGGCGGGCGCGGCGGCCAGTGCGAAAGAGTCGCGCTCAAGACCTCCTTCGGCCCGATCCGGCTGACCCTCGACCCGCGCGGGGGCTACTCGGTCTCGGCGCACACCTCGTTCGGGAGGGTGTCGAGCGAGATCCCCGTCGCCATGGAGGCGGGCTCCTCCGGGGATGCCCTGACCGGGCGGATCGGGGACGGGCGGTGCGAGATCTCGCTGCAGAACCGCAACGGGAACATCGAGATCCTCAAGGGGGACGGCCCGCGGTAGGGCCGCCGGACGAATCCGGCGGCCCGTTCCGCGGTCAGCCGATTACTGGCAGAAGATCAGGATTTCGGCCCGGCGATTCTCGAAGCGTCCCTTCTCGGTCTTGTTGTCGGCGACGGGCTGGGTCTCGCCGAAGCCCTTCGCCGTGATCTGGTCTCCCGAGGAGGCTCCGTTATCGGCGAGCCACTTCTTGACCGCTTCGGCCCGCCGCTCGGAGAGCCCCTGGTTGTACTCGTCGGAGCCGCGCGAATCCGTGTGGCCGTCGATCTCGATCTTGCAGGTCGGGTACTTGCGGACGAACTCCTCGGCCTTCTTCAACTCCGCGAGATCCGTCTTCCGGATCGTGGATTTTGCCGTGTCGAAGTTCACGTGGATCGTCAGCTTGGCGGTCGGCACCGGTTTCGCCCGCACGTCGACGCTGGCCGAATCCGTGCGCGAGCCGCCGGCTCCGTTGGCCGACAGCGTGTACCGCGTCGTGCTCGACGGGCACACCTGCTTCGAGCCGTTCGGTTCGACGGTCCCGATGCCCGGGTCGATCGAGACGCTGGTCGCGTTCGACGTGGACCAGGTCAAGGTCGCGCAGGAGCCCGCCTCGACCGAGGTCGGCGAGGCCGACAGCGAGGCCGTTGGCGCCGGAACGCGGACGACTTCCGGGGCCGGCGCCGGCGCCGGTGCCGCGACGACCGGCTTCGGGCAGAGGGCGTTGGCCTTGGCGAGCGCCTCGTTGGCCAGGGCGTTGGCCTCCGCCGGCTTGCACTGATGGCAGAGCGCCTGGGCCCGGAGGACCAGATCCTCGGCCGCGCGGAACTCCGCCGGGCACTCCTTGTCTTTTCCGGCGGCTCGGGCCGAGTCGATAGCCGCCATGGCGGACTTCGTTTCCTTCGTGATCGAGCACCCGACCAGAACCACGAGACTGGCTGCGAGGGCACATTGAATCAAGAGATTTCGCCGGTTGGCACGCATGGGTCACCCCTCCTCCCGTGCTCCGAGCTTATAACTCATGTCATCGGACCTGTCTATTTGTCGGAAAGGGCACCCCCGGCCTCCGAGAGCAGCACGGAAAGGCCCCGGGCGAGCGCCTTCACGTGGGGCTCGAAGAGCATCTCCCCATTCCGGCAGGGGATCTCGGACACGGTGACCCCCCGGGTCGAGAGCCCGGCGAAGTCTTTCTCGGGGCCGTCCGAGTAGGTCTCGCGGCTCCGCCGGGAGAGGAGGAGCGCGACCCTTCCCGGGTCGGGCCGCGCCCGGTACGACCCGAAGACCCGGCGGCTCACCCGGTCGGCGCCCCGCAGCCGGGGCGGGATCGGGAGGCGGAGGATCTCGAGCCCGCGGCACGCCGCGAGCCAGGCCAGGTCTCGGGTCCTCGCGGCGGCGGCTCGGGCGACGCGGCCGGCCTGCGACCCGGCCGAGCGCGCCAGGACGCCGCCCACTCGTGACAGGAAGGGAAGCGGCCGCTCCTGCTCGCCGGGCCGCAGGTTCCGGGCGAGCCGCGCCCATCGCCCCGGGAGCGGATCGCGACGGCCCCGCCCGCGGTAGCGGTCGAGGGCGGCCGGCGTGACGAGGCCCGGGAAGTCGAACGGGCTGACTTCCATCAGGGCGAGGAGCGCGACGTCTTGACCCGCCGCGCGAAGCTGCCGCGCCATCTCGAGCGCCACGACCCCGCCGAAACAGAAGCCGCCGAGGCGGTAGGGCCCGCTCGGCTGGACGCGGCGCATCGCCACGATCCCCTCGGCCGCCATCTCCTCGATGCTCGACGGAAGCCGAGCGCCGGCGCCCGTCCAGCGGATGGCGTAGGACGGCTGGTCCGGCCCGAGCTCGCGCGCGAGATCCGAGGAGAGGAGGATCTCTCCGTCCCGAGCGGGCACGAGGAAGATCGGGGGTCGTGCGCCGGCCGTCCCGAGCGGAATCACGGGATCGCCCGCCCGGGTCCACGCCTCCCCCCGGCGCAGGACGGCCGCGAGCTCGAAAACCGTCGGAGCGGCGAAGAGGAGAGCGGGGGTCACGGGCCTCCCGAGGTCCCTTTCGATCCGAGCCGCGAGGCGGCCGGCTCGGAGCGAATCTCCTCCGAGATCGAAGTAGTCGTCGTGAACGCCGACGCGCTCGATGCGAAGCTCTCTTTCCCAGATCCGGACGAGGCGTCGCTCGAGCGCATCCCTCGGCGCGGTGAATGCCGCGGCGCGCTCGCGGGCGGGACCCGGAGGCGGCAGGGCCCGGCGATCCACCTTTCCGTTCGAGTCGAGCGGAAGGGAGTCGAGGGTCACGAAGACGGAGGGGACGAGCGCCGGCGGGAGCCGCTCCGCCAGGGCCCGCCGGAGCCGGCCCGCAGAAGGCCCGGGGATCCGCTCCGGGACGACGCACGCGACGAGGCGCGCCTCTTCGCCCGGCGTCTCGGTAGTCGTGACGGCCGCCTCGCGGATTCCTTCGACCGAGAGGAGCGCCTCTTCGACCGCCGCCGGTTCGACGCGCTGGCCCCGGATCTTCAGTTGAAAGTCGACGCGGCCGAGATACTCGAGACAGCCGTCCGCGCGCAGGCGCCCGAGGTCGCCGCTCGCGTAGACGCGCTCGCCGCCGCCGGGGTCCGGCCGGAAGGCGGCGCGATCGAGATCCGGACGCTTCCAGTAGCCTTTCGCGAGGTAGCGGCTCTGGACGCCGATGTGCCCGGCGCGGCCGTCCTCGACGGGCCGGCCCTCCGGATCGAAGATCCGGATGCGCACGTCTTCGACCGGGTAACCGACCGGAAGCAGCGCGTCCTCGAGCCGCGTCGAATGATCGAGGAAGTACTGCCGGGCGAGTCCGGTCTCCGTCGCGCCGAGCCCGTTGACGAGGACGCAGGCGGGCGTCAGGTGCCGGCGGTAGAGCTCGGCGTCTCGCCGCGTGGCGCGATCCCCCTCGAGTCGGACGAGCCGCAGATCCGGGAAGCGCGGGCCGGAGTCGACGAAGCCCCGGAAGATCGAAGGCACCGAGTGGAAGATCGTGAGCCGCTCCGCGGCGAACCAGCCGGCCATCCGGGAGAACCCTTCCGAGCGCAGGTCGAACGGGAAGAGGGCCGCGCCGTTGGAGAGCGCCCCGAAGATGCTCGAGACGGTGCCGCTGAAAGCGCAGGACTGGACGAGGCTCAGCCGGTCCTCCGGTCCGATCGCGAGGGTGTTCGTGTAGCGCCGGATGTTGTGCAGGACGTTTCGGTGCGTGTCCACGACGCCCTTGGGGCGGCTGGTCGAGCCGGACGTGTAGAAGATGTAGGCGCCGCGGTCGGGGGAGAGCGGCAGATCGGGGCGCGCGTCGGCGCCCGACGCCAGGGCGCCCTCGACGTCGAGCGGCTCGCCGTGCGGGCCGGCGAGTTCTCGGGCGAGCTCGCGGTGCGGCGCGTCGGCGAGGACGACCGCCGCGCCCGCCTCCGCGACGACGTCCGCGAGACGGGCGCGCGGGTGCGACGAGTCGAGCGGGACGTACAGCTTGCCCGCCTTCAAGGATCCGAGGATCGCCGCGATCGCCGGCGCGCCCGGGGCGAGCAGCAGAGCGACGGGCTCCTCGACCGGGCCGCGCGCCCGCAGGATCGCGTTGGCGATGCGGTTGGCCGCGGAGTCGAGCTCGGCGTAGCTCCAGCCGTGCGCGCGCGTCCGGACGGCGAGACGGCCGGGGAAGAGCGCGGCCTGGGACTCGAAGCGGGACGCCAGGGACTGTTCGATCTCCTCCCGCGAGAACTCCCGAAAGTCGCCGCGCGGCCGGACGAGGCGCCGGCCCGGGTTTTCGGCGTTCTCGCGAGATTCGACTCGGCTCATCGGCTCCGAAGAGAAAGGCCTCCGCGGGGTCTCCGCGGAGGCCTCCTCCGGGTTCTCCGTTCGCGGGCTACTTCTTCTTGCGCGCGGCGCCCCTCTTCGCCTTCCGCACGGCTCGCTTCACCTTCCGCTTCGTTTTGCGGACGTCTCGCTTCGCTTTGCGGACGGCCTTCTTCACTTTTCGCTTCGCCTTACCGACCGCCTTCTTCACCTTCCGCTTCGCCACCGCCCGGGCCACGCGGGCCCGGATCGCCGCCTTCGCCGGTTTCGCGGCTTCGTCGTGCGCGCAGCGGTACTGCCCGGTCGGGATGCCGTCCACGACGCTCGCCTCGCAGGACCGAAGCGCGCCGTGCTTCTGGCACTCCTCCCAGTGCAGGTCGGAGCTGCCGCACCGAGTGCCGACCGGAGTCTCGCAGCGGGGATACCCGTGGAGGTGTTCCGCCATCGCCTTCTCCTTTCTCCGTTTCCCGAGCGCCCGGCCCGAGGCCCGCAGGGTCCCGGGCGCGAGAGCAGAGTCTAACGCCGCGGGCCCGCGCTACCAGCGTCCAAATGCGGGATGCCCCTCGCGCACCGCCACGAACGTCCCGCGGCAGGTGGCCGTGACCTTCCCCTCCGCCTCGATCGTCGCCTCGACGACGGCCCGATCGTCGGAAGCCTCCTCGACCCGCGCCGTCAGGTGGAGCGGGACGCCCATCGGCGTCGGGCGCTTCAACCGGACGTGGAAGTCGGCCGTGACCGTATGGGGAGGCGTATCGCCGCCGGCGCGCTTCATCAGATGGTGCGCCGCCGCCCAGTTGCTGTGGCAGTCGAGGATGGCGCCGCAGATGCCGCCGTTGACGATCCCCTCGAAGGCGAGGTGATGCGGCTGCGGCGTCCAGTCGCAGACGACGGCATCCCCTTCGACGAAACTCTTGATCCGGAGCCCCTTCTCGTTCGAGGGACCGCACCCGAAACAGCGGTTGGAAGGGGCGTAGCGGTCCTGGAGGCTCGTCTTCCCCACGGCGCAAGGGTATCCCGGGCGCCGGCTACGCCGTGAGGAAGCAGTTCAAAGCCAGGCGGTCGAGGGAGTCCTCGACGGCCCAGGCGACGAACTCGCGCATCGCGTCGGGGTCGACCAGTCGCTCCCCGGCGCTGTTCTCGACAGCGAGTCTTTCCTCGCGGATCGCCGCGAGGACCGCCTCCTGCAGGAGCCCGCGATCTCGTGAGCCGTCGAGCAGGGGCAGCAGAACCGCCTGAAGGTCGGTGAGCGTCAGCGTCTCGTGCCTCAAATTGACGGCCGGTCCGCCTCGAGCGGCCTGCCGGCGCGCGAGCGGACTCGCCACAGCACGCTCGCCGGCGGCGGGGACGAAAGCTCCGGGGGACGTTCGCAGGACGACGGCGTTGGAGAGCAGCAGTCCGAGGAGGGCGCGCGAGAGCTCTTGAAGCCCGGCCTCGACGTCCCGGGCGCCCTCCAGGCGGGACGCGACCATCGACGCGAGCTCGGCCATCGGGATCGCCCGGGGCGCCTCATCGGCGAGCACCGCCAGCGTCGCTTTGAAAAGTGGCCGGCTCGTGCGGAACTCCTCCTCCGCACGAGATCGAAAGACCTCTTCCCGGTCCGACCGCACGTCGAGATCCGGATCGACCGGCCGCGCGCGTCCGACCGCCAGCAGGCCGGCGAGTGTCTCGGGGAGCGGCTCGTGGGCGATTCCGCTCCCGCTCCTGCAAAACAGCGTCCGCCGAAACATCCGGTTGCAGAGAAAGTCCAGGTACTGCTCGCGGACGATCCGGTCCGCGATCCGCCGAATGTCGCTGGCCTCGGGAGGCAGCCGATGCTCCCAGGGGATGAAGCGCGCCGGTGCGAGGTACTCGAGACCGTGTCCGGCGGCGCGCTCGACGAGCTCGGAGAAGTAGGTAGGTTGGTTGTGCTCTTCGAGGTATTCGTGGAAGACGAACCAGTCGGGCTCCTTCTCCAGATGCTCTCCGAGGTATTCGAGGATCTTCTCGTATGGCCCCGGGCGCAGATGCGCGAGCCGCCTGAGCATCTGGAGGAGAGCCTTCGCCTGGGCCGTGCTCTCCGACGGATCCGTGAGATGGCGGACGTGGAACCGCATCATTTCCCGTGCCATCAACCTCAGGTGGCCGCCGGGGTACGTGTTGTAGGAGAGGAAGGCGACCCCCTGTGGAGCCAGATGACGCGCGAGCACTTCGAGGATCTTCGTCTGCACGGCGGGGGAGACCCAGGAGTACACGCCGTGGCAGACGATGTAGTCGAACTCCGGCAGGTCCGAGGGCAGGTCCCGAAAGTCGGCCGCGAGGAGCTCGACGTTCTCGACTCCCATTTCGCGTGCAAGGACGCGGCCCTCCTCGATCTGGCGGGGAGACGCGTCGATCCCGAGAAATCGCGCCCCGGGAAGAGGCAGCGCCATGGCGACCAGGTTCCCGGCGCCCGCGCAGCCGAGCTCGAGCACGCGGCAGGACGCGACGGCGGCCGGGCGCATTCCGAAGAGAGTGGCCATCGTCGCCAGGGAGTCCGGGTCGCTATGCGAGATGGCGTGGCTCTCGTAGGGAAACGCGTCGTAGGAGGCGGCGGCGGAGCGGCTCGTGTCCGAAGCGTCGCCGTCAGGCGAGCGGTTCCCGCGCTCGGTCATGGACGCGTCCGGTAGGGCGTGTACCGGGGATCCTCGGGAAGGGACTGCTTCGAGAGGAACTCCCAGGCGTCCCGGTTGAGCAGGATCCCTTCCTTCTCGGCCAGGACGTGGAGGGTCACGAGCAGGGGCGCCGGACGGCCGGACGCCGCCGCGTAGGGAACGAAGAGGGAGTCGGCGCGTGTTTTCTCTCCTGAGAGGATCGTGCGTCTCTCGGCTTCGGGCCCGAGGCGAAAAGGGACCGCGCCGGCGCCGCCAGCACGATCAGGCCCACCGCGGGCAGCCGGCGAAGCCCGTTCGGCATTGGGCGCATCTTAAGCGTGGCCTTCGGCGGAAGGCCGTCCCGTCCCGGCCTCAATATAATGGCGAAGGAGAAGTTCCCCATGGGCACCGCCGAAGCGAAGGCCGCCGAACGCTCGATAGCCGTTTCCGAGACCCCCCGCAACGCGCTCACCATCCGGGACGAGCGAACGGGGCGCTCCTACGAGGTCCCCATCGTCAACGGGACGATCCGCGCCGTCGACCTGCGGCAGATCAAGACCGGCCCGGACGACTTCGGCCTCATGTCCTACGACCCCGCCTTTCTCAACACCGCCTCGTGCACGAGCCGCATCACCTACATCGACGGGGAGAAGGGGATCCTCCGCTACCGCGGCTACCCGATCGAGGAGCTGGCGGAGAACTGCAGCTACCTCGAGGTCGCCTACCTGCTCCTCTACGGGGAGCTCCCCGACGCGAAGCAGTACGCCGAGTGGGTCCACAACATCACCTGGCACACGATGATCCACGAGAGTCTGAAGAAGGTGATGGACACCTTCAACTACGACGCGCATCCGATGGGGATGCTGATCGCGACCGTCGCGGCGATGTCCACGTTCTATCCGGACGCCCGCGACGTCCACGACCAGGTCTCGCGGACCAAGCAGACCTATCGGTTGATCGCCAAGATGCCCACGCTCGCGGCGTTCGCCTATCGCCACAGCCTCGGGATGCCGTACGTCTATCCGGACAACGACCTCTCCTACAGCGAGAACTTCCTGAACATGCTCTTCAAGATGCCCGCGGCGCGCGGGTATCGCCCGAACCCGACGCTCGTCAAAGCGCTCGACGTCCTGTTCATCCTCCATGCGGACCACGAGCAGAACTGCGGAACCGCGGTCATGCGCTCGATCGGCTTCCTCGCACGCGGATCCCTACTCGGCGGTCGCCGGAGCGGCCGCGGCGCTCTACGGACCGCTCCACGGCGGGGCGAACGAGGAAGTCCTCCGCATGCTCCAGGAGATCGGGTCGATCTCGCGCGTGCCGGCCTTCATCGAGGAGGTCAAGCAGGGCCGGGGCGAGAAGCGCCTCATGGGTTTCGGGCATCGCGTCTACAAGAACTTCGATCCGCGCGCGACGATCATCAAGCGGATGGCCGAGCAGGTCTTCGAAGTCACGGGAAGGAATCCCTTGCTCGACATCGCGCTCGAGCTCGAGCGCATCGCGCTCCAGGACGACTACTTCGTCAAACGGAAGCTGTATCCGAACGTGGACTTCTACTCCGGCCTGATCTACCAGGCGATCGGAATCCCCACGGCCGCCTTCACGGTGCTTTTCGCCATCCCGCGCACCTCCGGCTGGATCGCGCAGTGGGAGGAGCTGCTCGAGGATCCGGAGGAGAAGATCGCGCGGCCGCGGCAGGTATACCTCGGTCCCGGCGAGCGGCACTTTGTTCCGATGGAGAAGCGCTGACGGCGCTTGCCGCGGTCCTCTTCGACTGGGACGGGACGATCGTCGATTCGGCGGAGCCGAGCTATCGCTCCTACGTCCGTCTCTTCTCCGGCTTCGGAATCCGGTTCGACCGGGATGTCTTCGAGGCGACGTATTCGCCCGACTGGCATCGCACGTACGCGCTCGTCGGGCTTCCGCGCGAGCGGTGGGGCGAAGCGGACGCGCGCTGGCTGGAGCTCTACGACGAGGAGGAGACCCGGCTCCTGCCGGAGACGGCCGACGCGGTCGCGCGCCTCGCCGCGGCCGGCCTCGCCCTCGCGGTCGTCACGAGCGGCAGCCGCTCGCGTGTCGAGCGCGAGATCGAGCGGTTCGGCCTCGCGCCGCGATTTCGGACGCTCGTCTGCGCGGAAGATTCTCCGCGGCGAAAGCCGAACCCCGATCCGCTCCACCTGGGGCTCGCCCGACTCGGCGTCTCCGCTTCGGAGGCCGCGTGCGTCGGGGACAGCCCCGAGGACATCGAAATGGCGCGGGCGGCGGGCGTCTTTTCCGTCGCGGTGCCCGGCGCGTTTCCGAACCGCGAGGCCCTTCGCTCCGCACGCCCCGATCTCTGGGCGAACGGAATGACGGTGGCGGCGAAGGCGCTAGTCGAGAGAGCGGGAGGGATTGGGGAGTCAGGAGTCAGGAGTCAGGAGTCAGGACTCGGGATTCGGGGATTCAGGATGAGCTCTTCCGAGGTCTCGCATCCGGACTCCGACCCGGAATCCTGAATCCCGACTCCTGAATCCTGCTGGATAATCGCGCCTCAATGACTGGCCTCCAGGGCCTCGCCCTCGTCGCCTCGGCCGTCGGCGCCGGCGCGATGAACGCGATGGCGGGCGGCGGCACTCTCCTGACGTTCCCGACCCTCGTGCTCCTCGGGGTGCCCGCGATCACGGCCAACGCGACCTCGACCGTCGCGCTCCTGCCCGGCTCGGCGGCGAGCCTCTACGGCTATCGGCGGGAAGTCCGCCGGCACCGCTCGTGGTGGAAGGCGCTCCTCCTGCCGAGCCTCGCGGGCGGCGGGCTCGGCGCCGCGCTCCTCCTGCGCACCCCGCCTCGGACCTTCGAGACGCTCGCGCCCTTCCTCGTGCTCTTCGCGACGGCGCTCTTTTCGCTGCAGGAAGCGGCGCGGCGGTGGACCGAGTCGCGCGGCGACGTCGACCCCACCGGCGGGCGCCTCGCGGTCGCGTGGCTCTTCCAGTTCGCCGTTTCCGTTTACGGCGGCTACTTCGGCGCCGGCATCGGCATTCTGATGCTCGCCCTCCTCGGGTTCCTCGGCGTCTCGGACATCCACGCCGCCAACGGCCTGAAGAACGTTCTGACGATGGGCATCAACGGAGTGGCGGCGGCCTGGTTCGTCCTGCGCGGCGCGGTGGACTGGCCGGCCGCCCTCGTGCTCGCCGTCGGCGCGATCGCCGGAGGCTACGCCGGCGCGCGATTCGCGCGCTCGATCGGACAGGAGCGGGCGCGCGCCGCGGTCGTCGTGGTCGGTCTCGGCGTCGCCGGGCTCCTCTTCCTGCAGCGACGCCTCTAGCCGGATGCAGGGTTCGCCCGCGCGGCGACCCTCGCTCCTTCAGAAACCCCGCCGCGCGGTGATCGGGACGGTCCGATAAGAGCGGGTCTCGACTCGAATCGGGTCGCGTCGGTTCGCGTTATCTCTTCGGAGGAGCGCCGGGGTAGATCGACGCGCAGGCGCCGCCGGACAGGATTGCACGGATTCCGGCTTCGGCGAGCGCGTCGGCGACCGTGACCGCCACATCCCGGATCGCCGACCTCGTCGTCAGCTTCAAAGTGGCTTGCCCGTTCGCCTCGGTCTGCGGCGGATGGCATCTGCCCTTTCCCGAAGTTCCTCGTCCGGCTCGGCAATCTTGGCGAGGTAGCGCCGGAGTTCCTCGTAGGCGAAGTACCGTGGATTGATCCGAAAGACTCGAGTTCGGCCGACGTTGCGGCCGACGACGAGGCCGTCGAGCTCGAGGCTCCGAAGCGCTTTGAGCACGCCGGAGGGAGGAGCCTCCAGCAGGCGCGCGAGCTGGCGGGGATAGCTTTCGTCCATGATCCGGAGCGCCAGGAGCACGCGGGAGCGAGTTTGTCCTCCGAAGGGAGATGATTGACCGATCACCATGGGTGCTCATAAGATCACTTATAGTGAACGATGTCAAACGCCGGCTCTCTCGCTCGTGATGAGTGGCGCTCTCTCAGGGACGAGCGGTAGAACCGCCCGGCGCGGCGCCCGTATCCCGAAGTGCTCGGGAAACGTTCGCATTCAGGGGGATACACAGATGAAGCGAATTCTCTTGGGAGCGGCCGGCGCGGCACTTCTGGCGGCGCTCACGGCTTGTGCCCACGGCAACGGATCGGCCGAGAAGACGGTAGTACGTGTCGTCACCAACGCCCAGGATGTCTCGAATTGCGAGAAGCTCTCCGCCGTGCGCCTCCAGGGGACCTGGACCTCCGGCGCCGCGCAGGAAGAGCTCGAGAAGCTCGTGCAGGCCAAGGGGGGCAACGTCCTGCTGCTCGGGGGTTCGAGCACGCCCAACTCGGGAGTGGCGTACCGCTGCTCGTCCGGCACCGGCGGCGGCGGCGCGCACTAAGTCTCGCGAGCGAAGCGCCAGGCCTGTCTGCTCGTCAGGCGTCGCCGAGCGGGAGCTGGCCCGAGCTTTTCGGAGCCGCCGGCCTCGCTTCGGAAGACAGTCCGTGCAGCGAGACGCCGAGTAGCCGCACGGGGCGCCGGCCCGCTTCGGTCCTGCCGAGAAGGTTGCGAGCGCGCTCGGCGATGTCGGAGGTCTTGCGCGTCGCCGGGTCCCGAGTGTCGCTTCGCGTGATCGTCTCGAAGTTCGAGTAGCGCATCTTCAGCGTGACCGTGCGGGCGAAGAGTTCCTTGCGGCCGAGGACCTCCGCGGCGTGGCGGGCGAGCGCCTCGACTTCGCTTCCGATTCGCTCGAGATCCGTGAGGTCCTTCGCGTACGTCTCCTCGCACCCGATCGACTTGCGCTCGCGATGGGGCTCGACGGGCCGGTCGTCTTCTCCGAAGGCGAGCCGCCGCAGGCCGTCCGCCCAGCTCCCGACGGCGCGCTTCAGGACGTCGGGGTCTGCCGCGCGCACGTCCACGAGCCGCTCGATCCCGGCGGCGCGCAACTTGCGCGCGGTCACGGGCCCGACCCCCCAGAGCGCGTCCACGGAGAGCTTCTGCAGGAAGCCTTCGATCTTCTCCGGCGCGATGACGGTCAGTCCGTCCGGCTTCTTCCAGCCGGAGGCGATCTTGGCGAGAAACTTGTTGGGCGCGACACCCGCCGAGGCGGTCAGCGAAGTCTCCTCGCGGATGCGCTCCTTGAGACGCCGCGCGACCTCGACTCCGAGCGGAAGGCCCCAGGCGTTCTCGGTGACGTCGAGGTACGCCTCGTCGAGCGAGAGCGGCTCGACGAGCGGCGTGACGGTTCGGAAGATCGCGAAGACGCGGCTGGAGACTTCGCCGTACTTGCGAAAGTCGGGCGGCACGACGGCGAGCTCGGGACAGAGCCGCACGGCCCGCGACATCGGCATCGCCGAGCGCACGCCGAACTGGCGCGCCTCGTAGCTCGCCGCACAGACCACACCGCGGCTCTGCGGGCTGCCGCCGACCGCCACGGGCCGGCCCCGCAGCGCCGGATCGTCCCGCTGCTCGACCGACGCGTAGAAGGCGTCCATGTCGACGTGCAGAATCCGGCGCAGCGTGGTCGCGGTCACGGCTCGCCGGCCATGATAATGGGGGAACCGGTCCGGCGGGAAAACGCGGGACGCGTGGACGTCATCGCAGAGAAGAAGAACACGTCGGGCAAGAGCCTCTTCAAGCAAATCTGCGAGCCGCAAGGGATGGCGGACCTCTTCGTGGACGCCCCGACGCGAAGCTTTCAGCTTCGCAACATCAAGCTCCAGCCGCGCTGCAAGGGGATCGTGGGGTGGGTCATCAACTTCGTCGCGCCGCTCGTGACGAAGACCTACACCGACATGACGGTCTTCCAGATGCCGGCGGGCCAGCCCTTCACCGTCGAGTCGGTCGGCAGCGGCGCGAACTCCGCTTCGATCGCCGGCCGGGTCGACTGGGAAGCGGGAAAGCCGGCGGCGACCCCGGCCGCGTCGGGCGACCCGTCGGCGCCCGCGTCAGGGAGCGGTGGACGCGGCCCAGTTCGTGACGATCCGAATCTGGCGCGGGGGCTCCTGGAATCGGTTGGTGCGCGTCGCGACGATCTCGGCGCCGTCGGCGGAGACGTCGTACTCGCGAAACGCGGGGTCCTGGAATCCGATCGGCGTCTGACCGCCCGCGTTCAGATCGGATGTGAAGAGCAGCCGCGGGGCGGAGACCGCGGGCGACCCTCCGGCGTCCTGGAACTCGACGGAAAAGAACCTTTCCGATTTCGGCCCACCGCGGTAGAGCAGCTCGCGCCCGCCGCGGGACCAGACCACCTCGCGTCCGCCCTCGGTCGAGATCTTGATCGGCGCCCCCGGGCCGGGATAGGGCCGGACGTAGATCTCGGACACTCCGGAGGTGTCGGACACGTAGGCGATCCACTTTCCATCGGGCGAAAAGGCGGGTCCTCCCTCGCGGAACGGCGTCTCGAACCAGGGCGCGGACGACCGTGTCCCGCTCGCGGTCGCGAGCCAGATGTCCGCCGTGAGCAGCCGCCGCGTCGCGCTGCGATTCGCCGTGTAGTTGACCGTGTAGGCGATCGTCCGGCCGTCGGGGGACCAGGAGCTCGGGAGCTGCGCATCGCCGTCGTCGGCCGTCAGCGCCTGGATCTCCCCGCTGCCGTCGGCGTTCTTGACGCTCAGAGCCGGCCTCTGCGCGAGCATGCGGCCGAAGGCGATGCGCTTGCCGTCCGGAGACCAGACCACGCAGGTAAAGCGGCCCGGCTCCGGCGTCAGCGTCGAAAGGTTTCTTCGCTCGCGGTCGTAGACGAGGACCGTGCTTCGGAGCCCCGCAAATTGAATGAGCGCCAGACGCCGCCCATCCGAGGAAAGTCGCGGGAAGGAGTAGTAGCCGTCGGGGAGAGCGAGCACCGTCTCCTTTCCCTGGCGGTCGAGCGCGAGCACGGCCGTCGTCTGATTCACGATCGGAGGCCCGTCCACGAAGACGAGCGTCCCGCCTTCCGAGACCGCGAATTGCGCAGTGCCCTGCAGGCGATCGACGGCGACGTCCTCGGCCAGCGGAGTCGCCGGCCCGGCGACCTTGAGAGCCGCCAGATCGAACGGCACCGAGAAGAGCGACGCTCCCCGGACGAAGACGATCCGTCCGCCTCCGTAGCACGCGTAGCTCGCCCCCTCGAGAACCGGGTGCCACCGGCCGGTCGCCAGATCCAGAACGGCGACGTTCGAAGCCTCGACGTCGGTGAAGTCGCGTCCCAGTCTCTGCGTGAAGAGGATCGCGCGGCTTCCCGGCAGGACCTGCGGGTAGAGATGGGCGCGTTCGCCCGCCGCAGCGTCGAGCTTCGTGATCTGCCGGGAAGGCCCCCCGCCCTCCGAGATCGAATAGAGGGCGGTGTTCGCGCCGATCGTGAACACGATTTGGCCGTCGCTCCCCCAGCTCGGGCTGGCGGTCGCCGGAGGAACGTTGCCGAGGAGGACGGCGGTGCCCCCACCGACCGGCACCTTCCGGAGCTCGTTGCGTCGGACGAACCCGACCCAGTCTCCGCCCGGCGAGAAGAACGGACGGCTCCCTTGCTCGGTCCCCTGGATCGGTTCCGCGGCGGAGCCCGAGAGGGGACGACGGAAGAGACGCAAAACTCCGTCCCGAGTCGCGGCGAAGACGACGGTCCGGCCGTCGGGCGAGATCGCGATCGACGACGTGGAGGTCCAGAGCGTGTCGGAGGCGGCGGCCGGCAGCGCCGCGCGCAAGGGCGGCGAAGCCGGCTGCGGCGCCGGGCGCTTCAGGAGCCAGACCGCCGCCACGAGCGCCGCCCCGGCCAGCGCTCCGGCGATTCCCCACAGGACCGCGGACCGTCCGGCCGGCGGCGCCGCTGGCGCCGGGGGGCCCTCGGGCGGCTCCCCGAGGGCGTCCTCGATCTCGAGCCGCGCGTCGGCAAGATCGTGCAGACGCCGTTTCGGTTCCTTCTGGAGGCAGCGGCGAAGAAGTGCCCGCACCCGGCCCGGAGCGCCGGCGGGCAGGGCCTCCCAGTCCGGCTCGCTCTTCAGGATCGAGGCGAGGGTGTCGGAGACCGTCTCGCCGCGAAAAGCCTGCCTACCGGTCAGGCACTCATAGAGCACGCACCCGAAGGAAAAGATGTCGCTCCTCTTGTCGAGCGGCCTGCCTCGCGCCTGCTCGGGGCTCATGTAGGCGGCGGTGCCGAGGATGACCCCGGCGTGCGTGGCGGGCGTCGTCTGCGTCGGGGAGAGGGAGGAGTCGACGCGTCCCGAGGACTCGACGGTGCGCGCGAGCCCGAGGTCGAGGATCTTGATCGATCCGTCGGGCTTCAGCTTCACGTTGGCCGGCTTCAGATCCCGGTGAATGATCCCTGCCTGGTGCGCGGCCTCGAGCCCCGTCGCGATCTCGCGCGCCACGGCCAGGGCCTCGTCTACGGGAAGCGCGCCCGCGGCGAGCCGCTCGGCCAGAGTCGGTCCTTCGACGAGCTCCATGACGAGATAGGTCGACCCATCCTGTTGTTCGAGCCCGAAGATCGACGCGATGTTCGGGTGATTCAAGGCGGCGAGCAGACGCGCTTCGCGCTCGAAGCGCGCGAGCCGGTCGGCGTCCTCGCGCACATCCTCGGGCAGCGCCTTGATCGCGACGTCGCGGTGCAGCTTCCCGTCGCGGGCCCGCCAGACCTCTCCCATGCCGCCGCGCCCGATCGGCGTCAGGATCTCGTAGGGACCGACGCGCACGCCCGAGGAGAGAGGCATGGCGCCGCGATTCTACGCCGCCGCGGTTGCGGGGACTCAGTAGGCGGCGAGGAGGCGCGCCGCGCGCTCGATCGGTTCCTCCGACGGGAGGAAGAACTCCTCGAGCGGCGGCGAGTAGGGGACGGGCGTGTCGAGCGCGCCGACGATGCGCACCGGGCGCGTCGAGCGACTCGAACGCCTCTTCCTGGATGATGGCGGCGAGGCTCTCGCCGATGCCGCCGGTGCGCGTGTCCTCGTGGACGATCGAGGACGCGGCCGCAGTGGCGCGGCGACGGCGAGCAGCGCCGTCGCGGTCGAGCGGCGCGAGGGTGCGCAGGTCGAGCACGGCGGCCTCGATGCCGTCGCGTCGCGAGCTTCTCGGCCACGCGCAGCGCGACGTGGACGTAGGCGCCGTAGGAGACGATCGCGAGGTCGGCGCCCTGCGCGCCGCAGCGCGGCCTTGCCGAGCGGGATCGGCGCCGGCGCGCGCGTCCGGCGAGCGCCTGCTTGATGCGCGGGTCGCGGTAGAGCGCGATGTGCTCGTAGTAGAGGACCGGATCCGGATCGGCGACGGCCGACGGCCATGAGCGCGCGCGCGTCGTGCGGCGTCGAGGGCACGACGATCTTCAGCCCCGGCGTCCGGTAGAACCAGGCCTCGGTGTTCTGGCTGTGATACGGGCCCGGCGTGGCGCAGCCCGCCCCACGGCATGCGCACGACCATCGGCACCGAGCCGCCCCAGCGGTAGCGGATCTTCGCGGCGTTGTTGACGAGCTGGTTGAAGCCGGTCGCGACGAAGTCGTTGAACTGCATCTCGCCGATCGGCCGCTGGCCGGCGAGCGCCGCGCCGACGCAGACGCCGAGGACCGCGCCCTCGGCGAGCGGCGAGTTGAGGATCCGGTCGCCGAACTCCGTCGAGCAGCGGCCGCAGCAGCAGGAACGCGTTGCCGTACTTGCCGCCGACGTCCTCGCCGTAGACGAAGACGCGCGGGTCGGCGCGCAGCGCGTCGCCGACGCCCAGGCATCACGGCCTCGAGGAACGTCTTCCCCTTCGGGTCGAACGGGCGGACCCGGCTCGAGCGGCGGAACGAGGCGTCGGCCGCCGTCGCCGCGGCACGCGGGATCGAGCGGCTCGACGCGCGCGCGCGGCGGCTCGCCGGCGAAGACGCCCGCGCCGGCGAGCTCGCGGCTCGGGCCACGGCGCGTCGATCACGCGGCGGGCCTCGCTCTCGACGAGCTCCTCGGCCTCGCGCCTGGAGCCGCTCGAGATCGCCGCGCTGCGATGACGCCCTCCGCCTCGAGGCGCGCGGCGTAGGCGGCGATCGGATCGCGGCGCGACCAGTACTCGAAGAGCTCGCGGTCGGCGTAGCCGCCTCTCGACGAGCGGCGGATAGTCCCAGGAGAGCGGCGGCTCCTTGCCGAGATAGAGCATGTCGTCGTGGTGCGCGTGGCCGCACATGCGCATGGAGACGAGCTCGATGAGCGTCGGGCCCGTGCCCGCGCGCGCCCGCTCGGCCGCCCAGGCGAACGCCGCGGCGATCGCGTCCGGGTCGGTGCCGTCGATCGTGATGCCGGGGATGCCGTAGCCCGCCGCCTTGTCGGCGAAGACGCGCACGGCCGACTGCTCGGCGACCGGGCGTCGAGAGCGCGGTCTGGTTGTTCTCGACGCAGAAGATCGCCGGCAGCCGGCGCGCGGCGCAGAGGTTGATCGCCTCGTGCCACTCGCCGAGCGACGTGCCGCCCTCGCCGATGAAGGAGACGGCGACGCGGCCCGAGCCCTCGCGCGCGAACGCCATCGCCATGCCGGCGATCGTCAGCGTGCGAGATCGCGAGCGGCGCGGTCGCCGGCAGGATGCCCCAGTCGAAGTCGCCGATGTGCAGGTCCTTGCCGTCCATCGGCGGGCCGGCCTTGCCCATCTGCGCGTTCAGCGACCATGCGCACGGTCTCGGCGTCGGGCCGCATCGCGAGCGCGGCGCCGAGGTCGCGGATCAGCGGCGCGACGACGTCGCCCTGCCACGAGCCGTCCGGGGCGCGGTAGCGCGGCGCCGCGCCGCAGCCGGATCGGCGCGGCGTAGATCGCCTCCTGGCCGAGCGAGCGGAATCCCTTGCCCTGGAACGCCGCGTCGCGGTAGCGGACCTCGCTGCCCGAGAAGAACGCCTTCAGGCGGTTGTCGATCGCGCGCGTCAGGATCATGCCGCGCAGGATCTCGAGGCGCTCCTCGCGCGTCAGCGAGGCGGCGATCGCCTCGCGTGCGAGGAAGCCGTCGCAGGCCTCGAGCAGCTCCGCGCGCGCCTGTCGCAGGCGCTCGGCGGCGGCGACGCCGCGGCGTCGTCTCGGGAATCCCCTCGGGCGCCGTGCCGTCGCAGTCGCCCGCGCGAGCGCCTCGGCAGCGGCCGGCGCAGCGACTCGATCGCGGCGGCGTCGCGCCCCGGGTCGCCGGGGCAGACGGATTCGAAAGCCTTCGATCGCGCGCTCGAGCGCGAACGGGAACCGCTCGGCGACGAACGCCGCGAAGCGCGCCGCGAGCGTCGGGCGCGCCGCTGCGGGCGCTCGCGGCTCGATCATCCGTTCCATGAAGACACGATGCTAACCCGATCCGCGCGGCGGCGGCCGCGCCGGCTCAGTCGTCGAGCCGGCCTCCCGAGAACGCCGGCTGCCCCGCCAGCGCGATGCGGAAGCCGTACACCGCGAGGGCCGCGAGAACCAGGATGACGAAGAACGAAGTGCCCGCATACCAGGCGGTGGAGTCCGTCGTGAGCGGAAACTCGAGGAAGTGTCCGAAATAGAAGGCGAACATCAGGGCGAGGAGGCCGAAGCGCAAGACGAAAATGAGGGCAGCCCAACGGACCAGTTCGAAGGCTCCCGCGATCGGGCCGCCCGTAAGGTACGCGGGCGTCGCGAGGACCAAGACGACGACGGTCGCCGCAAGCCACTCCTTCCGGAGAATCACCCGCGCAAGGAAGAAGAGCAACGCGATGCTGAGCGCGAGGATCATGGAAACGCCCGGCGCTCCGAAGAGGTGTCCGAGAACAGCCCGCGGGCCGAGCAGCGTCGAATCCCACGGGAAGAGAGGGATCGGCGGCGTCGCTTCGACGGCGCCTTGCGTGAGCGCTTGTAGCTCCAACGAGAGGCTCCAGAAGACCCCGACCAGAGCGCCTGCCAGAAGGACGCGCCCGACCAACGGGTCGGCGAGGCGTCCGGAAATCAGGCGAGTCCATGCGATCAGCGAATCGGGCCAACGGCGGCGGATGAGGGGCTCCAGCGCAATGTAGATCATCCAGCAGGCGCCCGCGAAGAAGAGGCCGTAGCCAGAACCGAGGAGGAAGAGCTCCAGCTCCGCGGGGCTCGCGACGTGTCGGGTTTCGGTGGCCCACGAGAGCATCCCGAATGAGAGAACAAAGATCGCCAGGCGCATCGCACCGCGGCGGTCGCTGCGGCCCAGACGCAGATTCCTCCGGGCGAGCAGTGCGCCGCCGCCGAGCAGCGCGACGAAGCACCCGACCAGGAGATAGTCCGAAGCCTTGGAAGCGCCCGTCGGATCGGTCGGCATCCGAGGCGCCCGGCTCCAGGGGCCCGCGAGCTCAAAGTAGACCGGCCGTCCACGCAGGGCTGCGGCCTCGACACGCAGCGGCCGGTCCGCGCGCTCGGGCTTGCCCTCGACCCAGGCCATCCGGGAGTCGGCATACGAAGGGGAAGGCCACTTCGGCTCCGCAGCCGCGAAGCCAGCGGCTTCGAGACCGGCTTCGGCGAAAAGGATCGACCAATCGGGCGAGGCAGGCCGGTCGGCGACGACTCCGGTGGGGACGGCTTCGAAACGGATCAGGCGGCCAAGAGTATCCAGTTGCACGCCGCTCATCCCGCCGGTCCAGGGCGACGGGTCGGACTCGGTGACGGCATCGCCTCCCGCGTCGTCGCCGCGGAACCGCTCCGGGACGAGGACCGCGGGGCTCTGCCGGTACCAGAAGTAGATCGCAGCCGGACGCCCGTCCTCCATGTCCTTCCATCGGTCCTTGGACTTGTCGTGCTCTTCGACCCAGCGGCGGTACTCGCCGTTTCCGGAGAAGCCCCATGCGGTGTCGGACGGCTTCTCGGGGTACCCGAGCCTGCGCACGATCTCCTTCGACCGTTCGGCCAGAGCTTCGGGCGGTTTCTCCAGAGGCACGTGTCCGTGGCGGAAGGCCCTGGGAGAGAGATACGCGACGAGCGCGATTCCCCCGAGGATCGCGGCGAGGCAAGCCCACGCGACCGCGGGCCTCATCCCTTCGGCGCTGCCGGCAGCGGCGACCATTTCGGGCGAAGGCGTCTCGCCCGCCGCAATCGCCGCGGCCAGCGGATCTCCTCCTGGCAGCGCCGACGCCACGGCCGCGGCGGAGCGGGGTCTCTGCGCGGGATCCTTCTCGAGACAGCGCAGGATCGCGCGCTCGACGGCGGGGTCGAGCTCTTTCATGACCGTCGAAGGCGCGGTGGGCTGCTCTTCGGAGTGCTTGCGCCGCCACTCGGCCAGTGTCGCCGCCTCGAAGGCTTTCCTACCGGTGAAGACCTCGTAGAGAACGAGGCCGAGCGCGTAGAGGTCGCTCTGCACCGAGGCGCCTCTTCCGGCGAGCTGCTCGGGCGCCATGTAGGCGGGCGTGCCGCCGACTTCGGCGCCTCCCTTGTCGTCTTCCGCGCGGATCGCGAGCCCGAAGTCGGTGATCCGTGCGCGCCCGCGCCCGTCGAGCATGACGTTGCCGGGCTTCAGGTCCCGGTGCAGGACGCCCCGGTCGTGCGCCGCTGCGAGACCCGCGCAGAGCTGCCGCGCGATCTCGGTCGCTTTGTCGCCGGGGAGTCTCCCGATCCGACGCAGGAGCGAGGCAAGGTCTTCCCCGTCCACGTATTCCATCGAGAGGAAGTGGCGCCCGTCGACTTCTCCCACGTCGTAAACCCGGCAGACGTTGGGATGAGAGATCTGGCGGGCGTGCCGCACCTCGGCGTAGAAGCGGTCGATCCAGGCTCGCTCGGAGGCGAGGCGCGCCGGCAGGAATTTCAACGCCACCGGCTGCCCGAGCTTCAAATCATCGGCGCGGTAGACCTCGCCCATTCCGCCCCGGCCGATGAGGCCGATGATGCGGTAGCGCTCCACGAGAACGGCCCCCGGTGCGAAGCCGCCCGCTTCGATCGATTCGGAAGAAGCCAGCCTGCCGACGGGATCCGAGGAGGGAACCCGCCGGCGCGCGGCCTCGACCTCGGAGGGCGTCGCGAGTCCCGTCGGAAGCTGTGAGGGAGAGCCGATCGGAGCCCCGCAGGAGGAGCAGAAGCGGGAATCTCCCCGCACCTCGGCCGAGCAGGAGGCGCATTTCATCGGGCGCGGACGACGCCGATGCTACTCCAATCCCGCGCCGCCTCCGGCGCGGGCTCCCGCGGGGACCGCGCCGCGTCAGCCTTGCGGGAGCTCGCAGCAGTCGGTCGGGTCGATCCGCATTCCGTCGCAGAGGAGGTTCGACTCCTCGACGTGGACGCAGAAGGGCATCCCGTTCTCCGGATTCGTCCGGATGCCGTTGCGGCCGCACCGGGGGCAGCGCTCCACCGTCCCCTCGAGAAGGACCACGGAGCCTTCCGGGAGCTGCGTGAAGTCCTCGACGCTGATCATCGGCGGTCCTCCTTTCCCCAGGTCGTCACGACGCGTCCTCGAAGGGGCGCCATCCCTGGAGAATCCTCATGTAGTTCGCCCGCTCGAACCCCTTCGGGTCGGCGGTGCGTGCGTAGCTCATGCTTCCCTGCATCTGCTTGAGAGACTCGTACTCGTGCTCGACGAGCCACCGCTCGAATTCCGCGCGGACGCGAACGAGCGTCTCCGGGCCGCGGCGCAGCAGGACCGAGACCATCTGAACGGCATGGGCGCCCGCCATGACGGCCTTGACCGCGTCGGCGGCGTTGTGGACGCCGCCGGTGACCGCGAGCGAGCCCGGAAACTGGCTCGCCAGGATCGAGAGCCAGCGCAGCCGCAGCAGCAGCTCGTTCGGGCTCGAGAGGTAGAGCTTCGGCACGACCTCGAGCTCCTCGATGTCGATGTCGGGCTGGTAGAAGCGGTTGAAGATCACGAGGCCGTTCGCGCCCGCGTGCTCGAGCCGTCGCGCGAGGTTCGAGAGCGAGGAGTAGAACGGGGAGAGCTTGACCGCGAGCGGGATTCGGACGGCTTCGCGGATCGACCGCGACGACCTCGAGCGCGCGGCGCTCGACGTCCTCTCCCGTCTCGAGCGGATCGGTCGCGAGATCGTAGACGTTGATCTCCAGCGCGTCGGCGCCCGCCTGCTCCATCAGCCGCGCGTACTCGATCCAGCTCGCCGGGGTCGTGCCGTTCAAGGAGGCGATGACGGGGACGGAGACCGCCGCCTTGATGCGGCTGACCTGCTCGAGGTAGTCGTGGGTGCCCGAGCGCGAACTCCTCGGGATCGGGGAGATAGGACCGCGCCTCCGGGGACGACTCCCCGGTCGCCTCGACGGATTTGTACATCGCGAGCTCCTCGCCGACGATCTGCTCCTCGAAGAGGGAGTGCATGACGATCGCGGCCGCTCCGGCGTCCTCGAGGCGGCGGACCATGTCGAGGTCGTCCACGAGCGGCGAAGAGCCCGGCATGAAGGGATGCGGCAGATGGAAGCCGAGGTAGTCGATCGAGAGATCCATGGTCACGTCGCCTTCGCCGTCTCCGAGGCCGCGGCTGTCACGACCGTCGATGGCGCCGGTGCCCGTTCCTCCCGAGCCGGAGCCTCGGCGTCGACTCTCCACTCCGAGAGGTGCTTGTAGAGAGCGAGCCGCCGATGCGCCTCCCGCGCGGCCGCGGAGGCGAGGCGCCGGTGCCGGGCGGGATCGATCGATTCGAGCATCCGGAAACGGCTCTCGTTCTGCATGTACTCGCTCGACGGGCACCTTCGGGGCGCCGGAGTCGATCTGCAGCGGCGCCTCCCCCTGCGGCGATACGCCGCGGGTCGAAGCGGTAGAGGGGCCAGACACCGGAGTCCACCGCGAGCTTCTGCTGCTCGCAGCCGAAGGCCATGTCGTAGCCGTGGGCGATGCAGTGGCTGTAGGCGATGACGAGCGAGGGGCCCGGGTAGGACTCCGCCTCCAGGAAGGCCTTGACCGTCTGATGATCCTTGGCTCCGAAGGCGATCCGGGCGACGTAGACGTGGCCGTAGCTCATCGCCATCAGGCCGAGGTCCTTCTTGCCGAGCTCCTTGCCCGCGACGGCGAACTTCGCCGCCGCCCCGAGCGGGGTCGCCTTGGACTGCTGGCCTCCGGTGTTCGAGTAGACCTCCGTGTCGAGCACGAGGAGGTTGACGTCGTGGTAGAGCGAGAGCACGTGGTCGAGGCCGCCGAAGCCGATGTCGTAGGCCCAGCCGTCCCCGCCGACGATCCAGACGCTCTTGCGCACGAGGTCGTCGGCCAGAAGCGAGAGCTCCTGCGCCTCCGGGCCTCCGGAGGAGGCGAGCCGCTCGCGCAGCGACCGCACGCGCTCTCGCTGCGCCCGGATGCCCGGCCTCGCTCGACTGGTCGGCCTCGAGCAGCTCGGAGACGAGTGCGCCGCCGATCGACGGGCGCGAGACGCTCGAGCAGCAACCGCGCCTGAGCCGTCCGGCTGTCGAGCGCCAGCCGCATGCCGAGGCCGAACTCCGCGTTGTCCTCGAAGAGGGAGTTCGACCAGGCGGGGCCGCGCCCCTCCCGGTTGACCGTGTACGGCGTCGTCGGCAGGTTGCCGCCGTAGATCGAGCTGCAGCCGGTGGCGTTGGCGATCAGGAGCCGGTCGCCGAAGAGCTGGGTCAGGAGCTTGATGTAGGGGGTCTCCCCGCAGCCCGCGCACGCGCCCGAGTACTCGAAGAGCGGGTCGGCGAACTGGGAGCCCTTGACGTCCATCACGCGGATCCGCGACCGGTCGGGCTCGGGCAGGTCGAGGAAGAAGGCGTAGTTCTCGCGCTCCGCCTCCCGCAGCGGCCGCTGGGGCGCCATGTCGATCGCCTTGTGCTTCGGGTTCGACTTGTCCTTGGCCGGGCAGAACATGACGCAGAGCGAGCAGCCCGTGCAGTCCTCCGGCGCCACCTGGATCGTGTAGCGCCAGCCCTCGAAGTCCGCCGCGCGGAAGCGGTCGGACTTGAAGGTCGCCGGCGCCCCGTCGAGCCGTTCCGGCTCGAAGACCTTGGCGCGGATGGCGGCGTGCGGACAGACGAGCGCGCACTTGTTGCACTGGATGCAGATCGCGGGATCCCAGACGGGGATCTCGGTCGCGATGTTGCGCTTCTCCCACCGGGTCGTCCCGGTGGGCCACGTGCCGTCGACCGGGAAGGCGGAGACCGGAAGGCGGTCCCCGTGGCCGGCGATCATCACTGCCGTGACGCGCTGGACGAAGTCGGGGGCCTCCGCCGGAACGGCGGGCGGCCGTCGGACGGTGGCCGTCGCCGCCGAGGGGACGCGGACCTCGGCGAGCCCGGCGAGCGCCGCGTCGATCGCGGCGAAGTTGCGCCGCAGCACCTCCGGCCCCTTCTTCGCGTAGGTCTCCTCGACCGCCTTCTTGATCTGCTCGATCGCGGCCCCGTCCGGGAGCGGCTGCTCGATCGCGAAGAAGCAGGTCTGCATGATCGTGTTGATCCGCCCCTTCAACCCGGCCTCGCGTGCAATCCGGTAGGCGTCGACGACGAAGAAGCGGATCCGCTTGCGCACGATCTGCTCCTGGACCTCGCGCGGCAGCCGGTCCCAGACCTCGTCCGGGCCGTAGGGAGAGTTGAGCAGGAAGGCCGCCCCCTCGAGCGCCGGCTCCAGGACGTCGTAGCGGTGGAGGAACTCGAACTGGTGGCAGGCGACGAAGTGGGCGCGCCGGATCAGGTATGCGGAGCGGATCGGACGCGGGCCGAAGCGCAGGTGCGAAACGGTGACGGCACCCGCCTTCTTCGAGTCGTAGACGAAGTACCCCTGGGCGAAGCCCGTGGTCTCGTCGCCGAGGATCTTGATCGAGTTGCGGTTGGCCCCGACGGTTCCGTCGGAGCCGAGGCCGTAGAAGACCGACCGCTTCACGTCCGGCGGCTCGATGTCGAGCTCCGCGTCCCAGGGGAGCGAGGTGTGCGTCACGTCGTCGGTGATGCCGACCGTGAAGTGATTGCGCGGCGCCTCCTTCGACAGCTCCTCGAAGACCGCCGCGAGCATCGCGGGGGTGAGCTCCTTGGAGGAGAGTCCGTAACGGCCGCCGACGACGCGGGGAAGCGCCCGGCCCCCGTTGCCCTCATGGAGCGCCGTGACGACGTCCTGGTAGAGCGGCTCGCCGATCGCGCCCGGTTCCTTGGTCCGGTCGAGGACCGCGATCGCCTCGACGGTCGGGGGCAGGGCCGCGACGAAGCGGGCGACGTCGAAGGGACGGAAGAGGCGGACCTTCAGCACGCCGACCCTCTCGCCGCGCTCGACCAGCCAGTCGACAGTCTCGTGCGCCGTCTCGGCGCCCGAACCCATCAGGACGACGACGCGGGAGGCCTGCGGGTGGCCGACGTAGTCGAAGAGGCCGTAGCGCCGGCCGGTCAACCGCGCGAACTTCTCCATCGTGCGTTCGACGAGGTCCGGACAGGCGAGGTAGAAGGGGTTGGAGGCCTCGCGGGCCTGGAAGAAGGTGTCGGGATTCTGCGCGGTGCCGCGCAGGACCGGCCGGTCGGGAGTGAGCGCCCGGCGCCGGTGAGCGGCGACATCCTCGGGATCGATCAGGGCGGCGAGCTCGTCGTCCGAAAGGTCCTCGATCTTCGCGACCTCGTGCGATGTGCGGAACCCGTCGAAGAAGTGGAGGAACGGCACGCGGGAGGCCAGCGTCGCCGCCTGCGCGATCGCCGCGAAGTCCTGGGCCTCCTGGACCGAGCCGGAGGCGAGCATCGCGAACCCCGTCTGGCGGCAGGCCATCACGTCCGAGTGGTCGCCGAAGATCGAGAGCGCGTGGGTTGCGAGCGTGCGCGCCGCCACGTGGAGAGTGAACGGGGTCAGCTCCCCGGCGATCTTGTAGAGGTTGGGGACCATCAGGAGGAGGCCCTGGGAAGCCGTGAAGGTCGTCGCGAGCGCTCCCGCCTGGAGCGCCCCGTGCACGGCGCCCGCGGCGCCCCCTTCCGACTGCATCTCGACGACCCGGGGCACCGTTCCCCAGAGGTTGCGCCTTCCCCGGGCCGACCAGGCGTCGGCGTGCTCTCCCATCGCCGAGGAAGGGGTGATCGGATAGATCGCGATCACCTCGTTCGTCCGGTGGGCGACCGAGGCGACCGCTTCGTTGGCGTCGAGAGTGACCCGAAGCGCGGCAGATCCCATGGGAGAACCGTAGCGGGGGGGCGCCCGGCGCTCTTGATGCGGCTGCATCAGCCCGCGTCTGCCGGGAAGGGCGAGCCCCGGACAGCGTGACAAAATGGCCGGCCCCCGTGGTCGAAAGAGAGAACCCCGGCCAGCTCGGTCTCTTCGAGTCCTCGCCCCCTCCGCGACCCGACGCCGGCTCCGTCCTTTCCGAGCGGCTGCGGCGAGAGCATGCGGAGACGGCGGCGATCGCTGCGCGCCTGCCGAAGGGAGTCTTCTTCGGGACGTCCACGTGGAGCTTCCCGGGATGGGCGGGGATCGTCTACTCGCGCCGGGCGACGACGGCCGAGCTCGCGCGGGACGGACTCGCCGAATACGCGCGCCACCCGCTTCTCACGACGGTCGGCATCGACCGGGGCTACTACGGCCCGATTCCCGCGAAAGACCTCGAGCGATACGCGGCGCAGCTCCCGCCCGGCTTTCCCTGCTGCGCGAAGGCGCCCGGGGCCGTCACGGACGCCGCGAGCCCCGACTACCTGAATGCGGGGCGGTTCGTCGAAGAGATGGTCGGGCCCTTTCTGGAATCGTTCCGCGAGCACACGGGGCCCTTCCTCCTCCAGTTCCCGCCCGCGCCGCGCGAGGCGACTCCCTCTCCGGCCCGATTCGCGGAGCGCCTGGCGCGCTTCCTCGAGGTGCTCCCGCGGGAGTCCCGCTACGCGGTCGAGCTCCGCGACCCGGCGCTCCTCTCACCGGCCTACGCCGCGGCGCTCGCGACGCACGGCGCGGCGCACGTCTACAACTACTCGACCGCGATGCCAATGCCGGCCGAGCAGGCGAGAGCCGTTCCGCTCGAGACCGCGCCCTTCGTCGTGATCCGCCTGCTCCTGCGTCCCGGGACCCGATACGAAGAGCGGCGCGACGAATTCCTCCCCTTCGACCGCATCGTGGATTCGAATCCCGAGATGCGGGCGCAGGTCGCGGGGCTCGTCCGGGCGGCGGTCGAGATCGGGCGCGAGGCGTTCGTCCTCGTCAACAACAAGGCGGAGGGCTGTTCCCCCCGGACGATCCGCGCGCTCGCCGAAGCGCTCTAGCAGGCTGCTGAAAAATGGATGCGGGCGTCGCGTCCGGCACTTTGCACTCGGCGCCCGCCAGCCATGGTGGAATGCGCCGTCGCCCCGGATTCGCGGGCGCCGGCAAAGCGCCGTCCGCCCTTCGGGTTACGGCGGCGCGGGGCCATCTCCGTCGTCATCGCTCCTCGACGATGCGACTGCATCGCCGTCGTCGCGCTTCCTCGGATCTGGCCCCGCGGCGCTCGTAACGCCATCCCACACCCTTTTTCAGCAACCTGCTAGGCGCTCGGCCCGCGTCGCTCAGCCCGTCGCCGGAGCGAGGTCCGCGCCGGAAATCGTGCAGCAGTCGGCGGGCTCCGTGCGGAGTCCGTCGCTGATCGCCTCCGACGTCTGGACGTGAACGTAGCGCACGGTGCCATCCCGGCGGTCGCGCCGTACGCCGTTGCGCCCGCAGCGCGGGCAGCGTACGACGGGGCCGTCGGTCGGGACCTGGACCCCCTCCGGGAGCTTGGTGAAATCCTCGATGACGAGCAATCGACACCTCCCAACCTCGTTTTTCCGCCTGCGATGGAGAGCCCGGCCTGGAATCAGCAAGAATGGGGCCAGCGCCGGGAGGGTGGGATGAAGACGGACAAGGAGCTTCGCGACGAGATTCGGCGGATCCGGGAGCGCGTCCGTGGGCTGTCGGGCTTCTGGATCGGGGAGGCCTCGGAGGCGATCTACGCGCTCGAATGGGCGCTCGGGAAGCGCGAGCCTCCCCCTTCCGAGGACCTCGGCCGCGCGCGGGGAGGCCGGGAGAAGATCGCGGCCTCGCTGCTGAATCTCGCCCGGCAGGCGCCGGCGCCCAGGTTGAAAGCGGTGTCGAAGGCGGACCTCCCGCCGGGGGTCGCCTCGCGGGGCCAGGCGAAAAAGCCGCCGGCGCGCCGCGGGCGTTAGACGCGGCTCAGGCGCCGGGGCGCAGGAGGACCTTGCGCACGCCGGGCCGGCCCGCTTCCGTGAGCGCGCGGGTCGCGCGCGAGAGGGGGTACTCGGCCGAGAGCAGATGGGTCACGTCGACGGCGAGGCGGCGCAGGAGCTCCAGGGCCGGCTCGAATCGGCCGCAGCGCGAGCCGATCACCGTCACCTCGTTGACGACGAGCGGCGCCGCGTCGAATCGCGCGGGCGCGTGGTGCGTCGTCTTCCAGACGATGGTGCCGCGCGGCCGGACGAGCGCGATGGCGCGCGGCATCCCGTCGGGGGAGCCCGTCGCCTCGACGACGAGATCGAAGGAAGCCGGCCGCGCGCGCTCCCGGCGGCCGAGCCGCGCGACATCGGCTCCCGCGTCCTCGAGCACGGCCGCCGCGAGCGAGCCGAGCTTGCCGACGCCGAGCACCGCGGCCCTGGTCCTCTCGGTGACCTCGACCTGATCGAGGATCTCGCAGGCCGCGGCGAGCGGCTCGACGAAGACGGCCTCTTCGTCGCGGATCTCGTCGGGCACCTCGTACAGGTTCTCCTCCGGGAGCGTCAGAAACTCCGCGTGCGCGCCCGGATGTCCCCGGATGCCGAGCACCGTTCGTTTCGGGCAATGGCGGCCGAGCCGGCGCCGGCACCAGCCGCAGCGGCCGCAGGCGAGGTTGATCTCGCCGACGACCCGCTTTCCAAGCCAGCGGGAATCGGCTGGCCCTTCGACGCGACCCACGAACTCGTGCCCCGGGATCCCGGAGAAGGCGTGGTATCCGCGCCGCAGCTCGAGGTCCGTGTTGCAGATGCCGGAGGCGATCACGCGCACGAGCGCAAAGCCGGGGCGCGGCGTGGGACGTCGCACCTCGCGCACGGAAGCGCGTCTCACGTCGAAGAAGAGGGCCCGCACGGCAGGATGCTATTACGCCGCGCCGAGCGGTTTGCGGCCGCTCCGGAGCCGATGCGGGCATAGAATCTCGGCGACCGTAAGGAGGACTCCATGAAACATCGGAAGCTCGCCATCCTCGTGACCGCGGGTCTCCTGACCGCGGCCGCCGCCGCGCAGGCGCAGGAGAAGAAGATGGAAGCGCCCAAGCCCGCCCCCGAGGTCAAGGACCTCGGCTACTTCGTCGGCAGCTGGCATTCCGAGGGCGAGATGAAGCCCGGCCCCTGGGGTCCCGGCGGGAAATTCATGGGCGACTCGAGCTGCTCGTGGATGCCGGGAGAGTTTTTCGTCGTCTGCAAGGAAGACGGCTCGGGCCCGATGGGGAAGATGCACGGGATGGGCGTCCTCGGCTACGACCCGGCGGGGAGAGCTTACACATACAACGGCTTCAACAGCATGGGGGAGAACGAGCACGCCATGGGCTCGAAGGACGGGAAGACCTGGACCTATGCCACCGAGAACATGATGAACGGAAAGATGGTCAAGGGCCGCTACACGATGGTCGAGAGCTCTCCTACGAGCTACACCTTCAAGATGGAGTCCTCCGAAGACGGCGAAGACCTGGAGCGCGCTCATGGAAGGGAAGGTCACGAAGAAGGTCGCCGAGAAGAAGATGTAGCCCGGCGCCGCCGCCCGGCCGCGATACCATCTCGGGCGGCGTGCGTTGCCTGGACTGTGGCGCCGAGGTCGAAGAAGCGGCGGCGTGTCCTCGTTGCGGCCGCCCTTCGACCTCCGCGTCGCAGCTGCCGACCGGCCTCGCGACGCCTTCGGTCGCGGCGGCCGCTCGCCGGATTCCCTCCTCTCCCGTCGGGCGGCTGGCCTCGGCGGATTCGATCGAACCGGGCGGATTCACGCCGGGGACGGTTCTCGCGGATCGCTATCGGATCATCGGCCTCCTCGGCCGCGGCGGGATGGGGGAGGTCTACCGCGCCGACGACCTGAAGCTCGGGCAGCCGGTCGCGTTGAAATTCCTGCCCGACCGACTCTCTTCGGACCGGGGGCTGCTCGATCGGTTCTTCGCGGAGGTCCGCACCGCGCGTTCGGTGGCCCACCCGAACGTCTGCCGCGTCTACGACATCGGCGAAGTGGACGGCCGACACTTTCTCTCGATGGAGTACGTGGACGGAGAGGACCTCGCGTCCCTGCTTCGTCGGATCGGCCGGCTCCCGCAGGACAAGGCCCTCGAGCTCTCGCGCCAGCTCTGCGCGGGGCTCGCGGCCGCTCACGAGCGCGGAGTTTTGCACCGGGATCTGAAGCCCGCCAACGTCATGGTGGACGGGCGCGGCCGGGCCCGGATCATGGACTTCGGGCTCGCCGTGGCGGCCGGCGAAAGGGGAACTTCCGCAGAGATCGGCGGCACGCCCGCGTACATGGCGCCCGAGCAGTTCGAGGGCAAGGGAGCTTCGGTCCGCAGCGACCTGTACGCGCTCGGGCTCGTCCTCTACGAGCTCTATACGGGCAAGCGGGCGTTCGACGCGGGCAGCGTCGCGGACTATCGAAGAAAGCATGCGGATGATCCGCCGACGAGCCCGTCGGCCCTGGTTGCGGGAATGGAGCCCGCCGTCGAGCAGGCGATCCTGCGATGCCTGGAGAAGGATCCCGGACAGCGCCCTTCCGCCGCCGCGCAGGTCGCGGCGGCGTTGCCGGGCGGCGATCCGCTGGCGGCCGCGGTCGCGGCGGGGGAGACGCCGTCGCCGGAGATGGTCGCGGCCGCGGGGCAGAGCGGCGCGCTCGAGCCGTCTCGGGCGCGGGGTCTCCTCCTTCTCCTCGCCTCGGGGATCGTCCTCGCGTTCTTCCTGTCCCCGCGCGCGAACATCGCGAGCTACGTCCCCCTCGAGAAGCCCCCGGAAGTCCTGCGGGAGCGCGCGCGGGAGGTCCTCCAGGGCGCGGGGCTCGGGAAGCCCGCCGATGACTTCACCTGGTTTCGCACCGACAATCGCTTCCTCGAGTGGGCGCAGCGCCACGGCGGGCTCGGCACCGATCTCTCGCGCGACGCCGTTTCGTTCGTGTACCGCCAGGCCGCGACCGCGCTCGGACCCGCGCTGGCGGAGAACGGTCCGTACCCCGTTCCGATGGTCAATTCCTCCAACCCTCCGCCGATCGAGCCCGGAATGGCCGAGGTGTGGCTCGATCCGCGCGGCCGACTCGTGCGGTTCGAGATCGTTCCGCCACAGCTTTCGAACGAGACCGCTCCGCCGCCGGAGACCGACTGGAGCGGGCTCTTCCGCGATGCGGGCCTGGATCCGAAGCGCTTCACGCCGGTCGAGCCGCGCTGGTCGCCGCGCGGCTATGCGACGGAGCGCGCCGCGTGGGAGGGCCCGCACCCCGAGCGGCCCGGCCTGACGATGCGCGTCGAGGCGGCGTCCTACCGGGGCCGGCCGGTCTCCTTCCTCTGGATCGGCCCGTGGACGAGATCCGCGGACCCGCAGGGCTCGGCCGAAGTCCAGACCGGGATTCTCGTGTTCGAGACGCTTCTCTTGCTCTTCGTGATCGGCGGCTCGTTCATCGCACGGAGAAACGTGCTCGCCGGCCGGGGCGACCGGCGCGGCGCGCTCCGCCTCGGCGCCCTCTTCTTCTTCGTGCAACTCGCCATGTGGGTCCTCGGGGGGCACCACGTGAAGACGGCCGACGAGGGCTGGATCCTGATCGAGGCTTTCTGCAACTGCGCAGCGATGGGACTCGGATTCTGGGTGATCTACCTCGCGATCGAGCCCTTCGCGCGCCGCCGCTGGCCCGAGATGCTGATCTCCTGGACGCGGGTGCTCTCCGGGCGCTGGCGCGATCCGCTCGTGGGTCGCGACGTGCTGATCGGCGCGGCGGTGGGCACTGCGGCCAGCCTCATTTCGGGGCCGATTCGGGTGCTCCTCCCCATGGTGCTCGGAATCCTCGGCCCGATCCCGCGCGGCTTCGACGACAGCGCGCCGGTCAACCCTGGCCGCGCCATCGCCTGGCTCGTGAGCCCTGTGGTCTTCTCTTCGTTCTGGGTCCTCGGCATCGTCTTCCTGCTCGTCTACACGCGCCGCGCGGTGCGCTCCGGCTGGCTCGCCGGCCTCGTCGTGACCCTCATCGCCTCGAGCATTAACCTCGGAGTCTCCGGACCGGCGGTGACGTTGCCGCTCGCGGTGCTTTCCACCGGAATCCTCGTCGGCGTGACGATCCGATTCGGCCTCCTGACGGCGATCGCGTTCGAGGCTTGCCGGCGCCTCGCCGCCCATTGCCTCTACAGCAGCGATCCGTCGAGCTGGATGTTCTACGCGGGAGTGATCGTGGTGGCCGGGATCGTGGCCCTGGCCTGGTGGGGGACGAAGACGGCGCTCGCTGGCCGGCCACTCTTCGGCGGCGCCGAGGAGTCGTAGACTCTCGAAGAACCCGCGAAAAAGAGACCGTCAGGGACTGCTCTTCGCCGGGTAGCCCGAGAAGTCGATCTGCGTTCGAAACCCCTTTCGGATGAAGAGCATCCCGCCCTCTCCCTCGATCGAGACGGCGGAGAGGGCCGGGCCCGCCGCCGTTTCCGCGCCGTAGATCATCTCGATATCGATGCGGTCCATGTGTTTCGGGTTGACCGAAGGTCGGTAGCGGATCCGGATCGGGCTCCCCGCGGCGAGATCCACGAGTGCTTCGCCGGCGTTGACCTCGGTGGAAGGGCCCACTTTCGGCTCGAACCGGATGCGCCTCCTCGAAAGATCGGAGGGGTCGGTGGCGAGCAGCGTGAACCGGTACTTTCGAAACTCCCGCTCCGAAAATGGTGAGGCGATGGAGAGCGAGAGTGAGTGGCCGGCCTCCTTCTTCTTTCCCGCGCGCCCTGCCTTTTCCTTCTCCGTGAGGTCCTTGCCATCGCGGGTGAAGCGGATCAGCTCGCGGACCTCCTCGCCGTCCCGATAGAGAACCCGCTCGACGATCTCGGTCACGGACTCGACCGTTCCATTCCGGTCGAGCTGCTCGCTTCGGGACGTCCGAGTCATCGTGCTAGAGCGCGACAGCGCCTCGAGGCGCGCGGAGTGCTCGGAGAGGCGCGCGAGAAGGGTCGAAAGGTCCGGATCCCCGGTCTGCGCCATTGCGGGCCGGGTCAAGGCGGCGACCGTCGCGAGGGCAAGGGGGAGAAGTCGAAATCGGACCACGGGCCAGACTACTACGACGACGCCTCGCCGCAGCGGGTCCGCGCCCTCACCCCGTCCCTCTCCCCTGCTGGGGAGAGGGAGATCTCGCGCCCGCCGCCTCGCGGCGGCGGGGACTCTTATCTCATGGCCTCCATGGGCGAGAGCCGCGACGCCCGCACCGCGGGGTACATCCCGAACGCCACCGCGAGCAGCAGCGCGACGCCCCACGCGATCACGAGCCCGATCGGGTTGACGACGAGGCCGTACGGGAAGTTGGCGGAGAGCGCCTTGCACAGCGCCGCTCCGGCGAAGGTGCCGAGCGACGCGCCGAGCGCGGCGAGCACGCACGCCTCGAGCAGGAACTGGACGAGCACCTCGCCGTCGGAAGCGCCCATGGCCTTGCGGAGCCCGATCTCGTAGCGGCGATCGGAGAACGAGATCAGCATCACCGAGAGGACGCCGACGCCGCCGACGAGGAGAACCGTCCCCGCGAGGCTCAGGAGCACGACTTTCCAGCCGAAGAGCTGCTCGAGAAAGTTGGACCAGAGGCGCGCTCCCTCGGCTTCGAGGTCGAGCACCTCGACGTCCTCGATGCCGTGGTGCGCCTGGCGCGCCCGCCCGACCATCATCGCCGAGACCTCGCCGATGTCGCGTTTGTTGGCGAGCTTGACCGAGAGGTGGGCGAGCTTGTGCTCCGAGTCGATCCGGTCCATGTAGGTCTCGAGCGGGATCGAGATTCCGTTGGCGTCGTACCAGTTCTCGTCGGAGAAAATCTGGCCCGGCGCCTGCACGCCGACGACGCGGAAGCGCGCTCCCTCGACGGTGATGTCGCGGCCGACCGGGTCGGTGCCGCCGAAGAGCTTCGAGGCGAGGGTCGCGCCGACGACGCACACCGTCGAACGGCGCCGGCCGTCGTCCTCCGTCAGCCCCCGCCCGAAGCCGATCGGGCGGTTCATCCAGCGCCCGTAGTCGTGCCACACGCCGTTGACGAAGATGCGCTCGTTGCCGCCGAGGGTCTTGACCGCCGATCGCTTCTGCGCGCGGGGAATGAAGGCAAGCACTTTGGGGTTGGGCGTCGTCAAGCGCGGCAGGTCTTCGAAGCGCAGCCCCGGGCTCATCGCGAACCGCTTCTGCTCCTCGGTCGTCGAGGGAGACTTCGGCGCGAGCACGATCGTCCCGTCCCAGCTCATTCCGGAGAAGCCCGTCGAGATCTTGTCCATGACGCCGTCGAGGACGGACGTCATGACCACCAGCGCGAAGACGCCGAGCATGAGAAGCGTGAGCGTCAGAGTCGAGCGCAGCTTGTGCGCCCAGAGCTCGACGACGCCGCCCTTGACCACTTCCCAGTAGAGCGCCGCGTGCGCGCGGGGCGACAGGCGACGGGCGGCCGCGCGCTCCGGCGCCGCGGCGGCGATCGGCAGGGCGTTGCTACTCATAGTGGAGCGCCTCCATCGGCGAGAGCCGGCTCGCCTTGAAGGCTGGGTAGAGCGCGAAGAGGAAACCGAAGACGATCGCCAGTCCGTACGCCCAGAGCACGCTTTTCGCGTCGATCCAGAGCGGCGCGCCGAGGATCGACATGATGAGCTTCGAGAAGCCGAGCCCGACGGCGAGCCCCGCGACCGACCCGACGGCCGTCAGGAGCATCGCCTCCGTCATGAACTCCTTGAAGACCTCGCGCCCGGAGGCGCCGATCGCCATCTTGACGCCGACCTCGCGGATGCGCTCCTTCAGCGTGGCCATCTGGATGTTCACGTTCACGATCCCGCCGCCGATCAGCGAGAGCACTCCCGAGAGCAGGAAGACGAGGTCGTAGACGTCCCCCTGGCTCTGCTCCTTCTTGACGCGCGCCGCCACGTCGTCGAGGCGGAAGTCCTCCTGCTGGCGATGATTCGCTTTGAGCATCGAGGAGAGATTCTTCGAAAACGTCGCCATCGCGTCGAGCTTCGGGATGCGGAACGTCACGCGGTCGACGCGCCGGTATTGATCCCCTTCAAAGCGCCGCGTCACGAGGCTCGTCGGGATCGCGACGATCCGGTTGCGCCAGCGGAAGACGTTGCGCTGTGACTTCCGGAAATAGAAGACCCGCTCCTTCAGGACGCCGACGACCGTGACGGGCACGTCGCCGATCCGCATCGTCTTGCCGAGCGCGTCGCCGGCGGGAAAGAAGACCTGTGCGGGCTCGGTCCCGAGGATCGCCACCGGAGCTCCGTCGGCGATCTCCTGCGGGGTGAAGTTGCGTCCCTCGGCGACTTCGTAGCCGTCCACGGCGAAAAAGTCGCCGCCGATGCCGCGGATGTCGCGCTCCTGGTCGGCCCACGGGGACCGCACGCGCGCCCGCGCGAACTTCTGGAGGGAGACGCCGGTGACGCTCTTCGTGTCGAGGTCCTGCCCCTCTTCGGCGTCCGCGTGGCGGAGCCCGAGGTTGGCCGTCTGGAGCGCCGTGGGGCTCCCCTCCCGGATGATCGCCGACGGCTGGACGTTCAGCTTGTCGAGGCCGCCCATCTTCACGTAGAAATCCATCGAGCGGCGCCGCATGCTGTCGGAGATCGAGAAGCCGCCGAGGACCGAGGCGACCCCGAGGAGCACGCCGAGCGACTGGAGCGTCGAGCGGCCGATGTTCTCGCGCATCTCGACCCAGGCGTTGCGCAACCGCTCCGTGAAGGCGCCAGTCATAAGGATCGGATCATCGGATCATCGGATCATCGGTTCATCGGGAGCACGGTCGATAGGATCGTCGGCCGATCTCCCGATGATCCGATCTCCCGATCACCCGATTCCTTCAGGCCGCCTCCGCCTGAAGGATCAGTCCGTCGTGGATCTCGACCCGCCGGCCCGCCATCGCGGCGATCGAGAGGTCGTGGGTGACGATCAGGATCGTGTTGCCCTGGCGGTGCAGGTCCGCGAAGAGCTCCAGGACTTCGTGCCCGGTCTTCGAGTCGAGCGCCCCGGTCGGCTCGTCGGCGAGGAGCATCGCCGGCCGATTCGCGAGCGCCCTCGCCACGGCGACGCGCTGGCGCTGCCCGCCCGAGAGGGCGGCGGGGAGGACTTTCGCTTTCTCCGGGATGCCGACACGCTCGAGGAGCTCCATCGCCCGCCGGCGGCGCTCCTTGCGCGCGACACCCGCGTAGAGCATCGGCAGCTCGACGTTGCGGACGACCGAGGCCTTCGGGAGCAGGTTGTACTGCTGGAAGACGAAGCCGATCTTTTCGTTGCGGATCCGCGCGAGCTCCGATCCGGAAAGCCCCTCGACCCGCTCGCCGTCGAACACGTAGGTGCCGGAAGTGGGGGAGTCGAGACACCCGAGGATCGCCATGAGTGTCGACTTGCCCGAGCCGGAAGGCCCGATCAGCGCCAGGAACTCCCCCCGCGCGACCGCGAGGTCGATCCCGCGAAGGGCGTGGACCGCCACGCCGTTGGTGCCGAAGGTCTTCGTGAGCGCCTGTGTGTCGATGATGTTCATAGTGCAGTCGGAGATTGATTCATTGATTCATTGAGTCATTGGAAACATTGCGTCAATGACTCAATCTCTCAATGATCCGATTCCTAATCCGTATCGTCGTCCTTCTCGACGCGCTTCTTCGACGGGTCTTCGAGCGCCACCTGCTGGCCCGCCTTCAATCCCGAGAGAATCTCGACGCGCTCGAGGGTCGCGATGCCGGCGGAGACGGGGACTACGTCGAAGTATTCCTTCCAGTGGTCGGAAAGCCAGATGAACTTGTTCCGGCCGGAGAGGCCTTCCTTCGCCGAGGCCATCTGCTTGGGCTCGAGCTTCGCCTTTAGACGGTACGCCACCGTCTGCCCGTCGCGCTTCTGGAGCGCCTCGAGCGGGATCGAGATCGCCTTATCGCGCTTGTCGCCCAGGATCTCGACGTTCGCGCTCATCCCGGTGCGGAAAGTGTCCGCGAGCTCGTCGAGCGCGACTTCCACCTTGAAGACCTTGATCTTCTCGACGAGCTCGGCCGAAGGCGCGACGAAGGAGACCTTCCCCGTGAAGATCTTCTGGGGGTAGGCGTCGAGAGTGATGCGCACGGGCTGCCCCACGTGGACCTTGGCGATGTCCACTTCGTTCAAGTTGACCCGGATGATGAGTGACTTCAGGTCGGCGACGGTGAAAAGGACCGTGCCGGCGTTGAAGGAGGAGACGCCCGAGGTGACCGTCTCGCCGAGCTCGACCCCCTTCTTGATGACGACGCCGCTCATCGGAGCCGTCACGCGCGCATTCTGCGAGGCGGCGTTGCCCGAGATCGGAATGCCGCGGTTCTCCACGATCTGGTAGCGCATCCGGGCGGCCCGCAGGTTCTCCGCCGCTTGATCGCGCTTGATCTGGGTGGACCGAAAGGTGTCGTGTCCGACGAGGCCCTGCTCGAAGAGAGCCTTCTGCATCGTGAACTCGCGCTCGGCATCCTGAAGCTTCAGCTCCGTATCCTTGACGCTGGCCTGAACGTCCGAAAGCGACTGCGCCTGGTTGACGTCGGGCTCGATCGAGGCCAGCACGTCCCCGGCCTTCACGACCGCCCCCTCGCGGACGGAGAGCGTCAGAACGCGTCCGGACACGGCCGACTTGACGTCCACCTTGGTCACCGGGTCCACCACCCCGACTTCCCGGACCGAGACCTGAAGGTCTTCGGCCTGGACCTTGCCCAGGCGGAAGGGGCTCGATTCCGCCTTCGGATCGGTCTTGTCGCGGTTCCGCGTGGCGGCGACGGCGCCGGCGGCCGCCACTGCGATCAGGAGGACCCAGACCCAACGCTTCTTGCGCATGAAAAACCTCAAAAATCTCCGAAAAGCACCCGGGGAGTGAGTTTCCAGGCCGGTTTCGGTCATGAACGAGCTCTGCCGGCGCCCCGCCGGCAACTATTACTTACGCAGCGCCCCTTCCAAATGTTCGGAGACCGGGGGCCGCCCGCAAGATAATCCGCCCGTGGGAAGCGGGGCGGGCAGGAGCGGCAGCCGGCCTGGTTACGAGACCGGCCGCTTCACTTCCCGCCGCTTCCGCACGGCGCTCTCCTCCTGGCGCGCCTCGATCCGCGGCACCGACATCCTCGTGGCGGGGATCGTGGCCACGCTGTCGCTCGGGCTCGCGGCCTACGTCTACGCGCGGGCCCAGGCCGCCGCGCACCTGGCGTTCGCCGACCAGGCGCAGCGACTCCAGGCCGCCGTGGCGGAGCGGCTCTCGGCGCCGCTCGAGGACTCGGCCGCGCTCTCGAGCCTGCTCGAAGCGTTCGGCCGCGTGACCCGCCGGCAGTTCCGTCTCCTGACGAGCCCGATGCTCCGGCCCGATCCCCTGAATCGGCGGCGAGGGCTCGTCTACGCGCTCGAGTGGCTTCCGATCGTCAGCGAGCGCGAGCGCCCGGCGCTCGAGGCCGAGGCGCGCGGCGCGGGGCTCGCCGGCTACCGACTTCTGGGAGCTGGGTCCGGACGGGAAGCCGATCGAGGCCGACCGCCGCCCGTTCTACGTGCCGATCCACTACATGGAGCCGCCCAACGCGGGCGCGCTCGGCTTCGACGTGACGATCGGATCCGATCCGCTGGCACGTCGCCGAGAGGGCCCGCGACTCCGGGATGGCGTCGGCGTCGCTTCCCTTCCGCCTCGTCCAGGAGAAGGACCGGCCCGATGCACCGCCCGCGATCGCGGTCTACGCTCCCGTCTATCGCGAGGGCGATCCCGGCTCGGAAGAGGCCCGCCGCGCTTCGCTGACCGGCTTCGCGCATCGTGATCTTCCGGGTCGCGCCGATCGTGGACACCGCCGCGGCCTTCGTCGACGCCGCAGGCCTCGGCCTCGTGCTGCGCGACGGCGATGAGGCGGACTCGCCGCTCCTCGCGCAGCGGCCCGCGCAACGCCGCGGCTCTGCCGGCGGGAAGCGACTTCTGGATCGGCTTTCCGGTGCGCTTCGCCGATCGCGCGCTGGCTCCTTCGCGTGTTCGCCCTTCCCGGCGCGTTTCTGCCCTCGCGGCGCGGAGCGATCGGCGTCGCGTCGGCCGGCGTGCTGGCGGCGGTGACTCGGGCCTCGTCATCGCTGACGTCGCTGCGGACGATCTCGCGCCTGCGGCGCCAGGCCGAGAAGGTCGGGCCGTACCGCCTGATCGCGCGCCTCGGCCACGGGCGCGATGGGCGTCGTGTGGGAGGCGCGGCATGCGCTGCTGCGCCGGCCGACGGCGGTCAAGCTGCTCGCGCCCGGCGACCGAAGGCGAGCGCGCGCTCGCGCGCTTCGAGCGGGAGGTCCAGCTGACCGCCGGTCTCACGCACCCGAGCACGATCGCGATCTACGACTACGGGCGCACCGCGGACGGGGTCTTCTACTACGCGATGGAGCTCCTGCGCGGGATCAATCTGCTGCCAGCTCGTGGACCTCGAGGGGCCGCTGACGCCGGGGCGCGTCGTGCACCTGCTGCGGCAGGCCTGCGGCGCCCTCGCCGAGGCGCACGCCGCCGGTCTCATCCACCGCGACATCAAGCCGGCCAACCTGATGATCTGCATCTACGGCGGCATTCCGGACTTCCTGAAGATCCTCGACTTCGGCCTCGTCAAGGACATCGGCGTCGTCGAGCCTCTGGCGGAAAGTGAAGGCGGGACGGAGGAGGAGACCGAGTCGGGCGACGCCGCTCTGTCGCAGGACGGGTCGCTCCTCGGCACGCCCGCTCTACATGGCGCCCGAGGGGATGAGCGATCCGACCCGAGTGGACGCGCGCGCGGATCTCTTCGCGCTCGGGGCCGTCGGCTACTTCCTCCTGACGGGCGGCTCTCCGTTCCCCGGGCGCACCGCCATCGAGGTCTTCACGAGGGAGCGCCAGGGACCGCCGGTGCCGCTTTCGGAAAGCTCGCCGCACCGCGTTCCGGCGTGTCTGGAGGAGACGCTGCGGCGATGCCTCTCCTTCCAGCGCGAGGAGAGGCCCCAGACGGCGGAAGCGCTCGACGGACTCCTCGAAACGTGCGAAACGGAGGCCTCGTGGAGCCTGCGGGAAGCGCGCGAGTGGTGGCGGTTCCGCGGCACGAAGGCGCTCGAAGCCGCGCGCCGGGAGCGGGAAGAGGCGGGTCGGGTCCTGTTCCTGACGACCCTCGACCGGGCCCGCAGCAACTGACGTCGCAGGGAATCGGGTGATCGGGCAATCGGGTCATCGGGCGATCGGGTGGCCGGGCAAGCCCCGGGCCCGCGAGACGCGCGCCGGCGGCCGCCATAGAATAGGCGCCAGCGAAGCGAGGCCCGACATGATGAGCGTGGACGCCGCCTTCGAACGAATCGGCTCGGCTCTCCGTCAGCGGGGATACTCCCTGGAAAAGGAAGCGACGCCTTCTCCCGGAGAGCGGACCGCCACCTATGCCTCGCAGGACATGTCGGTGCGCCTGACCTGGAACGAGAAGGCGCGGCTCATGACTCTCGAAGTGGACGCCAACGGAGAGTGGGTCGAGTTCGCGCGGCGCGCCTTCGGCCCGAAGGGCCTCGAGGACACGTCCGTCGAGGCCCTCGTCCGCGCCGTGCGCAACGAGGTCGCGGAGACGTCGACGGACGCGGATTAAACGTCGCCTTCGCTTGCTCGGGACCTGCGCCGCCGCGGCTCGTGATTCTTCCCGCATCGCTTGAGATCTGCGCTGCGCGCACCGGCGCTCGGCTCGCCCAAAGGGGCTCGACCGAGCGCCTGATCCCTCGCTCGCTCCGGCTCCCGCGGCGCGCGGACGTCCTCCGCTGACCCCGCGGAGATTCCGCGCGCCGCGAGCGAAAGGCGCATGCCGGGCGGGTTCGGTCGCGTCTGGCGCCACGTCGCCGTCGGTGCATCCGGAGGGCTTCCGATCCGCGTCGGCGCGCGACGTTTGCTGTGGCGGGTGTAGGGGCGGCCCTTGCGGCCGCCCGCGGTGCAGTCGTCGTGATCCGCAATTCCCGCCGGGCGGGGGCAAGCCCCGCCGGGAGACCGTTCGCCGGATCCGTTAGCTCTTTCCCCGTACGGCCAGGATCGTCAGGTCGTCCGGCGCGGGGGCGCCGCCGAGAAAACCCGCCACCTCGTTCAAGATCGCGTCGCAGAGCTCCGGCAACGGCAGATCGCGATTGCGCCGGATCGCGGACTGCAGCCGCGCCTCGCCGAATTCCTCGTCCTCCCGGTTCGGCGCCTCCACGATTCCGTCGGTGAAGGCGAGGAGCAGATCGCCCGCCTCGAGCGCGAGCTTCTGCTGCCTCCACCGCGCGTTCGGGAAGAGGCCGATCACCGTCCCGCCGGGCGTCAGCCTCTCGAGCGGCGCGCCGCCGTCGCCCGCCCGGAGGAGGAGCGGCGGGTTGTGTCCCGCGTTGACGCAGACGAGCTCCCGCCGCGAGTCGTCGTAGATCCCGAAGAAAAGCGTCACGAATCGGTTGGTCTCCGTGAGGGTGCAGATCTGCCGGTTCGTGTCGGCCACGACTTCGCTCGCCCCGTCCCCGCGCATCGAGGCGAAACTGCGGAGGACCCCCTGCAGGCTCGCCATGAGGAGGGCGGCCGAGAGCCCTTTGCCCGAGACGTCTCCGACGGCGATGCCCACGCGACGGGAGGCGAGCGGGAGGTAGTCGAAGTAGTCGCCCCCGACGCCGCGCGCCGGACGGCAGACTCCCGCGCATTCGAGAGTCGTCAGGAGCGGCGGCCCCTGCGGCAGGAGCCGCCGCTGGACCGCCTCGGCGATGTGGATCTCCCGCTCGAGGAACTCCTGGCGCGCGAGCTTTTCGCGCTCGAGCGCGGTCTTCAACGTCGAGACGAGCGCCGTGAGAAGCAGAAAGAAGATCAGCTTTTCGAGCCCGTTCCAGTAGGGGATCGCCGGGTGCGAATAGGGCCGGCCGGTCAGGTAGTCCGCGACGAACCAGGCGAAGGCCGCGAAGATCGAGAGCGCGACGGCGGCCGCGCGCCCGACGAACCACACGACGACGACCACCGGCACCGCATAGAAGATGAGCGGCGACAGCTCCGGTCCCGTGGCGTAGTCGGCCCAGAGGAGGAGCCCCACGAAGGCAAAGCTCCCGGCGACGAGCAGCGACCTCGGCACGCGGCCGAGCAGGCCCACCAGGTTCACGTTCGGGATCGATCCGCGGGCGCGGGTCCGCCGCCGGCTCCGGCGCGGGCCCAGTCCGGGAGCGGGTTGTCGGGCCGCTCGTTGTCCCACGCGATGGAAACGATCCACCATCGCCGTCCGTCATGAAAGAGCTGGAGACTGTTGATCCCCCGAAAGAGGGGCTCGGGGTCCCACAGCCGCCTCCCGGCGTGGTACACGGAGAGCACGTGCGCGACGTTGCCGAACCGGAACGACTGGCGCGCGACCTCCCACTCGTAGAAATCGTCGGCCGCGAAGAACGCCCTTCGCGAGTCGAGCCACTGATCGAAGGACAGGGGCACGCGGCCGGCCGCCGGCGGCCCGGCGCCCTGCGGCGCGTTCGAGACCGGGATCGGCCCCGTCGGCATCAGGACCGCGCCCGGCGCGTACAGCTTGCGATCCCGCTCCCAGTCGCGCGGGCCGGCGGGCCCCGAAATGGCCTCGTAGAGCGCCGTCACGACGCCGTCGATCGTCGCGGTGTCCGGGTCGGTCATGTCGTTCAAGGCGAACCTCCTCTTTGGCGGCGCGGCGGCGCCCGCGGCTGAAACATAATCGCGACCCGCATGGCCGCGGAAGCCGTCACGATCTTTCTCTCGGCTTTTCTGCTCTTTTCCGTCGAGCCGATGATCGGCAAGGCCATCCTCCCCTGGTTCGGCGGGGCGCCGGCCGTCTGGACGACGTGCCTCCTCTTCTTCCAGACGGTTCTCCTCGGCGGATATTTCTACGCGGATCGGCTGTCGCGGCGTCCGGCGATCCGGTCGCAGCGGGCGATCCACATCGGCCTGCTCGCGATCTCGCTCGTCGCGCTCGGCGCCGCGGGCCTCTCGGGGAAGGCGCCGATCCTGCCCGGCCCCGCCTTTCGGCCGCCGGATCCCTCCGCGCCGGTCGCGCGCGTGCTCGCGGCGCTCGGCGCGTCGATCGGCCTCCCGTTCTTCCTCCTCTCGACGACCGGCCCGCTCCTCCAGGCGTGGATCGCGAGGAGGAGCCCGCGCTACCCGATCTATCGCCTCTACGCCCTGTCAAACGCGGCGTCGCTCGCCGCCCTCCTCGCGTACCCCTTCGCGATCGAGCCCGCGCTCCCTCTGACCGCGCAGGCGACGATCTGGTCTGCGGGCTATGTCCTCTTCGCCGCCGGCGCCGCGTTCTGCGCCACCCGCGCCGCCCGCCCGGCGCCCGACGAAGAGCGCCCTCCCGAATCGGAGACGGCGGTGCCGCCGGCCGAGGGCCCGCCGCCGCCCGAGAGCCTGCCCACGTTGGGCGAGGTCGCGGCGGGGGAGCCCCGGAGCGGCCGAGGGCGCGCCCTCTTCTGGTTCGCGCTCGCCGCCTGCGGCTCCGGGATGCTCCTCGCGGCGACCAACCAGATGTGCCAGGAGGTCGCGGCGATCCCGTTCCTCTGGGTCCTTCCCCTGTCGCTCTATCTCGTCTCGTTCATCCTCTGCTTCCAGAGCGACCGGCTCGCTCCGCGCTTCGTGACGGGGCCGCTCCTCGCCGCCGCGCTCGGCTGGGCGGCGGTGACGCTCGCGCGCGGCTACGGCGTGCCGATCCGCGTCCAGGTCTCCGCGTACAGCCTCGCGGTCTTCGCCGTCTGCATGGCCTGCCATGGCGAGCTCGCGAGGAGCCGGCCGGCCCCGGGCGAGGCCACCCGCTTCTATCTCGCGGTCGCGGCGGGCGGCGCCGCGGGGGCGGCCTTCGTGGCGGTCGCGGCGCCGCTCCTCTTCACGGCGTTCTGGGAGTTCCACCTGCTGCTCGGTCTCTCGGCACTGGCGGTGCTCGTCGCGCTCGTGCGCGACCGCAACTCCTGGCTCCACCGCGGATCTCCGTGGCCGGCGCTCGCGGTCCTCCTCGGGATGACGGTCGTCGTCCGGCTCGCGCGCGACCCGAACGCCCTCGACGCGCTCTTCGCGCGCGGGCGGGAATCGCTCTCCTCTCTCCGCAGCGCGCTCGTCGTCGGGGCGGCGGCCGTCGCGGCGGCGATCCTCGTCTGGACGTTTCGCCGCGCGCTCGCGTTCCGGGGGCACCCCTGGTTCGTCGGCGCGTGTCTTGCGGGCGCGGTCGGCCTCCTCGGATTCGCGCTCGCCGTCGACGTGCGCTCCTACCTGCGCGGGGCCGTCGCGCTTTCGCGCAGCTTCTACGGCGTCCTGACGATCGAAGCGCTCGACGTTCCGGATCCCCTCTTCTCGCGCCTGTCGCTGCGGCACGGCCGGATCATCCACGGGTTCCAGTACCAGCCGCCGGGCAAGCGCCGGATCCCGACGACCTACTACGGCGAAGGGACGGGGATCGCGCTCATCCTCGAGAATCACCCGCGGCGCGCGGCCGGCCCGCTGCGCGTCGGGGTCGTGGGTCTCGGGGTCGGCACCCTCGCCGCCTACGGCCGTGCCGGCGATGTCTACCGCTTCTACGACATCAACCCGGACGTCGTCCGCCTCTCGACCGGACCGGAGCCGCGCTTCACGTACCTCGCCGACAGTCCCGCGAAGATCGAGATCGCGCTCGGGGACGCGCGCCTCTCGCTCGAGCGTGAGCTCGCCGGCGCGGGCGGGCAGGACTTCGACGTGCTCGCCGTGGACGCCTTCTCGAGCGACGCGATCCCGGTGCATCTCCTGACGCGCGAGGCGATCGCGCTCTACTTCGCGCATCTCCGGCGGCCCGACGGCGTCCTGGCGCTCCACATCTCGAATCGCCAGCTCGATCTCCTTCCGGTCGCGAAGGCGGCGGCCGAGGCGCTCGGGGTCGAGTCGGCGGTCGTGGACACGAGCGACCGGGGGGAGGCCGTCTGGGGAGCGACGTGGGTGCTCCTCGCGCGCGGCGGGGCGGCGCTCGAGGCGAAGGCGATCGAGGAGGCCTCGAACGATTTTCCCGAGTCCCCGCGCGTGCGTCTCTGGACCGACGACTACAGCAACCTCTTCGACGTGCTCAAGTGATCGACGTCGGGGAGCTGCTTTCGCGGCTCGAGGCCCACCGCCCCGGGGACGGCGCGGAGGCGCGCTCGCTCGAGCGGATCCGGGAGCTCCTCCGGTCGGCCGGGAACCCGTTCGACCGGAACGTGCGGGACCACGTCACGGCGAGCGCCGTCGTCGCGCGCCCGGACGGCGGGGCTTTCCTCCTCGTGCACCATCGGCGCCTCGACCGCTGGCTCCAGCCGGGCGGGCACGTCGAGCCGGGCGACGCCTCCGTCTTCGAAGCGGCCCGCCGCGAGGCGCTCGAGGAGACGGGCGCGCGGCGCTTCGATTCCCCGATCGGCGCCGCCGTCCTCGACGTGGACGTCCACACGATCCCGGCGCGCCCCGACCGGCCCGCGCACGTTCACTTCGACCTGCGCCACCTGCTCACGACCGCCGAGGAGTCCTTCGAGGTGCAGGCCGAGGAGGTGCGCCGCGCCGCCTGGTTCTCCCTCGAGGAGGCCCTCGCCGCCGGCGCCGACGACTCCCTCGCCCGCGCCCTCCGGAAAGCCCGCATTGGGGTCTGACCCGGGGCCAGGTCTGTAGTATATACTAACGGCAATGGCGCGACCGCTTCGTCTGGAGTACCCCGGCGCCGTCTACCACGTCATGGCGCGCGGCCACGAGCGCGGATCGATCTTCCGCGATGTCGGGGACCGCGCGAGCTTCCTCGGGCTCCTCGGCCGGATCACCGAGGACGAGGGCTGGCAGACGCACGGCTACTGCCTCATGACCAACCACTATCACCTGCTGATCGAGACGCCGCACGGGAGCCTGTCGCGCGGCATGCACATGCTGAACGCCCGCTACTCTCAGAGGTTCAACCGGGCGCACGACCGGCGCGGGCACTTCTTCGAAGGGCGCTTCCGCTCGATCCTGGTCCAGAAGGAGAGCCACCTGCTGGAGCTCCACCGCTACATCGTGTTGAACCCGGTCCGCGCGAAGGTCGTCGACCGGGCCGCCGACTGGAAGTGGAGCAGCTACCGCGCGACCGCGGGTCTCGACGAGGCGCCGGCGTGGCTCGCGACCGACTGGACGCTCTCGCAGTTCGGGCGCGGCCGCGCCGCGGCGCGCAAGGCGTTCGCCCGATTCGTCGCCGAGGGTCGGGACTCCGGTCGCGAGATCGAGGAGCTCGAACGGACGGGTTACGCCGGAGACCAGAACTTCGCCCGGAACATCCGCCGGATGCTCGAGGGCAAGGACATCCCCGACGAGATCCCGCAGAAATTCCGGGCGGCGCGCCCGGAGGCGACGTTGGGCGAGATCCGCCGGGCCGTCTCGAAGGAGTGGGGCGTCGCCGAGCCGGCGCTCTCCCGGCGGCGCGGCGGGGACGACAAGAAGGCGGCCATCTACCTCGCGCGCAAGCTGACGCGGGATGGCGGCCGCGAGATCGGGAAGGCCTTCGGCGTCAAGGCCGCCTGGGTGAGCAACGTCGTCGTCCGGCTGGACGCCGAGCCCGAGTCGAGCCTCGCGCGGCGGATCGAGAAGGTGCGCCGCCGCCTGACCGATCGCCCGTCCGGCCGTTAGAGCAAGAGCGCAGGAGTGCGGGGTCTGACCCCGCTCAGGGCGTCGGTGTGGCGGGGAGCGGAGCCGGAAGAGCGGTCCCGTGCCGCTCGAGCGCCTGGATCGGGTGGCGCAGGAGCTCCGGATCGACCTTCGGCTCCCTGCGGAGGATGAAGAGGTAGAAGATCCCGACACCGATCACGAAGACCCCCGTGGCGCGGTTGATCGCGACGAGGGTCTCGTAGCGAAATCGCCCCCGACAGAAGTCCGCGATCGCCACGAGGAAGGCGAACCAGGCGCCGGAGCCGATCGAGCACGCCCGCGACGAGCTCGGCCGTCAGCACGGAATGCCCCCGCACGGCGCCGATGCCGAGGGTCGCGAAGATCGCGACGAACGCGATGAACGTCATCGGGTTGGTCAGCGTCAGCACGAGCGTCGAGAAGAAGTCCCCCCAGAGGCCCCGGTCGGGATCGACCTCCTCCGCGCGCGGCGGCCGGATCAGGAGCAGGCGCGCCCCCAGCACGAGCAGGATCGCGCCGCCCGCACGCTGAAAGACGAGTCGGTGGCTCATCAGATACGCCGAGATCACGGTCACGCCGAATGCCGCGATGGTGCCGTAGAGCGCGTCGGCCACGGACGCGCCGAGCCCGGAGAGGTATCCGGCGAGCTTTCCGTGCGCGATCGTGCGCTGGACGCAGAGGAGAGCGATCGGGCCGACCGGAGCCGCGAGGCAGAATCCGACGATCAGCCCCTTGACGAAGAGGTTCTCCATCCGCGGCGCAGCCTATACCGGCGGCCGCCGGTCCGATCCGACTACTTGTACCACTCCGCCTCGAGCATCAGGCGGAGCCACTCGCGCTGGTCCGAGGCCAGAATCTGCTCCGCGAGCGCGAGGTGGGAAAAGACGTAGCCCGGGTCGAGCGCTCCCTCCACTCTCCGAGAAATGCGGACTCCCGGCGGCTCGCGGGTCTCCCGCATCGTACCGGTGACCTTGAGAAGCTGCTTGGGGTCGAGGCTTCCGAGCCGCCGCGCAATCTCTTCGAGCGCGCTCCGGTGGGCGAGCGAGCGGCCGCGATTGCGCGCGAACTCGTTGGCGGTCACTTTCAGACGCAGGCCGGCGAGCAGCGACGGCAGCAGGATCGGCAGCACGGCGAGGCCGCGCTCGCCGAAGCTCCCCTCCGGCATCCAGTGCCACTCCTCGACGGCGACGTGGAGGAGGACGACGGACATGCTGGCGAAAAAGATGAGCGGCACCCACAACGGGTTCAACCAGAGAGACCGGCTGCCGCGCGCCGCGCGCGTGAAATAGTCGATCTGCAGCGCGAGCCGCTTCCGCTCGTAGTAGGAGAGCAGGCGTGACAGATCCTCGCGGTCCACATCGGCGACGCGGGGCGACGGCAGCTTCGCGACCCCTTCGCGGGAAGCCTCCTCCTCGAGGTCCTCGTGCTCGAGCTTCGCGATTTCCGCGGCCTCCCTGTTGACCTCGGTTCGCCACTCCCCCGATCTCCGGATCCAGAGATCCTCGTCTCCGAGGACACGGAACTTGAGCAGGCGGTACTGCTCCGCCTGGAAGCGGCGCAGGAGCCAGTCCTTCTGCCAACCTCCCCCGAGGGCCGTGCCGACCAGGACGATGCTGCCCACGGCGAGGACGACCTCGGCGATCGGGAGCGAAAGCCGCTCGGGAAGGTGCTGCCGGAACGCGAGCTGGCCCGCGTCCACGAAGAGCGCGAGCGTCGTCAGGATGGCTGCCGCGAGAATGAGACGGCGGTAGCGTTTCTGCGACCGGAGCGCTCGCGCGTCGGCGTCCTGGTAGGGCCCGACGAGCCTCTCGTGGCAGGCCGTCAGGAACTCTCCGAGCCGGCCGGGCGCGGCCAGATCGGCCGGCTCGTCGAACATCTCGTCGGGCATCGGAGCCCTCACCCCGCTCATCGCCGTTCGATCCGGTAGCCCAGGGCGAGGATCGTCTTCAGCGTCTCGATCGCCGTCCGTCGGTCGTACTCCTTCTCCTTCTCCGAAAGCTGTTCGTAAGGGACGAGGCTCGGGTGCTCCTTCTTCGCGTCGTCGCGCCGCGGGCCGTAGCGCCACCCGTCCGCCATCCGCTGCCGCGCCCAGTTCTCGTGCGTGTTGCGCGCGAGCATCTCCGTCAGGTCGGCGATGTCTCGCGGGAGCTCCACGGCCGACGTGTCGCGCGGCGCAGGCCGGTAGTCCACGTGATCCTCCCCGCGCGGCTCCGGGGCGCCGCCGCGTCAGTTGACCTTGAACCGCATTCCGTTGGGAGCCTGGATCTCGAAGGATTTTTTCCGGGTCTGGGGCGGCGGCCGGACCGGCGCCGGCTGGACGTCGAAGCCGAACTGGACCACGTTGCTCTTACGTCCCTGGTTGTCCACGATCGTGGCCTGCAGCACGACGTGCTCGACGGTCTGCGAGGAGAGCCAGAAGCCGTAGCTGCCCGAGGAGCGGCCGGTCATTCCGGTCAGCTCCATGGTCCAGGGCCGGAAATTTCCGCTCACGACGTCGAACCGGGCGAGGGCCGCGTCCCCCTTCTTGTCGGAGAAGTGGATGACGCCGCTGGCGCGCTGGCCCGCGGTGATCGCGGCCGGAAACTGGATCGCTTCGATGCGCGGCGAGTGGCCGCGCGTGGCGACGTAGGCGCCGATCCCGACGACGAGCGCGGCGATGGCCACGGCGGCGAGCGCCCGGGGAGAGGCGGTCCGCGGCGGCGCGGCGGCGACGGTCCCCGTCGGGAAGTGCGGGCTCGAGATCGGCGCCGGCATCGGCGGGGGCGGCGCCGAGAGGGGCGGCGGAGGCGGCAGATCGCGGCGCGGCGGCGAGACGCCGGTCGAGCTCGCGCGGCTCGGCCGCGCGAGGAGGAGCTTCACGGTCTCGGCCAGGCGCTCGAGGTGCGCTTCGACCGATGGGGAGAAGGCGTCCAGCCAGTGGGAAGAGCTGATGAAGTACTCGAGCGTCTTGCCGAGCGGGACGTCCTCGATCCGGAGCGGGATGATCGTGACGCCCTTGTGGACCGCGCGCTCGACCTCGCGCTTGATCTGCGGCGACTTGTTGGCGCTGGCGGAGAAGACGAGCACCATGACCTTGCTCTCGCCGATCGCGTCCACGATCGCGGCGCCCCAGTCGAGGCCCGGCAGGATATCGCGCGGCGCGATCCAGCAGCGAAGGCCATGGCGCTCGAGCGTGGCGCAGACGGCGTCCGCGATGGGCTTGTCGCTCGTCGAATAGCTGACGAAGACCTCGTGCGCCATGTCTTGGGCCAACCCCGCCGGGTGGGGCGGATCTTATCGGAATCGGGGGATCGGGAGATCGGGGGAACAGGGGATCGGGAGATCGGGGGAACGGGAGATCGGGAGATCGGGGAACGGGAGATCGGGAGATCGGATGATCGGAGGATCGGGGGAACCGATGACCCGATGACCCGATGATCCGATGACCCCATTGCTCCCGGCGATAGAGTCCGACCATGCGAAAGCGCTACGCGGACGCGGACATCGTCGTCACCTTCGACCCGGCGCTCTGCATCCACGCGGCGCGCTGTGTCGCCGGCGCGCACGAGGTCTTCGACCCGCAGGCGCGCCCGTGGATCCGGCCGGAGAAGGGGGACGCCGCGAGGATCGCCGAGGTCATCCGGCAGTGTCCGACGGGGGCGCTCCTCTACGAGCTGCCGGCGGGCCCGCCGGAGGAGCCGGACCCGGCGGTCACGGTTCGGATGTCGAAGGACGGACCGCTCGACGTGCGCGGGCGCGTGCGTCTCGAGGACAGCCGGGGCGACGCGTTCGAGGCCGGGCCGCGGTTCGCGCTCTGCCGCTGCGGCGGCTCCGGCAACAAGCCCTTCTGCGACGGAACGCACAAGACGATGGGCTTCGAGGGATGACCACATCCGGGGCCAGGTCTGTATTATATGTTAATTAGTATATAATACAGACCTGACCCCAGTCTCACTTCTCCCGGTGCAGCTCGCTCGGCTCGAAGATCTCCTCGATCAGTTTCCCGAAGACGCGCGCGATGCCGAAGGCCAGGGGCAGGCTCGGGTCGTAGCGTTCCGTCTCGATCGCGTTGACGGTCTGGCGCGAGACGCCGAGCCGCTCGGCGAGGTCCGCCTGCGACCAGTCGCGCTCGGCGCGCAGGACGCGCAAGCGGTTCTTCACCGGTAGCGGCGGTTCGCGAGAACCATCCCGACGCCGCACGCGAGGACGAGGACGCCTGCCATCCAGACCCAGTTCAGCCTCGGCAGGCCCGCGGCTTCGAGCGCGGCGCCGGCCAGGGCGGCGAAGAGCGAGACGACGAACCCGAACGCGAGCGCCTCCTGGGCGATGCGGCGCTGCAGCTCGTCGGCGCGGCGCGCGATACGGATCGTGCTCCAGGCGAAGAGCGCGGCGGGAGCGAGCGGCAAGAGCGCGGCGAAGAGCGCGGGAGGCGATCCCTTCGGCGCCCTTTCGTGGAGTCCGAGAAAGAAGATGAAGCCGAGCATGCCGGCTTCCATCAGGGCCGCGTCGTCCTGACGCCGCCACATGCGGAGGATGGCCCACGCCGCCAGCGCGAGTCCGGCCAGCGAGGCAACCTCGAAGGGAAGCGCGAGGCTCGATTCCGGCGGACGCAGCGCGCGCCCGGTGGCCGCGAACGCCAGGATGAAGACGGCGGAGCCGATCCCCATCAGAATCAGATCCCGTCCCGACTCCTTCATGGGCCGCACGCCGGAGGGACCGCAAATGCCGAATTCGACCTGGGCCATGAATTTCCTCGCTTTCTAGCTCATTGATAGTCGTGCATACTTTTCAAAATGTAAAGTCATCTTGTCATACGTTCGCCAACGGATCATTGTTTTGATCGATCGTTGACTTACGCCTTTCTTACGCCTAGAGTCCTTCACTCTGCTGAGTAAGGAGGAGGCGGCATGGGCGCTCAGGCTCTCGCCATCGAGCGGCTGCTCGCGCAGGGCCTCGCGCAGAAGAAGAGTGCCCTCGGCAGTCCGGGCGCCCGTCTCCAGCGAGCCTCCGAGCTCGCCCCCGAAGCGGCGAGCGCGCTGCCGACCGCGGTCGCGGCGCTCGACCGCCTGCTTCCGGGCGGGCTCCCGAGGGGGCGCCTCGTCGAGCTCTCGGGCCGCCGCTCGAGCGGGCGCTTCTCGCTCGGCCTCGCCGCTCTCGCGGCGACGACCTCGAGCGGGCAGGCCGCGGCGCTCGTGGACCTGGGCGACCACCTCGATCCCGAAACGGCCGAGCGCGCGGGCGTCGATCTGCGCTGTCTCCTCTGGGCGCGCCCGCGCCGCGCGAAGGAGGCGCTCGCCGCGGCGGAGATGCTGCTCGCGGCCGGCTTTCCGCTGGTCGTCGCCGACCTCGGCCTCTCCCATCGCACGCGATGGGTGCCGGACGCCGCGTGGGTCCGTCTCGCGCGCTCGGCCGCGGCGCAGGGCGCGACCCTCCTCCTCTCGACGCCGCGGCGCGCGAGCGGGATCGCCGCCGACGCCGTCGTCTCCGCCGCCGGCGCGCGCGCGGTCTGGCGGGGGAGCGGTACATCGCCGCGTCTTCTGGCCGGGCTCTCGGCGCGACTGACGCTCGAGAAGCGCGGCCGCGCGACGCCGGGCGCGAAGGCGCCGCTTCGCCTGCGCGCGCCCGAGATCCCGGGAGGAGAAGGCCGGCCGCTCGCGCTACTGCGCGATGCGGGTGATTCCCGGAAAGCCGTCGAACCCCGAGTCGAAGCTCAAGAGGCGCGAGATCCCCTGGCTCTCCATGACGGAGAGGTGAAGCGCATCCCGCGCGGACAGCCGGGGGTTCCCGAGCACGATGCGTTTGGCGCGCTCGACGTCGGAAAGCTCGACCGCGTAGACCCGATCGACGACGCCGAGCAACGCGTCGAAGGCGGGCTGGATCGCGTCGCGACGATCGATCGCCGTGTACCGGTGGAGGATCTCCTGCAGGACTTCGACGTCCGTCGCGAGCCGTTCCCCCTCCGAGAGGGCCCGCTCGAGCAACCGCTGGGCGTCGCGCTTGTGCGGGTGCGCCGCGCCGACGAGATACATCGGGATGTTCGAATCGACGAAGATCACCGCGGCGGCGCCTCGTGGTAGCCGCGCTCGATCTGGCGGAGCATCTCGCCGATGTCGGCCGTCGGGAAGGAGTGCTCGGCCGCGGCCCGGACGACGTCGAGCTTCTTCCCCGCATCGTTGCGGGGGGCGCTCCGGCGCGCGGACCTCAGGGTCTGGCGGACCCACTCGGCGACCGTCATCTTCTGGCGGCGCGCGAGGCGCCGAATTTCCTGCAGCTCCTCTTCTTCGAGCAGGACCTGGAGTCGTTTACTCATATAAGAAGTTTATATGACTCATTTTATGAGTCAAATGCCGCCGGAAGCGGACTCTGACCCATGCCCCGCCTCGCCTGTATCCTCGTCCCGCTCTTTCCGCTCGCCGCGCGCCTGCGGAGCGAGCCGGACCTGAAGGGCGAGGCGGTCGTCGTCGTCGAAGGCAACGGCAACGCGGCGCGCGTCGTCGCCGCCTCGCGCCGGGCGCGGCGCGCCGGGATCGAGCCGGGCATGACGCTCCCGCAGGCGCGCGCGCTCCTGCCGAAGCTCGCCGCCCGCCCGCGCGACCGCGAGAGCGAGCGCGCGGCCGAGGAGGCGCTGCTCGAAACCGCCGACACCTTCTCGCCGCGCGTCGAAGACGGGGGAGAGGGAGTGGTGTACCTGGACATCGAGGGGATCCCGGCGCTCGCGCGGCGCGAGAGAGCGACGGCGCCCGGTCCCCCTCCGGATGTAGGGGCGGGGCTCGTCCCCGCCCGGCCGGAATCGAGCGTGACGGCTACTGTTTCGCCGGGCGGCCGCGAGGGCCGCCCCTACCCAGACGGCGACAGTTCATCCTCCTCCCACCCCGAGCGCGTCCTCGGCTGCGACCTGATCGCCGCCGTCGAGAAGGCGGGCCTGCCCGCTCGCGCCGGCATCGCCTCCTCCAAGCTCGCGGCGCGCGTCGCCGCGGGTCTGCCCGAATCGCCGTGGATCGTGCCGCCGGGCGAAGAGGCGCGGTTCCTCGCGCCGCTGCCGCTTGCGCGCCTGTCCCCCGCAATCGAGATCGCCGGGACGCTCGAGCGCTGGGGCATCCGCTCGATCGGCGAATTCGCGAAGCTCCCGCCGGGGGAGGTCGAGAGCCGCCTCGGGGATCTCGGCCGCCGCTTCCACTGCTCGGCGCGCGGGCTCGACCCGCGCCCCCTCGAGCCGCGCCTGCCGCCGCTGTCTCTCTCCGAGGGGATGGAGCTCGAGTGGCCGCTCGTCTCGCTCGAGCCCTTCCTCTTCCTCGGCAATGCGGCTCTCGAGAGGCTCGTCGGGCGCCTCGATTCCCAGGGGCTCGCGTGCCGGCGACTCGAGCTGACGCTGAAGCTCGATCCCGACGGGTGCGACGCCCGCGGGATCGATCTGCCCGCGCCGACGCGCGACGTCAAGACGCTCCTGACGCTCGTTCGCCTGGAGCTCGAGGCGCGCCCGCCCGGCGCGCCGGTCGCGGGCTTCGCTTTCGCCGCGCACCCCGACAAGCCGCGCCGCGCGCAGCTCTCCCTCTTCGGCCCGCCCGCCCTCTCGCCCGACCGGCTCGCGACGACGATTGCGCGCCTGGCGTCGCTCCTCGGCGCCGACCGCGTCGTCTCGCCCCGCACCGTGGACGGCCATCGTCCCGAGCGCTTCGCCTCGGCGAGCTTCGAGCCGCCGCCGCCTCCCGAGATCGCGCGCCCGCCGCGCGCCGGGCGGGGGCTCCTCGCCGTGCGCGTGCTGCGCCCGCCGGTGGAGCTGGAGGTGGTGACGTCCACTGTGGGCGGCCACAAGGGCCGCCCACACACGGACGGTGGTGATACGAGAAACACAGCGGCGGATGCGGATCCGGGCGTAGGGGCGGGGCTTGCCCCCGCCCGGCCTGAATTGAGCAAACCGGCAACTGTTCCGCCGGGCGGCCGCGAGGGCCGCCCCTACACGGACGGCAATGATTCGGGGAATGCGGCGGCGGATGCGAGCCGACCCCCTCACCCTGACCCTCTCCCTGCGGGGGAGAGGGGAGACTCCCGTCTGCGCCTCCTCTCCGTCAAATCCATCGACGGTGCGAATCCTCCGATCTCCGGCGCGGTGCGCGTGGCCGCGGGGCCGTGGTCCATGGAGGAGGGATGGTGGTCCGACGCCCCCGCCGCGCGCGACTACTGGGACGTCGAGCTCTCCGAGGGGGGCCTCTACCGCATCTACCGCGACCGCGCGAGCAACTCCTGGTACGCCGACGGGGTTTACGACTGAACGGCCGGCGTCCGCCGGCCAAAGAGGAGGAACCAGACATGCCCGACATCTCGACCCAAGACGCCGTCTCCCAGGTCCAGGCCGTCCTCGGCGAGGCTCTCGAAGGGCCGCAGCACAGTTGGAGCTACTTCACCGACTCCGGTCCCGAGTCCGGCCTCTTCGGGACCCTCGACCGGCTCTCCGCCGCCGACGCGTCGCGCGTCTCGGCCGGCAGCTCGATCGCCGCCCACGCGTACCACGCCTCCTTCGCGCTCGACGCCTCGGCCGCCTGGATCCGCGGAGACCGCTCGAAGCACGACTGGCCCGCGAGCTGGAGCGTCTCGACCGTGGACGAGCCCGCCTGGCGCCGCGTCCGCGACGACCTGCGCGGCCGCTACGCCGCCCTGCGGGAAGCGATCGAGTCGCATGCGCGGGAGAGCAGCGAGGCCTTCGGCGGGGCCGTGGCCGCGCTCGCCCACGCGGCCTATCATCTGGGCGCCATCCGGCAGAAGGCCGCCTGGAACCGAGCGTCTTGAATTCGTCCGCGCCGCGGACTCTTCGAGCGAGGAGCACGAGATCCGATGACCACGCCGAGCGATTCCACGAGCCCTCTTCTTCGCCATACGCTCGCGACCCTCGCCTACCGGGGCGGCAAGGCCGCGCGCGGCGCGCCCGCGGGTTTCGCGGATTTTCGCGCCGCGGCCGGCTCGCGCTCGGCCGGCGAGATCCTCGCGCACGTCGCAGATCTCCTCGACTGGGCGCTCTCGCTCGCGCGCGGCAAGCAGGCCTGGAAGAGCTCGAAGCCGCTTCCGTGGGAAGAGGGGGTCGCGCGGTTCCACTCGGCGCTCGCGCGACTCGACGAGAGGCTCGCCGCTCCCGAGCCGCTCGCCTGCCCGGAGGGCAAGCTCTTCCAGGGGCCGATCGCCGACGCGTTCTGGCACGTCGGGCAGATCGCGCTGCTCCGCCGCCTCGCCGGCTCGCCCGTCCGCGGCGAGAACTACTACGAGGCGGACATCGCGGCCGGCCGCGTCGGAGCAGACCAGGCGCCGCCGAACGCCGAGTTCGGATGACCCGCTCCGGCGCCGCGACAATACGGATCGAGGGCGTGTCGCGGCCGGCCAGCGCAGGGAGGGTCGTCCGGGGCTGGTATACTCTTTGTAGATACGGAGGCGATCGTGCGGACGCGGGTACGCAAGTGGGGAAACAGCCTCGCCGTTCGGATCCCGAAGCCGTTCGCGGAGGGCGCCGGCCTCGAAGCGGCGACGGAGGTCGAGGTGTCGCTCGAAGACGGCTGTGTTCGAGTCGAGGCCGTTCGGCCGCGCTGGCGGCTTGCCGCTCTGCTGGCCGGCGTGACTCGACGATCCCTCCACTCGGAGGTCCAGACCGGCCCCGCCGCGGGCCGGGAAGTCTGGTAGCCGCGCGTGCCGTACGTTCCCGAGCGCGGGGATCTCGTCTGGATTTCGCTCAACCCGCAGGCGGGCTCCGAGCAGGCCGGACGGCGTCCCGCGGTCGTCGTGTCGCCTCGCTCCTACAACCGCAAGGTCGGTCTCGGGCTCTTCTGTCCGATCACGAGCCGGGTCAAGGGCTATCCGTTCGAGGTCTCGCTGCCGAGGGGGCTGCCGATTCGAGGAGTCGTCCTCGCGGACCAGGTGAAGAGTCTCGACTGGCGCGCGCGTCGGATCGAGCTCGCGGCGCGGCTGCCGGAAGTCGTTGCCGCCGAAGTGGTGGGCAAGCTCGCTGCGCTCCTCGAAGCGTAGGAACGGCCGAGCCTCATCCTCTCGCGACAACCTGGTTGCGGAGGAAGCGCGACGAGCCCGCCCCCCACTCCCCTGGCCGATGCCTCCCGGGGCGGGCCGCGCCCCCTCGGTGCGGACACCCGAAAACCGATTCGGCCGCCCGAACTTTTCTCCAGGACTCGCGTAGTTGCGAGAAACGACCAAGGAGGCGTTCATGACGCTCTGGATCGCGTTCGCGCTCGGCACCAATCTCGTCTACTGGGCGTTCTTGGTCTATCTCGCGGCGCGCCGCCGCCCCGGCGCCGCCGCCGTCGCGCTCGGCGTGATGCACATGCTTCTGGCCGCCGCGCTCTCGGTCGCGCCTTTCCGGTCCTTCGTCGATCCCGACTACCCCGGCTTCCGTCTGGGAGTCCTGCACTTCGAGAAGCGGGCGGCCACGCTGCCGACCGCGCTGCTGCTCGCCTGGGCGCTCGGCTCGGCGTTGATCCTGGCGAGCCGCGGGCGCGGCTGGAAGCTCTGGGCGGTCGCCGTCGGCGACGCGCTCTTCGCGCTGAATCAGCTTCTCAGCCTCTTTCAATCCGGCAGTCGAAACGACATCCAGTTCGGCGAGCATCTGACGATCAGCGGCCTTCAGGCGCTTCTCATCATGGCGGTCCTCTTCGTCGGAGGCCCGGCCGTCAGCGCCTGGTGGTCCGGAAGGCGAGCCCGGCAGGCGATTCCCTGACGGTGGTGGTTCGGGGAATGCGGCGGCGAATGCGGATCCGAATGTAGGGGCGGGGCTCGTCCCCGCCCGGCAGGACTCGAACGCACAGACGACTGTTCTGCCGGGCGGCCGCAAGGGCCGCCCCTACGCAGACGGTGGCAATCTCTCCTAGCGGGCGGCCGCGAGGGCCGCCCCGACACAGACGGCGGCGGATCGGCCCGGGAACTTCCGGGCCGCCGCGGGGTCTCGTCTTCGGAATGAAGCCGGCTTCCCTCGAATCCTGGATCGCCGCAGGAGGCATTCTCGTCCTCCTCGTCGCGTTCCACTGGCTCGCGTATCGTGTCGGGAAACGAAGAGCGGACCGACTTCGCGACGCGCGGCCCCGGCCCGCTCCCGCCGATCGGCGCCGGTCGCCCGACGATCGCTCGGATCAGGCGGAGCCGTGGCCCGCGGCGCGGATCGAGCGATCCTGAACCGGCGTCGCCGGCCGCGGCCGCCTGGATAGCCGCCGGGCCAGACTCCCGCGCAGGCGCTGCGGCGTGACGCGCCGGAGCGCGATCTCGTCCGCGCCGACGAAGACGGCGAGCGAGGCGAGCGCGTCCGCGACGCCGTCGAGCGCATTCTCGGGATCGAGCCGCGCGCCGCTCCTCGGCGCCTTGCCCCCGCGGGCGAGCCACGGCTCGAAATGCGCGTGTCGGACTTCCAGGCGGCCCTCGGCGCGGTGCGTCTTGGCGTCGATGCGCCCGACGAGCTCGCCGTCGTGGAGGACCGGCAGCGTGTAGTAGCCGTGGACGCGCTGGTCGCCCGGCGTGTACACCTCGATGCGGTAGTCGAACCCGAAGAGCCGCGCGACGCGGTCGCGGTGCCAGAGGAGCGAGTCGAAGGGGGAGAGGAGCGTCGTCCCGCGTGCCGGCGCCTCGACCCGTCCCGCGCGGCGGAGCGCGCCGAAGTCCTCTCGGAGCGCGAGCCACGGTCCCTTCTGCCCTTCGACTTCGATCTCCTCTACTTCGCCGCTTTCGACGAGGGACTGGAGCGCCGCGCGCCGGTCGCCGCGGGCGAAGCGAGGGAACGAGAGGTACCCGGCGAGGTCCCGCTCCGTCGCGGCGCCCATGGCGTGGAGCGAGCGCCGGACGTGCCAGCGGGCGAACTCGCCGGGCGCGAGCGGCTCCCTGTCGCGCGCCGCCGGGATCGCGCGCTCGAAGAGGTCGAAGCGTTTCTGGAAATTGCGGCGCGACTCGACCGTGAGCGCGCCCGTCATCCAGAGGTGGTGGAGCGCGTGACGCACCGGCCCCCAGCTCCACCATCCGCCGCTCGTCCGCCGCTCTCCCTCGAAGTCGCCCGCGTTCATCGGCCCGCGCGCGGCGATCTCCTCCTTCACCCGGTCGAGGACTTTCTCGTTCTTGCGCAGCCACCGCGCCCAGCCCATGTGGCGCGGTTCGTAGTCGAGCATCGCGCGCCGCCAGCCGGGCAGGAGGCTCGTCGGCACGAAACACGCGGCGTGCGCCCAGTACTCGAAGAAGAGGCGCCGGCGGTAGGCGAGCCGGTCGAGCCAGGCGCGGTCGTAGGGGCCGAAGCGGCTCCAGACCGCGAGGTAGTGCGCGCGCTCGACCACGTTGATCGAGTCGATCTGGATCCCGCCGACGTCCTCGGCGAAGCGGACGACGCGGCGCGCGGTCGCGGGAGTCGCGCGGGGCCGCGCCAGATGCTGGCGGGCGAGGAAGAGGGACGCGACGCCGCGGAGCGGGAAAGCGCGGGCGGCCATTCGGCGCGAGACTACACCGACGCCCGTCGCGACAATGAGAGGAGCAGGAGGTTCCGACGACTCCGCCCCTCTGGACGCCGTCTGCCGGCTCGGCCGGCGGGCAACCGCGCCTGCTCGACCGCGTGCGCGAGGCGATCCGCGCGCGCCACTACAGCCTTCGCACCGAGGAGGCGTACGTCGCCTGGATCCGGCGCTTCATCCTCTTTCACGGAAAGCGCCATCCGGCCGAGATGGGCGAGACGGAAATCAACGCCTTCCTCACGCACCTCGCCGTCCGGGGCTCCGTCAGCGCATCCACACAGACGCAGGCTCTGAGCGCCCTGCTCTTTCTCTATCGGCATGTCCTCGAGAAAGAGTTGGCCGATCTGGATACCGTCATTCGCGCCAGGCGGACCGGCCGGATGCCAACCGTCCTGACCCGGGCCGAAGTCCGCGGGGTCATCGGGCGCATGTACGGAACGCCGCGGCTCGTCGCGACGCTCCTGTACGGCACCGGAATGCGCCTGTTGGAAGGGCTTCGCTTGCGCGTGAAGGATGTCGAGTTCGGCACGAACCGCATCCTCGTGCGCGACACGAAGGGCCACCGCGACCGCGTCGTCCCCTTCCCCTCGGTGGTCCGAGCGGCTCTGCCGACATGGTTCTCTCGCGTGCGCCGGATCCACATGGACGACCTCTCCCGCGGCTTCGGCGGCGTCTTCCTCCCGGACGCGATCGCGCGCAAGTACCCCGGCGCCGAGCGCGACTGGGGATGGCAATACGTGTTTCCCGCCGAGCGCATCAGTCTGGATCCTCGGAGCCAGGTCGAGCGCCGCCATCACCTGCACGAGACTGCCGTCCAGCGCGCCCTGCGATCCGCCGTCCTCCAGATGGGCATCTCGCGGCGGGTGAGCTGTCACACCTTTCGACACTCCTTCGCGACCCACCTGCTCGAGGAGGGGTACGATATCCGCACGATCCAGGAGCTGCTCGGCCACAGGGACGTGAAGACCACGATGATCTACACCCACGTTCTCAACCGTGGAGGCCGCGGCGTCCGAAGCCCTGCCGATCTGCTGTGGACAAAGAGCGGCGTTTCGGCTCCGCCGGATCTTATTCGTCTGACCTCGCGACCTAACTCCCCGGCCATTCCACTGCCTCCCGAGCGCCAACTCATGCCGGCTGAGGCAGATCGTGAGGACTGGCAGGACACGGACCTGGAAGAGTAGCCAATGCTTTTCGCAGGCTTCTCGGAAACGCGTAGGCTGTCTAAGCAAATGTTAGGCAGCACGAAGTGACAGCGGGGCCGAAAGTCGAGTTGACGTTTGAGGAGTGGTCGCGGCTTACGCGTAAGCAAAAGCTCACCATCATCCGCGAACACTGGGACCCCTCGCGGCCGGAGCGCGGTGAGGCCACGCGTGGCTCTCTCCTTGAAGCGTTCGGGTCGGCATATCCGGCGTTACTCGAGAGCGCGGTGGCGGGAACGGCTTACTTCACGGGCACTGGCTGGAGCATGGCTGTAGTCGTATCTGATCCGGCGCTTCGGGTGCCGAAGCGTTTCGACGTGTTCCCAGTAGTCAAGGGGATGGCTCGAGACGTGAATGGCCCCTTGGCGGCAGTTGAGTGGGTACGGCGCTAGGAATCGGCTGCGTGCTGCCTAACACGCGCGTGCAGCGGACTCGCTCGTCGGCTTCGCCTCCTCGCTCACCGCTGACGCGCAGGCCGTTAGGCGTCGTGGAGTTAAGGTGTGGCTGATCACCAGCGCTTTTGGTTGAACTCCCCCGGCGACTTCTACGTTCGGGATGGCTGCTGCATTACGTGCATGGCCCCTCACAGTGTGGCGCCGGAGCTCATGGGCTTTCACGAGGCCCCGGATGGCGGCTCGCATTGCTACTTTGCTAGGCAACCTGCGACTCCTGCCGAGGTGGTTTCCGCCGTGGCGGCAGTCATTCACTCATGCTGCGCCGGGTTGCGTTACGGTGGTTCGGACCCCGCGGTGATCACGTCGCTAGCTGAGGAGGGCGCTTCTGAGTGCTGTGACGCACTAGGCGATGTGCACGGTGAGTAGGACGCCGTCTAACACGCGCTTGCAGCGGACTCGCCGACCCTCGCTTCGCGAGGGTCGCTCACTTCGTTCGCTCGGCTCGCCGCTGAAGCGCCGCCCGTTAGGCCGTGGAGCTTGATGTCAAACCTCCGGTGCTCCTTCTGCAATAGGTCCCAAGGTGAAGGCGTCAGGGTCATTGCCGGACCCGGCGTCTACATCTGCCGCGAGTGCGTGAGCATCTGCAACCAGATCTTGGCGGAAGACAGTGCTGGAGATCAGGCCCAGTTCGGTGCGCCAGATCGGCGGTTTGAGGAAAATGGGGGATGCGCTCTCGTGCGCGTGCGCGTTGATGGACTGTGCGGCAGCAACGTTCGGCTCGAGAAGATGACATCCGTACCGGGATGCGGACGAATCTGCTCTGTCTGTTTGGAGGCGGTGGCTACCATTCTTCCGGCTAGTTCTGGCCGCGAACCGTAACCTCTCGCCGCCTAACACGCGCATGCAGCGGACTCGTCGTTTCGCTCGCTCGGCTGTCGCTGCTCGCTCGCTCGCCGCTGATGCGCAGCCCGTTAGGCGCTCGGAAGTGACCTCCCTGGCTATTTTGGAGCGCGCCCTTGGTCGGCTTGCTGACCGAGCTTCGATTCAGGCCGCCCTTTGTCGGCGACGGCGAAGCGGTGCCTCAAGATGTGTGATTCGCCAGCTTCGTGTCGACCTCGCGTTGGCGGTAATCCACAACGACTACAAGGATCTGGTCATGGTCGTACGCTCGTTTTTGAGGTACGAAGAAGTTCGGCTCGCGGTCGTCGGATTCCGAGCGGATAACCAAAGACCGCCTGGCTGAACATGCGGCGACGTCTTTCAGATTCACGTCTCCGGCAGCACTCCAGTCTGGCACGAGCTAGCAAGTTGATCGCAAGGACCAGCCATCGATCATCGCGCATCCGGCCTTCCAGGCCCTCCTCAAGCGGTTGGACGAGCGTGCTCGTGAGAGATGGGCCTCCCTCGTTGCAGCAGCAGGCACGAAGCCAAAGGATGACCCTTTCACGAAGGCGCTCCTGCTTCTCAGGAACAAGGCGTCCTCCCATTTCGATCCGGATGAGATCTTTCGAGGCTATAAGCATGTATTTCAGGACCTGGGTAAGACCCCGTATATCTCTCGCGGTGAAACTCTGAAGAACACCAGGTTCTTTTTTGCTGACGCATCGGTCGCCGGCTATCTCAGTGTTCGAGTCGGCGATGCCGGCGTGCGACCGTTCCTCGAGGGCGTGTCGGGTCTTCTGGAATCGTTAAATATCGCTCTGGCTCAAGTCGTTGAGCGATTCATCCAGATGCGCGGATTCGGCTGGCGTGATGAGCGGCCGGGCGCCTAACCCGCGGCTGCAGCGGGCTCGCCGTCGGCTTCGCCGCCTCGCTCACCGCTGACGCGCAGGCCGTTAGGCGGCCGGGAGAAATCGAGGGACTAAATGATCGCTTTCGAAGTGCACCGGAACGGCGAAAAGCTCTGCACAGCCGGTGTTTCGGACGGTGTCCTGACAGCGGTTGTGTCGTGGGTGGGTGGCAAGAAGCACGAGCAGGAAGCCCTCCAGCACGGTACTCCGGCCCGGACGCTAAACCTACACATAGGTGCGCTCGAGTCGCCTGGTGACAGTGCTGGTCAACACCTGAAGTGGCGAGATGACGACTTGCAGCCTGGCGATTCACTCCTTATCCGAGTAATCGAGAGCGTTGCCGCCGACCCACCGGTCTCGCGCGAACCTGCAGATCCCGATGTAGCTGAGAAGGCCGAGCGGATCGTGTACGAAGGCCTTCACAAGAAGTATGGCCACAGCAAGGGCTAGCCATCGGCCGCCTAACCCGCGGCTGCAGCGAACGCCGTCGGCGCCGCTGAGCCGCCAGCCGTTAGGCCGCCGAAGGTCTTCTCGGTGACGTCAGGACGAAGCAGCCGCTGGATGCTGCTCGCGGGCTGCTTATTGATTGCGATGGTGTGGCAGTACCTCTACAGAAGGTACTTGGTTGTGCCGTATCTCAACGTATCCCCACCGCGCTGGCTTCACAGCGTTCACATGTGGATGCCCGATGTGCTGACGACTCGGGTTTTGGGCGCATTCGGCCTTCCCGTGATATTCGCAAGGAATCACGGCGACACGCCGTTGGTATTCGCCTCCGTGGCGACCGAGGTGCTCATTTGGGCAATTCTCTTCTATCTCCTGGTGCTAGGAATGGTCAGCCTAAGACGAAAGGGCGAGGTCAGTGCGGCTGCCTAACACGCGCATGCAGCGGACTCGCTTGCGCTCGCCGCTGATGCGCAGCCCGTTAGGCGGCAGGAAGTCTTAGCGTGGCGAGTAGAGAGCGTCGCTTCGTGTCCCTTCTCATCGGTCTAGCGGTCGCAGGCGGTGGAATGCTCTCGAAACTAACCGTTCCGCTCGCCATTCCGGGAATGGCCGTTGGCTCTCTGTTCCAAGACACCAACCAGCTCCGCGCGCTGTGGTCCGGCTGGGCGGTGGTCTTCGTCGTCAACCTTTTGTTCTGGTCAGTGGCCGCGTACCTGTTCCTTACGTGGAGGGCGAGGCGTGCGCCTGCCGCCTAACACGCGCGTGCAGCGGACTCGTTCGTCGGCTTCGCCTCCTCACTCGCCGCTGACGCGCCACCCGTTAGGCGTCGGAAGTTGGGTGAGCGGCTTGCTCGCGTTCGTCTTCAGTCTGGCGGCGGGCTCTCCAGGCCCCAGCCCAGCGATTGAAACCTGCCGCATGTTCGAAATCGGAGTCGCAAGCGTGGACAAGTCTGGCGAATTCCATTCGTTGTTTAACCTGGGCCAGGCTCTTCATGATGGGACGAACTGGAAGCCTCCTTCACACGTCGGCAAGGCCGGAGAGTTGGAAGTGGAAATCACGTGGAACGACGACAAGAGCGGACCGAAGCCCACCATCTTGCTCAAGCTTCGTCCGTCCGCCGTTGGCAAGGCGCCGGCGGAGCCGGGAATCGCACACCTCGACGAACTTTTCTGGGACCATCTTTTCGGGCCAGAGCCCTTTGAGTTGCGAGAGGGGGTGGCCTTGCTGCTGCCTTCGTTCGGCCGGCCGTTTGCCGTTGCGGCCGTCACGAAGACCCCTTGCGCGGCAGAGTGATGCACCCGCCGCCTAACACGCGCATGCAGCGGACTCGCTGGCGCTCGCCGCTGATGCGCAGCCCGTTAGGCCTCATGGAGACGCAATGAGATTGGCGTTGGAACTCCTAGCTCTCCTCGCCACCGTTGTGTTGGCGGTGATTTGGATGTTCAATCCCGACAGCCGCGTCGAGCCTTGGCTGGTTCTTGCCGGGGCAGTAACGGCAGCCATCGAGATTCTCCGGCGTCGTACCGCGAAGCACGGCCGTGGTCCCGCGGCCGCGAAACCGGCCGCAACTGGAATGGGCGGCAGAGGTGGTAGCGCAAAGGTCGGAGGAAGCGGTGGCGCAAGCGGCGGCCGAGGCGGTGGCGGCGGCGTTCCTGGTGCCGGGTCCGGAGGCGCCGGAGGCGACGCTGAGGTAGTCGGTGACGGATTTGCTCTGGGCGGAGAAGGCGGCGAAGCGGGTCAAGCGGATCGAGGTGGTCGTGGAGGCCGAGGTCCCATGGAAGTCCTGGGCGTTCCGAACATCGAGTTGCCAGATGGGCGGAGATTGTGGGACGTGGGGCGTGGCGGTGACGGTGCCTACCGAGCGGCCAAGGCTGACAACGACTCGACGAAGAAACCACAACGTTAATCTGTCGTGTTCACAAGAGGCCTAACCATCGCTTGCAGGCCGACGGCGTGTGAAAGATCTAAGGAACGAGCGCGCCGCGGTTGAAGCGCGACGTTAGGCCGCATGAGGAGCACCTGTGCATGAGTTGGTTGTGCTGTGCGCTGATATCGGCGCTGTCTCCGCGGGCAACTTTGCCTGGGCGGGACTGCCGCCCGCGCATGGCGCGGATCCGTTGTCCCTTGTGCATCACGCTGCCAAGCGCCTCAACCTGGGTCAGCCTGTCGCCCTAGGGTTTGAGTGTCCTCTCTTCGTGCCTCTGGTCGACGATCCCGCCTCCCTCACGCGAGCACGGCCGGGCGAGGGAGCCCGTCCCTGGAGTGCTGGCGCGGGGTCGGGCTCGTTAGCTACGGGCTTGGTGGAGGTCGCCTGGGTCTTGCGCGAACTGCGGCGGCAAGTCACTGAGCAACCTGCCGCCCACCTTCACTGGCCTTCGTTCGCCGCCGCTGGCTGCGGACTGTTCGTCTGGGAAGCCTTTGTCTCGGCCGGCGGAAAGCGGGCCAGCCACCTTCAGGACGCGCAGGCCGCCGTGGATGCATTCGAAGCCGCTTTGCCCACCCCTGATACCGTCAACGCAGTCAAGTGCACCTCTGAGGTCTACTCGCTAATCGGTGCGGCACTACTGCGCACGGGCTGGTCATCGGAGTTAGCCATTCTCAGGGAGCCCTGCCTCGTCATTAAGGTCGGCGAGTGTGAAATCGTTTAAGCCTTTCGTTGACTACATCGACAAGCAGCCCGGTTGGTGGCAGGGCAGTCTAGACGATTACGCAGAGCGTCCCGCTGTTGCCTTCCTTCGCGAGGCAGTTCACATTAGCGACGCGATCAACCAGTGCCGCCGGCGGTTCCAGCGCAAAGGTGATGATGAGCTAAACAAGGATAGCCAAGACAGCCTGTACCGACTAGGGGCGGCAGCACTCTCCTCGCTCATGGGACAGTTCGAGACCTTCCAGCGGTCGCTCTTCGCCGGCATGATGGAAGCGACTCGCTTCATCACAGGGTTCGACATCGACGCCTGTTGTGGCAGGCTCACGAAGGACGGGATTGCTTCCCTGGAACTTCATCGCGTATCCGCCTACCGAGGTCAGCCCGCGCCCGTAGGCCAAATGATCGCCGACAATCTCCCTGGGTGGCACAACCCGAAGCAAGTGAATGCCTACTTTGGCGCCCTAGTTCCTGATTACCAGTTCATCTCAAAGGCAAACGGGAACCACCTGGCTGTGCTGTGGCAGCTTCGCCATGCGGTCGTACACACAGGTGGATGGCTGACGCGACCGGACTCGCAGAAGATACCGGAGCTGAGTAGACTCGCGAGTCGTCCGATTCTGCTGAATGAGAAGTTTGTCGAAGCGGCCGCCAGGCGGCTTCACGGAATAGTCGGTGAATCGACGAGGGGGTTGGGCGCAAAGTTCATTCCGAAGGTGCCGAACAGCGTGCCGGCCGTGTACCGAGGCCAGGTGCGGCGTCTGTTCGAGGTGGTGTCACCCAGAAATGCCTGGCTTCCGTGAGTTCTTGCAATCGCATGCGGCCTAACACCTCGCTCGAGCGGACTCGCGTCCCGCGCTCCGCGCGGGCTCGCTCGCCGCTCAGCTCAAGCCCGTTCGGCGATCTAGCGAATCGTGTGTGAAGCTGTACTTAAACCGGTTCTGGCGCTCAGGTTACTTCATAGCAGGTGCCCTGATCTTCGTTATCGGATCGGGACCTCTGCTCACGATCATCCTGCTTGCCAAGCTCGGCCTCACGAGGGATCCAAATCCAAACCCAGTGGGCTGTGGCATGCTGGCGATGTTCACGTTCTGGACTGGTCTCATCCTCATGCTGGTTGGGTTTGCCAAAAGCGCAGGCAGGCGTCCGAATGAATAGTCCGCCGAACCCGCGGCTTCAGCGGACTCGCTTGCGCTCGCCGCTGAGCCGCCACCCGGTAGGCGGCACGAGAGCTGTAGTCGCCCCGGCGAGACCCTGCGGGAAGGCTGCGTCGGGTTTTTGCGAGCCTACATTAGGAGTGGCCTATGCCTGATCTACCGTCGTCCAATCCGAGACAATTTGTTCAAGGTGCGCCCGTGCTGCACGTACCGGACGTCGTAGGGACGGCAGCGTTCTATCGTGATGTACTGGGGTTTACATGGGACTTTGGCAATGAGAAGTATGCAGTCGTCTGGCGAGACAACTCAGCGATTCACTTCGTTAAGGACAACACGAGCCCCAGTGGCATCCACTTATTTCAGTGGGTGAAAGACGTCGACGCCTACTACGACGAGATCGTCGGTCGAGGGGCCACCATTGGCAAAGAGCCTACTAACCAGCCGTATGGCATTCGAGAGTTTGGACTGAGCGACGTCAATGGTGTGGGCATCGTCTTTGGTCAGGAGATTGAGCACCTGTGAGGCTTTCGGTGGTGGTGCAGCCTAACCCGCGGCTGCAGCGGACTCGCCGCCCGCGCTTTCGCGCGGTCCGCTCGCTTCGCTCGCTCGGCTCGCCGCTGAGCCGCCAGCCGTTAGACGGCACGCTGAAAGATGCCTGAGAAACTGACCCATCAGGAGTACGTCGCCATGCAAAGAGCGGAGGCTGCTCGCGTGGCACGAGAGGCGCTAGCCGGCAATCTCAGCGTCCTGGAGTCGATTCGCTTGATAGTGAGAAGCGGCCTGGAGGTCGAGGAGGACGATCCCGACATCGCGCTCCTCGAGTCAATCGAGGATCAGACGGACCACCTGCCGATCGGGTCTGAGCGCGTGAACTGGCAGCCGGCGGCTCTCGAACGCGGAGCTCAAGAACTCTCCGAGGCTGAGGAGTGGGCCAAGAAAGACGCGACAAACGCGCTTCGGAACATCGCTACTCGGTTTGGGGCCGTCTAACATGCGCTTGCAGCGGACTCGCCGCCCGCGCCTTCGCGCGGGCCGCTCGCTTCGCTCGCTCGGCTCGCCGCTGAAGCGCAGGCCGTTAGGCGGCGTAGAGGTATAGAAATGTCGAAGTTCCGGCTGTCTCTTTCGATTCTCTGTACCTCTTTGGTGGCCAGTCTCGTTACATTGATATTGGTGGCGCCAGGTCGGCTCAAGGGAGTCGCGTATACAACCGCTTGGATATCGGCCGGAGGGTTCCTCCTGCTCCTCTCGGGCTGGGTAGCATTGCGGCGCTCCGCCCGGAGGCTCCTGTTCGTGTCGGCCTTTTGGTGTGGCGTGGCGATCACATGGCTCGCATTCGTTCTGTATGACTTCGGGCGGCCGGGGCTGGTAGGCGGGGTCTTCTTCATGGCCCGCTTCCTCGGTCCGTACGGCGTCCAGCCGTTTGGAGTCGTCGGACTCGTGATCTACGGAGCCCTCAACATCTTGGGCTGGGCGCTGGTCGCCCTGCCTCTCGTTTGGCTCGTGCGCCGCACGCTCGCCAGCCGGATGCCGGGTTCAGCCGGCGACGCCGCCTAACACGCGCATGCAGCGGACTCGCTTGCGCTCGCCGCTGATGCGCAACCCGTTAGGCGGCGGAAGGTAGATGGCCGGCGCCAGTGACAGCGGTAGATTCACGCCACCGGCGCGCCGGCGCTGGGAAGGTTTTTCTGCGGCCGATCAGGAAGCATTCCGACAATCTGCTTGGTGTGCGTCCTGCAGTCGGCCGTGCGCAATGATCGTGACCGGCGGTAGCCTGTTGAAGGGTGATCTGATCCTGAGGGGTACGTGCCCAAAGTGTGGTGGTGAGGTAGAACGTCTGGTTGAGGGTGCATAGCTCAGATATCTGGCAGCCGCCTAACACGCGCTTGCAGCGGACTCGCTGCCGCGCTTTGCCCCCTCGCTTCGTCGCTCGCCGCTGAAGCGCAGCCCGTTAGGCGCCTTACGGCGCGGGAACCGCACATGAAGACCACCAATAACGACCGCGTCGCGCACGGCCACTACGTCTACTTGTATCGGGATACCAAAGGCAAGGTGCGCTACGTCGGGTATGGAGTCGCGACGGGGCGCCCTACCTCTCACCTTCAGGGTAGCCACAACGACAAGCTAAACGCTTTCCTCGCAGCCGAAAGCTATCACCTCGAGATATCTGGTCCTTTCGGAAGCGAAGAGGTAGGCCGTGCTGTCGAAACGGCGCTGATCTCCGCCCTCCAACCCGACCTGAACAGCGATCCCGGTCCCTGGCAGTGGCGCTTCAGACCGTTGGGCGTACCGGTGGAGTATGCCGAGCGCCTCACGATGGAACCGCTTACCGGTAGCATCCTTCTCAAATCACAGGGTGCATCACCCCTTCCGGTTCTCTGCGTACCTCTCACAAATGAGGTGCTCTCGGACGGTCGAGTCGGCTACGACCCGGCCCAGCCACCTTCAGACGCCGAGATACTCTCGCGAGTCGAAAAGTGGTGGCAGTTGGGAGCCGTCATGAAACACTGGCATAACCATCCCGACCGCGCCCCTGGAACGCTTCTCGGGATCCACGGTCGGCCAAAAGCTCAAGTGGTTGTCGCGTCACTGCGTATCGATCCCTTGGCATGGCGCGATCCGGAGCGATCTGGGGCCCATTACTCAATCAAGACTGCTGGCCCGAGTGGACTCGATGCCTTCTCATTGCGGGGTAGGCGGGTAGGAGCTAGCGCGAACATTCGCTTCGGTTCGTTTCCAACCCAGTTCATCGTCATCATTGAGCGGGATGGGGTAGCCTACGGTGGGCATCCAACCAACCCGCGTATCGTCATCAAAGCGGCGGCACCTAACCCGTCGTTGCAGCGGACTCGCTTCGCTCGCCGCTGAACTCCATATCGTTAGGCAGCACGAAGTGACAGCGGGGCCGAAAGTCGAGTTGACGTTTGAGGAGTGGTCGCGGCTTACGCGTAAGCAAAAGCTCACCATCATCCGCGAACACTGGGACCCCTCGCGGCCGGAGCGCGGTGAGGCTACGCGTGGCTCTATCCTTGAAGCGTTCGGGTCGGCATATCCGGCGTTACTCGAGAGCGCGGTGGCGGGAACGGCTTACTTCACGGGCACTGGCTGGAGCATGGCTGTAGTCGTATCTGATCCGGCGCTTCGGGTGCCGAAGCGTTTCGACGTGTTCCCAGTAGTCAAGGGGATGGCTCGAGACGTGAATGGCCCCTTGGCGGCAGTTGAGTGGGTACGGCGCTAGGAATCGGCTGCGTGCTGCCTAACACGCGCGTGCAGCGGACTCGCTTGTCGGCTTCGCCTCCTCGCTCACCGCTGACGCGCAGGCCGTTAGGCCCCTCGCATGAAAGTTGATCCCCTTCTGCGACAGATTGTCGATGGGTACTTCGCAGGCAACAGCTTGGAGCCCGAGAGTTGGATCGCGAAAGCGCGAGGCTTGTTAGAAGCCGCTCAGAGCCTGGAGGACACGCTCGTTTCACCGGCAAGGCTGAGGGGCAAGACCGATCCGAGCTGGCGGCCCTCGACTGACGGTCGGTTCTTGAACATGAATGGTATCTGCCTCATGCTGAGGGCGTATGCGCTCGAGAACCTCTGCAAGGCAATTCTCATCCGAGCATTGCCCGAGGCCGAACGGAACGCCGTCCTTGACGGCACGCTTGCCGAGAGTGCGACTGGCCACGCTCTTCTCGATCTCTTCCGTCGCGCAGGCTTAGAGGCGGACGACATGGAGCAGGAGCAATTGCGGCGCTTGACCAGAGCCAGCGTGTGGTTTGGCCGTTACCCGGTTCCGCTGAAATCTTCAGAGATGAACTACTCTGAATCGGTCGCCCACCGCGCCCTAGACGAGCTGCAGGTCATCGACGCCGATCACGTAGTCAGCAAGCGATTGATCGAACGAGCCCTGGCTGAGGCGTGCGGGGCCTAACATGCGCGTCCAGCGGACTCGCGTAGCTCGCTTCGCTCGCTCCGGCTCGCCGCTGAAGCGCAGCCCGTTAGGCCACCTGAAGTGACACTGGAGGCAGCGTAATGATTGCCGAGATCGTTCTCGTTGGCATGCTCGGCCTTGGGGCAGCAGAGCAAGCTGATGAGCCCGGAACCGACGAGATCTACCGTGTCGGTGGTGACGTTCTCGCACCGAAGCTTGGTCGGCGTGTCGAGCCGAACTACTCCGAAGCGGCCCGGCGAGAGCGGATCGAGGGTGTCGTCATCGTACAGGGGGTGGTCACCACGAGCGGCAGCGTGGTCGACATCGGAGTTCTCAGGGCAGTTCACCCGCTAGTCGATGAGGCGGCGATCGAGGCTGTGCGTCAGTGGCGCTACAGCCCGGCAACCAAGAACGGCAAGCCGGTTGCCTGCTATGTCACCGTCACCTGCAAGTTCGCGTTGAACTCTCCGCCTCCGAAGCCCCGGCCTCCAGGCTCACTCGTCGGAAACTGGCAGGTCCCGGGACAACGCGTCTGGATTGAAATAGGCAAGAACGATCGTGCCTACCAGTGTCGGATCACGACGTCTGACAACGTAAGCAAGGCCGCTGGAGTTGTAAGCGAGACGCCAGAAGGAAAGACCATCCGGTGGGCGAATGACTGGCCAACCGACTCCGTCCGACGCGACGGGGGCAAGCTTTCACTGACGAATTCGTCCCGTACTCTTGCTCTTGAGCCCCTCGATGCTCCTATGGCTGCAGCATGTTCTCCGAGGTGAGGTGGCCCAACATGCGCTTGCAGCGGACTCGCGTCCCTCGCTTCGCTCGGGTCCGCTCACCGCTGAAGCGCAGCCCGTTAGGCGTCAGGAGTAACAGCCGAAGTATTTTGCCCGGAGAGCCGGCTCGAGTGCCTGACTGCGATCCTCAACGGGATTCTCTTCTCTGAGGGTTGGCCTTGGGCGCGAGAGTAATGGCGGCTTGGCACTGGTTACCTGCAATTGTCCGTGCGCCAATCGTGGCCTTCGTCGTCCTGAACATCGGAAGTACGGCGGGGGTGCTTCCAGTCCTCGCGAATACCAAATTACTTCCTGGGGTTCCGTGGTCCCTTCCCGCCACCGTGCTTGTGATGGCAGCTTTCTGGTACTACTTCACCGGGGGAGGCTATCCCGCAGCGACGCGCGCGGCGCGCCAAGATGTGACGCGTCTGAAGACTCTCCCGTGGCCCATCTGGCGCGCAGCGGTCTTGCCTCTCCTACTTTCAATCGTGACGGTGACGAGCCTCAGACTGGCGCTGCCCAACATCCTTCCTGTCGAAGCGCCGAAGTTGACGCTCGATCTCAGCCCCTACCCTGCTGCCACCGTTTTCGGCCTGCTGCTCTCCATCGCGCTCACGGCGGGCATCGCGGAGGAGGTCGCATTCCGTGGATACTTGCAGAAACCATTAGAGGAATCGTACGGAGTTCTCCCGGCTTTGGTCCTAACCGGCGTCGCTTTCTGGCTCGCCCATGCCGACAAGGTCACGCTTAGCCATCTCCCGTTCCACTTGGTCGCGAGCATCTTGTTGGGCCTGTCGGCCTATCTGACGAGATCGTTGCTGCCGGCGATCATCGGCCACGTCTTGAACGATGCCTTATTGCTCCCAGCGTATGCGTTTCACGAGCCAGCTTTCATTTGGTCCTCATGGGCCGCAAGGCCTCTTTGGGAAAGCGGCGGTACGCCGACGCTTGGAGGAAAGGTACAGGTAGTTCTGCGAGCAATGGCGCCCACCGCAGTTCTCACAGCCGGTCCCACTCAGCGATTTGCCATCATAGCCTGGGTTTTCCTGGTTAGCGCGGCTCTGACATCTGTTGCCTTTGTCGGGCTCGCGCGCGTTACCCGCAGCGTGTGGCTCGGTACGGCAGAGGTTCCTGCTTCGAATGCGGATCGAGGGCTCATCAACCATTGAGGGGCGGCGCCGATGAGAAGAGGACAGACCGCGATCGAGCTGCACCGCAGAGTATTCTGGCGCCGGACCTTCACCCACTCCGGAATCGCCTTAGGGATCCTCGGCTTTTCGCTTGGCCTCGGCATGTGGGGGTATGAACACTACGAGCATTTGCCCTGGCGAGACGCCTTCTTGAATGCGGCGATGCTTCTCGGTGGCATGGGACCCGTAAAGATGGATCTGTCCGAGCCAGGAAAAGTCTTTGCGGGTCTCTACGCATTGTATGCGGGACTCATCGTAATCGCCGTAGCAGCGCTGCTCTTGGGTCCCGGGGTGCATCACCTGATGCACCATGTGGACTGGGATGAGCCGCCAGCAGGCAAGTAAGGTTCCTCTGCACTGGCGGGAGCCGCCTAACACGCGCGGCCAGCGGACTCGCTTGCGCTCGCCGCTGACGCGCGGCCCGTTAGGCAGCCCGGAACGTGGGTAACGGCATGCGCTCGGTTGTCACCCAGAAGGTGTGGAGAGAGTATCTGGCGACAGTCGCTATCGTGCTCGTGCTCACCTTTCTGATCGGCCTCGTGAGATCCAGAAGCGTGAACAAGGAGATGATCTGGGACTGGCTAGCTACGAGCGCAGCGCTGAGCCTCGGTCTCTGTGCCGGGAGGGCAATCATGCGGCGGTGTGGTTAGGGGCGGCTTGCCTAACACGCGCGTGCAGCGGACTCGCTGGCGCTCGCCGCTGACGCGCAGCCCGTTAGGCCCCACCTCAACCGAGTGACTGCGATCGAAGGCAAGCAGCGCGAAACTTGCGGGCGCTGGCATACTGACTTCACGCCTTGCGACCCCGGGCTCAAAGTAGGCGTGGCTCGCAACGTGGCGAAAGGGGCACACCCGCTCAACGGACTCCGGCATCCGCCTGAAGGAGACACGGCCGGTTGGTACATTTGGGCTGGCGAAGGCCTTTGGTCTGATCCTTCCTTTTTCCAGCCTTTGCATGTGTCTCATCTTGAAGTTCGCTGTCCAGAAGTGCTTCCCTACCTTGGACTGAGTCCGGGCTGGCGTTTTCTGATCGCTCCGGGTTACGAGGATGTCTGGTACGACCCAACGCTCCTGAAGGTCTAAGCTTGCGAGATGGGCTGGTGCCTAACATGCCGTTGCAGCGGACTCGCTCCCGCGCTTCGCTTGGTCGCTCGCCGCTGAACGGCCGCCCGTTAGGCAACCTGAGATCATGACCGGCGGAAGGCTCAGCCGCAGGGTCGTTCGCATGCTGAAGTCCTTGGGGCTGGCTGCTCTGGTGATGCTACTCGGGTACCTTTGGATGCCCTTTTCGCTGGTTACTCACTTCCTGCTCTGGTTCCTGAGTCCCGTTCTCACGAAACTTGCCGACTCCGGCGGTGACTGGTTCCTCACGGAGTTCCTACCGTTTTTCGGCGCCACGGTGCTCAATCTTGCGGCCTGGACTGCGATTCTCTACGCACTCTTAAAGGCCCAGGATCGGAGAAGAGAGGAAGCGGTCGTCGATGGCAGGGTTGCCTAACACGCGCATGCACCGGACTCGCTCCCGCGCTTCGCTTGGTGGCTCGCCGGTGATGCGCAGCCCGTTCGGCGCCCCGAAGGGGTTGCGTGGCGTATATGTCTGACATATACTTGAGTCGTCGTGGCAGATGACCCCCTGAAAGGCTGCACCGGCTTTGATTGGGACAAAGGCAATCTCGAGAAGAACTGGGAACGCCATCGGATCCCGTTTTGGGAGGCCGAGGAGGTCTTCTTTAACGAGCCGCTCGTCGTGTCGCCCGACCGAAGGCATTCGGTTGCCGAACCTCGCTACCTGGCCCTTGGTCAAACAGACTCGGGGCGGAGGCTTTTCATTAGTTTCACCGTTCGGGGCTCACTTGTCCGAATCATCTCGGCGCGAGACATGAGCCGGAAGGAAGATCAAATCTATGAGCAAGGCAAAGCGTAAGCCGCTTCCGAAATTCGAATCTGAAGAGCAAGAGCGGAAGTTCTGGGCGGAACACGACTCAGCCGAGTTCGTCGATTGGTCCTCGGCTCAGCGCAGGACGTTCCCTGCCCTGCGCCCGACTCTACGCACGATCTCGCTGAGACTGCCGGAATCGATGCTTGGCCACCTCAAGGTACTGGCGAACAAGCGCGATATCCCGTACCAGTCGCTGCTTAAGCAGTTCCTCGCTGAGCGGCTTGAGCGCGAGCTCTCACGGGGCGCCTAACACGCGCATGCAGCGGACTCGCTGCCGCTCGCCGCTGACGCGCAGCCCGTTCGGCCGCCAATGAGACAGCAGTCGTGAGGCAATGCGATCGCCAGCCAGCGGAGACCATATGACAGCCACGCCGTTCGAGCGACCACCTGAGGAGACCAAGCGGCTCGCGCGGTGGGCGGGCGCCGTGTATCTATCGCTCGGAGTAGCGACGGTCTTCGGCTTCTTTCACGCCCCTTTGGTCCAGGACGACCTCAACGCCATCGCACGCGCGATCACGGGACCTGACTTCCGCTTCCGTATCGGGGTGGTGACCGACGTGCTCTCCACGGCGCTCGCCGTACCATTGGCTCTGCTGCTCTATCAGCTGCTGAAGCCGGTCCACAAGATGCAGGCCGCGCTCATGGCCCTGCTGCTGCTGATCGCCATACCCATGTCGTTTGTCGTCGCGCTCAACTACGTGGCCGCCCAGATGTTGCTGAGCGGCACCCCGGATATATTGGCTTTCACTGGCGCGCAGCGAGACGCACTGGGGATGCTCTTCCTCCGCCTGCACACCCACGGCGTGCTGGCGGAGGAGATCTTCTGGGGGCTATGGCTCTTCCCGTTCGGACTGCACGTCATGAGGTCGCGCTTTCTGCCCCGCCTGCTTGGCATTCTCCTCATCACCGCGGGCGTGGCGTATGTCGCGCACAGCGTGACGTCGCTACTGATGGCTGACCAACGCATCGTCCTCTACGAGCGGGCGACGATGCTGGCGCGAGCCGCTGGCGAGTTCCCGATCATGCTGTGGCTCTTGATCAAAGGGGCAGACGCGCGCCGGGCGACCTCTGGAGCGGCCTAATAAAGCGTTGCAGCCGACAAAGCTGTTTTGGAAGCGCGCTGCGCGCGTGCTTTCTGAAAGCCTTGCGGCTGAACAGCTGCGTTAGATGGCAACCCTCCCTAGCTCCGTGAAGCGCTGGTGTGCGTTGTTGTTGGGGATAGCCCTGGCGGGGCTCGGAGTGGCAGGACTCGATCCTCGTGACCCTCACAACTCAATCCAGCTCACCCTGTCAGCCTTGATTGCGTCCACAGGCCCCCCATCGCGCTCAGCGAACTACGTCTACTGTGGATTCGATGGGCTGCTGTGGTCGGTCCCTTTCTTCTCGCCGGTGTTCTCCGAACAGTTCTCCGGGACGACTGGACTCCAGGCTTTGCCCTTGCGAGCTGGGCGGCGCAGAGTCCGTTCAAAGGCATGGAGCCATCGCCGTTCTTCATTGACGTCGACCCGTGGCTCGTCCTCGCGAGCGATGCGCTAGTCCTCACGGCTACGGCGTCAGTTGTCGTCGTCGCCGCTTTCATGGCCGTCCATGCGCGGCGGAGTCGCACAAGCCATGACGCCATCTAACATCGGCTTCCAGCGGACTCGCGCTCCGCGCTTCGCGCGGTGGCGCTCGCCGCTGACCCGCCACCCTTCGGCGCTATCCTGAAGGGAGAACCTCTGGAGTAGAATCGACCGTGCCATGGACGTCCAGTTCACTGCCGTATTCCGAAAGGTTCCCGAGGGCTTCATCGCCTTCGTGGAGGAGCTCCCGGGTGCCAACACTCAGGGCGCCACCCTGGACGAGGCGCGCGCGAACCTGGAAGAGGCGGCCGCCCTCGTTCTCGAGACGAATCGGGCGCTACTCGAGGAGGATCTGAAAGGGGCGGAGGTCATCCGTGAACCCTTCACGGTCACCCGTTGAAGCGAGTCGACCTCGTTCGTCATCTCGAACGGCATGGCTGCGAACTTCGGCGCGAGGGATCCAACCACTCGGTGTTCGTGAATCGAACCGCCCGCAAGACGTCCACGGTTCCCCGCCATCGCGAAATCAACGACTTCCTCGCCCGCAAGATCTGTCGAGATCTCGAGGTTCCAGAAGCGTAGCGCCGAACACGCGGCTGCAGCGGACTCGCTGCGCTCCGCTCCGCTCGCCGCTGAGCCGCAGCCCGTTAGGCGGCCATTACTCACAGGAAGAGGTGTCGTCATGACTGACCTGCTGTCGCTCACGGTTCCGCAGACTCTTTTCACGGCCTTCTTCGCTATCTTCTGGGGAGCCTCTGCCAACGCTCAGCCGCGCTGGCGAGCCTTCGCTTGGCCATACGCCAAGGATCCTAAGGACCGCAAACGCCTGAGGTCTTCCGTTCTAGTCATGAACGTTCTTCCGCTCGTCTACTTCGTCCTTGCGCTATCGGCCCTAAGCAGCGCGCCTTGGCGGATGAGAACATGGGCGTGGCCTGCGCCTCTTCAGGCATTCGGTGCTGTCGTGCCGGCGTTTGCTGCCTTCGCGTTCTACCGGTTGTGGCTCGGCTGGCTGCAGCGTGATGCGAGTAAGTACTACCGCCTGAAGGATGGAGAAGTCGATAAGACCCTCTATCCGGGCCTCACCCCAAATGACTTGGACAAGGATTGGTCGGCGGGCAATCTCAAGGCCGCAGCCGGCTACCTCATCGTGTCCGCAGCCCCGTTGCTTATCGCCTTTCTCGTATGCGTCTTGTGACCTGGCCGCCTAACCCGCGGGTGCAGCGGCTAGTCTGTTGAGCCAGCGAGCCGAGCTGCAAGAGCGATCCCGCGGCGGGTGACGTGGCCGACTGGCAGCCTGTTGATCCGACCGTGGTTATCTTTGGTGCTGGCGCGACCAGGGGTGGTCTCAGGACACAGCCGATTCCTCCGCCTGTCGACGCAGAGTTCTTCAGTGTTGCCAATCGTCTGACCGGGCACGGGACCCCGGAAATTGCGAAACGTGTCCTCAAGTCAGTGTGGGAACTTTACGGGAAGGTGGATGGCGTTGGACTCGAGGACTATTACCGAGAGATCGAAACCAGGGCGGCTATCGGCCTGATCGCCAAGGCGGCTGGAAAGCCGAAGGACTGGAGAAACAGACAAACTGACCTCGAGGAGCTGATTCGGCGGGTATACGTGCACACTACCACCCGAGAAGTGAAGGGCAAGCGCGAGCCGTGCGTTAGCCTAGCGCACCGCCGGATCTTGAAAGCGCTATCGTCCTCGTCCACTGTCCTCACCTTCAACTACGACATGGTGATCGAAGAGGCGTTTGCTGATGCGTCGTTGTGGAACCCGAGGGATGGATACGGCGTCAAGTTGCCAGGGATCACGCTCGATTGGGCCCGAATCTGGCTTAGGACGCGGAACGCCGGGAAGGACGCTCGCAGCAAGCTTCTTCTTCTGAAATTGCACGGAAGCCTAGGATGGGCCGCCTATCGGAATCGCATTGTCAAGCTCAAGCCACGGCCCTACTACGTCCGCACCGGCACATTTGAGCGCGTGGAGGTCCTCCCTCCAGGTTGGAACAAGAGAATTGACCTCAACCCCTATCGCCGTTTCTGGCGTGAGGCGCGCCTCCGGCTTCAAAGCTGCCGATCCCTCTTGATTGTTGGTTACTCTCTCCCGGAGACCGATTTGCTGGCTCGCGCGCTGTTTGCGGAGGTGGTTCGACATCGGGCTGTCGGTCGGCGTTATTTGGATAGGCTGGTTCTCGTTGACCCGAACACTCAGATCCGGGCGAGGTTCATCAAGCTCTTCACGCCTGCGCTTGGACCCCTTGCCACCATTCTGCAGTTCGATTCGTTGGAGCAGTTCGCTGGTGCTTAAGATCCGGGATGCACCGCATTAGTGGCCGCGCCAACATTGACGCCGTCGGCGAAGCGCCGCTGGGAATCGATTTCTCCGTCGGACCGGAGCCATCCTTGAGCACGTATTCTTCGCGACGTGCAACGGCTCGTGCATCATGGTTGTCACCCGAGGGAGTCTTAGCCGATATGACCTCATTCTGGATGGTACGTGCGCAAAGTGCGGAGGCGAAGTGAGCAGGTTGGTGGAAGGTGGTTAGCTTACGAAGCCGCACGCCGCCTAACACGCGCGTGCAGCGGACTCGTTCGTCGGCTTCGCCTCCTCACTCGCCGCTGACGCGCCGCCCGTTAGGCGCGCCAAGGGTGATCCTGGCGCTATGAACGTCAAGAGTCTGGTGCAGGGACTGTCTTACGTCGGGAAGGCGGACGGCAAGCGGCAAACCTATTACGTGTTCCAGGGCAAGGGCTACTTCCTTGTGATGTCGTTTTCCAAGACCAAGCCGCATGCTGGCAACTTCAACATCGTGGAGGCGGAGGCGGTCGAGTACGTTCGCTCTCGCTTTGCCGGTGCCAAGGCTGTCACCGTGAACGACGTCGTGGCGAAGGGGAAGAGGACGCCGCACGTCCCCGGCCCTCTCGCTGCCTTGAACATCCTCTACGTGCTGGCAGCCTTGGGTCATTTGAGCGTGGACGCACGGCGGGCAGGGCCAAAGCTGTACTTCAACTTCAAACGCGGGCGCGCCTAACATGCGCATGCACCGGACTCGCTCCCGCGCTTCGCTTGGTCGCCTGCCGGTGATGCGCAGCCCGTTAGGCAGCACGAAGTGACAGCGGGGCCGAAAGTCGAGTTGACGTTTGAGGAGTGGTCGCGGCTTACGCGTAAGCAAAAGCTCACCATCATCCGCGAACACTGGGACCCCTCGCGGCCGGAGCGCGGTGAGGCTACGCGTGGCTCTATCCTTGAAGCGTTCGGGTCGGCATATCCGGCGTTACTCGAGAGCGCGGTGGCGGGAACGGCTTACTTCACGGGCACTGGCTGGAGCATGGCTGTAGTCGTATCTGATCCGGCGCTTCGGGTGCCGAAGCGTTTCGACGTGTTCCCAGTAGTCAAGGGGATGGCTCGAGACGTGAATGGCCCCTTGGCGGCAGTTGAGTGGGTACGGCGCTAGGAATCGGCTGCGTGCTGCCTAACACGCGCGTGCAGCGGACTCGCTCGTCGGCTTCGCCTCCGTCGCTCACCGCTGACGCGCAGGCCGTTACGCGGCCGAAGGAGCATGAGCCGCTTGAGGCGCCAGGATGTCCGCTGGCAAGACTCGTGGTGGGCCTGGGCGGGCACGGCTTTTCTGGTGCACGCATCGCTCGTAGCGATCCTGTTAAAGATCAGAGGTTTCAAAGGGATCTCGAGCTGGCGCGATGGCGTTCTGGCGCATGCGGCTGGCCACACTCTTCAGGCGACCGACTTCTGGGTTTATGAGTGGATCATTCCGCGTTTGAACAACGAACGTCTTGGTCTCCCGTTCATTCGAGCTGGAGAGATGGTCGGCATACGTCGATTGGATACGATGATGTTCTATTGGGAGTTCGTGATTCTGGCTGTATTCGGTGGGGCGCTCTATGTGGCACTCGTGACCGCGGTGTGGGTGAGGAGACGAAATCGTGAGCGAGCGCTTCCGGCGGCCGCCTAACACGCGCGTGCAGCGGACTCGTTCCTCCGCTTCGCGTCGTCACTCGCCGCTGACGCGCAGCCCGTTAGGCGTCGGAAGATGGATCAGCTCGAGGATGAGGAGGTACTGCTTGAATAGGTTCATCAGTCTGGCGCTCGTCGGAACGTTGCTTGGGCTCGGAGGCTGCGCCTCGGCACATAGTCAGACCGATGCGCGGGCAGAGATTCTCCAACTCGATGCTGAGTGGTTAAGGCAGCGCAGTCTCGTGATGTCGACCGAGCCGTTTCCTACTGGTCCGATGAGGCGATTGTCTTCCCACCCGGGAGGCCTGCCGTTGTTGGAAGGGCGGCCATCCGAGAGTTCGTTGTAAGGAGCTTCGAGACGCCTGGCTTTAGCATTTCCTGGAAGACGGCGACCGTCACAGTGTCGAGGAGTGGCGATATCGCCTATGCGACCGGTAGCAACCGCGTTACCTTCAACACGCCCGATGGCAAGTCGGCCACGGTGGATGGGAAATCCGTTGTCGTCTGGCGTCGGCAGACGGACGGCGCATGGAAGTGCGTGATTGACATTTGGAACGACATGGCGTCTTCGCAGCGAGCGCTCGTCAGGTGCCTACGCCGACGCCTAACAGGCGCGAGCAGCGGACTCGCCCTTGCGCTCGCCGCTGACGCGCAGCCCGTTAGGCGGCAGGAAGTCTTAGCGTGGCGAGTAGAGAGCGTCGCTTCGTGTCCCTTCTCATCGGTCTAGCGGTCGCAGGCGGTGGGATGCTCTCGAAACTAACCGTTCCGCTCGCCATTCCGGGAATGGCCGTTGGCTCTCTGTTCCAAGACACCAACCAGCTCCGCGCGCTGTGGTCCGGCTGGGCGGTGGTCTTCGTCGTCAACCTTTTGTTCTGGTCAGTGGCCGCGTACCTGTTCCTTACGTGGAGGGCGAGGCGTGCGCCTGCCGCCTAACACGCGCGTGCAGCGGACTCGTTCGTCGCGCTTCGCCTCCTCACTCGCCGCTGACGCGCCACCCGTTAGGCGGACCGAAGCACTATCTAATTTCACGTAGCCCCGGCCAGCATGTGAGCGAGGCCGGCCGGGGCGAGCAGCGCGCCGAGGTCAGCCGTGAGGACCGATTGCCCACTCGCTGATGGTGTGCCACGAGGGATCGAGGTCGGGACCAATCAGCCAGGCGGCCGACCGCGAGATCGACGAGTTCATGACCGTCCCACGCTCGCGCCCAGGGCGACGAGAAGCTCGTCCAGTTGCTCGAACGTCTCGCTCATCATATCCGCCGCCCCGGTGCCGGCAGCGTCGAGAGCTTCCTTCGAGGGATAGAGCTCGTGCATGACCAGCAACGTCTTGCCGCCTTTTTCCTCGAAGGTCACCGTCGTGACGGAACCCTCGTCACTTTCCTCATTGGTCCAGACGAGGCGCGAGTGCGGTGTCACTTCCTTGTACGTGCCGAAGAACGCCGACTGTGAGTCCCCGTGTGCGAACACCAAACGGTACCTGCCCCCGACACGAACATCCATCTCGCAGGAACGCAGGAACATGCCCATCGACTTCGGCACCCACCACTGCTTGAACAGCTCGGGCTTGGTCCACGCCTCGAACACGAGGCGCGCCGGACCGTTGAAAGTTCGCGTGACGACGAGTTCACGCTCGGACTTCCGTTCCACAGTCGTGCGGTTCTTCATCGGTGTGGCCTCACTCTCTCTTCTTGCGTCCATCGACCTTCTCCTTCCGTTTCAATTCCTCGACAACCTTGTCCAATTCGTCGAAGCGTGCGTCCCAGAGCTGGCGGTACCTCTCAAGCCATGCTGTCTCTTCCTCCAGTCGGCGCGGGCCGAGCTTGCAGGTCCGCACGCGCCCGAGCTTCTCCGTGGTGACGAGCCCGGACTGCTCCAGGACGCCGACGTGCTTCTTCATGCCCGTGAGGGTCATGTGGAACTTCTCGGCTAGGTCCGTGATCGAAGCGTCGGAACGTCCCAGCTGCTCCAGAACGCCGCGCCGGGTGGCATCCGAGAGCGCGGCGAACGAGGCATCGAGGCGGGCGCGCAGATACTGCACCATCTGGTTCAGTATAGGACGCATGGGGGCGGCATGCAAGGGGAGCCACCCGCGGGCTGCGTTTTCGACGGCGGTCGTCCCCGAGGGCGCGCTTCTCTTGTCGGGGACAACCGACGTGAGGCAGCAGTTCGGCGCCCGCAACCGTAGATCCATCAGAGGATGGGAACCGGTGAGTTGATCGGGGTGTCTTAAACCTGAGCACGCGGATGAGCGAACGTGGCGAAAGCCTCGACCCAGCCAGGATGCTGAACGTCGCATCGTGGCTGCCGGCCTCGCGCGGGAGAGTTCAGCGCGGTCTAGAGTCCCAGAATTTGCGGCCGCCTAACATGCCGTTGCAGCGGACTCGCGTCGCTCCGCTCCGCTCGCCGCTGAACGGACTACCGTTAGGCGTCCGAAGCCTTGGTCAGCGGTCGTGGCTCGTCCCTCGCTTCGCTCGGGTCGCTCGCTACGCTCGCTCGGCTCGCCGCTGAGCGCCCTACCGTTAGGCGGCCGTGGAGGCTTGACGTCTTAACGTCAAAGCGTTATCATCGGCACCATGAGTGCAAAACGAGCTACGGTCTATTTCGAGCCCGACATCCACCGGGCCTTACGGCTTAAGGCGGCGGCATCCGACAGGTCGATCTCGGACATGGTCAACGACGCAGTGAAGTTGACTCTGGCCGAGGATGCCGAGGACCTGGAAGCCTTTGAGGCTCGGAGGCGAGAGCCAAATCTCGATTTTGGGCAGTTCGTGAAGGCCCTCAGGCGGCGTGGCAAGTTATAGGGTTCTCATCAAGCCGTCCGCGGCCAAGGAGATCGAGGCCGTTGACCCGAAGAGAGACCGGCAACGCATCGTGGCGAGGATTTTAGACCTGGCCGATGAGCCTCGCCCGGCCGGGTGCGAAAAGCTCACAGGGGAGAGCGACCGCTACCGGGTGCGCGTCGGTCGATACCGAATTGTCTACTCGATCGCCGATGACGAGTTGGTCGTGCTCGTTGTCCGAGTCGCCCATCGGAAAGACGTGTATCGGTAGGCCCGCCTAACATGCGCGTGCAGCGGACTCGCTCGTCGGCTTCGCCTCCTCGCTCGCCGCTGACGCGCTGCCCGTTAGGCGACAGTCGGAAGGTTAGCTAGGCGTCATCTCAAGAGTCGGACAGCAATGCCCTCCAGCTGAGACAGGCGGCCCTGGAAGTATCAACCGGCTCAGCGAGTCCCGTCCGGCCATGGGCCGAACGAAGTGGAAGGCCGGCGACGACGTCCGGCGTTCAGATTGCCGGATCGTCGCATTTGATCGAAGCGTTACACGCCACAGCAACTTATGGGCAGAGAGTACGTACTTGTCTCAGCGGGCGTTCGCGTCCGAACCCTGAGGTGACGCCAACTGCAGCCCGGACGGAGTGAGACGATGAAGATTAGCCGCCGATCCTTTCTCAAAGCTGCAGCAGCAATCGGTGCTTCGCTCGCATGGGTCGGACCGGCTCGAGGTTCGCGTGTCCACTGGCATGAGCGGCGTGATCTCTATCCCCAGGGGGTCGCCTCGGGCGATCCCGATCCGCACAGCGTCATCCTGTGGACGAGGCGTCCGTTTGCCCAGGGCACACGCCAGCTCCTGACCGTCGAGGTAGCCGAGGATGAGGCATTTCGCCGAGTCATTGCGCACGCGCAGGCACCGGTCTCAAGCGCCGCGGACTGGACCGCGCGCGTTCTGATTGGCGGACTCAAGCCGGCGCGCACTTACTGGTATCGGTTTACCGACACCGACGGAAACGGCAGCCGGGTCGGCCGCACGATCACGGCGCCATTGCCAAACGATCCGCGCACGGTGAACTTCGCATTCGTGAGCTGTCAGGATGTCAACGAGGGCAAGCTCAACGCCTATCGCCGGATGATTTACGAAGATGAACGCGCTCCCGCCGCCCAACAGCTCGACTTCGTTCTGCACCTGGGCGATTTCATCTACGAGGTGGTCGAGTATCCCGACGAAGTGAAGACACGCTACGATCGCACGATCTATGAGGTTGCGCGCCTCCCAGACGGCCCAAAGGTCGGCAACTTCCACATACCGCTGACCGTCGATGGCTACCGGGCCATCTACAAAGGCTATCTCGCCGATCCCGACCTCCAGGACGCTCGCGCGCGCTGGCCGTTCGTCGCCATGTGGGACAACCACGAATTCTCGTGGCAAGGTTGGCAAAGCATCGTCAAGGCGGGGTCGTTCGAGCAGCCTGGCCAGAGCGTCAAGGTCGCGGCGAATCAGGCCTGGTTCGAATACCTCCCCGCACGTGTCGCTCCGCCGAGCGGGTTACTCGAGCGTTTCGATCCACCATCCGTAAAAGACGTTCCAATCAAGGAGTTCGATAGCGATGGGCTGGGGATGGAACCGAACAACCTGACGGCGATCAACAGCCTCAAGGGCTACCGGGCGCTGCGGTACGGTCAGCACCTGGACATGATCATTACCGACCAGCATAGCTATCGGAGCGCGGACCCCTTCAGCGATCCGTCTCTCGAGAATCTCGTCGGCGACGAGTTCATGGGAATGTTTCCTGAGCCTGCGATGCAGATTCTAGACGGCGGGCGCGGCTTCAACGGCGGCAATCCGTCCTCCGGAAATCCGGTTCAACGATGCGCATGTCCCCAACCCGCAACGGAGCGCGCCGCCGCAAACGATTCTCGGGGCGGAGCAGAAGGTATGGTTCAAGGACAAGCTCAAGAGCTCAACAGCGGCGTGGAAAATCTGGGCCAACTCTCTGGGCGCACTGGATTGGCGCGCCGATCCCCAGAACCTGCCGGCGGGTCTCACCAAGGAGTCCTGGCCCCAAAACACCTTCGCAGCCCTGGGCGGGGGTGATTACGGCACGGCGTACGCCGAGCGTGCTGAAATCTATAATCTCGTGCGCGACGCGAAGATTACGGGCTTCGCAATCGTCTCGGGCGATCGCCACAGCTTCTGGGCCGGATATGCGACTGCGGAACTTCCCCCCGGCAAGTTCGAGCCGGTAGGCTTGAGTTTCGTTGGCGCGTCACTCGCCAGTCCCGGCGTCATGGAGGCCTATGAGCACAAACTGCCGAAGGACGCTCCGCTACGACCGCTGTTTCTTGCTGACAAGGATGCGGGGGCGAAGCCGGACTGGACCTTCAACATGCTGCTGAAGCACGGCGTCCGTGCGTGCTTCGAATATGCAAAGAGCTTCGACCTCAAGCGCGCACGGTCGCTGTCCAACCCGGATCTCGCTCCGCACCTCCAGTTCGTAGATCTTGGAGGACACGGTTATGCGAAGGTCCAATTGTCGGCCGATGAGATGCGCACCGAGTATGTCTGCATCCCACGCCCCATTGCGCGCAGCGAAAGACCGGACGGGGGGCCCATCAGGTATCGGGTATTACACACTGCTGCACTGTGGAAGAGCGGAGAGCGACCGCAGCTGAAGACATCGGTGCTCGAAGGCGACGTTGGACTGGCGATTTGACGGACCTTGGCAGGCATGGGTGGCGTGAGAGCCGCCTAACACGCGCGTGCAGCGGACTCGCTCATCGCCTTCGGCTCTTGGCGAGCCGCTGACGCGCCACCCGTTAGGCGCGGGTGCAACATGAGCCCTACGGTCTTTCGGGAGGGCGGAATCCGGGTGTTCTTCTTCTCTCGAGAAGAGAGCCGGATGCACGTGCATGTCCAATCCTCTCAGGCAGAAGCGAAGTTCTGGATGGAACCGCGGATCGAGCTGCAGGCGAATTACGGCTTCCCGGAGCACGAGCTTGCTAGAATTCGGGAGGTTCTAGAGAGAAGGCAAGACGAAATCCGAAGAGCTTGGCGCGCGCACTTCCCGGGTTGAAGTTGCGAACATTTCAGGTCAGGGCTTCTGGCTCTTTCTTGAAGGCCGAGAGTTGTTTGTGTCGTTCGAGAAGTTCCCCTGGTTCAAGAGCGCACCAGTCGCGAAGATCCTCAACGTCGAGTGGCCACAGGCCGACCATCTCTACTGGCCGGATCTCGACGTGGATCTTTCGGTTGAATCCATCGAATATCCGGAACGCTTTCCGCTGGTGTCCGTCGCCCGCGCCTAACACGCGCGTGCAGCGGACTCGCTCATCGCCTTCGGCTCTTCGCTCGCCGCTGACGCGCCACCCGTTAGGCCGCGTATTCACCGTTGTGGCTCTGGCGCTGGCAGGCAGCGGTTACGGCCTTGAGCCCGAGTGGACGGATATCAACGTCAACGCGCCTGAGGAGTGGACCGGCGCAACGGTCGCGATCGACGGTCGCGAGGCAGGCAAGCTCGAGTACTTGATGCTCCACGACTCGGCGTGGGAGAAGTGGCTGAAGGATTAGCACGGTGACTCGGCCGCTTTTCACGTTGTGGCTCTAAGCGTTGCTCTCGACTCTGGCAAGTTCGCGAGGGGTGTGCATAAGGTACGGGTTGAGAAGGCCGGCCGCGGCGTCGTCGAGGGCGAGTTCACATTCCCGGACCCTCGTGGCTCAACAGTTCAGTTCCTGTCGATCAACGGCCAGACCCTTGAGAGCTCACCCGGTCCGGATGCTCACGGAAGCCATCCATGACGCGGCCACAATCGACCGTTCACGATCCAAACGGCCGAATGGAGGGGCAATGCGAAGCGCCATCTGTCTGGTAGTCGGCATAGCTATTGGCGCAGCCATACCGACGTCGGTGGCCCAGCAGCGTGAGGTCATCAGCCTTAACCACGTCGCGATCGCCGTGCCGGGCTTCGACGACGCATCTCGATTCTATTCGGAAGTCATGGGCTTTCGGCAGGCGTTCGCGTTCAGGGAGGTGAATGGGTCTCCAGTTCTGTCGTACTTCCAGATCAACCGGAACACGTTCATCGAGCTGATGCCGGTAACGCCAGAACGGCCTGCGGGGTTCGTCCACTTCGGCCTCGAGGTCACGCAGCTCGACGGACTCGTCAAGAGACTGCGCGCCGCCGGAATGGAGGTGCGTGATCCAATCGTGAGCTCCAGAACGAGGTCACGCATTGCAGTCGCTCGGACGCCCGAAGGAACCAGCGTCGAGTTGCTGGAGTTCGGGCCCGATTCGCTGCACAGGAAAGTCATGGATGCTTGGAAATAGGGCTGCCTAACCTCCAAATGCAGCCGACGCGCCGTGTTTCGCCCGTCGGCTCGCAGCTGATTTGGCGTCGTTAGGCGGACCAGACGCGGATGGGGGTGTGCGCGAGCTTCGGGAAGTGCTGACTCCGGCGGTGGCACGCTGAGGCGAAGGAGGATTCGATGAAGACGACACTCTGCCTAGTAGTCGCCCTCGTGGCACTGTCGCCGCCGGCCAGGGCCGGCTCCCAGGGGGCCGTTTCCGGCACCGCCACCTCGCCGGACAGGATCCCCATCCGCTATCACGCGGCTGGCAAGGGCGATCCGGCCCTGGTGTTCGTCCACTGCGGGGGCTGCGAGCGGGGCTTCTGGGACGGGCAGGTGGCCCACTTCGCCGCGAAGCACCGCGTGGTCGCGCTCGACCTGGCCGGCCACGGCCAGAGCGGAGGCGGGCGCAAGGACTGGACGATGCCCGCTTTCGGCCAGGACGTGGTGTCGGTGGTCGAGGCGCTGGGCTTGAAGCGGGTGGTGCTCATCGGTCACTCCATTGGCGGGCCCGTGGTCCTGGAGGCCGCGCGCCGTATGCCGGGCCGGGTGGCCGGCCTGGTGCTGGTGGACACGCTGGTGGACTTCGAGCAGAGGCCCGCGGCCGAGGAGATGGAGAAGCTCCTGTCGGAGCTGCAGGCCGACTACCGGGCCACGACCACCGCCTACGTGTCGCAACTCCTTTTCTCGGCGAGCACGCCCGAGCCCGTCAAGGCGCGGGTGCTGGAAACGGTGCTGTCGGTGCCGCAGGAGATTGGCGTGGCCGCCGTCCGCTCCAGCGTGGCCTACGACCCGCTGCCGGCGCTGCGCGAGATCAAGGCCCCCATCCGCGCCATCAACTCCGACCTGTTTCCCACCAACGTGGAGGGCAACCGCAGGTATGTCCCCGGCTACCAGGTGGCCATAATGAAGGGAGTGGGGCACTACCTCATGCTCGAGCAGCCCGAGGCCTTCAACGCGCTCCTGGCGGAGGCCCTGCGCGAGCTGGCCCGGAGCGCCGGACGGCGGTGAGGCTGCGGGTAGCTGTTGACTTGGTGAATGGCAGAGTGTTGAGCACACCGGATGGAGTCTGGGTTGCTTTCTGAGCCGCGGCCTAACATGCGCGTGCAGCGGACTCGCCGTCCCTCGCTTCGCTCGGGTCGCTCGCTGCGCTCGCTCGGCTCGCCGCTGAAGCGCAGGCCGTTAGGCGGCGAGGAAAGAGAAGGCCTGGCAGTACACCGACGCCCGGGTCACCTTCCGCGCCGAGCACAAGAAGCGCCGCCGCGCTTAGAACGTCGCTCGCACGGTGGGGTTCGGCCTCATCCTTGGCCTGATGGTCACAAACGACAACGAGGCGAACACCGTCTTGGGCCACTCTCCGGGAATCGTTGGTTTTCGTCGTCTTCGCCGCCCCGGCCACTCTCAAAATCGTTACCTGGCGTTGTGCTGCGTGCCGCACACCTCGGCCAGAGCCACCCATTCGCTCACGCCCTCGTGGGCAGTAATTCCCATCGGCCGCTGAAACGCCAATCCTTTCTTATTCTTCGACATCATCCTGGCTGGGAGGGTTCCAATGAGAAGGCAATGCCGACTGTTGGCGGCCGCGCTTGCCGCCAGCTTGCAATTCGTAGGAACTGCATCGGCGCAGGACTGGCCGAGCCGGCCTGTGACCATGGTGATTGCGTTCCCAGCCGGGGGCTCCACCGATATCGTCGGGCGCATCTTCGCGCCGCGCCTTTCCGAGCTTCTGGGTCAGCAGGTGATCGTCGAGAACGTCGTTGGCTCGGGCACCATGGGCGGCGCCTATCGCGTGGCCAAGGCAGCGCCCGACGGCTACGAGTTCATGATCGGCCATTTGGGCACCCACGCCCAATATCAGACGATTTACAAAAATCCGCTCTACAACGCCGCGACCGATTTCGCGCCGGTGGCGCTGCTCGTCGAGCAGCCGCAGGTGCTGGTGACTCGCAAAGATTTTCCGGCCAACGATTTGCGGGAGTTTATTGCCTACGCGAAGGCTAACCAGGCGACAATGCAATACGGCTCGGGCGGAGCGGATTCCCCGACTTATCTCAACTGCGCGCTGCTCAATACGGCGATCGGGGTCGATGTCACGCACGTCCCTTATCTCGGCGGCGCGCCGGCCATGCAGGCTTTGATCGCTGGCCGCATCGACTACATGTGCGCCGGCCTTGCGGAAGTAAAGCCGCAGGTCGAGGCCAACCGGATAAAGGCCGTCGCGATTTTGGCGAAGGACCGCTCACCGGTACTGCCGAACTTGCCATCCGTGCAAGAGCAGGGGCTGACCGATTTCGAAACTTCTATCTGGTTTGCCTTTTTCTTGCCCAAGGGCACACCCTCTCCGATCGTCCAGAAGCTCAACGACGCCACCGTCAGAGCGATGAACACACCGTCCGTGCAACGGCAGCTGAAGGAACTCGGCGTGACCGTAGTCGCACCCGAGCGCCGGTCACCGGAGTACCTACAAAAATTTGTCGTGAGCGAGATCGAGAAATGGGCTCCGACGATCAGGAAGGCAAACGTCAAGGCGGACTGAGGTTTTAGCGAGATGCCGATTATCTGTTTCGAAGAGGCGCGCGAAGCCTGTAGCGGCTCGGTCACCTCGCGCCGCCCGCCGCCTAACAAGCGCGTGCGGCGGACTCGTTCCTCCGCTTCGCGTCGTCACTCGCCGCTGACGCGCAGCCCGTTAGGCCGCGCTGGGCGACATCGGCCGCTGGATGATCTTTGCGAGCTCGCGTCTCGTGGCTCCCGTGGCGACCAAGGAGCGGAAGAGCAGATCAAGGGCGACGGTCGAATCAGCCGCCTCCATCTTGGCGACTCGAGACTGACTAGAGCCAATGAGCTTGGCGAGTCGAGCTTGGGTCAAGTGTCGGGCCTCCCGGCGCTGGCGCAGGCCCTGAGCCAGGGCGAGTCTGAGCTCGACGAGTTCGGCTTCCTGTTTGGAGAGGCCGAGGAGCTGGCCGGCCGTGCCAATTTGCCAGCCCGCAGCCTCAAGTTTCTTCTTCTTCGCCTGTTTCATCGTTCACCTCACGTGTTCGGCGTGGTGCCTCAATCGGCGCCGGCAATCGTCAATCACCGCCTTGGGCGTCGTGGTTGTTTTCTTGTCGAAAATCTCCAGAATCAGAATGGCGTCCTGATCGACCCGGTAGACGATTCGCCACATGTGGTCGCGATCCCGAATCCGAAGCTCGTGGCAGCGGGGAGCAATCGTTGGCATAGGGCGAGAGTGAGGAAGACCAAGCCTCTCGCCCTGCTGAAGTCTTCGGAGCAGATAGCCAGCTTCGATTCGCGCACCGGCGGAGAACGGAGGAGTCTTGACTTCGCCCTTTAGCCATGCGAGCGGTTTCTCCATTTCCTCAGGCAGCATATGTCAGAAGTGACATGTTGTCAAGGCTACCGGTTCGCCTCCTCACTCGCCGCTGACTGCCGGCACGGCGGCGGTGGGACGCGCTGTCGGCCTCCGAGAAGGAAGCGATCTTGAAGAACGTATGGTGTACGTCCTGCGCTCGCTCGTGCACGATGCTGGTGAGGGCAGGGAGCATGCGCAAGGGCGATCTTGAGTTGATTGGCAGGTGTTCCCGCTGCGGCGGCGAGGTGGGGCGGCTGGTTGAAGGTGAGTAGCCACGGAAGGGTGCCGCAGCCCAGCGTGACGGATGGTGGCGGTAGAATTGCTGGGTCATGACAAAGGTTCTCGAAAAGGCTTTTGATGAGGCCTCGAAACTCAGTGAGAGTGAACAGGACGCCTTGGGCCAGTGGCTGCTGGCTGAGATTGAGTCGGAGCGAGAGTGGGACCAGGCCTTCGCCCGGTCGCAGGAACTCCTTGCTCGGCTGGCAAAGGAGGCTCTGGCGGAGCACCGCCGGGGCCAGACTGACGAGCTCGACCCGGACAAGTTTTGAGGTCGCGACGCACCGCGTCCTTTCGCGGGGCCTTCGCAGCCTTGCCGGAATCGGTGAGGGAACAGGCTCGCGTGGCGTACCGCCACTTTCGGGAAAATCCGAACCATCCCAGCCTCAGGTTCAAGCGGGTGCATTCCACAGAGCCGGTCTACTCGGTTCGGGTTGGCAGGCTATCGCGCGGTCGGAACCATGGACGGCGACATCATGATTTGGTTCTGGATCGGCTCTCACGCCGAGTACGACCGCCTGCTGTCCCAGCGGTAACACCGCCGCCGAACACGCGGCTGCAGCGGATGCGCGTCCGCGCGCCACTGAGCCGCCGCCCCTTAGGCCTCTAAAACGCCCCTCCGCAGCATGTTGAATCTGAAGTTAGCCGTTCGTCGCTCAGACAGGGCTGGATCAGCCGTTCATTTCGAACGGAAGCCGCCCCTCCGGAGGACTGCCAAATGCAAATGCGACCTCTTCGGTATTCCATCAACGTCACCTTGGACGGGTGCTGCGATCATCGTGCAATTCCCGCGGACGAAGACTTACATCGTCACGCCGTGGAAAACCTCGACCGGGCCGATGCTCTCCTCTTTGGCCGGGTGACTTACGAAATGATGGAGGCAGCATGGCGGGCGCCGGCGCAGGCGGGAGCAAGTCCGGCTTGGATGAAAGAGTGGATGGAACCTTTCGCCCGGACGATCGACGCGGCGAAGAAGTACGTCGTGTCGAGCACCCTGGATCGGGTCGATTGGAACGCGGAGCTCGTGCGTGGAGATCTGGGAAAGGCCGTCCAGCAGCTCAAGCGGGAGCCGGGCAAGGGACTGTTCGTGGGAGGCGTGAAGCTCGCGCTGTCGCTGACTGAGCTGGGAGTGATCGATGAGTACGAGTTCATAGTGCATCCCAGACTAGCAGGCCATGGACCGACGTTGTTCGCGGGGCTATCGAAGCATGTCGACTTGAAGCTCGTGAGCCGGCTGGAGTTCGGTTCAGGGGCGGTGGCGATGCGGTATGAGCCGAGACGGTAGCCATTCCTTCGATAGGGCCGCCAGCAGTGACTTGGCCATGTTGCACTTGGTATGCGAATTCGTGAGGCCTAACACTTCATTCAAGCCGACGCCGCTTCGCGGCGCGGCTTAAGTCAAGCGTTAGGCGGCGCAGTCACCGCTCGTGGCAAGTACCAACGGTCGAATGATTCATCCTCGCGTTATCGGCGGTTAGACGTCTGGGTGGGCGCCGCGTGTGGCGCCCGCCGATGCGGCCACCACGCACAGCACCGCGATCCACTGCGACCAGTGCAGCGACTCCTGGAGCACGATGAGGCCGATGAGGGCCGCCATCGCTGGTTCGAGGCTCATCAGGATGCCGAACACACGCGGTGGGATCCTGCGCAGTGCTTCCAGATCCAGCGAGTACGGGATCACCGACGACAACAGTGCCACGCCGAGACCCGCAACCAGGACCCACGGCTGAATCAGCGCCGTTCCGCTGTCGGCCACGCCGAATGGCACAGCCACCAGTGCCGCGACGGCCATTCCCAGAGCCAGACCATTGCCTTCCGTGGTGTGACGGCCCAGCGCCGCGCCGACCAGGATGTACAGGCCCCAGCACGTTCCTGCGGCGAGGGCGAACAGAAAACCGACAAGGTTGAGGTCGCCGCGTCCCTCAATCAGCAGGACCACACCGCCTGCCGCGAGCACGGCCCAGAAAGCGTCCAGCCATCGCCTCGACCCGGCCAGGGCCACCGCCAGCGGCCCGAGGAACTCGATGGTTACCGCGATCCCCAGTGGGATCCGGGCCAGCGACAGGTAGAAGCACAGGTTCATCAAGCCGAGAATCACGCCGTAGCTGAGCACTACTGTCCACGTGCGACGATTCATGCGCAGTGACGGCCGCCACAACAGCATCAGCACCGCCGCCGCGAAGAACAGTCGCAACGCGACTGTCCCGAAGCTGCCCACTGCGCTGAACAGGTGCTTGGCCAATGCCGAGCCCACCTGAACGCTGACGATGCCGAGCAGTACCAGTGCCGGTGGCGGGACACGTCCGGCCAGCGCGGTCAGGGAGGATCGGGGGGACGGGCCGCGTTGAGTCCTGTCGACGTTCATGGTGGCCACGCGTGGATTATCGACGATCGGGCGCCGACACTACGGTTGGTCTGCGTGGCAGTCGGCGTCGTCGCCCTTGTCGTCGCTGCTCTTGGTCTTATCGCTCGCATATTCCCCGCCTAACCCCTCGTTGCAGCGGACGCGCCAAGAGCGCCGCGCCGCTGAACTCGAGTATCGTTAGGCGGCTAGATAGCTAGGAGGGCAACGATGGCGAAGATTGCCGGAGCCGGCGGCGTCTTCTTCAAGAGCAAAGGCGACAGCGCTGCACTGGCAGCGTGTTACCGGAAGCACTTGGGCATGCAGCTGGAAGACTTTGGCGGCGCTATCCCCAAATGGCCGGACGACAAGGCCGAGGATCAATGCCGTACTGTGTGGCATGTCGCGGAGAAAGACAGCCAGTGGTTCAGCCCAAGCAAGGCTTCTTTCATGATCAACTACCGGGGCTGCGTCTCGAGGCGAGACTGACGTTTTGATCGTTGCTTTGCAACAGAGGAAAAGATATGCCGATCACTGCCTTCAAGAGTTTCACCGACGGCCTCGACTCCGATAAGCGGCAGCGCGAACACTTCATAGCTAACATCAGCGTCGGTGACGACCGTCGCTGGATTCCTTATGCGGAGGGTGTCTGGGTCCAGCCCTGCTGCTTTAACGTCACGTCCGGGGGATTCAGCGTCGTTCTGAAGGGTCTCCCCGGCGCCAAGCTGGGCACGCACTACCACGTTGGAACGGTTCGCGGGTATACGATGGCTGGCCGCTGGCGGTACCTGGAGCATGATTGGGTCGCAAAGGCCGGAACGTTTATCTACGAACCGGCCGGCGAGGCTCACACACTGGTCATCACCGACGACTCTCCAGAACCAGCGCTGATCTTTTTCGTGGTCGAAGGCGGCCTCATCTACCTGGACAAGCCAGTCAACGGTGGGTTTGCTGCCTACGAGGATGGATTCACCTTTCTAGAACTGAGCCGGAAGTATTATCGCGAGGCCGGTCTGGAGGTGCGGCAGCTGGACCTGCTCGTTCGCTAGTCGAGGCGGGGTCAGGAAGAGAGAAGTAGCGTGTGGCCTAACATGCGCTTCCAGCGGACGCGCGTCCCTCTCCTCGCTCGGGTCCGCTCGCCGCTGAAGCACTGCCCGTTAGGCCGCACGATGAGCATGGTGGCCGATGCAGCGTGACCACCTGCCGATCTGGCTGGGCATCTGGGGAATTTTGGTTTGGCCGGGTGCGATCTATTGGTACTCCGTATCGTCTGGGAGGAAACCCTGCTGACCTGGCGTCAGGGCCCCCGGATGGTCGGATTCTCCTTGGCCCACACAGGGTCGTTCCTTCCGCTGCTTCTGGCCGTAGCCGTGGCAATTGCCTGGCTGATGGTCGTGCTGGTCCGATCGGTCGTCATGCTCCGTCACGGCGCCGCCGTAGAACGCCGCATGGAGTGCTTTACTTGACCGAGCATGGTGCGAAGTGATCCAGGCGCCAGCGTACGGCCTAACACGCGCTTACAGCGGACTCGCCGCCGGCGCCTTCACGCGGGGCGCGCGCTTCGCTCGCTCGGCTCGCCGCCGAAGCGCAGCCCGTCAGGGACCCGGACCTTGGGCATTCTGCAGTGACCGTATCGACGCACATGTCAAGACGTGAAACGTCCGCTGTGGCGCTGCCCTAAGTGCCGGCACCGGTTTGTGACCAAGAACTTGTGGCACTCATGCGGCCGCTACCGCTTGTCGGACCACTTCTCGGGCAAGCCTCGGCAGCGCCGGGCGACCTTCAACCGATTTGTCGCCGTCGCGAAATGTTGTGGGGCCATAACCGTCTACGCGCAGAAGACACGTATCGTGATTCAGGCCCGGGTGAGGTTCGCCGGTGGCGTTGTCCGCAACAGCTACTTTCGAGCAAGTCTCTGGCTGAAACGCCAGGTCTCGCATCCTCTTCTCATCCACACGGAACGTTTCGGGGCACTTGGATATGGCCACGCCTTTCGGCTCGTATCACCGGACGACATCGACGCGACACTTGAAGCGTTCATCAAGGAGGCGTACCAGATTGGCATCCAGAAGCCCCGACTCAAGCGGGGCGCCTAACACGCGCATGCAACGACTCGCTCCTGCGCTTCGCTTGGTCGCTCGCCGGTGATGCGCAGACCGTTAGGCGCCTGAAGGGATAGTGCAGGAGGCATCATGATCGCTGAGATTGTTCTCGCTAGCATGCTCCGTATCGGGGCAGCAGGGCAGCCTAGCCGGCCAGGAACCGACGCGATCTACAGTGTCGGCGGTGACGTTCTCGCACCGAAGCTTGTTGCGCGGGTGGAGCCGACTTATTCCGAAGCGGCCAGAACGGTCCCAGAGGAGGGAGCGGAAGAGCGGGAGATCGTCGGAGGATGGGCACCGGGACCTCTCTGGGCGTGCGCTTTGACGCGCCGAGGTGAGGGAGGGAGTATCCTCGGGACAGACCCTGAAGCCAGGTAGGGAAGGGGCGGATGGAATCGGAGGCGACACTGCATTGTCCGACCTGACCCCGATCGTCGCACCGGACGATTTCCCCGCGAGCAGGAAGAGGGTCTACCTCAACACCGCTTCTGTCTGCCTCATGTACAGCGGGGCGGAGCGGGCGGTGGTCGAGTGGATGCATGATCTCGCCGAGAACGGGACGATCCATTTCGACGAGGACGCCGAAGAGCGGGCCTTTGCGACACTGCACGCATCGGCGGCGCGGCTGTTCAACTGCCGTCCCGAGGAGATCGCGGTCGGATCGAGCGCGACCGAGCTGCTGGCTTCCCTCGCCTGGGCCGTCGCTCCGGCCGCCAGCAGCAACATCGTCAGCACCGGTCTCGAGTTTCCCAGCACGATCTACCCGTGGGCGCGCGTCGCGCGCCACACGGGAGCCGAAGTCAGGCTCGCCGACATGAAGGACGATGATCCGCTGGCCGACGATCTGATCGGCCTGATCGATCCCGGGACCGCCGTCGTCTGCGTCGCCGATGTGATTTACAGCACCGGCCGGCGACGCGATGTGGCGGGGCTCGCTGAAGCCGCGCACCGGAACGGAGCTCTGCTCGTCGTCGACGCAACGCAGTCGGCCGGCGGGATCCCGATCGACGTCGGGGCGCTCGGGGTCGACGCGCTGATTACCGCATCCTACAAGTGGCTGTGCGGGCCGTTCGGCGTCGCCGTAATGTATCTCGCGCCCCATCTTCACGAACGCCTCGATCCGGGGCTCGTCGGATTCCGATCCCATGAGCGGATGTGGGATCTGCATGCCGATCGACTGCAGCTCCCCACGAACGCCCACCGTTTCGAGTTCGGCACCATGGCCTACGGGTGCGCGCCGGGTCTCGCCAGCTCGATCGATTACCTGCTGCAGCTGGACGTCGGGCGGATCTTTTCCAGGAACAAGAGGCTCGCCGATCTCCTGATCGAGGGGTTGCGTGAAAGGAACGCCGCAATCCTGTCGCCCACGGACGACGGCGCGCGCTCCTCGATCGTCGCCACCCGGTTCGCCGGCATGGACGTGCGGATGCTTGCCGAACGTCTCAACGAAGCCGGGATCGTCGTCTCGGCGCGCAGGAACGCCCTGAGATTCTCCCCGCACCTTTATAATGACGCGGACGATATCCAGCAGGCACTCACGACGATTGATCGCTGCCTGACGTGACGGCGTTGACATGCGCCAACCCCCAAATGAGCCGCGAGCCGAGTGATCCCATGACTCGTCACGCTGCCCAGCCACCCGCTGCAGCTGCCGGCGCGCGGGAGGTGCGGGGGCGTTGGGAAGATTCGCCTGCGCGCCGCAGGTGAGCGGAGCGTTAGACGTACACCGAAGGTGTGGCGTTCGGAAGGTGCTCACGATGGCGGAGCGTCTGATCAACCTCGACGTGCGAACGCGGAAACAGTGGCGGCAGTGGCTCGCGAAGCACCACGCGTCGAGTGCCGGCATCTGGCTCGTCCGGCACAAGCAGCACACCGGGGTCAGTTCGATGCCCTACGAAGACCTCGTTTGCGAGGCGCTCTGCTTTGGATGGGTCGACAGTCTGGTCAAACGCCTGGACGACAATCGCTACGCCATCAAGGTCACGCCTCGTAAACCGACGAGCAAATGGTCGGGCATAAATCGCCGACGCTGGAAACAACTCAAGGCCGCTGGCGTGCTCGCACCCGCCGGCGTCGCTGCGGCACCAACGGCAAACCGCTACGTGGCACATCCGCCGATCCCGGAGCTGCCCGCCTATGTTGCGAAAGCGATTAGGGCGAACGTCAAAGCCTGGCAATTCTTTCAGCGGCTCGCACCGACGTACCGACGTGACTTCATAGTATGGATTCACACGGCCAGGCGACCCGAGACGCGGGAAAAGCGCATTCGCGAGTCTGTCGCCCTGCTTGCGGCCGGCAAGAAGCTCGGTCTGAAATGAACGAGCACTTCGGATCTCGGTGGCCGATCGAGCGTGGTGCTGTTCGCCTGACGAGCGGTTGCAGCGGAGGGCCGGGCATGAAGTGCCAGGGCACGTGGGTCAGCGCGCCGCCAGTGCTCGAGAATGCTGCCCAACTCGCGGCTGCAGCGGACTCGCTTATCGCCTTCGGCTCTTCGCTCGCCGCTGACGTGCCACCCGTTCGGAAGAGCAGTCGCGGTATAAGCCAGTTGCAAGCGATGCGGCCAAGCCGATAGGCCGAGACTTAGGTGAGGGATGACGTGCCAACAGCACGACGGATGGTCGGCGCGCTCTTAAGTCTCATGGGAGCCGGGCTTTCCGCTCTCGTGTGGCTCAGCTATCGTCGCGACATTCATCGCGCACGCAAGCGAGTCTCGGTCGGCAGCAGAATCGTCGACACGCCCTGTGGGCCGATCGAATACGGCTCCGTCGGCAATGGGCCGGCGGTTCTTGCGGTGCATGGTGCCGGCGGTGGGTTTGACCAGGGCCTCGAGATTGCCAACCTGCTGCTCCCGAGCGGTTTCCGCGTCATCGCGATGTCACGGTTTGGCTACCTGCAGACGCACCTTCCTGCCGACGCCTCTCCTGCCGCGCAGGCGGATGCGCATGCCCGTCTGCTGGATGCTCTACAGGTCCACCGCGCCGTGGTCGTCGGCGTCTCTGCCGGAGCGCCTTCATCGGTGCAGTTTGCGCTTCGGTATCCAGGGCGTACCGCAGCGCTCCTTCTTCTGGTTCCGCTCGCCTACCCCTCTCAGGCCGAAAACCGGCCGGACGGTGCAGTACCGAGGCAGACTTCGGCCGGGGTCAAGCTGCTGTTCGACACGGCACTCAGATCGGACCTCCTTTTCTGGTTCGTACCCAGGATCGCGCGCAACGCGATGGTCGAAGGAATTCTCGGCACGCCAGCAGCGGTGTTACAAAATGCGAGCGCCGAGGAGCGGGCAAGGGTCGCGCAAGTGCTGGACCACATCCAACCACTGAGCATGCGTCGGCTCGGGCTACTCAACGATGCTTCCATCGCCCGCTCCCTTCCGCGATACGAGCTTGAGCGAATAGCTGTGCCCACCCTCATCCTGGCCGTAGCCGACTGTCTTTACGGAACCTATGCAGGCGCTCGCTACTCCGCCGAGCATATTCCGCGCGCTCGCTTCGTCAGCTATCCGAGTGGTGGGCATCTTTGGGTCGGGCACCAGCGGGAAGTCATGGCCGAGATTGCGGGCTTCCTGAGAGATGCGGCTTAACACGCGCGTGCAGCGGACCCGCTTATCCGCTTCGCGTCGTCGCTCGCCGCTGACGCGCAGCTCGTTAGGCGGCATATGCCAGTAGCACAGGGTTTCCGCGGGCCTGATGCGCGACGGCGACGCGAAGTACTGCGAGAGACGATCACTGCCTTTGAAAACTGCAGCCCGCCCGACCGCTACCACCGCCTCGCAGCAGCAAACTTGCAGAGATGGCGCGCAGAGGTGGGAAGCGTGACCCCAGGACTCCACATTCATGTTCTTCCAGGAGACTGGGGCGATGTCACCCAAGCTCTCACTCAGGCCTCGGGCGCCTGCTTCGCTGTGTTGAACATGGCCAACGCCTTCTTCCCTGGTGGCGCGTATGCGGAGGGTGCAGTGGCGCAAGAGGAGAACATGTTCAGACGTACCGACTGTCATTTCCGGGTTCGGAAAGACCAGCTCGACGACTCTGGCCGGAGGTATAAGCCAGAGATGAGCAGCCTTCTCAGTGCCGCCAGCGGGCGCGTTTACCTGGACACATCTTCACCCCGGGTCTGCATCAGAGGCTCGGAGAATCGAACAGCGCCTGACCTTGGCTATGCTTGGTTGCCGGAATCCGAAGTGTTTCCCTTTTATGAACTGCGTGCCGCGGCGCAAGACCTTCGTGATGGAAGCGCTTTCAGCATTGACGACGGGCGCCGCCGGATCGCTGCTCAACTTGACACCTTGCGGGCCCACGGCGTTCGCCACACCGTGCTTGGGGCCTTCGGGTGCGGCGCGTTTCTTAATCCGGCTCGTGAGATCGCTCGACTCTACAGAGAAGAAATTGCCCGGCGCGCGCCCGACTTCTCAGTTGTTGCCTTCGCAATCTACGCGGCCGGCTACGGTCCGGACAACTTTCAACCCTTCAGGACCGTGTTCGAGAATGTGGCCTAACTCGCTGCTGCAGCGGACTGGGCCGGCTTGGTCGCAGGACGGCTAGATGCTGAGAGATCGCCTGATTGGCGGTGCGGCTTTCGTGGGGATGTACTTGTCTGGGGGTTGCGCGACCTTCCCAGCCGGAGCGTGTCAGCCCTATCGCTCATCATCGGTCTCCTGGTGTGGGTGATCTATCGGCTCGAGGCTGAACTCAAGCGAGTCAAGAAGATGTCGAGAGCTCAGGGGTCGGAACACGATGCCCATTAACACGCGCGTGCAGCGGGCTCGTTAGGCAACGCCATGGACCACACAACCTCTTATGAGCGCCAGTTCCGCCAGCCTGGCCGGCTCGCTCGCGCGTGGTGCTCCGGAGGCCGGCCGCGCGCAGCACGCTGAGGTACTTGGACACCGACGTCTGACGCATCCGCAGCTCGATCTCGGGCGGCGGCGGACAGGAGGCAGGCGCCGAAGTTCTTCCCCCATGGGAGGGGATATGGCCGGGACCTGCGACGAAGCTAATCGGCCCCTTTGCGGCTCGCTCGCCGGGGCTTCGGCTTGCTCCTGCCCTTGAGATTGAGCGCCACTGCAGCGCGGATGAGATCCTTCAAGGCCGCCTCATCGACCTTGTCGCCTTCGTGGATGTCGATGGCGCGCCTGACATTCCCGTCGAGGCTGGAGTTGAATAGACCGGAAGGGTCCTTCAACGCAGCTCCCCTGGCAAATGTCATCTTGACGAGCGTTCTTGTACGTCTCTCCCGTGCAGACGAGGCCGCCGTGGGACCAGACGGGAGTCCCATCCACTTCCACTCTTCGACGATCTCAGGGTCTGCCTCGCGTATGATTTTGCGCACTTTCGCGAGCGTCTTCCCGCGCCAGTCCCCAAGTTCCTTGATCCTCTCGTCGATCAATGCAGAGGCAGATTCCACCGGGACGGGCTTTTTCATGTACAGCTCCAACTCTCGCACCGAATTAGCTGCGCTCAGCGTATTTCCGAACCTCTGCGAAGGCACGTTACGTCAAATCCCGCCTCACCCGCAACGCGGCGGCGGGCAATGCCGACAGATGTCGTCGACATGGCCTCGGTGCGCGGTCAGGCGCTCGCCGGCGTGGCCTGCAGGCGGCGCCAGAAGAAGTACGAGAGCCCCCAGAGCACGCCGGTGCCCGCCGCCCAGCCCCACGCCTCCGGGCCATCGCCCACCGAGAAGTGGGCGATGAGCGCCGAGGCGAGGTTGATGGCGAAGCCGGCGTAGGCCCACTCCTTGAGCCGCGCCGGCACCGGCGCAAGCAGCAGCACCACGCCGAGGAGCTTGGCCCACGAGAGCTCCACCCGGAAGTAGGCGGGGAAGCCGAGGTGGGTGAACGTCTCCGCCACCTGCGGCAGGCGCAGTTGCGCGTAGGCGGTGAAGCTCATCTGCAGGCAGAAGAGCGCGGTGACGATCCAATAGACGATGGTCCTGGCTTTGGGGGTGGTCCTGGCGGCGACGAGGGCCGGCTTCTGCAGGGTCGATTCCATGGGTTCTTCCTCCTACGCTTCAACGCTTCGGGGCGTTGGGCGGCCAACCGGGGGTCTCAACGCCGAACTGCTTTGCGTACTCGGCGTTCAATCGCTGCCAGCCGCCGAACTTCATGGCCTCGGCGCCGACGATGCGTCCAATCGGCTCACCCGCGAGGAGCCGCTCGAGGACGTCGAAGCAGATGTGCCAGCCCGCGGCGCCCCACGAGATGAAGCGGCGATCGATGTTGTGCCAGAGCGTGAGGCGCGTGCCGCTGCCGAGCGGTTCGAGCTCCCACCGGAGGTCGTTGCCACCCCAGCTGTACTCGAGCAGCCTCGGCGCCTCGGCCCGCTTCACGGTGGTCTCGGAGACCTGCGGCGTCGGCGTCCCGACCGTCGAGAGCTTCACCGGCCCCACGGCGGCCAGGTTCCGATCGGCGTCGAACGGCGCCCATTCGGACAGGTGCGCAGGATCGGTCAGCGCCTGCCACACCATCGCCGGCGGATGACGGAGCTCTCGGACGAGAATGAGCGTCCACTTCTCGCCGTCCTTCCGGACCTCGGCTCCGGCCGCGGGGCCGGGCACATACTTCTCACGGTTGCTCATCGGTTCTTTCCTTTCCCTGGTGCCTGCCCCATCCGATCGAGATGGCGTTCGAGCGCATCGACGTGGGCCGTCCAGAAGCGCCGGAAAGGAGCGAGCCAGGCATCGACCTCCATGAGCGGCTCGGGCCGGATCCGATAGACGCGCCGCTGGGCTTCGACGCGCGACTCCACGAAGCCGGCCTCGCGCAGCACGCGGAGGTGCTTGGACACCGACGTTTGAGGCATCCGCAGCCGGCGCTCGATCTCGCCGACGGATCGCTCCGACGACGCCAGCAGGCTGAGGATGGCCCGGCGGTTCGGCTCCGCGATGATGGCGAACGACGATTCCACGTCCGATATATACTCATATGTTCATATGCCTGTCAAGTCATATTATGGATCGGCGGCGCCCGTGCGGGGCCTCGAGAGGAAGGCCGACCTTGCTTGCCGCGTCGCCTGCGCCGGGCGGTCCCGGCGCCCGAGGTGACATGCTCCGACTGTCGCGGATCAAGCCTGCCATCGGCTTGCAAAGGAGACGTCCATGCAGGTGAAGTCGTGCATGCCAGTCATCCCGAGTGCGGATCTGGAGAAGAGTCTGCGTTTTTGGGTCCAGGGTCTCGGTCTCACCATGGACCGCGCAATGCGGCAGGACGGCCGCCTCATCGGCTGCATGGTTCACGGTGAGCATATGTACTTCTGGCTCAATCAACGCGCAGGCTCACCGATCACGCCGGCGGACTATGAGGGCATTCGGCTCTACTGGGTGCCGCGTGACATCCGCGCACTGAGAAACCGCCTCGAGCAGCTGGGCTACCCCGTGTCAGAGATCGCGGATCGCGATTATGGTCAGACCGAGTTCTTTGTGACGGACGATGACGGGTACTCTCACTGCTTCGGGGTAGCAACCAACAGCGAGCGTTAGCGGATGTGCCGCGGGACAAGCAGTTGCAGCGGACCGCGCGATACGGCGGCGCATGCGCGTCGGACCGTTGCGCTGGCCACCGAACAGCGGTGTCAGGCGGCCGGGGGTTCCGACCAACGGTCGATTTAGGACGAGCAACCGATGACCGCATCAACCGAAGTCAATCCGATCGAGTACGGCGTCTATGACGCCTCCGATGCGGACGCGATGGCGAAGCTATTGGGGGACGTGTTCAGTCGTCGCGATCCGCCCGCCGTTGCATGCGGGTTGACGGCTTTCGAGTTCGAGGCGTTTGTCCGACTGTTCTGCCCGAGAGCGGCGGCCGATGGCCTGACCATCGTGGCCCGGCTCGCCGGCACGCGGGAGTTGGTAGGGGCCCTGTTGACGGAGGATTCGTCGTCGGCTTCTCCTGACGGGATGGATCGGCTGAGCCCAAAACTCGATCCGATCTTCGACATCCTGGGCCAATTGGGAGCCGAGTACCAGGCCGACCGGGCAGTGCTACCGGGCGACTCGCTGCACCTGTTCCTCCTGGGGGTCGCCGACCGAGTGGCCGGAAGGGGAGTTGGCCAGCACCTCGTCGCGGCCTGTCTCGAGCATGGCGCACAGCGCGGCTACCGGCTGGCAGTCACGGAGGCAACGAACAAGGTATCGCAGCGCATTTTTCGCAAGCATGGATTCGTGGAGCGCGTGCAGCGGTCCTACGAGGCTCATCGTTTCGGCGGCCGAAGCGTGTTTGCGTCCATCGCCGAGCATGGCGGTCCCATTCTCATGGATCGCTCGCTGGTGACATGATCCTCTTTGCCGGGCGGTGACCTCGAACCGCTCCGGCGATGTTGGATCCGGAGCACTTGCGTGATTCTCGAGAGGCCGCCAGACGCGCGGGTGCAGCGGACTCGCCCGTCGGCTTGGCCTCTTCGCCGCTGAGCCGCGAGCCGTTGGCTGAGGAGCACCAGAAGATGGCGACCGATTCGCCCAAACGGCAGGCCCCGAAGCTACAGAGCTCGGTCATACGGTGGCTGCTCGATTCGGACCCTTCGATCCGCTGGCAGGTGATGCGGGACGTAATCGGTGCGCCCGCGGACGAGGTCGCGGCCGAGCGCGCGCGGGTCTCGACCGAGGGCTCGGGCGCGCGGCTGCTCGCCCTCCAGGGGACCGACGGGCGCTGGGGCGGCGCGGCCTGGAACCGCGGGTGGAACTCCACGATGCACGTCCTGATGCTGCTGCGGGACATGGGTCTCGATCCCGCGAGCGACCAGGCGCGCCGCGCGGTGGGCCTCGTCCGTGAACGCGTGACGTGGCGAGGATGCGGTCCGCAGGAAGCGAACGACAACCTTTTCTTCGCCGGCGAGGTCGAGCCCTGCATCAACGGGCAGGTCGGGGCGGTCGGCGCCTACTTCGGCCAGGATGTCCGGGGCATCGTCGACCGGCTGCTCGCCGAGCAGCTTCCCGACGGCGGCTGGAACTGCGAGGCCGCCAACGGCTCGACGCGCTCGTCGTTCAACACCACGATCTGCGTGCTCGAGGCCCTGCTCGAATACGAACGGGGCGTCGGGGGGAGCCCGGAGGTGACTCGGGCCCGTCTCCGCGGGCAGGAGTACCTCCTCGAGCGCCGCCTCTTCCGCCGGCGGTCCACGGGCGAGGTGATCGAGCGAGATCGCAAGGGCGGCGCCGCGTGGACCCGCTTCGCCTTCCCGACCTGGTGGCACTACGACGTGCTGCGGGGGCTCGAGTACCTGCGCCGCGTCGGCGTCGCGCCCGACGTGCGCGTGGCCGAGGCGATCGACCTGGTCGCGTCCAAGCGCGACGGCGACGGCCGGTGGCCGCTCGAGACCCGGTACCCCGGCGAGATGCCGGTCGAGATGGACGAGGGCGAAGGCCGGCCGGGCCGTTGGAACACGCTGCGCGCCCTGCGAGTGTTGAACTGGTATTCGGCGAGAGACTGACCGAGGGCTGTGACGAAGCGGGAGCGAACCGCCATCGAAGCCGTCGCCAGACGGTTCTCGGCAACGTGGGAAGAGGGGAGCGACCCTTCGGACGCCTATTTCATGGTCGCCGGGAAACGGATTGCCGTTGACATCGCCACCCTCGCACGGCGCGGCACTGGACCAGGGCGACGCCGCCGGGCCTCGTCTGAGGTTCGACAAGGTTGCGACCCGGCTCACCGAGCGTCTGAAGGCCACCTGTGGCGAGACCGTGCCGGACGGCATGACGGTGCTGCTGACGATCACCGCTCCCATCCGTTCGGCATCGAAAACCGCTGCCTCGCTGGAGGACACGATACGAGCTCTCCTCGAGCGAGGGGCGCCGGGCCGAGATGAGACAGCCACGATTCACGGGAATCGTGTCCGGATTCGAATTCTCAGGGGCGAATCGGAACGAGCGCCGAAAATGATCGGGTTCGTGCACAATTCCGACTCCGACCCGCTTCTCCTCCTGAACATGACGCGTGAGATGCTCGAGCTCGTCCGCGCCAGGGCCGGCCGGCGGGCGCCGGGGCCTGCGGGCGAGCGATGGCTCGTCGTGATCAGCGCCAGAGGAGGCTTCTGCTTGGAGGCGTATCGCTACATCTATTCGCAGCTGCGCGTGGCGACCGACTTCAAGAGGGTTGTCATGGTGTCTGGCGATGGGCGAGTCGGGATGTTGACGGGATGAATCGGCCGCAGCTCCGTCCAGGCGGCCAGAATCGCGCATGCTCATAGAGATCGGACAGGTCGAAGCGATCTTCCGGTATCCCGTGAAGTCGATGGGCGGCGAACGCCTCGAGGCTGCCGGCCTGGGCTGGCACGGCCTCGACGGCGACAGGCGCCTGGCATTCCGGAAGATGGATGACCGCGGCGGGTTCCCGTGGCTGACCGCGAGCAGGCTCCCCGATCTGATCCTGTTTTCTCCACGCCGCCGCGAAGACGGTGCTCCAGGAGACAACCTGCCGACGCATGTTCGCACGCCGGATGGCGAAGAGATGCCGGTCTTTGGGGAGGGCCTGGCCGCGGAGGTCGGGCGCCGGTGCGGGGCGCCCGTGCAGATGATGCAGCTGAGACACGGCATCTTCGACGAAGCGAGCGTTTCCGTGATCGGCGTCGATACGGTGCGCGAGATCGGACGACTCGCCGGGCGGAGCCTGGACGTGCGACGATTTCGCCCGAATGTCGTGGTTCGCTTGCTGCGATCGGCTCCCTTCCAGGAGGACGAGTGGCTGGGCGGTGTGCTTTCGTTCGGCGAGGGGGACGACGCCCCCGCCATCGCCGTGACGATGCGCGACGTTCGCTGCTCGATCGTGAACCTGGATCCGGACTCGGCAGAGTCTGCGCCGGAAGTGCAGAAGGCGGTCGTTCGCGCGAACCGGAACAACGCGGGGATCTACGGCACGGTCACGCGCGTCGGCCGGCTGGCGGTCGGGCAGACCATACGGCTGGAGGCCGGCGGCGCTCGATGAAGGAGCCGACCCGAGACGATCACGATGCCTCGCTCTTGACCGCTCATCGACCGAACACTTCTATTGGAGGCTGTGTCATGCGGACGATCCCACTCGCCATCGCCTGGGCCGCGTTATGCGGTCTTCCGCCGACGATCCTGCCTGCACAGGAGGCGTCGAGACCGGCCGAGCTCCAGCGGCTCAGTTTCTACGTCGGCAGCTGGAGTGAGTCCGGTCAGATGCGCGACGACCCGGCGAAACCATTCAAGCCGATCGCCGGCGGCGAAACATGCAGCTGGGCCGCCGGCGGTTACGCCGTGCTGTGCCAGGAGAAGACCTCCGGCCAGGGCGGGGGATGGGAAGGGGTGTACATCCTCAGTTACGACTCGACGGCCAGGCAGTACCACGTCCACGGCACCGAAACGGCAGGGAACAACTTGCATGCGATCGGCCAGGTCGAGGGCAATCGCTGGATCTGGGTGACCGACCCGGCGCCGGACGGGTCGCGGGTGCGGTACACCTTCGCCCCGTCCGATCGTGGCGCCCGAACCTTGACGGTCGACGTCGGTGCCGGCGATCGCTGGGCGTCCATCGCGAACGTCGAGTACGAAGTGCGGAAGTGACGGCGATCTTCGAGCACGCAACCCATGCAGCGCATCTCTTCCCCCGCGGGCGCCACGGTCTCCTGCGAGAAGTACGGAAGCGGCCCGGCCCTGGTCCTCGTGCACGGCGCGTTCAGCGACCACAGGAGCAACTGGGAGTTCGTGAAGCCCCTGCTCGAGAAGCAGTTCACCGTCTACGCCGTCGCGCGACGCGGCCGCGGCGAGACCGACTCGACCGAAGGCCACAGTCTCACGGACGAGAGCCGGGATGTCGTTGCGGTGATCGAGTCGATCGGAGGGCCGGCCTTCCTCCTCGGCCACTCCTACGGCGCTCACGTCGCGCTGGCCGCGGCGGCCCGGGCACCGGATCTCGTCCGCAAGCTGGTGCTGTACGAGCCCGCCTGGCCGCGCGTCGTCGGGGAGGAAGCTCTGGCACAGTTCGAAGAGCTGGCGCGAGCCGGGGATTGGGACGGCCTCGCGCTCACGTTCTTCCGCGACCGACTGTTCGTGCCGGCGGCGGTCCTCGACGAGCTGCGCGCGACGGAGCTCTGGCCGCCGATCCTTGCGGATGCCGAGGCGTCGCTCGGCGACCTGCGCGCCCTCTGCCGGTACGACTTCCAGGCCGAGTGCTTTCGGCAGTTGCGCGTCCCTGTGGTGCTCCAGATCGGCACCGAAAGCCATCGCGACCTGTACGCCACCGATGCCCTCGCCGCCGTCCTACCGGACGTCCGCATCCAGGAGCTGCACGGTCAGGCTCATGAAGGGATGACCACGGCGCCGAAGATGTATGCGGAGGCGGTGGCTCGCGTGTTGCTCGGATCGGTCGCGCCCGGCGCGGTATCCTAGGCGGCAGCGCGAAATCGGAGGCGGCGAAATGAACCTCGTCGGCGCCCTCAAACGGCCGAGCGCTTTCCTCCCCGTGGCGATGTCGCTCGGCGCCCTGGCGGTCGTGATGGCCTACCTCGCCGCGCACGGCCCGGCGCCTCAGCCGGACGAGGGCGCCGCGGCCCACATCTGGCAGCTCCTCATGGCGGGCCAGGTCCCCATCTCGCTCTCCTTCGCGATCGAGTGGCTTCCGCAGGAGCCCCGGCGCGCGATCGGCGTCCTCGCTCTGCAGGCCGCGGCCGCGCTCGCCGCGATGGCGCCGGTCTACCTGCTCGGCTGGTAAAAACCCGTGCCGCTCGCGAGGCGGACGCCACCTGCCGGGCCGGGGCCATGCGGGCGATCGCCGAGCCGGGATGCGAAACCGTGACCCTCGCGGACCGCGCGCGCTTCCACCAGCTCCATCCTGCGAAGCTGCTCGTGGACTGGTGCACCGCGATCGCCGCGGGGGCGCTGCTCTGGTGGAAGCGGCCGCTCGCGGCCGCCGCCGTCGGTTTCGGCCCGTCGATCCTCGTCACCCTGGCTTTCCTCTCCGGGCGGCTGGACGGCGCGCTCGAGGAGGTCCGGAAGCGGCCTTTTCCGCGGAGGGTCGCCCCCCGGTTGTCCGCGGAAGTCAACGCGCTGCGATTCCTCGGCCTCGCCGTGTCGTGGGCCGGATGCGGGCTTCATCGGGTGTGGCTTCTCCCGGCGGGACTCGTCGTCGTCATCGGGGGCTGGCGGCTTGCCTGGCGTCGCGGCGTGTCGGATCATCCGGGTGCGCGTGCGCCCGGGTCGAGCTCGGGCGGCGCCTGAGACGTGAAGCCCGTCTTCTTTCGCTCGCCCGCAGATCTCCAGAGGTGGTTCGACGCGAATCACGCGTCGGCCAGCGAGCTCTGGGTCGGCTATTTCAAGAAGGGCTCGGGCCGGCCGAGCGTGACCTGGCCGGAGTCCGTCGACGAAGCGCTCTGCGTGGGGTGGATCGACGGGATCCGCAAGAGCGTCGATCGAGAGCGCTACACGATCCGGTTCACGCCGCGGAAGGCGGGCGGCATCTGGAGCTCGATCAACGTTCGCCGGGTCGGGGCGCTCTCCCGCGAGCAACGGATGCGGCCCGCGGGTCTCGAGGCCTTTGCGGGGCGACGCGAGAACAAGGTCGGCGTCTATTCCTACGAGAAGCGCCCGGACGGGCTCCCGGAGCCCTACCGGAGCTTCCTCGCGAAGAACCGGAAGGCGCGGGCCTTCTTCGAGGCCCAGCCGCCGAGCTATCGGAGAGCGGCGTGCTGGTGGGTCATCAGCGCGAAGAAAGAGGAGACGCGGTGGAAGCGACTCGCCCGGCTCCTCCGAGACTCGGAGGGGGGCCGGAGGATCCGGCAGTTCACGCGTCCGCCGTCGAGGGGACGCGTGACCGCCGGGCGTAAGATCGGGAGAGAGCGATGAATCCGCCCTCGCCCGGTCAACTGGTCTGGGGCCTCGTCAACTCCCACGCGGTCGCGCGGTGCATGCACGTCGAGACCCCTTCCCCGTACTCGACGGTCGAAGCCTCGGTCGTCTGAGACGAAGGCGCGCGGCTGTTGGTAGGCGTCCGTCATGCGAAACGCGGAATGGTCGGCCAGAGGATCTCCTCGGCCGGCGCCGCAAGGGGAGGCTGTCCCACGCCGGGGAGGCTCGCGTGACGTCTCCTTTCGGTGGCCGCTATGCGAAGGAGTTCCTCGCCGGGTGGGGCGCCATGGACCTCAACGGGCACATGGCCAATACCGCCTATCTCGACCTCGCGGCCGACGTTCGGGTCGCGTTCTTCGCCGAGAACGGGTTTCCGCCGGCCGAGTTCCGGCGGCTCGGCATCGGTCCCGTGATGCAGAAAGACGAGCTCGAGTACTTCCGCGAAGTCGGCCTGCACGAGACGGTGACGGTCACCTACGCGATGCTGGCGATGAGCCGGGACGGCGCCCGGTTCGTCGTCGAGAACGAGATCTGGTCGGCCGCCGGCGAGCGGGCCGCGACGGTTCGGTCGACGGGCGGTTGGCTCGATCTGCGCGCGCGGAAGCTCGTCGCTCCTCCGGCGCCCGCGCTCGCGGCGTTCGCGAGAGTTCCCCGCGCGCCGGATTTCGTCGAGCTGCCGCCCGCGCGTCGGGTCGATCGGAAAGGCGAAGGGATTCCATGAATCGTCCGCTCGGTCCGGAAGCGCCGGAGCTCATCGGAGCGTCGCCGCGGGTCCACGCGCGGGTCACGGGGCTCGTCGGCCTCGTCATGCTCGCGAGCGGCTCGTTCGCGGGGTTCGTCGGATCGAAACTGCTGGTCCGCGGCGATCCCATCGCGACGGCGCGCAACATCGTCGCGTCGGAGTCCCTGTTTCGACTGGGGCTGGCGAGCGGCCTCGTCATGATGATCGCGTTCCTCTTTTACGGGCTGTTCCTCTACCGACTGCTCGCGCCCGTCGACCGGAACCGGGCGGCCACCATGCTGGCGCTCGTCCTGGTGTCCGTGCCCATATATATGCTCAACGAGGTCCACCCGTTCGCGGCCCTCCTCGCTGCGGCCGACCAACGGCACGATCAGGTGAAGCTCCTCCTCGAGATGCACCGGTTCGGGAATTTGATCGCCGCCGTATTCTTCGGGCTCTGGCTCTTGCCGTTCGGGCTCCTGGTGTTCCGCTCCGGTTTCTTCCCGAGGTTCCTGGGAGTCCTGCTGGTGATCGGAACCCCCGGCTATCTGGCGCTTTCCGTCCAGGGGTTTCTCTTTCCGGGCTCGGAAGGCACGGTGTGGACGAGTCCCCTCCTGCTCGTGACCCACCTCTCGGAGGGAGCGATGTTGCTGTGGCTCCTGATCCGGGGCGTGAACGCGGATGCCTGGGCGAGGCGAGTTCGTTCGTGAGCAGGCCGCGAACGAATCTCTACGACGGTCACTACGGGAACCTCGACGCCGACGCGGAGCGGGCGGTGCGCCGCGAGACGTACGGCGAGGATCTCGGCCAGGCGAGCTGGATCACACTCTCCGAAGCGCGGGAATGGTTTGGCCTGCTCGGGCTCCGCGAAGGTCAGGCGGCGCTCGAAGTCGCGTGCGGTTCCGGCGGCGTGACGCGCCGCATGGCCCTCGAGACCGGCGCGACGGGCACGGGAATCGACGCCAACGCGCGGGGGATCGAGGCCGCCCAGGCGAAGGCCCGCGAGGAGGGACTCTCCTCGCGCGTCTCGTTCCGTGTGGCCGACGCCGGGCGCCGGCTGCCCTTTCCGGACGAGTCGTTCGACGCCGTCTTCTGCAACGACTCGATCAATCACCTGCCCGGGCGGCCGGACGTCCTCCGGGACTGGCGCCGCCTGCTTCGACCGGGCGGACGCGTGCTCTTCACCGACCCGATCGTCGTGACCGGCCCGCTGACGAACGAGGAGATCCGCGCCCGGAGCTCGATCGGCTTCTTCCTGTTCACGCCGGTCGGGCACAACGAGCGGCTCCTGGCCGAGAGCGGTTTCGCCCTTCGGGAAGTGCGCGACGTCACGGAGGCGGTCGTCTCGATCTCGGAGAAGTGGCGCGAGGCCCGCCGGAAGCGGCGCGCCGCGCTCGTCGCGCTCGAGGGCGAGGACGGTTTCGAAAGCGTCCAGCGGTTTCTCGACGCCGTCCACGCGCTCGCGAGCGAGCGGCGTCTCTCGCGCTTCCGGTACCTGGCGTCGAAGGAATGAGGAGACGCGTCATGCCGAAAACGCTTCTATGCGCCGTCGCCCTGGCGGCCCTGGCCAACTCCGCTGTGCCGCAGATTCTGGACGTGCGGGAGCTGAACACCCGGCAGATCGGCGCGCTCGACCGCGCGCGGACCGTGGTCCTGATCTCCGGGCCCCGGGCCATGGATCCGATTCCGCCGGATCCCGACCTGCCGGCGATCATCGACGGATCCGCGAAGCACGAACGCGAGGTGGAACGGAAGGAAGAGGACTGGCTCGCGAAGCGGCGGCGATAGTCCGCTCGTGCGCCAGGCCGCCGTCTTTGGGGAGGACCGGATGGAAGTCCCGACGGAGAATCGCCGGTCCTGGAATCGCGTCGGCTTCTTTCTCCTGCTGACCGCCGCGTTGAGCGGCATCTTCTACTACTTCATCATCCACGCGGGCCACCTCGGCGCCGGCCGCGGGCTCTACGTGATGGGTCTCATGTGGAGCCCGGGTGTGGCCGGACTCCTCACGCGCTACCGGTACGAGAAGTCGCTCCGGAACCACGGCTGGACCTGGGGCAATCCCCGCTACCAGTGGGCGAGCTACCTGATCCCGGTGGCGTATGCGGCGGCGGTCTATCTCGTCGTCTGGGCGACCGGCCTCGGGGGTTTCTACAATCGCGAGTTCGTCAACGGCCAGATCACCGCGTTCGGCTGGAGCGGATTGCCCGCCGGCCTCTGCCTCGCGCTGTACGTCGTGGTCGTCGGCACCATCGGGATGCCGGGGAGCTGCTCGAGCGCGCTCGGCGAAGAGCTCGGCTGGCGCGGATACCTGGTCCCGGAGCTCGCGAAAGTGACGAGCTACTCCAGGACCGCACTCCTGAGCGGCCTCGTCTGGTCGCTCTGGCACTACCCGATTCTGCTGTTCGCCGACTACAACGCCGGCACGCCGGCCTGGTTCGCGTTGACGTGCTTCACGATCCTCGTCGTCGGCGTGAGCTTCGTTTTCGCGTGGATGCGGCTGAAGAGCGGGAGCGTCTGGACCGGCATGCTGCTCCACGCCAGCCACAATCTCTGGATCCAGAGCATCTTCGACCCGCTGACGGTGGACACGGGCAAGACGAAGTACGTGACGGGAGAGTTCGGCATCGGGCTGGCCGTCGCGGGCGTCGTCGTCGCCTTCCTCTTCTGGAGGCGCCGCGGGGAACTGCCCGCCGCCGTCGGGCGCGCGGCGTGAAGCCGCTCGGTGTCGAAGGCGCGCCCGCGAGTCCTCGTGGGGGTCCGGCTTCGGCGTTCGAGCGTCTGGAGGTCGTCGACGCGTTGCGGGGCTTCGCCCTCTTCGGAGTGTTCTGGGCGAATCTGTTGATCTTTTCGGGCGTCGAGTACATGACCGCCGAGAGGCGGTCGGCGCTCTGCGCGCGGCCTCTCGATTCGATCGCCTACACCCTGGAACGGTTCTTCATCGAAAACAAGTTCATCGGACTGTTTTCCTTGCTGTTCGGAGTCAGCTTCTGGCTGTTCTCGAAGAGCGTGGGCTCCCGCGGCGGGCCGGCGACCGCGCTCTTCTATCGAAGGATCTTCTGGCTCTTCGTGATTGGATCGGCTCACGGATGGCTCCTGTGGTGCTTCGACGTTCTCCGCTTCTACGCGCTCTGGGCCGTCCTTCTCCCCGCCTTCGCGCGCACCGCGCCCCGGCGCCTGCTGATGGCCGCGCTGACCGCATGCATCCTGGTGCCGGCGCTCGTCGCAGGCGTGGGAGCCGCGATGCCGCGGGCGGTGCCGCCGACGGACTTCGATGCCATGGCGCTCACGGCGTTCTCGAGAGGCACCTACCGCGAAGTCCTGGCGGCCAACTGGCTGTACGACTGGTACCTCACCCTTTCCGTCAGTCAGATCGGCTATCAGGTGGCGGTCTTCGGGCGCCTTCTGCTGGGCCTCTACGTCGCCCGAACACTCGCTCTCGGCCGTCTCGACGCGCATCGGGTGCTGCTCCGGCGGGTCCTGATCGCCGGAGGGCTCGTGGGACTCGTCGGCAACACCGTCTTCGCCGGCGACCTCCTCCACGGCGACGGTCACCCCCTGCTTTCGTTCTTTCGACGATTTCTCGTCGAGAGCGGTCATCTCGGGTTCACGCTGGCCTACGCGTCGGCATTGGCACTGGCATACCTCACGGCGCGCGGGAGGCCCGCGATCCGCCTGCTCGCTCCGCTCGGACGGATGGCTCTGACTTGGTACCTGGTTGAGACCGTGTTCGGGATCTGGATGTTCTACGGCTTTCCGGGTGGCCCGGCGCTCATGGGCCGGGTGGCGCCCGCGTCGCTCGCGGCGATCGCGATCGGGGGGTTCCTGGCGCAAGCCGTTTGTGCGCGGGCGTGGCTCCGCCGATTTCGATTCGGCCCCGCGGAATGGTCATGGCGAACTCTCACGTACTGGAAGCTCCAGCCGATGCGAGCCCCTTCCTAGCCGATTGAGGAGAACTCCAATGCGAAACGCGATTCTCGCAACGACGATGGCGTGGGCTCTCGCGGCCGGCGGGCTCTCGGCCGCTCCCCCGAAATCTCCTCCGCCCGACGTCGGGTCCGGCCGCGTCGCGTGGTTCGACCTCACGACCACGGATCTCGCGCGGTCGAGAGACTTCTACGGGAAGCTCTTCGAGTGGCAGTTCGCCCCGGTCGCGGGAACGGACCAGGCGGCGGAGATCGTCGCGAAGGGGGCCTCGATCGGAACGGTCCGGGTCGCGGAAGGGAAGATCAGCGCGTTCAACGGAGTGGTGTACGTCCAGGTCGACGACATCGCGGAGGGTTGCCGGAGAGCAAGGGAGCTCGGAGGAACGGTCGTGCCCGGATTCCCTTTCAATCTGCCGGACGCGGCCGGAGCCGTCGCCGTCGTCATCGATCCGGCCGGACATCCCATCGGCATGTACTCGAGAAGGCCCATCCCGCCGTCGCCGGCCGCGAAGAAGTGAGCGCGGACCGTGCAAGCGTACGTGCGGACGACCGGCGTGATCTTCGGACTGGTCACGCTCGCGCACCTCTGGCGGATGGCCGTTGAATGGCCTCGCATGGCGACGGAGCCCGCGTATCTCCTTCTCACGGCGGCCGCCGCGGCGCTCTGCGTCTGGGCCTGGCGCCTGCTCCGATCGCCGCGCTCAAGTGCCTAGGCGCGGTTTTTCGTTGAAGCGCCGAAGAGGCCGGGCCGCCGCGAAGCATGTCGGCGTGAGAGCCCTTTTCGGCGCCGCCCGCGCCGCGCTCGCGTGCGGGCTCGGCTTCTGCCTGCCCGGCGCGAGCCCGGGACAGACGGCGGCGCGGACGCTCGTCGCGAGGACGCCCCATTTCGCTTTCTACAGCGACTTCGACACCAACTTGAACGACGCGCTGATCGCCGCGGGCCTCGCGCGGGGGAAGGGCAAGCCGGAGCTCTTTCACTCCGGCGACGAGGCTCCCTGCTTCGACGCGCTGTCTCCGTCGGAACGCGCGGCCTGGGACGGCGGGGTCGACTACTACGCCCGGATCATCTCGCCGGTCGACTGGAGCGCCCGCCAGCAGTTCCTGCTCCGGATGCAGCTCGTCGGGTTCGACGCCGGGGACAGGGAGCCGGCAGCCGCGGAGTTCGTCGAGCTCGCCCGGATCTTCCGGGCGGCGTCGGCGCCGGCGTACAAGGCCTGCCGCTGGACGGCACAGGACGAGAAGAACCGCCGCTGGATCTCGGGCCTCGAACCGAAGCTGGTCGCGGACGAAGAGCGAATCGCCGCGCGCCTCGTCGAGCTCTATCAGAAGCAATGGAGGGCCTTGCCGGTCCTGGTGGACGTCGTGGAGACCGTGGATTGGAGCGGGGCCAACACGGCGTGGTCGGATGCCGGCCAGGGAGACGTTCTCATCTCGAGCGAGACTCCGGGGGCGGCCGCCCTCGAAACCGTCTTTCACGAGGCCTCTCACGTGCTCATGGACCGCGGCGATCCGATCCGTCAGGCGCTCGAAAAGGAGGCGAAGGTGGCGGGCTTTTCGCTCCCGAGCGATCTCTGGCACGTCGTCCTCTTCTACACGACGGGGGAGGTCGTGCGCCGCATCCGGAGCGAACGCGGCGAGCCGGGCTATACGCCCATGTTGTACGAGATCTTCGCCCGTGGGAGCTGGACGCAGTATCGCGAACCGCTCGAGAAGAACTGGCTCCCCTACGTCGAAGGGAAGCGGACCCTCGCTCGGGCAGCGAGGAGTCTGATCGCGGCCATTCGGAAGGCGGAGCGGCGATGAGCGGAGAATGGACGCGGGCTCACGAGCCCTCGGAGGACGCATGACACGCACCACGAACGCCCGGCTCGCGGGTCTCGCGTTTCTCCTCTACATCGCCTTCGGCGTCACCCAGATGGTGCTCGGCGGGGCCACCAGAGCGGATGGGATCGCCGCGAGGTTCGCTCTCATTGCGCAGCACGCGCCGCAGGTGAGGGTCACGGTGCTGCTTTCGCTCCTCATCTGCGTGACGGCCCTGATGCTGGCCGTATCGTTGTACGCGATCACGCGCGACGTGGACCGCGATCTCGCCCTGCTCGCCCTCTCGTGCCGCCTCGGCGAATCCATCCTCACCGCGATCGAAACCCTGGCGACGCTCGGGCTCCTCTGGCTCGCCACCGCCGGAACCCGGGCGGACGCGCCGGACGCCGCGGCGGCGGGCGCGCTCGGGTCCTTCCTCCTCGAGGTGCGCGTCTGGAACACGACGATCACCGCCACGCTCTTCGCCGTGGGCAGCACGATCTTCTCCTGGCTTCTCCTGCGCGGCCGTCTCATTCCCGTCCCTCTCGCCTGGCTGGGCGTCGTCGCGTCGATCCTCCTCGTCGCGGGGCTGCCGCTCCAGCTCGTGGGAGTTCTCGGCGGGCCCGTCGCCGACCTGCTGTGGCTGCCGATGGCGGCCTTCGAGATCCCGCTCGCTCTCTGGCTGCTCGTCAAGGGCGTCGCGGCGCCCGCGGGACGTTGAGCTCCATGCCGAAACTGCGCGTCCATAGCTTCGCGATCTCGATCGACGGGTTCGGCGCGGGGCCGAGCCAGGACCTGCAACACCCGCTGGGCGTCGGCGGCACGGCTCTGTTCGAGTGGTTCTTCTCGACGCGCACCTGGCAGCGGATGCACGGCAACGAAGGAGGCGAAACGGGCATCGACGACGAGATGGCGGCGCGGGGCTTCGACGGAATCGGCGCCTGGATCCTCGGCCGGAACATGTTCGGCCCCGTCCGCGGACCGTGGCCCGACGACAGCTGGAAGGGCTGGTGGGGCGACGAGCCGCCGTACCACACACCGGTCTTCGTGCTGACCCATCACCCGCGGGCGCCGTTCGCGATGAAGGGGGGCACCGAGTTCCGCTTCGTCACGGGAGGAATTCAAGCCGCGCTCGAGCAGGCGAAGGAGGCGGCGGGCGGCCGCGACGTGCGCCTCGGCGGCGGCGTCGCCGCGATCCGGCAGTACCTGCGCGCCGCGCTGATCGACGAGCTCCATCTCGTCGTCGCGCCCGCGCTCCTCGGCGCCGGGGAGCACCTCCTCGGCGGTCTCGACCTGCCCGCGCTCGGCTACGAGCTCGCCGCGCACGCCGCCGGCGTCCGCGCCCTCGCGCACGTGACCCTCCGCCGGCGCTATCGGAAGGAGCTCGAAACCGAAGAGCGGGAGGGATGACGTGACCGATTCGATCGGACCAGCGGACCGGGCCGCGATCGAAGGGATCGTGGCGACTCTGGAGAGCGCATGGAACGCGGGCGACGGCGGCCGCTTCGGCGCGCCTTTCGCGCCGGACGCGGACTTCGTGACGATTCGAGCGGAACACTTTCGGGGCCGCGACGCGATCGCCTCCGGCCATGCCGCCATCTTTCGGACGATCTACGCCGGCAGCGTCAATCGCTACGAGATCGAGTCCGCGCGACTCCTGCGCCCGGACGTGGCCCTCGTCCACGTCCACGCGACGCTCGACGCTCCGTCGGGGCCTCTGGCGGGGCGGCATGAGGCGCGGTTCTCGATCGTCCTGACGCGCGAGGGGGCCGGCTGGCAGATCGCCTCGCTGCACAACATGCTGGCGCCGCCGCCGACCCGATAGGCTTGCGGCTGCTTCGACTCGCGGCCATCGTCAAGGTCGCCGCCCCGCTCGCCGCGGCGCGAGGGAGAATGCGACGGGAGGAAGAATGAGCAAACGAACCAAGCTCCGGCGCGCCGCAATCGCGGCGATGGGACTGCTGGCGGCCGGCGCGACATGGGCCTCGGCCCAGGATCCGGCCGTCGTCAACGCGAAGACGATCCACGTCAAGCTCGAGAACGGCAAGGTGCGCGTGCTCGAGGCCGTGCTCCAGCCCGGCGACAAGGAGCAGGTCCACTCGCACCCGTCCTACGTCTTCTACGTCATCGCCGGAGGCAGGGTCCGCAATCACGCCGCGGACGGCACGACGACCGAGACCGAGCTCAAGGCGGGCGACACGATCTACCGCGATCCGCTGACGCACTGGGCCGAGAACATCGGGACCACAACCATCCACCTGATCCTGGTCGAGGTCAAAGGCGCGCACTGACGGGCCGGCTTCGGAGAGACCATGAATTTCGATCTGCAACATGGCATTTCCGTCCTGGAGCGCACCCCGGGCGTGCTGCGTTCGCTCCTGTCGGACATGCCGGACGACTGGACGCGACCGAACGAAGGACCGGAGACCTGGAGCCCGTTCGACAACGTCGGGCACCTGATCGGCGCCGAAGAGACCGACTGGATGCGGCGCGCCCGCATCATCCTGGCGCAGGGGGCGGACCGGCGGTTTCCGCCGTTCGACCGTCTCGGTCATGTGCGCGCCGTCGAAGGGAAGACGCTCGGGCAGCTCCTCGAGCGGTTCGCCGCTTTGCGAGCCGAAAACCTCGCCGAGCTCGCGGGCTGGAAGCTCGGTCCCGCCGAGCTCCGCCTCACGGGAGAGCACCCCGAGTTCGGATCGGTCACACTCGAGCAGCTCCTCTCGACGTGGGTCGTCCACGACCTCGGCCACATCGCGCAGATCTCGCGCGTCATGGCGAAGCAGTATCGCGAGGCGGTCGGGCCGTGGAAGGCCTATCTGCCGGTGCTCACGCGCTGAGCGTCGGCGGTCGGGGGTCGCTCCGTCCCGGTGTGCACCCGGCAAGCATCAGCGCGATTCCCGACGTCGCGAGCGACTCGAAGACGCCGGACCATTCGAGCGGATCCCCCGGGGCGGCCGCAGCCTCCGGCCACCCCCGCGCGAACCGCGTCGTCAGGTCGCCGAGGACGAAACTCAGGGCTCCGAATCCGGCCATCGGCAGGGCGTAGGAGATTCGCCCGAGATTCCGGAGGGCGCTCGACGTCCGGATCGACATGGCGAGCGAGTGTGCCCCGCGACCTCCTCGGCGGCAATGACCACTCTCGGACTCGGGGACAGGACCACTCTGGCGGCGAATCGAAAGCGGGGAACGGCCGCCGGTCAGGGGGCGCGTCGGATCTCGCGGACTCCCAGGTTCAAACGGCGCCGCAGGAGGGCGCGCAGCGTCGCACCCTCGCGGTAGCCGACGCGCGCCGCCACTTCGTCCACGCTCTCGTTGCCGGTCTTCAGGAGGTGCACGGCGCGCTCGACGCGCAGGCTCTGGAAGTACGAGAGCGGCGACTTTCCGAGCACCTTCTCCATGCGGCGGGCGAGCGTCCTCTTGCTCGCGCCCACCGCCTTCGCGGCGTCGTCGAGCGAGAACCCGTGCTTCAACCGAGCGCGGGCCCAGGCCTCGAAGCGCTGGACGATCGGGTCGGAGTGGACCAGATGGTCGGTCAGCGCGTAGGCGGACTGCGAAGGCCTCGAGTCGACGATCAGGTACTTCGCGGTGAGCGACGCAAGCTGCGGGCTGACCCTCCGCACCAGCCACAGCGCGAGATCGATGTGGCTCAACGCGGCGCCGGCGGTCACGAATCGCCCCGATTTCACGATCATGGTCGATTCGTCGAGCCGCACCCGCGGATAGCGCTTCCGGAAGAGCGGCGCCAGCCACCACGTGGTCGTCGCCTCGTGGTCGTCGAGGAGACCCGACTCGGCCATCACGAACGTTCCGATGCAGGCGGCGGTCATCGTGGCGCCGCGGCGAGCCCACTGGCGGAGCGCGAGCGACGCATCGCGGATGTCCGGCCGCGCGAGAGCGGCCTCGAGCGGCCCCGGCATCTTGAATCCGATCGCCGGCACCACGACGCAGTCGGGCGTCCAGGATCCGATCGGTTGGACCGGGACGCTCAATCCCTGCGAGGTCTTGACCGCCTTCCGCACGCCGACGATCGTGACCTCGAATCGCGGCGCCGCGAGCCCGGAAACGTCGGCGAGCTCGTTGGCCGTCTGGAAGGCGTCGAGGACCGCCGAGAGGCCCAGATCGAAGACGTCGTCGAGGGCGAGGACCGCGATCCGCATGGCAATTACGATATCAAGATTGGCGATTTTGCCTATTGGCCCGGGGCCCCGCGAGGCCTAGGCTCGTCCTCGGGCCACTCTCGGCCGAAAGGAGATCGGAAATGCTCACCCTCGGTCTGTTCGTCCGCCTCGAAGCCAAGCCGGGCAAGGAGAAGGAGGTCGCTGCTTTCCTGAAGCAGGGGCTCGACCTCGCCAACCAGGAGGCCACGACCCCGCTCTGGTTCGCCCTGAAGCTCGGACCCTCGACCTTCGCCGTCTTCGACGCCTTCCAGGACGAAACGGGACGGCAGAATCATCTGAACGGGGCAATCGCGAAGGCGCTCATGGCGCAGGCTCCGACGCTGCTCGCCTCGCCGCCCGCGATCGAGAAGCTGGACGTCCTGGGCGCGAAGCTGCCGAAGTAGCCGACGTCATGAGCGGATCGCCACGCGACATCCTGGAGTGCATCGGCGGGACGTCTCTCCTGGCGCTGCGGCGGATCGCGCCCGCGAACGGCGCGCGCGTTCTCGTGAAGATGGAGAGCGAGAACCCGACGGGGAGCATGAAGGACCGCATGGCGCTCGCCATGGTCGAGGCGGGGGAGGCGGACGGCCGCCTCCGGCCCGGCGGCCTCGTCGTCGAATACACGGGGGGCAGCACCGGCGTCTCCCTGTCGCTCGTCTGCGCCGTGAAGGGGTATCCGCTCCACGTCGTCACGTCGGACGCCTTCGCCCGCGAGAAGCTCGAGCACATGAAGGCCCTCGGGGCGAAGCTCGAGGTCTTGCGGAGCGAAGGCGGGGGGATGACGGAGAAGCTCACGCGGGACATGGTCGAGGCCGCTCGGGTGGTCGCGCAGGAGCCGGGCAGCTTCTGGACGGATCAGCTGAACAACACAGACCAGCTCGCCGCCTACCGCGAAATGGGGGAAGAGATCTGGGAGCAGACGGACGGGCGGATCGACGGCTTCGTCCAGAGCGTCGGGACGGCGGCGTCGCTTCGGGGGATCGCGGAAGCCCTGCGACGCCGAAATCCCCGGATCCGCGTCGCCGCCGTCGAGCCGGCGGAGTCTCCCGTCCTCTCGGGCGGCCGGCCGGGTGCCCACAAGATCGACGGGGTCGGCGCCGGTTTCGTCGTTCCGCTCTGGCGGGAGGGCCTCGCCGACCGGATCGAGCGCGTCTCGACGGAGGAGGCCCACGCCATGGCGATGCGGCTCGCCCGCGAAGAGGGTCTCTTCGCCGGGACCTCGACGGGCGGAAACGTGATCGCGGCCTTGCGCCTGGCGGAGGGGCTCGGGCCCTCCACGACCGTCGTCACCGTCCTCTGCGACACCGGCATGAAGTACCTGAGCAAGCTGTAGGCCCCTCGGGCGGAGAAGTGCTAGGCTCCGCCCTTCTCGCCGCGCGATGGCGGGCAGCCTCGCCACCGCTCGCGAGGACCGGCGAGGCCGGTCGAGGAGGGGACATGAAGGTCCAAGTGCTCCTGGCCTTCACGCTCGCCGCGGCGTCCGTGGCGGCCGGTCAGACCTCCGGGGCCGTCAAGGTCTACATCTCCGCCGACATGGAAGGCGTCGGCGGTGTGAGCACGTGGGACAAGCAGTCGGGACCCAAGGGCGCCGACTACGAGAAGTTCCGGCGGCTGATGACGCTCGAGGTCAACGCCGCGATCGCGGGGGCTTACGACGCCGGCGCGACCGAGGTGCTCGTCAGCGACTCCCACTGGGACGGCCAGAACATCGATCCCGAGCTGCTGGACAAGCGCGTCCGGATGGTCCGCGCGTGGCCCCGCCCGCTCGGGATGATGCAGGGCATCGACGAGTCCTTCGCCGCCGCGGCGTTCGTCGGGTACCACGCGAGCGAGGGCCAGGCGAACGCGATCCTGGCCCACACCGAGAGCGGCTCGACGATCTTCGAAGTGAAGTTGAACGGCGTGACCGTCCCCGAGGCGGGCATCAACGCGGCGATCGCCGGGGAGTTCGGCGTGCCGGTCGTCTTCCTGTCGGGCGACCAGACGATCGGCGAGGAGGCGCGGCGCCTGCTCGGGCCGATCGAGGTCGCCGCGGTGAAGACGGCGGGGGGCTTCTTCTCCGGAACCATGCTCCACCCGGAGGAGTGCCAGCGTCTCATCCGCGAGGGCGTGAAGCGGGGCGTCGAGAAGCGGCGGAGCTTCAAGCCGTACAAGCTGTCCCGCCCGGTGAAGCTCGAGGTGACGTTCAAGAAGGCGGTGCTGGCCGAGCTCGCCTCGTATTTCCCGGGTGTGGAGCGGCCGAAAGGCAATGTCATCGTCTACACGGCGCGCGACATGCTCGACGCCTCCCGCTTTTTCCACGCGGTCGGGTTTCTGAGCGCGGACTGAGGAGGGATCAAACGGCTTTCGGGCCGGTGTTTTTCCATTTCGGAGTGAGGGACGCATCATGACTCCATCTCTTGCCGACGCCGTCCGCGATCTCGCCACCCGGTTCTCGGGGCAGCTCCTCCGGCCCGCCGACGCGGGCTACGACGAGGCGAGGAGGGTCCACAACGGCTTGATCGACAAGCACCCCGCCCTGATCGCCCGATGTCGCGGCGTGGCCGACGTCGTCGAGGCGGTCCGACTCGCCAGGGAGACGAAACTCGAGGTCGCGATCCGCGGCGGCGGGCACAACGTGGCGGGGCGCGCGACCGTGGACGGCGGCCTGATGATCGATCTCGCGACGATGAAGGGCATTCATGTGGACCCGCGCGCCCGGACCGCGCGCGCGCAGGGCGGCGTGACGTGGGCGGAGATGAACCGGGAGACGCAGCTCCACGGCCTGGCGGTCACCGGCGGCGTCGTCTCCACGACCGGCATCGCAGGGCTGACCCTCGGCGGGGGGTTGGGCTGGCTCATGGGCAAGTTCGGACTGGCCCTCGACAATCTCCGCTCCGTCGAGCTCGTCACGGCCGAGGGCCAGGTCCTGAGCGCGAGCGCCGACGGCGAGCCCGATCTCTTCTGGGCCCTGCGGGGCGGGGGAGGCAACTTCGGCGTCGCGGCCTCCTTCGAATATCGGCTCCATCCCGTGGGGCCGATGATCACGGGCGGCCTCGTCGCGCATCCCTTCGAGCGCGCGCGCGACGTCCTGAGGTTCTTCCGCGACGCCACCGCGTCGCTGCCCGACGAGATGATGGTGTTCGGGGGCCTGATCCACGCCCCGGACGGCTCGGGTACGAAGCTCGCGGCCATCGTGGCGGGTCACTGCGGCCCGCTCGAGGCGGGCGAAGCGGCGCTGCGGCCGCTCAAGCAATTCGGCCCTCCGGCGATGGACGCGATCGGCCCGATGCCCTACAGCCAGTTGAACGGAATGCTCGACGCGGCCTACCCGAGGGGAGCGCTCAACTACTGGAAGTCGAGCTTCCTGAAGAAGCTCTCCGACGAGGCGATCGATACGATGATCGACTGTTTCCAGCGCTGCCCGACGCCGATGGGCCAGCTCCTCCTCGAGCACTTCCACGGAGCGGCCACACGGGTGCCGGTCGGCGAGACGGCGTTTCCGCACCGCGCGGACGGCTACAACCTCGTCGCGATCACGGAGTGGATGGATCCGGGGGAGACGGAGCGGTGCATCGCCTGGGGCCGGAGCACCTACGCGGCCATGGCGCCTTTCATGGCTCCCGGGCGCTACGTCAACTATCTGGGCGAAGACGACACGGGCGATGCCGTCACCGCCGCGGCCTACGGGCCCAACTACCGGCGCCTCCAGGAGGTGAAGCGGAAGTACGACCCGGGCAACTTCTTCCACTTGAACCTGAACATCCGGCCGGCGTGAGCCGCGCCGCGCCGGAGCTCTCGGAAGAGTCTTCTGAAAGGAGAGGCCAATGTCGGGTAGACCGAGCTCGCCGGTCCGAAACGTCGTTCTCGTCCATGGCGGTTTCGTGGACGGCTCCGGGTGGGAGGCCGTCTACCGGGTCCTCCGCGAGAACGGCATCACAGTCGGGGTCGTCCAGAACCCGACGACCTCGCTCGCCGACGACGTCGCGGCGACCCGGCGCGTCGTGGCGGCGCAGAACGGTCCCGTGATCCTGGTCGGCCACTCGTACGGCGGAGTGGTCGTCACCGAAGCCGGGACAGATTCCCAGGTCGTGGGGCTCGTCTACATTGCCGCGTTCGCCCCGGACAAAGGGGAATCGGTGTCGTCTCTGATCAAGGATCCGCCGCCCGGCGCCCCGGTCCCTCCGATCCTGCCGCCCCAGGACGGCTTTCTCCTGCTCGACCGCGCCAGGTTCCACGCTTCCTTCGCCAGCGACCTGGACCCGGAGCGAGCGGCCTTCATGGCCGACTCCCAGGTCCCGTGGGGCGTCGAGGCCCTCGCCGGCGCGGTGCGAGAGCCCGCCTGGAAGTCGAAGCCGAGTTGGTACCTGGTCGCGACGAACGACCGGATGATCCCGCCCCCGGCCCAGCGTCTCATGGCCCAGCGCGCGGGGGCGAAAGTCGTCGAGGTCGCGGGCAGTCACGCGATCTACGTGTCCCAGCCCGCGGCCGTGGCGGCGCTCATCGTCGAGGCCTGCAAAGGTTCCTAGGAACGCGCGCCTTGGCGAGGAGCGCCGATTCGGACGGAGGACGCGCCCGCGCGGGAGCCCCGGCGGGCTGGCAGACTGTGACCCCGCGCATCGTCATCGAAGACGTCGCCGGCCTCGTCGGATTCCTGAAACGCGTCTTCGAGGCCACGGGCGAGGTTCCGGACGGAGCGCCCGCGCAGATCCGAATCGGAGACTCGCTCCTCATCATCAGCGCGGCCGGGCCTCGAGAGCGCTTTCCCGCCTTTCTCTACGTGTATGTCGAAGACGCGGACGCCGTCTGCCGGCGGGCTGTGGACGCCGGCGCTGTTCTGCGGGAAGCTGTCTGGGATACGCCCTACGGAGATCGCCGCGGGATGGTGACGGATCCCTGGGGGAACCTCTGGCAGATCGCCACCCACCGGAAAACGAGGGAGCCAAAATCGTGATGATGAAGGCGACGTCGATCGACCACTACCTCGCGGGCGTCGACGAGGACAAGCGCGCGGCTCTGCAGAAGCTTCGCCGGGCGATCCGAGCCGCGGCGCCGAAGGCGGAGGAGTGCATCAGCTACGGGATCCCCTCCTTCCGTCTCCGCGGAAAACCGCTCGTCGCCTTCGGCGCCTGGGGGAAACACTGCGCCTTCTATCCGGGCGCGGCCGCGATCGGAACGTGCCGGACGCGAGCTCGAAAAGTACGACACGAGCAAAGGCACCGTCCGCTTTCGAGCGGAGAAGCCGCTGCCGGTGGGGCTGGTCCGGAAGCTCGTCCGGGCGAGGGTGGCGGCGATCGCGGGCTGAGCCGGGCCGGCATGGACACCGACATCCTGATCGTGGGCGCGGGCCCGACCGGGCTGATGCTCGCCAACCAGCTCGCCCGACGAAACGTGCGCGCGATGATCGTGGACCGGCACGCCGGTCCGGCGGTCCAGACGAGGGCGCTCGGCGTGCAGGCCCGCACGCTCGAGATCTATGCGCATCTCGGGATCGTCGAGCGGGCGCTCGCGCTCGGCAAGCGCGCGACGGGCGCCGACATGTGGGCGCGGGGGCGGCGGGCCGCGTGGGTCCCCCTGTCGGACAGCGGGAGCGGCTCGAGCCCCTATCCCTTCATCCTGATCCTCGGGCAGGACGACAACGAGCGCCTCCTGGGAGAGTCCCTGCGGGGCTTCGGCATGGACGTCCAGTGGGAGAGCGAGCTCGTCGGCCTCGATCGGGGGGGAGAGCGGGTCATCGCGCGGATCCGCGCCCCGGACGGGCGAGTCCGCGAGGTCGCCGCGGCGTGGGTGGCCGGATGCGACGGCGCGCGCAGTTCCGTGCGCGAGCTCTGCGGCATCGAGTTCCGCGGCGCTCCCTACGAGCACGTCTTCTACGTGGCCGACACGCGGATGACGGGACCGATGGTCCCGGACCACGTCAACGTCTATCTCTGGCGCGGCGGGTTCCATCTCTTCTTCCCGATGCGCGGCGACGATCACTGGCGGGTCGTCGGAATCCTCCCGCCGGCGCTCCGAGGCCGGGACGATCTGACTCTCGACGACGTGATCCCCGCGATCCGCCGGGAAGCGGGGGAGGGGCTCGACTTTCGGGAGTGCACCTGGTTCTCGACCTACCGCATCCATCACCGCCGCGCGGAACGCTTCCGCGACGGGCGCTGTTTCCTGTTGGGCGACGCCGCGCACATCCACAGCCCGGTCGGCGCGCAGGGCATGAACACGGGGCTTCAGGACGCGTACAACCTCGGCTGGAAGCTCGGCGCTCGTCGCGTCGGGCGACGCGGACGAGGCCCTCCTCGACTCCTACGGAGAGGAGCGCGTTCCGGTCGCGCGGCGCCTGCTCTCGACGACGGACCGGCTGTTTTCGGTCATCGTCTCGGAGGGGACCCTGACCGGGCTCTTCCGAACGAGCGTCCTGCCGAAAGCGCTCGCTCTCGCGATGCGCTTCGGAAGGGTCCGCCGGCTGGCGTTTCGCACGATCTCGCAGATCGGAATCCGTTACCGCGCGAGCGCTCTTTCGGAGACGCTGCCGGGCCTTCCCGAAGGCGCGCCGCGCGCCGGCGACCGATTCCCGTGGATGCGGCTCCGGTTCTCCCCGAACGGCCCGGCCGAGGACATTTTCGGACGTCTCGACGACACGCGATTCGCCTTGATCCGGATCGGGCAGCCCGCTTCGGCGGGGGGCGTTTCCGAGATGGACGACCGGCTGCGCGTCCATTTCGTTCCGCCGGGTGCCGACAACGACCGGGAGCTCGCGCGCGTCGGGATCCCGCCGCAGGCCTTCTACCTCGTCCGCCCGGACGGCTACGTCGGGCTCGCCGGAATTCGCTTCGAGCCGGGCGCGGCGAGCCGCTACGTCTCGGAACGGCTGCGGATGAAGCGGAGCCTGCAGCGGCGAAGCGCCTGACGGAGGGACGATGAGATCGATCACGTCGGTCGGCGGAGTCGCACGGAGGCCCGAAGTGCGCCGAGCATTCGCGATCACCGGTATCGTGGCCGCGTGCGCCGCGGCGGGTTGCCGCCGGGAGCGCGACCCGCTCGGCAACCCGATCGACGGTTCGCACCGCGTGACGGTCTTCGCCGTGCTCGACGATCGGGCGCAGATCCTCTGGAAGATGTCGGCGCCGGCGCCCGGCGTCCGATCGGCGGAGAACGTCGAATACGGCCGGGTCCCGGAGGGATTCCGGCAGGAGGTGCCGGCCGAGGGCTCGTCGCCGCGGCCGATGATCGCGGGCGAGAGGCTCGTCGTCGTGATCGTCACCCCGGAGCACGTCTACCGGGGCGAGTGCCGCGGGGACCGGCCGACGGAGCCCCGCTGCGAGTCGTGGGAATCCGCGCGGCCGGAGCCGGACGTCGTCGAGCAGGCGCTGCGTGGGGAGAGAATCCGACGATCATGAAGGCGTCCGTCTTCATCGCGACGAGCCTCGACGGCTTCATCGCCCGCGCGAACGGCGACCTCGACTGGCTGCCGGCGGGCGGAAGCGCGTCCGACGACATCGAAAACGGATTCCAGGAGTTCCTCGCGACCGTGGACACCTGCGTGATGGGGCGGCACACTTTCGAGAAGGTCCTGACCCTCGGCCCCTGGCCGTACCCCGACAAGCCGACGGTCGTGCTCACGAGCCGGGCGGGCCCACCCGCGCCGCCCGGAGCGAACGTCGAGTTCCTGGGGGGCGCGCCGGCCGATATCGCCGCGCGACTCGCCGAACGCGGCGCGCGGCACGTGTACGTGGACGGCGGAGTCACCATCCGGCGCTTTCTCGACGCCGGGTTGATCGAGCGCCTCATCGTCACGAGGATTCCGATCCTCTTGGGCGGCGGCATCTCCCTCTTCGGCGCGATGGGCCGCGAAATCCCGCTCGAACACGTCGCCACGCGGCGGTATCCGGGCGGCCTCGTTCAAAGCGAGTATCGGGTGGCCTCGTGACGGGGACGGCGATCCTTCTCCTGTCCCTCCTCGCGGAAAACGCCGCGGCGGCGCCGCGCCCCGCCGAGCCGTCGCCTCCGACGTTCGACGTCGCCCTGGAAGAGGCCTGGATCCCGATGAAGGACGGCGTGCGCCTCGCGGCGGACCTGTGGCGGCCGAAGGGCGCCGGCGACAAAGGGCGCTTCCCGGTCCTCCTCGAATACCTGCCCTACCGGAAGACCGAGGGGCGCGCCGACCGCTACTCCTTCTACAGCTACTTCGTTCGCCGCGGCTACGTCGTCGCGCGCGTGGACATCCGGGGCACGGGCGGGAGCGAAGGGACGCTGATCCCTTACGAGTACAGCGAGATCGAGCAGAGCGACGGCGACGAAGTCATCGCGTGGCTCGCCCGCCAGCCCTTCTCCAGCGGCAACGTCGGCATGTTCGGGATCTCCTGGGGCGGCTTCAACTCCATCCACATGGCGATGCGGAGGGCGCCGGCCCTGAAAGCGATCATCGCCGTGGATGCCACCGACGACCTCTACCAGGACGACGTGCACTTCATGGACGGCATGATGCACGTGGACTCCTGGGAGATGAGCCAGGACCTCGCCAACGCGATGCCCGGAGCGCCCGGCTACAGGATCGACGACGACTACTTCCGGGAGCGTTTCGACCGGCCCCCCTGGATGCTCACCTACAAGCGGCAGCAGCGGGACGGGCCGTTCTGGGACCGCACCGCCTTGAAGACACGCTACGACGCGATCCAGATCCCGACGTTCGTGATCGGCGGCTGGTACGACGGCTACCGCGACAGCGTCCCGCGCATGCTCGAGCACATGAAGGCGCCGGTGAAGGCGATCGTCGGCGCCTGGAATCACACCTATCCGGACGAGCCGTACCCGAAGCCCGGCTTCGACTGGCGGCGCGAAGCCCTGCGCTGGTACGACCGGTGGCTCAAGGGGCGCGACACCGGGATCCTGCGCGAGCCGACGCTCGCCGTCTACGTCCGGGAGTGGCATCCGCCCGGGCCCTACCTCGAGGAGGCACCCGGCCGCTGGCGCTACGAGGAGGGCTGGCCGATCGCGCGCGTCCGCGAGCGCGTTCTCTATCCGGGCTCCGACCGAGCGCTCTCGGAGAAGACGCCGTCTACGGCCTCCGAGCGGCTGCGCTACGTGCCGACTTCCGGTGTGGAGGCGGGCGGTCCCGTGATGTGGTTCGGAGACGTCGCGCCCGACCAGCGGCCGACCGACGCCTTCAGCCTCGTCTACGAGACCCCGCCCCTCGAAGAGAACTTGGAGATCCTGGGGCTGCCTCGCGCGCTCCTCCAGGTCTCGGCCGACGCGCCGCAGGCCGACTGGTTCGCGCGCGTCAACGACGTCGCGCCCGACGGCACGGTCACGCTCGTCGCGAGCGCGGGGCAGAACGGAGCGCATCGGATCTCGGCGCGGGAACCGAAGGCGATCGAGGCGGGCGAGCGCTTTCCGCTCGAGATCGAGCTCCACTTCACGTCCTGGGTCTTCCCGAAAGGGCACCGGATCCGATTCGCCGTCGGCAACGCGCAGTGGCCGATGATCTGGCCGACCCCGTATTCGATGACGACGACGCTCTTCCTCGGCCCGGAGGGGACGCGTCTCGTCTTGCCGGTCGTGCCGGCGGCCGACCGGCCCGCGCCCGAGTACCTCCCGATCGAGAAGGAGGAGGACCGGTTCCCGGGATACGAGACGCTCGACGCCGGCACGACCTCGGGCTACGGCGAGATCTCGTCGGTCGACCGCAACCCGCAGACGGGCAAGGCCAGGGTCGTGGCCACGAGCCAGAGCGCGCATCGCTACCCGTGGGGCGAGGAGCGCAACACCGAATCGATCACGCACGAGGCCGAGGACGGAAAGCCCGAAGCGACGTCCGTCCGGGGCGAATACGCGACGACCGTGAAGCTCCCGGACCGCACCCTCCGCTGGGAGTGCTGGGTGCAGCTGCGGAGCGACCGCGAGAACTTCTACTACTCGAGCGAGCGGAAGCTCTGGAAAGACGGCACGCTCGTGCGGGAGAAGAAGTGGGAGCAGACGATCCCGCGGGATCACCAGTGAAGACGGGCGATTCGCGCCGCCGACGCGGGAAGTCAGCCCTTTCGCCGAAGCGCCTTCGACTCGCGGGCGCAGGCCGACGCGCGCTCGAGGAGCAGCATCCGCTCGCGCGCGTTTCGGGTGAGGGAGGCCGCGCGCTCGAACTCGGGGCGAGCCTCCTCGTGGCGGCCGAGGCGGACGAGCAGGTCGCCCCGCGCGGCCGGCAGGAGGTGGTAGCTCGCGAGCGCCGGATCGGAGGTCAGGCGATCGACCAGCGCGAGGCCGGCCTCGGGCCCGTCCGCCATCGCGACCGCGACCGCGCGGTTCAACTCCACGACGGGTGACGGCGCGAGCCGGGCGAGCGACTCGTAGAGCGCCGCGATGCGGCGCCAGTCGGTCTCCTCCGAGGTTCGAGCGCGCGCATGGCAGGCGGCGATCTCCGCCTGCAGGGCGAATGGCCCCGGCTCGCCGCCGAGCCTCTCGGCGTGCTCGAGCGCGGCGAGGCCGCGGCCGATCAGGACGCGATCCCATCGCCCCCGGTCCTGATCGGGAAGCAGGACCGGCTCTCCGGAAGGGCTCGCGCGTGCCCGCAGGCGCGACGCCTGGATCTCCATCAGGGCCACGAGGCCGTGGACCTCCGCCTCCCTGGGCGTGAGCTCGGCCAGGATCCGGCCGAGGCGGAGCGCCTCCTCGCAGAGGTCGGGGCGCATCCAGTCATCGCCGGACGTCGCCGCGTATCCCTCGTTGAAAACCAGGTAGAGAACTTCGAGGACCGACGAGAGCCGCCGCTCGAGCTCGGGCCCGCGCGGCACCTCGAAGGGGACGCGCGCGCGGGCGAGCGTCTTCTTGGCCCGGACGATCCGCTGCGCCACGGTCGGCTCCGCGACGAGGTAGGCGCGCGCGATCTCGTCGGTCGTCAGGCCGCCCAGGAGTCGCAGCGTCAGCGCCACGCGGGCCTCGGTCGGGAGGATCGGATGGCAGGTCATGAAGATCAGGCGCAGGAGGTCGTCGCCGACGTCGTCGTCGATCGCCGCCTCGATCTCCTCGACGGCCGTGTCGGGGCGAGCCTCGATCTCCCGGCCGATCTCCCGGTGCTTGCGATCGAGCATCGCCCGGCGGCGCACGAGATCGATCGCGCGGCGCTTCGCCGCCGCCATGAGCCACGCCCCCGGGTTGTCGGGCACCCCCGACGCCGGCCACTTCTCGAGGGCCGCCACGAGGGCGTCCTGGGCGAGCTCCTCGGCCTGGCCGACGTCGCGAACGATTCGGGTCAGGCCGGCGATCAGCCGGGCCGACTCGATCCTCCAGACCGCCTCGATCGCGCGGTGCGCCTGATCGGTCGCCGTCAAGGCGACCGATCAGAGCACCCTCCTTCCGCCGCCGCAAGGCGGCGCCCGGAACGGCGTCTACCTCTTCGGGCCGCCGAGCATGCGCAGGCGCTCCTCATACGCCTTCATCTCGTCCGTCATCGCGGGCCCGAAGTCCTCCGCCTCGAACACCTGACGGATCTCGACCTCCGTGCCGCCGTCGAAGGGGGCGCGCTTCAGCCACTCGATCGCTTCCTCCTTCGATTTCACCTGCCAGAGCCAGAAACCCGCGATCAGCTCCTTGGTCTCGGCGAACGGCCCGTCGATCACCGTCCGCTTCGGGCCGTCGAACCGGACCCGCGCGCCCTTGGAGCTCGCCTGGAGCCCGTCCGCCGCGAGCAGCATGCCCGCCTTCGCGAGCTCTTCGTTGAACTTGCCCATCTCGGCCAGGATCTTCCGATCCGGAAGGACTCCGGCCTCGGACTCCTTGTTCGCCTTCACGATCACCATGACCCTCATGTTCGTCTCCTCCTCGAGTCTTGCGAGTCGGGCCCCCCGGGGACCTTCCGCCGGGTCCGGCCCATCCTCTAATGACGCGTCGAATGGGGGGTGTCGAAATCGACACCCCGAATTAGCATTCGAAGAAATGATCGTTCACCTGGTGGACGGCACCTACGAGCTCTTCCGGCACTTCTACGGGCTCCGGAGGGCTTCCGGGGAGGAGGACCGCCCGTTCGGCGCCGCCGCCGGGGTGCTCTCGACCGTCCTGCAGATGCTCGAGACCGGCGCCACGCACATCGGCGTCGCCACCGATCACGTCATCGAGTCCTTCCGCAACGAACTCTGGCCGGGCTACAAGACCGGCGAGGGGGTCGATCGCGCCCTTCTGCGACAGTTCACGCCGCTCGAGGAGGCGCTGGCCGCCATGGGGGTCGCGGTCTGGCCGATGGTCGAGCTCGAGGCGGACGACGCGCTCGCCTCGGCCGCCCGGATCGCGTCGGAGGACGGCGCGCGTCGAGAAGGTCTGCATCTGGACGCCCGACAAGGACCTGGCGCAGTGCGTGCGGGGCGACCGGGTCGTGCAGATCGACCGGCGGAGCCGGAAGATCCGCGACGAGGCGGGCGTTGCCGAGAAGTTCGGCGTCGGCCCCGCGTTGATCCCCGACTGGCTGGCTCTCGTCGGCGACGCCGCGGACGGGTACCCCGGAATTTCCGGGATCGGCCCGGTCGGGGCGGCGCGCCTCCTCGCGCGCCACGGCCCGATCGAGAGTTTTCCGCCGGACGTGCTCGGCGACCGTCGAGAGCTCGCGCTCCTCTTCAAGGACCTGGCGACCCTGCGAACCGACGCTCCGCTCTTCCGCAGAGTCGAGGAGCTCTCGTGGCGGGGCCCGACGCCGTCTTTCGCGGCGATCGCCGAGCGCTTCGGCGACGCGCGCCTCCTCGCGCGCAGCCTCGCCGCGCCGCGGCAGGCGATGAAGAGGAAGAGGAAACACTAGACGAGCCGAGCGGGGAATCATGTCTTCGACACTCCGAGCGGGCTTGTGGGGGTGCGGGTTTCGTGCCAGCCTTGGGGCCGCCGGAGAGGAGATGAGGACGAAAGCGACGGCGCTCTATCCGTTCGTGCCGTCGGGCCCGGAGTTCGAGCGCGCCCTCGAATTCTTCGCGGCGCTCGGCTTCCGGCAGGAATGGCGGGACGGCGGCTACGCGGGCCTGCGGTTCGGCGGCGCCTATTTCCTCCTGCAGTCGATCGACGCGCCCGAATGGGCGAAGAACCAGATGGTCGTCTTCGAGGTGAGCGATCTCGACGCCTACTGGTCCGAGCTGCGAGAGAAAGATCTCGAAGGGACTTTTTCCGGCGTGCAGCTCCGGCCCCCGACGGAATTTCCGTGGGGCCGGGAGATCCACATCATCGATCCCGCGGGCGTGTGCTGGCATGTGCGCCAGAGCGCCGGCTGAGCGGTGAGTCCCGTCGGAAAGCGGGGCAAGCGCGGCCGACCGATCACTCTGGCCGAGGCCGTCCGGATCCTGCGCCTTCGCGTCGGCCCGCCGCCGAAGCCGCCGACGGACGACGCCTTCGAGCTCGTCCTGCTCGAGAACGTCGCCTATCTCGCGCCGCCGGCGCGACGGCGCGAAGCGTTCGAAGACCTCAAGCGGAGCGTGGGAACGAGCCCGGCCGCGATCGCGAAGGCGAGCCGCGCGGCGCTCGAGAGAGTCGCCGCGAGGGGCATCTTGAAGGGCTCGTTCGCCGAGAAGCTGCGCGAATGCGCCCGGATCGCGGTCGAGGACTTCGGAGGGAACCTGGACGCGGCCCTCGACGGATCGGTCGCCGGCGCCACGAAGGCGCTCCGTCGCTTTCCGGGAATCGGGGAGCCGGGAGCGGAAAAGATCCTGCTGTTCTCGGGGCGGCAGCCACTTCTCGCGCCGGAGTCCAACGGGCTGCGCGTGCTCGCGCGCCTCGGCCTCGTGCGCGAAGAGAAGTCCTACGCGAAGGCGTACGCGGAGAGCCGCGCCGCCGCGCGGAGCCTTCCGGCCCGGATCCCGGTCCTGCAGGAAGCGCACCTCCTCCTCCAGAGGCACGGCCAGACCCTCTGCCGCCGGAACGACCCGCTCTGCGACGCGTGCCCGCTCCGGGAGCGCTGCGCCTACGCGGTCGTGAGGACGCCCGCGCCGGCGGAGACCTAACGCCGGCCGGCCTCTTCGGCCCGGCGCTCGAAGACCGCTTTCGCCTCCCGGATGCGCGCCCGAACCTCCTCCTTCTCGCGATCGTCGTTCCATCCGCCGTGCGCTTCGGCGCTCTCGGCGAGGCGATCGATCCAGCGCGCGAAGTAGCGGGCGTCGACTTCGCTGCGGATGGGCCGTCCGTCCACGAGGACGTAGATCGGGCTCGTCGTGGCGAACGGATAGATGTCGAGGATCGGCTCGGCGGCGCCGGCTGACATGGCCCGCAGCGTGAACCACGCGCTCTCGCGGACCGGGATCGAGATCGTCGCGTCGGCGCGCGTGCCTCCGGCGGAGAGGGGGATCGATGCCACGGCGGCGCCGCCGGAAACGACTTCGAGCTTCTCGACCGGCACGATCGAGCGCATCGTCACTCTGGCTGCGAGGTTCCCGCCGCCGGCCGGGAGGCGGATCTCGTCTCCGACTTCCCGCTCGCCGAGCCGGAAGTCGAGCAGCGGACCATTCGACGCGAATGTCCTGCCCGCACGGAGCGCCGCCAGCCAGCCGCGGTAGTCGAGCTTCCCCCCGGACCGGACGAAGACGCGATTCAACCCGACCGGACCGCGCAGCGAAGCGAAGTTCGCCATCGCGTCGGTCCCGGCGCCGGCCGGGATCCGGAAGCCGGCGTTTAAGAGCCGATACCAGACGGCCGCCGTCGCGCGGTGATCGTTGAAGGAAACGATCTCGAGGTAGTCGAGCTTGCCGAGGGCGGCGTCGACCGGCAGGGCGTTCGTGATCGGCTCGGGCGCGTCCGGATCGGGCGGCGGCGGGTCGCCGAACGGATGCACGTATCCGGAGATCCCTGCCTGCGCGCGGGAGAGATCGGAGATCGTGGCGTTGTCGGGGAAGAGACTCCCGAGGGCGGTCGGGAGGTAGCCGGCGAGGATCGGCAGGATCAGGTGGTCGGTCAGGCCGAGGTGCGCCGTATGGCCCCACGGTCCGGTGTGGTACTCCTCGTCGTGCTTCACGATCGTCGCCTCGCTCGAGACCGGATCGGGCTCGCCGAGAAAGGCCGCGACGTCCGGAATGCGCTGCTCCTTGTTGACGATCAGGTTCTCGACGACGTGGAGGTCCTCCGCCTCGGCCTGGGCGCGCAGGCGGGCCGGATCGTTGCGGTACGCGCCCCCGTAGTTCATGTGGACGTGGAGGTCGCCGCTCCACCACCCGTGCGCGGGGAGATCGATGAGTCGCTCGAGTCGGAGCGCCGCGGAGACCGTCGCGCCCGCGGCGACGTCCAGGGCGCGCGTGGCCGGTGCGAACTCGAGGCCCCGCGTCGCGAGCGCCGGTGTAGCGGCCCGCCGGAAGGGTGAGCGTCGCCGTCCCGCTCGCGTGGAAATAGGAGATCTCGAAGGGACGGATCTTCCGGTCGAAGCCGTCGTCGGCGTGGCGCCACGCGGTGTCCGGCGCCCAGCCCCGGCCGTCCGATCCGGTAATCGACAGCCGCGCCGGCATCGGCGATCCGCTCGAGTCCGTCACCGTGAGGCGGAGCGTTCCGGTCGGGCGGATGTACCGGCGGCGCTCCGGCTGCACGATCTCGACCGCGCCTCCGGGGATCGCGAGGACGCGCAGGGACACGTTGCCCCCCTCGTTGCTCACGAAGGCGATGCGGCGGCCGTCGGGGGACCAGCGCGGGCGGGTGTGATCGCAGTCGCAGTAGGTCAGCTCGAAAGGATCCGCGCCGTCGGCGGTCGCGAGCCAGAGCTGGTTGCGCTGCCGGCCGAGATACGAGCTGTAGACGACGCGGCGGCCGTCGCGCGCCCAGTCGGGATGGGCCTTCCAGTTGGTCTCCTCGCTCCGGACGAGACGCATCGGCGCGCCGGCGCGTGTTTCCATCCGCCAGAGCCCGCCGCTCCCGAGCACGGCCTCCCGGTTCGAAACGAGGAGGAGCTCCTTCCCGTCCGGCGACCAGGCCGGCGACAGGTAGTGATCGAAGCGCGAGTAGTAGATGCGGGGAAGGCCGCTGTCGCGGTCTTCGGTGATGCGGACGGGCTCGCCCGCCGGAGCGGCGTCCGCGACGGAGACGAGGAAGATGTGCCATCGGCCCTGATACGCGGTCGAGACATACGCGACGCGGCGGCCGTCGGGGGACCATCGCCCGTCGAGGTTCGCCGCTCCGTTGGAGACGAGCGCTCGATCCGTTCCGCCCTGCAGGTCGAGCACGCGGAGCTCCAGCGCATCGTTGCGGTAGGACGTGTAGAGGATGCGCCGGCCGTCGGGGGACCAGTCGGGCTCCGAGTCGTACCCGGGCCCGTCGGTCAACTGCACGGCCTCCTTCGATCCGAGCTTCTGGCGCCAGAGGGTCCCCTGCATCGCGTAGACGAGCTCGCTTCCGTCGGGCGACCACGCCGCCGCGTTCGGGCCGCTCGTGACCTGCGGCAGATACATCTCGCGGTAGTAGTAGTTGTGCGGGACCCGGATCTGGCGGAGCACCGGCTCGCGCTCGCCCGCGGCGAACGGGGCGGCGAGCAGGGCGAGCGCCGAGAGGGCGCCGGCCCGGCGGCGAAGGTCTCGGATCGTCATGTCCGGACTCTCCCACGGCGCGGCGCGCGACGTCCATGCCCCTCGGGAGCCGCTCGCGGGACGTCGGAGGCCGTTTGCGGAAGAGTCGCCACCCTTCGTCACATTTTCGCGCCGGGGCCGAGAGGCGTGCGATGCTTCGCAACGACATGACAGGAAGGCGAGGTGCCCTCCGCTCCCGGCTGGCGGCGCTCGCGGTCCTCGCCGCCCCGCTTCTCGCGGCCGCGGGAGCTCCCTCCGGGGCGGCCAAGGATCCCCTCGCCGCCGACGTCGAGCGGTGGGAGAAATACGTTCGGGAGAACCCCTCGAAAGACGAGTTCTGGGTCCAGATCAAGGAGTCGGTCACGCCGGCGATCGCGCGCACGCAGCAGGCGCTGAAAGAGGGGCGGCGGCTCCTCGCGCTCCAGCGCCTGGCGGGCTGGAGAGCCAACCTCACGGGATCCACGTACGTCGAGAAGATCGCTCCCGCCCAGCGGACGGACGACAAGGCCTTCGAGTCAGAGTGGGCGCGCGTCGGGAAGGAGCTTCCGAAGAGCGCCGATTCCGCGCCGAGCGCCTCCGTGGCGAGCCTGCGCCCCGCCGCCGTTCGGGCCGTCGCCGAGGCGGCGTTGCCGCAGGTCCGCGGGCTTCTACGACGCGAGCCTCGAGTACGGCCGCAACACCATGGCGAACTTCGGCTTCTTCTACATCGGGGCGGCCCTGGGGCAGCGCGAGTTCGTCGACTTTCTGCCGACGCTCCACGAGCCGGCGCCCAAGCCCGCGCCGGCCCTGCGATCCCTCGACGCCGAGATGGACGCGCTCGAAGCCGACCTCCTGGCGGCCTACCGGCCTCCCGCCGCGATCGACCGGCATCCGGAGTTCATCGGCGCGAGCTCGACCTTGAACGAGGCCCGCGAGCTCGACGCGGCCGGCCTTCGCTACGGCGCGCTCCTCCGCTACCTGCAGGCCGCGCTGCGGGTCGCTCCGCTGCGCCCGGCCCCCGCCGCCGCGCCCTCGGCCGCGGACGTCGAGAAGAAGCTGCGCGAGCTCGAGGCCCGGCTCTCGGCGCAGCCCGACGGACGACTCGATCGGGCGGATCTTTCTCGAGTCCGCGCAGTCGGAGGTCGCCGCGGCTTCCGCCGGAGGAAACCTCGCGAGCGCCGCGGCGATCGCCGACGACGTCCTGCCCCGCTACTTCGCGGCGCTCGAGCCGGCCCGGCCCCGCGCGCCGCGCCGCCCGCCCCGCGGTCACGGTCACCCTGGTCCGCTGGCCGTACACCTGAAACGTCTCCGATCCGGCAAGTTTGCTGGCCCGCAGCGTCGTCGCGGAGTTCGGCGGGCAAGGCTCGCTTCGTCTCGGAGAACTACGGGGACTCGGAGCTCGCGCAGCGCTTCGGCGTGACCCGCTATCCGGCCATCTTCGTGGACGACGTGCTCGTCGCGACACCCAACGACTTCGGCTTCTACGGGAAGGGGAGAAAGAAGAGGGCGGGCGGTACGCCCCGCTCAAGAGCGCCGCAGGCGCACGAGCGCTTCCGCGCCGACCTGACTCGCATGATCGACCTCCTGCTCGCGGGGCGAAAGGACGCCGCGCGCGCGCGGCGGCGCCGGCGGGGAGCAGCGAAGTCGCCGCGCTGCCCGACGTTCACGGTCACTTCGACCTCGACGGCAAGCGGCTTTCGCAGCGCGGACCTCGCGGGGCGCGTCGTGCTCGTCGAGTTCTGGGCCACCTGGTGCCCGCCCTGCCGCGGCACGCTCGGCTGGCTGGGAGAGCTCAAGAAGCGCTACGGCGACCGGCTCGCCGTGGTGGCGATCGCCGTCGAGTCTCAGGAGGACAAGGTCCGGAAGCTCGTCGGAGAGCTCGGACTCCCGCTCACCTGGGTGCAGGGCACGCCCGAGCTCGCCCGGTCCTTCGGCGACGTCAGCGCCGTGCCCACACTCCTGCTCTTCGACCGTTCGGGTCAGAAAGCCTCGGCGTACTACGGCGCGCCGCCCGAGCTCCACCGGGAGGCGGAGACCAAGCTCTCTTCCCTGATCCGCTAGCGCGAGGCTGGGGCAAGGAGACTCGGGCGCGGCCTCGCCTGCGCTATGCTTCGCCGCCTCATGCCGATTCAGTTCGGGTTCGATCGGCTCCCGCTCTGGGCGGTCTTCTTCGGCACGGTCGCCCTGATCTTCGCAAGCATCGAAGCGGGTCGGCGCTGGGGCGCCGCCGGCCGCCGCAAGGCGGAGTCCCAGCCCGAGGCTCCCGTGGGGGCCATGGTCGGGGCGGTGCTCGGGCTGCTCGCCTTCATGCTGGCGTTCACCTTCGGCATGGCCGGTTCGAGGTTCGAGGCCCGGCGAGAGGTCGTGCTGGACGAGGCCAACGCCATCGGGACGACCTATCTGCGCGCGTCCCTGCTCGCGCAACCGCATGCCCGGATCGTCCAGAAGCTGCTCAAGGAGTACGTGGATCTGCGCATCGCCGGTCCGACGATGACCCCGGCTCTCTTGAAGGCGGCGCTGGACCGGTCGGTCGAGATCCACGATCTGCTCTGGGCGGAGGCCGTCGCGGCAGGGCAGGAGAATCCCGGCTCGATCACGACCGGCCTCTTCATCCAGTCGTTGAACGAACTGATCGATCTGCACTCGAAGAGAGTGATGGTGAGCCTGCGCAGCCCCATTCCCCGGGTCATCTGGACGGCGCTGTACGCGCTCGCGGCCTTCTCCATGGCCTTGATGGGTTACCACGCGGGGGTCACGGGCGTGCGCCGGTCGGCTGCCACACTCCTCCTGGCGGCGGCCTTCTCGGCGGTCGTCGCGCTCATCGCGGACCTCGAGCGTCCGCAACAGGGACTGGTGCGCGTGAGCCAGCAGGCGTTGATCGACGCGCGCGCCGGGATGAGCGGGACGAAGGACTGAGCCCCGGAAAAGTTCGGAGGCCAAGATGGCACCGATGCTCGATCGCCGGCGGTTCCTGGCGCTGACCGCGGCGGCGCCCTCCGCCGCGCTTGCCGCCAGACGCTTCGGCATGGGCCCCGCGCCGCAGGCGACGCCGGCCCCATCGTCCGGAGGCGACTGGCCCGGCTACGAACGGGCGATCGTGATCGACGCGCTCGGAGGTCCGGGGGGCGCTTCGACCGGCGGCGAGGACGCGCCGCTCACGGCCGCCGAGGTCGCCGACGTCGGAGCCTCCGGCATCACCGCGGTAAACCTGACCGTCAGCGCCGTCGGCGTCGTGGCCGGCGCGTTCGAGGAGACGGTCAAGCAGATCGGCTACTGGGAGCGGGAGCTCGACCGCCATCGGGGCGCATTGATGAAGGTCGTGTCCGCGACGGACCTGCAGGCCGCGAAATCCTCGGGCCGCCTCGGCCTCATCTACGGATTCCAGGACACGCTCCCGCTCGGAGACGATCCGGCGCGACTCGACACCTTTCACCGCCTCGGCGTCCGGATCATCCAGCTGACCTACAACCGTCGCAATCTCGCGGGCGACGGATGCCTCGAGCCGGGTAACGCCGGCCTCTCCCGGTTCGGGCTGGACCTCGTCGCGCGCATGAACGAGCTCGGCATCCTGGCGGACTTCTCTCACTGCGGGCACCGCACGACCCTGGAGGGGATCGCGGCCTCGAAGAAGCCGGTGGCGATCACGCACTCGGCTTGCGCGGCGCTGGTGGATCTGCCACGCAACAAGACCGACGAGGAGCTGCGGCGGCTCGCCGAGCGGGGAGGCGTCTTCGGCGTCTACTTCATGCCGTTCCTGCGCACGCAGGGACAGCCGATGGCCGAGGACGTGATCCGCCACATCGACCATGCGGTCAACGTCTGCGGCGAGGACCACGTCGGCATCGGCACCGACGGCGCGATCTCCGCGGTCGCCCTGACGCCGGAGTACGTGAAGCGGTTTCGCGAGGACATCGCGCGGCGGCGCAAGCTCGGGATCTCGGCGCCCGGAGAGAGCGAGGACGTGTACCTCTACGTGCCCGACCTGAACACGCCGCGCCGCCTCGAGACGCTGGCGTCTCAGCTCTCTCGGCGCGGCTACACCGAGGCGCGGGTGTCGAAGATCCTGGGCGGCAACTTCGCGCGTCTCTTCGCGGAAGTCTGGGGGACGTAGGGCCGGGAGACGATGGCTCCAGACCGCGCTCGCCTCGCCCTCTCGATCCTGCGCATGACGGTGGCCGGGCTGCTTTTCGCGCACGGCGCATTCCGCCTCCTCTCGGGCGGAGTCGCGCCCTTCGGGGATTTTCTGACTTCGAAGGGTTTTCCCGCCGGCCTCGCGCTCGCCGGGACGGTGACGGCCGCGGAGCTCGCCGGAAGCGCGGCGCTCGCGCTCGGGCGATTCGTCACGCCGGTCTGCGTCTGGTTCACGGCGGAGCTCCTCGCCGGGATCGCGCTGGTGCACGCGCGCGAGGGCTGGTTCGTGGTCGGCGGCGGGCGCAACGGCGTCGAGTACAGCGTCCTGCTCGTCGCCGCACTGGCGTCGATCGCGCTCGCCGAGCCGCGGCCCCGGCCGGACCGCGAAGGGAAGGGAAGTTGACCGGGCCGCTCGATCGGGAGACGCTCCCGGTTCTCGGCCGGGCGCTCGAGCGGCTGGAGCGAGGGTTCGACGCGCTCCCCGGCGCGGAGACCGCGCCTCCGGATGCCGGCCGGATCGAAGAAGCGCTCGCGGAGCTCGCGCATCGGCTCCGGGACAACTACCCCTACTTTCATCCGCTCTATGCCGGCCAGATGTTGAAGCCGCCGCACGCGGTCGCCCGCCTGGCCTACGCCCTCACGCTCTGGATCAATCCGAACAACCACGCCCTCGACGGCGGGCGCGCGACGTCCGCGATGGAGAAGGAGGCGGTCGCCGGGCTCGCGCGGATGTTCGGCTGGGAAGCGCACCTGGGCCACCTGGCGGGCGGCGGCACGATGGCGAACCTCGAGGCGCTCTGGGTCGCGGGGCGGCTCGCGCCCGGAGCGGCGGTCGTGGCGTCCGAGCAGGCGCACTACACGCACCGCCGCATCGGCGGCGTGCTCGGCCTCCCGTTCGAGGAGATCCCCTGCGACCGGCGGGGGCGGATGGACGTGGCGGCCCTCCGGGAGCGCCTCGAGCGGGGCGGCGTCGGGACGGTCGTCGCGACCGTCGGAACGACGGCGACCGGATCGGTCGATCCGCTGCCGGAGATCCTGGAGCTTCGCCGAAAGCATCCCTTCCGCCTGCACGCCGACGCCGCGTACGGCGGCTACTTCGGCCTGATCGACGGGCCTCGAGCCGGAGGCGCGGGCGGCGTACGATCGTCTCTCGGAAGCGGACTCGATCGTCGTGGATCCGCACAAGCACGGCCTGCAGCCCTACGGCTGCGGCTGCGTGCTGTTCCGCGACCCGGCGGTCGGTCGCCTCTACAAGCACGATTCGCCCTACACCTACTTCAGCTCGACCGAGCTCCACCTCGGGGAGATCAGCCTCGAGTGCTCGCGCGCGGGCGCTTCGGCCGCGGCGCTCTGGGCGACGATGAAGATGTTCCCGCTCGAGCGCGGCGGCGAGTTCGCGCGGATGCTCGAGGCGGGCCGCGAAGCGGCGAGGGGCCTCCACGCGAGGCTCTCGGCCGACCGCCGCTTCGTGACGGCCCCTCCTCCCGAGCTCGACATCGTCGTGTGGGCGGTCCGGGCGCCCCGCGTGAGCGAGGCCTCGACGCTCGCCCGGAGGATCTTCGAGGAAGCGGCCCGGCGCGACCTGCACCTCGCGCTGGCCGAGCTGCCGGCGCGCTTCTTCGATCTCCGGGGGATCGAGCCGGACCGCGAGAACGTCACCTGCCTGCGGTCGGTCCTGATGAAGCCCGAGCACCGCGAGTGGCTCGACCGCATCTGGGCGAGGCTCGACGCCGCGGCGGAGGCCGGGGGCGCCGGGAAGGCGTCGCTTGCTTCGTAGAGGATGGCGGCCCATCCTCTTGATCGTGCTCCTGCTCGTCGCGGGCGTTTCGGGGGTTCGGAATGCGGCGGGGGAGTGGCGAAGCGCGGCGAACCCGGGCCAGAAGATCGCCACGGTCTCGGAGCTGGCGCACGGGGTCGCGAGCTGGGTCGCGCTGCTGCTCCTCGGTGCTCGAACGAAGGGGGCCCGCACCGCCGCCCGGATCTGGGCCGCGCTGATCACGCTGACGGCGGGGCTCGCCGCGATCTACTGGGGCGAGGCCCCGCTCGCCGCGGCGCTCGTGGGCGCGGTCGCGACCGCGCTCCTCTGCGGCTTCGCGATCCGTCTGGCGTTCGAGCCGTCGAACGCCGCGGGGCAGGAGGTCGGCCGATGAGCGCAGGGGAGCGGGCGCTCTTAGTCACCGTCCGCGCCGCACACCCCGGCGATCGCGCTTTCGTGCTCGAGACGGCCCGGCGCCTGTCGGACTTCGGGCCGCCGCGCTGGAGGACGGCCGAGGAAGTCGTCGAAGGCGAGGCCCGCACCTTGCGGGTTTTTTTCGACGTGCCGCCGCCGGGCGCCCGGCTCCTCGTCGCCGAAGGCGCCGGCATCGGGCGCCTCGGCTTCGCCTACCTCGAGACGCTGCGCGACTACTTCACCGGCGAGGAGCACGGGCACGTCGGGATCCTCGCAGTGGCGAAGGAGGCGGAGGGGCGGGGAGTCGCGGGAGCGCTCCTCGAAGCCGCGGAAGCCTGGTCGCGCCTCGGCGGCTTCCGGAAGTTGACGTTGAACGTTTTCGCTTTGAACGCGCACGCGAGGCGGGTGTACGAGCGCCGGGGGTTCGAGCCCGAATCCCTCCGCTACGTTCGGCCATTGGAAGAGAAGTGATCGCCGCGGGCTCTCCTCCGCCGGCGCCGACCTCGCCCGATCGGCCGATCTCCGTCACGGTCGTCGGATGGGTCTGGGTCGTCGTCGGAGCGTTGAGGACGATGGGTTCGGGAATCGCGCTCGCCGCCTGGAGGCTCGGGGGGCTTCGAGAGATCTTCACCGGATCGTCCCCACTCGCGGCGTTCCTTCCGGCGCCGATCCTGCGCCTGGCGTTTCGCCACTTCGGCGCGGGACTCGTCCTGCAGCTCGCCTCCGGCGTGCTCTTCCTTTGCGCGGGCCTCGGCCTCCTGCGCCTGCGCCCGTGGGCTCGCACGGCGATCCGGATCTTCTGCTGGCTCGGGCTGGCTTTCGTGACGCTGTTCGCGGCCGGCTGGCTCTTCCTCTGGTTGTCGGCGGCGCCGGCGGCCTCGGTCGACCCTTCCACACGGGGAATCGTCGCGGGCGCGACGCTCTTTCTCTGCGGCGCGCTCATCTGGGCCTTCGCGGCGATGATTCAGGCGCTCGGCCGAGCCGAAGTCCGGAGCGCGTTTTCGCGGAGCTGACTCGGCGTCGGAGGGAGGGTTCCATGCTTCTTCTCTGGTCGGCCCTGATCGGTCTCGCGGGATCGGCCGATGCCCAGATCCGCTGGAACCCGCCCGGCGCGATCTTCGTGAACGTCGTGAATCGCGACCTCTCGCCCCTGCCCGGCGCGACGATCTCGCTCCACCGGGCGGGCTCTCCCGAAGGGGAGCCCGTTCGGTCGGCCACGGCCAACGCGGGGGGGCACGTCGAGTTTCGCGAGCTCCCGCCCGACTCCTACGTGGTCCGGGTGCGACTCTCGGGCTACCTCGACATGAGCTTCGGCCCGATGCCGGTCGAAGAGAAGCAGCCGCCGCGAGTCCGCGTGCCTCAGATCCTGGCGGTGGCGAACCCGTTGATGGTCTTCGAGGACGCGGCGCCGTGATGGACGAGGGGTGGGCTCGGTAGGGGAGGTCCGGCGAGAGCGGTTATGCTCCGCCAACGATACCGGATCGCGGAGGCGGAAGATGGCCAGACCCTCCTATTCCCACGGCGTCAGCGAGGTCCCGCTCCTCGGCGAGACGATCGGCGAAAACCTGCGAAAGACCGTGGACCGGTTCGGCGACCGCGAGGCGCTCGTCGTCCGCCACCAGGGATTCCGCGCCACGTATCGCGAGCTCTGGGAGGAGTCGGGCCGCGCCGCGCGGGGTCTCCTCGCCCGCGGCGTCGCGAGGGGAGACCGCGTCGGGATCTGGTCTCCGAACCGGTTCGAGTGGGTCGTGACGCAGTACGCGACGGCGCGCGTCGGCGCGATCCTCGTCAACGTCAATCCGGCCTACAAGGCGGGGGAGCTCGAGTACGCGTTGAATCAGTCGGGCGTGAGCCTGCTCATCCTCTCCCGGGGATTCCGCCAGACGGACTACCGGGAGATCCTCGCCGAGGTGCGTGGGAGGTGCCCGCACCTGCGCGAGGCTCTGGTGCTCGAGGACGACTGGGAGAGTCTCTCAGACGGCGCGAGGGGCGTTTCCGAGGCGGAGCTCGCGGAGCGCGAAGCTTCGCTCCAATTCGACGACCCGATCAACATCCAGTACACGTCCGGAACGACGGGGAGGCCGAAAGGCGCCACCCTCTCGCACCACAACATCCTGAACAACGCGTACTACCTGGGGGTGAACCTCCGTTACACGGAGGCCGACCGCGTATGCATCCCCGTCCCCTTCTACCACTGCTTCGGGATGGTTATGGGCAATCTGACCTGCACGGTTCACGGCTCGTGCATGGTCGTTCCGGCGGAGGCCTTCGATCCCCTCGCGGTGCTCGAGACGGTCGCTGCGGAGCGGTGCACGGCGCTCTACGGCGTCCCCACCATGTTCATCGCGGAGCTCGATCACCCGCGGTTCGACGAGTTCGACCTGACGTCCCTGCGGACGGGCGTCATGGCCGGGGCGCCCTGCCCGGTCGAGGTCATGCGCCAGGTGCAGACGCGGATGCACGTCCCCGAGATCACGATCGGCTGCGGAATGACGGAGACTTCGCCGCTTTCGACCCAGACGGCGATCGACGACCCGCTCGAGAAGCGCGTCGAGACCATCGGACGCGCGTCCCATCACGTCGAGATCAAGATCGTGGATCCCGCGACGGGAGCCGTCGTCCCGCGCGGCACGCCGGGCGAGCAGTGCACGCGCGGCTACAACGTGATGCTCGGGTACTGGAACAACGAAGAGGCGACCCGCAGTGCCATCGACGCGGCCGGCTGGATGCACACGGGAGACCTCTCGACGATGGACGACGACGGCTACGTTCGGATCGTCGGCCGGTTGAAGGACATGATCATCCGCGGCGGCGAGAACGTCTATCCGCGCGAAGTCGAAGAGTTCCTGTACACGGTCCCCGGCGTCTGCGACGCCCAGGTCATCGGGGTGCCGAGCGAGAAGTACGGCGAGGAGGTCATGGCCTGGATCCGGCCGCGCGAGGGGTCCGCGCTGACCGAGGAGGCGCTCGTCGCGGCCTGCCAGGGGAAGATCGCGACCTTCAAGATCCCGCGGTACTGGAAATTCGTGGACGCGTTTCCGATGACGGTCACGGGGAAGATCCAGAAGTACCGGATGCGGGAGGTCGCGATCGAAGAGCTCCGGCTTCCGGTCGGCGCGAAGGGTTAGGCCCGGCGCGGGCCGGCGGGGCATCGCCTTGCGCGAGTGGATCGAGCTCGAGGGCCACCGCCTGGAGTCCGCCTGGCACGGCCCCGCGCCGCGCGAGGCGCCGACCCTCGTCTTCCTCCACGAGGGCCTGGGCTCGATCTCGACGTGGCGCGATTTTCCGGCGCGCCTCGCCGAGTCCACGGGATGCGGGGCCCTGGTCTACAGCCGGCGCGGCTATGGGGGGTCGGACCGGGCCCCGCTTCCCCGACCGGTCGGGTTCATGCACGAGGAGGCGCTCGTCGCGCTGCCGCGGATCCTCGAGAAACTCGGTGTCACGGAGCCGATCCTCGTGGGAGAGAGCGACGGCGCGTCGATCGCTTTGATCGCCGCGGCGCGCAGTCTCCCGGGCGCGCGCGCCCTCCTCCTCGAGGCGCCGCACGTGTTCGCCGAGGACGTCTGCCGGCACACGATCGAAGCGGCGAAGCGCGCCTTCGAGCGCGGCGATCTGCGGGGCGCGCTCGCGCGGCACCACGCGACCGACGTGGAGGAGACCTTCCGCGGATGGGCCGGCGTCTGGCTCGACCCGGCGTTCCGGGCGTGGAGCATCCTGGAAGACCTGCCCCGCATTTCGGCGCCGGTGCTCGCGATCCAGGGGGAGGACGATCCTTACGGGACGCTCCGGCAGGTCGAGGCGGTGGCCGCGGGCTGCGCCGGATTCGTCGAGCTCCTCGTGCTCCGAGACTGCGGGCACAGCCCGCACCGCGAGAAGCCGGAGCGCACGCTCCGGGCGATGGCGTCGTTTCTCGAGGAGGAGCTCGACCGCGGGCGCCGGCGCGCGGCGCGGGCCTGAGACGCAAGGGGAGAGGAGAGGAACCGATCATGCCGAAGCTCGACGCTCGGGAGCTCCAGCAGTTTTTCGTTCGGGAGGGGATCGACGGAGAAGGCACGATGACCGTCGAGGAGGTCGCCGACCGCTCCGCGCGGCTGCGCCTGAAAGCGGCTGGCCGGAACTTGCGCCCGGGAGGGACCGTCTCGGGCGCGTCCCTCATGGCCCTGGCGGATCTCGCGATCTACGCGGCGCTCCTCGGGAGAGATCGGCCTCGTTCCGCTCGCCGTGACGACCAGTCTGACGATGAATTTCCTGCGGAAGCCGCCGCTCGCAGACGTGATCGCCGAAGCGCGGATGCTCAAAGTCGGCAGGAGCCTCGCCTTCGGCGAGATCCTCCTCTACTCCGAAGGGAGGCCGGAGCCCGTGGCGCACTGCACGAGCACGTACTCCATACCGCCGGGAGCACTCCGCTGATTCGGCTCGCGCGCGCGAACGGGCGTATCGTGGAGAGACGGTTCGGGACGGCTCGAAGGGCCGGCGTGAGAAGGAGCGTCGCATGACCATCCGAAGGATCGATCCGGCATCGCTCTCGAAAGTCCTGGGAGTCCTGTATGCCATCCTCGGCGTGATCGGGGGCGCGCTGCTCACGGTCGTGTCCGCGGCGGGCGGCGGAATCGCGTCGTCCCTGGGCATCCCCGGCCCCGCCCGCGGACTCTTCTCGCTCCTGTTCGGCGTCGGGGCGATCGTGGTCCTGCCGATCTGCTACGGGCTCTTCGGATGGATCGGCGGCTGGATCATTGCGGCGCTCTACAACTGGGTGGCGCGCCGATTCGGAGGGATCGTCCTCGTCCTCGAGTAGCGGGCGGACGGCCGGACGGAGGGAGGCGACGATGCACCCGGGAACGATCGGCGCGATCGTCGGATCGGTGGTGGGACTCCTCGGCGGAGTCGTCGGGACCTACTTCACCATCAAGAACACCAACGGCCCGCGGGAAAGGGCGTTCGCGGTGCGGGCGTCGGCCATCACGTGGTTCGCCGTGACCGCCTTCCTCGTGGCGCTGTTCCTGACGCCGGCCCCCTACCGTTTCTGGCTCTGGGCCCCGTACGGGATTCTTCTCGCGCTCGGGATCCGCGTCTGGAACCGAAAGCAGGCCCGGATCCGGGAAGAGGAGAGCCGCGGCCGGACCTGAGGGCCGCGCGGTCCCGGCGCCTCCGCCCCCGAACTCGTGGCCTCCGCGATCTCGCACCCGGCGGTCGTCCTCGCCCTCTCTCCGTGGTTCGGAGGCCGGAGGGCCCTCGGGAAGCGGGCGTGGGCTCTGGCCGCCATCGCCACCGTCCTGCCGGACATCGACACCGCCGGTTTCTGGTTCGGCGTCCCCTACGGCTCGATTCTCGGCCACCGCGGCCTGACGCATTCCCTGCTCTTCGCGGCGGCGTTCTCGGCGGCGGCGTTTCTCGCGCTCCGATCGCGCCGCGCCGGCGTCCTCCTCTTCCTCTTTCTCTGCGCGGCGTCGCACGGGATCCTCGATGCGATGACCGACGGTGGCCGGGGGATCGCGTTCCTCGCGCCGTTCGACGGCCGGCGCTTCTTTCTGCCCTGGCGCCCGATTCGGGTCTCGCCGATCGGGCTCGGCCGATTCTTCGGGAGGCGCGGGCTCGAGATCCTCGAAACCGAGCTCGTCTGGATCTGGCTCCCGGCCCTGGCTCTTGGCGGACTCGGCCGTCTCGTGAAAGGCTCCGAGGGCCGAGATGCTTGAGACGCTGCGCCGGCTCTTCGCCTGGGACGCGTGGGCCAACCGCGCGACCCTGGCGTCGCTGCACGCGGCGGCCGCGCCGCCCGGCGCCGCGCTGCGCCGGATGGCGCACATCATGGGCGCGGAGTGGCTCTGGATCTCGCGCCTCGAGGGGGAGTCGAAGCCCATGGCGGTCTGGCCCGACCTGACGCTCTCCGACTGCGATCGGGAAGCCGCGCGGCTCGACGCCGCGTGGGCCCGCCGCCTCGGCGGCCTTTCGGAGGAGGCCCTCTCCCGCCGCGTCTCCTACGTCAACAGCAAAGGGGAGCCGTGGGAGAACTCGGACGGGCGACGTGCTGATGCACACCGTCCTCCACTCCGCCCACCACCGGGGACAGATCGCCTCCGACCTGCGCGCCGGCGGCCTCGAGCCCGCCTACACCGATTTCATCGAAGCGGTTCGTCGGGGATTCATCGGATAGGAGGGCCGGAAGCGATGTGCGGAATCGTCGCGATGTTCTCGCCGGACGGCGCGGTCTCGACGGAGGCGCTGCGGCGCGCGACCGACCGTCTCCACCACCGCGGCCCGGACGGCCAGAAGACCTGGATCGCGGACCACGGGCGGGTCGGGCTCGGCCACGCGCGGCTCTGCATCATCGACCTGACGACGGGCGATCAGCCGATCGCGAGCGAGGACGAGCGGCTGCACATCGTCGTCAACGGCGAGTTCTACGACTTCGAGCGCATCCAGAAGGAGCTCGAGGGCCTCGGCCACCGGCTGCGGACGCGCTCCGACAGCGAGATCGCGCTCCACCTCTACGAGGACCTCGGCGCCGCGTGCCTGCACCGGCTGCGCGGCGAGTTCGCGCTTCGTCCTCTGGGACGAGCCGAACCAGGTGCTCTTCGCGGCGCGCGACCGGTTCGGGATCAAGCCGCTCTTCTACGCGTTCCACGACGGGACGCTCTACCTCGCCTCCGAGGTCAAGGCGCTCTTCGCGGCCGGCGTGCCGGCGCGCTGGAATCGCGAGGCGATCTTCCGCGGGACGAGCGGCGGCGGCCACCCGTCGCAGACGCTCTACGAGGGGGTCTTCCAGGTCCTGCCCGGGCCACTACCTGCTCGCGACCGCGCGGCTACACGCAGCTCCACCGCTACTGGGACTTCGACTACCCGCGCGTCGAGGACGAGGCTCCGGCCGCGAAGGGACGAGGAGCACGCGGAGCGCCTTCGCGACGTCCTGGACGAGGCCGTGCGCCTGCGGCTCCGGGCCGACGTGCCGGTCGGCTGCTACCTGAGCGGCGGCCTCGACTCCTGCTCGCGTGATCGGCCTGGCCTCGAGACACCTGTCGACGCCGATCCGCGCGTTCACGCTGACGTTCGATCGGCCGGACTACGACGAGAGCGCGATCGCGAGGGAGATGGCCGCGAAGGCGGGCGCCGAGTACTACCCGATCCCGATCCGGCAGGACGATCTGGCCGACCACTTCGCGGACGCGATCTGGCACGCCGAGACGCTCTGCTTCAACGCGCACGGCGTCGCGAAGTTCGTGCTCTCAGCCGCGCCGTGCGCGACGCCGGCTACAAGGTCGTCCTCACCGGTGAGGGCTCCGACGAGATCCTCGGCGGCTACCCGCACTTCCGGCGCGACATGCTGCTCTACGACAACGGCGGACAGGACCCGGAGACCGTCCAGCGACTGCTCGGAGCAGCTCGAGCGGGCGAATCCGGTCTCGCGCGGGCTCCTCCTCCCGGACGGCCAGACGATCTCGACCGAGGGCGTGCGCACGATCCTCGGTTTCACGCCCTCCTGGATCGAGGCGACTTCGGCGACAGCTCTTCAAGCTGCGCGCGATGCTGTCGCCGCGACTTCGCCGCGGAGTTCGCCGGGCTGCGACGCCTACCGGGCGCTCCTCGACAGCCTGGACGTGCCGGGGCGGCTCGCCGGCCGCGCCCCCGTGCACCAGTCGCTCTACCTCTGGAGCAAGACGATCCTCGCCGACCTACATCCTCGTCGATCCTCGGGGACCGGATGGAGATGGCGCACTCGGTCGAGGGGCGCGTGCCGTTTCTCGACCACCACGTCGTCGAGCTCGTCGTGAGCTCTCCCGGTCAGCGCGAAGATCCGCGGGATGACGGAGAAGTACGTCCTGCGCGAGGCCGCGCGCCCGGTCCTGACGGACACCGTGTACAAACGGCAGAAGCACCCGTTCCTCTCCCCGCCGGCCACGCTCGACGCCTCGGGCAAGCTCCACCAGTTGATGCAGGACACGCTGCGCGGCCCGGTGCTCTCTTCCATGGGCTTCTTCGACCGCAAGAGCGTGACCCGGCTCCTGGATGACCTGCCCCGGATGGACGCGGGCGACCGGACCGTCGTCGATCAGGGGCTGATGATGCTGCTCTCGGCCTGCGTGCTGCACGAGCGGCTCGGCCTGACGGCGTAGGGCCGGCCGCCGCCGCCGTCCCGCGGCGCTTCCGCCTTCACACGGCCTTCACGAACGGCAAACAGGATCGGCCGCACGCGGCGCGAGAGCGTGTCGCGCGAGGAGGCACGATGCTGACGACGCGGCTCTTCGATCACAACACCGACGGCCGAGCGATCCCGGCTGGCGCCACGATCTTCCGAGAAGGGGACGAACGCGACTTCCTCTACGCCGTGCAGGAAGGCGAGGTCGAACTCTTCGTCCGAGGACAGCTCGTCGAGACCGTCGGCCCCGGAGGGATCTTCGGCGAAATGGCGCTCATCGAGCGGACCCACCGCGGCGCGACGGCGGTGGCGAAGAGCGACGCGAAGGTTGTCACGGTGGACGAGAAGCGATTCCTCTTTCTCGTGCAGCAGACTCCCAACTTCGCCCTTCACGTGATGCGCGTCCTCTCCGACCGCCTGCGCCGAATGGACGCGCGGCTGGGAGGGGAGCCCTGACGGAGGACTTCGCCGGTTCGATTTGACTTACGCCCGATTTACGCCTAGATTCCGGGCGTGCCGGACAAGAGGAGCCGCCCCTCGGAGAACGCTCCGGGAATGCCGCCGGCCCGCAATCTCGGGGCTGGAAACCCGGACTGTCCGCTGCGAGACGACGATCCCCTGGCGCGCATCGTCGCTCCCGGGGCGCGCAAAGAGAGACTCCGCCAGCGCTCCTGGAAACCGCCCGCTTCGAGGGCGAATCCGAGACCCTATGCCGAGCTGCGCGCCGCTTCGGCCTTCTCGTTTCTCGACGGCTCGTCGCTCCCCGAGGACTTAGTCGAGCAGGCGGCCCGCCTGGATCTGCGTGCCGCCGCGCTCGTGGACCGAAACGGCGTCTACGGCGCGCCCCGTTTCTACAAGGCGGCGCGCGAAGCGGGGTTGAAGGCGCTCGTCGGGGCGGAGGTGACCCTGCGTGAGCAGGGTCATCCCGAGGAGCGCAGCGACGAGGGATCCCGAGCTTTCCAGCGGTCTCGGCGAAAAGGCTCGGGACACCTCGCTCTGGTCGGGAAGACTCGGACGGGCGAAGACGCCTCCCGTCTCACGCTCCTCGCCGAGAGCCCGGCCGGCTACCGCAACCTCTGCCGCCTGATCACGGCCGGCGCGCTCGGAAAGCCGAAAGGGGAGACGGCCGTCACGTGGGAGGATGTCGCGGCGCACGCCGGAGGCCTGCACTGCCTGACGGGCGGAGACGAGGGGCCGGTCGCGCGCGCGCTCGCCTCCAGCGGCCTCGACGCCGCGCGGCGGGAGCTCGAGCGTCTCGCCGCGATCTTCCCCGGGCGCCTCTCCGTCGAGCTCCAGCGCCACAACCTCCGCGAGGAGGAGCACCGCAACCAGGCCCTCGTCGATCTCGCGCGGCGTCTCGGGCTGCCGTTTCTCGCGACCAACGGGGTCCGGTACGCGCGCCCCCGGGACAAGGAGCTGCACGACGTGCTGACGGCGATCCGCTGCCACACGACGCTCGACGGCGCGGGCCGGCGGCTGGCGGCCGAGCGGGAGAGGCACTTCCGCGACGCGCGCGAGATGTCGGAGCTCTTCGCCGACCTGCCCGAGGCGCTCGAGAACGCCTTCGAGCTCTCGCAGCGCCTCGATTTCACGCTGGCGAACCTGGGCTACCGCTTCCCGGATTATCCGCTCCCGCCCGGGCAGACGCCCGCGTCGTTCCTGCGCGAGGTCACCTGGCGCGGCGCGCGCACGCGCTTCCGGCCGCTGACCGCCCGCGCGCAGGCGCAGATCGAGAAAGAGCTCGCGATGATCGAGAAGCTGGATCTCCCCGGCTACTTCCTGATCGTCTGGGACGTCGTCCGCTTCTGCCAGGAGCAGAAGATCCTCGTGCAGGGGCGCGGCTCGGCGGCCAACAGCGCGGTCTGCTACGCGCTCTCGATCACGGCGGTCGATCCGGTCAAGATGGACCTGCTCTTCGAGCGTTTTCTCTCCGAGGAGCGCGGGGAATGGCCGGACATCGACCTGGATCTCCCCTCCGGCGACCAGCGCGAGAAGGTCATCCAGCACGTCTACGAGAAGTACGGCCCGCACGGCGCCGGCATGACGGCGAACGTCGTCACGTACCGCGATCGGTCTTCCGCGCGCGAAGTCGGCAAGGTCCTCGGCTACTCGCTCGAGCAGGTGAACCGGCTCTCGAAGCACCTCTCGGGCTGGAACTTCGGCGAGATCCGGGAGCCGCTCGAGGAGCTCGGCCACGAGATCGCCGCCGCGGGGCTCGACCCGGAGGACGTCCGCACGCGGCATTTCCTGCGCCTCTTCCTCGCGATCCAGAACCTGCCGCGCCACCTCGGGCAGCACTCGGGCGGGATCGTCGTCGCGGCGGGGAGGCTCGACGAGGTCGTGCCGCTCGAGCCCGCGGCGATGCCGGGCCGCGTGGTGGTGCAGTGGGACAAGGACGACTGCGCCGATCTCGGCATCGTCAAAGTGGATCTCCTGGGCCTCGGCATGCTCGCGGCGCTCGAGGAGGCGATCCCGATGATCCGCGAGCACGAGAAGACGGAAGTGGACCTGGCGCACCTGCCGGCGGATGACCCGAAGGTCTATCGGATGTTGAACGAGGCGGACACGGTCGGCTGCTTCCAGGTCGAGAGCCGCGCGCAGATGGCGTCGCTGCCGCGCCACGGGCCGAAGAAGTTCTACGACATCGTGGTGCAGGTCGCGATCATCCGGCCGGGCCCGATCGTGGGCGGCATGGTCCACCCCTTCTTCGACCGGAGGCAGGGACGGGCCCCGGTCGAGTACCCGCACCCGTGCCTCGAGCCGATTCTCGCGAGGACTCTCGGCGTCCCGCTCTTCCAGGAGCAGCTCTTGAAGATCGCGATGGTCGCCGCGGGCTTCACGGGCGGCGAAGCGGAGGAGCTGCGGCGCGCGATGGGGTTCAAGCGCTCGATGGAGCGGATGGGCGCGATCGAGGCGCGGCTGCGCTCCGGCATGGAGGAGCGGGGGATCCCGCCCGCCGCGCGCGATCAGATCGTCAAGTCGATCACGTCCTTCGCCCTCTACGGATTCCCCGAGTCGCACGCGGCGAGCTTCGCGCTGATCGCCTACGCGAGCTGCTACCTGAAGGCCCACCATCCGGCGGCCTTCCTGGCCTCGTTGCTCAACTGCTGGCCGATGGGCTTCTACCACCCGGCGACCCTGGTCAAGGACGCGCAGCGGCATGGGGTCGAGGTCCGGACGGTCGACGTCGCGCGGTCGGGATGGAAGTGCCGCTGGGAGGAGGGCGCCGTGCGTCTCGGGCTGCGTTTCATCGCGGGACTGCGCGAGACGACGGGGCGGCGCATCGAGGAGGAGCAGGCGAAGACTCCCTTCGCCGGGACGGAGGACCTCGCGCGGCGATGCGCGCTCTCGGGAGACGAGCTCGCGCTGCTGGCCGACGCCGGCGCGCTCTCCGGTTTCGGGAGGAGCCGCCGTTCCGCGCTCTGGCAGGCCGCGAAAGTCGCGCGGCCGGCCGGGCCGCTCTACGCGGACCTGCCGGCGGACGACCCGTCGCCGCTGCCCGAGATGTCGCGCGAAGAGGAGACGATGGCGGACTACCGCTCGACCCGGATGACGACCGGGCCGCACTTGATGGAGCACTGGCGGGCGCGTCTTCGGGCGCGGGGAATCCTGTCGGCCGCCGATCTGCTCCGGGTTCCCGACGGCCGCCGCGTCCAGACCGCCGGCGCGGTCATCGTGCGGCAGCGCCCGGGCACGGCGAAGGGCTTCGTCTTCCTGACGCTCGAGGACGAGAGCGGCCTCTGCCAGGCGATCGTGCGCCCCGACCTCTTCCGCGAGCAGCGCGCGGTGATCGTCGGGTCGGGCTCGCTCGTCGTCGAAGGAAAGCTCCAGAAGCAGGACGGCTCGCTCTCGGTCCGAGCGGAGCGCTTCTGGACTCTCGAGACGCTTCTGCGCGAGGGACCTTGCGGTCCCCCGTCCCCCCTGGTCGAAGCGATCCCGAGCCACGACTTCCACTAGCGGGACTCCCGGCCCGCCCCGCGCGCCGTTGCCTCGACCCCGCGCCGCGGCCGTCCGCCCCGAGGTCGGACGACTTCCCTTAGACTGACCGGACCTTGTCTGCGAGAGCGGCGTAGTCAACGGACGTGAAGCCCACCCTCCTCGCCGCTCTGATCGTTCTGTGTGCGCGCGCGCTTCTCGCGCAGGAGCCGGTTCCGCCGAAGATGTCGCTCTCGCGCATCACGCAGCCCATCCTCGTCGACGGCGATCTCTCCGATCCCGGCTGGAGCGAGGCGACGGTCATCGACACGTTCTACGAGTTCACGCCGGGCGACGGAACCGTGCCGGCCGTCCGCACGATCGCGCGCGTCGGCCTCGACGACCGGTTCTTCTACGCCTCCTTCTGGTGCGAGGAGCCCGATCCCCGGAAGATCCGGGCGCCCTACGTGGATCGCGACGGCGTAACCGACCTGCAGGACTACGTCGGTATCCTCCTCGACGTGGACAACGCCCACCGCTCCGCCGTGGACTTCTGGATCGGCCCCAACGGCATCCAGACCGACACGATCCTGACCGAGTCTCCCTTCGGCGAGGACGCCGCCCCCGATTTCTTCTGGGAGTCCGCGGGCCGGGTCGGCGCGGACTCGTGGACCGTGGAGGTCGCGATCCCGCTCTCCTCGCTCCGATACCCGAGGAAGGACCCGCAGGACTGGTCGCTCATCGTGTACCGGGTCTATCCGCGCGAATTCAATTACCAGTTCTACAGCGTGCGACTTCCCCGGGGATCGAGCTGCTTCCTCTGCTGGGGCGCCACGCTCGAAGGGATCGCGGGACTCCCCCAGGGCGCGCACTACGTCGTCGCCCCCTACGCCGCGGGCCTCTCGACGAAGACCTATCCCGGCGCGGAGGGCTACTCGGGAGACGGCCAGGTCACCAAGGGAAAGGCCGGAGTCGATGCGAAGTGGCTCCCCGACGCCGGCACGATCGTGGACGCCACCCTCAATCCCGATTTCTCGCAGGTCGAATCCGACGTCGTGCAGATCGGCGTCAACGAGCGATTCGCCCTCTTCTACCCGGAGAAGCGGCCCTTCTTCCTCGAGCAGGTGGACCTCCTGCAGACTCCCATCCAGGCGGTCTACACGCGCACGATCACCGACCCGTTCTGGGGCGCGCGCCTGACCGGCCGGCAGGGTTCGACGTCCTACACGGTGCTCGCGAGCGACGACCGCGGGGGTGGAACGGTCGTCATTCCCGATCCCGTCTTCTCCTCCGAGGCGCCGCAGGACTTCGAGTCGTACGCGGGCGTCGCGCGGCTGCGGCACGACCTCGGCGCCTCCTTCGTCGGCGCGCTCGGCACGGCGCGGCTGATCGACGGGGGCGGGCACAACTACGTCCTCGGCGGCGATTTTCAATGGCGCCCCAACGACGCCGACAGCCTGACCGGACAGTATCTCTACAGCTTCACCCGGAATCCCGACCGGCCCGACCTCTACCCGGACTGGCAGGGGCAGAAGCTCTCCGGGTTCGGTTGGACGGCGGAGTGGTTCCACTCGACGCGGAACTGGATCTGGTCGCTCCAGCACGACGACTTCGGGGCGGGGTTTCGCGCCGACGACGGCTTCGTGCCGCAGGTCGGCTATCGCAAGGAGAGCTGGGATTTCGCGTACCGGACGTACCCGACCGGATTCTTCTCGCGGCTGCAGCCGCTGACCGGCGGGGAATGGGCGACCGCGCGCGACGGGTCGCTCCTCTCGCGCCGCGTCTTCCCGGGGTTCGCCTTTCAGGCGAAGGGGGCCCTGCGCGGCGAGCTCGACTACAACTTCGAGGCGGTCGCGATCGATGGGACGCTCCTCGAGTTCAACCGCTTCGCGTGGAGTCTCTCCGCCTCCCCCTCGCGGCTGCTTCCGAGCGTTTCGCTCACCGGCAACTACGGCGAGCAGGCCGACGTGTCGAACGTGCGCGTCGGCACGGGCGGGACGGTCGCGTTCGCTGCGCTCGTGCGCCCGACGGACCATCTGGGGCTCGACCTCGTCGGGGAGCGCCAGTGGATCGACGAGACCGTGGACGGCCGGTCGGGCCGACTCTTCACGGCGCAGACGGCGCGCTTGAAGGCGACGTACGTCTTCACCGCGCGGATGCTCGTGCGGCTGATCGGGCAGTACGTCGAGATCACCCGCGATCCTTCGCTCTGGACGTTCCCGGTGGCGGCGAAGGAGGGGGGCTTTGCGGGCTCGGCGCTCTTCTCCTACAAGCTCAACTGGCAGACGGTGCTCTTCGTGGGCTACGGAGACAACCGGACGCTGCAGGAGTCGGGGGATTTGACACGCGCGGACCGCCAGTTCTTTCTCAAAGTCTCCTACGCCTTCCAGAGGTAGCAAGCGGAGGTTCTCGACGGCGGGGCGGCTGGCCGCGGCATCGGGTCGAAAGAGGAACTTCGGACGGAGAAAGACGTAAAACTGTTCGTGAGAGAAGCCGGCGCGAGCCTCGCCCTCGCTCTCGCGGCGGGGGTCGCGCTGGGACAGCAGGGGGCGGCCCCGGCGCCGGCTCCCACGCCCGCGCCGGCGCTCCGTGTGCCCCGGGTGACGTCGCCCATCACGATCGACGGGAGTCTCTCCGATCCGGCCTGGGAAATGGCGGCCGTCATGGACGAGTTCTGGGAGACGACTCCGGGGGACAACACGCCGCCCAAGGTCAAGACCGTCGTCTATCTCGCGTACGACGACCGGTTCTTCTACATCGGCGTGAAGTGCTTCGACGAAGGGGAGAGGGTCCGCGCGCCCTACGTCGAGCGGGACCAGGTGCTCGGTACCGACGACAACGTCGCGGTCTTCCTCGACACCCGCAACGACCGCCGCTCGGCGATGGAGTTCCGCGTCAACCCGCGCGGCATCCAGGCCGACGCGATGTGGAACGACGCCAACCAGACCGAAGACTTCTCGCCCGACTTCTTCTACGACACGGCGGCGCGCGTCGGCCCCGAGGGATGGACCGCGGAGATGCGCATTCCGTTTTCGACGCTCCGCTATCCGAAAGACGATCCCCAGACCTGGGGAATCCTCGTCTGGCGCAACTACCCGCGCGATTTCCGATACGGCATCTATTCGAGCCCGCTCCCGCGCGGCTCCAACTGCCTCATCTGCCACATGCGGGAGTTGACGGGCCTCGAGGGCCTCCCCTCCGGCGCGCACTACGTGATCGCGCCCTACGTCACGGCGAAGGAGGTGGGAGTACCGCGCAACCTGGCCGATCCCGACACCTCCTTCTTCAACATGCCGGTCGAGCCGGACGGGGGAGGCGACATCAAGTGGATCCCGAACCCGGATACGTCGGTGGACGCGACGATCAACCCCGATTTCTCCCAGGTCGAATCGGACGTCGCCCAGATCGCGGCCAACACGCGCTTCGCGCTCTTCTTCCCGGAGAAGCGCCCCTTCTTTCTGGAAGGCGTCGACCTCCTCCAGACGCCGATCCAGGCGGTCTACACGCGCACGATCACCGACCCGAGCTGGGGTCTGCGCGGCACGGGGAAGATCGGCGATTCGAGCTACACGGTGCTCGTCGGGCACGACCAGGGGGGCGGGTCGGTGATCCTGCCCGGGCCGCAGTTCTCCGATTTCGCGCCGCAGGATTTCGGCTCGTTCGTCGGCATCGCGCGCCTCCGGCACGACTTCGGCGCCTCCTTCGGCGGCCTCCTCGCGACCGACCGCGAGATCTCGGGCGGCGGGCACAACCGGGTCATCGGGCCGGACTTCCAGTGGGCGATCGGGTCGGCCGACCGCATCACGGGGCAGTTTCTCTACAGCGATTCGGAGGAGCCGAACCGCCCGGACCTCTCGCCCGCGTGGCAGGGGCAGAACCTTTCGGGCCACGCGCTGAACTCCAACTGGCGCCACGACACGCGGACCTTTTACACGCAACTGATCTACGTGGACGTCTCCGACGGCTTCCGGGCGGACGACGGCTTCGTGCCGCAGGTGGGATACCGCGAGGGTGTGGGGGAGGCGGGGGCTCGCTTCTACCCCTCGAACGGCCTCTTCAACTTTCTCCAGCCGCGCGCCGGCCTCGATTACCAGGAGGACCGCGATGGGCACCTCCTCTTCCGCCGGATCTACCCGGGCGTGGACTATCAGGGAGTGCACAACCTCGCGGGGTTCGTGGGCGCCAACGTCGACACGGTGCGGGTGGGTGACGAACTGCTGCACGCCGCGGCCGCGGTCTTCAACGTTCAGATCGATCCGAGCCGCCGTTTCACTCGAATCGGGTTCTCGGGGTCGATCGGAGATCAGGTCGACTTCGACAACGGCCGCGAGGGGAACGGGGCGGACCTTTTGGTCAACGCCATCCTGCACCCGACGGACCACCTCGAGCTCACGCCGATCTTCGGCCGGCGGTGGCTCGACGTCCCGACGGGAGGGGGATCGAAAGGGCGCCTCTTCACCGCGACGATCGCGCGCTTGAAAGCGACCTACGTCTTCAATGCGCTCTTCTTCGCGCGCGTCATCGGACAATGGCTCGAGACGGTGCGCGATCCGGGCCTCTACACGTTCCCAGTCGCGTCGAAGGAAGGGAATTTCGACGGCTCGGTGCTCCTCGCCTACCGGCTCAACTGGCAGACCGTCGCATACCTCGGGTACGGCGACAGCCGGGCGCTCGTGCCGGTCGGGGACATCTCGCCATTTCCGCCGACCGACTACCGGCTCGCCGCCGCCGGCCGGCAGGTGTTCCTGAAATTGTCGTACGCATTTCAAAGGTAGGGTCGGGCGTCGTCGGCTCTCCGGACGTAGGGGCGGGGCTTGTCCCCGCCCGACCAGACATCCCGCTCGGTGACGAACGTTACGCCGGGCGGCCGCAAGGGCCGCCCCTACACAGAAGGCGACGAATCGCGGAGGCGTCGTACAATCGCCGCACCTTCAGGAGGTCCCATGCGGCGATTCGTTCTCGTTCTGGCGGTGCTTTGCGCGCTCCCCTGCGCCGCGCAGGTGCTGCCCGGCCACCGGCTGCCGGAAGGGCCCGAGCGCCCGGTGCGCGAGCGGGCGTACCACATCGAGCGCTACAAGGCGGAGCTCGCGTTCGACATGGAAAAGGAAGAGATCTCCGGCACGGCGACCGTGACGTTCTTCTCGCTGCGCTCGCCGCTCGCGGCGCTCTCTCTCGACGCCGCCGACCTCGCGGTCGCGAAAGTCGAGCGGGACGGAAAGCCGCAGGTCTTCGGCCTCGACAAGAAGAACCGGAAGCTCGACGTCACGCTCGATCCGCCCCTCCCGATGGGAGACCGAACGACGGTCGCCGTGACCTACTCCTGCCGTCCCAAAGTCGGCATGTACTTCTTCCCGGCGGCGGGCGCCCGGCCGGCGCAGGCCTGGAACTACGGCGAGGGGGGCCTCCACTTCGGCTGGCTGCCGCTCTACAACGACACCAACGACCGGTTCTCGGTCGAATGGCTCGTGACGGTCCCGAAAGGGCTCGCGGCCGTCGCCAACGGGAAGCTCGAAGGCGTCAAGGAGAACGCCGGCGGGACGCGCACCTTCCACTGGGTCCAGGAGAAGCCGATCCCCGACTATCTGATGACGGTGGACGTCGGCGACTTCGCGGAAGCGAAGCTCGAACCGGCGAAAGTCGGCGGGACCTCGGTGCCGCTCTCCGCCTGGGCTCCTCCCGGCGCGGAAGACGCCGCGAGGTTCTCTTTCGGCAACACCGGAAAGATGATCGAGTTCTTCTCGGAGAAGATGGGCTACCCCTATCCCTGGGTCAAGTACGACTCGGTGGCGCTGCGCGAATTCGCGGTCGGCGCCATGGAAACGACGACCGCGACCGGGTTCGGCGAGTCGCACCTCCACCGCGAAAACGATCCGCCCGATTCCTCGCCCGACTTCGACAACGTCTATCCGATCTGGACCTACGAGGACACGATCGCGCACGAGCTCGCGCACCACTGGTTCGGCGACCTCGTGACGTGCCGTTCCCTCTCCTCGATCTGGTTGAACGAGTCGTTCGCGAGCTACTGGCACACGGTCTGGAACGGGCAGGCCCACGGCGAGGACGACCTGACGTACCAGAGGTGGCGCTACCTGAACGACTACGTCTCCTACACGCGCCGACACCGGCGAGGTCCGGCCGATGGAGTTCTTCCACTGGAAGGAACCGGCGCAGAACTACCAGCAGGAGCTGACGTACATCAAGGGCGCTCTCGTGCTCCACATGCTGCGGCACGTCCTCGGGGACGACGCGTTCTACGGCGCGCTCGCGTGGTACCTCAAGAAGCACGAGTACTCGAGCGTGGATTCGAACGACCTGCGGGAGGCGATCGAGCGCGCCGCGGGGAAGAACGCGTCCACCTTCTTCCAGGACTGGATCCAGAAAGGGGGCGGGCATCCGCGCTTCGACGTCTCCTGGCAGTGGGTGCCGGAGCGGCGCCAGGTGGATCTGACGGTTCGGCAGATCCAGGCGGATCTGCCGTTCGAAAACGACTTTCGCCTGCCGGTCGAGGTGGAGGTCGCCGACGACGCCGGGGCGAAGACGCACCGCGTCGAGCTCTCCGGCTGGGAGACGACGGTCGCGATCCCCGCGGGCAGCCGCCCGCGCCGGGTCACGTTCGACAAGGGGGGCTGGCTCGTCTGCGAGGTGCGGTACGAGCGCCCGATCGAAGAGGTTTTGGACGAGCTCGCGACCGGCGACCTCGCGGCACGCCTGCGCGCGGCGCGGCAGCTCGGCGACGACTTCGGACGCGACCCGCGGGCCATCGAGGCGCTCACCCGGGTTCTCCAGGACGCCGGGGCGCACTGGGGATTGCGCCAGGAGGCGGCGGTCGATCTGGGGCGCGCCGGAGGCGAAGCCGCGGCGCAAGCGCTCGCGAAGGCGCTCGGGGACCGCGACCGGCGCGTGCGGCGCGCGGCGGCCGTCGCGCTCGGCGACTGCGGCGGGAGCTCGGCGGCCGCGGCGTTGCGCCACGCGATCGAGGGCGATGCGGCCGAGGACGTGGTCGCCGCGGCGGAGATGTCGCTCGGCGGTCTCGGCGGAGCGGGGGTGAAAGAGTTCCTCAAGCGGCAGCTCGCGCGGGAGTCCCGCTGGTGGGACTCGATCCGCCTGGGCGCCCTGGCGGGCCTCGCGAGCCTCGACGACCCGACGCTCGCCGCGACGTTCGAGCCCTACACCGACCCGAAGCACCGCCAGGAGGTGCGGCTCGCGGCGCTCGACGGCTGGCGCGGCGCGGCGCCCGACGACCCGCGCCTGGCCGAGCGCCTGCGCCAGTTCACCTCCGACCGCAACCGGCAGGTCCGCGAGGACGCGATCCACCGGCTGACCGCCCTCCACCACGCGGCAGACCTGCCCCTCTTCCGGAAGCTGGTGGAGGACCCCGATCCGACGGTCGCGCTCCTCGGGCGGGAGGCGATCGAGGAGATCGAGGCGTTCGCGAAGGGCGGCTCGAATTAGTTAACCAGTTGGTTAACTAATGCGGCGCGGGCGGTGGCTCCGGGGCCGCCGGCCCGGAGCCCGCCGGGCCGTCGCGCAGGATCCGGCCGTCGCGCACCTCGACGACCCGCCCCGCCCGTCGGGCGAGCGACATGTCGTGGGTGATCACGATCAGGGTGCGTCCCTGCTGCCAGAGCTCCGAGAAGAGGCTCATGACGTCGCTCGCCCGAGGAGGTGTCGAGGTTCCCGGTCGGCTCGTCGGCGAGGAGGATGTCCGGCTCCATCGCCAGGGCGCGCGCGATCGCCACGCGCTGCATCTGGCCGCCGGAGAGCTCCGTCGGCTTGTGCTCCATCCGGTCCGCGAGGCCGACCTTGGCGAGGAGCTCCTCGACCCGCTCCTTGCGCTTCTTCGGCGCGACGCCACCGAAGAGGAGCGGCATCTCGACGTTCTCGAAGGCCGAGATCTGAGGGAGCAGGTTGAAGTTCTGGAAGACGAACCCGACCCGCCGGTTGCGGATGTCCGCGAGCTCGTCGCGCGGAGAGCCCGGCGACGTCCTCGCCCGCGAGGCGGTAAGTCCCGTCGGTCGGCGTGTCGAGGCAGCCGATCAGGTTCATGAGCGTGGACTTGCCCGAGCCGGAAGGCCCGACGACGGCCACGAACTGGCCGGCGGAGACCTCGAGGTCGATCCCCTTCAAGGCCTCGACCTTGACCTTCCCGGTGTCGTAGACCTTGCGGATCGCCGACATCGAGATGACGTGGCCGTTGCCCGCGGCGGCTCCGGTCTTCTTCGAGCTACTCATATCGCAGCGTCGTCGCCGGATCGATCGAGGCCGCCCGGCGCGCGGGGAAGTATCCGGCGAGGAGGCCGGCCGTTCCGAGAATCGCGATCGTGATCACGCCGATCGGCCACGAGAGCGTCGGCTTTCCGAGGAACTCGAGCGCCTCGTTCCCCTCCGTCGGGAGGAAGCCGATGAGCGTGACGAGCACGATCGCGATCAAAGCGCCGAAGAGGCCGCCGAGGAGCGTGTAGACGAGGCCCTCGAGGATGAAGGGCCCGGTGATCCAGTTGCGCCGCGCCCCGAGCGCCATCTTGACGCCGATCTCGCGGGTGCGCTCCTTGACGACGGCGTACATGATGTTGGCGACGCCGACGCCGCCGATGATGAGGGTCAGCGCGCCGATCACGCCGAAGAAGATCTCGAGGCCGAGCAGGATCTTCACGGTCATCTTCTGCCCTTCGACCGTGTTCCAGACCCCGAACACGCGGGTGTCCTCCGGGTCGAACCCGAGCCGTGGAGAGAGCACCTGGTTCAGGCGCACGAGAGCGTCGTCCATGTCCTCGGACTTCTTCACGCGCAGCACGAGCACGTTCAGGCGGTCCTGGCCGAAGAGGGCCTTGAAGGTGGAGGCGGGGATCACGCCGTGCTGCGCGTCCGGCCCGCCGTAAGTCGAGGACTGGCGCTTGGGCACCATGACACCGATCACGGTGAAGGGCGAGTTGTTGATGAGGAGGGTCTTTCCGACCGGGTCCTCGGCGGCGAAGATGTCTTTGGCGATCTCGTTGCCGAGGAAGACGACGCGGCGCTTCTCGGTCTCGTCCTGCGGATCCAGAAACCGGCCGCCCGGCTTCGGAAACTGCTTTCGGCGGTCGCCGTAGATCGGGAGCGTGCCGATGATCCGTCCGTTGACGGTCTTGCGACCGTAGGCGAGCGCGGTGCGCCAGGAAGTGACCTCGCCCCAGACGGCGTCGAGCTCCGGCATCCGCTCGCGCACGAACTCCACGTCGTCCAGGCGCATCCGGATGGATCTCCCTTCGGCGAGCCCCTTGTAGGGGATCGAGGTCTCGCCGGGCCAGAGGATCGCCAGGTTCGAGCCCATGGCCTGCTCGTTCTGACTGACCTGCCGCTTCAGGCCCTCGCCGAACGCGAGAAGCAGCAGGATCGTCACGGTGCCCCAGGCGAGCGAGGCGATCGTCAACGTCGCGCGCTTCTTCTGGAGCCGGGCGGACCGGAAGAAGAGCTGGAGGACGAGGGCGAGATCGCGTCGCGACATCGTTGCGCCCCTACAGCTTCATCGCCACGACGGGATCCAGCCGCGAGGCCTCCTTCGCGGGAAAGTAGCCCGCGACGAGGCCCGTCAGCCCGAGGATCGCGGCGGCCACCGCGGCGACCGAGAGTGAGACCTCGGGATTGCCGACCGCCTCCTGGACCCCGAACTTCGGAAACACCGCGCAGATCGCGAGCGAGATGGCGAATCCGATCGCCCCGCCGAGCGCGGTGATGAGCATCGTCTCCATCAGGAACTGGCGCAGGATCCACTTGGTCCGCGCCCCGAGCGCCATCTTGATGCCGACTTCGCGCGTGCGCTCCTCGACAACGACGTTCATGATGTTCGAGACTCCGATTCCTCCCACGATGAGCGTGAACGACCCGATGATGCCGAGGAAGAGTCGGAACGAGAGGAAGAAGACCTCGAAGAAGGCGAACTGTTCCGTCGTGTCCCAGACCGAGAGCGCTTCCTTGTCGTCCGGGTCGAAGCGCTGCCGGTGCCCCAGGATCTCGCGCACGCCCGCCGTGATCTGCTTGCTCTGGCCCGCGATCGCCGGCTGGTAGATCAGGTTGTCCACCCACTTGGCGCCGGTCAGGGCCCGGAACGTCGTGTGCGGGATGAAGACTTTGCCGTTGTCGCGGCCGCTGTAGCTCGACTGCTGGACCTTCTTCTGGAGCGCGCCGACGATCAGGAACGGCGATCCGCCGAGGAGGACGGTCTTGCCGACGGGCGAGGTCTCGCCGAAGACGTCCTTGGCGAGCTTGTTTCCGATGAAGAGGACCCGCCGCTCTTCGGCGATGTCGTTCGGGTTGATGAAGCGGCCCCCTTCCTGCGGGATCAGGTTGCGCATGTCGCCAAACTCGGGAGAGATGCCCGAGACGTCCACGGCGAGCGTCTTGTTGTTGTAGACGAGCTTCAGGGTCTCCGAGTACTCGCTCGAAATGGCGGTCAGACCCGGCGCCTCCTTGCGGATGGCGTCGACGTCCTCTTCGTTCAGGCGGATCTTGCGCCCCTTGCCGAGCCCTTCGAAGGGGATCGACGTCAGGCCCGGCCACGCGATGCAGATCTGGTCGCCGATGCCGGCGGCGTTGATCGTCATCTGGCGCTGGAGGCCGCGGCCGAAGGCGAGGAGGAGCGTCACGGAGACCGTGCCCCACACGATGCCGAAGACGGTCAGGAACGTGCGCAGCTTCTGGCCGCGCAGGTCCCGCCACATCTGCCGGAGGGCGTCCTTGACCGTCAGCATCGCGGCGGGCTCAGTCGACCGCGGACGTGATTTTCTTGGGCGGCCGCTCGAGGACCTTCGCGCCCTTCTCGAGGCCGGCGATCACTTCGGCGTTCAGGCCGTCGGAGACGCCGAGCTTCACCTCGGTCTTCTTGGGCGGCTCCTTGGGCTTGCCCGCCGGGAGCTCGACGAACGTCTTCTTGCCGCCGTCCTCGAAGATGACGACGCGCTCGGGCATCGTCAGCACGTCCTTCTTCTCCCGGATGATCAGGTCGGCGTTGGCCGAGTAGCCGGCGCGCAGGACGATCTTGTTCGTCGGGTCGAGCTCGATCTCGACGTCGAAGAGGGTCGCTCCCTCCTTCTGCTGCGCCTGCGGCGCGATGCGCGCCACCCGGCCGGTCACGACGTCGGAGGGGAGCGCGCCCACTTTGATCCGCGCGGGGAGCCCCACTTTGAGCTTCCCGACGTCGATCTCGTCCACGGTTCCCCGGAAGATCAGGTCGGTCATGTCGGCCACCGTCGCGAGCTCGGTGCCCGGCTGATAGGAGGTCAGCGGCGTGATCGGGTCGCCCGGGTTGACGGCGCGGGTCAGGATCGTGCCCGCCGCCGGCGCCTTGATCGTCGATTCGATCGTGATGTCGGCCGTGGCGATGCGGCCCTTGCGGGTCAGGTCTCGCCCCTGCTCGGCGCGCGCGACGGCGATCTTGGCGAGCTCGAAGGCTTCCCGCTTGGTGTCGAGGTCCGAGGCCGGCAGCACGCCCGTCTTCGACAGCTCGAGCGCCCGCTCGTAGTCGGCCTTGCGCGCGCTGGAAGGAGGCGTGGGCGCTGTCGAGCTGCCGGTCGACGTCGGTCAGCTCCTGCGGGGTCGGGTCCGGGGCGATCTCGAAGAGCGTCTGGCCGGCGGTGACGCGGTCCCCCACCTGGACCTGGCAGCGCCGCACGATTCCGGAGATCTTGGACTTGACCGAGAACTTCTGCCGCGGCTGGATCTGGCCGACGGCGATCGCTTTCTCGACGACCGTGCCCTTCTCGACCGAGACCATCTTGGGACCGTCCTTGTCCCCTTTGGTCGAGCGGGCCCAGGCGTACAGGCCCCCGGCGGCGGCGACGAGGATCGCGAGAAGAAACAGCGTTTTGAAGAGTTTGCGCATGGAATCGACCCCTTCCCTGCCGGACACCGTCGGCTGATGGTCAGACGCGCCGCCTGCCCGGTAGTTACGCACGCCGGATGGGGAAGTTCCGCTCCCGGATCCGGGCAAGCTCTGAAGGACGAGCACTTGCGACGCACCGAGCGCCGCCCCCGCCCGCGATAAGCTCTCGGCGCACCCCGGAGCGTCGGATGGGCATCCACGACTATCACTTCTCGACGCGGTGGCTCGTGCCAGGCACTCCCCGGGAGGTCTCCGACGTGCTCGGCGACCCTCTGGACCTGCCGCGCTGGTGGCCGTCGGTCTACCTCGAGGCCGAGGAGCTCTCGGGCGGGGACGCGGACGGCATCGGCCGGACCGTGCGCCTCTCGACGCGCGGCTGGCTCCCGTACACGCTCGACTGGAATCTCTCGATCACCGAAAGGCGGGAGCCGCACGGTTTCGCGTTTCGCGCGGAGGGGGACTTCGAGGGGCGCGGCGAGTGTTCCTTCGAGCCGGCGGGCGCCTGGGTCGGCGTCACCTTCGACTGGCGCATCGAGGCCCGAAAGCCGCTGGTCCGACTGCTCGCGCCCCTCTTCCGGCCGGCGCTCGAGGCCAACCATCGCTGGGCGATGCGGCGGGGAGAGGAGAGCCTGAAGCTCGAGCTCGATCGACGCCGCGCCGCGTCGGAGTGGGAGCGGGAACGCGTGGCGGCGCCGCCGGGGCCGGCGACCCGCTCGGGATGGGTCCTGCTCGGCGCCGGCGCCGCGGCCCTCGCCCTGGCCGCGGCCGCGGGGGAGAGCGCCCGTCGGCGGCGGCGCCGCGCTGTGGTTCCGCCGCCTCCTCGCACGGAGGTGAATTCGTGAGCGCGGCCGACCAGCTCTGGATGCTCGGCGACGTCGCGCTCGCGATGTTGCTTGGGTCGCTGATCGGCCTCGAGCGGGAGTTCGCCCGCAAAGCGGCGGGACTTCGGACGCACATGCTCGTGGCCGGCGCGGCCGCCATGCTCGTCGAAGGGGCCCGTGGCCTCCTCTACCAGTTTCTGTCGCCGCCGGCCTCGACCCTCGTCCGATTCGACCCGGTGCCCGTGATCACCGCGGTCGTGACGGCGGTCGGCTTCCTCGGCGCGGGCACGATCCTGCGGCAGAGACGACCGCGAGCATATCGAGGGCCTGACGACGGCCGCCTCGATGCTCTTCGCGGCGACAGTGGGAGCGGCGACCTCGCTTCGCGCAGTACCTGCTCGCGGCCGGCGCGACCGTCCTCGCGCTCGTGACGCTCCATGTGGTCGCCGCGTTCGAGAAGAGGCTTCCGGCAGCCCCGCCCGCCGGTCCCGCGGATCTGAAGGACGCCTTGGCCGCTGCGGCGAGGCTCTCCCGCGAGATCGGCGTCTTCGACGCGACGACGCTCGTCGTCGGGTCGATGATCGGATCGGGGATCTTCATCGTGTCCGCCGAGAGCGCGCGGGGGCTCGGCTCGACGGGGTGGCTGCTCGCGGCCTGGGCGATCGCCGGGCTCTCCACGATGGTCGCGTCGCTCTGCTGCGCCGAGCTCGCCGCGATGCTCCCGCGGGCCGGAGGCCAGTACGTCTTCTTCCGCGAGGCGTACGGCGAGCTCGCCGGATTCCTCTTCGGATGGACGCTCTTTCTCGTCGTCCAGACGGGCACGATCGCCGCGGTGGCCGTCGCGTTCGCGAAGTACCTCGGGGTCCTCGCCCCGTCGGTCTCCGGGTCGCGCCGGCTCTTCTCGCTCGGCCCGGTCTCGGTCTCCGCGGTCCAGGTGGTCGCCCTGGTCGTGATCGCGCTGCTGACCGCGTCCAACGCCACGGGGTTGAAGGCCGGGACCCGGACGCAGAACGTCTTCACCGTCGCGAAGTTCGCCGCGCTCCTCGCCCTGACGGCGGCGGGCCTCGCGCTCCCGCGGGACGGCGCCGCCCTGCGGGAGCCCGGCTTCTTTCGGGCGATCGCCCCGTCGGGCGAGCCCCTCGCGGGCGCCGCGCTCCTCGCCGCGCTCGGGACGGCGATGGTCGGGCCGCTCTTCTCGCAGTCGGCGTGGAACAACGTCACGTTCGCCGGGGAAGAGGTCAAGGATCCGGGCCGCACGCTGCCGCGGGCGCTTCTGGCCGGATGCGCGGTCGTGACCCTCCTCTACGTCCTCGCGAACGTGGCGTACGCGAACGTGCTGCCGCTTTCCGGGATCCAGCACGCTCCCGAGGACCGTGTCGCGACCGCCGTCGCGACCGCGCTCTTCGGCCCGCCGGCGGCGGCGGCCGTCGCCGCGGCGATCATGGTGTCGACCTTCGGATGCGTGAACGGCCTGATCCTGTCGGGCGCCCGCGTCGCGTTCGCGATGGCGCGTGACGGCCTCTTCTTCCGCCGCGTCGAGCGGATCAACTCCGCCGGCGTGCCGTCGCAACGCGCTGTGGGCCCAGTCGGCGTGGGCGGGCGTCCTCGTGCTCTCGGGCAGCTACAGCGACCTCCTGAAATACGTCATCTCGGCCGACCTCCTTTTCTTCGTGCTCCTCGTGCTCGCGGTCGTGGTCCTGCGGCGGCGCCGGCCCGAATGGGCGCGCCCGTTCCGAGCGCCCGGGTACCCGTGGCTGCCCCTCCTCTACGCGGCGGGCGGGCTCCTCCTGATCGCGATCCTCCTCGCGGGAAACCCCCGGACGACCTGGCCGGGGTACGCGATCGTCGCGGCGGGCGTTCCCGTGTACCTGCTCTGGCGCCGGGCGCGGCGGGTGTCCTGACGGTGCCCGCCCGGAGTACCTCGACGTCGCCGACGGCGCGGCCGTCGTCGAGTTTCCCGGCGTCTCCGACGACGAGGCGAACCGCTCGGCGGTCCGGCTCGCCTCGGCTCTCGCCGCGTCGGCGCTGCCGGGCCTGCGGGACGCCGTCCCCGGCGCGCGGACGCTCTTCCTGACCTTCGATCCCCTCCGGACCCCGCGGGAGTCCATCCGGCGTGAAGCGCTCGCGCGCGTCGAGGGGGTCGAGACCGAGTCGCCCCCGCGCGCGGTCGAGATCGAGACGCTCTACGGCGGCGAGGCCGGCCCGGACCTCGCACCCCTGGCCGAGTCGGCCGGGATGTCGGCCGAGGACTTCGCGCGCCGCCACGCGGCCGGCGACTACACCGTCGCGTTTCTCGGCTTCGCGCCGGGCTTCGCGTATCTCGCCGGGCTCGATCCGGCGCTCCACGCGGCGCGCCTCCCGTCGCCGCGGCCCCGCGTGCCCGCCCGCTCCGTCGCGATCGGAGGCCCTTACACCGGCGTCTATCCCTCCGCCGACGCCCGGCGGATGGCGGCTCATCGGTCGGGCGGCCGTCCGGCTCTTCGACGAGCAGACGAATCCCCCGTCCCTGCTCGCCGCCGGCGACCGGGTCCGATTCGCGCCGGCCGGGGAATCCCGTTTCGCCGGGCTCGAGCGGGAGCTCGCCGCGGCGGCTTCGCGCATCTCGACCTTCCCCGGCGGGCGGCCCGTCTTCCGCGTCGTGAAGGCGGGCGTCTTCACGTCGGTCCAGGGATCGCCGGAGTACGGCCGCGGCCGATCGGGAATTCCACCGGGGGGGGCTGCGGACGAAGGCGCGCTCGAGCGGGGAAACCGGCTCGTCGGGAACCCGGGCGGCGCGGCGGCCCTCGAGATGACGCTCCTCGGCCCGGAGCTCGAGGCGCTCTCCGACACGGCGGTCTGCGTATCGGGCGCCGCGATCGACGTCGAGCGCAACGGCGCCGTGATTTCGGCCGAGTCCCCGTTCCGACTCGCCGCCGGCGACCGCCTGCGCTTCGGTCCGACGCGCCGGGGGGCGCGGGCGTACCTCTGCATCGAGTCGGGCCTGCAGGCGACGGGACGCCTCGGCCTGACGCGGCGCCTCGAGTCGGGAGAGATCCTGATGATTCGCCGCGGCGCGACGCTCGCCGCGGTCCCCCCGGCGACCGAGGTCGCGGCGCCGGCGGAAGACGCGTCCGAGATCGTCCTTCGCATCGTGCTCGAGCCGCGTCGCGGACGCTTCTTCGAGCCGGCGGCGGTCGAGCGCTTCCTCGCCACGGTCTTTCGCGTCTCTTCGACGAGCGACCGGCGCGGGATCCGGCTCGAGGGCGATCCGGTCGCCGCGTCGCTCGGCGCCGAGATGCCTCCCGAGGGGACGGCGCTCGGGACGATCCAGGTCCCATCCGGCGGGCAGCCGATTCTCCTCGGGCCCGACCGTCCGATCACCGGGGGCTACGCGCGCCTCGGCGCCGTGATCGCGGCCGACTGGCCGCGGATCGCCCAGGCGCCGCCGGGGCGCGCGGTGCGGTTCGCGGCCGTAACGCTCGCGCAGGCGCTCCAGGCCCGATCCGGCGGACCGGAGTAGTATTTGAGGCCCTTGTCGATCGACCTGAACGCCGACGTCGGGGAGGGGATGGCGGACGGGGATCTCATTCCGTTCGTGACATCCGTCAACGTGGCCTGCGGCTTCCACGCCGGCGACCCGGCGACCATGGACGAGACGGTGGCGGCCGCGCTGGCGGCCGGCGTCCACGTCGGGGCGCATCCGGGGTTCCCCGACCGGGAGAACTTCGGCCGGCTCCCGATGGCGATGCCGCCCGACGCGATCGAGCGGCTGGTGCTCTATCAGGTGGCGGCCCTCGACGGATTCGCGCGCTCCCGGGGGGGCCGGCTCTCGCACGTGAAGCCGCACGGCGCGCTCTACCACATGGCGGGGGAGTCGTCCGACGTCGCGCGCGCAATTGCCGAGGGCGTGCGGCGTTTCGATCCGACGCTCATTCTCCTCGGCGCGGCGGGCTCGAAGCTCCTCGACGCCGGGCGGGAGGCGGGGCTTCCGGTCGCCGCGGAAGCATTCGCCGACCGGCGATACCGGCCCGACGGGACCCTCGTGCCGCGCGGCCGGAGCGACGCGCTCCTGACGAACCCCGAGGACGCCGCCGCGCAGGCGGTCTCGATCGCGCGCGACGGCGTCGCGGTCGCCGCCGACGGCAGCCTTCTCCCGGTGCGCGCCGATTCGATCTGCCTGCATGGCGATACGCCGGGCGCGGCGGCGATCGCGCGGCGCGTCGCCGAAGGGCTCTCCGCGGCGGGGATCCGCGTGGCGCCTCTCGAGGCGAGTACTGCGGGCGGGCGATCGGGCACTCCGATTTCGGTCGGCGCCGCATGAGATCCGAGGAACGCGACGACGAGGGCGCAGCCGCCCCGGTCGAGACGGGATGGCGCGAGCGGCTGTGGGCGGTCGGCGCCGCCGCGGGCCGGCTCTTCGAGACGCGGACGGAGATCCTCCAGGAGGAGCTCGCGGAGAAGGGGGGCCTGCTCGGCCGGGCGTTTGCGGGACTCTTCCTCGCGCTCCTCTTCGCGACCCTGGCCGGCCTCCTGCTGACGGCGCTCCTCGCGGCGCTGCTCTCGAAGCTCCTGGGCGGGCCGGTGCTCGGGATCCTCGCGACGTTCGTGCTCTACGTCGCGATCGCCGGGACGCTCGGATGGCTCGCCGTGAAGAGGCTCTCGCTCGTGCGGCCCTTCGAGTTTCCGATGACCCGCCGGGAGATCCATCGGGACCTGGACGCCATCAAGGGCGCCGCCGGCGTCGGCCGCCCGCGCGAGAGGGACGAGGCCGCGGAGCCTTCCGGTGGCGAGGTCGACCGCGGCGCGTCGCGCGAGTCGGCGGAAGAGATCGAGGCCCGGCTGAGAGAAGGGGCGGGTTGAGCGCGCGCGAGGAGCGCCTCTCCGCGCTCTCGATCCGCGCCGAGGGCGAGCGCCGCGACCTCGCGGCGGCGATCGACGAAGTCCGGGCGCACGCCGAAGCGAAATACGAGCGCGTCACCTCGCTCGGCTTCTGGGCGGGGACGCTCGCGGCCGGGGCGACGTCCGCGTATCGATTCTTCGGCCGCAACTCGCTCTCGGCGCGCGTCGACCGCTGGAGCACGCTCGGGTCGATCGTGGTCGCGGTGCTGCGATTCCTGTTCCGGCTCTTCCGCTGATCGCGAGCGATCGCTTCACTCGAGTATCACGAACGGGCTCGCTTCACTCGAGTATCACGCGAACGAGCCGGCATGAGCCCGCGACGTTAGGGCAGGCCCTGAAGCACGCGGGCCGTGATCAGGGAGTAGCCCGCGCGGTTCGGGTGAAAGTGGTCGAGGGCGAGCCGGTCCTCGCGCCCTTCGAAGAGGTCGAACGTCGGAACCACGAGGACGCCCGGGAACCCGATCGCCGTCTCCTGGATGATGGCGTTCCAGCCGAGGATGACCGACGCGCCGATGCGGCTGGCACTCGCCGCGGTCTCGAAGGGGTCGTAGAGGCCGAGCACGCGGATCGGCGCCGTCGGGTTCGCCTCGCGGAGCTTCGTCAGGATCGCCCGCAGGTTCGCGGCGTACCGCTCCTTCGCCCGCGCCAGGACTTCCGCGGGTGAGCCGGGCGCGGACCGATCGCCCGGCCAGGGGGACGGCGTGCGACAGGTCGTTTCCGCCGACCGAGAGCAGGATCCAGGCGGCGCCGGCGGCGAGCGACGCGACGTTGGCGCTCTCGACGAGGTCGCGGACTTCCGCCGACTCGGCGCCGTTGACGGCGAGGTTGGCGATCTCGGCGGGCCCGCGCTTCTTCAACTCCTCGTGGAGCTCTCTCGCGAAGCCCCGGCCGGACTCGTCTCCGGTCCCTCGGGCGAGCGAATCGCCGAGCACGAGGAGGAGATGGCCGCCGGGGCGTGGGGTCGGCATCCGCGCGCCCCCGGGCGCGGGCGGCGCCGCGCCAAGCGGGTGGCCCGCGAGCCCCCGCAGCGCGAGAACGAACCCGCCGCGAAGAGCAGGGTCGCGCCGATTGCCACGGCGGCCGGCAGCCGCCAGAGCCAGAAACGGGAGGAGACTCCGGCCGCCATCGCCCGCATCATACGCAGGCCGGCCTCGATCGAGCGCTCCGCTCCCGCTTGTGAGAGATTCTGCGCCGTGGGCGACACGGTTCTCGCCGCCGAGCACCTCACGAAGAAGTTCGGCGAGCGGGTCGCGGTCTCGGACGTGTCGTTCGAGGTCGGGGCCGGCGAGGTCTTCGGATTCCTCGGCCCCAACGGCGCCGGCAAGACGACGACGATCCGGATGCTCGTGGGGCTCGCCCGACCCGACCGGGGCCGCGTGCGCATCGGCGGCTTCGACGCTCGACCGCGACTTCCATCGGGCGATGGCACACGTCGGTTGCATCGTCGAGTCGCCGGACCTCTATCCTTATCTGACGGGGCGCGAGAACCTGCTCCACTTCGCCCGGATGCTCCCGGACGGCGCCGCGGAGCGGATTCCGGGGCTCGCCGACCTCGTGGCGCTCGAGCGAGCGGCTCGACGAGAAGGTCTCGACCTACTCGCTCGGCATGCGCCAGCGGCTCGGGATCGCCCAGGCGCTGCTCGGCGCTCCCGACCGTGCTGATCCTGGACGAGCCGGCCAACGGGCTCGATCCGGCGGGCATCCGCGAGATCCGGCGCCTCGTCCGCCAGCTCGCAGCGGAGCGCGGCATCGCGGTCTTCGTCTCGAGCCACCTCCTCTCGGAGGTCGAGCAGACGTGCGACCGGGTGGCGATCATCCACCGGGGGAAGACCCTCGCGACGGGCCCGGTCGCCGAGCTGCTGTCGCGCTCGGGGGGCGGCCACCGCATCGTGGCGCGGCCGCTCGAGAAGGCGGCCGTGGTGCTCGCCGCCGTGTTTCCGGGGGACTTCGAGCGGGAAGGCGAGGAGGCGATCCTCCTGCCCGCCTCCGCCGCGGCGATTCCGGAGATCGTGCGGGCGCTCGTGAATGCCGGCGTCGAGGTCTTCGCCGTCGAGCGCCGGGCCTCGACACTCGAGGACTTCTTCCTCGAAGTGACCGGCGGGGAGACGGTGTGAGGAAGAATTGAGAGATTGAGCGGATTCGAGAGATCGAATGATTGCCGATGATCCCGCAATGAGTCCATGACCTCAATGACTCAGATGACTCAATGTCCCCAATGACCTCCCTTCCTCCCTCTCGTCGAGAACGAGATGCTGAAGCTCTGGAAGCGGCGCCGCTTCCGCCTGGTGCTCCTGATCCTCGTCGCGCTCGTCGGGATCATCGTCTTCGCGCAGGTCGAGGGGAGGCGGCGCTTCGGCTCGCGCAAGGACTGGCGCATCGACACGCAGGAGCAGATCGCACGCATGCGCAACTGGGTCCGCCAGGGGAGGATGCCCGATACCCAGCGGCGATGGATGCAGTTCGAGATCGCGCGCCTGCAGTACCACCTGGACCGCAACATCAACCCGGAGGAGCTCTCGGGACCGCTCTTCACCCGCGGCTTCGCGAACGCGGCGAGCTATCTTCTGCTGCACCTGCTCGCGATCGTCTTCGCCGCGGACATCGTCTCCTCGGAGTTCGCGCAGGGGACGATCAAGCTCCTGCTGACGCGCCCGGTCGGGCGGCGCCGCGTGCTCGCTTCGAAGCTCGCGGCCCTGCTCCTGGCGGTGGCGCTGACGGTGCTCGTGGGCGGCGTCGTGGCCTACGTCTTCGGCGGGTTCGCCTACGGATACCGGGGGTGGGGCGCGCCGGTCCTGACGGGGTTCCGGCTCACCGGCGAGGCGCTCGATTCCTCGTCCGTGCGCGCGGTGCCGCTCTGGCAGGAGACGATCCTCGTCTTCGGCCTGGCCTGGTTCTCGACGGCAGCGGTCGCCGCGATCGCTTTCATGACGTCGGTCCTCCTGCGCTCGACCGCGGCGTCGATGGGCACGATGTTCGCTGCTCTGATCCTCGGTACGATCCTGCCGCGCCTGGCATCCACCTGGGAGTTCCAGAAGTACCTCTTCGTGACGAACCTGCCGCTGCCCGACTACTACACGGGCTCGCCTCCGCCGATCTCGGGGATGACCGTGCCGTTCTCCGTCGTCGTGCTCACCGTCTGGGCGGCGTCGGCGCTCGCGGTCTCCTTCGCGGTCTTCGCGCGGCGCGACGTCCTCGCGTAGAGTCCGGGTGCCGGCGTCCGGCTCTTGACCGCCCGCGCGGGTGGGCTGTTGATAGAATCCGCGCGGCTCGGTCCGATTCACCGCGCGACTCGAGCGCGGCTTCTGGGGAGGGAAACGGCGAATGCGACTGACGGCGAAAGAGGCGCACTACGCCCTCGAAGTGCTTCTCGACCAGGGAAAGCTGCGGGAGGCCCAGGTGCGTGCGGCTCTGCGCCGGAGGCGGGAGGAGATCGAGCACCTGCGGAAGCGGCTGGCGGCCCTCGAGGCGGGCGGCCCGGCGAACTCGGCGCGCCGCCGCGCCCGACGCGCGGTCCGCCGGGCGAAGCTGTCGCCGCGGGTCCGGAAGCTGCGGCGCCTGCAGGGTCGGTACATGGGGTACGTGCGGCGGCTGAACGCGGCGCAAAAGGCGAAAGTGCGCGCCGCCCGCGAGAAGAGCGGAATGTTGTCGGCGATCCGTCTCGCGGCGTCTTTCGCGCGGCGGGAGCCGTAGCCGCGACGGTCCGCCTGGGAACTCTGATGTCTCCGAGACCGAGCGATCCGGACAAGCCGAGGCGGACGACCGACGCGCGCAAGAAGCGCCCGACGCCGGATCAATACGAGCTGAAGATCCGGTGGGACCGGGCGCGCCAGGTGATCGACGTGACGCCGACCGCCGTCCAGTTCGACTTCGACAGCCCCCTCAAGGTCGGAATGAAATATCCCGTGACGCTGACGGCTCCCGGAGTCTCGCTCTCTTCGACGATCGAGGTGACGCGCTGCCAGCTGACCGTTCCCGCCGACGGCGGCCGGTTCTTCCGGGTGATGGCGAAGTTCTACCCCTACGTCGAATAGCCCTCGGGCTCCCGCGGGCCGCCGGTCGCCGCGTCCGAGGATCTCCGGAACCGATACCCCACGTGCCAGGCGGAGAAGCGCGCCTCGCGATCGAGCGCGAGGCCGGAGGCGGCGAACGCTTTCTCGAGGTCGCGTCGCTCGAGCCGGTGCGCCGCCGGAGTCCGCGGGCCGGTCACCTTTCGCATCGCCGTGACGACCCAGATTGCGCCGGCAGCACGAAGCCGCCGGAGCGCGGCCCCGAGGAGCGCCTGAGACCCGACGCGGTCTTCCCTCCAGACGAGCACGACGTCGAAGTCGTCCTTGACCGCGCGCAGGCGGTCCGCGGGAACCGACTCGAGCGCCGCTCCTCCGTCCGGTCGGGCGGACGCGAGGAGCCGCTCGAGCTCCTCGGGAGCGTCCACGAGGAGCAGGCGCTCCGACGGCGACGCGCCGATCCGGCCGAGCAGCTCGGACGGATTCTTCAGCGCGATCGACAAGTCAGCGGCGCGCCCGGAAGAAGGACCAGGCGAGGTAGCCCAGGAACGTGAGCCCGGCGAGCACGATCAGGGCGGCGCCGCCCGGCGACGTCCGGGAGACCAGACCGTAGAGCAGATAGAAGATGACGCCGAAGACCGGCAGCGAGAGCAGGCCGAAGAACGCCCCGAACGAGCGCCCCTTGGCCGGCTTGTCGAAGCCGACGACTTTCATCATCTCGAGCTGCTTGCTCGCCTCGGGGGGCACCCCCGGCCGCTCGATCCACTGGAGGGCGGCGGGCTCCTCGAACCCGTCCCGAAACCCTTCCGGAAAGCGCTCGCCGCAGTAGACGCAGTGGTCGAGGCGCCAGGCCGCCACGCGCCGGCGGCAGCGGGGGCAGAGAGGACCCGGATTGACGGCGGACATGCTCTATTGAAGCACAACTCCGCGCCGGCGCCGCCGCGGTCCCGGACGCTCCGTGGTAGGTTCCCCCTCACCGGCTCACAGGACAGGGACTTGGCGGCTTCGGAGGCCTCTTGAAATCGAGACCGCGCGTCGACTGGAAGGGTTGCGGCACGTCGCTCGTGACCCCGTTCGACGAGCGGGGCCGCATCGACTTCGACGCCATCGCGCGTCTGGTCTCCTGGCAGATCGAGCAGGGGATCGACTTCCTCGTCAGCTGCGGCGCCACGGGGGAGTCGGCGACCATCTCCGGCGACGAGCGCAAAGCGGTCACGGCGTCGGTCGTCCAGGCGGCGGCCGGCCGAGTGCCGGTGATCGCGGGCGCCGGAGGCAACCACACCGCGAAGTCGGTCTTCTGGGCGCTCGATGCCCGCAAGGCGGGGGCCGACGGGATCCTCTCCGTCACGCCGGACAGCGGGCCCTCGACCGAGGGGCTCTTCCGTCACTTCTCGGCCATTGCCGACGCGACGGACCTTCCGATCCTGATCTCCAACGTCCCCGCCGCGGACCGGCACGGATCTTTCCGTCGAAGCGGTCCGGCGCCTGGCGGAGATCCCGAGTGTCGTCGGGCTCAAGGAGTCCTCCGAGGACATCGCCAAGATCGCGAAGCTGGCCGCGTCGCGGCCCGAGGGTCTCCTCCTCTTCGCCGGCGGCGACTCGACCGCGCTCGCGCTCCTCGGGCTCGGGACCGAGGGCGTGATCTCCGACGCCGCCAACGAGATCCCGGCGGAGATGGGCGAGCTCGTCCGCGCGGCGCTCGCGGGGAACTGGGCCGAAGCGCGGCGGCTCCACCGGAAGTATTTCGAGTTGATGGAAGCGAACGCGCTCGAGGCGAACCCCGGCCCGGTCAAATGCGCGCTCGCCCTGATGAAGCGCTGCGGCGAGACCGCGCGCCTCCCGGCCGTGCCCGTTGGCGACGACACGCGCCGCCGGATCGAAGCGGTCCTGGCGGGGCTGAAGCTGTTGCCGCGCGGCCGTCGCCTTCGCTAGCTCGCGATCTGCGCCTGCGGCGCACCGGCGCCTGGCTCGCCCAAAGGGGCTCGACCAGGCGCCTGATCGCTCGCTGCGCTACGGCTCCCGCGTCGCGCGCCTCCTCCCTCGCTTCCGCTCGGGAGACTTCGCGCGCCGCGAGCGACTGAACCATGTGGGCAAGACCCGAATATCACGGGTGCATGAACCGACGGTAACTACCACATCTTGACCAGGTCGACCAGGATCCGGTTCAGGAAGTTGCGGCGATCCAGACGCCGCTGAAAAACGACCGACCCCTGCACGAAGACGTTCGGCAGCACGGTCAGCGCCAGCCCGACCCGGTGTCCGAGATACCAGCTGTGGAACCACCAGTCGTCGGTGTTGTAGGCGCCGAGGATCGCGTCCCGCTCGACGTACTGGAAGGTGTAAAAGAACCGCCAGTTCCACTGAGTCCCGAGCCTTCCGACGGTCACGTTTCCCTCGAAAGCCTCGGCTTCCCCCTCCCGCTTCGCTTCGCCGCGCACGCCGAAGTTCTTCACGCCGTCGACGCTCACGAGAACCGGAATGCTTCCGACCGGGAAGCGCAATCGCAGAAGAAGGTCGGCCACGCGGAAGTCGGAGAGGAGGCCCGTCGCGGTCGCGTTCGGATAGTTCTGGCGGATCAGATTCGGTCGCCCGTCCCCGAAGAAGAGCTTCAGGTCGAACGGATCGAAATACCAGAAGGCCGCCGCCGCCTCGAAAGAGAACCGCGCGGCGTCGCCGGTCTGCCAGATCACCTGGCCCACGCCGATGCGCGTCTCGTCCCCCTGCGACTGGGGGCCGTAGAAGCCGGCGCCCGAAAGCGTCAGGGTCGAGCCGTCGCCCGCGGGAGTCCGCCAGGACACGGCAATGCCCGGCGTCTGGATGTCGTGGTCCCAGAGCATCTCCGAAGCGAGGATCGGCATGCCGAAAGCGCCCGCGTCGATCTGGAAGTTGCCGGGCCGCGCCTCGAGGTAGTAGCGCTCGACGGACACGCCGCGCGAGCGGTAGTTGTCGAAGTTCGCCGAGTTGTCGCTGTTCTCGTCCGTGCCGTAGTCGGCTACGGCGCGCACGGCGACCCGGAATCGCTCCGAGAACTGGAACCCGACCTCGGGCCGCGCCTCGAAGCGGCCCCGCTCGATGTCGGGGCGGAAGCGCAGATGATAGATGTCGTCGTATCGAAAGAGGGCGTCCCACTGGAACGTGAAGTGCGGCCGGAAGGCTTCCGGCTCGAAATACTGCGGCTCCTGGCCCGCCGCCGGGAGCGCGAATCCGAGCGCCGCGGCGGCGAGGAGCCGGACCCTCAAGCCGCCGCCGCGGTCACGCGAGCCAGAGCTTCGTAGAGCTCGCTGACGCTTCCGAATCGCTCGGCGGGCTCCTTCTGCATGCACCGCAGGATGATCGCCGACACCTTCGGATCGATCTTGGGGTTCCTCGTCTGGGGCGACGGCGGCTTCTCCTGCACGTGCTTCAAGACGACGGCGAGGGGGCTGTCCCCCTCGAAGGGGAGAGTCCCGGTGAAGAGCTCGTAGAGGACGACCCCCGTCGAATAGATGTCCGACCGGAAGTCGAGCGGGAGCCCGCGCGCCTGCTCCGGCGACATGTAGTCGGGAGTGCCGATGACCGTGCCGGTCGCGGTCATGCCGCGGTCCTCGGTCAGACGCGCGATCCCGAAATCCATGATCTTCAGGCCCCCCGACGGCTCGATCAGGATGTTCTGGGGCTTGATGTCGCGGTGGATGACGCCCGCCTCGTGCGCGGAGGCGAGGCCCGCGCACATCTGCTTGGCGATCCGCAGGGCCACGGGAGTCGGCAGCACCTGATCCGACTCGACCAGGTGCTTCAAGCGTGATCCCCTTGACGTACTCCATCGAGAGGTAGCGCAGCCCGTCCGATTCGCCCAGGTCGTGCGTGCGGAGGATGTTCGGATGCGTGATGCGCCGGGCGAGCTTGATCTCCTGCTTGAAGCGGTCGAGCAGCGTCGGGTCCGCCGAGACGGCGTCGCTGCGGAGCGTCTTGATCGCCACGAGGTCGTCGAGGTCCCGGTCGAGCGCGCGGTAGACCACCCCCATCCCGCCGCGTCCGAGCACCGACTGGATCTCGTACCGTCCCGCGAAGAGCTCGCCGACCTTCGGCTCCGCGCTGCGAGCCCCCCCCTCGGTCGTCGGCCGGCCCGCGGCGCCGGTCATCGCAATCGTCGGTGCGTCCTCGCCGACCTTCATCGTGAGGGACGCGACGTACTTCTCGAGCGCCGCCTTCTCCTTGAGCTCCTCGAGCATCGCGCGGAAGGAGCGGGCGAGGATTCCGATCTCGTCCTTCGACTCGACGGGCAGCTCCGCCGACTCGAGATCCCCCACGCGGACGTCTTCCGTGGCCTTGACGAGTCGGCCGACGGGGCCCGTGATGCGTCGGGCGAAGAGGTAGGAGAGGAGGAACGCGATCGGCAGGGCGGCGAGGCCGACGAGCACCTGGATGTTCTGGATCTGGTGGAACGGGGCGAGCTCGCGGGCGCGGCTCCGGAGCGCGATCGCCGCCCCGACGAGCTGGTCGGTCGAGGAGCGGATGGGCAGGAGGTAGGCGAGGTACGTGTCTCCGGCCAGCTCGAGCGGCAGCGGCCCGACGTCCTTGCCCTGGCGGAGCACGGCCGCGACGAGATCCGGGCGCGCCTTGACGGCTTCGAGCACGGGAGTGCTCATCTCCTGAACCGTCGAGGCCGCGATCTCGGGCCGGGCCGGCTCGCCCGGCCTGGCCGCGTCGGCGAGGAAGACCGACTCGGCGTTGGTCAGCGTCTTCAGGCTCCTCGCGACGTCGTCGTTGATCTGGAACGCCGCCACGATCACGCCGGCCACGCGCGAGCCCCCTTCGAGGACCGGCGCGCCCACGACGTGGTAGAGCTTGCCGCCCGAGAGCCAGATCCCCTCCGTCTGCGCGCCCTCGAGCGCCCCCACGACCGTGGGCACCCGGGAGAGGTCCGCGTCGAAGGGGAGGGGGCGGTCGGTGCGCGCGATCCCTTTTCCGTGCGGGTCGAGCGCGACGAAGAAGTCGGCGCGGGCGCTCGACGCCTGCTCGCGCTTCAAGGTGTCGAAGACCGTGGCGGCGTCCGGCAGTCCCGTCGCCGGATCCGGAGTCGACATGAGCGCGATGATCCCCGGGTTGTTCACGACGACCGCGAGCGCGCGCTGCAGGGCCGCGTAGCGCGTCTGCTGGAAGGACTCCCAGGCCGGCCCCGACTTCTTCAGGTCCTCCGCGATCTTGGCGTCCGCGACCTTCCGCGAACGGTAGGCGGACACGGCGATCGCCCCTCCGACGGCGACGACGATCAGGAGCGCCGCTGCGAGGAAGATCTTGAGAGCGAGGGAAAACCTCGGCGGCTCGGGAGGCGGGAGCTTCAGGCCCACCCGGATCGGCGGACCCGATGTGGTGGACGCCGAAGCCGTCGGGTCAGTACCGCTCATCGTCGGAGGAAGGCGGCGCGTAGTCCCGCCCGTACTTGTTCTTGTGGGGTTGCGGGCTGTAGGTCGTAACGTCCAGGCGCAGCGCGGCCGGCGCAGTCCTGCTTCGCCCGCACCGTCACCGGGACCGAGACCTCCGATCCGCTCTCCTCGTGCCAGGCCTTGAGCGTCCAGTCTCCGGGAGGGACTCCTTCGAGCCGGAACTTGCCGTCCTTCCCCGTCACGGCGGCGAAATCCGAGTCCACGACCATGACGAAGCCGACCATCTGGGGGTGGATGTTGCAGTACACGCGCACCAGACCCGCCTCCAAGAACTCCTTTCGCTTCGAGGCGCCGCTCCGGTAGAGGCCGAGGTCGAAGCGGTTGCCTCCGGAGACGGAGAAGACGTTGTGGTAGATCGGATCGGCGTTCGGAAAATTCACCGATCGGCTGCGGGAGACGACGACGACCCGCGGCAGGAACCGCTTCTGGTCGCTCTTCATCTGGGGCTCCGGCGCCGGCGAAGTCCCCGAGGCCTCGGCGGGAAGGCGCACTCCTTCCAGCCAGACGACGGCGTTCGACGCGTCGGCGCGGGCCGCGCCGTTGGACAGCAGGGTGACCTGACCCGAGACGATCCCGCCCGCGTTGGGGAGGACCGGGGCCGGGATCGCGAGGAGGAGGCTCAACAGCGGCGCGCGCATGAGGAGCCCGAAAATCATAGCATCCGCAGGCAGACAGCGCGGGTAAGATCGCCCTTCCGGGAGGGCTCGATGGCGGACGACCGAGTCGAGATTTTCGGCAAGGACACCTGACCCTACACGACCGCGGCCCGTGAGGACTACGCGAAGCGCCGGGTCCCCTTCACCTACATCAACGTCAAGCAGAACGCGTCGGAGCTCGAGCGGATGATCCGCCTCTCGGGCGGCCGGCAGGTGCCCGGTGATCCTGGAGAACGGCAAGGTCACCGTCGGTTTCGGAGGGACCTGAGGGGTCTGACCGCGCGCCCCGTGCGGGCGTTTGGTCCGAAAGCGCTTTCTCCCGTTCCGGCCCCGTGCTACAAAGCCGGCAACCCAATTGACGGAGGTCGCATGGCGAGCCATACCGGATCCGCTGGTGAGTTCCGGCCGTACGTCCCCGACGCGGAGAGCCCCGCGGAATTCACCCCCAAGGCGATCGTCCTCGGCGTCTTCTTCGGCATCCTCTTCGGCGCCGCGACGGTCTATCTCGCGCTGCGCGCCGGGCTGACCGTCTCGGCCTCGGTTCCGATCGCCGTCCTCTCGATCGCGTTCTTCAAGCGGTTCGGGCGGTCCACGATCCTCGAGAACAACATCGTCCAGACGATCGGCTCGGCCGGCGAATCGGTCGCCGCGGGCGTCGTCTTCACGGTGCCGGCGCTCCTCTTCCTCGCGGGGGGCGCCGAGTACTTCCAGTACCTGCAGATCACGGTCCTCGCGATCTTCGGCGGGACGCTCGGCGTGCTCTTCATGATCCCGCTGCGCCGCGCGCTCATCGTCAAGGAGCACGGCAAGCTCCCGTATCCCGAGGGGACCGCCTGCGCCGACGTGCTCGATCGCGGGGGAGAAGGGCGGCAACCTCGCGAAGATGGTCTTCGCGGGCTTCGGCGTCGCGCTCCTCTACAAGGTCGCTGTACGGCCTCCTCGGCCTCTGGCGCGAGACGGCGACGTTCTTCCGGACGAAGAAGGAATCGATCTATCCGAGCGCGACGCTGAACGTGGACGTCACCCCGGAGTACCTGGGCCTCGGCTACATCATCGGTCCGCGCATCGCGGGCGAGCTCTTCTCGGGCGGCGCTCCTCTCCTGGCTCGCGCTCATCCCGCTGATCGCGATCTTCGTTCCGGAGACGCGGGTCGTGGCGGACCTGAAGACCCTCGGCTTCACCGACGCCTGGATGGCCTCGAACTCCTACGCGAACTGGATCTACCGCGCCTACATCCGGTACATCGGCGCCGGCGCGGTCGCCTGCGCCGGCGTGATGACGCTCATCAAGACGCTGCCGACGATCGTGTCGGCCTTCCGGGAGTCGATCAAGAGCTTCGGCGGCGGGAGAGGGGAAGCCCGGCGAAGCGGACCGAGCGGGACCTCGGGATGGGGTTCGTGCTCATCGGATCGCTCGCGATCGTCGTGATCCTCGCGATCCTGCCGAACTTCCCGCACGGCCCCTTCCCGCAGTCGCTCCTGATGTCGCTTCTCATCGTCGTCTTCGGCTTCTTCTTCGTGACCGTCTCCTCGCGCATCGTCGGGATCATCGGGACCTCGTCGAACCCGATCTCGGGCATGACGATCGCGACCCTGATGATGACCTGCATCGTCTTCGTCGTGATCGGCTGGAAGGGCGACGTCTACCAGGCCGTGGCGCTCTGCGTCGGCGCCATCGTCTGCATCGCCGCCGCCAACGCGGGCGCGACCTCGCAGGACCTGAAGACCGGCTACATCGTCGGCGCGACGCCGCGCTCCCAGCAGCTCGGGCTTCATCATCGGCGTCGTCACTTCGGCCTTCGTCATCGCGATCACGATCTTCGTGCTCGACCAGACCTACCGCGGCGCGGAGGCGCACGGCATCGGCGGGCCGAAGCTCGCCGCGCCGCAGGCGACGCTGATGGCGACGATCATCAAGGGACTGCTCGCGCAGAACCTGCCCTGGGCGCCGGTCCTCGTCGGCGTCTTCCTCGCGTTCATGGCCCAGCTCGCCGGAGCGCACGCCCTCTCCTGGGCGGTCGGCGCGTATCTGCCGGTCTCGACGACCGCGCCGATCTGGGTCGGCGGCATGATGAAGGCGCTCGTGGACGGCTGGCGCCGCAAGCAGAAGGGTGCGGCGGAGGAGGAGAGCGAGCTCTCCTCCGGGATGCTCTACGCGACGGGGCTCGTCGCCGGAGGCTCGATCGGCGGGGTGCTGATCGCGTTCGTGGCGTTCTTCGGCGACCAGGTGCTCCACATGGAGTCGCCGACCCTGCTCGAGGCCATGGACCTCGGACAGAAGTTGTACGGCGGCCTGCGCGACAGCCTGGTCGGCGGCGGGATCCTCTGCGGCGTCCTCTTCGCCGGGCTGTGCCTGCTGCTCGTGAAGAACGCGCGGAAGAACGTCGCCTGAGCTTGCTCGGGGATCTGGCGGCCGCGATCGACACGACCGGTTGGTGAACAAGCCCCGCGGCCGGCACCGGCTCGCGGCTCGCCCGGATGCGGGCTCGACCGCTCGCCTGATCCCCTCGCGGCGCTCAGGCTCCCGCAACGCGAGTCGTTTCGCTCGTTAGCTCGCGAAACTTGGTCGCGTTGCGAGCGATAGTTTCACCGAGACATCGCAGGAGCCTGCCGGCATGAGTCTATTTGCTCGCGGCGCGCGGAATCTCCGCGAGGGCAGGACTCGCGCCGCGGGAGGCGAGGCAGCGCGTCGAGGTGGCCGAGTCGTGCCGGTGGCAGCCGTCGACCTTGAGGGCCGGGACCGTGTTTGGGGGGCGGCTGCCAGGTCCCGAGCAAGCCCCAGCGACGAGCTACACGGAAACCGTCTGCGCGACGCGGACGCGGTTGCGTCCCTCCGACTTCGCCCGGTAGAGCGCCTCGTCGGCGGAGGCGATGACCGTCGCGGAGGAGGAGCCCTCGCGCGGATACGTGGTCGCCACACCGATCGAGACGGTGGCGGTCAGCGGCGCGCCCGGACGGTCGTGTGGGATCTCGAGAGCCAGCACGCAGGCCCGCAGCCGTTCCGCGCAGGAGAAGGCGCCCGCTTCGTCGGTGGCCGGCAGGATGACGGCGAACTCCTCGCCGCCGTAGCGCGCGACGATGTCGCCCGGCCGGTTGAGGCCGTCGCGCAGCGCCGCGGCGATCGCCTTCAAGTAGTCGTCGCCGCGCTGGTGGCCGTGCGCGTCGTTGAACGCCTTGAAGTGGTCGATGTCGATCATCAAGAGCGAGATGGGCGCCTGGGCGCGGTAGGCGCGCCGCCACTCGAGATCGAGCACTTCGTCGAACTGGCGGCGGTTGGCGATGCCGGTCAGGCCGTCCTGCGAGGAGAGACGCCGCAGGGCCCGGTTGGCCTGCTCGAGGCGCTGGTTGGCCTCCTCGAGCTGCCGGGTCCGCTCGCCGACGAGCCGCACGAGCTCCGCCTTGCGGTGCGTCAGCCCCCGCACGCGGAGCCGGTAGAGACCGGTCGCGACGAACAGGATGGCGCCGGCGCAGAGCGAGAAGAACCAGCGCGTCTGCCAGAGGTGCGGCGCGAGCGAAAACGAGTAGCTCGCGCCCGTTTCGTTCCAGACGCCGTCGTTGTTGCAGGCCGTCACGTGGAACCGGTACCGGCCGGGCGGGACGTTCGTGTAGTAGGCGGCGCGCCGGGTCCCGGCGTCCGCAAACTCGCTGTCGAACCCCTCGAGCCGGTAGCGGAAGCGGACCCGCTGTGGCGCGAGGAACGAGAGGCCGGCGTAGTGGAACTCGAGCGAGCCGGAGCCCGGGGGCACGCGAACCTCGCGGTTCGAGTCGAGCCGCTCCTTGTCCGCGATCACCTCCTCGATCTGGACGGGCGGCGGCACGGCGTTGTTCGAGAGATTCTCGGGGTCCACGACGACGGCGCCCTTCAGAGTCGGGAACCAGAGGCGGCCGTCGCGGGTCCGAACCCCCGCCGGCTGATTGCCCCCGTTGCACTCGCTCGATTCCATCCCGTCGGCCGTCCCGAAGAGGCGCCAGGGGATCGGGCGGCGCGGATGCGAGGCCGCGGCGTCGAGGTCGGTCTTCGAGACGCGGTAGACGCCGCGGTTGGAGCTCATCCAGAGATGTCCGGAGTCGTCGTCCAGGATCTGGAAGACGACGCTGTCGAAGAGGCCCTGCTCCATCGTGAAGGCCTGGAAGCGCCCGTCCCGGAAGCGGTTGATGCCGCCGCCCAGCGTCGAGACCCAGAGCACCCCGTCGCGGTCGAGGAGAACCGAGTAGATGGCGTCGCTCGTCAGCCCGTCGGCGACGCCGTACCGGCGGAAAACCCCACGCGCGAGACGCGCCAGGCCGCCGTCGGTGCCGATCCAGTACGAGCCGTCGCCGACCTCGACGATCGCCCGGACGTTGTCGTTCGGAAGGCCCTGCGGGACCGCGTAGGTCTCCCAGCGCTTCCCGTCGAAGCGCGCGAGCCCGGCGCCGAGCGTGCCGACCCAGAGCGCGCCGTTGCGGTCGGTCAGGAGCGTCGTCACCTTCTCGGCGCGCGGGGCGTCGCCGCCGGCCGCCTGGAAACGCTCGTGGCGAAGGAGGTTCAATCCGCCGCCCCAGGTGCCGACCCAGATGGACCCGTCCTTGCCCTCCGCGATCGCCGAGACTTCGTCGTAGGAGAGGCCCTGCCGCGAGGAGAAGGCTCGGACGACGCCGTTCTTCAGGTGGTTGAGTCCCCCTCCCCACGTGCCGATCCAGAGGGAGCCGTCGCGGCCCTCGAGGAACGTCGAGATGTCGTCGTAGGTCAGCCCCTCGGAGGATCCGTATCGCGTGAAGCTGCCGTCGGAGAAACGGTTCAATCCGCCGCCGTGCGTGCCGATCCAGAGGCTGCCCTCGCGGTCCTCGCAGAGCGACGCCACGAAGCCGTTCGAGAGCCCCTGCCTCGTCGAGTAGGTCGTCCACTCGCCGTGCGCGAGGCGCGAGAGACCGGCCCCGTCGGTGCCGACCCAGAGGCTACCCTGGCGGTCCTCGAGGATCGAGAGGATCTTGTTGCCGGAGAGGCCGCTCGAGGCGGGGTAGAGCTGGACGGCGCCGTCCGACCAGCGGGCGAGGCCGCCGCCCTCCGTACCGATCCAGAGATTCCCGCGGCGGTCGCGCGACAGCGCGCGCACCGGCGCGGCCGAAAGCCCCGCGATCTTCTCCGGCGTCCAGATTCCCTCGACGCGTCGGTAGAGTTCCCCGGCCGCGGTCCCGACCCAGAGCCCGGCGTGCCGGTCCTCGGCGATCGCGCGGATGTCCTCGTGGCGGAGCTCCGGCGGGACCCCTTCCGACCCGAATCGGACGCCCTGGGCGCGCGACAGGCCCGCCGATGTCCCGATCCAGAGCGAACCCTCCGCGTCCTGGTAGAGGCAGGTGACCTGGTCGCCGGCGAGGCCTTGGCGCGTCGTGGCCGTGAGAAACGCCCCGTCTTTCCAGCGCGCGACGCCCCCTCCGTTGGTCCCAACCCAGAGCCCGCCCTCTTTGTCCTCGAGGAGCGCCTGGACGTAGTTGCTCTTCATCCAGGGGGCGCTCGATCGGTCGAAGACGGTGAACTGGACGCCGTCGAATCGGACGAGCCCCTCCTGCGTGCCGAGCCAGAGATAGCCGTCGCGCGTCTGGAGCATCGCGTGGATCGAGTTCTGCGGGAGGCCCTCGCGCGCCTGCCAGACCTGGTGGCTGTACTGCGTGATCGCCTTGCGCGGATCGAGAGCATCCGCCGCCGCGCCGTTGAGAAGCGCGACAAGACCGAACACAGCGGGCAGGACCGCGAAGCGCGCCCGCGGGGTCTCGCTCATCATGGTGTGGCGATCGACGAAGCGTCCCTATTTTAGCGGAAGACGCCCTCCTCGCGGAGCCGGAGCGATGGCACGAAAGCGCCACCGAGGCCGGCGACTCCTTTTCTGCGGCTAGGTCGGGAGGACGCCGAAGGACCTGCCGACCTTCCGGAAGGCGTCGACCGCCCGGTCGAGGTCGGCCCGCTCGTGCTCGGCGGAGACCTGGCAGCGGAGCCTCGCCTGCCCCTGAGGGACGACGGGGAAGCCGAAGCCGGAGACGTAGACCCCCTCCTCGAAGAGGGCCTTTCCCATCGCCAGGGCTTTGGCCGTGTCGCCGACGATGACGGGAACGATCGGGTGCGTGCCGTGCGGGATCCGGAACCCCGCCTCGGCGATCGCCTTGCGGAAGTAGGCGGCGCTGTCGCGCAGCTTCGCGACCGGCGAGGGGTCCTCGCGCAGCATGCGGAACGCCTCGAGCGAGCCCGCGGCGACGGCGGGAGGCAGCGAGTTCGAGAAGAGATAGGTCCGGCTCCGCTGGCGAAGCGTCTCGACGAGCGCCTTCGGCCCCGTCACGAATCCGCCGGCCGCCGACGCCCATCGCCTTTCCGAGCGTGCCGGTGAAGACCGGGATCCGGTCGAGGACGCCCTGCTCCTCCGCCGTGCCGCGCCCGGTCCGGCCGAGGACTCCCGTCGCGTGCGAGTCGTCCACGACGAGGAGCGTCGCGCGCGCCTCGCAGATGCGGACGAGCTCCGTCAGGTCCGCCTCCTCCCCCTCCATGGAGAAGACGCCGTCGGTCATCATCAGGCGAAACCGCGACGTCGAGTCCTCGGCGAGCATGCGCGTCGAAAGCCTTCGTGTCGCCGTGGGGGACGCGGAAGCGCGTGGCCTTGCAGAGACGCACGCCGTCGATGATCGAAGCGTGATTGAGCTCGTCCGAGTAGAGGCCGTCCGGCTCTCCCAGGACCGCGGCGAAGAGACCCTCGTTCGCGTTCCAGCAGGACATGTAGAGGATCGCGTCCTCCTTGCCGAAGAAGGAGGCGATCTCCGCCTCGAGCTCGAGATGGAGCGCCTGGGTGCCGCAGATGAAACGCACCGAAGCGAGGCCCGCTCCCCACCGATCCACCGCTTTCTTCTGCGCCTCGCGCACGCGGGGGTGGTTGGCGAACCCGAGGTAGTTGTTCGAGGTCAGCATCACGACGTCGCGCCCGCCCACCCGCACGCGGGCCCCCTGGGGCGACTCGAGGACGAGCTCCCGCTTGAAAGTGCCCGCCTGGCGCAGCGCGGCCATTTCGGCGGCAAGGTGCTCGATGAGGTTGGTCATGCGTTTCGACTCGGCCCGCCGGCGATCTGCCGCGCGGGCGGGGGCAAGCCCCGCCCCTACTCCTCCGAAACGACCTTCCCGGCGACGCGCCCGCCCGGAAACGCGGCGTCGAGCGCCGCGAGCGCCCGGTCGAAGTCGGCGTGCGCGTGCGCGATGATCTCGGCGACGATCGTGGGCCGATTGATGATCTCGGAGGTGCCGGAGCCGCCCCGCACGATGATCGCCTGGGCGGGCAGTCCGACGTTGAACTGGACCTCCTCGACCTCCTCGAGCGCGCGGACGGCTTTCCGGTGGGCCGTCTCCGGCTCGTCCCGGTTCAGGCAGATCCCCGCGAGCCCCAGGATCTTGAAGGCGTTGGGCTCGAATTCCGTGCGGTCCCAGTTCTTCCAGACGCGGTCGCGTGGGACGAGCTTGAAGCGGTAGGCGATGTTCGAGAGCCGCGACTCCTCCAGCGCGAATTCCGCGATCCGGCGGTCGGTCATCGCGTTGGTCGGAGCGTTGGGCTTGTTGGTCGGCATGACGGGCGGCGCCTGGCTCTGCAGTCTATCTTCGATCGGGCCGCCGGCGGCTATCCGGTCCGTCCGTTCGGATAGAAGACCACCTTCATCGCCCGGCGGTTCTCGAGCAGCTCCATCGCTTCGTGAAAGCGCTCGAACCCTTCGAACTCGTCGGTGACCAGGTCCTCGACCTCGAGGCCGGCGCGCAGGAGGTCGAGCATCTTGATCCAGGTGTCGAAGATGCGGCGGCCGACGATCGCATGCAGGGTCAGTCCCTTGAAGACGAAGTCGTTGGTGTAGTCGTGGATCGAGACCGCCTTCCCCTTGGGGAGGCCCAGAAGCGAGATCGTCGCCCCCCGCCGCGCGGCCGCTAGGCCAAGATTGATCGAGGCCTCCGCCCCGGAGAGCTCGAGCACGACATCCGCGCCGCCGCCGAGAGCGTCGCGCAGGCTCCCCGCGGCGTCCTTCGTTCGCGAGAGGTCGATGACCTTCGCGTGGCGGGCGCCTCGCGACTCCGCCCAGCGGCGGGCGTGCGCCGCGGCCTGGGAGTTGACCTCCGTGATGGCGATGTGCGAGGCGCCCGAGACGCGGGCGATCTCGGCGCACATCCCGCCGATCGGGCCGTAGCCGAGCACGGCCACGGACTTGCCGGACAGGTCCGCGACCTGCGTCGTGTGCACGGCGTTCCCGAGCGCGTCGAGGAACGCCCCGACCTTCCAGGGCACGACGCCTCCGGTCGAGCGGGACGACGTTGAAGGCGGGCACGACGACGTACTCCGCGAAGCAGCCGTCGCCGTGCACGCCCAGGATCTTCGTATGCTCGCAGATGTGGCGCTGGCCGGTGCGGCAGGGGCGGCAGTAGCCGCAGGTCACGTGCATCTCGGCCGAGACGTACTGGCCTTCGGAGAGGTGCGGGCGCTTGCCTCCCGGGCCGAAGGCGACGATCTCCCCGCAGAACTCGTGCCCGTAGATGCGGGGGACCCGCATCATGCCGGCCATGGAGGGGTCCCACTGATAGATGTGCTTGTCCGAGCCGCAGACCGCGGTCGCGAGCACGCGGATCAGGACCTCGGCCTGGCCCGGTTCGGGGACGGGAACGGTCTTGATCTCGGTCGCGCCCGGCCCCGGTGCCGCCTTCGTCTTGACGACGGCGGTCATGGTGGAGGGCGTTCGGCGTCCGGAGGAAGGCGCTCGGCGCTTTCGGGAAGGCGCTGGGGGTTGGGCGCCGGGCGTTGGGCGGGACGCGACCGGTGTTCCCTCGCCCAGCGCCGAGCGCCTCGCGCCCAACGCCTTCTTCTTCAATCTCCCGCCTGGTCGTCGCGCACGTAGCCGGCCGCCGCGGACGCCGCTCCCGCGTGCTGGACGTCGACGGGGCGGACGTGCTTCGCGACAACCGCCCGGGTCCCCCGCACGCGCAGCTTCTCGAAGAGGAACGCGAACTTCTTTTCGAGTGAGTCGCGGATCGCTTCGCGCGTCCCCTCGGGCAGGTTCCAGAACTTCTCCTTGAAGGGCCCGATCGCGTACTTGCGCGTCTTGTAGAAGAACTGGCTCTCCGTCTCCCCCTTCTTCCACTCCTCGGTCTTCCGCTCGAGGAGCCACCGCTCCGCCTCGCGCTTCAGGGGGAGGGGGAGCGAGGGATGGTCGTACACCATGTTCTGGAACTCGGTGGCGAGGTGGATCTCGGCGCAGTCGTAGTCGGGGAAGTTTCCGAAGAGCTCGGCCGGCAGCGTCGAAGCGCCGTGCTGGACGGCGCCGGCCATGCCGTACTCTTCCCGGGCCACCTTCGAGATCGACCGCAGGACGTTGAAGTCGATCGCCACGCGCTGCACGGTGCCGTCGGGCCCGACGACCCCGCCGTGCGAGGACCCGGTCTGGACCGAGACCTTGGCGATTCCGGGCCCGTTCGAAAGCGCCCGCCGATAGACGCTCATGTAGGCGCGGAACTCCTCCGGCGTCGAGTTCTCCTTGCCGACCTCGCCGATCTCGCCGCCGACGGAGATCGGCATCTCCTTGGGCTGGCGCTCCCGGATGAACTTCGTGAAACGCGCGCAGAGCGTGGCGTTGACGTCCTGCTGGGCCTGGAGGGTCGGCTTCGAGAGGTCCACGAGGGTCGAGGTGTCGATGTCGATCTGGAAGAAGCCGGCCGGGATCGCCTCCTCGATCAAGGCCTCGATGGCGCGGATCTCCTTCTCCGGCTGGTCCTTCATCTTCTTCGGGTTGGTCTGGAAGTGGTCGCCCTGGAGGAAGACCGGGCCCGGCCACTCTTCCCGGATCGCGGCGGCGAGCACGACGGCGGCGTATTCCGCCGGCCGCTGCTCCGTGTACCCGATCTCGCTGCGCGCGATCTCGAAAATGAGCGCTCCGGCGTCGAGCCCCTTCGCCGCCCGGAAAGCGGCGCGGGCGGTGTCGTAGGAGAGCATGCGGAGGTTGACGGCGGGAACGGTGAAGCCCGAGACTTCGCCGCGCCCGCGCGCCTCGTAGAGCGGGAGGATCGAGGCGGGCAGGATGCCGAGCGAAGCGGCGGCCTCCCGGATCCGGAGGCGGCTCTCCTCGCGCACCTCGGCGTTGCCGAAGACGGCCGTCCACATGAGGCTGTCGAGGAGGCCCGATCGGAAGCGCGCCGCGTCCGTCACGCGAAGCGGCGAACCCGGCTCGACGGCCTCGCAGCTTTTCAGAGAGGCGGCGAGATCGGCGACGTTTCGAAAAAGTTCCATTCGAGGTTCTCGATCCGACGGGCGGGGATTCTAGCCGACTGGTCGGCGGGCCGAGGAAAGTGGTACGTTTTCGGCCATGCCCGTTCCCCCGGCCACCGACCCCTAGCCTTCCGCCCCTTCCGTCATGATCCGCCTCGCCCGGACCTTCCACTTCAACGCCGGCCGAAGCCTCTGGCGCCCGGGCTGGCCGGCCGAGAAGAATCGAGCCGTCTACGGAGAGGAGGGCGCCCACGGCTACGGGCACAACTACGAGCTCGAAGTCGCGGTCGAGGGTCGGCCCGATCCGGAGACGGCGATGGTCGTCAATCTGACGGAGCTCGACCGGATCCTCCGCGAGGAAGTGGACCGGCCGCTCGACCACCGCAACCTGAACCGCGACGTCCCGGAGTTCGCGACGACGCCGCCCACGGCCGAGAACCTGGCGGCCTGGATCTGGCGGAAGTGTCCGACCGCATCGCGCGCGAGAAGTGGCCGTGCCGCCTGGCGTTCCTGAGACTGAAGCTGACCCCCGACTTCGCCGTGGAGATCGAGGAAGAATCGGGAGATCGGTTGATCGGATCATCGGGTGATCGGACGGGGCTTCCTGCGATGACCCGATGTTCCGATGATCCGATTGTCCCTTCCGTCTCGAACTAGACTCGTGCCCTTTCGGAGGCTTCCATGTATTTCAAGCAGTTCTACCTCGGTTGCCTCGCCCAGGCGTCCTATCTCGTCGGCGACGGCGGGGAGGCGGCCGTCGTGGACCCCAAGCGCGACGTGGACGAGTACCTGGACGAGGCCGCGAAACAGGGGCTCCGCGATCCGCCACGTCATCGAAACGCACCTCCACGCCGATTTCGTCTCGGGACACCGCGAGCTCGCCGCCCGCACCGGCGCGAAGATCTACTTCGGCGCGAAGGCCGGCGCGCGCTTCGAGCACGTGCCCGTCCGGGAGGGGGACGAGATCCGCATGGGGCGGGTCGTCCTGCGCTTCCTCGAGACGCCGGGCCACACGCCGGAGTCGGTCTCGATCGTCGTGACCGACCGAATCGGTGTCCCGGGATCCGCAGGCGGTCCTGACCGGCGACACGCTCTTCATCGGCGACGTCGGGCGCCCGGACCTCCTCGGAGCCCGCATGAGCGCGCAGGAGCTCGCCGGGATGCTCTACGACTCCCTGCACGAGAAGCTCCTCGCCCTGCCCGACGCGACGCGGGTCTATCCGGCCCACGGCGCGGGGTCGCTCTGCGGCCGCAACATCTCGAGCGAGACCTCCTCCACCATCGGAGATCAGCGGCGTTTCAACTACGCCCTGCAGCCGATGAGCCGCGAGGACTTCGTGCGGCTCGTGACGGCGGATCTGCCCGAGGCGCCGGCGTACTTCTCGCGGGACGTGACAATCAATCGCGAGGGGGCCGCGGAGCTGGCCGCGCTTCCCGATCCCGCGGCGCTGCCTCCCGAGGCGGCCGCTCGTCTCCAGGAGGAGGGCGCCGTCGTCCTCGACACGAGAAGCGCCGCGGAGTACGGCACCGCGCACGTGCCGGGCTCCGTGCAGATCGGGCTGTCCGGCCAGTTCGCCTCCTGGGCGGGGTCGCTCGTGCCGCCGGACCGGCAGATCCTGCTCGTGGCCGAGGATCCGGATCGCGCCCGCGAGGCCCGGATGCGCCTGGCGCGCGTGGGGCTCGAAAACGTCGCCGGCTACCTCGACGGCGGTATCGCGGCCTGGGAGCGCGTCGGGCCGGCCGCTCGCCTCGACCGAGCAGATCACGGTGGACGAGCTCGACCGCCGTCTGAAGGAGAGCGGCGCGCCCCGCGTCGTGGACGTGCGCCGGCCGATGGAGTGGCAGGCGGGACACATCGCGGCCGCGCAGCACGTGCCGTTGAACGAGCTCCCGGCGCGCGCGGGGGAGATCGAGAAGGAGGGGCCGGTCGCCCTCGTCTGCGGCGGCGGCTACCGATCGTCGATCGCGACGAGCCTCCTCGAGCGCCAGGGGTTCCGGCGCGTGACCAACGTCGTCGGCGGTATGGCCGCCTGGGGGACGGCGGGGCTCGAGACGGTCACCTCCTCGCGGGGCGCGGCGTGAGGCGGGCGCAACCGCGGCGCGCGGCGGCGGCAATGGCGCTCGGCGCGTGGCTCGCCCTCGGGGCGTCGCCCGCGGCGGCGAGGACCCGAAGTCGGGCAGCGTCTGGGAAACCCGCAAGTCCGCGTGGGTGAAACTCTCGGCGGCCGACCGCGAGACGGTCTCGAAGTTCGCGGAGGGATACAAGGCCTACCTGAACGTGGCGCGCACCGCGCCGACCTCGACGGCGGAGGTCCTGAGGCTCGCCCGCGCCGCCGGCTTCGCGGAGCTCACGGGGCCGCGAGCAGGTCAAGCCGGGCGCGCGCCTCTTCGTGAACGGGCGGGACCGCGCCGTCGTCCTCGTCGCCGTCGGCTCCGAGCCGATCGTCTCGGGCTCCCGGGCGATCGGGACGCACCACGACAGCCCCCACATCGACTTGAAGGCGCGGCCGATCTACGCGGCCGGCGACTATGCGCTCTTCAAGACGATCTACTACGGCGGGATCAAGAAGTACCAGTGGGCGAATCGGCCGCTCGCGCTCGTCGGCCGGATCGACACGTCCGACGGACGGCGCGTGGACGTCAACCTGGGCCTGAAGCCGGGCGACCCCGTCTTCGCGATCCCGGACAACGCCCCGCATTCCGACAAGGATCTGCGCGAACGGACGTACGAGAAGGTCTTCTCGGGCGAGGAGCTCGACCCGGTCGCGGGGAGCGTCCCGGGGGAGAGCGCGTCGGTCACGGCGCAGGTGGTCTCCGCTCTGAAGACCACCTACGGGATCCAGGAAGAGGACTTCGTCAGCGCGGAGCTCGCGCTCGTTCCCGCCGCGCCTCCCGCCGACGTCGGCGTGGACCGCGGGCTCATCGGGGCTTTCGGCCAGGACGACCGGCTCTCCTCCTACTGCGCCGCGCGGGCGATCCTGGATCTCTCCGGCACTCCGCGGAAGACGGCGATCGCGTACCTCTCGAACTTCGAGGAGGTCGATTCGGTCAACAACACGGGGGCGGCGTCGCAGATGCTGAACTCCGTCTACGCGCGCCTCGTGGCGGCGCAGCGCGGCCGGGAGTACTCGGACCTCGATCTGCGCACGGCGCTCCGCCACGCGGAGGCCGTGTCGGCGGACGTCAACGACGGTGTCAACCCGATCTTTCCGCAGACGAGCGAGACGTCCAACGCGGCTCGTCTCGGCTTCGGGGTCGCGATCAAGAAGTACGGCGCCGGCTTCGACGCGAACTCCGAATACACCGCGCGGATCCGGGCGCTCCTCGACGCCAGGGGCATTCCCTGGCAGACGCAGACGCCGCGCGTGGAGGGCTACTCGGGAGGCACCATCGGCCAGTACCTGTCTTCCCAGGAGATGGAGGTCATCGACATGGGGGTGCCGCTCCTGTCGATGCACTCGCCCTTCGAGATGTCGTCGAAGGTGGACGTCTGGTACTTCTACCGGTTCATGCTCGCGTTCTACGGGTCGTGACGCCGTCGCCGGAGCTTGCTCCGGAATCTGCGCCGGGCGGCGCACCGGCGTCCGGCTCGGCCAAAGGGCCTCGACCGGACGCCTGATTCCCTCGCCTGCGCTCCGGCTCCCGCAACGCGAGTCGTTTCGCTCCTCAGGTCGCGAAACTTGGTCGCGTTGCGAGCGCGAGCTCGGAGTCGGCGACAAACGAGCCTCGAGGACTTCCGTCCGCGGTTCGGATCCATGAACTGTCATCCGGAGCGGGCGCGAGGAGAAACCCGTAACCGTTCGATTACGGGTCATCCGGCCAGGGCTTCGAGCGTCGCCCGATAGTCCGCCGGCAGCGGGGCGGAGACGTCGAGCGAGAGCTCCGGGATCTCGATCCGGAGGGCGTGCAGGAGGGGCCGCGAGACGGCGGCGAGCGCCCGGCGCAGGGCCGGATCCCGCACGCCGCGCCAGCGCGTCGCGCCGCCGTAGAGGTCGTCGCCCACGATCGGATGGCCGCGCGCCGAGAGGTGCACGCGGATCTGATGGGTGCGTCCCGTCTCGGGGGAGAGCTCGAGGTCGGTGACGGGGGAGAGGCGTGCGAGCGTCCGGTAGCGCGTCACGGCGGGCTTGCCGTCCCGGCGAACCTTCATGCGGCGGCCGTCGTTCGGGTCGCGGCCGAGCGGGTCCGCGTAGACCCCATCGGGCGGCACGGGTCGGCCCCATACGAGCGCGCGGTACGTCTTGCGCGCGCGCCGGTTCTGCAGCGCCTGCGTCAGGGCCCGGTGGGCCTCCTCCGTGCGGGCGAGCAGGACGACGCCGGAGGTGCCGACGTCGAGACGGTGAACGAGGCGAAGGGAAGGGTCGGGTCTCTCGCCGCACGCTTCGAGGAGCCGCCGCACGGCCTCCTCTCCGGAGCCGGCCCGCGAGGAGGTCGCCATCGAGACCCCGGCGGGCTTGTCGAGCGCGGCGAAATCCTCGGTCCGGACGAGAAACACGAAAGGGATTATCGTTTCGCCCGGACGGAGGGAGCATGAGCTGGAGACTGACGCGCCGGGGATGGCTCGCGGCCGCCGCCGCGGCGCCCTGGCTTCGACTGCAGAGGTCGGCGCTCCCGAAGCTGCCGGCCGCTCCACCCGCCCCGGAAGGGGAGCTTCCCCCGATCGACGCCGCGGGCCTCGCCGAGCGTGTCGTCGCGGCCCTCGCGCCCGCCGCCGGCGAACGGGCGATCCTCTTCTTCGACCCGGGCTACTACCCGAATCTCGCGCTCGAGATCGAGCGGGAGCTCGCGCAATCCGGCGTCGAGCCGGTTCTCGCGGCCGCCTTCGATCCCCCGGAGATCGTCGAGGCCGCGGACGGGCGTCCGGGCGCCGCGGAGCGACAGAACGCCTTCGTCTCCTGGCTCGCGCCGGTCTTCGCGAAGGCGGACCTCTTCTTCTGGCTTCCGGCGCGCTCACTCCATGCGGACACGCGCCTGGAGCACCTGCTCGAGGGCTCGCGCGCCCGCGGCATCCACTTCCACTGGATTCTCGGCCTGGACGACCGGAGCCCCGAAGAGATCGCGATGCTCTCGAAATTGTACGAGCGGGTGATCCTCGAGACCGACTACGCCGCGCTCTCCCGGGAGCAGGACCGGCTGATCGCCCTCCTGCGGGGCAAGACGATTCGCCTGACGTCGTCGGACGGAACGGACCTGACCCTGCGGGTTCCCCGCGACGCCTGGTTCCACAAGAACGACGGCGACCTGTCGAAGTCGCGTGCGCGGGAAGCCCGCTCGGCTCGCGACCGCGAGATGGAGCTCCCGGCCGGCGCCCTGCGTTTCCTCCCGGACCCGGCGTCGGTCCGGGGCCGGCTGGTCGTGCAGCGAGTCCCGACCCCGGACGGTCTCGCCGAGGGCGTGACGCTCGAGTTCGAGGACGGCCGGGCCGTCTCCTTCCGCGCCGAGAAGGGGGAGGAGGCCTTCCGTCGGGTCTACGACTCGATCGGCGGCGACGTGGACAAGGTCGGGGAGATCGTGATCGGGACCAACCCGCTGCTCGCCGCGAAGGTGCCCTCGGGCGAGCTCCCCTATTTCGGGTACGGCGCCGGGGCCGTACGCGTCTCGCTCGGCGACAACTGGGAATCGGGAGGCGACAACCGGACGGCCGGCGACCGCAACTGGTGGCTCTTCCTCGCCGCCGCGAGCCTCGAAGCGGACGACAAGGCCCTGATCCGGGAAGGCCGCCTGCTCGCGGACGAGAGTCCTCGTCCGAAGACCCCATGACACTCGCCGCGGGCTTCCGCCTCGGTCCCTACGAGATCCTCGCGCCGCTCGGCGCGGGAGGCATGGGGGAGGTCTACCTCGCTCGCGATCCGAGGCTCGGGCGGGAAGTCGCGATCAAGGTGCTCCCCGCCGAGGTCGCCACCGATCCCGAGCGCCTGCGCCGCTTCGAGCAGGAGGCGCGCGCCGCGTCGGCTCTGAATCACCCCAACGTCGTTACGGTCCACGATATCGGCCGGGAGGGCGAGGTCGCTTATCTCGCCATGGAGCGAATCGAGGGCAGCTCTCTTCGCGAGCTGCTCGCTCAGGGCCCCCTTCCCGTCCGGAAGCTCGTCGCCGTCGCGGCTCAGATTTCCGAGGGTCTCGCCAAGGCGCACGCCGCCGGGATCGTGCACCGGGATCTGAAGCCCGAGAACCTGATGGTCTCCTCCGATGGCTTCGTGAAGATCCTGGACTTCGGTCTCGCGAAGTCGCTGCGTCCACTGGCGTCGGGATCCGAGAGCCACGCCGAGACGGTCGAGCGAGAGACCGAGCCCGGGGTCCTGCTCGGGACGGTGGGCTACATGTCGCCCGAGCAGGCGGGCGGCCGCCCGGTGGACTTTCGTTCGGACCAGTTCTCGCTCGGCTCGATCCTCTACGAGATGGCCACGGGGCGGCAGCCCTTCCGGACGGAGACGGCGGTCGAGACGCTCTCCGCGATTCTGCGTGGGGATCCGCCGCCCCTCGGGCAGGTGAGACCCGATGCGCCGGAGTCGCTGCGGTGGATCGCGGAACGCTGTCTCGCCAAGGATCCGGAGGAGCGGTATGCGTCGACGCGGGACCTGGCGCGCGACCTCGCGCGTCTGCGCGACTCCCTGGCGGTCCGCAGCTCCTCGTCGCCGGCCGCGCCGAGGACCGCCGCGGCGCGGCGGGGAATCCTGGCCGCAGCGCTTCTCGTCCTGCTCGTCGTGGGCGTCTTGCTCTTTCGGGGCCGCGCGAGCCGAGATGCTTCGACGGGCGCCGAGCCCTCGATCGCGATTCTTCCGTTCCAGAACATCGGTGGCCGCGGCGAAGAGGAGTACTTCTCCGATGGGATGACCGAGTCGCTCATCACGGACCTGGCCAAGGTTCCGGGGCTCCTGGTGATCGCCCGAAACAGCGTGTTCCAATACAAAGGGAGAGCCGCAGACGTCCGCGTGGTCGGTCGAGAGCTCGGAGCCCGCTACGTGCTCGAGGGGGGCGTCCAGCGGACGGGCGATTCGGTGCGTGTCAGCGCGCAGCTCGTGGACGCCCGAACCGGGTATCACGTCTGGACCGACAGGTACGACCGTCCGATGAAGGACCTGTTCGCATTGCAGGACGACATCTCGCGCAACGTCGTCGCGTCGCTCAAGGTCGCTCTGAGGCCCGCGGCCGGTTCCCGGGGTGCCGGCGACCCCACGCGAGATCTGAAAGCCTGGGACTTCTACCTGCGCGGCACAGCGCAGCTGAATCGGCTGGAGTGGGAGGAAAAGGAAAAAGGGATCTCGCTGCTCGAAGAGGCGATCGAGCTCGATCCAGGCTTCGCCCGCGCGCATGCGGCTCTGGCCACGGCCTACGCGAAGAAGGCGTTCGAGGGGGATCCCGAAGGGACCTGGGCGGCCAAGGCGAGTGTCGAAGTCGAGAAGTCGCTGTCGCTCGACCCGGGCCTCGCCGATTCGTACCTGGCGCGCGGGAACCTCGCCTGGACCCTCCAAAACGGCTTTCCCCACTCTCAGGCGATCGCGAACTACCGCCGTGCGCTCGAGCTCAGTCCGAACCTGCAGCCGGCGCACAAGGCGCTGGCCGGCGTCTACTACCACGTCGGACTCCTGGACGAGTCGATCGACGAGTACCGCAAGGCCGCCCGAATCGATCCTCGCGACGTGGACGCGATCTACCGCATTCCGCGGATTCATCTCTATCAGCAGAAGTACGCCGAGGCTCTGGCTGGATTCGACGCCACCTCCGAGTTTCGACGGGACTTCTTGAAACCGATCGCTCTGGCTCACCTGGGAAGACGGGAGGATGCTGTCTCCCTTGCGAGCACCGAGCTGACGAGTCCCGCGCACAACAGGAATGTGGAGCGCGCGGACGCTGCGAGCACGCTCGCCGTGACTCTCGCCCTGACCGGGGATCTCGAGAGCGTGCCCGAGCTCGTCGCGACCGCCGCGAAGAACGGCGAGGGGAACTCTCACTTTCACCATGCGGCGTACAACATCGCGACGGCGTACGCCCTGATGAAACGCGAGCAGGAAGCGGTGGACTGGCTCGAGAAAGCAGCGGCCGAGGGAATGCCCTGCTACCCGCTTTTCGCGAAAGATCCGTATCTCGACAGCCTGCGCCGGGACCCTCGGTTTGAGGCCTTCCTGAAACGGACGAAGAATCAGTGGGAGGGATTCCGCGCCGGGTTGAAGTAGTCGTAGACCAGTCGTGAAAGCACGGCCCCGGTGAGGAACGTCTCGTTGTCGACGCTCGCCCGCTTGTCCTGGATCCGCCGCGCGCAGATCGCGATCACGTAGCGCGCCCCGGGCGACTTCACGTACGCGGCGTCGTTGCGGACGTCGCCCCGGAAGCCCGAAGCGTCGGGGAGCTTCTCCTCGTCCCAGCCGGTCTTGTTGGCGACGAGGACCCGGCCGTCCCCGACCGGGAGCGAGCGCGGGATCATGGCGCGATCCTGCTGGAGCGCGAGGATCGAGATCATCTCGTCGCCGGCCGCGCGCGACACGACTTTGCCCTGCGCGATCAACTCGAAGAGGCGGACCGCGGCGTTCGGCGTTGTCATCCCGAGGCCGAACTCTCGCTCGAGCTCGGGGAACACGTCGGCCTTGCCGTCGCGAAACGTCGGCCGGAAGAGCTTCATCTCCGTGATGCCGTAGGACTCGAGGCGCCGGTCCACGCGGGCCGTGCCGACCAACCGCACGAGCAGGTTCGTGGCCGTGTTGTCGCTCCAGGCGATCATGAAACGCAGCAGGTCGGCGACGGTCAGCGTCGCGGGCGTGTGCATCACGTTCAAGGGAACCGTCTCGTCGCCCGCCTTGTCCTCCCGCTGGAGCGTCACCGTCGTCTCCGGGCGGAGCTTTCCTTCCGCCATCTGGTGGTAGGCCTCGACCATCACCGCGACCTTGATCAGGCTCGCCGTCGGGAAGCGCTTGTCGCCGGCGACGGCGAACGACTCGCCGGTGTCGAGGTTCTTCACCGCGACCCCCATCTCGCCGCGAAACTTCGCGATCGCCTCGGCGAGGCGGCCCTGGATCCGCGCGGTGTCGGCGCCGGAAGCGGGAACCGGCGCGGCGAGGGCCGCGGCGGCGAGGAGCGGGGCGACGAAGACGTTTCTCATGGCCGGCAATCCTAAGCCGGCCCACGCCGCGACCGCCGGCCCTCAGGCGAGATCGAAGAGCAGGAACTCCGACTTCTCGCCGCCCGAGGCCGTGATCTCGAGCCGCGGCTCGTTCGAAGCCGCGAGGCCGTCGCCCGCGGCGAGCTTCTGCTCCGTTGACGGCGAGCTCCCCGCGCACGACCTGGACCCAGGCGTGTCGGCCCTTCTGTAAGTCCAGGCTTACGGACTGGCCGGGCTCGAGGACCGAGGCGTAGAGCCGGACGTCCTGGCGGATCGCGATCGAGCCGTCGGCGCCGTCGGGCGAGACGACGAGGCGCAGGCGCCCGAGCTTGTCCGCCTCCTCGAAGCGCTTCTGGCCGTAGCGGGGCGCGTATCCCTCGCGGTCGGGCAGGATCCAGATCTGCAGGAAGTGCGTCGTCTCCGACTCCGAGGCGTTGTACTCGCTGTGGCGCACGCCGGTGCCGGCCGACATGTACTGGACGTCGCCCGGCGTGATGACGGAGCCCGTGCCCATGCTGTCCTTGTGGGCGAGCGCTCCCTCGAGGACGTAGGAGACGATCTCCATGTCCCGGTGTCCGTGGGTGCCGAAGCCCTGTCCGGGCGCGACCCGGTCCTCGTTGATGACCCGCAGCGAGCGGAACCCCATGTGCTGCGGGTCGTGGTAGTCGGCGAAAGAGAACGTGTGGTTCGTGTCGAGCCAGCCGTGGTCGAAGTGGCCACGCTCGTCCGCGCGTCGAATCTGGATCATGAAACCTCCGCCCTGCACATACGCCGCGGCGCGGCGATTCGGTTCGCGTCGCTTGACCGCCGCCGGCCCCGGTCGTAGCGTGGAGGCCATGGGCAAGCGCTGGACCCGCCGCGGGTTCCTCGCCGCCACCGCGTCGGCCGGCGCGGCGGCGTCTCTCTCGCCCTGGAGCCGGCTCGCGGCGATGCCCGCGGTCGGATCCGGAGAACACGCTCGTCTCCGGCCCGGTCCGGCCGTTCCCGCTCGACCGGGTGCGCCTCGGGCCCGGCCCCTTCCGGGAAGCGCGCGAGCGCAACTCCCGGTACCTCCTCTCGCTGCCGCCGGACCGGCTGCTCCGGAGCTTCCGAATCAACGCCGGGCTGCCGACCGACGCATCGCCCCTGGGCGGCTGGGAGAAGCCGGACTGCGAGCTGCGCGGGCACTTCACCGGCGGCCACTACCTGTCCGCCTGCGCGCTGACGTACGCGGCGACGGGCGACGAGGAGTTCCGCCGACGCGCCGAACGCGATGGTCGAGGAGCTCGCGAAGTGCCAGAAGGCCCTCGGCAGCGGCTACCTCTCGGCCTTTCCGGAAGAGCAGTTCGATCGCCTGCGCAACGGCGTGAAGGTCTGGGCTCCCTTCTACACCTACGACAAGATCCTGCGAGGACACCTCGACGTCGTCACTCCACTGCGGCAATGCGCGGGCCCTCGAGACGGCCGAGGGGATGGCCCGTTGGGTCCGCAACTGGACGAAGGGACTCTCCGACGCGCACCGCGAGCGGATCCTGACGATCGAATACGGCGGGATGAACGCGGTCCTCTACGACCTCTCGGAAGTGACCGGGAAGGAGGAGTACCGGGACCTCGCGCACTGGTTCGATCAGAGGGCCTTCTTCGATCCGCTCGCGGCGCGGCGGGACGAGCTGACGGGCCTCCACGCCAACACGCAGTTTCCGAAGGTCATCGGCGCCGCGCGCCGCTACGAGCTGACGGGGGAGCCGCGCTACCGCGACATCGCCGAGTACTTCTGGCGCGAGGTCACGGGGCTGCGGTCCTACGCGACGGGGGGCACGAGCGACGGCGAGCGCTGGGAGACGGCGCCCGGCGTCCTCTCGACGGCGCTGTCGGCCTCGTCGGCCGAGTGCTGCTGCGCCTACAACATGCTGAAGCTGACCCGGCACGTCTTCGCCTGGACGGCGGACCCGCGCGCCGCGGACTACTTCGAGCGGACCTGCTGGAATCACCGCCTCGGCACGCAGAATCCCGAGGACGGGACGCTCATGTACTACTACCCGCTCGCCTCCGGCTACTGGAAGTTCTACGGCGCGCCGCTCTCCGCCTTCTGGTGCTGCACGGGCACCGGGGTCGAGGAGTTCGCGAAGGCCGGCGACTCCATCTACTTCCACGACGACGCCGGCATCTTCGTCAACCTCTTCATCGCCTCCGAGGTCCGCTGGCCCGAGAAGGGCCTGCGGCTGGTTCAGGAGACGTCGTTTCCGGACGAGGAGAAGACGACGCTGCGCATCGAAGCGGAGCGCCCGGTCGAGATGACGCTGCGCCTGCGGGTGCCCTGGTGGGCGACGCGGGGCGGGAACGGTGAAGGTCAACGGCGACGCGCTCCCGGTCTTCGCGAGCCCTTCGAGCTATCTGACGCTGACGCGGACCTGGAAGACCGGGGACCGCGTCGAGCTCGAGCTGCCGATGAGCCTCTCGGTCGCGCCGACGCCGGACGATCCAACGGTCCAGGCCGCGATGTACGGCCCCCTCGTGCTGGCCGGACGCCTCGGGACGCAGAATCTCACCCGCGCGATGCAGTACGGCGAATACGACTGCGAGCTGAAGGGCGATCCGGCGCCGGTCGACCCGATTGCGGGCGACCCGCGCGACGTCTCGAGCTGGATCGAGCCCGTTGCCGGCAAGCGCCTCGTGTTTCGGACGCGAGGGCAGGCGAAGAGCCGGGAGCTCGTCCCCGTAAACCGCCTCTTCGGCGAGCGCTACGCCGTGTACTGGAAGGTCCGGCCAGGGCAGGCCTGAGCGTCGGGGAATCGGGATCATCGGATGATCGGGCCATCGGAAGATCGGGAGCACGGATGACGATCGGATCCGGCAGCCGGCTGGGACCCTACGAGATCCTCTCCCGTCTGGGCGCCGGGGGCATGGGAGAGGTCTGGCGGGCGCGGGACACGCGGCTCGAGCGAACGGTGGCGATCAAGATCCTCCCTCCACACCTATCGTCGTCCCCGGAGGTGCGCCAGCGCTTCGAGCGCGAGGCGAAGACGATCTCGCAGCTGTCGCACCCGCACATCTGCGCCCTGCACGACGTGGGCCGCGAGGGCCCGATCGAGTACCTGGTCATGGAATATCTCGAAGGCGAGACGCTGGCGGACCGTCTGGCGAAGGGCGCGCTCCCGCTCGAGCCGATGCTGCGATACGGGACACAGATCGCCGGCGCCCTGGACAAGGCGCACCGCCAGGGGATCGTGCATCGGGACCTGAAGCCCGGCAACATCATGCTGACGAGGTCGGGCGTGAAGTTGCTCGACTTCGGCCTCGCGAAAGCGGTGGCGCCGCCGGGGTCCCCCGCGGACCTGACTTCGAATCCGACGGCCGCCGCGCGCTCCGAGCTGACGCAGGAAGGCACGCTCCTCGGGACCCTCTCCTACATGGCGCCGGAGCAGCTCGAAGGCCGGGAGGCCGACAGCCGGACGGACATCTTCGCTCTGGGCGCGACGCTCTACGAGGCGGCCACGGGCCGAAAAGCTTTCTCCGGCTCGAGCCGGGCCTCGCTCATCTCGTCGATCCTGCGCGACGAGCCGAAGCCGCCGTCGCGGATCGAGGCGACGTCGCCTCCAGCGCTCGATCGAATCATCGGCCGATGCCTCGCCAAGGATCCGGAGCAGAGGTGGCAGAGCGCGGGCGACGTCGCGCTGGAGCTCGAGTGGCTCGCCCGGGGCGGGGCGGATGAGCCGGCCGCCGTCCCGTCCCTTCGAGGGTCTTCCCGTTCGCGATGGCCGATCGGCCTCGCGATCGCCGGCTTGCTCGCGGCGGCGATCGCCGCGTATGTGGCCGTGCGTCGTCCGACGACTCCGCCGAGGTCGCCCATCCGTTTCGCCGTCCGCGCACCGCAGGGGACGCGATTTCCATGGATCCGAATGCAGAATCTCTTCGCCGTCTCGCCCGACGGCAGCCGCATCGTGTTCGTCGCGCGGAGCGCGGATGGGCGAGACGCCCTGTGGGTGCGCTCGCTGGCGGATCCCGCGGCCGTCATGGTCACGGGCACGGAAGGGGCCGCGGCCCCGTTCTGGTCGCCCGATGGGCAGTGGATCGCGTTCTTTGCGGACGGGAAGTTGAAGAAGGTGGGGCAGTCGGGCGGAGCTCCCGAGAGCCTCTGCGAAGTGTCCCCGGGTTACCCTTCCGGCTCCTGGGGAAGCCAACATTCGATTCTCTTCGCGGCGCTCACGGACACGGCGGTGAAGCTCGTCGCGGAAGGCGGAGGCACCCCCAGACCCACGGTCAAGATCGACCCGGGCCGCAAGGAGGTGGGCGTCGCCTACCCGGACTTTCTGCCCGATGGGCGCCACTTTCTCTACGTCGCGCGGAGCGAGGCGGAAGGACAGGCCTATGTTCGGCTGGGTTCCGTGGAGGACGCGACGAGCGCGCCGATCCTGTCGAATTCCTCGCGCGCGCAGTACGTGCCGGCCGGCCCGGGCGCCGCCGCGGGCGGCGCGTCCGGATATCTGCTCTTTGCTCGCAACGGAACCCTGTTTGCGCAACGGTTCGATGCCGGGAGCCGCCGTCTGGTGGGCGATCCCATTTCCACGGACCAGGATGTCTGGCAGCACGTTCTGATCGGCAGCGGTCCCTTTTCCGCTTCGGACAACGGCGTCCTGGGCTCTCGCGGGAACTCGGGCCCCTCCCGCCTCGTCTGGGTGGACCGTGCCGGTCGCGAGACCGCGTCCCTCGAATCGCCGGGGGGATACACCTCCGTTCGCCTCTCTCCCGACGGGCGAAAGGTCGCTGTCAGCCGCGTCGATCCGCGCACGGGCTTGCACGATCTGCTGGTCGGCGAGCTGTCGCGGCAGGTCCTGACGCGACTCGAGCTGGGCCCCAACGACAATTTGCCGCCGGCCTGGTCACCCGACGGCGCGCGTCTGGCTTTCAGCGTGGGATCGATGCGCCATCCCCCCGCGCTCTATTGGGTTTCTCTGCGATCCCCGAGGCCCCCGGAGCCGATCCTTCCGCCGACGGGTCAGGCCCAGCGTGTCGAGGACTGGTCTGCGGACGGCCGGTATCTGCTGTCGGGAGGGTTCGTCGGTCCGAGCGCCGGTCACTGGATCGTCGATCTGGCCGGCGACCGGAAGTTGCGGCCCCTCGTCATGGGCAATTTCGTCCTGAACGAGGCCGAGGCGCAGTTCTCCCCGGACGGGCGCTGGGCGGCATTCTGTCTGATCGAGGCCGGCCGCTCCGAGGTCTACCTCGTGAGGTTCCCGGAGCCGGGCGAGCGCATTCGCGTCTCGCCGAACGGAGGGCTGCGGCCGCGCTGGAGGCGGGACGGGCAGGAGCTCTTCTACGTGTCCGCGGATGGCCAGATGATGGCGACACCGGTCCGCCTCGGATCCGATGCCCAGATCGGTGCGCCGCAGAGGCTGTTCCAAACGAGTCCCGAGGGCTGGAGCGACTTCGACGTGACGGCTGACGGAAGCCGCTTTCTCGCGGTCGCCCGTGGCCCCGCCCCCGACGCGGAGGCGATCGCCGTCACCGTGAACTGGTTCGCGCTGCTGAAGCGCTGAAGCGGGCCGCCGCTCAGCGCGCGAACATCGTCTTGACGACGAAGAGGACGTTCGCCGGCCGCTCGGCCAGGCGCCGCATGTACCAGGCCCACCAGGCCTCGCCGTAGGAGATCAGCACCCGGAACTTGCAGCCGGCCTTCGCGACGCGCACCTGCTCCTGGCGGCGGATGCCGTAGAGCATCTGGAACTCGAGCGCGGAGGCGGGGAGATTCTGCGCGCGGCCGTACTCCTCGATCCGGCGGATCAGGACGGGGTCGTGCGTTCCGAAGATCGCCCGGACCCCCTTGGCGCGCGCCTCGGGGGAGAGGAGCATCGTCGCGAGCTTGAAGAAGTTCTCGTCTACGTCGGACTTCTTGGGAAACGCCTTGTCGGGTGGTTCCTTGTAAGCCCCCTTCACCAGGCGCACGCCGGAGCCCAGTGCGATCAAGTCCTGGAGATCCTTCTCGGTCCGGTAGAGATAGGCCTGAACGCAGAGCCCGGTGTTCGGAAATTTCCGGCGGGCGTTCTTGTAGAGCTCGAGCGTCACGTCCGTGTACGGCGTCGCCTCCATGTCGACCCAGACCCAGTTGTTCTGGGACTTCGCCCGCTCGATCAAGGTCTGGAGGTGCCGCGCGCACTCCTCCTTCGAGAAGTCGAGTCCGAGCTGCGTGGGCTTGATCGAGATCTCGACGTCGAGCTTCTCGGCTTGGACCCGGTGGAGCACGCCGAGGTAATGCTTCGTGACATCCTCGGCCTCCCCGGCGCTCGCGAGGTTTTCCCCGAGGCGCGTCAGCACTGCGCCGACGCCGAGCGCGCGGGCCGCCTCGAGGGCCGCCCCGGCGTCCTCGCCCGGCATGAACTTCTTGACGGCGGCCCGGATGAAGCCGATTTTCGTCGCCCGCTCGCGCAGGAATCGACTGTCCGAGGCCGCAAGGAAGAGGCTGCGCATCACGCTCATCGGTCGCTCCGCGTCAGACGACGCTGCGGATCATGCCGCCGTCCACCTGGAGCGTCGCCCCGGTGATGTACGAGGCGGCGTCCGAGAGGAGGAAGGCGGCGGCGCGCCCGAAATCGGCCGGCTCGCCGTAGCGCCCGAACGGGATCGAGGAGGAGGCGCGCTTCTTCGCCTCCTCGAGGGAGATTCCCGCCTTCTTCGCGTTGATCTCGTCGAGCTCTCGCACCCGATCCGTGTCGATGCGGCCGGGGATGATCTGGTTGACCCGGATCCGATCGGAGGCGAGCTCCTGCGAGAGCGTCTTGGCGAGGGCCGAGACGCCGGCCCGCAGGACCGTCGAGAGCGTCAGGTTCCCGATCGGCTCCTTGACCGACGAGGATGTCGAGAAGAGGATCGCGCCGCCGCCGGCGGACTTCATCGAGGGAATCGTGAGGCGCGCCATGCGAATGGCCGAGAGGAGCAGCAGCTCGAACGCATTCTGCCAGGCGGCGTCGTCGAGATCGGGGAATTTTCCGGCGGGCGGGCCCCCGGAATTGGCGAAAAGCAGGTCGATGCGCCCGAACCGCTCGAGCGTCTTGTCGCGCCAGGCTTCGAGTGCGGCGGCGGATCGGACGTCGGCCGCGACGGCGAGCGTCGCGGCGCCGGTCTCCGTGCGGATGCGCTCGGAAGCCTTCTCGCTCGCGCCGGCATCGCGGGACGCGAGCGACACCGATGCTCCCTCGGCGGCGAGCGCACGCGCCACCGCGTAGCCGAGGCCCTTGGAGGCGCCGGCCACGAGGGCGACCTTTCCCTTCAGGCCGAGGTCCACGATCGCTCCCGGGATTTCTCGACCCACGCCACGACTTGAGTGAGCGCGTCGCGCGTCGACGCGTCGAGCGCCGGTGCCGGGGGCCGCACGGCCGGGTGCGCGATTGCGCCGCGTCGATGCAGCATCTCCTTGCGGATCGCCATCCCGATGCCTTCCTGAAACTCGAATCTCATGAGTGCGACGCTCCGGTAGAAGACGTCGGCGGCCTCCTCTCTCTTGCCCGAACGGAAGAGGCGCACGATCTCGACGAGGATCTCGGGATACGCGAATCCCGTCATCGCACCGGTCGCTCCGGCCGCGAGCTCCTCGAGGAGATACATCCCGCCGAGGCCGCCGAAGATCCGGAGCTCCAGACCGTCCGCCTTCTCGAAGATGCGCGCCGTCTTGTATGGCGTCGGTGCGTCCTCGAGCTTGATCGTCCGCGCTGACGGGATCTCGCGCGCGATCTGGACGAGGAGCGCCGCTTCCATGGCGTAGCCGGAGACGGGAGGGTAGTCCTGCACGACGATCGGAAGGTCCACCACCTCGGCGAGCGCACGGAAGTGACGCCGCACGGCGTCGGAGACGATCTTCGGCATGCGCGGCGGGCTGACCATGACTGCGTCGGCGCCGGCGGCGCGCGCGGCGCGGGAGCGCTCGAGGCAGAGCGTCGTGCCCTCCGCGGTCGTGCCCGCGACGACGGGCACGCGCCCGGCCACGTGCGAAAGGACCGTCGCGAGGACGTCGTTGCGCTCGCGGTCGGAGAGCCGGGCCGCCTCGCTCGTGACGCCGAGGGCTGTGACGCCGTCCACACCGGCCGAGAGCGCGAGATCGATCACGCGGCGCAGGCTCGTCGTGATCGATCTCATCCCCGGGAGTGAACGGGGTCGGCAAAACCGAGTAGACGCCCTCGAAGGCCGTCATCGCGGGCGCGGATCGTAACATTTTCTAAGGAGCGGGCCGCGCTCCCGTGGGAGGTGGGGCGTCGAGCGCCTGCGCGAGCCGGCGGTCGCGCCCGTACGGGTCGCGCTTGAAGACCGTGTGGCCGTCGTCGCTCGGCACGATCGTCCAGTACATCAGGAGGACGGGCACCGGCTTCGGGAGCCGCACGGTCTGGGTGGTCCCCGCCGCCACGGCCTGCGCGATCGCCGCGGAGTCCCAGGTCTTCGGATCGTCGAGGAGCATCTCGGCGAGCTCGAGGGGTCGCTCGACGCGGATGCAGCCGGAGCTGAAGGCGCGCTCCTCCTTCTCGAAGAGCGTCTTGCTCGGCGTGTCGTGCAGATAGACGAAGTATGGATTCGGAAACATGATCTTGACGCGGCCGAGGGCGTTGTCCGGCCCGGGCCCCTGCCGCAGGAGGTAGGGGAAGCTCGATGCGGTCGCGCTCTTCCAGTCGATCGATGCCGGATCGACGGGTTTGCCGTTTCGGTCGAGGACCTCGAGCCGCTTCTTCGCGAGATATCCGGGGTCGCGGCGGACGGCCGGCAGGATGTCCTTGGCGAGGATCGTCGGTGGCACCGTCCACGTCGGGTTGAAGACGACGTGGTCGATGCTGGACTTGAAAACCGGCGTCTGGCGGTAAGGCTTGCCAACCTGGATCCGGGCCTTCCAGACGGCCTTCTGATCCTGAAGATAGGAGACCTCGAAGCCCGCGATGTCCACGAGGACGCCGGGGCCCGGAGGAATCTCGTGCAGGACCGCGCGCGCCCGCTCGAGGTTGACGCGAATCTGCACGATTCGCGCCTCGACGGGCACGTTCAACTCGGCGAGCGTCGATGCCCCGACCGCGCCGTCGGCGGCCAAACGGTGCCGCTCCTGGAACGAGCTGACGGCCCGGGAAAGGGACTCGTCGTAAGGCTTCTCCTCGAGCGGCGCCCCGGCGAGATCACCCGTCGCCGCGAGCCGGCGCCGCAACGCGGCGACGCGGGGCCCCGTCATGCCGACCTTCAAGGCCGGGCCGGGCGGCACGGACGGCCAGCCGCCGCGGCCGGCAATCGCCCGGTATTCCGCGAGCGAGGCCCGAGCCCGCGCGTACCACCAGTGATCCGGGCGCGCGGCCGCGACGGCCTCCTGGAGCCGCCCCTCGGACAGCGCCTTTTCGATCTGAGCGAGCGCGCGCTCCTCGTCGAGCGGCCGCCGCTCGAAGTTCCAGTTCGGGTCGAGCGTCTGCGGATTCACCTTGCCGAGGTACAGGTCGTGAAGAAGCATCGTGAAGGCGTCAGTCGCGAGGAGGTCGAGGTTCGCGCGCATCGCGGGATCGGCGGTGTCCTTGCCCGCGGCTGCCGACAGGCGGGCGAGTGCTTCGAGGTGGTAGTCGCCGGGCGTCAGCCCGTCCAGTGCGGAATCGCGCAAGAGAGCCTGCAGCGCGTTCCGCCGCTCCGCAGTCCAGTAAGGGCGGTAGCCGTCGTTCTCGTAGAGACGCGGGAGCGCCTTGCGTGACACGAGCGGCGTGCCGTCCACCGCAAGACGTCCGGCGGTCTCCCACTGCTCGAGCCGTTCGCGGATGTTCTCGGCGACGGAGGCAGCCGCATCGGCGGCGGAAGCGCGGCCGGCGAGCGCGAAGAGGAACGCCGCCGCGGCGATCACGGGTCGTCGCCTCATCGAGGCCTCTGAGCGATCACGTCCTGCAGCGGCGGCGCTGCCCCGGACGAGACGCTTCGGTAGTCATATCCCAGCAGCGCCGCCACGGTCGCCGCGATCTGCGCCTGCGTGACGGGCGCCGCGACGAGGCGCTCGCCCCAGGGCGGCGTGTCCGGACCGATCACGCCGATCCAGATCTCGGAGGAGCCCGGGGTGTCGTTCCCATGCTCCTTCCAGTCCTCGAGTCCCTGCCCCCGCCCGTGGTCGGCGGTGATGAGGAAGGTGGTCTTGCCCCGGTACTGCGGGATCGCCTGCATCCGGTCCCAGAGCTCGGCCACGAACCGGTCCATGCCGTGCGCGGACGAGAGCAGGAGGTCGTATCGCCCGAGGTGCGCCCACTCGTCGGTCTCGCCGTATCCGACGAAGAGGACGCGAGGACGGTTCCGCTCCACTTCGTCGAGGACCGCGGCCTGCAGGAAGGAGTCCCAGGAGTTGTCCGCCCAGTACCGCGTCGTTGTCTCGAAGAGCCGGCGGACCATCGCCGGGAAGGGCGGCGCGAGGCAGGGCGGGGCCGGCCGCCACCCGGAGCAGGTCTTGAGCCCGCTCCGCTTCGCGTTGAAGATCGCGTCGAAGACGCTCCAGGTGGCGTACGCGGCCACGCGCCCCGCGAGCTCGGGCTTCCGGTTCAGCCACTCGAAGACGGTGACGTTCGGGTTGGGGTTCGGGTCGTTCGAGTCGATGCGCGGATCCGGCGCGCCCGTCAGCATCTCGTTGTATCCGGGGTAGGAGAAATCCTGGCCGTTCGTGTCGTGAGCGAGACTTCCCTCGGTCTGGTTCCCGAAGAGCTGGCCGCGCGTTCCGATCACGTCCCAGAAGAAGGGGAGGAGCGCGCGGCGCCTCTCCGCCGGAGTGTCGCGCCAGAACTCGCGCCGCAGGCCGGCGGCGTCCTCGATCCCGCCGCAGTCCGGATCCATCAGCGCTTCCTCCGCGCCCCGGAAGACCTCCTGCCAGCGGAGGCCGTCGGACACGATGAGGACGACGTTCTCCGTCCCGCGTCCGGCCTCCCCGGCGAGCATCCGCGAAGACACGAGGCTCGACAGGCCGATCAGGGCGGCGAGCGCCGGGCGCGCACGGAGTCCCATGGCGGCCATGCTTTCATGTCGCGGGCGTCCGCTCAAGGCGGATCGCGTATATTGCCGCGGCCGCGCGCAGGAGACCTCGTGATGCACCTGGCCCCGGTCGATTGGACCGTCATCGCCGTGTCGATCGTCGTCTCCTTCTTGCCCGCGATCTTCTTCGCGAAGCGCGCCGGGTCGAGCACCACCGAGTTCTTCACGTCCGGACGGGCCGCTCCCTGGTGGCTCGTCGGCGTCTCCATGGTCGCGACGACGTTCTCGACCGACACGCCGAACCTCGTGACGAACATGGTCCGCGAGAACGGCGTCGCGGACAACTGGCTCTGGTGGTCGTTCCTGCTGACCGGAATGATGACGGTCTTCTTCTACGCCCGGATGTGGCGGCGCTCGAGCGTTCTGACCGACCTCGAGTTCTACGAAATCCGCTACTCGGGGCGCGCGGCCGGCTTCGTGCGCGGCTTCCGCGCGATCTACCTCGGCCTCTTCTTCAACTGCGTGATCATGGCGACCGTCAACCTCGCCGCCGCCAAGATCGCGCAACATCGTTCTCGGATGGCCGATGGGTAAGACGCTGCTCGTCTGCTCTCGTCATCACCGTCTTCTTCGCCTCGGTCTCGGGTCTCTGGGGGGTCCTCGTCACCGATTCGATCCAGTTCGGGATCACGCTGACCGGGACATTCGCCATGGCCTACTTCGCTCTCTAGCAGCCCGGCCGTCGGCGGTCTGGCCGGGCTGCTGCGGAAGACCGATCCCGGCCGCTTGAACCTCCTGCCCGACTTCCGGGACTGGGTCTTCTGCTGTCCGCTCTCGTCATCCCGCTGACGATCCAGTGGTGGTCGGTCTGGTACCCCGGGGCCGAGCCGGGCGGCGGCAGCTACATCGCGCAGCGGATGCTCGCCTCGCGCACCGAGAAGGACGCCCTGACGGGAACCCTTTTCTTCAACGCCCTGCACTACGCCGCTCCGTCCCTGGCCCTGGATCCTCGTGGCGCTGGCGTCGCTGCTCGTCTATCCCGACCTCGGCGACATCCGGCGGGCCTTTCCATACGTCGAGCCGCGGCTGATCGGCCACGACATGGCCTATCCGGCGATGCTCCGCTTCCTGCCCGCCGGGTTCCTCGGGCTGATGCTGGCGGGCATGCTCGCCGCGTACCGGTCTACGATCGAGACCCACCTGAACTGGGGAACCTCTTATCTCGTGCACGACTTCTATCGCCGGTTCCTTCGGCCCGGCGCGAGCGAACGGCACTACGTCTTCGTGGGGCGCCTGGTGACCGCGCTCCTCATGCTCTGCGCGGCGCTGCTGACGTTCGCTCTCGAAACGGCGAAGGAGAGCTTCGACCTGATCCTGTCGGTGGGAGCCGGGACCGGGCTGATCTATCTGCTGCGCTGGTTCTGGTGGCGCATCAACGCCTGGAGCGAGGTCGCGGCGATGGCGAGCTCCTTCCTGGTCGCGGTCGGGATTCTTCGTCGCCCGGAAGGCGGGGCACCCCGCCGCGCCGCACGTCGCGCTGTTCGTCCACCGTCGCGGCGACGACCGCTGGTCTGGCTCGCGGTCGACCTATGCGACGCGGCCCACCGAGCGGGAGCGCCTGCTCTCCTTCTACCGGCTGGTCCGCCCGGCCGGGCCCGGCTGGCGCGCGATCCGCGACGAGGCCGGGGTGGGTTCGTCCCCCGACTCGCCTTCCGCAGATGCCTTCTCGGCTGGGTGCTCGGCTGCGTCTTCGTGTACGCGGCGCTCTTCGGGGCGGGCAGCGCGCTCTACGGCCGGACGGCCCCGGCGATCCTGTGCCTGGCGCTCTTCGCCGGCAGCGGAATCGGCCTGGCGCGGCTCCTGCCGCGCCTCTGGGGAGCATCGAAAGCGTGACGGCGGCGCGCAAGGCGGTCGTCCTGGCGCGGGGCCTCGGCTCGCGGATGCGGCGGGAGGACGGCGCGGTCTCGCTCGATCCGGCCCAGGCGGCGGTCGCGGAGACCGGCCTGAAGGCCATGATCCCGATCGGCCGCCCGTTTCTCGACTACGTGCTCTCCGCGCTCGCCGACGCGGGCTACGAAGAGGCCTGTCTCGTGATCGGGCCGGAGCACGACGTCGTGCGCCGCCGCTACGAGATCGAGAGTCCGCCGCGGCGGATTCGAGTCTCCTGCGCCGTTCAGGAAAGGCCGCTCGGCACCGCCGATGCCCTGCTCGCGGCCGAACGATTCGCCGCGGGGGAAAACTTCCTCGTCGTGAACTCCGACAACTACTACCCGGCCGACGTCCTTCGGGAGCTGCGCCTCCTCTCGGAACCGGGCACCGCTCTCTTCTCGCGCTCTTCCCTCCTCGAGCGCGGCAACATCGAGGCCGAGCGGCTGCGGTCGTTCGCGATCTGCACGGTCGCGCCCGATGGATACCTCGCGGCGATTCTGGAGAAACCGGACGCGGCGGCCCTCGCCGCGGCGGGCCCGGATCCCTGGATCAGCATGAACTGCTGGCGCTTTTCGCCGGGCATCTTCGAGCCGTGCCGTCAGACGCCCCTCTCGCCGCGCGGGGAGAAGGAGCTGCCGCGAGCCGTAAACGAGGCGATCTCGGCCGGAAGGATCCGGATCCGGGTGCTCCTCGCGCGCGGAGGCGTGCTCGATCTCTCGCGCCGCGCCGACATCGCGGCGGTCGCCGAGCGGCTTCGGGACGTCGAGGCGGTTCTCTGATGAAGGAATCTCTCTTCGATGCGGCGGAGAAGGCCTTCCGCGAGCTTGCGGGGTCAGCCGGGCGCGACCGGCGGCGCTGGTTCGTGCCGGGCCGGATCGAGGTCCTCGGGAAGCACACCGACTACGCCGGAGGGCGGAGCCTCCTTGCCTGCGTCGAGCGCGGCTTCGCCGTCGTGGCGGCGGCGCGAAACGACTCCCTCGTTCGGATCCGCGACGCGGGGCGCGGTCTCGAGATCGAGCGGGCGCTGCCTCCCGTGCCGGCGGCCGCATCGTCCGGCTGGTCGGTCTATGCCGAGACGGTCCTGCGGCGACTCGCGCGAAACTTCCCCGCGGCGCGGACCGGCGCCGACATCGTTTTTGTGTCCGATCTGCCCCGCGCCGCCGGGCTCTCGAGCTCGAGCGCGCTCGTCGTCTCGCTCTTTACGGCGCTCTCCGCCCTCAACGACTTGCCGAGTCGCTCCGACTACCGGGAGGCGATCCGGACGCCGGAAGATCTCGCCGGTTACCTCGGCTGCGTCGAGAACGGATACGCCTTCGGAGCGCTCGCCGGCGAGGCCGGCGTGGGCACCTTCGGCGGGAGCGAAGACCACACGGCGATCCTCTGTTGCCGGGAGGGGTTTCTCTCGACCTACTCCTACTGCCCGGTGCGATTCGAGGGGGCCGCGCCGATGCCGGGTGACTGGACCTTCGTCGTCGCGGTCTCCGGAGTCGAGGCCGACAAGACCGGCAGCGCCCGCGAGAGGTACAACGAGGCGTCCCTTTCGGCTCGAGCCGTGCTCGAGCTCTGGAACGAGGCCACGGGGCGCACGGATCCGACGCTCGCTGTCGCGGCCACACACGCGCCTGACGCCCCCGACCGGATCCGGGACGTTCTTCGATACGAAAAGCACCCGCGCTTTTCCCCGGATCGACTGCGCGACCGATTCGACCATTTCTTCGAGGAAAGCGAGCGTCTGGTTCCGGCCGGGGCCGCCGCGTTCGCCCGCGGCGACGCCGAGTCGCTCTCCCGGATCGTGGACCGCTCGCAGGAGCGCGCGGAGCGGCTGCTCGGCAACCAGATCCCGGAGACGGTCACGCTCGCGCGCTCGGCGCGGAACCTCGGCGCCATCGCCGCCTCGGCCTTCGGCGGCGGCTTCGGAGGGAGCGTCTGGGCGATCGTGCCCGCGGCCCGCGCGGACGACTTCCGCGCGGACTGGAAATCCGACTACCGCGGGAGGTTCCCGGAGGCCGCCGCGGGCAGCGACTTCTTCACGACCGCCGCGGGCCCCGGCCTGATCGCGCTGCCCTGATCCGGCCTCCTACTTCGCCGGCGCCGCCGCCGGCTCCCCGGCAAACCTCCAGGAGGGCTCGTAGTTCTCGGGCAGCTTCGTCTTCGTCAGACTCGCGCGCACCATCTCGATCGGCATGTCGCCGGACTTCAAGATGCCGTCGTGGAACTCCTTCAACGACATTTTCCCGGGTCCGACGAGCTCCTCCTGGAGCGCCCGGAACTGGAGGGCGCCCATCATGTACGCGAGCTGGTAGAGCGGGGAGTAATCGCCGTTGAAGGAGCGGCGCACTTCCGCCGTCGCGTTGGCGCGCTCGTGTCCGACGCGGTCGACGAGGAAGTCGATGCACTGCTGCGGCGTCCACTTCCCGAGGTGGAAGTTCAGGGAGAAGATGATCCGCGCACAGCGGTGCATCCGCCAGAAGAGCGCGCCGACCCGGTCCTCCGGCGTCGCCGTGAAGCCGAGGTCCCAGAAGAGCATTTCCCAGTGGAGCGCCCAGCCCTCGACGTAGAACGGGGTGTCGAAGGCGTTGCGGTGCGGGTTGTAGCGCTCGGCGTAGAAGGCCTGGAGGTGGTGCCCCGGAATCTGCTCGTGGAAGACGGTGGCGCGCGAGAAGTGGACGTTGTTGCCGCGCAGGCTCATCAACTTGTCGTCTTCCGACATCGTGTCCGTCGGGAAGGAGACGAACATCTCTTCGCCCCCGAGGAAGAAGGGATTCGTCTTCTGCCGCTCGGGCGTCATCATCTCCATGCGCCAGACTTCGTCGGCGAGCGGCGGCACGGTCACGAGATCCCGCTTCGTCACGTAGTCGACCGCCTCGCGGTGGAGGTCGCGCACGAGGTCGGCCTGACGGCCCGGCTCGACGTACTCGGTCTTCACCTTCTCGAGCGCCTTCTTCCAGTCGTCGCCGAAGCCCATCTCGCGCGAGGCCCGCCGCATCTCGGCGTCGCACCAGGCGAACTCGCGCTCGGCGATCGCGACGAGCTCTTCCGGCGTGTAGGCGATGATCTCGTCGGAGAGGTCCTCGAGGATGGCCGCCCGTCCGATCGGGTCGCCGACGATGGGCTCGTCTTCCCCCTCCTTCCACCCGACGACTCTCTCCCGCAGGAACTGGATGTACTTCTCGAGGGCCGCGTCGGTCTTCTTGTAGGGCGCCTGGCACCACCAGGAGAAGAGCGGGTCGTAGCCGTCGTAGAACCGATACCACTTGGAGAGCGCGGCGCGCGTCTCCTTCAACATCGCCGCGGTCCGGTACGCCACGATGCGCGTCGGGCGCAGGGGCGCGGCGTCGGCGGCCGGCGTCTCCTTCTTCGGCGCGGGGCGCGAGTCCTCATCGGGAGGGAGTCCGGCGGCCACGGCCTTGCGGGTCTTCTCGATCTGGTCGGCGGCCTCGGCGAGCGTCGAGGCCGTCGCCTTCGGATCGACGGTCACGAGCCGTCGCCGTGCGTCCATCAGGAGGAGGAGCTTTTCCTGGAAGGGCGCGATCGGGGCCGACTCGGCGAGCCTTCGGTCTTCGCGGCCGAGCAGGCGCAGATCGTGCCGCAGGCGGCGGGAGAGCAGGATCCAGTCGATCCGTCCCTCCGCCGAGAGCGGCTCGAAGTCGATCGCCGCGATCCGGTCCTGCCAGGCCTGCGTCAGGGCCCGCAGCGCCCCGCGGCGGCCCGGAGAGTGAGGAGCGTCGAACCGGCGCGAGAGGGCCTCACGATCCGACGTGAAGCGGGAAACGACGTCGCGCAGCTCCGAAGGGGACGGGTTCTCGAGCGGCCAGAGCGTCGGCGCCCACGTCGCGGGATTCTGGGCGGACGCCGCGAGAGGCGCGAGCGGGAGCGCGGCGGCGAGCAGCGCCCAGCGGCGGAATCTCGTCATGGAGCCTCCTCGGTCGCGGCGGATCTTACAGTTAGGATGGCCCCGTGCGGGAGCGCGGCGGGCCGACGCGGCGGGACTTCGTTCGCCAGGCGCCGGCCCTGGTTCTGCTGACCGCAAACGGGCCGCGGGCTCTCCGATCGATCTCGGCCGCGTCCGCGCCCGTTCGGGGCTCGGCCGACGGGGAAGCGCTCGCTCTCGAGAACGACGCGATCCGCGCGGAGTGGTCGTCCGACGGCGAAGGCCTTCGGCTCCGGCGCATCGAAGATCGCCGCAGCCGGCGCGCGCTCGCGAGCGGACGCGGCGCGTTCACGCTGGCGCTCGAAGGGGGCCTCCTCCTCGACTCTTCGGAGATGCGTCGGATCGGGCCGCCGCGCGTCGAAGATCTGACCGGCGATCCGCGCGCGTCCCGGGCCTCCGAGCGCCTGCCGGGGCGGCGGATCGCGCTCGACCTCGCGGATCCGGCGGGACGGCTCCGGGTCGCCTGGCGGGCGGTTCTCCGCGAGGGCGCGCACTACGTGCGTCAGGAGATCGCCGTGACCGCGGCGGAGGACGCCCCGATTCGGGAAATCGGGCTCGTGGATCTCGACGCGCCCGGGGCCACCGTCGCCGGGACGGTCGCGGGCTCGCCGCTGACGGCCGGCACCTGGTTCTTCGCGTTCGAGCACCCGCTCGCCGACTCGACGGCCGGGCGTCGCGCCCGCTCGGCGCTCTCCCGCGCGCTCCCGCTTCGGGCAGGCCAGACGGCGCGGTACGCGAGCGTCGTCGGCGCCGCGCGGGAAGGGCAGCTCCGCCGCGACTTCCTCGCCTACGTCGAGCGCGAGCGGGCGCGCCCGTATCGCCCGTTCCTCCACTACAACTCCTGGTACGACCTCGGCTACTTCACGCCTTTCGACGAGGCGGCGGCGCTCGCGGTCATCGAGGCGTTCGGCCGGGAGCTTCGCGAGAAGCGGGGCGTGGCCCTCGACTCCTTCCTCTTCGACGACGGCTGGGACGACCACCGGCTGTGGGGCTTCCACGCCGGCTTCCCGCGCGGGTTCGCCGCCGCTCGCCGAGGCCGCCGCCCGCCAGGGGTCCGCGCCCGGCGTCTGGCTCTCGCCGTGGGGCGGCTACGGGAAGCCGCGGCAGGAGCGCCTCGAGTTCGCGAAGGAGCAGGGCTTCGAGACGAACGAGAACGGCCTCGCGCTCTCGGGGCCGGTCTACTACCGGCGATTTCGTGAAGTCTGCCTCGAGTTCATCCGGAAGTACGGCGTCAACCAGTTCAAGTTCGACGGCACGGGGAGCTCGTCGAGAGTCGTCCCGGGGAGCGCGTTCGGAAGCGACTTCGAGGCGGCGCTCGCTCTGATCGGCGACCTGCGCGCCGAGAAGCCCGACCTCTACGTCAACCTGACGACCGGCACGTATCCGTCCCCCTTCTGGCTCTGGCACGCCGACTCCATCTGGCGCGGCGGCGAGGACCACGACTTCGCGGGCGTCGGGCTCGCCGCGCCAGCGCTGGATCACGTACCGCGACGCCGACACGTTCGCCAACGTCGTGCAGCGCGGGCCCCTCTTTCCGCTGAACTCCCTGATGCTCCACGGCCTCGTCTACGCCCGGCACGCGAAAGGGCTCGAGACCGACCCGCAGGGAGACTTCGCGGCCGAAGTCCGCTCCTACTTCGGCAGCGGCACGCAGCTCCAGGAGATGTACGTGACGCCCTCGCTCCTCGGGCCTTCCGACTGGGATCGGATCGCCGAGGCGGCGAAGTGGTCGCGGGCCTCGGCCGCGACGCTCCGCGACGCGCACTGGGTCGGCGGCGATCCGGCGAGGCTCGACGTTTACGGCTGGGCGGCCTGGTCGCCCGGCCGCGGGATTCTGACGCTGCGCAACCCTTCCCCGAAAGCCCGTTCGTTCGAGGTCGACCCCGCCGCCGTCTGGGAGCTTCCGGCCGGAACCGCGGGACGCGTCGCGGCGCGAAGCCCCTGGCGGAAGGAGGGCGATCGGCCGGCGGACGAACTCGAAACCGGCCGGCCGGCGGCGCTGAAGCTCGAGCCCTACGAGGTGCGGACCCTCGTCGCGGAGATATGATCGGCGCCGAACTCATCCGACATCGGGTCTCGGAAACTCTGAGGGAGGCGCATGAGCCCGCGCAACCGGAACCGCCAGCTCGTGACGGCCGTGGCGCTTCTTTTCGTCGCGCTCATCGGCCTCCTGGGGATGGGAAACGCGGTCTTCGATCGGGTGCGCTCGGTCGACATCCTGAGACTGCTGGCCGTAGGCGCCTGCCTCGGCGCGGCGCTCTTCGCCTTCTTCCAGTATCTCCGCGGGCCCGGGGCGAGCCCGAGCTGAAGGTCGGGGTCGAACCTCCCGCGGCGGGCTATCCATGTCCTCGGTGACCCTCCGGCAGGCGCGGTTCTCCGAGTCGGACGCGCTCGCGATCGCGCGCGAGCGCTGGGGAATCGACGGAACTGCGCGCGAGCTTCCGAGCGAGCGCGATCAGAACTTCCGGGTCAGCGGGGACGGCGGCGACTGGGTCCTGAAGCTCTCGGGGGAATCGGAGCGGCGCGAGGCGCTCGAGCTCCAGAACGCCGCGCTCGACTGGCTGGCGCGGCGCTCGCCCGAGATGCCGCTGCCGCGATGGCGGCCCGATTCGTCCGGACACGCGATCGCGGACGTCTCCGGGCCCGGCGGCGCCCCGAGGTTCGCGCGTCTCCTGACTTACCTCCCGGGCCGGACCCTTTCCGAATCGCGTCCCCACGCGCCGGGACTCCTAGGGAACGTCGGCCGTTTCCTCGGGCGGCTCGACCGCGCGCTCGAGGACTTCTCCCATCCGGCGGCGCGCGAGCGTGACCTTCCGTGGAATCCGGAGCGCGCAATCGACGTCGTGACGCGTCACGAGGCCGCCGTCGGGAATCCGGCGCGGCGGGAGATCCTCGCGCACTTCGTCCGCGTCTGGCGGGAGGTCGTGACGCCGCGGGCGCCCCGCCTGCCCCGCGGCGTCGTCCACAACGACGCCAACGACTGGAACGTGCTCGTCGGCGACCCGACGCCGTCGCCGGGAGACCGCGCGGTCGCGGGCCTCCTCGACTTCGGCGACATGCTGGAGACCTGGACCGTCCACGAGCTGGCGGTGGCGCTGGCCTATGCGATGCTCGGGAAGGGAGATCCCCTCGCGGCCGCGGCGCCGCTCGCCGCCGGCTATCACGAGGTCCGGCCGCTCTCTTCCGACGAGCTCGCGGTGATCTTTCCCCTCGCCGCGATGAGGCTCTGCGTGAGCGTGTGCCTCTCCGCGCACCGCCGCACGGCCGAGCCCGAGAACGCGTATCTCCAGATCACCGACGCCCCCGCCTGGGAGACGCTCGAGCGGCTGCGCGCCGTGCCGCCGCGGCTGGCCGAGTACACGCTTCGGGACGCCTGCGGCTTTCCTCCCTGCCCTTTGGCGCCGGCGGTCGAGACATGGCTCCGGGCGCACGGGGGCGCGCTCGGCCCCGTCGTGGACCGCGACCTGTCGCGCGCGATCGTCTTCGACCTCTCGGTCGGAAGCCCGGAGCTCGAGTCGCCGGCGGCGGCCGCGGACACCGCCGCGATGACCGAGAAGATCTTCCGAAGGATGGCGGAGACGGGCGCGCCGGCCGCGATCGGACGCTACGACGAGGCCCGTCTCGTCTACCAGAGCGAGGCGTTCCGCGGACCGCAGGCGGAGCATCCGGAATGGCGCACCGTCCACCTCGCGGTGGACATCTTCGCGCCGCCCGGCGCGCCGGTCCTCGCGCCTCTGGACGGGCGCGTCCACAGCTTCCGCGACAACGCCGAGCGCCTCGACTACGGACCGACCGTGATCCTCGAGCATTCGCCCGAGGGATGCCCGACGTTCTACACGCTCTACGGACACCTGACGGCGGATTCGCTCGAGGGACTGGCGGTCGGTCGGCCGATCGCGCGCGGACGGCGGCTCGGCGCGATCGGCGCGCCCCCCGGCAACGGAGACTGGCCGCCGCACCTGCACTTCCAGATCGTCACGGATCTCCTCGGCCGGGAAGGGGAGTTCCCGGGGGTGGCGGCGCCTTCGTCCCGCGCCGTCTGGCTCTCGCTCTCGCCCGATCCGAGCCTCGTCCTCGGGGTGGACGTGCGCCGACGCGAACCCTCCCCCGCGGAGCTCGCGGGGCGCCGCCGGCGGCTGCTCGGCGCCTCCCTCTCGCTCTCCTATCGCCGACCGCTCGAGATCGTCCGCGGATCCGGTGCGCGGCTCTACGACGAGTCGGGTCGCGCGTATCTCGACGTCGTCAACAACGTCGCGCACGTCGGGCACGCGCACCCGCGCGTCGTCGCCGCGCTCGCGCGGCAGGCGGCGGTACTGAACACCAACACGCGGTACCTCCACGACTCGATCCTCCGATTCGCGGAACGCCTGGCCGCGACGCTCCCCGAGCCGCTCTCCGTCTGCTTCTTCGTCTGCTCGGGAAGCGAAGCCAACGAGCTCGCCCTCCGGATGGCCCGGGCGCACACGCGGGCGCGCGGCGTGATCGTCGTGGACGGCGCCTACCACGGCAACACGGCGGCGTTGATCGAAGTCTCGCCCTACAAGTTCGCGGGGCCGGGAGGGCAGGGCAAGCCCGCGCACGTCGAAGTGGTCCCGATGCCGGACGACTATCGCGGGCTCTACCGGCGCGACGATCCGGCGCGAGGCGAAAAGTTCGCGTCGCACGTCGGAGGGGCCGTCGACCGGATCCGCGAGCGTGGCGCAGAGCCGGCGGCGTTCTTCTGCGAGAGCCTGCTCTCCTGCGGCGGCCAGATCGTCCTGCCGCCGGGGTATCCTGAAGGAGGCCTACCGGGACGCCCGCGCCGCGGGCGCCGTCTGCATCGCCGACGAAGTCCAGGTCGGCTTCGGCCGCGTCGGCACCCACTTCTGGGGTTTCCAGACGCAGGGCGTCGTGCCCGACATCGTCACGATGGGCAAGCCGATCGGCAACGGACATCCGCTCGGCGCCGTCGTGACGACGCCCGAGATCGCCGCGTCGTTCGCCAACGGCATGGAGTACTTCAACACCTTCGGCGGAAACCCGGTCTCCTGCGAGATCGGTCTCGCGGTGCTCGACGTGATCGCCGGGGAGCGGCTGCAGGAGCGAGCGCTGCGAGTCGGCGAACGTTTCCGCGAGGGGCTCGAACGTCTCCGGGAGCGCCATCCGATCGTCGGCGACGTCCGCGGCCTCGGCCTCTTCCTCGGCATCGAGCTCGTGCGCGACCGGACGAGCCTCGAGCCGGCCGCGGAAGAGGCCGCCTACGTCGTCGAGCGGATGAAGGACGCACGGGATCCTGCGTCTCGACCGACGGGCCGCTCCACAACGTGATCAAGATGAAGCCGCCGATGGTCTTCTCCGAGGCGGACGCCGAGCGCGTCGTCGCCGCCTACGACCGGGTGCTCGGGGAGGACTTCGTGGTCGGGGATCCCTCCGCGTGACCGGCGCCGTCGTGCGCAGCGGGCCCTGGTCGCACCCGAGGCGCTGCGCGAGCTCTTCGTCGAGCTCCGGCAAGGGGAACGTCTCGGCCGACGCCGCCGCCAGGTGCTCCGGGATTCCGAGGTCGTAGAGCTCCGCCCGGGTGTCGGACGGCCCGTCGTCGGGAACGTCGATCGCGTCGCGTCGGACGCCGATCCGCCCGAGATAGCCGAGAATGGCGGCCTGCTCCCCGAGCCTCGGCACGTCGTGCGCGAAGATCACCCAGACGCGAGGACGGCCCCGGAAGGCATCGATCTCGCGGAGATAGGCGCGTGGGTCGCTTCGATGGCAACCGCCCACGACGGCGTCCGCCCGGTCCAGGCCGTAGCGGGGCCCGTAGTAGCGGAATGCCGGCTCCGCGCCGTAGTAGACATAGATCGCGTCCTCCGGTCGCCGATGCTCGGCCACGTAGGCGAGCATCGGCCGGGTCTCCTCGAGACGGACGACCGGCAGGTTGTCGACGAGCGCCAGGAGCGGGGGGATCGCCAGGAGCGCCACCGACGCCGGCGCCGGGAGGGGCAATCTGGCGGCGAGAACCCCGGCGCCCTCGGAAGCGGCGAGAAGAAACGCCGGGACGAGCACGAGCAACAATCGGCCCTGGAACGGATACTGGCGCGCCGCGGAAGCGGCCAGCATGGCCGCCACGGGTCCGAGGAGAAGCAGGGCGGCGTCCCGGCGTCTTCGCCACAGCGCCCAAAACCCGAGGATCATCAACGCGAGATAGAGCACCGAAAGGGGATAGTCGAAGAGCGACTGACCCCAGAAGCCGCGCAAGTTTTTCGGGAGCCAGAGAAGGTCTCTCGGGTTTCGGGGCGGCAGCGGCCAGAAGCCATTGCTCCAGAAGCGGTAGAGGTAGGCGTGCATCTCGGGCGTAATGGTCCGATGGCCGGACCAGACCGCGGCCGCCGCCCCCACGGTCCATGGGAGCAACGTGGCAGCGAGGTTTCGCCACGCGCGCCGCTCTCGGCCGAGGAGGGCGAACAGCACCAGCGCACCCCCGAGGCCCGCGAGCACGAGGACCGCAGCCTGGGAGAACCACACGACGACGAGCCCGGTCAGGCCGGCCCGAAGGAACCGCGCCGGCGGCGGGGCGCTTTCTCGCAGGTCGAAGGCGATGAGTGTCAACAGGAGAGAGACGGCAACGTCGCCGGAATACTGTTTCACTTCGGCCGCGTAGAGGATCAACGGGCCGCCGGTGGCGAAGAGCCCCATCGCGAAGAGCAAGGTCCACCCCGCGAGAACGCGTCCGGCCAGGCGGCGAAAGAGCCAGAGCCCCGCCAGGGAGCAGACCAGGGGAAACAGTCGCAGGGCCAGCTCGCTCGGCCCGAGGAGCGTCGCGACCGCCTTCGTGACGAGGAGAAATCCGGCGGGAGCGACCTGGTCGAAGTCGAGGGGCGCAAGGAGAAGGCGGCCGACCGGCCGGTGAATCACGTTCTCGGCGAGCGAGATCTCGTCGGTCCAGAGCGACGTGTTCCCCAGGTACTGCCAGAGACGGAGGAGGACGCCGACCGCGACCAGCGCGTTGAGCGCATGGCGGTGCCACGGCCGAACCGCATCGGTTTCCATCGAGGCGCGCAGGCGGTTATATCCTCAGTCCCATTCCGATCGCCTGTGAGAATCAACGTGCGGACCCGCCGCCTGCGACCTGCCGACGCCGCCGGGGTGAGCTCGGCGGTGGCGGTCGCGCCGCGCCCGGCGCAAGCGCCTCCAGGAACTCACCGGTGAGACGGGCGCTCGCTTCGGCGGTCCTCGCGCTCCTGGCGGCGACGGCCGAGGCCTCCGACCTTCCGCCGACGATCGTGAAAGCGGGGCGATTGGTGGATGGCCGCGGCGGAGCTCCGATTTCGCCCGCCATGGTCCGGGTGGAAGGAGAACGAATCGCCGAGGTCGGGACGTCGCTTCCGATCCCGGCGGGCGCCCGCGTGATCGATCTGGGGGGCGCCACGCTCCTGCCCGGCCTGATCGATCTCCACACGCACCTGACCGACCGCTTCGGCGTTCACTGGGAGGAAGCGCTGACGACGACGACGCCCCCCGAGGCGGCGCTCTGGGGAGCGAAGAACGCTCGCGACACGCTGCTGGCCGGGTTCACGACCTGCCGCGACATGGGGCCGTCCTGGCCCTTCGTGGACGTGGCCCTCCGCAACGCGATCGAGCAGGGCGCCGTGTCGGGGCCGCGGCTGCTCGTCGCCGGCAACTACGTCTCTTCGACGGGCGGCGCCGGAGACGCTCGCCAGTTCTCGATCTACGTGGACGTCCCGATTGTGAAGAACCTCGCCGACGGCCCGGAGGAGATCACGAAGGCCGTGCGGACGAACTTCAAGAACGGCGCGGACTTCATCAAGATCCTCGCAACCGGGGCGGTGCTCTCGAAGGGCATTTCGCCCGGCTCCCAGCAATATTCCGACGCCGAGATCCGCGCGGCTGTCGAGGAGGCGAACCGCTGGGGCCGCCCCGTCGCCGCGCACGCGCACGGCGCGGCGGGGATCAAGGCGGCGATCCGCGCCGGCGTCCGGACGGTGGACCACGGCTCGTACCTCGACGACGAGGCGATCGCGCTCCTCGAGAAGAGCGGGCGCCGCACGTTCTACGTCCCGACGCTCTACACGAGCGAATCCATCTTGGGCGGCGAGGTCTCCTCCATCCCCGCCTCCGAGGTCGAACGGGAGCGGCAGATCCGGGACATCCAGTTCGCGGGGTTCCGGCGGGCGCTCGCGGCCGGGATCCCGATCGGCTTCGGCACGGACGCCGCCGTGATTCCGCACGGGAAGAACGCCCACGAGCTGACGATCCGCGTGAACTCCGGCGAGAAGCCGATGGCGGCGCTCGTGTCCGCGACGAGCCTGAACGCGGAGATCCTCGGCTGGTCGGATCGCGTCGGCGCGGTCGAGAAGGGGAAGCTCGCCGACCTCGTCGCGGTCGTCGGCGATCCGCTCCAGGACATCGCCGAGATGGAGCGTGTGCGGTTCGTGATGAAAGGCGGCGTCGTGTACAAGGACGAGCTCGCGCCGTCGCAGCCGGGCTGCCGGCCTCCGACCCGGTGAGACGCTTCGACGCGGCGGTCATCGGCGCCGGCTCGTTCGGCGTCTGGACGGCGTGGCGGCTGCAGATGGCGGGCCTCTCGGTCGCCCTCGTGGACGCCTACGGGCCGGGGAACACGCGGGCGAGCTCGGGCGGGGAGTCGCGCGTGATCCGCATGGGCTACGGCGCCGACGAGATCTACACGCGCTGGGCGCAGACGTCGCTCGCGGCGTGGAAGGCGCTCTCCGACAACGCCGACCCGCCGATCTTCCGCGAGATCGGGGTCCTCTGGATGGGCCGCGACGGAGACCGGTACCTGGAGTCGACGCTCGCGGCGCTCGCGCCGCGCCGGCGTGCGCGCACGAGGCGTTCGGGCGGGACGAGCTCCGGCGCCGCTATCCGCAGATCGAGCCCGGGCCGATCGAGACGGCGATCCTCGAGCCCGAGAGCGGGGCGCTCCTCGCGCGGCGCGGGGTCGCGGTCGCCGCGGCGCAGGCGGAACGAGCGGGCGTCGTGCGCATCGACGCGGCGGTCGCGCCTGCCGCCGGCGGCGGCCGGCTCGATTCGGTCCGCCTCTCTTCCGGCGAGGACCTCTCCGCCGGCGTCTTCGTCTTCGCCTGCGGGCCGTGGCTCCCGAAACTGTTTCCGGCGTTGCTCGGCGAACGACTCTTCGTCACGCGGCAGGAGATCTTCTACTTCGGCCCGACTTCGGGCGACCGCCGCTTCGCTCCGCCCGCGATGCCCGCGTGGCTCGACCTGACGGAGGAGATGTACGGGATCCCGGACCTCGAGGCGCGCGGCTTCAAGCTCGCGCCCGACGTCCACGGGCCGCGGTTCGACCCGGACACCGGGTCGCGCTCGGTCACGGCCGAAGGGACCGCCGCCGCCCGCGCCTACGTCGGCCGCCGCTTTCCCGGACTCTCCGACGCGCCCCTCCTCTCGACCGAGGTCTGCCAGTACGAGAACACTTCCGACGGCGACTTCCTGATCGACCGTCATCCGGACCGGGAGAACGTCTGGCTCGCCGGCGGCGGCTCCGGCCACGGCTTCAAGCACGGCCCCGCGGTCGGAGATTACCTGGCGGAACGGATCACGCGCGGCGGCGAGATCGAGCGCCGCTTCCGCGTCGAATCGAAGGCCATGGTGCCGAAGCGGCGCGTCCACTGAAACCGGTCGGGACCGCCGCGGCGCGGGCCGGCGCGGTTTGCCTTCGATAAGATCCTCTCCAACCGATGGCCATGACTCCGGGCGCCCGCCTCGGCCCGTACGAGATCCTGTCGCCGATCGGGGCGGGCGGAATGGGGGAGGTCTACCGAGCGCGGGACACCCGTCTCAAGAGGGACGTGGCGATCAAGGTCCTGCCCGAGAGCGTGGCGACCGACCCGGCTCGGCTCGCGCGCTTCGAGCGGGAGGCGCAGGCGGTGGCGGCGCTGTCGCACTCGAACATCCTCTCGATCTTCGACTTCGGGAAGGAGGGCGCGGTCGTCTACACGGTGACCGAGCTTCTCGACGGGGAGACGCTGCGCTCTCGGCTCGAGGCGGGCCCGATCGAAGCCCGGCGGGCGGTGGATTTCGGAGTTCAGATCGCGAAGGGCCTGGCGGCCGCGCACGAGAAGGGGATCGTCCACCGGGATCTCAAGCCCGAGAATGTCTTCGTGACCCGGGACGGCGGGATCAAGATCCTCGACTTCGGGCTCGCCAAGGAGACGGCCGCGCCGGCACTCGCTCGCGAAGCGTCTTCGCTCCCGACCGAGGAAGCTTCGGAGAAGTCCCTGACCGAACCGGGCACGGTCCTCGGCACGATCCAGTACATGGCGCCCGAGCAGATCCGCGGCCTGCCGCTCGACCACCGGGCGGACCTCTTCGCCTTCGGCGCCGTGCTCTACGAGATGCTCTCCGGGCGGCGCGCTTTCCGCCGCGGCACGCCGGCCGACACGGCGGCGGCGATCCTGTCGCAGGAGCCTCCCGAGATGTCCGGCGCCGGCCGCGCGGTCGCGCCGGCTCTCGAGCGGCTCACGCGGCGTTGTCTCGAGAAACGTCCGGAGGACCGCTTCCAGTCGGCGCGGGACGTCGCCTTCGGGCTCGAAGTGCTGTCGCCGTCTGCGGACCCGGGAGGCGGTCCCCCCGTCGAAGCCGACGCGCGAGAGGCCGCGTCGCCGCGCCGGCGCGAGCGGCTGGCCTGGTCGTTCTGCGCGATTCTGTTCGCGGGCCTGCTCGCGGCGCTCCTCGCTCCCTCTCTCCGAAGGCGGCCTGCCGCCGCGCCGGCCGCCGCCCGTCTGCGCTTCGCAATCCCGCCGCCCGCCGGGGCGTTCTTGACCGGAATGCTGGCGCTCTCGCCGGACGGCCGCCGGCTCGCCTTCGTCGCCACGGACTCCAACGGGCGGGACCTCGTCTGGCTGCGCGACCTCGACTCACTCGAGGCGCGCCCTCTGGAAAGCACCGTCGGCGCCGCCTACCCCTTCTGGTCGCCCGACTCCCGCTGGCTCGCCTTCTTCGCGCGGGGAAAACTTAAAAAGATCGACACGGCCGGAGGCTCCGCACAGATCCTCTGCGACGCTCCCAGCCCCCGGGGCGGATCGTGGGGTTCCCGCGGCACGATCGTCTTCTCGGTCAATACCGGAGGCGAGATCCAGCGAGTGTCCGAGAACGGCGGGCAGGCGACGGCTCTGCCGCCTTTGACCGCGCAGAAGGGAAACACGCACCGTTGGCCGAGCTTCCTGCCCGACGGTCGCCACTTCCTCTACTATGTTCTTGCCGCGGATCCCAGCTCGAGCGGCATCCACATTACTTCGCTCGACGCGAAGCAGACGACGCGACTCGTTTCCGCCGACACGGGCGCCGTCTATGTCGCGCCGGGTTTCCTGCTCTACCGCAGCGGAGACCGTTTGATGGGCAAACGGTTCGACCTCAATCGGCTGCTCCTGACCGGGGAGGCGTTTTCTGTCGTCGACCACATCTCGTGGGACGCCGGGGCCACCGGCGGGATGGCGGTCTCCGCCTCCGACACCGGCCTGCTTGCATGTCAGACCGGCGGACCCGCTGTGAGCCGGCTGCTCTGGTACGACCGTTCAGGCCGCGAGCTCGGAGCGATCGGCCCGGATGGCGCGTACTGGGAGCCCACACTCTCACCCGACAATCGGTGGCTCGCCATCCCCCGAATGGATCCGGAGAAGGTCGCTTCGACCATTTGGACGATCGACCTCGAACGCGGGAGTCTCACCCGAATCTCCTCTCAGACGCTGGTGGCGACGCCTCTCTGGAGTTCCGACGGGCGTCGCATCGTGTACAGCTCCTACCTGTCGGCGGAGGTCTTCGTCCGCGACGCCCGGGGGGTGGAGAACGAGAAGCTGCTTTTCAAGAACCCGAGCTTTACGCCACTGGACGATTGGTCGCGGGATGGCCGCTACCTCTTCTACGAAACTCTCGATTGGAAGAGGTTCCACTTCGACGTTTGGGTGCGCGACCTCCAGACGGGGGCGAGCCGAACGCTCCTGCAGGCCGAGTTCAACCAGGCCGGGGCCCGCCTCTCTCCCGACGGACGCTGGCTCGCCTACGAGTCGGATGAGTCGGGCGCCTTCGAGATTTTCGTCCGGAGCTTCCCCGAAGCGGGCGAACGCCGGCAGGTCTCCAAAGGCGGGGGACAGCAGGCGCGATGGAGAGGAGACGGGAAGGAGCTTTTCTACGTCTCGCCCGACCGGAAGGTCGTCTCCGTCGAGATCCGCGCGGGAGTGACGCTCGAAGCCGATCCGCCGCGCCCCCTCTTTCAGACGAGAATCCTTCCGCTCGTCGAGGCGCGCAATCACTACGACGTGACCTCGGACGGTCAGCGCTTCCTGGTCAATTCGCGGCGTCCCGAGGACGCGGCTCAGCCGATCCTGATATTGAGCGGCTGGATGCCGGAGAAGACGAAGTGACGCTTTCGGCGGGCTCACGGCTCGGACCCTACGAAATCCTCGCGCCGCTCGGCGCGGGGGGCATGGGAGAGGTGTACCGCGCGAAAGACACGCGGCTCGAGCGGACGGTGGCGATCAAGGTGCTGCCGCAGCATCTCTCCGCGTCTCCCGAGGTCCGCCAGCGTTTCGAGCGGGAGGCGAAGACGATTTCCCAGCTCTCGCATCCGAACATCTGCGCGCTCTACGACGTGGGGCACCAGGACGGCGTCGAGTACCTGGTCATGGAGCTCCTCGATGGGCAGACGGTCGCCGAACGCCTGGCGAAGGGCCCTCTTGCGATCGATCAGGCGCTGCGCTGCGGAAGCGAGATCGCCGCGGCCCTCGAGAAGGCGCACCGGCAAGGGATCGTCCATCGGGACCTGAAGCCCGGCAACGTAATGCTGACGCCGTCAGGGGTCAAGGTTCTCGACTTCGGGCTCGCCAAGGCGTTCGGTTCGTCACCGTCCGCCGAGGCGCTCACCGCCATTCCGACGGAAACGCCGCTGACGGAGAAGGGGACTCTTCTCGGAACGGTCCAGTACATGGCCCCCGAGCAGCTCGAGGGGAAGGAGGCCGACGCGCGGACGGACATCTTCGCGCTCGGCCTCGTGCTCTACGAGATGACGACGGGTCAGAAGGCCTTCTCGGGCGCGACCCGGGCCTCGCTGATCGGCGCCGTCCTGCGCGACGAGCCGCCGCCGGTGTCGCGGGTGACGCCGGTCGCGCCGCGCGCGCTCGACCGTGTCGTCTCGACGTGCCTCGCCAAGGAGCCCGAGGACCGCTGGCAGACGGCGCGGGACGTGGGCCTGCAGCTCGACGCGATCCGCCGCGATTCCTCGGCGTTGGAGCCGCCGGCCGCGGTCTCCGCGCCTGCCGCGCGGCGCCATTTGCGCGCGTTCGTTCCGTGGGCGATCGCCGCGGCTGCTCTGGCGATCGCGGCCACGGCGATCTTCCGGCCGCACCCGACGCCCGCGCCTTCCGTTCTGAAGTCCTTTCTGCTTCCTCCGCCAAACACGACGTTCCACGTCTACGGCGCGAACGTCTCCGGAGTCGCGATCGCGCCCAACGGAAAACGCCTCGCCTTCGGCACGCGGGAGCCCGACGGGTCCTCGCGGCTCTGGGTCAAGGAGCTCGACGCGCTGGAGCCCTACCCCGTCCCCGGAGGGGAGGGCGCTCTCTTCCCCTTCTGGGCCCCCGACAGCCGTTCGATCGGTTTCTTCGCGAAGGGAAAGCTGAAGACGGTCGAGGCCTCGACTTCTCCTCCCGCCGCCCGCGAGCTCGCGGATGTCGTCGAGCCGCGCGGCGGAAGCTGGGGAGAGGACGGAACCATTCTCTACACGGGCCAGAATTTCGTTCCGCTGATGCGCGTCCCCGCCTCGGGGGGAACGCCGACGCCCGCGACGCAGCTCGACCGGGCGGCGGGCGAGACGGCGAATCGGTGGCCCTACTTCCTCCCCGGCGGGCGGCGATTCCTCTACGAGATTCGGAAGCTCGGGCCGGGCGGCCGGTCCCTCCAGGGCGGACCTCACGCCGTCTACCTGGGATCGCTCGATGGCCGGGAAAAGCGCGTCGTGCTGTCGGAGGACACGAGCGTGGTCTACTGTTCCCCCGGGTATCTGCTTTTCCGGCGCGCGAACAACCTGATGGCCGTTGCGTGCGACCCGGACTCGCTGGCCCCTCGGGGAGAACCCGTCGTGCTGGCCCGCGATATCGAAGGCTTCTCCGGAACCGGGGCCTCCATCTTCGCGGCCTCGCGGGACATACTCGTTTACTCGCCGCGCGTGGGAGCGACGCCGGCGCAGATGGTCTGGTTCGATCGGACCGGCAAGCAGCTCGCGACCGTCGGCCCTCCCGACCGCTACGTCTATATGGGAGCGTCCCGCGACGGGCGCTCCGTCGTCACGGCGAGAATCGAAGACCCGCTGCCGCCCGACCTCTGGTTCTTCGATACCGCGGTCGGGAGGGGCATTCGCCTGACCCGCGACGCCCTGGCGCAGGTCGCGCCGATCATGTCGCCGGACGGCAAGCGAATCTTCTACGCATCCAATTTCAAAGGGCCCTGGGACCTCTGGGAAATCTCGCCGAGCGGCACGGGTGCGAAGCTATTGTTCGAGTCGGCCTCCACCAAGACGCCCAACGACGTCTCGCCGGATGGGCAATCGCTTCTCTTTCGCGAGTTCAACCCCGGGACCCGAGGGGATCTGAAGGTGATTTCCTTGACGGGAGACCATCGGATCCGCACCTATGTCGCGACGACCGACGACGAGACCAACGGAGCCTTCTCTCCCGACGGAAGCTGGGTGGCGTACACCTCCGACGAGACCGGGAGAAAGGAGGTCTATGCCGCCCAGTTCGCGGATCCGTCACGGCGCCTGCGCGTTTCGACCGAAGGAGGAGCTCAGCCGCGGTGGAGCCAGGACGGCAAGGAGCTCTACTACGTGCGCTCCGGAGAGCTCATGGCGGTCGCGATCTCCCGGCAGGGTGAGAGTCTCTCCTTCGGCGAAAGTCGGAGCCAGTTCTCTCTTCCAATGCTCGCGTTGAACGATCCGGGGTTCGATTTCTCCACGAGATACAGCGTCGCCCCCGACGGGCGATTCCTCGCGCTCGTTCGCTCGGAGACCAAGGCTCCCGTTCCCCTCGTGCTGGTGCTCCACTGGCAGGAGACACTGAAGGCGGCGGGCAGGTAACCGGATGCCGCTCGAGTCCGGCACCAGACTGGGTCCTTACGAGATCCTCGCGTCGCTCGGCACTGGAGGCATGGGTGAGGTCTACAAGGCCCGGGACACGCGGCTGGATCGGACGGTCGCGATCAAGGTGCTGCCCCGGCACCTCTCGGCGTCTTCCGAGTCGCGCCAGCGCTTCGAGCGGGAGGCCAGGACGATCTCGCAGCTCTCGCATCCGCACATCTGCGCGCTCTACGACGTGGGTCATCAGGACGGCACGGACTACCTGGTCATGGAGTACCTCGAGGGACAGACGCTTGCGGAGAGGCTCGCGAGAGGTCCGCTGCCGTTCGATCAGACGCTGCGTTGCGGGGTCGAGATCGCCGACGCCCTGGACAAGGCGCACCGGAATGGGATCGTGCACCGGGATCTGAAGCCCGGAAATGTGATGCTCACGACGTCGGGCGTGAAGCTGCTCGATTTCGGCCTGGCGAAGGCGTTTGAGCGGCCGCTCGACGCGGCCGGGAGAGAGCAAGCGGCCGCAGGGCAACATCCCAAGGCGAAGGATGCCCTGACGGCTCTTCCGACCGTCGTCGGAAGTCCCGCGTTGACCCAGGAAGGCACGATCCTGGGGACGTTTCAGTACATGGCGCCGGAGCAGCTCGAGGGACGCGAGGCCGACGCGCGGACCGACATTTTCGCGCTCGGAGCGGTCTTCTATGAGATGGCGACCGGAAGAAAGGCTTTCGCCGGCGCCAGTCAGGCATCGCTGATTTCTTCGATCATGACGTCCGAGCCGCAGCCGATCTCGCAAGCGCAGCCGTTCAGTCCTCCGGCGCTGGACCGCATCGTCGCGGTCTGCCTGGCCAAGGATCCGGACGCCCGCTGGCAGACGGCGCACGACGTCCGGCTCCAGCTCGACTGGCTCGCGCGAGGTGGATCCGCGTCGGCCGCGCTGCCCGCAGCACCCGCGAAGCCGAGGCGGTCACGGGAGACCGTAGCCTGGGCCGTCGCGGCGCTCGCGCTCGTCGCCGCTCTGTGGACGCGGCTCGATTCCACGCGTCGACCCGCGCCGGCCGCTGCCCCCATTCGGTTTTCTGTCTGGCCGCCGGCGAATACCGCCTTCGAGACGGTCGGGCCCGCCAACGTCGGTCCGGTGACCGTCTCTCCGGACGGGCGCCATCTGGTCTTCAGCGCCAGCGGCACCGACGGCTTGAGGCAGCTCTGGCTCCAGCCGCTCGATTCGCTCTCGGCGCGCCCGCTTCCCGGGACGGAGAACGGGTCATTTCCGTTCTGGTCTCCGGACAGCCGCGCCGTCGCGTTCTTCAGCTTCGGGGAGTTGCGAAAGGTCGAGATCTCCGGAGGCCCGACCGTCACGGTCTGCGCCGCTCCGGATGGGCGGGGAGGGAGCTGGAGCCGCGACGGGGTCATTGTCTTCGCGCCCGGGCCCTTCGGTCCGCTCTATCGTGTTCTGGCGGGAGGCGGCGCTTCGGAGCCTGCCACGCGGATCGACGCCACTCACCTCGTCACGACGCACCGTTGGCCTCACTTCCTCCCCGACGGCCGTCATTTTCTCTACTACGCAGGCAGCCATGCCTCCACCGGGCTCCCGAACAACACGGTGTTCCTCGGCTCTCTGGACTCGAAGGAATCGCGGCCGCTCTTCCAGGCGAGATCCGATGCGGTCTACTCCTCGGGCCACCTGCTCTTCGCCCAGGCAACGACCCTGCTCGCGCGGCGCTTCGATGCGAAGAGGCTCGTCCTCGCCGGCGAAGCTTTCCCGGTGGCCGAAGGGGTGCGCTACGACGATCTCCTCACGTGCGCGCTCTATTCCGCCTCGGAGACGGGCACGCTCGCGTACCACGGAGGCGGGACAGAGCTCTCGCGTCTGGTGTGGCTGGATCGAACCGGAAAGCAGATCGGTTCCGTCGGCGCGCCGGGCAGGTACAGCCGCCCCCGGCTCTCTCCCGACGGGCGGCGGCTGGCCATCGAGGTCCGAGACCCCGGCAACGCCGACATCTGGATGCACGACTTGTCGCGGGGACTCGCGACCCGATTCACTTTCGATCCGGCCGAGGATCGCACTCCGATCTGGACACCCGACGGCAGCTCACTGTTCTTCAGCCGGAGAAACGGGAACGCGCTGGAGTTCTACTTGAAGCCGGCGGCGGGAAGCGGCGCGGAGCGAATGCTCGCTTCGATCAAGGTGATCGGAGAGGTGAACGACCGGACTTCCGACGGCCGCTCCGTGATTCTCCAGACCTTCGGCGTCGGTTCGAACGCGGCCTGGGATCTCTCGATTCTTTCGATCGCCGACGGCAAGCTGACGACGCTCCGTTCTACGCCCTTCTCGGAGACCGCGGGAGCCTTCTCTCCGGATGGCCGCTGGATCGCCTACTTCTCCAACGAATCGGGGCGGTTCGAGGTCTACGTGCAGCCCTTTCCCGGCCCCGGCGGCCGGTGGCAGGTCTCCGGAGCCGGCGGCGAAACTCCGAAGTGGCGTTCCGACGGGCGCGAGCTCTACTACGTCGCGCCCGGCGGCCGGCTCATGGCCGTCGAGGTCAAGACGGGTGAGAGTTTCGAAGCCGGCCCGCCCCGGTTTCTCTTTCAGACGAAGTTGAGGCGACTTCCCGGGCCTCAATACGACCCATCGCCCGACGGGCAGCGGTTTCTCGTGAACCTTTCGGAAGAGGATCGCTCGCTTCCGGCCACCGTCGTCCTGAACTGGACGGCCGGCGTCAAGCGCTGAGGCCGGCTGAAAAAGAAACGGGCGGGCTCGAGGCCCGCCCGCTCCTTCACCGAGAAGACTCGTTCCCGCGATCAGAGATTCGGCTGCGGCGTGTAACGAAGATACGGCTTGATCGTGCGCGAGCCCTTCGGGAACTTCTTCGGCACGTCGGCGTCCGGGACGGCCGGCACGATGATGCAGTCCTCGCCCGCCTTCCAGTTCACCGGTGTGGCGACCTGGTAGTTCGCGGTCAACTGGAGCGAGTCGATGACGCGAAGCAGCTCCTCGAAATTCCGTCCCGTCGAGGCCGGGTAGGTCAGCGTCAGCTTGACCTTCTTGTCCGGCCCGATGACGAAGACCGAGCGCACGGTGAAGTTCTCCGAGGCGTTCGGGTGGATCATGTCGTAGAGGACCGAGACCTTCTTGTCCGGATCGGCGATCATCGGAAAATTGACCGTCGTCTTCTGGGTCTCGTTGATGTCCCGGATCCAACCCTCGTGGTCCTTCATCGGATCGACCGAGAGGCCGATGACCTTCACTCCGCGCTTCTCGAACTCCGGCTTGATCTTCGAGACGTAGCCCAACTCCGTCGTACAGACCGGCGTGAAGTCCTTGGGGTGCGAGAAGAGCACCGCCCACTTGTCGCCAAGCCACTCGTGGAAGCGGATCGGACCTTCCGTCGATTCGGCCGTGAAGTCGGGAACGGTGTCTCCGAGTCGAAGCGCCATAGAAACCTCCTCAAAGAAACTTCGAAAGACGCAATAACCCCGCAACGGCGTGCGGGCTTCCCTGTTTCGCGGACCGCGCGGAAGGGGCAGTCTTTTCAGGGCTTTGCCGGGGAGAGGTTCTCCAGGATGTGGCTCGCGATCAGGCGATGGAGGTGCAAGCTCGTCCCCTTCCCCTCCTTGATGGCGTGCGTGCGGTTCGGGTAGACCATCAACTGGAAGGGCTTGCCGAGCTCGACCAGGCGGTTCACGAGCCGCTCGGTCCCCTGGTAGTGGACGTTGTCGTCCCCGGAGCCGTGAATCGAAAAGGAGCTTCCCCTTCAGCCCCTCGGCGAAAGTGATGGGCGAGCCGCGCCGGTACCCTTCCGCGTTATCCTGCGGCAGGCCCATATAGCGCTCCTGGTAGATCGAGTCGTAGAGCGTCTGGTCGGGGACCGGGAGCGACCGAGACGCCGGCCCTGTAGACGTCGGGAAAGCGGAACATCGCGTTCAAAGTCGAGGAGCCGCCGCCCGACCATCCCCAGATCGCCACCCGGTCGAGATCGACGAAGGGAAACTTCGCCGCGAGGGCCTTCACCGCGGCGGCCTGCTCCTTCGACGAGAGATCGCCGACCGCGCCGTAGACGACCTTGCGCCACGCGGCCCCCTTCGGCGCCGGCGTGCCTCGGTTGTCGAAGCTCGCGACGAGCAGCCCCTGCGCCGCGAGCGCGCGGTGGAAGAGCGCGCGGTCGCCGCCCCATTCGTCCTGGACGGTCTGGCCGGCCGGCTCTCCGTACACGTAGACGAGGAGCGGGTATTTCTTCGAAGCGTCGAATCCGGGAGGCCGGAGCATCCAGGCGTCGAGGGTCACGCCTTCCCCGATGGGCAGCGAGAAGAACTCGATCGGTCCGGCGACGATGGGGGCGACCTTCGAGGAGAGCGCCGCGTTGTCGACGAGCGTTCGCGCGGAGCGGTGCTCCGGCAGCGAGACGATCTCGGTGACCGGCGGCCGGTCGAACCGCGAGGAAGTGTGGATCGCGAAGCGCCCGTCGGGAGAGAGCTCGTAGGCGTGCGTGCCGCCTTCGGCGGCCGGCGTGACCCGCTCGACCGGGCCCGAGCCATCGAGCTTCGTCCGGTAGAGGTACCGGTCGGTGGCGCGGTCCGGGGAGGCGAGGAAGTAGAGCAGCCCCCCCTTTCGTCGAGGCCCCTGAGGTCGATCACGTCCCCCTCGAAGTTGGTGATCCGGCGCTCGCGTGAGCCGTCCCGCGCCGCCCGGTAGACGTGGCGCCAGCCGTCCTTTTCGCTCACCCAGAGGAATTCCCGGTTGCCCGACAGCCAGCGCACCGTGTCCACCACATCCACCCACGTCTTCGACGCGTCTCGATAGACCGTCCGGGTCGCACCGCTGCTCGAATCGGCGAGGAGGAGCTCGTTCGAGTTCTGCAGGCGGTTCAGCCGCTCGAGAGAGAGCGTCCCCGCGTCCACCCAGTCCATCCTCGCGACGTAGAACTCACGGGGATCTCCCGGAGGCTGCATCCAGACGGTCGCGCGGCTGCCGACGTCCACGACGCCGACGCGCGCGGCCGAGTTGCGCGTCCCCGCTTTCGGGTAGGGGAAGCGGGTCAACGCCGGGTAGAGGGTGTCCGTGTCGTTGACGAGCGTGAAGATCTCGACGCCGCTCGTGTCGAATTGCCAGAAGGCGATGCGCTTGCCGTCGGGGCTCCAGCGGAAGCCGTCGCGGATGTCGAGCTCCTCTTCGTTCACCCAGTCGGAGGTGCCGTTGACGACGGTGGCCGAACCGTCGCGCGTCAAGGGTGTCACGGCGCCGGTCTCGACGTCTTCGACGTACAGGTCGTTGTCGCGGACGTAGGCGGCGCGCGCGCCGTCCGGCGAGAGCTTGGCGAACATCAGGGACGACGGGGCCGCGGAGCCGCCCAGCTTGCGCAGCGTCCCTTTGCGCCGATCGAAGAGCCAGAAGTCGCCGCGCGTATTTTGCCGCCACACCTTCTTCGAGTCGGTGAAGAGGAGCAGACGATCCCGGTCGAGCGCGGCGAAGGCCTCGACCTTGAGCGGCGCGGAGGCGCCCGGGGGCTCGAGCCGGGAGACGGGTGCGAGCGCCTCGCGGCGGCCGGAAGCGGTGTCGTAGAGGACGACGTCCTTCAGGTCCTTGCCTGCCGGCGAATCTTCGAGGAGCGCGTAGGAGCGGCCGCCGTCGAGCCATCGGACGGTACCGAGGGGCTTCGCCTTGTACTCCTCTTTCTCGAAAATCCGGCGCAGTTCTTCGTCGAGCGCCGGCGGGAGCTGCGCGGCGAGGGGAAGGGCTGTGAAGAACGCCAGGAGAATTCCCGGGAGGATCGCGACGCGGCGAGATGTGTGCGCGGGCAAGCGGCGGGGATTATAGGGTCCTTCCCGAGCCCGGGGAAACGGAGACCTGCCCCGGCTACTTCCGATCGAACCAGAGGAACTGATAGGCGATCGCGTACGTGTCGAAGTTGGCGCCGAGCCGCGTCGTGGCTCCCTTCGTCCAGGCGAACTTCACCGACTGCTGGCGGGCGATGGGCACGGCCGCCGTCAGGCCGACGCGGGAATTGGCCAGCAGGTCCGCGCTCGCAACGCCGTCCACCGTCGCCCGGCCGCCCCAGTAGTAGGTGAAGTCGGCCGCGACCCAGAGGCGCGGGAGAAAGTTGTAGCTCACGTGCCCCTGAACCGCGCCGATGGGCGACTGTTGCCGCACCTGGCCGCCGAAGAAGTCGTTGTTCGTGGTGAAGAACCAGACGCCGCCGTATGCCTCGAAGACCCAGTGTCCCGCCGGATGCGACAGGCCGAGCTCCGTCTTGAAGGACCAGCGGTTGGAACCGATGTTGATCAGCTTCGCGGGGTTGTACTGCCCGGTCGGCGCGACCACGATGGTGGTGAAGCCGAGGGTCGTCGAGGGCGTGTGGGCCGCGAACTCCCCCGGCGTCATCGCCGGGCCGCCCAGCAGATTCACGGTCAGACGCATCGGTATGTCGGCCAGGCCGGAGCGATAGATCTCGCGGAACTGCTCGAAGACCTGCCCCTGGATGTGGCCCCAGGCGTAAGGCACGACGAGACCGGCGCTCGCGGATCGCCCGAAGAGGCCGAAGGTGCGGACGTAGGCGACGGCGCCCGTGTTGACGCGGGCCGTGACGTCGGAGAACGGGAGCGAAGCGTCGAAGACGATGCCTCCCGTCTGATAGCTGTAGCTCAACCCGGCGAAATTCACCCCCATCGGGTTGGGGGAATACGCCCGCGGCTCCAGCTGCTGGGCGGCCAATGGGCGCATCGCGGCGACCCCGAGCAGCCCCGCGAGCAGCGACCGCCTCACGCGGATCGCCTTCCGGCGGGACTCTTCGAATTCTCGGTCGGGGTTCGCCGAATGCCGGCAACCATGCGCGCCGCGTAATCTAGCAGAGTCGGTTCGCCGGCCCGCCGGCGCACAGGAAGTATTCTTGCGCCGTGCGATTCCGTCGCCTTCGCTTGCTCCATCGCGGAGCCTCGACGCGCTGCAAGCGAGCATGACGCTTTCTGTCGGAACCCGGCTCGGCCCCTACGAGATCCTCTCCTCTCTCGGGGCCGGAGGCATGGGAGAGGTCTATCGGGCGCGCGACACGAAGCTCGACCGCGACGTCGCCCTGAAGGTGCTGCCGCCGCATCTCGCGAAGGACCCGGAGGCCCTCGAGCGTTTCGAGCGCGAGGCCAAGGCCATCGCGGCGCTCTCGCACCCGAACATCCTCTCGATCTTCGATTTCGGCGAGGAGGGAGGCGTCGCCTACGCCGTCACGGAGCTGCTCGAGGGGGAGACCCTCCGCCAGCGCCTGGCGTCCGGGGCGCTGCCTTCCCGCAAGGCGGTCGAAATCGCCGTCGGCATGGCGCAGGGGCTCGCCGCCGCACACGAGAAGGGGATCGTGCACCGGGACCTGAAGCCCGAGAACGTTTTCGTGACGCGCGACGGCCGGGTCAAGCTCCTCGACTTCGGGCTGGCGCGCGTGGTGCCGTTCGCCTCGTCCGGGAGCGGCGCGCCGACGGCGGGCCTGACGGAGCCGGGCGCGATCCTGGGCACCGTCGGCTACATGTCCCCCGAGCAGGTCCGGGGCGGCTCGGCCGGTCCGCCTTCCGACATCTTCTCCTTCGGCGCGGTCTTCTACGAAATGTTGACCGGACGGCGCGCTTTCCAGCGCGAGTCGTCGGTCGAGACCATGATGGCGATTCTGCACGAGGAGCCGCCCGAGCTGCGCGAGGGAAGCCGCACCCTTTCGGTCGAGCTCGCCGAGTTCGTGATCCACTGCCTCGAGAAGAGGCCGGAGGAGCGATTCCAGTCGGCGCGCGACCTCGCCTTCGCGCTGCGCGTCGGGGAGCGGGAGGAGTCTTCCGGGGCGCGGCGGCACGGCGCCCTGGGGGAACCGGGCCCCTCGATCGCGGTCCTTCCCTTCCGGAACATGAGCTCGGACCGGGACGCGGAGTACTTCTGCGACGGCATGACCGAAGAGATCCTGAACGTGCTCGGGCAGATCCCGGGACTCTCGGTGGCCGCGCGGACCTCGAGCTTCGCCTACAAGGGGAAGGACACCGACGTGCGGCAGATCGGCCGGGAGCTCGGCGTCCGGACCGTTCTCGAAGGGAGCATCCGGCAGGCGGGACAGCGGCTACGCGTGACGGCGCAGCTCGTGGACGTCGGGAGCGGCTATCACCTCTGGTCCGACCGCTACGACCGCGAGATGCGGGACGTCTTCGCGGTGCAGGACGAGATCGCCCGAGCGATCGCCGAGACGCTCAAGGTGCGACTGCTGCCGGCCGCGGGAGCGCCGCTCGTGGCCCCCGCGACGGAGAACATCGAGGCCTACGACAGCTATCTCAAAGGGCGCTACTTCTGGTCGAAGCGGCAGCTCCGCGAGGCGATCGCGCAGTTCGAGGCCGCCGTCGACCGGGATCCGAATTACGCCGCCGCCTGGACGGGGATCGCGGACTCCTACGCGGTCTTCGGTTTTTACGGAGGGATCCCGACATGGGAGGCCTTCGCGCGGGCCCGGACCGCGGCCGAGAGGGCGCAGAGTCTCGCTCCGAACGGGGAGGGCGCGCACCTCTCCCTCGGAATCATCGAGCATTACTACGGCTGGGACACCGCTCGGGAAGAGCGGGAGCTGCGCCTCGCGATCGAGCAGAATCCGCGCTCCTTCGAAGGGTATTTCTGGCTGGCGCTCTGCATCTGCACGGGCTCGCGGTTTGAGGAGTCCCTGGCCACGGCGCGCCGCGGAGTCGAGGCCGAGCCCCGATCGGCCAATGCGCAGGCCGCGGTGGGTTGGGCCTATGCCGGTTCTCGCCGGTTCGAAGAGGCCCGGCGGGAGTTCTCGCACGCGGTGGCGCTCGACCCGGAGGCCGCCTTCCCTCTCTGGTCGCTCGGGTACGCGCAGCTCCATACGGGCGCGCTCGGGGAAGCGATCGCGACGCTCGAGCGCGGGGTCGAGGCGACGCGGCGCGAACACTTCTTCCAGCTCGCCCTGCTCGGCAGCGCCCTCGCCGCGGCCGGGCGCACCGGCGAAGCCCGCGCAATCCTCGCGGAGCTCCGGGAGAAGGCATCGCGCCTCTACGTTCCGCCCTTCGATCTGGCTGTGCTCCTGACGGCACTCGGCGAGTCGAACGAGGCACTCGCCATGCTGGAGCGCGCCTACGAGGAGCGAAACGCGCTCCTCTGGTATCGCCTGCACATGCCGAACTTCGACTCGCTGACCCGTGAGCCGCGCTACCGGAAGATCGCCGACCGGCTCGCCCGGACCGCGCCGTTGAAGCCGGGCGGGGGATGGGAGTAGCCGGCGCGAACGAGACCGGGCGGCGAAGGGACGGAGTCCGGAGACGCGACGAGAAAAGACCCCCTGCGCCGAGACCCTCCCGGCCAGATCGCTCGATTACCGGGATGCCGCCAGAAGGGATGCGCCGGCGCTGGTCGGGACGGCGCGGACGATGAAGCGCTTGGGAGCATCTCCCACGAAGTAGAACGGGTAGCAGGTCACGAGCGTCAGCGTTTCATCCGGGGTCGGGTCGAGCACGGCGACGTCGTCGGGCGTCACGATCGCGATGTCCTGGATCACGTACTCCCGGCTTCCCTGGAGCGTTTCGAGGGTGATCTGGTCGCCGACCGCCGCGTCCTTCAAGCCCCGAAAGAAGCCGTCGCGATGTCCCGCGATCCCGACGTTGCCTCGCTCCCCGGGACGCGCGGTCCCGTCGATCCAGCCGACCGCGCGGTTCAGGGTGGCTTCGTCGGTTCCCGGCAGGACCGGGACCTCGATTCCCGCGCTCGGCACCCGGAGGACGGCGAGCGGCAGAGCGAAACGCTGGCCCCGGATCGCCTCGTAGGCCCGGACCCGCTGTTCGGACCAGAGGCGCCGATCCACGCGATCGGGGGTCGTAAGGCTCCTCGGGGAGGCCGCGGCGCGGTGCGCCTCGAACCGGGCCAGGCCGGCGCGCCGGCCGGCTTCCCCCTCCAGGCGGGCGACGGCCCAGACCGCGATCAGGAGGACGCCCGCGCCCAGAAGTCCCCGTTCCAGCCAGAGAAGGACCCTGTTACGCGGCGCAGGCACTTTTCCCCCTCTCCCCCCTGGGTAAACTCCTCGAGATTAGCGTACCAGAGATCGGGGCCGGAAAGGCCTGAACCGCCTGTCGGTTGCACCTCCGGTGCAGGCGGTTGCGGCCCGACGCCAGGCTCCTCAGACGGTCACGGCCTTTGGGGCCTCGTGGCGGGGATACCGGGTCGCCACGTAGTCGTCGATCAGTGCGCGAAAGGCCTGCGACAGCTCTTCGTAGGTCCCCTTGAGCGTCGTGAAGTGCTGGCCGTCGATGTACACGGGGCAGTGCGGCGCCTCCCCCGTGCCGGGCAGCGAGATGCCGATCGAGGCGGCCTTCGACTCCCCGGGGCCGTTGACGACGCACCCCATGACCGCGAGCGTCATGTTCTCGACCCCGTCGTACTGCGCCTTCCACTCGGGCATCTTGTCCCGCACGTAGCTCTGGATGCGCTCGGCGAGCTCCTGGAACGTCGTCGAGGTCGTGCGGCCGCAGCCGGGGCAGGCCGTGACCGACGGTGCGAAGGAGCGGATCCCGAGCGACTGGAGGAGCTCGCAGGCCGCGTAGACCTCCTCGCGCCGGTCGCCGCCCGGCCGGGGTGTCAGCGACACGCGGATCGTGTCGCCGATCCCTTCGTTCAGGAGGACGCCCATGGCGGACGCCGACCAGACGAGCCCCTTGGTCCCCATCCCGGCTTCGGTCAGCCCGAGGTGGAGCGGCTGCTCGGTCTTCCGGGCGAGGTCGCGATAGACGGCGATCAGGTCGAGCGGGCGCGAGACCTTGCAGGAGATGATGATCTGGTCGGCGCGCAGGCCCGACTGCAGCGCGAGCTCGGTCGACTGCAGCGCCGAGAGGATCATGCACTCGTTGACGATCTCCTCGGAGCTCCGGCCGAGGTCCCGGTCGGTGTTCTCCTGCATCTTCGCCATGACGAGCTCCTGGTTGAGCGATCCGCCGTTGACGCCGATGCGAACGGGCTTTCCGTTGTCCCGGGCGACGCCGCAGATCGTGGCGAACTGCTCGTCCCGCCGCGAGCCCTTCCCCACGTTGCCGGGATTGATTCGGTACTTGTCGAGGGCCTCCGCCATCGCCGGGAACTTCGTCAGCAGGACGTGCCCGTTGTAGTGGAAGTCGCCGATGAGCGGCGCCTCGACGCCCGCGTCGCGCATCCGGCGCTTGATCTCCGGAACTGCCTGCGCGGCCTCCGGCACGTTCACCGTCACGCGGACCATCTCCGAGCCGGCCTGCGCGAGCTCGATGCACTGGCGCGCGGTCGAATCGGCGTCGGCCGTGTCGGTGTTGGCCATCGACTGGACGACGACCGGCGCGCCGCCCCCCACGAGCAGCGGCCCGACCCGCACGCCCACCGTCCGGTGGCGAGGGCGCTTCTCCATTTCGACCCAAAAATCTACCAGAGGACGCTCGCGACGCCCTCTTTCGGGATATTTTCCCGCTGCAAGTTCCGAGGAACAAAGGAGGAACGGTGAGACGAAAGCTCGTGGCTCTGCTCGTGGGTGCGGTCCTGATCGGCTCCGGACTCACTCTCGCGCAGGAGAAGCCGCCGGAGAAGCCGGGCGAGAAGGCCGCCGAGGGCTCGAAGAAGGAGCCGCCCCGGCCGGAGCAGTCGGTCACGCAGCACAGCGCCGTCATCGGCGGCGTGCCGATCGCCTACACCGCCACCGCGGGCACGCTCATCGTCCGCAACGCGAAGGACGAGCCGTGGGCGTCGATCGGCTACATCGCCTACGTCCGGAAGGACGCGGGCGCCGGGGCGCGCCGCCCGATCACCTTCGCCTACAACGGCGGGCCGGGCTCCTCCTCGATCTGGCTGCATATGGGGGCGCTGGGCCCGAAGCGCGTCGTGACGACCGATGCGAAGGCGACGCCGCCGCCCCCCTACTCGGTCGTGGACAACGGCTCGAGCATTCTCGACAAGACCGACCTCGTGATGATCGACCCCGTCGGGACGGGCATCAGCCGCGCCGTGGGCGACGCGAAGGACAAAGACTTCTGGGGCGTCGATCCCGACATCGAGTCGGTCTCGCGTTTCATCAAGCAGTACGTCACGGACAACGGGCGCTGGAACTCGCCGAAGTTCCTGCTCGGGGAGAGCTACGGGACGACCCGCTCGGCCGGCGTGGTGGACTATCTCCAGACGAAAGCGGGGATGGCGTTCAACGGGGTCGTCCTCGTTTCGCTCGCGACCGACCTCGCGGCGATCTTCGCGGTGCCGGGCAACGATTTGCCCTATCCCCACTACCTTCCGAGCTATGCCGCGACGGCCTGGTACCACAAGATCCTGCCGAGCCCGCCGGCGCAGTTGGAGCCCTGGTTGACCGAGGTGCGGAAGTACGCCGCGAGCGAGTACGCCGCCGCGCTCGCCGAAGGAGACCGCTTGAACGACGAACGGCGTGCGGCGGTCATCCAGAAACTCCACTCCTACACCGGCCTCTCGGAGGAGTACTTGAAACTCGCGAATCTGCGCGTCACCGAGGGACAGTTCACGCAGGAGCTGCTTCGCCAGCACCGCGTGACCGTCGGCCGGCTCGACTCGCGTTTCTCCGGCATCACCTACGATCCGCTCGCGAAGGAGGCGCAGGAGGATCCGCAGTCCAACGCGATCGAGGCGGCGTACACCGCGGCCTTTCTCGACTGGTACCACGAGGGTTTGAAATTCGGCGAGGGGAAGACCTACAACGTCGGCGCCGATATCTGGCGCGTGTGGGACTTCAAGCACCAGGCGCCGGGAGCGCCGATCCCGATTCCCGGGCTGACGAACACCGGGATCGATCTCGGCCACGCCATGACCGTCAATCCGAACCTGCGGGTGCTCGTCTTGAACGGCCTCTACGATCTCGCGACACCGTTCTTCGCGAGCGAATACATGATGGCGCACCTCGGGCTCCCGAAGTCCGAGCAGGCGCGCATCGAGATGAAGTACTACCCGGCGGGGCACATGATGTACGTCTACGAGCCGGCGCTGAAGGCGTTCAAGGCGGACGTGGGCGATTTCATCGAGAAAACGTCGCGGTAGCTTGCTCGGATCCCGTCGGCCTCGCGCGAGGCGCTTGCTCTGCTTCAAGTGCGCGGCCGCCGCCGACGAACGACTCGGCCAAAGGGCCTCGATCGTTCGCCGGGTTCCCTCGCTGCGCTACCGCTCTCGCGGCGTGCGCCTCCTCCCTCGCTTCCGCTCGGGAGACTTCGCACGCCGCGAGCGAAATGGACAGTTCACCCGATATAGTCTTCGCCCATCTTGAGTCTCTCCCCGGGGACCCGCCTCGGACCGTACGAGATCCAAACGCCGCTCGGGGCAGGCGGCATGGGAGAAGTCTACAAGGCGCGCGACACGCGCCTCGGCCGGACGGTCGCCGTCAAGGTGCTTCCCGCGGCGCTCTCGGAGAACGCGGAGCTGCGCGAGCGCCTCGAGCGCGAGGCCAAGACGATCTCGTCTCTCTCGCACTCGCACATCTGCGCGCTCTACGACGTCGGCAAGGAAGGCGCGACCGACTACCTCGTCATGGAGTACCTCGAGGGCGAGACTCTCTCGGCGCGCCTCGGGCGGGGAGTGCTCCCGATGGAGCAGGTGCTCCGCTACGGGACGGAGATCGCCGACGCGCTCGACAAGGCGCACCGGCAGGGGATCGTGCACCGGGACCTGAAGCCCGGCAACGTCATGCTGACGAAGTCGGGCGTGAAGCTGCTCGACTTCGGCCTGGCCAAGCCGGTCTCATCGATCGCCGCGAAAGGCAGCCAGACCGCCCTTCCCACGCAGGCCGAGCTGACTCGCGAAGGCACGATCCTCGGGACGTTCCAGTACATGGCGCCCGAGCAGCTCGAAGGCGGGGAAGCCGACGCCCGGACCGACATCTTCTCGCTGGGGGCGGTCCTGTACGAGATGGCGACCGGGAAGAAGGCGTTCTCCGGCTCGACGCAGGCGTCGCTCATCTCCTCGATTCTGCGCGACGAGCCGCCGCCGATTTCGCAAACGGCGCCCCTGGCGCCGCCGGCGCTCGACCGCGTCGTCAAGACGTGTCTCGCCAAGGATCCCGAGGAGCGCTGGCAGTCGGCGGGTGACGTCGGCAAGGAGCTGCGCTGGATCGCCGAGGGTTCGACGGCAGGCGTCGCGGCGCCGGCTGCGGTTTCCTCGCGGCGCCGCAACCGGGAGCAAATTGCGTGGGCCGTCGCGGCCCTCGCCGCGGGAGTCGCCGTCTGGCTGGCACTCTCTCGCCCGCGCCCGGCTTCGGCGCCCGAAGAGAAGCTCCGCCGCACGAACATTCTGCTGCCCGAGAAGCTCTTCCTGAACAACGCCGTCGTCTCTCCGGACGGCAGCCGCGTCGTCTTCGGCGGTCGAGACTCGAACGGAAAAGTGCAGCTCTGGCTTCGGCCGCTCGACTCCTACACCGCGACGCCCCTCGCCGGCACCGAAGACGGAATCCTGCCGTTCTGGTCGCCCGACGGCCGCTTCATCGGTTTCTTCGCCGACAAGAAGCTGAAGCGAATCGAGGCCGCCGGAGGAGCCGCGATCGCCCTGTACGACGTCGACGGGCTCGGGGGCGCGTGGGCGCCCAATGGGGACATTCTCTTCACGGAGCCGAGCGGGCCCATCTATCGACTGCCGGCCGCGGGCGGCAAGCCGTCGCCGGCCACGAAGCTCGATGCGGCGCGCGGGGAGACGGCGCACCGGTATCCCTTTCTGCTACCGGACGGAAAGCATTTCCTCTTTCTCGCGATGAAGCTGGCCGGAGCCCGCAACGATCCCGCCAATCGCATCTGGGTCGGCTCGATCGACGGCGCGCCGGCCAAGCCGCTGGTCGCGACCAATTTCAACGCGCAGTACGCGGACGGCTATCTCCTCTTCATCCGAGGTGGAGATTTCGGGGGGAGCCTCCTCGCCCAGCCGTTCGACCCCGTGCGTCTCGAGACGAGCGGGCAGCCGGTCACGGTCTCCGAGCAGGTGAGCCTCTACGGCGACTTTCTCGGTCTGGGCGACTACTCCGTGTCGAGCAACGGGACGCTCGTGCTCGACTCGACTCTCCTGCAGCGGAAGCTCGAATGGTACGACCGCAAAGGGTCGCCGATCGGAGTCTTCGGCGACCCCGCGCCGCAGTTCGGATTTCGAATCTCGCCCGACGGCTCGCGGGTGGCCGTCGCCGTGTATGAGCCCGGGACTCTGACGACGCAGATCTGGTTGGGAGAGGTCGCCCGCGGCGTCCGGACGCGATTGACGACCGGACCGAGCAGCAACACGGGCCCGATCTGGTCTCCGGACGGTTCGAAAATCGCCTTCCAGACCGATCGGAAGCATCAGGCCGACATCTACGTGAAAGCCGCGGACGGCTCGGGCCCCGAGGAACCGATCACGGACGAGGAGGGACAGCGGATTCCGACCGACTGGTCCCGGGACGGACAGATCACGTACCTCGACCGGGAGGCCGCCGGCGGCCGATTGATGCAGCTCTCGGTCATTCCGGCGTCTGCTCCGCGGAAGCCCTTTACGCTGATTCCGCGGGCGCCGAAGGACTTCGGATTCTCCGTGAGGGTTTCTCCGGATGGACGCTGGGTGGCCTACGACCTGGACGAGTCGGGACGGCCGGAGGTCTATGCCATCTCCTTCCCCGACGGGCGAGGCAAGGTGCAGATTTCCAACAACGGCGGCATCGCTCCGAAGTGGACGCGCGGGGGAAAAGAGATCGTGTACAGCGATTTTGACGGCAACCTGATGTCCGTCGACATCGATGCGAGCCGCGGCCTCCATGCCGGAACGCCGAAAGCTCTGTTTCGCCTTCCCGAGGGCGCGTTATTCGGATTCGAGCCGATGGCCGAAGGCGAGCGTTTTCTCGTGAACGTCCCGGTCATCAAGAGCTCCTCGGTGCCGCTGAACGTCATCATGAACTGGACCGCCGCCCTCAAGAAGTAATGCCCCTCCCGGCGGGCACGCGGCTCGGCCCCTACGAAATCATCGCGCCGCTGGGCGCGGGAGGCATGGGGGAGGTCTACCGGGCGCGGGATACCCGCCTCGACCGCGATGTGGCGGTCAAAGTGCTGCCCGAGGCGCTGGCCCGCGACGAGGCGTCGCTCGTCCGCTTCGAACAGGAAGCGAAGGCGGTCGCGGCGCTGTCGCATCCGAACATCCTCGCGATTCACGATTTCGGCCGGAGCGGCGGGATCTCGTACGCGGTCACGGAGCTCCTCTCGGGCGAGACCCTCCGGGAGCGGCTCGCCGCCGCCGCGCTCCCGCCGCGCAAGGCGATCGAGTACGCGCAGCAGATCGCGCTCGGCCTCGCCGCGGCGCACGACCGCGGCATCGTGCATCGCGACCTGAAGCCGGAGAACCTCTTCGTCACGCGCGACGGCCTGATCAAGATCCTGGACTTCGGTCTGGCGGGGCCGGTTCGTCCGCCGCTGCCCGCCTCTGGAACGAACGCGCCGACGATTCCCGCCGGGACGGACCCGGGCACCGTTCTCGGGACGGCCGGCTACATGTCGCCCGAGCAGGTGCGCGGAAAGTCCGTAGACCACCGCTCCGACCTTTTCTCCGTCGGGCTGGTCCTCTACGAGATGGTCGCGGGCCGCCGCCCCTTCCAGGCGGAGACCTCCGTCGAGACGATGATGGCCGTTCTGCGAGACGACCCGGTATCCCTTTCCGCGGCGGGCCGGGACTTGCCGGCCGGCCTGGAAGAGCTCGTGATGCACTGCCTCGAGAAGTCGCCGGAGGAGCGGTTTCAGTCCGCGCGCGACCTTGCCTTCGCCCTGCACGTGCTCGAGCGGGACGCTTCGTCGTCGAAGACGCCGCCGACGGTCGCGCCGCCCTCGGGAGCGCGGTCGGTGCCGGGCTCCGGTTCCGGCGTGACGGCGCAACCGCCGTCGATCGCCGTGCTCCCGCTGCGGAACTTGAGCGCGGACAAGGAGAACGAATACTTCAGCGACGGGATGACCGAAGAGATCATCGACGCGTTGACGCGCATCGAAGAGCTTCGCGTCGCCGCGCGCACCTCCTCCTTCGCGTTCAAGGGGAAGGACGAAGACGTGCGGAAGATCGGGGAGCGCTTGAACGTCCGCACGATCCTGGAAGGGAGCGTGCGCCGGGCCGGCGACCGGATCCGCATCACGGCGAGGCTCGTCAGCGCCGCCGACGGATACGACCTCTGGTCGGAGCACTACGACGGAGACATGGGCGACGTGTTCGCGCTCCAGGACGAGATCGCGCGGTCGATCGCGGGGGCGCTCAAGGTGCGCCTGCTCCCCTCCGAAGGCGCCTCCCTCGTCTCGCCCGGCACCCGGGACGTCGAGGCGTACAACTGCTACCTCAAGGGGCGCTACTTCTTCGGCCAGCGGGCCCCGAAGAAGGCCATCGAGCAGTTCGAAGCGGCGATCGCCGCCGACCCCGGCTATGCCGCGGCCTACACGGGGCTCGCGGACTCCTACGGCATCTACGCCTTCTACGGCGGGACCCCCACCCGCGCCGCGTTCGCCCGGGCGCGCCAGGCCGCGCAGGAAGCGCAGCGGCTCGAGCCCGACTCGGCGGACGTGCTGGTCTCGCTCGGCATCATCGAGCACTACTTCGGCTGGGACCACGAGCGGGAAGTGCGCGTGCTCGAACGGGCGATCGAGCTCGCACCCCGCTCGGCCGCGGCGTACTCGTGGCTCGGGCTGCTGCACGGGCTCCGGGGCGACGTGGACCGGGGGGTCGAAGTCGCGCGCCAGGCGACGCGGCTCGAGCCGCTCTCCGCCAACGCCCAGGCCAACGCCGCCTGGCCGCTCTACACCGGCCGGCGCTTCGAGGAGGCCCTCGCGGAATTTCGGAAGGCGACGAGCACCGACCCGAACGCCATGTATCCCCTGTGGGGGGTCGGGATGTGCCATCAGGCCATGGGGTCGGCGCAGGAAGCGATCACCGCCTACGAGCGAGCGGTCATGCTCTCGCGGCGGGAATTGACGTGGCCGGTCGCCCTGCTCGGGAGCGCCTACGCCGCCGCCGGCCGCGAGGCGGACGCGCGGCGCATCCTGCGCGAGCTCGACGAGTGGTCGAAGCGAGAGTACGTGCCGCCGTTCCACGTCGCATCGGTGCACGTCGCGCTCGGGGACCGGGACGCGGCATTCGACTGCCTCTCGCGGGCGATCTCGGACCGGAACGCCCTCTGCTGGTGGATCCGGGACTGCCCCTTCTACGATAGCCTCCGCCCGGATCCGCGTTTCGAGGCGCTGCTCGAGCGCATCGTCCCGGAGTAGCGGAATCGGAGCATCGGGAGATCGGATCATCGGGTGATCTGACGATGGAACTTTCCGCCGGGAGCCGCCTGGGCCCTTACGAGATCCTGTCGCCGCTCGGCGCGGGGGGGATGGGTGAGGTCTACCGGGCGCGCGACACCCGCCTGGAGCGCACCGTCGCTCTGAAGGTCCTGACGCGCGAGCGATCGGAGTCCGCCGAGTCCCGCCAGCGGTTCGAGCGCGAGGCGAAGACGATCTCCCAGCTTTCGCACCCGCACATCTGCGCGCTCTACGACGTCGGGCGGGAAGGCGACGTCGATTACCTCGTCATGGAGTACCTCGAGGGCGAGACGCTGTCGGAGCGGCTGGCGAAGAGTCCGATGCCGCTCGAGCAGACGCTCAAGTTCGGTCAGCAGATCGCCGACGCGCTCGACAAGGCGCACCGGCAGGGGATCGTGCACCGGGACCTGAAACCCGGCAACGTGATGCTGACGAAGTCGGGAGTGAAGCTGCTCGACTTTGGGCTGGCGAAGGGGTTCGAGGCGCCGGCGGCCAGGGGAGCGCTGACGTCGCTTCCGACGAAGGCGGCGCTCACCCAGGAAGGGACGATCCTGGGAACCTTTCAGTACATGGCGCCGGAGCAGCTCGAGGGGAGAGAGGCCGACGGGAGAACGGACATCTTCGCCTTCGGAGCGGTCCTCTACGAGATGGCGACCGGGAGGAAGGCGTTCGCCGGAGCCACGCAAGCGTCGTTGATCACGGCGATCATGTCGGCGGAACCGCCCTCGATCTCGACGGCGCATCCGATGTCGCCGCCCGCGCTCGACCGGGTGGTCCGGACCTGTCTCGCCAAGGATCCGGAGGACCGCTGGCAGAGCGCCGCGGACGTCAAGCGCGAGCTCGCGTGGATCGCCGAAGGCTCGGCGGCCGGCGTCGCGGCGCCCGCGGTTCTCTCGACGCGCCGCCGCACCCGGGAGTCGCTCGCCTGGGGTCTGGCGGCAGCCGGGCTCGTCGGCGCGGCGGCCGCGCTTCTCACTCGCCCGAGCGCGCCGCCTCCCCAGCCGATCCGATTCACGTTCAACGCGCCGCCCGGGCTCAAGCTCCGGCCCCAGGACCGCCCCGCGCTCTCGGCCGACGGCAGAAGGCTCGCGTTCGTCGTCATCGAACCCGGGCGGTCGCGAGCAGCTCTGGGTCCAGCCTCTCGACACGCTCGCGCCGCGCCGGCTCGAGGGCGCCGACGGCGCCCACTTCCCGTTCTGGTCGCCCGACGGACGGACCATCGGTTTCTTTCAGGGCGGCCGGTTGCGGCGCATGGACGCCGAGGGGGGCGCGATCCAGACGATCTGTGAAGGAGTCGGCGGCTCCGGATTCGGCGCCGAGTGGGGAGCGGGAGGCACGGTGGTCTTCGGCTCCACGTTCGGGGGGCCGCTGTGGCGCATTCCCGCCTCCGGGGGGACGAAGACGCCGGCGACGGCGCTCGACCTCGCCCGCGGCGACGCGGCGCACCTCTTTCCCACTTTCCTTCCGGACGGCCGCCACTTCGTGTACGCCGCGAGAAACGTCGATCCCGTCAAGAGCGTCCTCGTCCTCGGGGATCTCGACTCGAAGGAGAGCCGCGTCCTCTGGCGGTCGGACTCCGGCGCCGTGTGGGCGCCTCCGGGGTCTCTCCTCTTCGCGCGCGAAGGCACCCTCTTCGCGCAGAAGCTCGATGCCCGGCGACTCGTCGCGATCGGCGATCCCGTCGCGATCGCCGCCAACGTCCGTTTCTTGACCGACAACAGCCTGGTCCAGGCGACCGCGGGGGGCGATCGCCTCGCGTACGGCCTCTGGCGCCACGACCGGCGCCTCGTCTGGGTGGATCGAAAGGGACAGGAGCTCGGCACGGTCGGGCAGACCGTGGACTACGAGGACATCCGGATCTCGCCGACGGGCGACCGGGTCGCGGCCGCGATTCGCGATCCGGCGGCCGGGTGGTCGAACGACATCTGGGTGCTCGACGTCGCCCGCGGGATCGCGACGCGCCTCTCGTCGGAGCGGTCCGACGACTTCAGCCCGGTCTGGTCTGCGGACGGACAGCGCATCTTCTACGTGACGGACCGGAACGGCTTCTACGATCTGTACTCCCGGCCCGCGGGCGGCGGCTCCGAAGAGCTCGTCGTGCGGACGAACTGGGACAAGGCGATCAACGAGGTCACGCCGGACGGCGGCAGCCTCGTCTTCGGCGGATCGCCCGAAGGCAACTACGAAGACATCTGGACGGTGCCGCTCGCCGGAGACCGGACCCCGAAGATGATCGTCGAGTCCAAGAGCTTCGTCGAGAAATCCGCCCGCCTCTCGCCGGACGGAAAATGGATCGCGTTTTCCTCGGACGAGCCGGGCCGGGCCGACATCTTCGTGGCGCCGTTTCCGACGGGCCCGAAACGCCGGGTCTCCGATCGAGGCGGCATCGCTCCCATCTGGAGCCGCGACGGCAAGGAGCTCTACTACCTCGCCGGAGACGGCAAGCTCACGGCGGTCTCCGTCTCTCGCGGCAATTCGGAAATCGCGTTCGGTCCGCCGCAGCCCCTCTTCGATCTGGAGCCCGCCGGCCTGAACTCTTTCGATCCGCGGCCGTACGACGTCGCCCCCGACGGGCGCTTCCTCGTCGTGAGGACGGTCAGCCAGGAGCCGCCCAATCCCTTCGTGGTGGACGTGCACTGGACGGCGAGGGTGAAGCCGGAGCCGAAGAAGTGAAAGCACTCGTCGGGGCCGCGGTCGCCCTCCTCGCGCTCGCGGGCGGAGAGCCGGCGCCCCGCGAGACGGTCGAGCGGTTCTTCAAGGCCCTCGAAAAAAAGGACGCCGCCGCGGCCGCGGCGCTCCTCCATTCCGAGGCGACGCTCGGGAAGCTCGGCGAGGAGAGCCCTCTGGCTTCCGGATCGGGCGCCGTCGTCGAATCTCTCCTCGGCCGCTTTCGGGAGTTCCCGAACTGGTCGGTCAAAGTCGGGGAGCGGATCGCCGCGGGACCCTGGGTCGCCGCGCGCGAGCGCGCGTTCATGGAGCGCGGCGAGAAGCCCCGGGAGACGCTCTTTCTCTTCCAGGTGCGCGACGGGAAGATCCGCCGGGCCTGGAGGATGGACGGCGACGGGGAGGGCGGCGGCGAGGGCGGAGCGTCCGTCCTCGTCGAGAAGTGGAACGAGCGGGACCTGCCGCGCTTCATCGCGACGTTCGAGGACGGCGCCTCCCTCTGGGAGCTGCCCTCCGGGGAGCGTCTCGCGGCGGGCGAAGACGCGCTACGGGACCGGTTCGAGAAGGCCTTCGAAGGCGAGACCCGGCTGCGGATCGAGGTGCTCGAGCACATGTCGCTCTCGCCCTGGGTCGTCTACCGGTCCCGAGGAGCGATGGACGCGGAACCGGCCTCGGGCGAGTCCCTGACCGTCTTCGAGACCCGCGACAACCTCGTCCGCCGCGTCTGGTACCCGCGCTGAGGAGGGCCTCCCGGCTTATTGACCCGGGAGCGCACCCGACCTCGTGATACCGCGATGTTGCGATACATGAGGAGGAATTTCCGCTCTTCGCGCGAGACGTAGGGGAAGCTCCAGCCTCCGGCGAGGCGGCGGGGCGTAGGTCTCACGTCGACGCCGTCTGCGGCGTCTCGTTCCCGCGGCCGCCAGCCGAAAACCGATTCAAACGAATCAGATGGGCGGAAGATCGAATCGATAGCGTGACAAGATTCTCTCGAGAATCCATCCGTTTCGGCCAGGGGAGGAATCGGGGAGACGGCGCAGAAAGGATTCTGCAGACGAAGGAGGTCAGGCGATGAGAGGTTTCTATCGAATCACGGCGGCGATGGTCGTCGTCTTGGGTGTTGCGGTCAGCGCCGCCGGCCAGGAGAAGACGAAAGCCCCGAATGATGCGGCGATCGCCGCCGCGATGGAAAAGGCGATGACCCCGGGAGAGGCGCAGAAGAAGCTGGATTTCCTGGTGGGCACGTTCGACGTGAAGGTCCGGACCTGGGTCGATCCCTCCAAGCCCCCGTTCGAATCGACGGCGACGTCGGTCGCCACCTGGGTCCTCGGCAACCGCTATGTGCAGCAGATGCTGGCGGGGCACGTTGCGGGCAAGCCCTGGAGCGGCATCGGCTATGCGGGGTTCGACAACGTTTCGAAGAAGTACGTGGCGACCTTCATGGACGATGGCAGCACGGGCATGGAGTGGTACACGGGAAGCATGGATGCGGACGGCAAGCTCGCGAAATTGACTGCAACGATCGCCGACGAAGTCACCGGCAAGCCCAAGACCCTCGAGATGAGGCTCAGCATAGCGGCCAACGGCGATCACGTCACGGAGCTGTGGGAGGGGGACCCGGCCGGCAAGATGGCCAAGGTCATGGAGCTCCAGTACACGCGCAAGAAGTCGTGAGGCCGCCAACAAGGAGGATTGTCATGATGCGAAACCCCTTTCGAAAGTCTTTCCTGGTGAGGGTCGTTCTCGGCGTTCTCGTCGTGCTCGTGTACGCGGCTCCGAGCTCGGCCGTTCTCGGCGTCCGGCGCAGAACGGCGGTCGTGGCGGCTATCGGCGGGCAGAGGCCAAGGGCGAGGCCACCGCCCAGCAGTCGGCTGCGGCTCAGCAGTCGGCGGCGGCCCAGCAGCAAGCAGCGGCGCAGCAGACCGCGGCGGCGCAGTCCGCGGCGGCCGCGTCGCAGGCTGCCGCAGCATCCGCCGCGGCGGCAGCGGCCGCTGCCAGCAAGGCGCCCGCGCAGGCCGAGAAGACGCCGCAGCAGAAGCTCGAGGAGCTTCAGTCGCTCTACAAGCAGGGGCTGATCACCGAAAGCGACTACAACGCGGCGAAAGCCAAGATCCTCGCGCAGATGTCACAGTGAAGGAGTCCGGCGAGAGGCGGGCGATGCGGGGGACGGCATCGGCCCTGACCCTGCTGGCGCTGTGTGCGCTGGCGTGCTCGCGCGATCCCAGCCCGGGTACGCCGGCGGCGGCGGCCGAAGGCGAGCGCCTCATGCGCCAGATGAGCGACACGCTCGCCAGGGCCTCGGCGTTCCGGTTCACGACGTCCGAGAGCCTCGAGCCGATCGCCAACACGGGAGGGCGCTTGCTGCGCTTTTCACGCGCGGTGACGGTTCGCCGGCCGAGCGCGATGGTCTTCGAACTGGATGGCTCGGGCGACACCCCGGCCGACGTGTCCGCCTACTACGACGGCTCGACCGTATCGCTTCGCGACAACCGACACGGGGTCTGGACACAGACGGCGGTGCCCGGCACGCTCGACGGGATGCTGGATGACGTCGCCAGGCGGTACTCGCTCCCGGTGCCCATCGCCGACGTGGTCTACAGCAAGCCCTACGACGCCTTCATCGGCCGGACCACGAAAGGCGGGTTCGTGGGACGCGAGACGGTCAACGGTGTCGCGTGTGCGCACATGACGTACGCCGACGCCTTCGTGGACGTGGGAGTCTGGATCGCCTCGGCGGGTCCGCCGCTGCCCTGGCGGGTGGAGCTCGGCTACAAGCAGGTGCCGGGAGCGCCAAAGGCTCGCATCGACTTCAAGAGCTGGGATCTCGCGCCAAAGATCGCCGACGGCACGTTCACTCTTCCGGCCGGGCGAGGCCACCAAGCAAATCGCCTTCGAACAGTTCGTGGGCGCGTTGCTCTCCGGTGGCGAGCCGGGAAGCCCTGCGGCGTCGAGCCCATCGGCTTCCGTGATCCCGGAGGCGCGATGACACAAGAACGGGTTGGAGGAAAACGGATGAGAGCGAAACAGAGGCTCGAGAACATCGGCCTGGATTGCGACGGTCGCCGTGACAGCGGGCCTCCTCTGGGCGCCCCCAGCCGCCGAGGCGCAGCGCGATCGCGGGTTCAACCAGCCCGGCGCCGCCGGCAACCGTCCTGCCGCGACGCCTGTCGGCTACGGCGGCTCGGCGAGGCAGGTCCGCGCGGTGGGGGACCCCGGTTTCAACCAGCCGGGGGCGGCCGGGAACGTGGGTAGAGATCCCGGCCTCAACCAGCCGGGGGCTGTCGGGAACACGGGCAGAGATCCCGGCGTGAATCAACCGGGAGCCACGGGTAACCGCAAGCGTTGACGACCGGGCTCTTCGCCGGACGGCACCGATGAGAACGCGAACAGCAGTCGTGGCCGCGGCGGTCCTGGGTCTGCTGGCGCTGTCGGCAGTCTTGTATGTGAAGCGGACTCGATCCCTGCGCGTCAAGGAGGCGGTCGGCATCGCCACGGATGCCTACATCTACGGCTACCCCCTGGTTACCTTCGCAACGGGTGGCTGTTCTTCACGACCGCTGTCGGCAACTTCGGCACTGACGGCGGAATCGCCGGGCAAGGACAAGGAGGCCAACTGGCTGCCGTCGCCGAAGGGAAATTCGTTCTGGTCATGCGGATCTATGCGCCCCGGAAGGCCCCGCCCTCAATCCCCGACGGCTCCTGGACGCCGCCGCCAGTCAATCGCGCGCCGTAGCGGGAACCGGAACCTGCGAAGCGAGCGAGAGTCGGACGAGGCCCTATGAAGCCCATGATCGTCGGCGCGATCGTGTTCGTCTGCACGTTCGGGGGCGTATTGATCGGGCGCTGGTTGCGCACGACTTTGCCCCAGGATCACCTCAACGACGAGTCGAGAAACAGCGTCAACGTCGGCATCGGGCTGATCGCCACAATGACCGCGCTCGTTCTCGGCCTCGTCACGGCCTCCGCCAAGAGTTCCTTCGATGCAGTGGACACAGCGGTGAAGCAGACGGCCATGGACATACTCGCACTCGACCGACTGCTCGTTCGCTACGGGCCCGAGTCCAAAGGGATTCGCATGAATTTGCAGCTCGCCGTTGGGAGGCAGATCGAGGTGATCTGGCCGCATGGATCATCCCGACGCACCGTCGATCCGATCCGTTCGGGAGCGGCCGCCGGAGTCGAGAAACTCGCGGACGAGATTCGCGGTCTCACTCCGCGCGACGAATCCCAGCGCTCGCTTCAGTCCCGCGCACTCGACCTCGGCGAAGCGCTGTTGCGGACGCGGTGGCTCGTCTATGCCGGCGGCGCGACGTCGGTGCCCCTGCCGTTTCTCCTGGTCCTCCTCTTCTGGCTCACGATCACTTTCGCGAGCTTCGGGCTGTTTGCCCCGCGAAACGCAACGGTGTTCGCGGTCCTTTTCGTTTGCGCACTGTCCGTTGGGAGTGCCGTGTTCCTGATCATGGAGATGGATGGGCCGTTCGACGGCTTGCTCACGGTCTCGGCGGATCCGTTGCGCTATGCGTATGCGCATCTCAACCAGTAGGTGCGTAATGGCCTCGAGGAAGGAGACGATTCGGAGATGACCGCGCGGTGGACGCTGACGCGGCGAGCTCGAGCACCGCGGCTGGGCGCGGCTCCACGAAGCGGCTCGCGAGACTCGCGACGGCTACGACCAGGGATGGGAGGGCGTCTTCGTCGAGCGTTTCGCCGCGGCGTGCGGGTGACTTCGGAGTGCAGATTCCGGATTCGGGATTCCGGACGGGAACCGGTGCCTCTCGACCCGGGATCCGGAATCCTGGCTCCCGACTCCTGCTCTCACGCCGCCGCGCGGGCCGGAACGACCTCCCGCAGCGCCGCGAGAAACGCCTCCATCTCGGTGCGCCGTCCGATCGAGACGCGCAGCCAGTCGGGCATCGACGGGAACTTCCTTCCGACGAGGATCTTCCGCTCCCGGAAGGCGCGGATGATCGGGGCGACGTCCGAGCCGACGTGGATCATGACGAAGTTCGTCTGCGACGGGATGTAGCGCCGGCCCTCGCGCCGCAGGGCGTCGCAGAGCCAGGTGCGCGTCTGTGTGAAGAGTCGCCGCTGCGACGGAACGAGCTCCGGGTCGCGCAGCGCGGCGAGCGCCGCGGCCAGGCCCGCGGCGTTGGTGTTGTTCCATCCGGCCTGGCGCGAGAGCGCCGCGGCGGTCGGCTCCGACGCCACGGCGTAGCCGAGGCGCAGGCCCGCCATGGCGTAGATCTTCGAGAAGGTCCGGGCCACGATCAGATTGGGATGGCTCTCGAGGAGCCCGATCGCCGAGGCGTACGCGCGATCCTCGACGAAGTGGTGGTACGCCTCGTCCACGAGGACGGTCGTCGTCGCCGGCACGGCGTCGAGAAACGTCCGCATCTCCTCGCCGGCGGCGAACGTCCCGGTCGGGTTGTTCGGGTTGCAGACGTACACGAGGCCCGTCGCCGGCCCGCAGGCCTCGGCCATCTTCGGCAGGTCGTGGCGGAAGTCGGCGGTGAGCGGGACTTTCGTCGCGGCCGCCTGCATCACCCCGGCGTAGAGGAGCACCGCCTCGAAGGTCGGCTCGGCGGCGACGACGCCCTTGCCGCCGGAGAGGTACGCCGCGTCCGCCATGCGCAGAATGTCGCTCGACCCGCATCCGAGCACAATCTGCTCGGGCCGCACGCCGTGCGAGGCCGCAATCGCGTTGCGCGTCTCGTCCTCGGAGCCGTCGGGATAACGCGACCCGACCCGGGCCGAGCGGTTGAACGCTTCCAGGACCTTGCGCGAAAGCCCGTACGGATTCTCGTTCGAGTTCAACTGGACGAGGTCGTCCGGCGCGCCGAGCGGGAGGCTCGCCTCCGCGACGGCCGGCCGCAGGCCTTCGGCGACGATCGCCGTGCCCGCGGCGGCCCCGAACGAGGCGAGGAAGCCGCGGCGCGACAGGGAAGGGGTTCGCATGGTCTCTCCTCTTCGAGCGATATCCTCGCCGCAACTCTAGACCGGAAACGGAAGGCGGAGCCATGACGAAGCGCCAGGGTACGTTCTTTCGCATCGGGGCCTGGGCCTGTATCGCGACTTCCGGAATCCATCTCGCCGGCCACTTCGCTCCCAGGCCGGCCCCGGCGAACGAGATCGAGCGGACGCTCTTCGATCTCATGACCACCTACCGGAAGGACTGGGGGGCGGGCTTCCACCGGACGACGATGGACTTCTTGAACGGCTTCAGTCTGTCTTTCTCCCTCTTCCTCCTCTTCGCCGGGGTGATCGCGCTCCTCCTCGCCGCCCGGCCGCCGCAGGACGCCGTCCTGTCGAGGCGCCTGCGACTCGCCTACGCGGCCGCGATGGGCTCGCTGCTCGCGATCAACGTCGCCTACTTCTTCCTGCCCCCGCTCGTCTGCGTCGCCGTGACCTTCCTGGCCTTCCTGATCGCCGCCCTCCCCGGCTCGCCGGCGCGCTCCGCCTCGGCCGAGTTGCGGTAGTCTTTCCGCCGAATCGCCTTCGAAAAGCCGCGGTCGCCTCGAGCCGTCGCCCGATCGGACGGGAGGTCGGAACCTCGGCGATCGGGTGGAGGGGAACATGACGATCGAAGCCGGCAGCCGTCTCGGACCCTACGAGATCGTGTCTCCGCTCGGCGCGGGAGGGATGGGAGAGGTCTACCGGGCGCGCGACACGCGGCTCGGCCGCGACGTCGCCGTCAAGGTGCTGCCGCAAAGCATGGCCGCTTCCCCGGAGCTGCGCCAGCGGCTCGAGCGCGAGGCGAAGACGATCTCGCAGCTCTCTCACCCCCACATCTGCACGCTCCACGACGTCGGGCACCAGGACGGGACCGACTACCTGGTCATGGAGCTGATCGAGGGAGAGACGCTCGCGGATCGGCTCGGCAAGGGGGGAGCCCTGCCGGTCGAGCAGGCCCTGAAGGTCGGCATCGAGATCGCCGGCGCGCTCGACGCCGCGCACAAGGCCGGCATCGTGCACCGGGACCTGAAGCCGGGCAACATCATGCTGACCAAGTCGGGCGTGAAGCTCCTCGACTTCGGCCTCGCGAAGCTCCAGGCCGCCCCGGCGCAGGACGTCGTCTCCGCGGCGACGAGCCTTCCGACCGCGCTTCAGGAGAGCCAGCCGCTGACGACCCGGGGAACGATCCTCGGCACCTTCCAGTACATGTCCCCCGAGCAACTCGAGGGCGGGGAGGCCGACGCGCGGAGCGACCTCTTCTCCTTCGGCTGCGTGCTCTACGAGATGTTGACGGGCCGCAAGGCCTTCTCCGGCAAGAGCCAGGCGAGCCTGATCGGCTCGATCATGAATTCCGAGCCGCCGGCGATCTCGAGCATCCAGCCGATGGTGCCGCCCGCGCTCGACCGCGTCGTCAAGGGCTGCCTCGCCAAGGAGCCCGAGGAGCGCTGGCACACCGCGCACGACGTGATGATGCAGCTCCAGTGGATCGCGGAGGGGGGCTCGCTGGCCGGGGTGCCCGCGCCGGTCGCCGCGCGCCGCAGGAGCCGCGAGAAACTCGCCTGGGCCGTCGCGGCGGCGGGGCTGCTGGCGGCGGCCGCGCTCGGATTCGGTTTCTGGAAGCGCGCGCCGAAGGCGCCTCGCACGGTCCGGTTCGAGATCAACACGCCGGAAGAAGTCACCTCGATCGACACTCCGCGGGTCTCGCCGGACGGGCGCTACCTGGCGTTCAATGCGACCGACGCGGCCGGTAAGAGCCGAATCTGGGTGCGGCCTTTGAGCGCCCTGTCGGCCCAGCCGCTGGCCGGAACGGAGGGAACGACACGGCCCTTCTGGTCGCCCGACAGCCGGTTCCTGGGTTTCGTGGCCGAGGGCAAGCTGAAGAAGATCGATGTCTCCGGCGGGCCGCCGCAGAAGATCTGCGACGCGCCAACGGGCTCCGACGGCACCTGGAGCTCGGAAGGCGTGATTCTCTTCGACGGACAGGGCAACGATCCCATCTACCGCGTTTCGGCGGCCGGAGGAACGCCGGTCGCCGCCGTGAAAGCCGATCCGACCCGCAAAGAGACCTCGGTGGCCTGGCCCGAGTTCCTTCCGGACGGACATCACTTCCTCTACATGGCGAGCGGCCAGAAGCCCGAGGACAATGTCTATCGCTTCGCCTCGCTCGACTCGAAGGAGACCCATGCGGTCGCGTCGGCGCAGACGCTCGTGACGTTTGCGCGACCCGGCTCTCTTCTATTCGTGAGGGACAAGACGCTCGTGGCGCAGCCCTTCGATGCGAAGAGCGGAAAGACGACCGGAGAGCCGGTCCCATTGGCCGAGCAGGTCGGCACGAACTCGGTCGGCCTGGCGCGCTTCTCCGTCTCCCGCGAGGGCACTCTCGTCTATCGCACCGGGGAGTCGGGGGACCGGCTGGTCTGGATGGACCGGAACGGAAAAGAGCAGGCCACGCTTGGCGATCCGGGCGAGTACCACAACCCCAACGTTTCGCCGAGCGGCGATCGGCTCGCTTTCGACCTCTCGGACCCGCGCAGCGGGAAGGGCGACATCTGGGTCCGGGACCTGGCACGGGGCGTCAACTCCCGGTTCACTTTCGGCAAGGGGGACGCCTACTGTCCGGTCTGGTCCCCCGACGGGAAGCGGATCGCCTACACGGTCGATCGCGAAGGCTCGGCCGATATCTACGAAAAGGCGGCCGATGGGCAGGGAGAGGAGAAGCTCCTGTTGAAAACGGAGGAGACGAAGGTCATGTGCGACTGGTCGCGTGACGGGAAGTCCATCGCTTTCATGAGCCGCGGAAAGGAGACGGGCTGGGACATCTGGATCTTGCCCGCGGTGGGCGAAGGCAAGGCGACGCCGTTCGTGAAGACACCGTTTCCCGAGCTCATCCCGGTCTTCTCGCCGGACAGCCGCTCTCTCGCATACGTGTCGAGTGAGTCGGGTCGCAACGAAGTCTATGTTCAGAGTTTCCCCGGTCCCGGGGGGAAGTGGCAGATCTCGACGGCTGGCGGCGGCGAGCCGCACTGGCGAGCCGACGGCAAGGAGCTCTTCTATCGCGCACCCGACCAGAGGATCATGGCCGTCGAGATTCGGGCCGACGGGGGTTTTCAGGCCGGCGTCCCGAAACCACTCTTTGTGGGACGCTTCGAGTCGGGAATCGCCCGGAACAAGTACCTTCCGGCGCCCGACGGCCAGCGTTTCCTGATCGTCGCACCCCTCGGGAAAGAAGCCATGACCCCGACCACGGTCGTCCTGAACTGGTTCGCCGACCTCGGCCGCTGAATTTGGCCAGAAAGTGCTAGATCCTTCCGGGTCTCGAGGTCATAGAATCCTTCCAGCCGACGGAGGGACGCCATGTCCGACCAGCCGCTGACGCGCTGCGACTTCAACAGCGAGGACCTGCTCGTCAAGGTCGACTTGAAGCTCCCCGGAGACGTCAACGCGATCTCTCCGGTCGTCGAGAGCGTGATGCGGATCGTCACCGACATGGGCTGCGCCGCGGGCAAGGAGTTCGAGATCGAACTGGCGCTGCGCGAGGCCCTGGCCAACGCGATCGAGCACGGCAGCGGCCACGACCCCTCCAAGGAAGTCCAGTGCTGTGTGGCCTGCGACCACGCGCGCGGGATGTTGATCGTCGTGCGCGACCCGGGCCCGGGCTTCGATCCGGCGCAGATCCCGAGTCCCATCGTCGGCCAGAACCTGTTCTCGACCGGCGGCCGCGGCATCTACCTCATCAACCAGTTGATGGACGAGGTCCGCTTCGAGAAGGGCGGCACCGAGATCCACATGGTCGCCAAGCCCCCCACCGCCGAGAGGGCCCGCCGCTCCGCCTGACGCCGCGCTTTCTCCGGGCGTCCGCCCGGCTCCCATAGAATCCCGCCAGAGGTTCCATGACACTGGCGGCGGGCGCTCGCCTCGGCCCCTACGAGATCCTCGCGCCTCTCGGCGCAGGAGGGATGGGGGAGGTCTACAAGGCGCGGGACACGAGGCTCGACCGGACGGTGGCGGTCAAGGTCCTGCCCGACCGGCTCTCGTCGCCCGAAGCGCGCCAGCGTTTCGAGCGGGAGGCGAAGACGATCTCGCAGCTCTCGCACGCGCACATCTGCGCCCTCTACGACGTCGGCCGGGAGGGCGAGACCGAGTACCTGGTGATGGAGCTCCTCGAAGGCGAGACGCTGACGGAGCGTCTGACGAAGGGAGCGCTGCCGCTCGAGCAGACGCTCCGATACGGGCAGGAGATCGCGGAGGCCCTCGACAAGGCACACCGGCAGGGGATCGTGCACCGGGACCTGAAGCCCGGCAACGTGATGCTGACGAAGTCGGGCGTGAAGCTGCTCGACTTCGGCCTCGCGAAGGCGTTCGAGCCGGCGGCGCCGAAGGGGAGCCTGACGTCGCTGCCGACGAAGGCGGGATTGACGCAGGAAGGGTCGATCCTCGGAACGTTCCAGTACATGTCACCCGAGCAGCTCGAAGGAAGAGAGGCCGACGGGCGGACCGACCTCTTCGCGCTGGGCGCGGTCCTCTACGAGATGGCCACGGGACGGAAGGCGTTCGTCGGGGTGAGCCAGGCCTCCCTCATCTCGGCGATCATGAAGGAGGACCCGGCTCCGATCTCGACGATCGCGCCGCTTCTGCCCCTCGCGCTCGACCGCGTCGTGCGCAAGTGTCTCGCCAAGGACCCGGAGGATCGCTGGCAGAGCGCCGCGGATCTCGGCAGCGAGTTGAAGTGGATCGCCGAAGGATCCCAGGCGGGTGTTTCGGCGCCGGCCGTCTCGCGCCGCCGCGGGCGGCGGGGGGTCGCGGCTGCAATCTCGGGCGTCGCGCTGGGGGCCCTGCTGACCGGGCTCGGCTTTTGGCTGTGGCAGGGAATCAAGCCGGCTCGCGAGAGTTCGAAGCCGGCCTGGCTTTCGATGCTCGTTCCCCCCGACGCGCCGCTTGCCTCCTACGGCGCGCAGACGGTGGCGTTCGCCCCCGATGGAACTCGGCTGGTCTACGCCGCGGAACACGGCGGGACGGTTCAGCTCTACATGCGCTCCCTCGACCGTCTCGACGCGACGCCCGTTCGAGAAAGCGAAGGCGCTTCGAGCGCCTTCTTCTCCCCCGACTCTCGGTGGCTCGGTTTCTTCGTCGGAAACAGGCTCATGAAGGTCCCGGTCGAAGGAGGAGTCCCCCAGATGATCTGCGAGGCGGCCGAGGTTCGGGGAGCGAGCTGGGGCTCGGACGGCACCATCGTATTCGCCACGGGCACCTCCGGACTCCGGCGCGTTTCCGCCTCGGGCGGGACGTCTCAAGGCCTCATCGTTCCGGACGTCAAGCGCGGCGAGACCGGCTTTCTCTGGCCCGAAATCCTGCCGGGGAACGAGGCGGTCCTGTTCACCACGTTGTTCGGCACGCAGCGGGCATCCGTCGTCTCCCTCAAGACGGGAGCACGGCGCGATCTGACGGAAGGAAACGGCGCGCGTTACTCCCCATCGGGCTACCTCGTCTTCACTCGTGGGGGCTCGCTCTTCGCCGCGCCCTTCGACCTGAAGAGCCAGAAGCTGACCGGGCCCGCCGTCTCCGTTCTCGATGGCGTGATGACCCTCTCTCCGTTCACCAGCCCTCAGTTTGGCCTCTCGGCGGGAGGGGCCCTCGCCTACGTTCCCGGATCTCCGCCGAGAGCAACCCTGGTCTCGGTGGACCGGCAGGGCAGGGTCGAGCCGCTTCCCTCCGAGCCGCGCGCCTACGAGGAGCCCCGCTTTTCGCCCGACGGGAAGCGAGTCGCCTATTCGCTTCGGGGGGACAACCCGGACATCTGGATCCTGGACATCGCTCGAGCCACGTCGGCGCGACTGACCTTCGAGGCGGGGGAAGACGAGACGGCGGTCTGGACACCCGACGGCGCCCGGGTGACCTACAGCGCCGACCGCAGGGGCCACGCTCGCGCCATCTACTGGAAGCCCTACGACGGCAGCGGCTCCGAGGAGCGGATCCTGGAGAGCGAGACGCATCCCCACGTCAGCTCCTGGTCTCCCGACGGCCGAACGCTCGCGTACAACGACTACGATCCCGCCTTCTCCGGCGACATCTGGGTGTTGACGCTCGGCGAGAAGGCCGAACGGCGCCCGTGGCTGCGCACTCTTTTCCACGAGCGAGGAGCCCGCTTCTCCCCCGACGGCCGCTGGCTCGCCTACGTTTCCAACGAGTCGGGACGCGACGAAGTGTACGTGCAGCCTTTCCCCGGCCCGGGAGGCAAGTGGCAGATTTCGGTGTCGGGCGGGACGGAGCCGGTCTGGTCTCACGCCGGAAACGAGATCTTCTATCGCATCGGCGACAGGATGATGGCGGTTCGTGTCGCTTCAACCCGGGGCTTTGACGTGGAGACTCCGCATGTGCTCTTCCAAGGCCACTTCGTGCCGACGCGGCGTGGCGAGGCGGCCTACGACGTATCGCCCGACGACCGGCGATTCGTCATGGTTCAACGCAACCTCGAGTCGGTTGCGACGAACTTGAACGTCGTCCTCAATTTCTCGGGCGAGCTGCGGCGCCGCGTCCCGGAGGCCGGACGCCCGTGAACCGGGTTTTTCCGGCAGCCCATAGTGGTCATGCGTGTTCCTCCCGAGGTGGATATTGAAAGTTCGTGGGTGCGAAGGGACGCTCCGCCGGAGAGGAAGCACGACACCCATGTGAAGGAGCCTTCATGAACACGATCCTTATGGCCGTTCTCCTGCTCGCCCAGACGCCCTCCGCGCCCGCGCCGACCCTGAAGTCCATCCTGCTCGAGCAGCTGAAGACCACGCACAACAACCAGGACTGGTTCGTCCCCGCCAGCAAAGCTGTCGATGGACTCACTTTCGAGCAGGCGACGTGGAAGGAGGGAACGGCGAATCACTCGATCGCGCAGTTGGTCAGCCATCTCGTGTACTGGGACACGGCAAACCTGGCCAAGTTCAAGGGGGAGAAGCCGCCCGCCTACACCGACAACGATGCGACGTTCGTGCCGATCTCCGACAAGGCGAGCTGGGAGGCTGCGGTCAAGCGACTCGATGCCGTGATGACCGAGTTGGAGAAGCTGATCGAGGCCGCGGACGAGACGAAGTTGAAGTCCTGGTACGGCACGATCGCGCACATCAGCACGCATAACGCGTACCACACGGGCCAGATCCTCTACATCCGAAAGCAGCAGGGCTCCTGGGACCCCTCCAGGGGCGTGAAGTAGCGCGCTCGGGCTCCCCCGCGCGGGGAAGCGCCGCCCGATCGACGCGACCGTCGAACTAGAATCGGGGTTGGCGTACCTCGCATGACACTCTCGCCTGGACTCCGTCTGGGTCTCTCCCGTCGCCTTCGGTTGCTCGTCTTCCCCTCTCCCCGCGGGGAGAGGGTCGGGGTGCTCCCGGTAGGCACGAGTCTCGGCGGCGCGAGTCGTTTTTGGTCGGTGAACGCGGGCGGGGACAAGCCCCGCCCCTACCGCGAAATTCGGTCGCGCCGCGAACGACCATGACGCTCATCGCTGGAACGAAACTCGGCCCTTACGAGATCCAGTCGCCTCTGGGCGCGGGAGGGATGGGGGAAGTCTACAGGGCGCGGGATACGCGGCTCGATCGCGCGGTGGCGATCAAGGTGCTCCCCTCCGCGATGTCCTCGTCCCCGGAGGTGCGCCAGCGCTTCGAACGCGAGGCGAAGACGATCTCCCAGCTCTCCCATCCGCACATCTGCGCGCTCTACGACGTCGGCCGCGAAGGCGAGACGGAATACCTCGTCATGGAGCTCCTGGAAGGCGAGACGCTGACGGAGCGTCTGGCGAAGGGAGCGCTGCCGCTCGAACAAACGCTGCGCTACGGCCAGGAGATCGCCGACGCGCTGGACAAGGCACACCGTCAGGGGATCGTGCACCGGGATCTCAAACCCGGCAACGTGATGCTGACGAAGTCGGGGGTGAAGCTCCTCGACTTCGGGCTCGCGAAGACATTTGAGCGGCCGCTCGACGCGGCCGGGAGAGAGCAAGCGGCCGCAGGGCAACATCCCATGGCGAAGTACAGCCTTACGGCTCTTCCGACGGTGCAGGGGCTCACTCAGGAAGGCACGATCCTCGGCACCTTCCAGTACATGGCGCCCGAACAGCTCGAGGGCAGGGACGCCAACGCGCGGACGGACATCTTCGCTCTCGGCGCGACGCTCTACGAGATGGCGACGGGGCGGAAGGCGTTCTCGGGGAACAGCCAGGCGAGTCTCATATCGGCGATCCTGCGGGACGAGCCGCAATCGATCTCGCAGGTGCAGCCCACGACGCCGCCGTCGCTCGACCGCGTCGTCCGAGGCTGCCTCGCCAAGGACCCGGAAGATCGCTGGCAATCGGCCGGCGACGTCGGGAAACAGCTCAAGGGGATCGCGGAAGGATCGGAGGCGGGCCTTCCGGTGCCCCATGTCCTTCCTCGAAAAGGACGCGAGCGTTTGGCCCTGCTCGCTTTCGCGGCCGCCGCGTCGGCCGCACTGGTGCTGGGGTTTCTGCTCCTGCGCCAGCGCCCCGCGCCGCAGGCCCGGTTCGAGGCCTCGATCCTTCCGCCGGAAAAGAACCAGTTCGTTTTTCGAGGATCTCCCCCGGCGGTCTCTCCGGACGGCCGCCGAATTGCCTTCACGGCGGAGTCCACGGAAGGCGTGACACGGCTCTGGGTCCGGCCGTTCGCTTCCGCCTCGGCCCAGGCCCTGCCGGGTACCGAGGGGGCTACGCGCCCGTTCTGGTCTCCGGACAGCCGCTCGATCGGCTTCTTCGCCGGCGGGAAGTTGAAGAGGGTCGAGGCCTCGGGAGGTCCTCCTCAGACGCTCGCGGCCGCTCCGAGCGGCCGGGGCGGGACGTGGAGTCGCGACGGCGTGATCCTCTTCGTTCCTGCCTTCCAGGATCCGGTCTATCGCGTCTCCGCTTCGGGCGGTGGCGCCGCCGCCGTCACGTCCCTGGGCCCGGGCAGGGGCGAGTACCAGCATGTCTGGCCGGTCTTCCTGCCGGACGGCCGCCACTTCCTCTACGTCGGTTTCCTGGGCGCGGAAGCCAGGCCGGATTCAATCAACGGTCTCTACGTGGGATCGCTCGATTCGAAAGAGGTGAAGCTCCTCCAGTCCGGGCGGGGGAACGCCGCGTATTCCCCTTCCTCGAGCCTTTCCCGCGGGCATCTTCTCTTCATGCGCGGCTCGACGCTTCTCGCGCGGCCTTTCGACTCCGGGCGGCTGGAGTTCACGGGCGAGGCGGCGCCCGTGGCGGAGAACGTCCTGTATTTCGGGGCCCAGGGGTCGGGAACGTTCTCCGTCTCCGACAACGGCCTCCTCGCCTACCAGACGGGCGCGCAGGGGGACCCGTCGCGGCTCCAATGGTTCGACCGCACCGGGAAAGCGATCGAGTCGATCGGACAGGTCGCCGCCCACACTCACCCTCGCATCTCGCGCGACGGCCGGCGGGTCGTGTCCGCTCTGCTCGATGGTCAAACGGCCCTCCTGGACCTGTGGCTCTACGATCTGCCGCGGCGCGTTTCGACGCGATTCACTTTCGAGCCCGCCGTCAACCTCTTCCCGGTCTGGTCGCCCGACGGCGGCCGGATCGCGTTCGCTTCGAATCGAAAGGGGAGGCACAACATCTATCAGCGGGCGACCTCGGGGTCCGGAGACGACGAACTCCTGCTGCCCCCGGCGGCGACTTTCCGGTTTCCCACCGATTGGTCGCCGGACGGCGGACTCATCGCGTTCCAGGCCAACTCCGCCCAGGCGAACACCGGTCTCGATCTCTGGATCTTCTCCTTCACAGATCGGAAGGAGAGGCCCTTTCTGGCCACGCCGTTCCAGGAGTGGTCCCCGCAGTTTTCTCCCGACGGCCGGTGGATTGCCTACACGTCGGACGAGTCCGGGAGGCCGGAGGTGTACGTTCGGCCGTTTCAGGGCTCTTCGGGCAAATGGCAGGTCTCGAACGGAGGCGGCTCCTATCCGAGATGGCGCCGCGACGGCAGGGAAGTCTTCTACATTGCGCCCGACAAGACGCTCATGACCGTCGAGGTCCAGGCGGGATCGGCCTTCGAGATCGGCGCGCCGAAGCCCCTCTTCCGCACGCAGATCCGTTCGACCGACGCCGGGTCCCAGTACGACGTATCCGCCGATGGGCAGCGATTCCTGATCAACACGATCGTACCGGAGGAGCAGAGCGCCATCACGGTCGTTCAGAACTGGACGGCGGGGCTGAAGAAGTAGATGGCTCTTGCCGCCGGCTCCCGCCTCGGCCCCTACGAGATCCTGTCGCCGCTCGGCGCGGGAGGGATGGGGGAGGTGTACCGGGCGCGGGACACCCGCCTGGAGCGGACGGTCGCGGTGAAGGTCCTTCCGGCGGCGATGTCCTCGTCTCCCGAGGTCCGCCAGCGGTTCGAGCGTGAGGCGAAAACGATCTCCCAGCTCTCGCACCCCCACATCTGCGCGCTCTACGACGTGGGGCGGGAAGGGGAGACCGAGTACCTCGTCATGGAGCTTCTCGAAGGCGAGACGCTGACGGATCGGCTGGCGAAGGGGGCGCTGCCGCTCGAGCAGACGCTGCGTTACGGGCAGGAGATCGCCGGGGCGCTCGACAAGGCCCACCGGCAGGGGATCGTGCACCGGGACCTGAAGCCCGGCAACGTGATGCTGACGAAGTCGGGGGTGAAGCTGCTCGACTTCGGCCTCGCGAAGGGGTTCGAGTTGCCGAAGGAAAAGGGGAGTCTGACCTCGCTTCCGACGCAGCAGGGACTCACACAGGAGGGCACGATCCTGGGGACTTTCCAGTACATGGCGCCGGAGCAGCTCGAGGGAAAGGAAGCGGACGCGCGCACGGACATCTTCGCCTTCGGCGCGACGCTCTACGAGATGGCGACAGGCAAGAAAGCCTTCACCGGAACGACCCAGGCGTCGCTGATCGGCGCCATCCTGCACACCGAGCCGGAGCCGATCTCTGCGGAGCAGCCGGCGAGTCCTCCGGCGCTCGACCGCGTCGTGAAGACCTGCCTTGCCAGGGACCCGGAGGAGCGCTGGCAGAGCGCCGCCGACATCAGGCGAGAGCTTCAGTGGATCTCGGAGGCCTCGGCCGCTAGCCTCGCCGCACCAATGGCCGTCGGCCCGACTCGACGGAATCTCGAGCGGCTGGCCTGGGTCCTCATGGGTGCTTCCCTGCTCGCGGCGCTGGCAATCGCCTTCGTTCACTTTCGAGAGTCGCCCCTCGAACCGCGTCCGATTCGCTTTTCCGTTTTTCCTCCGGAACAAACGACCCACGGCGGGGGGCCAGCGGCTCCTCAGGCCGCTCTTTCACCCGATGGCCGTTACCTTGCCTTCGTGGCCACGACGTTGGATCGGACCAGTCAGCTCTGGGTTCGTCCTCTCGACTCGCTCGCCGCACAGAAACTGGCGGGCACGGAAGATGCCTCCTTTCCGTTCTGGTCTCCGGACAGTCGCTTCCTCGGATTTTTCACCCCGGGAAAGTTGAAGAAGATCGACGCATTCGGCGGTCCCCCGCAAGCGCTGTGCGATGCGCCCGAAGGGAATGGCGGCACGTGGAACCGCGACGGAGTGATCGTCTTCGCACCGAATCGCGTCGGCGCGCTGGCACGCGTCTCCGCGACCGGTGGCGTCCCGGCCGACGTGACGGCGCTCGACCGATCGCGGCAGGAGACGGGCCACTTATGGCCTCAGTTTCTGCCGGACGGCCGTCACTTCCTCTATCTCGCCCTGAGCGGCCGACGAGAGAACCGCGGCATCTACGTCCATTCGCTCGCCTCCAAAGAGGCGGGCCTCGTGCTGAGGACCGAAGTGAGGGCGACGTATACGCCGCCGGGCTATCTGCTCTTCGTCCAGCAGGGGACGCTGATGGCCCAGCGGTTCGATTCGAATCGCCTCCAGCTCTCGGGCGAGCCGGCTCGCGTCGCCGAACAAGTGGCCTACAACCCGGGCAATGGCCGGACCACGTTGTCCGCCTCGGAAAACGGCGTGATCGCCTATCGGACGGGCAGCGCCGGGGGCGTGCCGATGAGCGAGCTCGTCTGGTTCGATCGCGGAGGAAAGCGGATCGGGTCGGCGGGCGGGCCCGGCTTGTACGTGCGCCCGAGGCTCTCACCGGACGAAAAACTCATCGCCGTGCAGCGCCGCGATCCCCAGACAGGGACCGACGACATCTGGCTCGTCGACCTCGCACGCTCCACGGTCTCACGCCTGACATTCGATTCGTCCAACCAGACGCATCCGACCTGGTCGCCCGACGGAAGTCGGATCGCCTTCGCCTCCGATCAGGATGGCATGAGCAACCTGTATCAAAAGCTCTCGAACGGGGCCGGCGGCGAGGAGCTGCTGCTTTCCTCCGACACGTCGAAATTCGTCACGGACTGGTCTCCCGACGGGCGATTCATCGTCTATGAGGACCAGGGTCGGGGGACAGGGACGGATCTTTGGGTGTTGCCGCTTTCCGGAGACCGCAAACCGACTCCGTTCCTGCGAACCGAGTTCAACGAGAGTCAAGGACAATTCTCTCCGGATGGGCGATGGATGGCCTATTCCTCGAATGAGTCGGGGAGGGTTGAGGTCTACGTGCAGGCCTTTCCGGCTTCCGGCGGCAAGTGGCAGATCTCGACTGCGGGCGGCTCCTATCCGAGATGGCGGCGCGACGGGAAGGAGCTCTTCTATCGCGCCGCGGACCGAAAACTCATGGCCGTGGAGGTCCAGACCGCTTCCACTCTTCAGGCCGGCCAACCCCGGGCGCTCTTCGAGCTTCGTGTTTCCGAGGTTCCCGTCATTCCCTACACCGTTTCGGCCGACGGCCAGCGCTTTCTCGTCGACACTCCTACCGAAGAGAGCAACGCCGCACCGATCACGGTCGTCTTGAACTGGTTCACGGAGTTGAAAAAGAGATGACGCTGGCCGCGGGCACGCGCCTCGGCCCCTGCGGTCCGCTCAGAGCTTCTCGCGGGGAAGAGGAAGGACCTTCTCGAGCGGCCATGGCGCGGCGAGACCCATATGAAATGGTAGTATCGGTACCATGAAAACAACCATTGACCGGGCCGGGAGGCTCGTCGTGCCCAAACGGATTCGGGAGGAAGCGGGAATCCGGCCGGGGGCGACGCTGACGATTCGAGTCACAGACGGCCGGATCGAGATCGAGCCCGAGCCGCTCGACGTGAAGCTCGTCAAGCGGGGATCGCTGACGGTTGCCGTCCCTCGCAGGCGCGTGCCGTCCCTGACCGGGGAGGCGGTCGCGCGGACGCTCGACTCCCTCCGCCGGCGAGGCTCGGACGAGGGCGAGTGAGCTCGTACCTGCTCGACACGACCTGCCTGGTCGCGGCCGTGTGCACGTGGCACCGTCATCACGACGCCACCCGCCGCGAGATCGAGCGCCGCGACGCGGCCGGGGAAGAGCTGGTCCTGGCGGCGCACTCGCTGGCCGAAGCCTTTTCGGTCCTGACGCGGCTCCCCGAGCCTCACCGGCTGCGTCCCGACGACGCCCTGGCGCTGATCGAAGCCAACTGGGGGCAGACGCGGCTGGTCGCGCTGGCTGCCGGCGACTATCGTGCCACCTTGCGCCGCAGCCGGGACGCCGGGATCGGGGGCGGCGCGGTCTATGACGCTCTCATCGGGGCGTGCGCCCGCAAGGCGCGCGCGGCCACACTGGTGACCTGGGATCGCGAGGCTTTCGAGCGGTTCCTCGAGGACGAGCCAGCCGTCCGGACTCCGGAGGGGCCATGACGCTCGCGGCCGGCACGCGCCTCGGGCCCTACGAGATCCTCACGCCTCTCGGCGCCGGGGGAATGGGCGAAGTGTACAAGGCTCGGGACACGCGTCTGGAGCGAACGGTGGCGGTCAAGGTGCTTCCGTCCTCGATGGCCTCGTCCGACGAAGTGCGCCAGCGCTTCGAGCGGGAGGCGAGAACGATTTCGCAGCTCTCCCATCCGCACATCTGCGCGCTCTATGACGTCGGCCGCGAGGGCGAGACCGAGTACCTGGTCATGGAGCTTCTCGAAGGCGAGACGCTTTCGGAGCGTCTGGCCAAAGGCGCCCTGCCGCTCGAGCAGACGCTGCGCTACGGACAGGAGATCGCCGAGGCTCTGGACAAGGCGCACCGGCAGGGGATCGTGCACCGGGACCTGAAGCCCGGCAACGTCATGCTGACGAAGACGGGGGTCAAGCTTCTCGACTTCGGCCTGGCGAAGGGATTCGAGGGGCCGAAGGGAAAGGGAACCCTGACCTCGCTCCCGACGCAGCAGGGACTCACCCAGGAAGGGACGATTCTCGGAACGTTCCAGTACATGGCGCCCGAGCAGCTCGAGGGCAAGGAAGCGGACGCGAGGACCGACATCTTCGCCTTCGGCGCGGTGCTCTACGAGATGGCGACGGGGCGGAAGGCGTTCTCGGGCGCGTCCCAGGCGTCGCTGATCTCCGCGATCATGAAGGAGGAGCCGGCGCCGATCTCGACGATCCAACCCACCAACCCGCCCGCTCTGGAAAGGGTGATCAAGACCTGCCTCGCCAAGGATCCCGAAGACCGCTGGCAGAGCGCCGCCGACATCAAACGGGAATTGCACTGGATATCCGACGGGCCGCAGACCGGCGTCGCCGCTTCCGGCCCGCCGATTCGCCGATCGTGGCTGTCGTGGGCGGCGCTGGCCCTTGCGTTCCTGGTCGCTGCGGACATCACCCTTCGCGCAAGGCGCCCCGCTCTTGCTTCCCCGGAGCGTATGCAGCTCTCGATCGTTCCGCCGGAGCGAACCGTGCTCACGGAATTCTTTGCCCTTTCGCCGGACGGCCGAACGCTCGCATTCGTCGGCATCTCCGGAGGCAAGTCGCTCCTGCGCATCCGCGAGCTCGGTTCCGAGGAGGTCCGCACTCTTGCGGGCACGGACTCGGCGGAAACGGTGTTCTGGTCGCCGGACGGCCGGTCGCTCGGCTTCGTGGCGCGGGGCAAGCTCCGGAGGATCGACCTGGCGACGGGCTCGGTCGAAAACCTGTCCGACGCCGAGCTCGGGCGCGGCGGATGCTGGGGAGCGAACGGCGACATTCTCTTCACGCAGAAGGCTGTGGGGGTCATTTCCCGCGTTCCGGCTTCGGGCGGGCCGGCCGAGCCCGTGACGGAGCTCGAGAAGGGCGACCTCCTGCATCGCTGGCCCCAGTTTCTCCCCGATGGCCGGCGCTTTCTCTTCTTCGTCAAGACGGGGAAGGCGGAAACGACGGGCACCTACATGGCGTCCCTGGCCGCGCGCGGCCGCAGGCTCCTGCTTCGCAACTCGGGCACCGGCGTTTTCGTGCCGCCTGACTCCCTCCTGTTCGTTCGAGGCGGGGCGCTCCTCGCGCAGCACGTCGACCTCGACCGCGGGGAACTCGGGGGTCAACCGCAAACCATAACGCGCCCAATCATGCGAGGGGACCTGGGATCGTACCGCGACCTCTTCGCCGTTTCCGACTCCAGGATCCTCGTCTTTCGGGCGAACAGCGCGGAGCGGCGGCTGACCTGGTTCGATCGCCGGGGTAACCCGGTCGGGACGGTCGGCTCCGTGGGCGAGGTCCTGGGCGTGAGGCTCTCCCCCGACGACCGGACCGCCGGGTTGAGCTATCTCTCGGTGGAGACGGGCATGCGGGCAATCGGCATGGTGGACATCGAGCGCGGCGTGACGGCGCCCTTTGCCGAGCCGGCGTTCCTGCCGATCTGGGCGCCGGACGGGGGAACCGTCTTCTACCGGTATGAAGGGGAACGGTACGAAATCCGCCGGAGGACCGTTCGAGGCGGTTCCAGAGAAGAGCAAATCGTTGTCGTCGACAGCTTCGTCACGCCTCACGACATCTCTTCCGACGGCCGCTACATGCTTTACACGAGGGTGGCGCGCGACTTCGACATCGGAGTGAAGGACCTGCAGAGTGACGCAAAGCCGGAGCTTCTTCTCTCGACCGAATTCAGCGAGCGCACGCCGCACTTCTCACCGGATGCCCGATGGTTCGTTTACGGCTCGGATGAAACCGGCCAGTCCGAGATCTTCGTAAGGCGGTTTCCGATGACGGACGAAAAGTGGCGGATCTCGGATTCGGGCGGGCAGCAGCCTCTCTGGAGCAGGGACGGCAAGGAGATCTTCTTCGTGGCGCTCGACGGCAGGCTCATGGCCGTGCCGGTCACAACCGGATCTTCTTTTTCCGCTGGACCGCCGCAGCCCCTGTTCCGGACGTCCGTGACGCTCACGAACGTGAGCCTGCAGTACGCGGTGTCGGCGGATGGGCAGCGGTTTCTGATGGTCGTGCCGACTCGGGATTTCGACTCCGAGCGATTCCGGGTCCTCTTGAATTGGCGAGGGGTGATGCGATGACGCTGACCGTCGTTCGCCGGCGCTCCGAGCTCGAGGCGGAGACGGCGAATGCTCTCCCATATTTATGGTAATATTGTTTCCCATATGAAGACGACGATCGACCTGCCGGATGATCTTCTGATCGCCGCGAAGAAGAAGGCCGCGGAATCACGCGAGACTCTGCGTCAGATCTTCGAGCGGAGCCTGCGCCGGGAGCTGTCTCGCGGCGGAGGCCGCGTGCGCCGGAGGCCGATCCACTGGGTCACGGCGCAGGGAGGTCTGCCGCAGGGGCTCGACATATCCGATCGGGCGGCCATGCACGACTGGCTCGCCGGACACCGATGATCGCGATCGACACGAACCTGCTCGTCTACGCTCACCGCTCGGGGCTCGCGGAACACCGCCCCGCCAGGCAGGCGATCGAGCTCGCCAGCCGGGACGAGCGCGGCTGGGGAATCACGCAGCCGAGTGTGGCCGAGTTCTGGAGCGTCGTAACGCATCCGGCCTCGGTGGGAGGACCCTCGACGGCGGAACAGGCGGGAAAATTCCTCCGCGCCCTGTGGCAGGCCGGGGGTCACGTCTGGGGGCCCGGTGACGGCTTTGCCGGCCGCCTCGTCCAGGTTGCGGGACAGCTCGGCGTCCAGGGGACGAGGATCTTCGATCTTCAAATTGCGTTGACCGCCTTCGACAACGGGGCAGCCGAAATCTGGACTCACGACAAGGGATTCGTCGTCTTTCCCGGTCTGCGAATTCACGATCCGTTGTGAAACGCCGATGACGCTCGCCACCGGCTCGCGTCTCGGCCCCTACGAGATCCTGTCGCCCCTGGGCGCGGGAGGGATGGGCGAGGTGTACCGGGCGCGGGACACTCGGCTCGATCGCACGGTGGCGATCAAGGTGCTTCCGTCGGGGATGGCCTCGACTCCCGAGGTCCGTCAGCGGTTCGAGCGGGAGGCGCGGACGATCTCGCAGCTCTCGCATCCTCACATCTGCGCGCTCTACGACGTGGGGCGTGAAGGCGAGACCGACTACCTGGTCATGGAGTACCTGGAAGGGGAGACCCTCACGGAGCGTCTGGGCACGGGAGCGTTGCCGCTCGAGCAGACACTGCGGTGCGGGGTCGAGATCGCAGACGCCCTGGACAAAGCGCACCGGCAGGGGATCGTGCACCGGGACCTGAAGCCCGGCAACGTGATGCTGACGAAGTCCGGCGTGAAGCTGCTGGACTTCGGGCTGGCCAAGGCGGTGGCGCCGGCCGCGCCGCCGTCGAGCCTAACGGCCCTGCCGACACAGCAGGGCTTGACGCAGGAGGGCACGATCCTGGGAACGTTCCAGTACATGGCGCCCGAGCAGCTGGAGGGGAAGGAGGCCGACCCGCGGACGGACATCTTCGCGTTCGGCGCGACGCTCTACGAGATGGCGACGGGCAGGAAGGCCTTCTCGGCGTCGAGCCAGGCATCCTTGATCACGGCGATCATGTCGAGCGAGCCGGCGCCGATCTCAACCGTGCGAGCCACCGCGCCGCCCGCACTCGACCGTGTCGTGAAGACCTGCCTCGCCAAGGACCCCGAGGAGCGATGGCAGTCCGCGAGCGATCTGAAACGGGAGCTGCGCTGGATCGGCGAAGGCGCGCAAGCCGGGATGGCGGCGCCCGTCGTTGCCGGCCGCCGAACCGGCGGGCGGCTCGCCTGGGGCCTGGCGGCGGTGGCGTGTCTCGCAGCCCTGGCGGCCGTCGTGACAGCGAAGCGCTCTGCCGATCGGGCCGCGCAACTGTCGCGTCCGATGCGATCCTCCATCGTCCTGCCCGACAAGACCGCCGTGCGGGGCCTCGCCATCTCACCGGATGGCCGCCGGCTGGTCGTCGTCGCGAGGGATACTTCTGGCAAGAATCGGCTCTGGATCCGGCCGTTGGATTCGCTTTCCGTGCAGGAGCTTCCAGGCACCGAGAATCCTTCCTTCCCCTTCTGGTCGCCCGACAGCCGCTCCATCGCCTTCTTCGCGGACGGAAAGCTCAAGAAGATCGACGCCTCGGGCGGACCTGCCCAGACGCTTTGCGACGCGCCGGCAAACCGAGGCGGGGCCTGGGGTCGAGAGGGGATCATCGTCTTCGCGCCCGCTGCCGATGGCCCGCTCTACCGCGTGTCCGCCTCCGGCGGTTCTCCGGCCGCGCTCACGCGCTTCGACCCGGTGCGAGGCGAGTCCTCTCATCGGTGGCCTTCCTTCCTGCCGGACGGCCGGCGCTTCCTCTATGTCGTAGCAAGTTTCGGCGGGCGGAAGGAGAAAATCGGTGTCTACGTCGGGTCGCTCGATTCGAAAGAGGAGACATTTCTCGTAGGCGCCAACTCGAGAGTGGCCTACGCGCCTCCCGGATATCTCCTGTTCGCTCGCGATAGGACGTTGCTCGCGCAACCCTTCGACTGGAAGAGAGCTCGGATCATGGGTGATCGTGTGTCCGTCACCGAGCAGATCCAGTACTTTCCTCAGAACTACAACACGCTGTTCGCGGTGTCCGAGAGCGGCGTGCTCCTCTATCAGCCTCGATCGCCCGCGGGCGTCGGGCAGCTCGTCTGGTTCGACCGCGGCGGCGCGCCGATCGGCTCTCTCGGTACCCCGGCCGACCAGTCCAACCCGCGCATCTCGCCCGACGGGAAGAGGGTCGCCGTGGACATCAACGATCCTCAGACGGGGAACAACGACGTCTGGATCTACGAATCCGCCGGCGGCATCCCCACGCGATTGACGTCCGATCCGGCATACGACGCCCAGGCGGTCTGGTCGCCCGACGGAAGCCGGATCGCTTTCATGTCGCTCCGCAGGGGGCATGCCGACACCTTTCAGAAGAGCTCGCGCGGCTCCGGGAGCGAGGAGGCGATCCACGAATCGGACAGATCCAAGTACCTGACCGACTGGTCGCCGGACGGGCGATTCATTCTCTATCGGGCCTTCGACGCGAAGACGAACCTCGAGCTGTTTGCGGTGCCGGTCGACAGCGACCGGAGGCCGACACCGTATCTGAAGGGGGCCTTCGGCGTGGACCAGGGACAGTTCTCTCCGGACGGGCGGTGGGTGGCGTACGCTTCGAACGAGTCGGGGAGGTGGGAAGTCTTTGTCGCTCCGTTTCCGGCGCCGGGCGGCAACTGGAAGGTCTCCAGCACCGGAGGTTCCGAGCCGAGGTGGCGGCGGGACGGAAAAGAGCTCTTTTACCGTGATCCCGATGGAAAGGTGATGGCGGTCGACGTGAAGACAGGCTCGACATTCGAAGCGAGTGTGGCGAGATCTCTCTTTCAGGTCCGGCGGCGGGAGCACGTCGCCACCGCCGACCTGTTCAGCTACGACGTCTCCGCCGACGGCCAACGATTCCTCGTCAACACCGACGTCGGCGAGGTGACCTCGCCGCCGCTGACTGTCGTACTGAACTGGACGGCGGAGTTGAAGAAGTAGATGGCGCTCGCGGCTGGAACGAAGCTCGGCCCTTACGAGGTCCAGTCGCCGCTCGGAGCGGGAGGCATGGGGGAAGTCTACCGCGCCCGGGACACCCGGCTGGACCGCACGGTTGCAGTGAAGGTTCTTCCGTCGGGTGTGTCCTCCTCTCCCGAGGTCCGCCAGCGTTTCGAGCGCGAGGCGAAGATGATCTCGCAGCTCTCGCACCCGCACATCTGCGCGCTCTACGACGTCGGGCGCGAGGGCGATGTCGAGTACCTCGTCATGGAGCTCCTGGAAGGCGAGACGCTGACGGAGCGTCTCGCGAAGGGAGCGTTGCCGCTCGACCAGACCCTGCGCTACGGGCAGCAGATCGCTGACGCTCTGGACAAGGCGCACCGGCAGGGGATCGTGCACCGGGACCTGAAGCCTGGCAACGTGATGCTGACCAAGTCGGGGGTGAAGCTGCTGGACTTCGGTCTGGCGAAGGGGTTCGAGGGTCCGAAGGCGAGGGGGAGCCTGACGTCGCTTCCGACGCAGCAGGGGCTGACGCAGGAGGGCACGATCCTCGGGACGTTCCAGTACATGGCGCCCGAGCAGCTCGAGGGAAAAGAGGCCGACCCGCGAACGGACATCTTCGCGCTCGGCGCGACGCTCTACGAGATGGCGACGGGGCAGAAGGCCTTCTCGGGGGCGACCCAGGCGTCTCTGATCGGGGCGATACTCCACACGGAGCCGGCGCCGATCTCCGCGGTCGCGCCGATGACGCCTCCGGCGTTCGATCGGATCGTCAAGACCTGTCTCGCCAAGGACCCGGAGGAGCGCTGGCAGAGCGCCGCGGACGTCAGGCGGGAGCTGCGCTGGGTCACGGAAGGGTCGCAATCCGGCGTCGTGCCCTCGACTCCGCCGCGCGGGCGCCTCCCTTGGCTGCCCTGGGCGGTGGCGGCTCTCGCAACACTCCTCGCCGCCGCCGCGCTCTTGAGCCGGCCGCGCCCGCCGGCGGCCGCGTCTTCCGAGCCCATGCTCCTGTCGATCGTTCCCCCGCAGCGGACCGTGCTCACGGACTCCTTCGAGATCTCGCCGGACGGGCGGAGGCTCGCCTTCGTTGGCATCGCGGAGGGGAAGTCGATGCTCCGAATCCGGGACCTCGGATCCGACGACGCCCGGGCTCTCTCGGGAACCGAGACCGCGGAGTCTCCCTTCTGGTCTCCCGACGGACGCTTTCTCGCCTTCTACTCTCGAGGGAAGCTCCGGCGCATCGAGCTCTCGACCGGCTCCATCGACGTCCTCTGCGACGCCGAGCTCGGCCGCGGCGGAAGCTGGGGATCGAAGGGCGACCTGCTCTTCACCCAGAAGTCCGTCGGATCGATCTACCGCATCGCGGCGTCGGGAGGGCAGCCCGAGCCGGCGACGCGGCTCGAGCCGGGAGACGTCATCCACCGCTGGCCGCAGATGCTCCTCGAGGGGCGCCGATTCCTCTTCTTCGTGAAGGCGGAGAAGGCGGAGGCGACCGGAATCTACCTGGCTTCGCTCGGCGCGCCCGGCCGAAAGCTGCTCCTGCGAAACGGGGCCGCGGGACTGTTTCTCCCCCCCGACATCCTGCTGTTTGTCCGGGGCGAGGCGCTTCTGGCGCAGCGCTTCGATCCGGTACGGGCCGAGCTTCGCGGCGATCCGCAATCGGTGACTCGTCCGGTGATGCGCGCGGACGTCTCCGCCTATCGGGACCTCTTTTCCGTCTCGCGCACCGGGATCGTCGTGTTCCGGCCGGGGAGCGCCGAGCGGCAGCTCGTCTGGATGGACCGGCGGGGAGCGGCCGTCAAGTCCGTCGGGCCGGCCGGCGTGATCATGAACGTGGGCCTCTCCTGGGACGACCGCATGGCGGCGATGACGCTGCGACAGGTGGAGACCGGCAGCCAGAGCGTCTGGACGCTCGACCTCGAGAGTAATGTGGCGACACCCTTTGCGGAGGCGGCGTGGATGCCGGTCTGGAGTCCGGACGGCGGTAGCATCCTGTTCCGCTTTGAGGGGAAAGCCTTCGAGCTTCGGCGCAAGTCGTTGCGGGACGGCCGCGAGGAGACGCTCGTCGCGGACAACTTCGCGACTCCGTACGATGTCTCGGCCGACGGCCGCCTCCTTCTCTACACGGTGACGAGGGGCCACACGGACATCGGTGTGGTCCCACTTTCGGGGGATCGCCGGCCGCAGCCTCTCCTCGCGTCGGAGTACGAGGAGCGCTCTCCCGGCTTCTCGCCCGACGCGCGCTGGTTCACCTACAGCTCGTCGGAGCCAGGGCAGTACGAGATCTTCGTGCGGCGTTTTCCGATGACCGACGAGAAATGGGCGATCTCGAACGGGGGCGGGCTGCAGCCCATCTGGAGCCGCGACGGGAAGGAGATCTTCTACGCGGCGCTCGACGGACGCCTCATGGCGGTCCCGGTCTCGGCCGGATCGACGTTCTCCTCGGGCGCTCCGCAGCCCCTGTTCCAGGCCTCTCTGAGGCTCAACAACCCGTCGCGCCAGTACGTCGTTTCGGCCGACGGCCAGCGCTTCCTCATGGTCGTGCCGACCCGCGACTTCGACTCGGAGCTCTTCCGCGTCCTTCTCAACTGGAAGCCGGGCGAGGCCGCCGCGCGAAAGTAGGCCCGACCGGTCCGTTTCGCCGGCCGTGACCGCGCCGGCTCGGCCGCTACAATGAACCGATGCCCCGGAAGGCCTCCTGATGCCCGAGCGCGTCGGCGCTTTGAAGCCCGGCTCCGAGACGGACACGCTCGTCGCGCGCACGGTCTTCGGATTGGTCGTGAGAGAGACTCCGGAGGGGCTGGTGTCCAAAGGGGCGGGGCTTCCCGACGGGCCGGGAGCCTGGAAGCCCTTGAAGCGCTATTCGACGGACGACGCCGCGGCGAACGACGTGCTGGAGCGGTTCCGGAGGCGCTTCGAGTTTCGGGAGATCCGCGACGGGTCCGACTGGGTCGTCTTCTTCGGGTTCTTCTCGGACCGGGACGGCGTTCCGACGATCAAGATCGTCGTGCAGGTGCGGGCGCAGACGCGGCCGCTCGCGATCTGCGAGGCCGGGCTCGTCCTCGTGGACAAGCTCGCGGCGGGGCAGGTGTAGCGCTCGCCGCCCTCAACCTGCGCTTTTGGCGCCCGGCGGGAACATGGCGAGGATCTGATCGATCGCCTTCTGAATCTGCCGGCCGATCTCCTCCGGGCTCGATCCCCCGATCTTCGTCACCCAGCCGCGCCAGATGAGCTTCTTGTCCCGGTCGCGCACGTCGAGCGCGAGGATGACCTCCCGGTAGTTCTGGCTTCCCATGTAGACCGGCATCCCCCACCAGGCGTAAGCGCCGTACTTGTCGCGCGAGATGATCCCGGCCGCCCGCGTGTGGTAGTCGACGAAGAAGTCGGCGTTTCCGCCGGCGGCGGGCTGGTACCCCTTCTTCTGGAGCGCCGCCGTCGTGTCCTTCTTCACGTGGTCTTCCACGAACCGCGTGTCCACGATCGCGCTTCCGACCGTCTTGTCCTCGCCCGGGTCGGCGTACCAGTCGAACGTCTTGAGATTCGAGAAGGTCGCTTCGTGGTCCCAGGAGGACTGCGGAGGCGGCAGGTTGGTGCAGGAGAGGGCGAGGCACACCCCCACCGCGACGAGGGTCGCGAGAGCCATTCGAACGGATTTCATGGCACGGACGTTACTACAGGCGGCGGGCGCGCGCCGGAAAGGGGAGCCCTTCACCGATAGAATCGAGGACACACCTTAGAAGCGGTCGTCGCTTTCATTGGAGGATCGGATGGCGCTCGGCGCGGGCAGCCGGTTCGGACCCTACGAGGTCCTTTCTCCCCTGGGAGCCGGAGGCATGGGGCAGGTCTGGCGGGCCCGCGACGCGAAGCTCGGCCGCGAGGTCGCCATCAAGGCGCTGCCCGAGGAATTTTCCCGCGATCCCGAGCGGCTGGCGCGATTCGACCGCGAGGCCAAGACGCTCGCCTCGCTGAACCACGCCGGCATCGCGTCGATCTACGGCCTCGAGGATTCTGACGGGACCCGGCTGCTCGTCCTCGAGCTCGTGGACGGCGAGACCCTCGCCGAGCGGCTCGCCGCGGGACCCCTGCCGCCCGAGGAAGCCCTCGGCGTCTGCCGGCAGATCGCCGAAGCGCTCGAAGCCGCGCACGAGAAGGGGATCGTCCATCGGGATCTCAAGCCCGCCAACGTCAAGGTGACGCCTGCCGGGAAGGTCAAGGTCCTCGACTTCGGGCTCGCCAAGGCGTTCGGGGCGGAAGGCGCCGCGGGGCGAGACATATCGCATTCGCCGACGGTCACCTCGGGCGGTACCAGGGGAGGCGTCATCCTGGGCACGGCGGCGTACATGTCGCCGGAGCAGGCGCGCGGCAAGGCGGTGGACCGGCGCTCGGACATCTGGTCGTTCGGGTGCGTCCTGTACGAGTGCCTGACCGGGCGGCGGGCTTTCGACGGGGAGACGGTGTCCGACATCATGGTATCGGTCCTGACGCGCGAGCCGGACTGGGCGGCCCTTCCGCCGGCGACGCCGGCCCGCGTCCGGGACCTGCTGCGTCGCTGCCTGCGGAAGGACCCGGAGAAGCGCCTGCACGACATCGCCGACGCGCGCATCGAGATCGAGGAGGCGGCCGCGGAGCCGGCGGCGACGGAAACGACGCGTTCGGAAGCGCCCGCCTCGCCCGCCCGACGCGCGCCGCCGTGGAGAATTCTCGCGCTCGCCTTCGGCTCGGCGGCGCTCGCCGCGCTCGCCACGTGGGTTCTGACGCCCCGCGGCGCCGCCCCGCGCGCTCCCCAGATCACGCGGCTCGTCCGGATCACGCCCGCGACCGCGCACTCGCAGTGGCCGACCTGGTCTCCCGACGGAAGTCTTCTCGCCTACGCCTCGGACCGCAGCGGCAACTTCGAGATCTACGTTCGCCGCAGCGAAGGGGGGCAGGACGTCAACGTCACGAACGATCCGGGTCAGGACGTTCAGCCGGCGTTCTCACCGGACGGCGGCTCCCTCGCCTTCGTTTCGACGCGCGCTTCGAAGACCGGCCTGATCAAAGTCGGCGGGACGCTCTCCCGCAACAGCCGGACCTACGGAGGAGACCTGTGGGTCGTTCCGTCGCTGGGCGGCGCACCGCATCGGCTCGCCTCCGATGCGAACTATCCCGCCTGGCGTCCGGACGGTCGGGCGGTTCTCTTCGTGACGGGCCCGGAGAACCGCCGCGCCATCATGGAGGTGCCGGCCCAGGGCGGCGCTCCTCGCGCCGTTCTCCCGAGCGAGCAGTCCACGTGGGAGATCGTCACGATCGGATGCTCGCCGGACGGGCGCTGGATCAGTTTCGAGAGCCAGCTGGAAAGGATCTTTCTGATGCCCGCCCAGGGGGGAAAGCCCCGCGAGATCCTCCCGGGATTCAGCCACGCCTGGGATGCTTCGCCCCGGATCTGGTCCCTCGAACGCGATCCCGAGGGAGGGACGCGGATCGAAGTCACGCCGCTCTCGACGGACGGACATCCGGCCGCGCACGGACCGCAGATGGTCAATCTTTCGACGGCGTACCTCAACGACCTCGCCGTCTCGCGCGACGCGACGCGCATCGTCGTGGCGGAGGAAGAATCCTCGCTCAACCTGACGCGGCTGCCGCTCGCACCGGGGGGAGGGGCTCCGGCCGGCCCCGAGGAGCCCCTCTCGACGGGACGCATCATCGACAGTTATCCCGACGTGTCCCCCGACGGGAAGCGGGTCGCCGTCGTCAGCGATACGCTCGGGCACCGCGAAGTCTGGATCCTGGACCTCGCGACCCGGGGTCGCCAGCGCCTTCAACTGCCGGGCGAGGACACGGCGCAGGCGTCGCCGGCGTGGATCCCCGGGGGCCAGGAGATCCTGGTCGTTCGATACATGACCGGGCAGGAAGCGACCTGGATCGCGGCCCCGGACGGCAGTCGCGCCGAGGAGCTCTTTCGAGGGAGCAGCCGGGGCGCGATCAGCGTCCGTCCCTCTCCGGACGGGCGCTCGGTCCTGATCGCCGACGTAGTCGCCGACGGGTCTCAGCAGCTCACGCGGCTCGACATCGTGCCGCGGACGCGAACGGTCGTGACCCATACCCCGGGCGACAAGTTCGACGCGGTCTGGTCGCCGGACGGACGATGGATCGCGATCGTGGCGATCCAGGACGGAGTGCTGCAGCTCTTCCGCATGCCCGCCGCGGGGGGGCCGATGCAGCAGCTGACGACCGGGTTCGAGCGGATGCGGCATCCGTTCTACTCGCCCGACGGAAAGTGGATCTACATCCAGCCGAGCCATCGCAACATCGGCCGGGTGCCGGCCGAGGGCGGGCCGCTCGAGCCCGTCACGCGCTTTCCCGAAGCGGGCCTCTTTCTGGAGGAGCCGGCCATCTCGCCCGACGGCCGATATCTCTACTATTGCCGCCAAAACGGCGGCTCGTCGCTCTGGCTGATGTCGCTCGGAAATACGGCGCGCCCGGCGCGCTGAAGCGCGCCGGTCCGCCGGCTCTTTCCCGGGTGGAGTCGGCCCGCCGTTCGGGAGGCGCCTGCGGACTTGGGGGCGCGGCGGTCGGTCGCCGCCGCTGCCGCCGCGGATCAGCTCGGCGGAGCGAAAACTCCCGCCAGCGCCTCCTCCGGGACCTGCGTGCGCTCGGCCGCCGCGCTCATCGACTCGTGGTGTTCGACGGCGCGCGAAAGGACCTCGGCCTTCGTCTGGCCGCTCTTCTTTCCGAGGAAGGGCTTGACGAGCATGTAGAAGATGTCGCCGACCGGCATCGACTGGCTCAATCGCCGCATGAGGCGGAAAGCCTGGCGAGGATAACGCACGAACTTGTAGAGGATCAGACGTTTCAGCTCGCGGGAGCGGATCGCGTGGATCGTCGGGCCCGGAAGAACCGTGGGATCGATCGAGGAGCACTTGAAGTACTTGTACCAGTCGGTCTCGTCCTTCACGAGGCCGCGCTGCAGGTACTCCTGCCAGAGCGGCGTTCCCCGGTAGACGCACAGACGGTTGAAGGCGAACGTGTCGAGCGGCAGCCGCGACGCGAACCGGAAGGTCGCCACCATGTCCTCTTCCGTCTCGTCGGGGTTCCCGACGACGAAGAAGCCGTGGACGATCTCGATGCCCGCCTTCTTCGCGGCGAGGACCGCGGCTTCCGTCTGGGCGAGCGTCTGCTCCTTCTTCAGGCGGTCGAGGATCTTCTGGCTGCCGCTCTCGATTCCGAACATCAAGGTGCGGCAGTTGGCCCTGGCCATCGCCGGAAAGAGATCCATGCAGACGGAGTCCACCCGCCCCTCGCAGCCCCATTTGATCTTGAGTCCTTCTCGCTCGATGCCCTTGCAGATCGCCTCGATGCGCTTGGGCTGGAGAAGAAAGTGATCGTCCACGAAGTAGACCGAGCCGTAGCCGTCCTCTTCGAGCCGCTTGAGCTCGGCCACGACGTGCTCGGGACTGCGCGAGCGCCATTTCCCCTCGTTGAAGATGGGGATGTCGCAGAAGACGCAGGGCCAGGGGCACCCCCGCGAGGTCTGCATGGTGGTGTAACGATCGCGCGAAAGCACGACGGGCACGTCGAGCGGCATGGACTCGACGAAGTCGAGATCGAGGCTCTCGCGGTCCGGGAAGGGCCACTGATCGAGATTGCGGTCGAGGGGGCGCGGCGGGTTCTGGCGCACCGTGCCGTCGGGCTCCTGCCAGGTCACGCCGGCGACCCCGGAGGGGTCCTCGAGATTGTCCAGGAGGTCGAGGAGGAGCTGCTCGCCGTCTCCGCGGCACACGAAATCCACCTCGTGGACCTGCTTCTTGACGAGCTCCGCGTTCAGCGTGGCGAAGACGCCGCCGAACGCGAGCTTCAAGTCCGGGTATGCCGCCCGGAGGGAACGGGCGAGGATCTTGGCATGAGGGTAGCTCGTCGTCGAGAGAAAGCTCATGCCGACGAGATCCGGCTTCCAGGCGCCGACATCCGCGACGATGACGTCGTTGGGGGTCGCGGGGTTCGCCTGGTCGAAGAGGCGCACTTCGTGGCCGGCACGCTTCAGGACCGCAGACAGAACCATGATGCCGATGGGGGGGAAGCCCATGACCTGCAGGCGGCCGTTCTTGCCGCGCACGCTTCCCGGAATCGCGTAGAACTGAGGGTCGCGGACGTGTACCAGGACCACCCTCACGCCGGGAAGGATATCACCGGGCGCCGCGGGCCCGGAAGGGGGACGGCGCATAGAATCGGCGCGCTTTCAGGAGGTCGAATGAGGACTCTCGGTGTTCTTCTGGCCGCGGCGCTGGCCATCGTCCCACCGCTCGCGCGGGGCGAGGCCTCGCCCTGGTATCAGTCCGACTTCCCGCCCGAGGAGTTCCGCGCGCGCTGGGAGAGGGTGTTCGAGAAGATCGGCGAGAAGGGAGTCGCGCTCGTGGCCGGGGCTCCGCCGGGAGGCGGCTTCGCCTTCCCACGGCAGGCGAACGACTTCTACTACCTCTGCGGGATCGAGACCCCCGGCTCCTACATTCTGCTCGACGGGCGGAGCCGCAAGGCGACGCTCTTTCTCCCTCCCCGAAACGCGAAGCTCGAGGCGGCCGAGGGGAAAGTCCTCTCGGCCGACGACGCGGACCTCGCGCGGCGGCTGACGGGGGCCGACGCGGTCGCTTCGACGGAGTCCATGCGCGGCGAATGGCTCGGAGCCGCGCCGAACGGTCTGCCGGAATCGGTCTGGACGCCTTTCGCGCCGGCCGAGCACTCGGCGGAGCAGCGCTGGGAGCTCCTCGCGCGAAACGCGGCGATCGCGGCCGACCCGTGGGACGGGAGGCTCTCCCGGGAGTCGAGGTTGGCGGAGCTCCTGCGCGCGCGCACGGCGAAGGGAGCCGTGTCCGGGACGGTGCGCGACCTGACTCCCGTCCTGGACGAGCTGCGGAGCGTGAAGAGCCCGCGGGAAGTCGCGCTCATCCGGCGGGCTTCGCAGCTCGCGGGGATGGGCCTTCTCGAAGCCATGCGGAGCACGCGCCCGGGCGTCTTCGAGTACGAGCTCGACGCCGCGGCGCGCTACGTCTTCCTCGTCAACGGGGCGCGCCTCGAAGGCTACCGCTCGATCACCGCCGCCGGCACCGAGAACATCGGGAACATGCACTACTACCGGAACGGCTCCGAGCTCCGGGCCGGCGACCTCGTGCTCATGGACTACGCACCCGACTATCGCTACTACACGAGCGACATCGCGCGGGTGTGGCCGGTCTCGGGGAAATACGGCGCCATGCAGCGGGAGCTCCTCGGCTTCGTGCTGGCGTACCGGAACGCGATCCTTTCGCGGATCCGGCCGGGCGTCCTCGCGAAGGCGATCCAGGAGGAGGCGAAGGCGGCGATGGAGCCGGTCTTCGCGCGGACCCGCTTCTCCACGCCGATCTACGAGCAGGCCGCGCGGAAGCTCGTCGAGACGGGAGGCGGCGTCTTCTCGCACCCGGTGGGCCTCGCGGTCCACGACGACGGCTCCTACGCCGACCGGCCGCTCGTGCCCGGGGTCGTGTTCTCGGTCGATCCGCAGCTGCGGGTGCCGGAGGAGAACATCTACCTGCGGTACGAGGACGTCGTGGTCGTCACGCCGTCGGGTGTCGAGAACTTCACGGCCTTCCTTCCGGCCGAGCTCGATGCGATCGAGCGGGCGGTCGGCGGCGGCGGCGCCGGAGGGATCGTCCAGAAGTTCCCGCCCGCCGCGGGTGCGCCGGCGCGCTGACAAAAAGCGGTTTCGGAAGAGAGCGAAAGAGGGGTGAGATCGTGAGGAAGAGAACGCCGTTCGGATCGGCGGCCGCCTGGCGAGCGATCGGAGCGCTGCTCCTCGCCCTTCCGCTCGCGGCCGCGGCTGTCGAGCCGGAGAAAGCCGCGAAGCCTCCGGCGGCCTCCACCGACGCGCTGAAATACCGTTTCCTCGGCCCTCCCGGAAATCGCGTGAGCGCCGTCGTCGGCGTGCCGGGAGATCCGAATACCTGCTACGTCGGCGCCGCGTCGGGAGGAGTCTGGAAGTCGATCGACGGCGGGATCCACTGGAAGCCGGTGTTCGACGACCAGCCGGCGCAATCGATCGGCGCAATCGCGATCGCGCCGTCGGATCCGAACGTCGTCTGGGTCGGGACCGGCGAGCCGTTCATCCGGAGCAACGTGTCACTCGGCAACGGCATCTACAGGTCGCTCGACGCCGGGAAGACCTGGACCCACATGGGCCTCGAGAAGACCGGGCGGATCGCCCGCGTCGTCATCGATCCCCGGAATCCCGACGTCGTTTTCGCCGCCGCGCTCGGCACCGGCTACGGGCCGCAGGCGGAACGGGGCGTCTATCGCACCACCGACGGCGGGAAGAGCTGGGAACGGGTCCTCTTCGTGGACGAGAACACCGGCGCATCCGATCTCGCGATGGACGCAGACAACCCGAGGATCCTCTACGCGGGGACCTGGCAGATCGACATCAAGACCTGGGGCCGCAAGAGCGGCGGGCCGGGAAGCGGCGTCTTCGTTTCCCGCGACGGCGGAACGGTCTGGAAGCGTCTGACGGAAGGTCTGCCGGACCCGCCGCTCGGCAAGATCGCGGTCGCCGTGGCGCAAAGCGATTCCCGCCGCGTCTATGCCCTGATCGAGACCGGAGACCGGGGCTCCCTCTGGCGCTCCGACGACGCGGGCGAGAAGTGGAAGCTCGTGAACCACAGCCGCCTGTTGAACGAGCGCCCCCACTACTACACGCGGATGCTCGTCATGCCGGACAACGCCAACGAGGTCTATTTCCCCTCCAATGGAATGGGGGTCACGCGCGACGGCGGCGAGACGGCCGAGCAGATCGGTTGGGGCGGCGACAACCACGACATGTGGGCCGACCCGAAGGACGCGCGCCGGATGATGATCGGCAACGACGGCGGCGTGATGATCTCGACGACCCGGGGAAGGCAGTGGAACTTCACGCGCCTCCCGATCGGCCAGATGTACCACGTGGCGACGGACAACCGGATTCCCTACTTCGTGTACGGGCAGATGCAGGACGACGGCTCGATCCGCGGCCCGAGCCACGTGCCGGGCGCCGGCTCGATCTCTCCCGCGCAGTGGACCTCGACCGCCGGATGCGAGACCGGCTGGGCCACTCCCGACCCGGTCGACCCGAACGTCGTCTGGGGCGGCTGCTACGCCGGCGTCGTCGAGCGCTTCGACGCCCGGACGGGGATGACGCGGTCGGTCAGCCCGTGGCCCGACCGGACGATGGGATCGAATGCGGGGCAGGTCAAGCTGCGGATGAACTGGACGTTTCCGATCGCGATCTCCCCGCACGACCACCAGACCGTCTACGTCGGAAGCCAGTTCGTGCACCGCACCTCCGACGGCGGACAGAGCTGGGAAACGATCAGCCCGGACCTGACGACGAACGACCCCTCGATGATGGGCGATTCCGGGGGCCTCACGATGGACAACCTCTCCGTCGAATACGCCGGGGTCGTGTTCTCGATCGCGGAATCGCCGATCCAGAAGGGGTTGATCTGGGCCGGAACGAACGACGGTCAGGTCCAGGTCACCCGCGACGGCGGCGCCCACTGGGAGAACGTGACACGGGGCATTCCGGGCCTGCCGCCGAAGGGAACCGTGGGCAGCGTCGAGCCGTCGCGCTTCGACGCCGGCACCTGCTACGTCTCGGTCGACCTGCACCAGGTGGACAACCGGGATCCGTTCCTCTACCGGACCGCGGACTTCGGCAAGACCTGGAAGCCGATCTCCGGAGGTATCCCGAAGAGCCCGCTCTCCTACGCGCACGTGGTGCGCGAAGATCCCTTCCGGCGCGGGCTTCTCTACGCCGGCACGGAGAACGGTCTCTACGTCTCCTTCGACGACGGCGCGCGGTGGGAGCCGCTCCAGTCGAAGCTGCCGCACGCGCCCGTCTACTGGCTGACGATCCAGGAACACTTCCGGGACCTCGTCGTGGGGACCTACGGGCGCGGCTTCTACATCCTGGACGACGTGTCGCCGCTCGAGCAGATCTCCGACGCGGTTCGCGCCTCGAGCCTGCACGTCTTCGAGCCGCGCCCCGCCTACCGGTTCCGGTCGGTTTCGCGCCCCAACCTGGCGCGCCCGGGTCCCAACGCCGGCCAGAACGCTCCCTACGGCGCGATCGTGAACTACTGGCTCGAGAAGCCGCTCCCGGAGGAGAAAAAGGACGCGGGCGAGAAGACGGACGAGAAGAAGACCCCGGCGGTCGAGCTCGTGATCTTCGATTCCGCGGGCGAGAAGGTGCGCACCCTGAAGGGCACGAACAAGGCCGGAATGAATCGGGTGGTCTGGGATCTGCGGCTACGAGCCGACGGCCGAAGTTCGGCTGCGCACGACGCCCTCCGGAAACCCGCACGTGTGGGAGGAGAAGCGCTTCCGCGGAAAAGACCGGCGGGACGTCTACTACTACGGCACGCCGACCATCATGCGCGGCCCGCTCGTCGAGCCGGGCGCCTACACGGTGAAGGTCCGGGCCGGCGGCCAGGAGCTCGCCCGGACGCTGGCCGTGCGCAAGGATCCCAATTCCTCCGGGACGGACGCGGACGTGGCGGCGTCGGCCAAGCTGTCTCTCGCGATCTATCGGGACACCAACGCGGTCGCGGCCATGATCAACCGGCTCGAGTGGACGAGAAAGCAACTCCAGGATTTCCGAAAGATGCTCTCGGCGGGCCGAGCCGACCGGTCCGACGTCGATGCGGCGGACGAGCTCGAGAAGCAGGCGCGCGCGGTCGAGGACCAGCTCCTGCAGCCCACGCTCGCGGAAGCGGACTTGAAGTCGTTCCGGGGGCCGCTCCGTCTCTACATGCAGCTTCTCTGGCTGCAGGCCGAGGCCGGCTCCGGCGGAGCCGACGTCTCGGGCAACGCCGATTTCCCGCCGACGAAAGCGGAGCTCGAGGTCTACGCGCTCCTCTCGGAGCGCCTGACGACGGCGCGCCGCGATTTCGAGGAGCTCTACGCGAAGACGATCCCCGCGTTCAACGATCGCATGGGCGCCAAGGGCTACGTGCGGCTCATGACGGTCTCCGAGCCGGAGGGCCCGCGGGAGGAGAAAGAGGAAGAGGAGGAGGACGTCGCCGACGACTGGGGTCCTCCCGACGAATAGCCGGCCCCGGGGAAGGTTTCTAGAACCGGTAGCCGAGCGAGTAGAGAAACCCGATCGCGTGGACGGAGGCTTTCGTCCATGGCCTGGCGCCCGCCCGGGGGAGGGCCATTCTATTCACGCGCCGGCGGTTGTCCGGAATCGTTTCGCGGTTGGGGGGACGTCAACTAAGCTATTGCGCCGCCCAAAAGGCCGGCCGGCCCGCTCCGGGGTCCCGGCAACGCGAATGGGCGCATGGAGTGGAGGAGCATGAAGGAATACGCAACGCTTCTGGAAGAAGCCCTGGAGGCCTGGGAGTACACGCGGGAAGGGGTCATCGACGAGTTCCAGGCCCTTCCCGAAAAAGATCTCGGCTTCCAGCCGTCGGAGAAGAGCCGCACGGTCATCGAGCTCGTCCAGCACATCGTCGAATCCGGCACGCTCATGGTCGGCGAGCTGGCGCGCACCGACGGCGACTTCCAGCGCAAGTCCTACGAGGGATTCCTGCACGAGTACGGCCGCGGCATTTCGGCCAAGCGCACGAAAGCCCAGCTCCTGGACGCCCTGAAGAAGACGCACACCGAGGGACAGCGCCGGTTCCGGGAGGTCGGTGAGCTGCACATGTTTCAGTTCATCCGCCGGTTCGACGGAAAGATGGGCTCGCGCTTCGCCTGGATGAGCCACGGCATTTCGCACGAGGAGTACCACCGGGGTCAGCTCGCGCTCTACGCGCGGTTGATCGGCCGCGTGCCGGCCCTCACGCGGCGCATCGAAGGGAAATGACCCGAACGCCGCTTTCGACGTGGATCCTGGCCCTCGGCCTGACGGCGGCCGTTTCGAGCATTTCTCCGGGGGCCGACCTCGGGCGGATCGACTTCCCGACGTCCGGTTCCCCGGCCGCGCAGGAGCGCTTCCTGCGCGGGGCGCTCCTCCTCCACAGCTTCGAGTACGAGGACGCCGCCGAGGAATTCCGGAAGGCCGAGGAGATCGAGCCCGGCTTCGCGATGGCGTACTGGGGCGAGGCGATGACCTACAACCATCCGCTCTGGATGGAGCGGGATCGCGACGCTGCGCGGCAGGCGCTCGAGCGGCTCGCTCCGACTCGGGAGGAACGCCTGGCGAAAGCCCCGACTGCGCGCGAGAAGGCTTATCTCGCGGCGGTCGAGGAGCTCTACGCCGACGGCGAGAAGAAGGAACGCGACCGCGCCTACGCCGAGGCGATGCGGCGCCTGTCCGAAGAATTCCCCGACGACCTCGACGCGGAGAGCCTCTACGCACTCGCGCTCCTCGGGACCTGCGAGGGCGTACGGGACCCGGCGACGTACATGAAGGCCGCGGCCCGCGTCGAGGAAGTCTTCGCGAAGAACCCGGAGCATCCCGGCGCCGCCCACTACCTGATCCACTCCTACGACGACCCGGTCCACGCGCCGCTCGGCATGCGCGCCGCGCGGGTCTACGCGAAGATCGCGCCGGCGGCCACGCACGCGCTCCACATGCCGTCGCACATCTTTCTGGCCTCCGGGATGTGGGAGGAGGTCGCCTCCTCGAACGAGGCGTCGTGGAAGGCCTCCGTCGATCGGGCAGAACGAAAGTCGCTCGGCCCCGACGCCCACAGTTTCCATGCGCTCTCCTGGCTCGGCTACGCGTACCTGCAGCAGGGGCGGTACGAAGAGGCGCGGCGCATGCTCGCCCTGATGGAAGCGGACGCCGGGAAGGGCGGCTCGATCCGCGCGCGCACGCACCTGGTGACCATGCGCGCCGCTTACCTCGTCGAGACCGGCCGGTGGAAGGGGGACGCGGCGGCCCTCCGGATCTCGTCGGACGACCTCCTCTCGCGGAACCTCGATCTCTTCGCCGTCGGGCTCGCGGCGCTCGAGAACGGAGACCGGGCCGGCGCGGAAAAGGCGGTCGCGCGGATGTCCGAGGGGACGCGCGACGCCGCGCCCGCCGCCGCGCACGCCCACGGCGGCGCGGCGAGCGCCTACGCCTCCGGCTGGCCCTCGACCGACGCCGTCCTGCGGCGGCTCCTCGAGGCGAAGATCCTCTTCGCGAAGGGGAAGAGGGACGCGGCGATCGCGCTCGCAAGAGAGGCCGCGGCGCGGGAGGACGCGACGAGCTACGAGTTCGGCCCGCCGGACGTCGTCAAGCCCTCGCACGAGCTTCTGGGCGAAATGCTCGCGGCCACCGGCCGCCCCGCCGAGGCGCAGAAGGAGTTCGAGGCCTCGCTCGCCCGGGCCCCCGGCCGGGCGCAGTCGCTCCTCGGCCTCGCGCGCGCCGCCTCCGCCGCGGGCGATCCGGGGACGGCTCGGCAGGCGTATGCGAAGCTGCGCGAAGTCTGGGCCCGCGCCGACGCCGGCGTGGCCGGTCTGGCCGAAGCGCGCCGGGCGTCGCCGGCCGGCTCGTAACCAGCCGCCCGATCAGGCCGAGACGAAGTCCTCGATCGCCGCCGCCACTGCCTCGGGCGTCTCGAGCGGCGGGAAGTGCGTCTTCCCATCGAGCCGTTTCGAGGCGAACCAGGGGTGCTTCTTCGAGAAGCGTTCCTGCGCCGCCTGGAACTCCTCCTCCTTCGGCAGGGCGTAGAGGTGAAGCGCCGGCGTGGGAGGGTCGAGTGCGGAAAGCGCGTCGAGCGGGCTTCCTTCGCGAGCGTACGCGGCCGCGACTTCCCGGCCGGCCCGCGCCCACATCCCGAACGAGAAGTCCCCCATCGTGCGGTTCACGTGCTGCGAGATGAAGGGCTCGGCGTCTTCGAGCCAGTCCGCGAAGAGCTTCGCGCGCGTCGACTTCCAGCGATCGGCGTCCTGGAGACTCTGGAGCGCTTCGAGAAACGGGCGGGCCGGCTCGATCACGAGCCAGTCGAGAAACACGAGCTTCACGATCCGCTCCGGGCCGAGCCGGCGGCGCAGCCCGAGGGCCACCCATCCGGCGTGCGCCATCGCGACCGGCACCACTCGCGGCGCGCCGCTCTCTTCGACGACGGCGACCGCGCCGGCCACGAGCTCCCGGTATCCGAAGTCCCCCGGAGGGGATTCCGAGCCGCCGTGGCCCGGCAGGTCGACCGCGAGGACCCGGCGCTTCTGGGCGAGGAGCGGCAAGAGACGGTGGTACTGCGTGCGGTTGTCGCACCAGCCGTGCAGCAGAAGCAGGGCCGGCTCCCCGCTCCCCGCGACGTCGTAGCGGACCTTCCGTCCCTCGCAGATCGCCTCGGGCATCTCCCGTCTCCCGATAGGATTGTGCCACTGGCCTTGAAAGACTTCGACCGGGACCGGCGCCGTCGTCTGCTCCGCGCGGCTCTGGCCTGCGCGGCTGCGATCGGCGTGCTCCTCCCGCAGGCGCGCGCGGAGAGCCTCGCGGTCGAGTACCGCCTGACCTGTCCCGGCACCTCGCAAGCGCGGGTGCGCGTCGAGATGCTCGTCCCGGCCGGCTCGCGGTCGCGCATCCTCGTCGTCCCTCGCGCGATCCCGATGGGCTACGGGGAAGCTCCGTACGACCGTTTCGTCTCCGGCGTCGAGGCGGCCGGCGAGGGCGGCGCCGCGCTTTCCGTGCGGAAGGAGCCGGAGGGGCCGCGCTGGCGGATCGAGGGCGTGACGCCGGTCCGGAGGATCGCGTGGGAAGTCGATCTCGCGCGGATGGAGAAGGAGCTCGCCGCCGCCTCGGACTCCTCCAAGTCCCGCCCCGACTACGTCGGGATCCTCGGCTACTCCGTGCTCGGTTACCTCGAGGGCGAGGAGGGCCGGCCGGCGAAGTTGACGGTGCGCGCGCCGGAGGAGTGGGCCGTCTTCTCGACCCTCGCCCCGTCGGCTCCGCCGCCGAAGGGCGGGCTCGAAGCGGCCGCCCCGGACTTCTACGCCCTCGCCGACTCGCAGATCGCCATGGGCCCGGGGCTCTCGGTCGCGCGGCTCGAAGCGCGCGTCCCGCTCTATCTCGCGATCTACGCGGAAGGGCCCTCCGACCCGGCGCCGGCCGGCCGCGTCGCACGCGAGGCCCTGGAAGCCGTGGCCGACTACTTCGGGTCGGTCCCTTTCGCCCGCTACTCCGTTCTCGAGGAGCTCCTCCGACCGATCGACGAGAGCCACCGGTACGGATTCAGCATGGAGCACCTGGAAAGCTCGACCCTCTTCTTCGGCGTCGAGCGGGCCCTGCGCTCCGACTCTCCGGAGGAGGATCTCGCGCGGGAGCGCTACAACCTGGCGCATCACATGGCGCACGCCTGGATCCCGAAGCGCTGCTACGGCGAGGGCTACTACCCGTTCTCCTGGGAGGTCGCCCCCGTGATCGATACGATCTGGTTCTCGGAGGGCTTCGCCCAGTACGCCGCGATCGCGGCGCTCGCGGCGGGGCGCCCGGACGCAGCCGCCTGGCGGGATCGGATGCTCGAGCGGCGCTTTCGCTCGACGCTGGCCGAAGCGCCGGAGTTCCTGAGGCGCCTCTCGACCGTCGAGCTTTCGCGCGTGGCGTCGACCCGATACGCGAGCGACTTTCGCACCGGCTCGAACAGCTTCTCGCGCGGCGGCCTCATGGCGGCCGAGATGGACGATCTGATTCTCGCGAAGACCGGGGGACGCAAGAGCCTGCGGGACGCGCTGCGCGGATTGATCGCCTGGAGCGCCCGGGAGAAGCGGGCGTTTCGCCTTGCGGAGCTTCCGGCGCTCCTATCGACCGAGGCCGGCGTCGATGTCCGCTCGGTCCTCGAGCGTTGGATGGCGGCGCCGGCGGGCCCGAAGGGGCGCGAGGCGGACCGGGACGAACCGAGGTAAGGCGAAGGCATCGGAAGGAGGAACGTCATGCCGAGATTCCTGATCATGGTCGCCGCGCTCCTGGCGGGTTTCGCGCCGGCTCTCGCGGAGCCGGCGGACGCGCCCTTCGTGGTGGGGACGGCCGCCGCGGCCCGCGGACAGAAGGGAACGGGAGTCCTCTCCGTGCCGGCCGGCGTGGATGCCGCGCTCGACATTCCGGTCGCGGTCGTCGCACGGCGCGCGGCCCGGCCCGGTGCTGGCGCTCGTCGCCGGCGCGCACGGGACCGAGTACGCCTCGATCATCGCGCTGGAGAAGCTGATCGAGCAGACTCGACCCGGCCGAGATCTCGGGGCACCGTGATCCTCGTCCCGCTCGTCAACGTCCCGTCCTTCGAGCAGAAGGTGCCGCACGTCAACCCGGTGGACGGCAAGAGCATGAACCGCTTCTATCCGGGGAAAGCGGACGGCACGCAGACCGAGCGCGCGCTGTACGCCATCACGCGGCAGGTCGTCGAGCGCTGCGACTACCTGATCGACTATCACGGCGGCGACCTCGACGAGAGCCTCGTGCCCTACAGCTACTGGTTGAAGACGGGCAACGAGAAGCAGGACGCGATCTCGCGACGAGATGGTCCTCGCGTTCGGGCTCCCGATGATCATCATCGCGGCGGATCGGCCGAAGGATCCGGCCGCCTCGCGCTATCTCGACAGCACCGCCGCGACGCGCGGCAAACCCTCCGTCACGGTCGAGGCCGGGCACGCCGGAACGGTCGAGCCGGAGGACGTCGCGGCGCTCGTCGACGGGACGTTCTCGCGTCATGCGGTAGCTGCAGCATGCTGTCCGGGAGCGCCGGCCGCCGGTCGAGCGCCCGGTCTGGATCGAGGCGGTCCGGACCGTCGCGAGCGGAGCAGACCGGCGATCTTCTATCCGCTGGTGTGCCCGAGGCACTTACGTGTGCCGAAGGCATGAAGTTGGGGTACGTGACGGACTACCTGGGACGAACGGTGTTCGAGGCCCGGTCGCCGGCGGCCGGCGTCGTCCTGTACGTCTGCGCCGTGCCGTCCATGAAGAAAGGCGAGACGATTGCCAACATCGGGGTCGTGGCCTCCGGCTCGCCGGCGGAGGCGAAGTAGGGGAAAATTGACGCCGGGAGTCGGAGAACCGAACGTTGCTCGCGATCGCGCGGACCGTCAATCTGCTTCTCGACCAGGTCGGCCGGATCGACACCGTCCGCAAGAACGAGCTGCGCATCGGAGACCGCCTGGTCGTCTCGACGGAGAACTCGGTCTATACGATCCGCGTCCACGGGGACGCGACCTACTCGATCTCCGGCGGATGGTTCGACCTCCAGGGGCTCTCGCCGGCCCGGATCTCGATCGCCGGGTGCACCTGGGGCGGCAGCGTCATCAAGTGCGACATCGTCGCCGCGTGCGGGCTGCGCCTCGAGTTCGGCAACCGGGTCGTGACGAGCCGCATTCGGGAGGTCCGCCTGATTCGGGACGGCGAGCGTCGGATGAAGGACCTCCCTCCGGCGAAGAGCGCCGAGCTCCTCGCAGAGCTGCTACGGCGCCGACTGGAGGAATTCCTCGGTCGGTTGACGGTGTCGCGCCGGCGGCGGCTCACGGCTCCGTCGAAGGCGCGGTCGTCGGGAGTGGCAGGGCCGTCGTGCGGGCCGCGTGGCCCGAGCCCTTGAGGCGCGCCATCATCGCCGCCGCGCCGATCCCGAGCGACCAGCATCGAGATCCAGAGGGCGCGGCCGCCGTAGAGCGCCAGGACCTGGAGGCCCGCCCAGGGCCCGAGCATGAACGCGAGTCCCATCATCATCTGCGAAAGCCCCATGTACTCGCCGCGGCGCGCCGCGGGCGCGATGTCGGTCAGGTAGTCCGCCATCCCGGGGAAGAGGAACATCTCCCCGAACGTCCAGACGACGACGGTCGCCGCCGACCTGCCAGATGTCGCTGCGCCCAGCGCGAGCGCCCCGAACCCGAGTCCGCAGAGGATCGAGCCGAGCGGCGAGCGTGCGGCGGTGCGGCCAGTGCGCCGTCGCCGTGTTGATCCCGACCTCCAGGAAGACGATCAGGAGCGTGTTCACGCGTGAAGAGGAGCCCGTAGGCGGCCGCGGAGAGCTTCAGGTCCTGCACCATGTAGAGCGGCATCGACGAGATGTGCTGGAAGAAGACGAAGGCGACCGGGAACATCGCGGCGAGGAAGTAGAGAAGCCGCGGATCCCGGTGGGCGCCGGCGGCAGGCGCAGGTGCGGGGAGACGGCCTCCTCGATCTGGCGCTCGCCGGGCGGTGGCGATGCGGCGGGAAACGCGAGGCCGCGAGGATCGCGCCCGCGGCGAGCGCCGTGCCGCCGTCCACGAGGAAGAGCCAGCGGAAGGAGACCGTGGCGAGGAAGCCGCCGAGCGCGGGCCCGATGCTCATGCCGAGGTTGATCGCGAGCCGGTTCAGCGCGAACGCCGTCTTGCGCCGCTCCGGGCGAACGAGGTCGCCCATGATCGTCATGTTCGCGGGGCGAAAGGACTCCGAGGTCACCGACAGAGCGAGGGTCATCGCGACGATCGCCGGCACGCCCCGCATCGAAGGGAAAAGCGAGCATGACGACGCCCGAAGAGAGAAGCGATCCCCGCATGATCCGGATCGGCCCGAGGCGGTCGGAGAGCCGCCCCGCCACCGGAGCCGCGACCAGGGCGCCCGCCCCGTAGAGCAGCACCATGAGGCTCGCCGTCTGCACCGAAAGGCCGGCCTCCCGCGTCAGGTAGAGGACGAAGAAGGGGAGGACCATCGAGCCCGCCTTGTTGACGAGCGTCGCGACGAAGAGCACCCACAGCTCGCGCGGCAGGCCGGCGAGCCCCCGCCACGGGTTGACGCGATCCCACCAGCTCGAGCGCATGCTTCGCTCGTATCGTACGGGACGCGCGGCGCGGTGTTTCAGCGCCGCAGCGAGCGCGGCGAGGAGATAGGCGAGAAGCGCGAGGACCAGGACGAAGGAGAAGACGTAGGCGAGGATCGAGAGGAAAGGGGTCCGGCGCGGGTCGTCGTCTTCCCGGGCTTGCCGCGGCCGGCCGTCCGTCAATGCATCCCCTGCGACGCGAGCCAGCGCTCGGCGTCGATCGCCGCCTTGCAGCCTTCGCCCGCCGCCGAGACCGCCTGCCGGTACGTCGGGTCCGCCACGTCGCCCGCGGCGAAGACGCCCTCGACGGACGTGCGCGTCGAAGGGTGCTGCGACCTTCAGGTACCCGACGTCGTTCATCTCGAGCTTGCCCGGAAGATCGCCGTGTTGGGGGAGTGCCCGATCGCGACGAAGAGACCCTGCGTGGCAAACGCCGAGCGCGTCTTTCGTGCGCGTGTCTTCGAGCGTCACGCCGGTGACGCCCCCGGCCGGATCGCCCTGGATCTCGACGACGGCGGCGTTCAGCTTCCAGGCGATCTTCGGGTTCATGCGCGCCCGCTCGAGCATGATCTTCGACGCCCGGAAGTCCTCGCGCCGGTGGATCACGGTGACCTTCGAGGCGAACTTCGTCAGGAAGGTCGCCTCCTCCATCGCCGTGTCGCCGCCGCCCACGACCGCGACCTCCTTCGCCTTGAAGAAGAAGCCGTCGCAGGTGGCGCAGGCGGAGACGCCGCGGCCCATCAGCCTCGCCTCCGACTCGAGCCCCAGCAGCTTCGCCGAGGCGCCCGAGGAGACGATGACGGCGTCGGCCGTGAGCCTCCCGGAGCGCGTCGAGGGTCAGCCGGAACGGGCGCGCGGAGAAGTCGACGTCGGTCACCGTGTCGAGCACGACCTCGGTGCCGAAGCGCCTGGCCTGCTCCCGGAAGATCTCCATCAGCTCGGGCCCCTGGATCCCGTCGCGAAAGCCGGGGTAGTTCTCGACCTCGGTCGTGATCGTCAGCTGCCCGCCGGGCTGCGGGCCCTCGATGACGAGCGGCTCGAGCTCGGCGCGCGAAGCGTAGAGCGCGGCGGTCCAGCCCGCGGGCCCGGAACCGATGATGGCGACGCGATAGTGGCGCTTGGAAGGGGGCATTCGTGTCTCCGTCGGCGCCGCAGGATATCAGCGGGTCGCCCGGTTATCATCCCGACCGTGCGCCCGGCGCTCGCCCGCAAGCTCGAGGGCTTCGGCACGACGATCTTCACGGAGATGACGCGCCTGGCGCAGGAACGGGGCGCGGTCAACCTGGCGCAGGGCTTCCCCGACTTCGACGGGCCGGAGTTCGTGAAGGAGGCGGCGATCGACGCGGTGCGCGCGGGCCGCGGCCAGTACGCGCGCATGAGCGGGATTCCGGAGGTCCACGCGGCGCTGTCGGCGAAGTATCGGAGGGACTACGGCCTCGACTACGCGCCGGACACCGAGCTGACCGTGACCTCCGGCGCGACCGAAGCGATCTTCGCCGCCGATCCAGGGGACGTGCGGGGCGGGGGACGAGGTGGTCCTCTTCGAGCCGTACTACGACTCCTACAAGCCGAGCGTCGCGATGGCGGGAGCCGGGGCGCGCGTCGTGACGCTCCGCGCTCCGGACTGGAGCTTCGACCGCGACGAGGTGCACGCGCCGTGACGCCCGCGACGCGCGCGATCCTCGTCAACACGCCGCACAACCCGACCGGCAAGGTCTTCTCGCCGGACGAGCTCGAGTTTCTCGCCGCGCTCTGCCGCGAGCGGGACCTGCTCTGCATCACCGACGAGGTCTACGAGCACCTCGTCTACGACGGAGCGCACGTTCCGATGGCGACGCTGCCGGGGATGCGCGAGCGCACGATCACGATCTCCTCCTTCGGGAAGACCTTTTCCCTGACGGGCTGGAAGATCGGCTGGGCGGCCGCGCCGCCCGAGCTCACGGCCGCGGTGCGAGCCGCCCACCAGTTCATCACCTTCGCGACCGCGACGCCGCTGCAGCACGGCGCCGCCGCGGCGCTCTCGGCCGGCCCCGAGTACTATCGCGCGCTCGCCGCGGAGTACCGCGACCGGCGCGACCTGCTCTGCGGCGAGCTCGCCCGCCTCGGGTTCGGCGTGCGGGCGCCGGCCGGAACGTATTTCGTCTGCGCCGACTTCACCGCCTTCGGCTTCGAGGACGACGTCGCTTTCTGCCGCCACCTCGTCGAGGAGATCGGCGTCGCCGCGATTCCGCCCTCCTCCTTCTACGACCACAAGGAACAGGCCCGCGGCTACGTCCGCTTCGCCTTCTGCAAGCGGGAGGCGACGCTCCGGGAGGCGGTGCGGCGGCTGGAGAAGCTGCGCCCCTAGGGCGGACCGTCACGAGCGCGATGCCGGGCCTTCTTCCGCTCGCCGCCGCGGTCCTGCTCGCGGCGGCTCTCCGGCGCCGGGAAGCGGCGCGGGAGGGGGGACTCGACGGCCGGGAGTCGGTGCTCGCGGCCGCGACACTCCTGGGGCTCGCCGGGGTGGCGGGCGCCGAGATCCTCGGCCTCCTCTACGCGCTGACCCCCGCCGCAGCGGCGGGCTTCTGGGCCGTCCTCGCGGCGGCCGCGGGTGCGCTCGCGCTTCGGCGGGCGCCCGCGAATCCGAGGCGCGCGCCGGAGACTCCGGCGCGGGACCCGGGGGACCGCGCGCTTTGGATCGGGCTCGCCGCGCTCGCGGCGGCGGTCGGGATCGTCGCCGTCGCGGCGGCGCCCAACAACTGGGACTCGCTGACCTATCACCTGCCCCGAGTGATGCACTGGATCCAGGACCGCGGGCTCGAGCCGTATCCGACGCCGGTGCTCCGCCAGCTGACTCTCCCGCCGGGCGCCGAGCTCCTGCTCACCCATCTGCGTCTCCTCGCCGGCTCCGATCGGCCGCTCGCCCTTCTCCAGTTTGCGGCCTGGCTCGGCTGCTTCGTTGCGGCGTCGGCCGTCGCGGGCCGGCTCGGGGCGGGCCGCGTCGGAAGACTCGCGGCGGCGATCTTCGCCGCGACGCTTCCCATGGCGATCCTGCAGGGCTCGAGCACTCAGAACGATCTCGTCGTGTCCTTCTGGTCGCTGACCTTCGTCGCTTTCGCGCTCCGCCTGCGGGCGGCTCCGATCCGGGCGCTCGACGTCTTCCTGACCGGAGCCAGCCTCGGACTCGCCCTCCTGACCAAGGCGACCGCCTCTCTCTTCTGCTTTCCCTTCGCCGTCTGGCTCGCGGTCTCGCTCTTCCGGCGATCCCGGGCCCGCGCCGCGGCGCCGCTGCTCGCGATCGCCGCCGTGGTACTCGCCGTCAACGTCGGATACTTCTCTCGCAACGTCTCGCTCTTCGGATCGCCGTTCGGAGAGGGCTACGGCGCCGTCAGCGAGACGCGCTCGCCGGGGGCGATCGCCTCCGGAGTTCTCCGGAACGCGGCCCTCCACTTCGCGGCGCCGTCCTCCGGCTGGAACCGGGCGGTCGAGCGGGCCGTCGGCGGCCTGCTTTCGGCGCTCGGGATCGACCCGAACGATCCTCGCACGACCTGGAAAGGCGCCGAGTTCCACGTGCCGCCGGCCCTGCGTGGCAGCGAGCGTCCGGACGAGGAGGAGACGGTCTACCTCATGCTGCACGAGGACCACGCGGGCAACCCGCTCCACTTTCTGATCCTCGCCGCGGCCCTCGTCGCCGCGGCGGCCGGGCGGCGGCGGCATCCCGACGCGGCTCGGTATCTCGCGGCCGTCGCGGCGGGAGGCTTCCTCTTCTGCGCCGTCCTCAAGTGGCAGCCGTGGAATGCGCGGCTGCAGCTCCCGCTCTTTCTCCTGGCGGCACCCGCGGCGGCGGCGGCGCTCGCCGCCGACGAGTCGCCGGCCTGGACGCGCCGCGTCGCGGCGCTCCTGCTGCTCCTCTCCCCGCCCTGGGCGCTTCTGAACGCCACCCGGCCGCTCGTCGGCCCCGAGAGCGTTCTCCGGGTTCCGCGGCTCGACCAGTATTTCGTCTCGCGGCCCGGCCTCGAGAGGCCGCTCCTTTCGGCGGCTGGCCGGGCGATGGAGCCGCGATGCGCCGCCGTCGGGCTCGAGATCGGGCCGGACGATCCGGAATATCTGGTGTGGGTCGCCTTCGCGCAGACGGGGCCTCTCCCACGACTCGAGCACCTCGCGGTCGGGAACCGTTCGGGCGCGCTTGCCGGCCGCGCGCCGTTCTCGACCTTCCGCCCGTGCGCGGCAATCGCGCTGGTACCGCGCGAGGCGCCGGCTTCGGTGGGCGCCGTCTTCGCGGAAGACTGGGCGGGCGGGCGCGTCGACGTCCGGAGACCCTAGCAGGCTGCTGAAAAATGGATGCGGGCGTCGTGTCCGGCACTTTGCAGTCGGCGCCCGTGAGGAAGCTTTCTTGGAGGTTCTCTCAATCTCATTGGCGGGCGCCGGCAAAGTGCCGTCCACCCTACGGGTTACGGCGGCGCGGGGCCATCTCCGTCGTCATCGCTCCTCGCCGATGCGATGGCATCGCCGTCGTCGCGCTTCCTCGGATCTGACCCCGCGGCGCTCGTAACGCCATCCCACACCGTTTTTCAGCAACCTGCTAGACGGAGGGCCCTCGCGGACGAGCGTCTAGCGTGCCTGCAGCTCTTTGGCCGAGAACGTCGCGAGCGCCTCGACGCCCCCCGCGATCATCTCTTCGGCCACCGAGAAGGAGAAGCGCAGGTGCGCCTCTCCCTCGGGCCCGAAGACCATCCCGGGCACGGTCGCGACCTTCGCCGAGTCGAGCAGGTGCTCGCGCCGCTTTCCGGGAGTCGGCGCCGAGGAAGGAGGGGATCTTCGGGAAGAGATAGAGCGCGGCGCGGGGCTTCTCGAGCTCGAAACCGGCCGCGGTGAGCCCGGCGACGAGCCGGTCGCGGCGCCGCCGGTACCCCTCGCGCGCCTCGCGCGAGGTATTCGTCCGGGCAGCGTCAGGGCCTCGAGCGCCGCCCACTGGGTCGGGGTCGAGACGCCGTTGATCGTGTAGAGCACGACCGTGCGCATGGCGGCGCGGTAGCGCTCGGGCACGATCACGTAGCCCGCGCGCCAGCCGGTCATCGAGTAGGTCTTCGAGAACGTGAAGACCGAGAACGTGCGCTCCTCCATGCCCGGAAGCGAGGCGGGCGAGACGTGGCCCTCGCCCTCGTAGATCAAGTCCTCGTAGGCCTCGTCGGAAATGACCGCCAGCCCGCGCTCGAAGACGAAGCGGGACATCTCCTCGACCTCGGTGCGCGAGAAGACCTCGCCGGTCGGGTTCGTCGGCGAGTTCCAGTAGAGGACCTTCGTCTTCGCCGTCGACGGCTCGCTCGAGCGTCCGAAAGAACCCCTCCTGCCTCGCGGTCGCGGTCGAGACGAGCACGGGCACGCCGCCGTGGTAGGCGATGACGTCCACGATCGGCGTCCAGTAGGGGGAGAAGACCAGGACTTCGTCCCCGGGGTTCACGAGGGTCGCGAAAGCGGCGAAGAGGCCGTGCATCCCGCCGTTGACGACGATCGGGCCTTCCCGATCGGCCGGGATTCGGTTGCGGCGCGCGACCTTGGCGACGATCGCCGTGCGCAGCTCCGGCAGGCCCGACGAGGGCGCGTAGCGCGTCTCCCCGCGCTGGAGCGCCCGCGGTCATCGCCTCCTTGATCGGAGGGGGGGTCGGCATGTACGGCTCGCCCCCCTCGAAACGCCAGACCTTCTCGCCGGCGGCGAGCAGTTCGAGCACGCGATTACGGACCTTGACGATCTCCGAAAAGCCGACCGAAGTGAAGCGGCTCGGCCGGCGCGGGAAAGGCGCCGCGCGTCATCTGCGGTCTAGACGGCCGTCTTCCGGCCCGGGCCCATCAGGAAGTAGAGGATCATCCCGACGAGCGGCAGCAGCACGATCAGCAGGACCCAGAGGATCTTCGTCCCGGTGTCGGCGCCGCTCTTCAGGAGGGAGACGAGCGCCACGAGATCGAGGATCAGGACGGCGAGCCAGATCAGTCGGAACATGGCATTCCTCCAGACACCGGAAAGCGGCTCCGTCAGAGCTTCTCCGACGATCGGCTTTGCCTGCGTGAAGAGATAGAGGTACTCGCGGCCGCCGGCCTTGGAGTCCGTGCCGGACATGTTGAAGCCGCCGAAGGGGTGGACGCCGACGAGCGCGCCCGTGCACTTGCGGTTCAGGTACAGGTTGCCGACATGAAGAGCTCGCGCTTGCCGCGCTCGAGGCGCTTGCGGTCGTTCGAGTAGAGCGAGCCGGTCAGCCCGTACTCGGTGCCGTTGGCGACCGCGATCCCCTCCTCGAAGCTCTTGACCGGCATGCACCGCGAGCACCGGCCCGAAGATCTCCTCCTGGGCCAGCCGGTGGCGCGGCTTGATGCCGTCCACGATCGTCGGCATCACGAAGTATCCCGACTTCGGGCCGGCCTTGCCGCCCGCGACGATGCGGCCTTCCTTCTTCCCGATCGCGACGTAGTCGAGGATCTTCTTCTGCGCGCGCGGCGTTGATGACGGCGCCGACCGTGTTCTTCGGGTCGCGCACGTCCCCGACGGTGAGCGCCTTTGTCTTCGCGACGATCTTCGCGAGGAGCGGTCTTGTGCACCTTCTGGTGCACGATCAGCCGCGAGCAGGCCGAGCACTTCTGGCCCTGGAAACCGAAAGCCGCGGCGACCACGCCGTTGGCGGCGTCCTCGAGGTCGGCCGTCTCGTCCACGAAGATGAAGTCCTTGCCCCCCATCTCGAGAATGGCGCGCTTGATCCAGATCTGCCCGGGGACGACCTTGCCGGCCTTCTCGGAGATCTCGACGCCGACCTCGCGCGAGCCGGTGAAGGCGATGAGCCGCGTCTTCGGGCTCTCGACGAGCGCGTTGCCGACCGTCGAGCCGCCGCCCGTGACGAAGTTCAGGACCCCGTCGGGAAGCCCGGCCTCCTCGCACGCCTCGACGAACATCGTCGCGATGCCCGCGGCGTCGGAGGAGGGCTTGAACACGACGGTGTTGCCGGTGACGAGCGCGGCCGTCGTCATGCCGGTCAGGATGGCGAGCGGGAAGTTCCAGGGCGGGATGACGGCGCAGACGCCGAGCGGAATGAACTCGAGCTCGTTCCGCTCGCCGGGATAGGGCGTCAGGGGCTGCGGCTCGGCCAGGCGCTCCGCCTCGCGCGCGTAGAACTCGCAGAAGTCGATCGCCTCGGCGGTGTCGCCGTCGGCCTCGGCCCAGGACTTCGACTCCTCGAGCACCATCATGGCGGAGAACTCGTGCTTGCGCCGGCGCAGGATCGCGGAGATGCGCAGAATCGCGGCCACGCGCTCCGAGGCGGGCAGCGCGCTCCAGGCGGGGAACGCCTTCGCGGCGGCGTCGATCGCGCGGCGCGCGTCCTGGGCCGAGCCGGCGGCGAAGCGGCCGATGACCTGCTTGGGATCGCACGGGTTGACCGACTCGAACGTCTTCGCCGAACCGACCGGCTTTCCGCCGATCCGGTTCTTGCCGGAGATCGGGAGGCGCGCCTGGACGGTCTTCAGGGCCTCGGCGAAGGCCTTGCGATTGGCCTCCTGGGCGAAGTCCGTGAAGGGCTCGTTTCGAAACTCCGGAAGCAAGGGCGTACCTCCGAATGCCGAAATGTACCAGATCGCGCAAGCGCCTCGGGGGCCCCCCGGCCGACGCGGCGGACGGGAGATCCGATCGTGGATGAAAGAGGCGCGCTCGCCGGTATCATTACGCGCAGCAACCGAATGAACCTCAAGGGGGCCCACCCCGAGCGCTTCGGCGCGATCGCGTCCTTCTTCTATCGGCGCTGGGCCGAGCCCGCGCTCTCGCCGCTCTACCGTCGGGTGGGGGCGGAGATTCCGATCGAAGAGGGGAGGCTGCTCGACGTCGGCTGCGGGCCGGGCAAGCTCGCGCGGCTGCTCGCAGCGGCGAACCCGAAGCTGCATGTCGTGGGACTCGATTCTTCGCCGGCGATGCTCGAGCAGGCGCGCCGCGGGCCCTTACTGCCGAACCTCGAGTTTCGAGAGGGGAAAGTCGAAGAACCCTTCTTCGATCGGCGTTTCGACTTCGCGGTTTCGGTCCTGTCGTTTCATCACTGGGAGGAGCCGCGGATGGGGCTCGAGGCGGTGCACACGCTGCTTTCTCCCGGCGGACGCTTCTGGATCTACGAGCCCGACGCCGAGGCCGCGGACGTCGAGATCCATCAGGACCACGCGCCGCTCTGGGGCTGGCTGCGCGTGCCCGCCTACTTCCAGCGCCTGATGGCGCGCACCCACGGGCTCTCGGAGGGGGAGATCGACGAGAAGGTGCGGCCGATCGTCCGGGAGACCCCCTTCGGCGAGCTCCAGGCGACGCGCCGCGGCTCGACCTGGCGGCTCGAGCTCGACAAGGCGTGAGAGAAGGATTCGGGATTCAGGATTCAGGAGTTGGGGTGAATACCAACCTTCCTGAATCCTGAATCCGGATTCCTGAATCCTGCGCTCACTTGACACCCGCCCGCGCCGGCGCTAAAAGAGACTCGATGGCGGATCGGGTGGCCGGCTGCTGTTGTCGTTGCGCGACCCCGCGGGGTCCGGCAGGACTCGGTACGCCCTAGTCAGCAAAACAGAGACAACCACCGAGCCCGCCGGACGGCGGGCTTTTTTGTTTTCCGGAGGTTCGGAGCCACAGATGAAGTTCGAGGGCAAGTCATGATGGTAACGGCGGAGATCGAGACGCCGGTCCTGCGGCCGGAGATCGATCCGCGCGCGGTCCGGCTCCTCGACGCCGTCGGCGGAACGCCGCTCCTCGAGCTCCGCCGCATCGCGGCCGACGTGCGCGGTCTCTCGCTCTACGCGAAGGCGGAATTCTTGAACCCCGGCGGCAGCGTCAAGGACCGCCCGGCGCGCGCGATGCTCCGAGACGGGCTCGTCTCGGGGCTCCTGCGCCCCGGCCGCACGATTCTCGAGGCGACCTCCGGGAACACCGGCATCGCCGACGCGATGCTCGGGCGCGCCCTGGGCTTCCCGGTCACGATCTGTCTTCCCGCGAACGCCTCGGCCGAGCGGCAGGGGATCCTGAGCGCTTTCGGCGCCGAGATCGTGCGGACCGATCCGCTCGAAGGGACCGACGGCGCGATCCGCAAGGCGCGCGAGCTCGTGGCGAAGCACCCCGGCCGCTACTTCTACCCGGACCAGTACTCGAATCCCGCGAACTGGCGGGCGCACTTCGACACGACGGGGCCGGAGATCTGGGAGCAGACCGGCGGCCGCCTGACGCACTTCGTCGCGGGAATCGGGACCTCCGGGACGTTCGTGGGCGTGACCCGGTACTTGAAGCGGCGGGCGCTCTCGATCCGGTGCGTCGCCGTCGAGCCGGACGGGCCGCTCCACGGCCTCGAGGGGATGAAACATCTGCCGTCGGCCCTCGTGCCGGCGATCTGGGATCCGTCGGCCCCGGATCTTCGCGTCGCGGTCCCGACGGAAGACGCGTACGCGATGTGCCGCCGACTCGCGCGCGAGGAGGGGATCTTCGTCGGCCCTTCGTCGGGGGCCAACGTCGCCGCGGCGCTCTCGGTCGCCCGGGAGACCTCGCTTCCCGCCGCGATCGTGACCGTGCTCGGCGACGGCGGGGGACGCTACCTCTCGCACGATTTCTGGAGCGCGCCGTGATTCGCATCTCGCGATCGGCCGAGGCCGCCATCCGCGAGCACGGGCGGACCGCCTATCCGGAGGAGTGCTGCGGGGCGCTTTTCGGCGGCGCGGAAGGGGAGGAAGCCTTCGTGGCCGAGGCCGAACCGGTCGAGAACTCGCGGCGCGTCGAGCGCCGGCGCCGGTTCTCGATCGAGCCGGGGGAATACCGGAGACTCGAGTCCCTGGCGCGGAAGCGGGGACGGGACCTCCTCGGCTTCTACCACTCCCACCCGGACCACCCGGCCGTGCCGTCCGATTACGACCGGGAACACGCGCTCCCGTTCTTCCATTATGTTGTCCTGGCGGTCGCTTCGGGAGAACCGAGGGAAATGGGCTCCTTCGTTCTCTCGGAGGACCGCGGGGCCTTCGCGCGGGAGGAACTGCTCCCGGCCGAGGGTTCGGACTAGAGGAGTTCCGATGCCGAAGATCCTTCTGCCGACCCCGCTTCGACCCTACGCCGGCGGAGAAGCGAGTGTGGAGGTCACCGGCGCGACGGTCGAAGAGGCGCTCGCCTCGCTCGTCTCCCGCCACGCGGCGCTCGAGCGGCACCTCTTCGACGAGACGGGGCGCCTGCGCTCCTTCGTGAACGTCTATCGGAACGACGAGGACGTGCGCTACCTCGAGAAGGGGGCGACAGCGCTCGCGCCGCAGGACTCGCTCTCGATCATCCCGTCGATCGCGGGAGGCGCCGCGCCGCCGGCGGCGATCGAACCCGCCGCGCTCTCGAACGAGGAGATCCGCCGGTACTCGCGCCACTTGATCATGCCGGAGGTGGGGCTCGAGGGGCAGAAGAAGCTGAAGGCGGCGCGGGTGCTCGCGGTCGGAACCGGCGGGCTCGGCTCGCCGCTCGCCGTCTACCTCGCCGCCGCCGGAGTCGGAACGATCGGCCTCGTGGACTTCGACGTCGTGGACGACTCGAACCTCCACCGCCAGATCCTCTTCGGCACTTCGGACGTCGGCAAGCCCAAGCTCCCGGCCGCCGTTCGGCGCTTGCGCGATCTGAACCCGAACGTCGAGGTCGTTCCGTTCGAGGAGCGGCTGACCTCCGAGAACGCGCTCGAGATCGTGCGCGACTTCGACGTCGTCGCCGACGGCACGGACAACTTCCCGACCCGCTATCTCGTGAACGACGCCTGCGTGCTCTCGGGCAAGCCCAACGTCTACGCCTCGATCTTCCGTTTCGAGGGGCAGGCCTCGGTCTTCTGGGCGGAGAAGGGCCCCTGCTACCGCTGCCTCTACTCCGAGCCGCCGCCGCCCGGCCTCGTCCCCTCCTGCGCCGAAGGGGGCGTTCTCGGGATCCTGCCGGGGCTGCTCGGCGTGATCCAGGCGACCGAGACGATCAAGTTGATCCTCGGCGGCGGCGACCCGCTCGTCGGGAGGCTTCTCTTGGTCGACGCGCTCTCGATGAAGTTCCGGGAGTTGAAGCTCCGGAAGAACCCGCAGTGCGTCGTCTGCGGCCCGAACCCGAGCGTCACGAAGCTCATCGATTACGAGGCCTTCTGCGGCGTCGGGGAGGAAGACGCGTCCGCCGGGAGCGGCGTGCCCGAGATCTCGGTCGAAGAGCTCTCGGCGATGCGGAAGCGGGGCGACGCTTTCGTCCTCGTGGACGTGCGCGAGCCGCACGAGATCGCGATCTGCGCACTCCCGGACTCCGTGAAGATCCCGCTCGGACACCTGACCGCGAATCTCCACCGGCTCTCGACGGCGGACGACATCGTCGTGCACTGCCGAACGGGCTCCCGGAGCGCCAAGGCCGTGGCGCAGCTTCGGGAGGCCGGATTTCGCCGCGTCCGGAACCTCGCCGGCGGCATCCTGGCCTGGGCGGAGCGGATCGATCCGAGGATGCCGAAGTACTAGCCGTCGCCTTCGCTTGCTCGCGAATCTGGCGGCCGCCGCAGTCAACGCAGCATTCGTCCAAATGAAGCGGCGGCGGCCGCCACCGGCTCGCGGCTCGCGCGGATGCGCGCTCGACCGCTCGCCTGATTCGCTCGCTGCGCTCCGGCTCCCGCAACGCGAGTCGCTTCGCTCGGTGAACTTCGCGAAGCTTGGTCGCGTTGCGAGCGGTTGTTCCGCCAACTCCAACGAGTCGCCCTCCTCGTGTAGGGGCGGGGCTCGTCCCCGCCCGCCGGCTTCTGACGTGCCACGACTGCGACGCCGGGCGGCCGCGAGGGCCCGCCCCTACCAAGATGGTGGAGGTTTTCGCCCACCGAGTTTCCAACTTCGCGGCATGAGTCGAGCAAGCCGAAGCGACGTGCTCGGTGCTATCTTTCCTCCATGGCGGGGATTCCGCAGATCAGCGTCGAGGATCTCAAAGCGAAACGCGATCGGGGAGAGTCGCCGGCCCTGCTCGACGTCCGGGAGCCGCACGAGTACGCGCTCTCGGACCTGCCGGACGCGATCAAGGTGCCGCTCCAGTCGCTGCCGAAGAGCCTCGACAAGATTCCGAAAGACCGGGACCTCGTCGTGTACTGCCGCTCGGGCGGGCGCAGCGCCAGCGCCGTACAGTTTCTCCAGCAGATGGGATACGACAAGGCCGTGAATCTCGACGGCGGCGTCAACGCCTGGGCGGAGCGAGTCGACCGGTCGATGCGGAAGTACTGAGGACGGGAGGAGGGAACCCATGCGGCGCATCGGACTGATACTTCTCGTGCTCGGCATCGTCGGATTCGTGATTTCGTCGAGCCAGCGCAAGGGTTACGACTCTGTGGAAGGGGCGTTGAAGTCCACGTTCTCGAGCTCCGAACGGAGCAAGAAAGAGGGCTGGGAGACGACGCGCTGGCTCTGTCTCGGCGCCGGCGTCATCGGCCTCGTCTTCGTCCTCCTTCCCGGGAAGAAGGACTGAGCCGCCGGGCGATCGGGCTCGGCGGAAGGGGCTCCGCTTGAGCGACAGTAAAAGTCTGCCGACGGGGCCGAGGCGCCCGGCGGCCGCGCGGCGGCGCTCGACCTCGCTCCTGACGAAGGACGATCTCCACCTCTTCGGAGACGGGAGCCACCTCCACCTTCAGGAAAAGCTCGGCTCGCATCCGCGCGCCGTGAACGGTGTCGAGGGGACCTCCTTCGCCGTCTGGGCCCCTAACGCGGCGGCCGTCTCGGTGATGGGGGACTTCAACGGCTGGGACAAGGAGAACCACCCGCTGACGTTCGGCGGAGGCCCGGGGGTCTGGGAGGGATTCGTCCCGGGGGTCGGCAAGGGAACGGTCTACAAGTACCACGTCGCGTCGCGGCGGCGCGGGTACCGCGTGGACAAGGCGGACCCCTTCGCCTTCCGGCAAGAGGTCCCTCCCCGCACCGGCTCCGTCGTCTGGGACCTCGACTACGAGTGGGGGGACGCGGATTGGATGGAGGAGCGGGCGGCGCGCAATGCGCTCACGGCGCCGATGTCGATCTACGAAGTCCATCCTGGTTCCTGGCGTCGCGGCGAGGAGGACCGCTTCCTGAACTACCGGGAGCTCGCCCGGAAGCTCGCCGACTACGTTCTCGAGATGGGATTCACGCACGTCGAGCTTCTGCCCGTGATGGAGCATCCCTACTACGCCTCCTGGGGTTACCAGACGACCGGTTACTTCGCGCCGACCGCGCGGTACGGCACGCCGCAGGACCTGATGTTCTTCGTCGATCACCTCCACCAGCGCGGCATCGGCGTGATCCTCGACTGGGTGCCCTCGCACTTCCCTTCCGACGAGCACGGCCTCGTGTATTTCGACGGGACCCATCTCTTCGAGCACGCCGATCCCCGTCAGGGCTACCACCCCGACTGGAAGACTTGCATCTTCAACTACGGCCGCCCCGAAGTGCGGAGCTTCCTCCTCTCCTCGGCGCTCTACTGGCTCGAGCGCTATCACGCCGACGGCCTGCGCGTGGACGCGGTCGCTTCGATGCTTCGCCTCGACTACTCGCGCAAGGCCGGCGAGTGGATCCCCAACCGCTTCGGCGGACCCGAGAACCTCGAGGCGATCGTCTTCCTCCGGCGGCTGAACGAGGAGGTCTATGCCCGGTGCCCGGGCGTCCAGACGATGGCGGAGGAGTCCATGACCTGGCCGATGGTCTCGCGGCCGACGTACATCGGCGGGCTCGGCTTCGGCATGAAGTGGGACCTCGGCTGGATGCACGACACGCTCGAGTACCTCGAGAAGGACCCGGTCTTCCGCAAGTACGACCACAACAAGCTGACGTTCCGGATGGTCTACGCGGGGAGCGAGAACTTCCTCCTTCCGCTCTCGCACGACGAAGTCGTTCACGGCAAGTACTCGCTCGCCGACAAGATGCCTGGCGACGCGTGGAACAAGATGGCCAACCTGCGCCTGCTCCTGGCCGACCTCTACTCCCAGCCGGGCAAGAAGCTCCTCTTCATGGGATGCGAGTTCGGGCAGTGGCGGGAGTGGGCACACGACCGCGAGCTCGACTGGGACCTGCTCTCCCACCCGCTCCACCGCGGGGTGAAGCGCTGTGTCGAGGACTTAAACCGCGTCTATCGCGCCGAGCCCGCGCTCCACGAGCTCGACGAGGACGCCCCGGCCGGCTTCGAATGGGTGGATTGCCATGACGCGGACGCGAGCGTGATCTCGTTCCTGCGCAAGGGAAAGACCGTGAAGGATCCGGTGCTCGCGGTCTTCAATTTCACGCCGATCCCGCGCCCCGGCTACCGCGTCGGGGTGCCGCGGGCCGGCACCTGGCGGCGCCTGCTCACGACCGACGCCGAGGAGTACGGGGGGACGGGTCTGCCCGGGTCCGACGCCGTCGAAGCCGCCTCGCCGGGCGTGCACGGGCGGCCGCTCGCGATATCGGTCGACCTGCCCCCGCTCTCGGCGCTCTTCTGGAAGCCGGACCCGGAGCCCGAGCCATCGGAGACGGCGGACCCGGCGGCAGCCGACGCGACCCCCGCCGGCGCCGGCGCGTCTGAGGAGGACGAAGCGGCCGAGCCGTTCGAGCCGCCGTTCTGATGCCGCGCTTCGTCTGCATCCACGGCCACTTCTACCAACCGCCCCGCGAGAGTCCCTGGCTCGAAGCGATCGAGGTCCAGGACTCCGCCTACCCGTATCACGACTGGAACGAGCGCATCACCGACCAGTGCTACGCGGCCAACGCCGCTTCCCGGATCCTGGACGAGCAGGACCGAATCGTCGAGATCGTCAACAACTACTCGCGCATCAGCTTCGACTTCGGGCCGACACTCCTCTCCTGGCTCGAGCCCCGCGCGCCCGACGTCTACGCGGCGGTGCTCGACGCCGACCGGGAGAGCCGCGGGCGCTTCTCGGGGCACGGCTCGGCCTTCGCGCAGGCGTACAACCACGTCATCCTGCCGCTCGCGAGCGCGCGCGACCGGCGGACCCAGGTGCTCTGGGGAATCGCCGATTTCCGCCACCGCTTCGGGCGGGAGCCCGAGGGGATGTGGCTGCCCGAGACCGCGGTGGATCTTCCGAGCCTCGAGGCCCTGGCGGCGGCGGGCATCCGCTTCACTCTGCTCGATCCCGCGCAGGCGCTGCGGTGGCGGGCCGACGGAGAGAGCGCCTGGCGGGAAGTCGGGCTGGGCGGAATCGACCCGACCCGGCCGTATCGGCTCGCGCTCCCCTCCGGCCGGACGATCGAGCTCTTCTTCTATGACGGCCCGATCTCGCGCGAGGTCGCCTTCGGCGGCCTCCTCCACAGCGGGCGGGACCTCGCCGCACGCCTGACTCGGGCCTTTCCGGCGGACGAGGACCGACCGCGCCTCGTCAACATCGCGACGGACGGCGAGACGTACGGCCATCACCATCCCCACGGCGATATGGCGCTCGCGTACGCCCTGCGCTCGATCGCCGCGAGCGGCGACGTCGTGCTGACCAACTACGGCGAGCACCTCGAGAAATACCCGCCGTCGGCGGAGGTCGAGATCCGCGAGAACACGTCCTGGAGCTGCGCCCACGGCGTCGAGCGGTGGCGGAGCGACTGCGGCTGCTCGACCGGCTCCCAGCCGTCGTGGAATCAGTCCTGGCGCGCGCCGCTGCGGCGGGCGCTCGACCGGCTGCGCGACCGCGTGGACCCGCTGTACGAGCGAGAGGCCGCGGCCCTACTCTCCGACCCGTGGGGCGCGCGGGACGCGTACGTCGAGGTCGTGCTCGACCGATCGCCGGAGAGCCTGGCGCGCTTTTTCGAGAGGCAGGCCGCCCGCCCACTCTCGCCCGAGGAACGGATCCGGGCGCGGAAGCTTCTCGAGCTCGAGCGCCACGCCCTGCTCCAGTACACGAGCTGCGGCTGGTTTTTCCACGATCTCGCCGGCATCGAGACGGTGCAGGTAATGAGGTATGCCGGGAGAGTCGTTCAACTCGCCGAAGAGCTCTTCGGGGGCTCGTTCGAGGAGCCCTTCGTGCGCGATCTCGAGGCCGCGTCGAGCAACAAGCTCGAGGAAGGGGACGGACAGCGCGTTTACGACCGCCACGTCCGCGGCAAGCGGGTGGACCTCGCGCGGGTCGGAGGCCACTACGCCGTTTCCGCCCTCTTCGAAACCGACGGCCCGCGGTCGCGCGTGTATTGCTACGACGTCGAGCGGGAGGACTTTCGGACGGCCGAAGAGGGCCGGATGAAGCTCGTCGTCGGCGGCGCGCGGATCGCCTCGGAGATCACCGGAGAGTCGGAGCGCGTCGCCTTCGGCGCGCTGCACCTCGGAGACCACAACATCCACGGAGGCGTTCGGCGGACGTCCCGGGACACCGACACCGAGAGTCTCGCGGCCGGCGTGCTCCAGGCTTTCTCGCGCGCCGACGTGCCGGAGGTCCTGCGCCTTCTGGACACCGGCTTCGGAGAGCACGTCCTCTCTCTGAAGGATCTCTTTCGCGATGAGCAGCGCCGGATCCTGCACATCATCCTCGAGGCCACCCGGGAGGAGGCTGAGGAGACGCTGCGTCGGGTGCACGAGCGCAATCTGCCGCTGCTCCGCTTTTTGGCGGACCTCGGCACTCCCGCACCGCGCGTCTTCCGCGCGACCGCCGGATTCGTCTTGAACTCGGGCCTGCGCCACGCCCTGGAGGCCGACGCTCTCGACGAGGAAAAGATCCGACTTCTTCTCGAGGAAGCCGCTCGGGCAAAAATGCCGCTCGACTCCGAGACGCTCGAGTACCTGTTGCGGGCGCGGCTCGAGAGGCTCTGCCTCGCGGTCGCCGCCGAGCCCGAGGACCCGGAGCGTCTCTCGACACTCCGGCAGGCCGTCGAGCTCGCCCGCCGATTCCCTTTTCCGGTCCGGCTCTGGAGGGTCCAGAACGCTTTCTGGAAACTGCTCGGGACGGCGTATCCGAGCGTGCGTGCCCGAGGCGCGTCGGGAGACGCGGCCGCGGCACGCTGGCTCGAGAGCCTTTCGGCGCTCGGAGAGAGTCTTTCGATCCGGATGCCCGAGCCGGAGGTCGCCGGCTAGCCGGTCAGGCCCGGCCCGACTTCGCGCTCGTTCAACAGACGGTCGATCTTCGCGGCCAGCACGAAATCGTTCTCGTGCAGGCCTCCGATCGCGTGGGTCCAGAGGACGAGGTCCACCTTGTTCCAGTGGATCGCGATGTCCGGGTGGTGCCCCTGCTCCTCCGCGAGGCCCGCAACCCGGTTGACGAACTCCATCGCCTGGACGAAGTCGCGGAATTCGAAGCGCCGCAGGAGGCGCTTCGCGCCGTCCGTGACCGACCAGCGGGGCGCCGCGTCGTGGAGCCGCCCGGCCTCCTCCTCGGAGAGGGGCGGCGCGCCCTCGCGGCAGGGCACGCAGTTCTTCCCGGCGAGATCTTCCGACTTCACTTAGCCGATTCTATTGGAATCGGACAGCCGCGGCCGGCCGATTTGACCCGGCCCGGAGCTTCTCCGATAATCCGCGTTCCCCGAACGACTGGGAGGTCGTTCAATGGTAGGACAACTGGCTCTGGACCAGTGAATCGGGGTTCGAGTCCCTGCCTCCCAGCCAACCGTCGCCTCCGCTTCGCTCGCGATCTGCGCCTTCGGCGCACCGGCGCCTGGCTCGCCCAAAGGGGCTCGACCAGGCGCCTGATCGCTCGCTCCGCTCCGGCTCCCGCAACGCGAGTCGTTTCGCCAGCTCGCGAAACTTGGTCGCGTTGCGAACGGATGCTCCCGCCTCTCTGAGCAAGTCGCCCCCCTGGCGCGAGCGAACGTGAACCTGACCGAACGGGTAAGATCCCCGCAGAAGTCATCCGATGACACTTTCAGCCGGGACCCGTCTCGGTCCCTACGAGATCCTCTCGCCGCTGGGCGCGGGCGGGATGGGGGAGGTGTACCGGGCGCGGGACACGAAGCTCGACCGGGACGTCGCGGTCAAGGTGCTGCCCCAGTCGCGTCGCCGCCGATCCCGACGCGCTGGCGCGGTTCGAGCGGGAGGCCAAGGCGGTCGCGGCGCTGTCGCATCCGAACATCCTTGCGATCCACGACTTCGGGACGCACGAGGGGACGGCCTACGCCGTCATGGAGCTTCTGGAAGGCGAGACGCTGCGCGGCAAGCTCGACGCGGGCCCGATCGCGCAGAAGCAGGCCGTGGACTACGCGCTGCAGGTCGCCAAGGGTCTCTCCGCCGCCCACGAGAAGGGCATCGTCCACCGGGACCTGAAGCCCGAGAACCTGTTCGTCTCGAAGGACGGCCACGTCAAGATCCTGGACTTCGGGCTGGCGAAGAAGGTCGAGGCGGTCGCGCCCGGAGGAGCAGACGAGCGCGCCGACGGGGTCGGGCCACACGGAGCCCGGGACGGTGATGGGGACGATGGGCTACATGTCGCCCGAGCAGGTGCGGGGGCTGCCCGTCGATCACCGCTCGGACATCTTCTCCTTCGGGGCGATCCTGTACGAGATGCTCTCCGGGAAGAAGGCGTTCAAGCGGGACACGAGCGAGCGACACGATGGCGGCGATCCTGATGCGAGACGAGCCGCCGGAGCTGACGCAGTCGGGGCGGAACGTCTCGCCGGCGCTCGACCACATCGTCCGGCACTGCCTGGAGAAGGACCGGGACAATCGGTTCCAGTCGGCCAAGGACATCGCCTTCGCGCTCTCGGAGGCGTCGGCGCCGACGACGACGACGAGCGGCGTGCAGCTCGTGGCGCCACCGGCCCGCAGGAGCAAAGTTCTCATCGCCGTTGCGGCGGCGGTCGTCGTTCTCGCCGTCGCGGGCGTCTTTCTCCTGCGCCGGCCGCACCGGGGCGGGGGCGAGGCCGGCGGCGTCAAGCGCGTGGCCGTGCTGCCGTTCGAGAACCTGGGGGCTCCCGAGGACGACTACTTCGCCGACGGGATCGCGGACGCAGATACGAGGCAAGCTGACCTCCTTGCCGGGCCTTCAGGTGATCGCGCGGGGCAGCTCGACGCCCTACAAGAAGACGACGAAGACGCCGCAGGCAGATCGCCGAGGAGCTGAATGCGCTCGTATCTGCTGACCGCCACGGTGCGCTGGCAGAAGAGCGGGGGCAGCAAGCCGCGTGCAGGTCAGCTCCCGAGCTCGTCGACGTGACGCGCCCGGAGCGCCCGACATCCAAGTGGCAGCAGCCGTTCGACGCGGCGATCACGGACGTCTTCCAGGTGCAGTCGGACATCGCGACGAAGGTGGCGCAGGCGCTGGGTGGCGCGCTCGGGGCGGGCGAGGAGAAGCAGCTTTCCGAGAAGCCCACGCAGAACCTCGCCGCCTACGACGCCTTCCTGAAGGGCGAGGAGGCGTCGAACGGCCTGGCAGCCACCGATCCGCCCAGCCTGCGCAAGGCGCTCGGCTTCTACGAGCAGGCCGTGGCGCTGGATCCCGGCTTCGCGCAGGCGTGGGCGAGAGTCTCGTGCGCCAATTCGATCTCTGTACGCCAACAGCACGCCCGACGCCCGCGCTCGCGGAGCGTGCCCGGCAGGCAGCGGAGAAGGCCGTCGCGCTTGCGCCGAACCGCCCGGAGGGATACCTGGCCCTCGGCACCTACGAACGGTTGGTTGCCGCGGACTTCAACCGTGCCCTGGAGCAGTACGAGAAGGGGCTGCGCGTCGCGCCCGGCGATGCCTCCCTTCTCAGGGGGACGGCGCTTGCCGAGCAGGGCCTCGGGCGCTGGGATGCGGCGGTGGAGCACCTCAGGCAGGCGGAGCGCCTCGATCCGCGGTCCGTCAGCATTCTGCGGCCCTTGGCGACGCGCTCCTTCGTCTGCGGCGCTATCCCGAGGCGCGGGAAGCTCTCGACCGTGGTCTCGCCCTCGCGCCCGCCAACCTCGCTCTGATCGAGGACAAGGCCATGACGTTTCTCGGCGAGGGAGACCTGGCCGGTGCCCGGGCCGTGCTCAAGGCCGCGCCCAAGGAGGTCGAGCCCACCGCGCTCGTGGCCTTCCTGGCGAACTACTACGATCTCGTCTGGGTCCTCGACGAGGAGCAGCGAGAGCTTCTGCTGCGGCTGACGCCGAGCGCGTTCGACGACGACCGGGGCAGCTGGGCCCTCTGCCTCGTTCAGGCCTACGCCTTGAAGGGCGATGCCGCAAACGTGCGCACCTACGCCGAGGAGGCGAGGAAGGCCTTCGAGGAGCAGCTTCGCGCAGCGCCCGATGATGCGCAGCGTCACGTCCTTCTCGGCCTCGCGCTGGCGTACCTCGGTCGGAAAGAGGAGGCGATCCGGGAGGGCGAGCGCGGCGTCGCGCTCGCTCCGGTGTCGAAGGATGCGCTGAACGGCCCCTACTTCCAGCACCAGCTCGTGCGGATCTACATGCTCGTCGGCGAGCCGGAGAAGGCGCTCGACCAGCTCGAGCCGCTCCTGAAGATCCCCTACTTCCTCTCGCCCGGCTGGCTCAAGATCGACCCCAACTTCGACCCGCTGCGCAAGAACCCGAGGTTCCAGAAGCTCGTCGCCGGCGCGAAGTAGTCCCTGACGGGCGTTCTTCTCGGGAAGTTTCTTCGGGAACGCGGGCATCCGAACGATGCGTTTCGACTCGACTCCTAGCCGCAGCGCACGCCGAAGAAGTTCCAGCTCACGATTGATCGTCGCATTTGCGAACCCCTTCGACTTGCGCTCATTCGCGTAACGCGTAATGTCCGCCGTTGTGACGCTAGAGGCTCGCTGCTGTCCGAACACGGTGCGGATCGGCTTGTCCGACTTCAGGCGGAGACGGAGACGCACATGGCTGAGACCCTTGATAATCGCGGTTGCATGCGCTCGATTGGATGTAGATTGACGGCGATGCGGCGTCCAAGGCCAACCCCGCCGATCTGCCGGGTCCCGGCCACGGGCGAGATCGAGGAGCGATCTGGCGATACCGACGATCGTCGAGCTTATGGGTGAAGCCGGAACGGGTCTTCCCGAGAGGCCGGCGAGAAGACGGCGCGCGACCCGAGCGCCGCCCGATGGAGGCACCGGGCGGTAGTTTGGGCGGCGCCCGGGACCGGGTTCATCCGCCCTGGACCCTCAACAAGGAGGACCAACGATGAGAAAGACCTTGAGACGGGGAGTTGCGAGGAGAAGGCTGCGCAGGGCCGTTCGCAGGGTACGCAGGGCCAAACGCGTCGCGAAGAGGGCTGTGACCAAGGGCGGAGTTCGGGGGGCCGTGGCTCGCGGGCGGCTTCGCCGGATTGCCAGGAGAGTCTCGCGCCGCCGCGCCCGGAGGGGCGCCAGGCGACGCCGGGTCGTCGTCCGGAAGGCCGTGGCTCGCCGCGGTGTCCGCAAGGCGGTGGGGCGCGCCAGGGTGCGCCGCACCGTCAAGAAAGCCGCCGTGCGTCGCCGCGTGCGGAAGGCGGCGGGTCGCGCCCGGGTCCGCCGGGCCGTGAAGAGGACCGGGGCTCGCCGGGTCGTCCGTACCGCGAAGAGAAAACTGGCCGCGGCCGAAATGGGGTTGAGCTCGCCCATGCTCCCGTCGAGCTGAATCTCATCGCGTTCATGTGAAGGCAATCTGTCGCCTCGAGACACCTCAGGCCTAACCCGGGCAGGCGGCAGTGGATACTCCAGTGCGAAGTGTGTCTCGTAGGGCAGGTCTTTCTTGATGTCGGACGGTTCGAAAGGCGTCCACGATGGCCAGCCAAACACGTCGCCTTCGCTTGCTCGTCGCCCTGCCCTTCGGGCACCGGGCCGCGGCTCGTCCGGATGCGGACTCGACCGCGGCCCTGGTCTCCTCGCCGCGCGCCGCGAGCGATAGATTGCCGTAGGTTGGCAGCTCCTTCCGGGTTCGAGTCCCTGCCTCCCAGCCAAGAGATTTCGGGTGACGTGGGGCTCGCCTCGACGTGATAGTCTCGCGAGACCCGATTCCCCCCGACGGACCACGTGAGCCCGCCGTCGCCGGCCTTCGGCGAGAGGCGGAGTGCACCATTCAATACGTATTGCGATTTTGGACCTGCGGGAAATGTACCCGGGCGAACCGGACCGTCGTCGCCCTGGACGGAATCGTGAAATGCGAGCAATGCGCCGATCTCACGAGGCTCGAGAGCCTCGATCGACGGAGGCCATCGCGACTCACGCAAGAGGGCTTTCGACAGCGATTCTATTCGCCCTGAGGAGTCGGACGCGCGGTTCTACGCGGGGCTCGGGATCGGCTCGAACGCTTTCAAGAGAGAGAGTCGGGATGCGCGGAGCTTGCGCCCGGCGAGTCTCTTGGCGGGGTGGGCGTAGCGGTCGCACTCGGTTGCGAGGTTCGCGAGGCCGTCGCCGATAGCCAGCCGGTTCTCTCTGTCGCTCAGGAGTCGGAGTGCGCTCGGATTTCGGTCCTCCAGGACGTAGTAATGCAAGTCGGGAAATCCGCCGTATTCTTCCAGCGCGGCGGATCTGGTGAAGACCAGCGCCGCTCGGACTTCGGCCACCGACAGTCTCTTCGCACCTGTGAACAGGTCTGCCTTCGGTGCGAATCCCGGCTGAAGGCGGCTCACGAGAGACGCGCCTCGAGAGCCAGGCCTCTCGCCCCACCACGCTCCAGGGTGCGCCATTCCTGAAAGCCCCCGCACTCGCAGCGTCGCCCTTCCCCGCACCAACCCGCTCCATCCGTCCCGACCGTGTGCTTCGCCTTCTCGTGGCCGCACATCACGCAGGGAAACGGCTCCGGGTCGAAGGCTCGCGTGACAAGCCGCTGGGAGACCACGATGTCCGGCGACCGACGCTCCTTCCCCCGGCGGTTGGACCTGGCGACGGGCGGAGCGGGCTCCTTGCGCGCCGGTCCAGTCGAATGGAGGTATGCGGCGACGAAGCCCTTCGTGGCGTTTCGGAGGCTCTGCGCCAGGGCTCGGCGGGCCCGATAGGCCGACAGCACGCTCTCGGCGATCTCGCCGGTAGATCTCTTGCGGAAAGAGGCGGTCGATCTCGGCGGCGAGATCCTCCAAACACAGGGCGACCAACTCGACGGTTCGATCGGCCGAGGACGATGCGGTTTGATCCGGGTTTCGCATCGCCGTGAGAACCCATTCGAGGTTCGCATAGGCCTTCGCCGAAGAGACGAGCTTTCGCGCCTCGCGATACCGGTCGCTCAACTGAGCGAGGATCTGCGGCCTCGTCGCGTCGTCAGCCAACGTGTTCGGATCCGCGCAAGACTTGCACCTGCCGCTCGAGTCCAACTCGGCCACGGCAACACCGGACCGATCACAGCTGCTGCACTTCCAGCTTTTCAGACTCTCCATGACGTGCCCTGCTTTCTCGCCGAAAACCGGGCGGCGGTCACTCAGTCGTTTGCTGGGTTCAGTCCGTCGGAGGGAATCGGGAGAGTCACCATATCACGGGACGCGGGAGCCGGGCCCCACGGTGTGAACGGACTTCAGCGTGCGCGTCACCGGGACGAATCGTGAAAGAGAACCTGGCGCGGCGAGCGTCTATCTGGCCAGGCCTCCTCTCCTTCGTCCGGAAGCTCGCCGCGGCCGCGAAGTGAGGGTCCCCGACGCCCGCCCCGCCTCTTCCGGGCGGGCGCCGCCTCTCAGCGGCTCGCCAGGCCCCCCGCGATTTCGCCGCCGTCGATGATCACGGGATGTCCCGTGATGTACGGCGCTTCGTCGGAGGCCAGGAACGCGAAGAGCGCGGCGATCTCGCCGGGCGTCGCATGGCGGCGGAGCGGGATCTTCGCGTCCACCGCCGCCTTCATCTCCGGCGTGTACTCGGCCTCCTGCATGGCCGTCCAGACGTAGCCCGGACACACCGCGACGACGCGGATCTTCGGCGCGAGCTCGAGCGCCATCGTGCGGGTGAGCTCGATCACGCCGGCCTTGGCGGCGTTGTAGTCGGCGTAGCGCGGGTAGCCGTTCAGGCCGGACGTCGAGCCCATGTTGAGAATGACGCCCCCGTCGCCGGCGAGCATGCGCCGAGCCGATTGCTGGGCCACATGGAAGACGCCGTCCAGGTCGACGCTCAGCACCTTGCGCCATTCCGCGGGCGTGATGTCCATGAAGTCGTGGCGAATGCTGATGCCGGCGTTGTTGATCGCGACGTCGAGGCCTCCGAGGAGCCCGTCCAGCTCGCGGAAGGCGCGGTCCACGGCCTCGGGATCGGCCACGTCGGCTTCGAGGACGCCGGCGAGGTCCGGATGCTTCTGGCGAAGCGCCCGGCCGGCCGCCGCATCGCGGTCGATGACCGCGATCCGCGCCCCTTCCTGCAGGAAGCGCTCCACGGTCGCCGCGCCGATGCCGCTCGCGCCACCCGTGATCACGACGCGCTTGCCGGAGAGCCCCTTCATCGTCCGCCTGGCGGTCAGTCGGCGATGCCGCCGCCGTCCACCACCAGGGCCGCGCCCGTCATGAACGACGAATCGTCGGAGGCGAGAAAGAGCGCCGCGCGCGCCAGCTCCTGGGGCGTGCCGACGCGCCCGAGCGGCCGGTTGGCGGCGCTCCGCATGTACTCCGCGTAGCTCATTCGCCGGGCCTCGGCGTCGGCCGGCAGCATGGGGGTGTCGACGTCGCCGGGGCACAGGCAGTTCACGCGAATGCCCTGTTTGCCGTGGTCGATCGCCATCGCCTTGGTCATCACGACGAGCCCGCCCTTGGCCGCGCAGTAGGCGACGGCTTCGTCGCCCCCCTGGATGCCCCAGCCCGATGCCTGGTTGATGATCACGCCCCGCCCCTGAGCGATCATCGTCGGCAGCGAATACTTGGCCATGAGCCAGGCTCCCTTGAGGCTCGAGTCCACCGTCGCGTCCCACTCCTCCTCCGTGCAGTCGACGGCGTTGTGGGGATGGAACACGCCCGCGTTGTTGAAGAGGATGTCGAGGCGGCCCCCGAAGGCGGAGAGCGTCTCCTCGACGGCACGCCGGCAGTCGCCGGGGAGCCGGACGTCGGCCCGGACGAAGACTGCCTTGCCGCCGGCCGCTTCGATCGCGGCGACCACGCGGCGGCCGCGCGCTTCGTCGCGGCCCGTCACCGTCACCCGGGCGCCCTCCTGCGCGAAGAGCCGCGCCGAGGCCTCGCCGATGCCCGACGTGGCGCCGGTGATGATGGCGACGCGGTCTTTGAGCTTCATTTTCGATCGCGCTCGGCGGGTAGCGTATCTCCTTCGCCCCGAATTGCCGACGGAAGAATGTTCGCCGGCGGGCCCGCTACCTCGCGGAGATTCCGTGCGCCGCGAGCAATGGACCGCCGGCCCTGGACGAGAACTAGGCCGCGCCGGCTGGCGGCCAGAAGGACAGAAGCCCCGGCGCCAGATGCTCCGCGGTCTGCTGCACGCGGCTCTGCATCATCGCGCTCCCCATCGTGTTCGTCCGGTTGACGTCGAGGACCACGGCCCGGTCTCCGTCGAGCACGTAGTCGAGGCGCCCGCGATCGAGCCCGAAACGCCGTGCAAACGCCAGCGCCTCCGGATGGGGCTCGACATCGTCCACGCGAATCGAGTTGTCCGACTTGATGACGGGCGACTCCGACACGGCTCGCCGGCTCACCCAGCGGTCGCCGAAGATCGCGAGCTTGCGGACGGCGTAGAGCTCGCCTTCGCGCTCCGGCAGGAACCGCTCGACGACGAGGTGCCGATTCCTCCAGACGTCCGCCGGCACGTCGCTTGCAGACTCGAAGACGGGGTAATCATGGGTCGAGAGGAGCCGCCGAATTCGCCAGGGATGCCGTGTGATCCGCATGCGCAGCGCGTCCCACGCGCGCGCGGGCCGACTTCGCAGCGTCTGCCACTCGAGCTCGCCGCCGTAGTTGCGGTCCGTCTTCACGATCACCGGACCGCTCCATCCGTCGCCCCTCCGAACCAGGTTGGCGCTGACGACGCGTTTCGAGATGTCGACGCAACGGCCGTTGATCGCGACGGGGTACCGGTTCAGGTACGCGACGTAGCCGGATGGCACGACCGTGAGATCCACGTGGTTGACGATGACGTCGGCGTCCACGTGGCGATCGATCCCGTGTTGCACCACGACCTCGATGCCCCAGGACCGCCACACGTCGGCGATGTCCCAGATCTGATACGCGCGCTCGGTCGCCTCACGGTCGCGCGCGTGCACGAGGATCACGATTCGCCGGGGCAGGTGGTTGGAGGGCATGCCGCGAAACGCGGATGATATCGTCCTGACGTCCGGCATGGTTCGGCCGCACACGGACTCGCGCGCTGCACGATTCGTTCCGGCCCGCACGCTCGCGGGTCTCTTCGGAGAAGGTGTCGCCTATGGATGCCGGCGCTCGCCGAGCATTGTCGGCTGGGCGCCTACGGCGGCCGGCGTGTTGGATTTTCAAACAGGAAACCAGCTCGCCATCGCCGGCGCGATCCCGTACGTCGTGAGTGCGGGCGCCGTCACCTCTGCCGCGCTCGCCCTCCTCGAAGACGCGGGGCTCCCGGTCGATGCCGACCTGCGAACCTACTTCTCGATCGGGGACTATCGCGAACTCCTCCGCCGCCTCTCGGACGAGGGGCTCCGGTACGCGACGCAGCGTCCGCATTCCGAGGAGGAGGTGCCCCCCGAGGCCGCGCTCGTGAATCTCGAGGTCCAGCGCGCCCTGAACGACAAGGGGCGGATGGAGGAGATCGTCCCAGCGGAGTGGCTGCCGCGCCGGCGCCGCGCCGCGACGGCCGACCTCGAGCGAGCCGCCGCGCGGTTCGACGGCGGCGGGCCGATCGTCATCAAGGCGGCCACGCCGCTCCCGAGCGGCGGCGGGTACGCCGTGTGGATCTGCCGGTCCCCGGAGGACCTCGCGGCCGCCCGCGCGGCGCTCGGTCGCGAGCCCCACATTGTGGTCGAGGAATTTCTCGCGATCCGACGTAGTGTCTGTGTCCACGTCGTCGTCGACACGGACGGCGCCGCATCGGTCGTCGGTTTCGCGGAAGAGATCTGCCGCGAGGACGGCCGATGGCTCGGGAACTGGCTGGACGCGGAGTCCGACGACGTCCCGGAGGAGGTCGCGCGGGTGGTCCTCGAGATCGGGCATGCCGCGGCTGCCCGCGGCTACCGGGGGATCGCCGGCATCGACGTCGCCTTTCTCGAGGACGGGCCTCCGCGGGTCCTCGACCTCAACTTCCGAGTCAACGGCTCGACCGCCGCCGTCTGGCTCCGCGAAGGCATCGAACGGCACCGGGGGGCGGGGTCGATGCGCCTGAAGAGCTGGGCCTGCGAGGCGGGATTCGATCGCCTCCTCGCCGTGGCGCGGCGCGAGATGGAGAACGGCGCCCTGATCCCCCTCTGTCTCTACGACCCCTCCGCCTCCGAATCGGGGGGTCTCGCGCGATTGCAGGGGATCCTCCACGGGCCGACCCGGGACGCGGTGCGCGAAATCGAAGCGCGCTTTGCCGACCTCGGTCTCGTCTGACGTCGTCGCGACGACTCGTGAGAGCCCGGTCGCCACACGATCGGCGGACCTCGATTTCTGGCAAGCAATTTGCCACGCGCCCCTTTCCGGGGGCGCCTCCCCCGGAAGAGGCGGGTCGGCGTAAACTCGACCCGGCCATGATCCCCGAAGTCTTCGAGTGCCCCCGCTGCGAGCGGCAGTTCGTCATCGACGGCATCCCCGACACGGGGAGCGAGGAAGTCCACTGCCCGCAGTGCAGCCGGTTCCTCGGAGTCCGCGACATCGCCTTCGTGCTCCGGACCGAGCTCGACGAGTTGATCGAGCGCCTCTCCTACGAGAAGGACCGCCTCGAAAAGGACGAAGCCGTCTACGGCCTGACCGACTGCGACCCGGAGATGAAGTACTACGGGCGCGAGGTTTCGAGGGTGATCCGGGTCCTTCGAACGGCCCTGAAGGATCTCGATCACCTGAAGGACGACTACCGCCTGAAGAGCTGACCGGCGCCCTGCGGGAAGCGGGATGTCGGGCGGGGCTTGTCCCCGCCCGACCAGAAAGAGACGCCGTGGCGATCGGGGCGCCGGGCGGCCGCAAGGGCCGCCCCGACAGCCCCCACACGACTCGAGCGGTTTTGCGCTGACTCGCGAGCGGCACCCCAGGCATCCCGGGCAAGAGCGGGATCCCGAGCTCGGCAGCCGCGCTAGGCCGGCGCCTGCGCCTTCGCCGCTTCCAGGAACTTCCGCAGCCGCCGCAGTCCCGTCTCCTTGCCGAGCAGCGCGACGACGTCGAAGAGAGGCGCGCCGACGGTGGTCCCGGTCAGGGCGAGACGGACGGGGTGAATCAGTTTCGCGGCCGAGACGCCGAGCGACTCCGCCGTTTCGCGGAGCGTCGCCTCGAGGGCGGCGGCGGACCAGTCGTCCTGCGTCTCCCATCGGGCGAGGAGCTTCTCGAGCTGGGAGGGCGTCTCGGGCTTGACCTGCTTCTTCCAACCGTCGGGGTCGTAGGTCTCGGGATCGTGCGCGTAGGCGGAGAGCGCGCGTCCGAGCTCGATGGTCGTACGCGCGCGGGTGCGGTGGAGCTCGATCGCCCGCATCGCGGCGTCGGGGGGCGGGAGGCCCTGCGGGGCGTAGGGCGCGGCGCGAGCGAGGAGCTCCTCGGCCGGCATCTTCGCCATGTACTGCGCGTTCATCCAGAGGAGCTTCTCGGGATCGAAGACGGAAGGGGAGGCGCCCACCCGGTCGAGCGAGAACTCGCGCTCCATCTCCTCCCGGCTCAGGATCTCGCGGTCTCCGCCGGGCGACCAGCCGAGAAGCGCCAGAAAGTTGACGAGCGCCTCCGGCAGGATCCCCTCGTCGCGCCACTCCTCGACGGCGGCGGCGCCGTGCCGCTTCGAGAGCTTCTTACGATCGGTGCCGAGGATCATCCCGAGGTGCGCGAACTGCGGCACCGGCGCGCCGAGCGCCCGAAAGAGGGCGACGTGCTTGGGCGTGTTGGCGAGATGGTCGTCGCCGCGGATCACGTGCGTGATCCGCATGTCGACGTCGTCCACGCAGACGCAGAAGTGGTAGAGCGGATGGCCGTCCGATCGCACGAGGACGAAGTCGTCGAGGGCGTCGGCCGGGAACTCGACGCGGCCGCGGATCAGGTCCTCGACCACGATCGTCTCGGCGGGCATCTTGAGGCGCACGACGTGCCGCTCGCCGGCGCGCGCGCGGCGGTCGCTCTCGTCGGGCGGAATCGCGCGGCCGGCGCCCGAGTAGCGGTACGCTTGTCCCGCCGCCTCCGCGCGCCGGCGGTCCGCCTCGAGCTCCTCGGGCGTCTCGAAGGCGCGGTACGCCTTCCCTTCGGCGATCAGGCGCTCGGCCGCCGCGCGGTAGAGGTCATACCGCTTCGACTGGTAGAAGGGGCCCTCGTCGTAGTCGAGCCCGAGCCAGTCCATTGCCGACAGGATCTGTCCCGAGAGCTCCTCGACGCGAGCGCTCGACGTCGGTGTCCTCGATGCGAAGGATGAAGGTGCCCTTCTCGCGGCGGGCGAAGAGCAGGTTGTACAGGGCCGTGCGGACGCTGCCGACGTGGAGCGTCCCGGTCGGCGACGGCGCGAAGCGCACGCGCGGAGGAGACGGAGGAGCGTCGCTCAAGGAGCCGATGCTAGCCTAGGGTGATCCCGCCGACCAAACGCCGAAGATGAGCCAGCGCCCGCGCGAAAACGACACGAGCGCCCTGCGGGCCGACGCCGTCCTGCTCGTCGTCACGATCGTCTGGGGCTCGTCGTTCGTCGTCATGCGGCACGCGCTCGACGGGGCCCCGCCGTTCCTGCTCGTGGCCTGCCGCTTCGGTCTGGGCTTCCTCCTGCTCGTCCCCGCGCTCCTCCGGCGTGCGCGGCCGGCCGGGATCGCCCGCGACGGATGGATCCTGGGGGGTTGTCTCGCGCTCGGAATGTCGATTCAGGTTTCGGGACAGGCCGCGACCACGGCGACGAACGCCGGGTTTCTCACGGGCCTCGCGAGCGTCGTCACGCCGTTCGTCGCGGTCGCCCGCACGCGGCGCCTTCCGACGATCGGGAACGCAGTCGGCATCCTCCTCGCTTCGGCCGGATTCCTGCTGCTGACGTTTCCCGAGGCGGGCGTCTCCTTCCAAAGGGGCGATCTGCTCGTTGCCGCGAGCAGCGTCGTCTTCGCCGTCTACGCGGTCGAGCTCGCCGAGCGGGGACGGCGCCACGACACGCTGTGGCTGACGGCCTTCCAGCTCGCGATCGTGGCGGCGTGGACGGGATTTCTTTCGGCGGCCGTCCGCTCGCCGGTCTTCGCGGGGAGCGTTCCGGCCCTCCTCGAGTCGCGGCCGATCGCCGACGGCGCTTCGTTCGCGGCGAGCGTCGGCTATCTTGGCGCCCTCTGCACCGCCGCTGCCTTCTTCGGGTGGACGTGGGCGCAGGGGAGGATGTCCGCCATCCACGGCGCGATCATCCTGGCGTTCGAGCCGGTCGTGGCGGCGCTGCTGGCCGCGTGGCTCCTGGGCGAGCGGATCGGCCGGCGCGGACTTCTCGGGGCGCTCTTCGTGATGGCGGGGATCGCGGTCTCGGAGGTGAGGCCGAAGACAAGGACTAAGGACTAAGGACTAAGGACCAGGGACTATTTCTCGGAAGTTCCGGAGGGAATCAGTCCCTGGTCGATAGTCCGTAGTCCTTTGTCCCTGGCTGCGCTCAGTTCAGCGGGAAAGTCAGCGTGTACTGCCAGGCGCCGCGGCCGACGACCATCCAGAGAGTCGTGCGGCTGTGGTCACGTGCGAGAACCCGGTTGACGTCGTCGATCTCCTTGACCTCCGTGCCGTTCAGGGCGAGGAGCGCGTCGCCCGACTCGAGGCCGGCGCGCGCGGCGGGGCCGCGGGGATCGGGCACGGTGATGCGGAGCCCGGAGCGGACTTCGCGCAGAGTGATGCCGACCTCCTCGCGCAGCAGCCGAACGCCGTAGTCGGCCGGCGGCGTCTGTCCCGGAGAGCGTGACCGTGCGCTGGCCGGCATCCCCTTTCAAGACCATCTTCATGGGGCGGCCCGGCCCGCGTGTCGAGAGGACGGTCTCGAACGCCTCCTGCGAGTCGAGCGGCTTGTCGTCGATCGAGACGATCTGGTCGCCCGGCCGAACGCCCGCCTTCTCCGCGGGGGAGCCGGGATCGACGCTCCGCACCCGGAAGCCGCGCGGGCGCTCCTCGTCGCGGCCGGAGATCGTGCGCCCGTGCACGCCGATCCAGACGGCCTGAACGCTCCCGAAGCGCACGAGGTCCGAGACGATCCGGTTCGCCCGGTCCGCCGGGATCGCGAAGCCGATGCCCTGCGCGCCCCCGATGATCGCCGTCGCGACGCCGATCATCTCCCCTTGGATGTTGACGACGGGACCGCCGGAATTCCCCGGGTTGATCGGCGCGTCGATCTGGAGAAAGTCGCTGTAGACCCGCTGGTTCTCCCCGGGCACGCTCCGGCCGAGCGCCGAGAGAACGCCGGCCGTCACGGTGTTCGAGAGGCCGAACGGATTGCCGATCGCGACGACCGTCTCGCCGATCATCAGGTCGGCGGAGCTTCCGACGCGAAGGGTCGGCAGGTTCGAGACCGCGCCGCGGGCTTTCAAGACCGCGAGGTCGTTGTCGGCGTCGGAGCCGACGACGTCGCACTCGAGCTCCTTGCCGTCCTTCGTCGTCGCGATGATCTTCGAGGCGCCCGAGATGACGTGGTCGTTGGTCACGATGATCCCCTTCGGATCGATGATCACGCCCGAGCCGAGCGACTTGGCGGGACGCGAATCCTGGCCGAAGAAGAAGTCGTCGAAAACGGATCGATTGCGCCGCACTGTCTGCTGGGCCGCGATGTTGACGACGGCGGGTGAGACCTTCTCGACGACCTCGACGATCTCGGTGCGGCGCGTCGGGAGGGGAGCCGCCGCGGCGGCCGAGGCGAGGAGGAGGACGGCGGCGTTCGAGGCGGCGGTCGATTTCACGCGACGGAGAACCCTACCGCGAGTGGGGGGAATTCCGGAAATGGCGTGCGATACGGGGAGCCTTGCCGAGATCGGGATCGCTCGCTCTCGCGCGGGATGACAGTTTGGGGATGGGAAAAGAAAAAGGCCCCGCCGAAGCGGGGCCTGGAAACGAACGGCCCGCGGATTACCGGGCCTTGACGTCCATGGTCTTCGTTTCGGCCCCGGGCGTGACCTGGATCTGCCGCGGTTTGGCCTCTTCGCGCTTGGGCAGAGTGATCTCGAGCAGTCCGTTGGCGAAGCTCGCCTTCACGTTCTCGCGGTCCACGTTGCTGGGGAGCGTGAAGGAGCGGACGAACTGCCCGTAGGAACGCTCGACCCGGTGGTAGTTGCGCCCTTCCTTCTCCTCCTCGAACTTGCGCTCGCCGCGCAGGGTCAGGACGCCGCCTTCCACCTGGAGCTCGATCTGATCCTCCTTGAACCCCGGCAGCTCCGCCGTGAGGACAATTCGATCTTTCTCTTCGGAAATGTCGACGGGCGGCAGCCAGGCGCCCAGGCTCATCTCCTCATCGCGCCGGGCGGCCGAGGCACTCGCGGCGCGGTTAACGCGCTCGGCGAGGCTTCGAAACTCGCGGTAGGGATCCCAGGAAACAAGTTCAACCATGACGGCACCTCCTAGTGAGGTTGCCTAGTATATGGATCTTAGTGAAATAATGTCAAGTATAAATTAATAGAAATATTAGTTGGAGATACTAAGATACTTTCCCGAGCGTCAACGACTGCTTGTCCCTCGTGACGTCGAGATAGACCTCGTCGCTAGTAACTACTTCATTTTTCAATATCATGGATGCCAGCCGGTCGGAGACCTCCTTCTGGATGAGCCTCTTCAACGGCCGGGCTCCGAAGGTCGGGTCGTAGCCCCGGCCCGCCAGGAGCCGCAGGGCTCCCGGGCTCCAGCTCATGAGAATGCCCCGGTCCGCAGACCGTCCGGGCGAGGGACTTCAACTGGATCTCGACGATCTTCTCGATCTCTTCGCGGGTCAGCCGGTGGAAGACGATGATGTCGTCGATCCGGTTCAGGAACTCCGGCCGGAAGTGCCGCCGCAGCTCCTCCTCGATCCTCGTCTGGATCTCCTTCTCACCCATGCCGCTCGCTTCCGCGATCCATTGGGACCCGAGGTTGGAGGTCATGATGATGACCGTATTCTTGAAGGAGACGACCCGGCCCTTGCCGTCGGTCAGGCGGCCGTCGTCCAAGACCTGGAGCAACACGTTGAAGACGTCGGGGTGCGCCTTCTCGATCTCGTCGAACAGCAGGACCGAGTAGGGCCGCCGCCGGATCGCCTCGGTCAGCCGGCCGCCCTCCTCGTATCCGACGTAGCCGGGAGGCGAGCCGATGAGCCTCGCCACCGAGTGCTTCTCCATGTACTCGGACATGTCCACGCGGACCATGGCGTGCTCGTCGTCGAAGAGGAACTCGGCGAGCGCGCGCGCGAGCTCCGTCTTGCCGACGCCGGTCGGGCCGACGAAGATGAACGAGCCGATCGGCCGGCGCGGGTCGGAGAGCCCGGCCCGGGCCCGCCGCACCGCCTCCGAGACGGCCTCGACCGCTTCGCGCTGGCCGACGACGCGGCGTCCCAGCCGCTCCTCCATCTCCAGGAGCTTCTGCGACTCCGTCTCGATCAACTTGGTCACCGGCACGCCGGTCCACTTCGAGACGACGCGGGCGATGTCCTCCTCGGTGACCTCCTCCTTGAGCATGGGCTGGCCCTTCTGGAGGTCGGCCAGGTGCGCGTTCTGCGTCCGCGAGCTCCTTCTCGAGCGCCGGCAGCCGGCCGTAGCGCAGCTCCGCGGCCTTCTGCAGGTCCCCCTGCCGCTCCGCCTCGCCCGCGTCCTGGCGGACCTTCTCGATCGCCTCCTTGGTCTGGCGGTTCTTCGCGATCGCGTCCTTCTCCGCCTGCCACCTCGCGCGCAGGCGGCTCGAGCTCTCGCGCTCTTCGGAGAGCTGCTTCTCGATCTCCGCCAGGCGCTCCTTGGCTTCCTTGGTCTTCTCTTTGGTCAGGGCGCGCTTCTCGATCTCGAGCGAGACGATGCGCCGCTCGACTTCGTCGATCTCGGTCGGTACGCGAATCGATCTCGGTGCGCAGCCGCGCCGCCGCCTCGTCCACGAGGTCGATCGCTTTGTCGGGCAGGAAGCGGTCGGTGATGTAACGGGCCGAGAGCCTGCGCCGCCGCGACGAGGGCGCCGTCCGTGATCCGGACGCCGTGGTGGATCTCGTAGCGTTCCTGGAGCCCCCGCAGGATGGCGATCGTGTCCTCGACCGTCGGCTCCTCGACGTAGACCGGCTGGAAACGGCGCTCGAGCGCCGCGTCCTTCTCGATGTACTTCTGGTACTCCGCGAGCGTCGTCGCGCCGATGGCCCGCAGCTCCCCGCGGGCGAGCGCGGGCTTCAGCATGTTGGAGGCGTCCATCGCCCCTTCCGCGGCGCCGGCTCCCACGAGCGTGTGGAGCTCGTCGATGAAGAGGACGATCGTGCCCTGCGCCTCCTCGATCTCCTTCAGGACCGCTTTCAGCCGGTCCTCGAACTCGCCGCGGTACTTCGCCCCGGCGATCATCGCGCCGAGATCGAGGGACACGACGCGCTTGTTCTTCAGGCCCTCGGGCACGTCCCCCATGTGGATGCGCCGCGCGAGCCCCTCGACGATCGCCGTCTTCCCGACGCCGGGCTCGCCGATCAGGACCGGATTGTTCTTCGTGCGGCGCGACAGGACCTGGATGACGCGGCGGATCTCTTCGTCCCGGCCGATGACCGGGTCGATCTTTCCCCGGCGCGCGAGGTCCGTGAGGTCCCGGGTGTAGCGCTTCAGAGCCTGGTACTTGTCCTCGGGGTTCGGATCGGTGATCCGTGTCGAGCCCCGGACCTCTTTCAGGGCCTTGAGCAGCGCGTCCTTCTGGACGCCGGCGGCCTTGAGGCGCCGTCCGGCCTCGCCCGCGCCGGAATCCGCGAGGGCGAGCAGGATGTGCTCGGTCGAAACGTATTCGTCGCCGAACTCTTTGGCGATTTCGAAAGCGTGGTCGAGGACCTTCGTCAGCTCCCGCGACGGCGCCGCGTCCGAGGAAGCGCCGGAAACCTTCGAGAGCCGCTCGAGGCCCGATTCGACGTCGCGCAGGAGAGCGTCCGGGTTGACTCCGAGCTTCTGGAGGATCGGGATGACGACGCCTTCGGTCTGGCGCAGCAGCGCCGCGAGGAGGTGGTCGGGCGTCAACTCCGCGCTGCCGCGCGCGCGCGCGTCGCGTTGAGCCTCCTGGATCGCCTCCTGTGCCTTGATGGTGAGCTGGTCGAATCGCATCGTGGCCTCCGCCGACGGCGCGGCCGGGCCTTCGGCACTTCGCCGCGGATTTCATATCACCCTCGGCGCCGGCCGGGGACGTCAGCGGGAGGCGGCCGGGTCGGGCAGCCCCGCCTCGCGAAAACCTTTCGCCCGGAGGAGGCAGGAGTCGCAGGCGCCGCAAGGAGCGCCCTCGGGCGAGGGGTCGTAGCAGGAGGAGGTCATGCTGAAGTCGAGGCCGAGGTCGGCGGCCCTCCGCACGATCTGGGCCTTCGTCATCCGGAGAAGCGGCGCGCGGATCTTCACCCGCGACACCCCTTCGACCGCGGCCTTGGTCGCGAGGTTCGCCATCCGCTCGAACGCCTCCAGGAACTCGGGACGGCAATCGGGGTAGCCCGAGTAGTCGAGGGCGTTGGCGCCGAGATAGATGTCTTCCGCGCCGAGCGGCTCGGCCCAGGCGAGGGCGTGCGCGAGGAAGAGCGTGTTGCGCGCGGGGACGTAGGTCGGCGGAATGGCCTCGGCGCCCAGCCGGTGGCGCGGGACCGGTTGCGACACTTCGGTCAGAACGGAAGCGTCCTTGCGGGGCAGATCGAGGCGCAGGACGCGATGCTCGGCCGCGCCGTGGCGTTTCGCGAGGGCCCTCGCGCGTTCGAGCTCGATCCGATGGCGCTGGCCGTAGTCGAACGACAGGGCGTGGACCTCGAACCCCTCGCTCCGCGCGATGAGCAGGCAGGTGGCCGAGTCGAGGCCGCCGGAGAGAAGCACGACCGCCCGAGGAGATTGAGTCATTGATTCAATGAAACATTGAGTCATTGAGTCAATGAATCAATGACCCAATGACTCAATGATCAATTCCTCCCTCATTTTCCCGCCACGTCTCCCCAGAGCAGCTTGTGGAGCTGCAGCCCCAGACGGATGCGGCGGCCGCTGTCGCGGATCCACCCGGCGAGCTCCGCCGCCCGAAGGCCGTCCCAGACGGGCGAGAAGGTCACGGTGTGGCGCGCGTCGAGCTCGTGCCGGCGGACCAGGTCGAGGGACCATTCGAAGTCCCGACGGTCCGCGAGGACGAACTTCAGCTCATCGCGGGGGCCGAGCCGATCGAGGTTCTCCGGGAGATTGGCCGACTGCATCCCGCTGCCGGGCGCCTTGACGTCCACGATCTTGATCACGCGCGGGTCCACGCGGTCGAGGAGGACGTGCCCTCCCGTTTCGAGCATCACGGTCTTCCCGAGCGCGAGCAGCTTCTCCATGAGCGGGTAGACGCCCTCCTGCTCGAGGGGCTCCCCGCCCGTCACCTCCACGAGCTCGGTTCCGAGAGCCGCGACGCGATCGGCCGCGTCCCCGATCGTGCATCTCGGACCCGCCGTGGAACGCGTAGGCCGAGTCGCACCAGACACAACGCAACGAGCACCCGGTCAGCCGGATGAAGGCGCAGGGGAAGCCCGCCCGTGTGGACTCGCCCTGGAGGGACCGGAAGATCTCGGTCACGCGGACCGTGGATTCCACGGGGCGATTCTAGTTTTCCGCGAGCCGAAGCGACGGGTCCGCTCTGGAAGCGTCCGCTCTCCCGAGCGCCCGTTCCGAAGCCGCTCGCCAGCAGGACCAGAGAGACAGGCCGGCCGTGTAGGCGAATCCGTTGAAGAAGACGAGGAGGAACGGGATTCCGATCCAGTAGTTCTCGCTGGCCGCGAAGAGGATCGCGCCGAAGAAATAGAGGGCGAGCAGGATCTCGGCGCCGACGGAATAGTTGTCCGAGGCCCGGTACTTCTTGGTCCGCCACTCTCCGCCTCCCCCCTCGATCCGGTACTTCGGGGTGCGCGCGAAGCCGCCCGTCCGGCCGAGGAGGGCCTCGAGCACGGCGTGCGCGTTGTTGAGCGAGAGCCCGATGCCGAGCGACATGAGAAGAGGCATCGCGCCGAGAGTGGGTCTCCAGGCCCGTCCGATCTCCCGCTGCGAGGAGACGTAGAACGCCATGAACGAGAACGTCGCGCCGAAGAAGAGCGGGAAGTCGAGCACGGCCATCTTCTGCCACCCGATCCGCTCGCGGATCACGATGGCCGGCAGGATGAGGAGGGCGAGGAACACGACGAGGACGTGCGAGAGGTTGTTCGACAGGTGGAGGAGGGCCTCGAGCTTGACCTTCCCGGGGAACCGGCTTCCGAGGATCTGCTTCCAGAGCTTCCGGCCGGTCTGGATGGAGCCCTTGGTCCACCGGTGCTGCTGCGTCTTGAAGCCGTTCATGTCCACCGGGAGCTCGCCGGGAACGACGAGGTCCTTCAAGTACACGAACTTCCACCCGCGCAACTGCGCGCGGTAGGAGGCGTCCAGATCCTCGGTGAGCGTGTCCGACTGCCAGCCGCCGGCGTCCTCGAGGCAGCGGCGGCGCCAGACGCCCGCCGTTCCGTTGAAGTTGAAGAAGCGGCCGGACCGGTGTCGCGCCGTGTGCTCGACGACGAAGTGGCCGTCGAGGAAGATCGACTGGATGCGCGTCAGCCTCGAGAAATCGCGATTCAGGTGGTCCCACCTCGCCTGGACCATGCCGACCCGCGGGTCGGCGAATTGGGGGAGCGCTTCGCGCAGGAAACCCGGGCCGGGGACGAAGTCCGCGTCGAAGATCGCCAGGTACTCGCCGCGGGACGCCTCGAGCCCCTCCTGCAGCGCGCCCGCCTTGAATCCCTTGCGATGCCCGCGCACGCGATGGGTGATGTCGAACCCGAGGGATCGGAGCCGCTCGGCCACGCGCCGCGCGACGGCGCGCGTCTCGTCGGTCGAATCGTCGAGGATCTGGATCTCGAGGAGCTCCTTCGGGTAGTCGAGCGCCGACGCGGCCTCGACCAGCCGCTCCACGACGTAGACTTCGTTGAAGATCGGAAGCTGGACGGTGACGCGGGGAAGAGGATCGAGTGCCCGCGTCGGCGCCGGAATCTCCGAACGATGGCGGTAGTAGAGGCAGACCATCAGGACGCGATGCGCTCCGAAGGCCGCGAGGATCGCGAGGACCGCGTAGTAGGCCGCGAGGGTGGCGAGCTCGCCGGCGTGGCTCGTCATCGCCCCGCCTTGTCCGGGCGGCTCTTTCTCCCGGCGCTCCTGGTCGCTTCGGCGGAGGCCATCTACCTGGGCTTCCTTTTCCTTCCGGACGCGCGCGCGCGCCTTCCCGGCTACTTCGCTCTCGTCGCCGCGGCGGCGTTCGTCTCGATGGCCGCCTCGGCGATTCTATCGGGCGCGCGGCCCGCAATCCTGATCCTCGCCGCGGTCCTCTTCCGCGCGACACTCCTGCCGAGAGCGCCCGACCTCTCCGACGACCTCGAGCGATATCTCTGGGACGCGAAGGTCGCGTCGGCGGGGATCTCGCCGTGGGCGCACGCCCCGAGCGATCCCGCGGTCGCGGGCGTGGATCCCGAGGCAAACGCGCGCTTGCCGCACCGGGACGTGAAATCCGTCTATCCGCCCGTGGCGCAGGCGGCCTTCCGCGTCGGCAGCTTCGGCGGCCGGTCGCCGGTCGGCCTGAAGGCGCTCTTCGCCGCGGCGGACGTCGCGATCGTCTGGCTGCTCGCGAGCGGCGGGAGCCCCGGCGCCGCGGCCCTCTACGCTTTCCATCCCCTTCCCGTGCTCGAGGTCGCGGGACAGGGGCACCTCGACTCGCTCGGAGTGGCCCTCCTCCTCGCCGCGCTGGCGCTCGCCGCCCGCGCCCGTCCCGTGCGGGCGGGCGCGGCATTTGCACTCTCCGTGCTGACCAAGTACGTCTCCCTCGCGGCGGCGCCGGCGCTCGCCCGCCGGTTCGGCGCCCGATTCGCGGCGGCGGCCGCGGTCGTCGCGGCGGTCCTGTGGCTCGCGGCGGTCGAAGGCGGTACGTCCCCGATCGGCGGCCTTCCCGAATACGCGGGTCGCTGGGAGTTCAACTCGATCCTCTATCCCGCGACCGCCGCGGCCGTCCGCGCGGCGGATCTTCCGGCCCGGGCCAAGTCGGTGTTTCTCGGGTGGAAGGCGCGCCTCGGCCATCCGGCGTGGGCCCAGTCGCTCTTCCCCTATTTCTACGACGGCTTCTTCGCGCGCGCGGCGCTCGGCCTCCTGCTCGCGGCCATCCTCGCGGCGATCGCCTGGCGCGCGCGCGATGCGCGAGCCGCGACCTTCGCTTCGCTCGCCGCGCTTCTGCTCCTCTCGCCGACACTCCACCCCTGGTACCTGCTGTGGATCCTTCCCTTCGCGGCGGAGCGGCGCGCGCCGGCGTTTCTCTACCTCTCCTTCGCGGCGCCGCTCGCCTATGCGCTCGCGGATCCGATCGCCGGTCTTTCGCCCGGATGGGTGCTCGCGGCCGAGTACGCCCCTTTCGCCGTGCTGCTCTCCGCGACGCTCGTGCGCGCGGCCGCGCGGGAGCGCCGCCGTCCGAGGACATCGGCGCCTTGAGCGCACCGCGCGAGTTTTTGCGCTACCGCGCGCGCCTCTCCTACGTCGGGACGCGGTTCCACGGCTGGCAACGGCAGAGGAACGCGCCCCGGACCGTCCAGGCCGTGGTCGAAGACGCGCTCTCGGCGATCGACGGAGGACCCGTCCGGGTCACGGCCGCCGGCCGGACGGACGCCGGCGTGCACGCGGAGGGGCAGGTCGTCCACTTCGACCTGTCGCGGCCCCGCGAGACCGGGCGCCTGCGCGACGCCGTCAACGCGCTGCTGCCGGAGGACGTGCGGGTGATGGAAGTGGCGACGGCGCCCCCCGGCTTCCACGCCCGCCGCGACGCCGTCTGGAAGGAGTACGTCTACTGCTGGAGCCGCGCGCGCGCGGTGCCGCCGCGCGAGTCGCCCTTCGTCGCCCCGCTCTCTCCGCGCGCCGACGTCGCGCGAATGCGGCGGGCCGCAGCGCTGCTCGCCGGCCGGCGGGACTTCGGCGTCTTCGGCGTTCGCCTGCCGAGCGGGGAATCGTCGGTCCGGCATCTCCACTTCGTTCGGATCGAGGAGGAAGGGGAGGAAGTGCGCGCGCTCTTCCGCGGCGACGCGTTCCTGCGCGGCATGGTGCGGTCGATGGCGGGACTGCTCTCCGACGTCGCCCGCGGCAAGGCGCCGCCCGAGCGGGCGCGCGACCTGCTCGAGACGGGAGACCGGCGCCGGCTCGCGCCGAAGGCGCCCGCCCGGGGCCTGACGCTCCGGCGCGTCCGTTACCCGGGCGATCCGGCGGAAGACGGGGGCGGCGCGGGGCCGGAAGACTGACAACCGGCCGCGATGCCATTACACTGCTGTCCGATGATCGACAAGGAATCGGTCGCGACGGCGGGCTCCGCCGAGCGCCGGCTGCTCGACCAGATCGACCTCGATCGCCTCCCGCGTCACGTGGCGATCATCATGGACGGCAACGGACGCTGGGCGAAGCAGCGCGGCTTCCCGCGAGTCGAAGGGCACCGCGCCGGCATCGCTTCGGTGCGCGAAGTGGTCGAGACGTGCGCGCGCCTCGAGCTCGACGCCCTGACGCTCTACGCCTTCTCGGTGGAGAACTGGAAGCGGCCCCGCTTCGAGATCGTGACGCTGATGTCGCTCCTGAAGGAGTATCTGAATCGCGAGCTCTCGAACCTGCTGAAGAACGACATCCGGTTCCGCGTCGTCGGGCGGATGAACGAGCTCGACGCTTCGGTCCAGAAGGAGCTCGCGAAGGGGCTCGCGGCGACCTCCTCCTGCCGCGGCATGACGTTCAACATCGCGCTGAACTACGGCGGGCGCACCGAGATCGTGGACGCCTGCCGGTCGCTCGCGCACGACGTCGAGGCGGGACGGCTGACGCCCGAGCAGATCGACGAGGAGACCCTCGGCTCGCGCCTCGGCACGGCGGGACTCCCCGACCCGGACCTCCTGATCCGCACGAGCGGCGAGATGCGCGTCTCCAACTTCCTGCTGTGGCAGATCGCCTACAGCGAGATCTGGGTCACGCCGACGTACTGGCCCGACTTCCGCAAGCGGCACCTCTTCGAGGCGATCCTCGACTTCCAGAAGCGCGAGCGCCGCTACGGCGGCGTGATCGCCGAGGGGCGGTCTCCGGAGGGAGCGGAGGGAGAAGCGGCGGGATGAGAAAGCGCGCCGGCGCGCTTTCCGCATCCCGCCGTCCCGAGGAGCGAAGCGACGAGGGGCCCCGAGCGCGCGCTCTCCTCGCTGCGGCGGTTCGAAAGACGTCCTCGAGCCGATGAAGCGCGAGCTCGCCGGCGGCGATCGCGATCCCGATCGTCCTCGCGGTCCTCTTCTTCGCCCCGCCCGCCGCCTTCCGGGTGCTCGTCGCGGCCGTCTCGCTCGCCGCGCTCTACGAGTTCCTCCGGCTGGCGGAGAAGACCGGGCATCGCGGTCTCGAAGACTGTCGGCGATGGGAGGGGGCGCGCGGTCTTCCTCGTCTGGTCGAGCTACTGGGGCTACGGCGGACCGGCCGACCGGCGGGGCCTGACCGTCGCTGTCTTGCTCGACCATCGCCGTCGCCATGCTCGCGTCGGTCGCGCCGCTCTTCTCGGGAGTCGAGCCGGCCGAGGCGCTCGCGAGCGCCGGCTCGACGCTCTACGGCGTCTTCGGCGTGGCGCTTCCGGCGACGGCGATGTGCGCCTTGCGGGCTTTCTCTCCGCGCGCGGTCCTCTTCCTCTTCCTGATCGTCTGGGGATGCGACTCCTTCGCCTACTACATCGGGAGGGCCTTCGGCCGCCGGAAGCTCGCTCCGGTCGTCTCGCCCAAGAAGACGTGGGAGGGCACGATCGGCGGGTCTCGTCGGCGCGACGCTCGTCGGGGCCGCGGCGGGAGCCTGGTGGGTCCTGCCGGAGCTGGGGCCCGCGCGCGCGGCGCTCGCCGGAGCGCTCGCCTCGTCGGCGGGCCAGATCGGCGACCTCGTCGAATCGCTCTGGAAGCGCGGCGCGGGCGTCAAGGACTCGGGCGTCTTCCTCCCCGGCCACGGCGGGCTTCTACGACCGGATCGACTCGCTCCTCTACGCGGCGCCGGTCGTCGCGGTCTTCCTGGCGACGGTCTGAGGCCGGTTCGCCGGGCTCGGGCGGCCGGCGCGCCTACATATAATTGCCTGTTCATCATGAAAAGGCTCGCGGTCCTCGGCTCGACCGGATCGATCGGCTGCTCGGCGCTCGACGTGGCCGAGGCGCTCCCCGATCGCTTTCGCGTCGTGGCGCTCGCGGCCGGGCGCTCGGTCGAGCGGCTGGCGGCGCAGATGGCCCGGCACCGGCCCGAGACTCGTCTCCGTGGCGGGGCGGGAGGAGGCCGCGCGCCTCTCGGCGCTCCTGCCTTCGGGGGTCTCCCCCCGGATCGTGTTCGGCAGGGAGGGGCTCGAGGAAGTCGCTTCGCACCCGTCGGCCGACGTCGTCGTCGGGCGGGCTCGTCGGGGCTCTCGGGCTGCGCTCGGCCTACGCCGCGGCCGTCGCCGGCAAGACGCCTCGCGCTCGCGAACAAGGAGACGCTGGTCGTGGCGGGCGAGCTCATGATGCGCGCCGCGCGCGAGCACGGCGCGGAGATCGTCCCGGTCGACTCCGAGCACTGCGCGATCCACCAGGCGCTTCGCTGCGGCCTCCCGCAGGAAGTCGTCGCGGCTCGTGCTGACCGCCTCGGGCGGCCCCTTCCGGGAGCGCGCCGCTCTCGACGCTTTCCGACGATCACCGTCGAGGACGCGCTGGCGCACCCGACCTGGAAGATGGGACCGAAGATCACGATCGACTCGGCGACGATGATGAACAAGGGCCTCGAGATCATCGAGGCGCAGTTCCTCTTCGAGCTGCCCGCCGATCGGATCGACGTCGTGATCCACCCGCAGTCGGTCGTGCATTCCTTCGTCGAGTACGTGGACGGGTCCCTGATCGCCCAGCTTTCCAAGAACGACATGAAGTTCCCGATCCTCTACGCGCTGACCTATCCGGAGCGGATCCGCATCGCCTTTCGGTCGGCTCGACCTCTCGACGCTCGCGCGCCTCGACTTCCAGGACCTCGACGTCCGCCGCGCTATCCCGGCGGTCGGACCTCGCGCGCGCGGCGCTCGCGGCCGGAGGCGGCATGCCGGCCGTGCTGAACGCCGCCAACGAGGTGGCCGTCGAGGCGTTCCTCCAGGGGAAGATTTCCTTCCCCGACATCGTTGCGGTGGTGTCCCGAGACCGCCGACGCGGTCGGGCTCGGTCCCCTCGCCCTCCTCGGTGGAGGAGGCGGAAGCGACTCGACCAGCGCGCGCGGCGGAAGGCCGCGGAGCTGGTGGCCGGCGCGCGGCCCGTCGGGGCGCGGGCCGCCGTCTGAATTCGCCTTCGAGGAGTTCCGTTTGAACATCATCGGAAACACTCTGGCGCTCGTTCTCGTCCTCTCGGTGCTCGTCGTCGTCCACGAGTTCGGGCACTTCGCCGTGGCCAAGGCCTTCCGATTCCCGGTCGAGGTCTTCTCGGTCGGCTTCGGAAAGCGCCTCTTCGGAAAGAAGTGGCGCGGCACCGACTATCGGGTCTCGGCGATCCCGCTCGGCGGCTACGTGCGGGTCGTCGGGCTCGGCCCCGACGAGTCGACGGTCGCCGAAGGGACCTCGCAGCGAGGCGCCCCCGGTCGGCAAGCGCTGGCAGCGCGCCCTGATCCTGCTCGCCGGCCCGCCTGATGAACGTGCTGCTCGCCTGGCTCCTCCACTCCGCCGTGTTCGCGATCGGCATCGCGGGTGCCGGCCTACGAGCTCGAGCCGCCGGTCGTCCGCGTCGTCGAACCGGGCTCTCCGGGAGAGGCGGCCGGCTTCCGGCCGGGCGACCGGATCGTCTCGATCGACGGCGAGAAGACGCCGCGCTGGAGAGACGCCGAGTTCCTCTTCGGGATGAACGCGCGCCAGAAGCTCGACGTCGAGGTGGACCGCGACGGGCGCCGCGCTCTCGGTCACCGTGACGCCGCGGGCCGTGACGAAGTACGACATCGGCGAGGTCGGCCTCTATCCGGCGGCGCCCCGCGAAGCCGCGCCTCGTGCAGGTCACTGACGGGCGATCCGGCCGGGCGGGCGGGTCTGCGCGAAGGGAGACGTCATCGTCTCGATCGGCGGGAGCGCCGTCCGCGGCTCGCAGAGCGACATCCTCGCGCAAGTTCGTCGAGGCGATCAACCAGTCGGCGCCCGGGCCCTTCGAGATGCGCTACCTGCGCGACGGGCGGCCCGGCGCGGTCCAGGTCTCGCCCCGCCACGATCCGGACGGCACGTGGAAGATCGGCGTGTCGGTGACCGCCGACCTGAAGGAGGTCACCGAGCGATTCCCGCTCCGGCAGGCGTTCGTCGAAGGATGGCGGCGGGTCACAGAGGATTTCCGGATGACGCTCTCGATCCTGGGCCGGCTCTTCGTCGGGCGCGCGAGCGTGCAAGCACGATGTCCGGGCCGCTCGACATCGCGAAGTTCTCGGGCGAGGCGGCGCGGCACGGGAGCGATTCCCTTCGTCGCGCTGATGGCCGCGATCTCGCTGCAGCTCGGCATCTTCAACCTGCTCCCGATCCCGGTCCTGGACGGCGGGCACCTCTTCCTCCTCGGCGCTCGAGGGCGTCGTCCGGCGCGACTTCTCGCTGCGCGTCAAGGAGCGGATCCTGCAGGTCGGCTTCCTGATGATCCTGGCGCTCCTGACGGTCGTCCTCTACAACGACGTCGCCAAGAACCTGCCCGCCCGCTGGTGGCCGTTCTGAGCGCGAGATCCGCCATGCCGGCGATCAGCGATTCGAACGGAGCCGCGCTCGAGGGCCCGTCGCCGCCGGCGTCGCGGTGCTCGTCGTCCTGCTCGTTCTGGCCGTCGTGGCGCTGCGCGCGCCCGGAGAGCGCGCCGGTCGACTGCGGCGAGCGCCGCGCGCAAGGACCTCGCTCGTGCCGATCCTCTCGGACGGCACGCTCGAGGCGCCGGAGGGGGGCGAGCTGCGAGCCCCGGAGCGCGCGCTCGTGGCCGAGCTTCCGCGTGCCGCGAAGGCGACCGGGTGCGGCGCGGGGACGTGCTCGTCCGGCTCGAGAGCCCGACGCTGACGACGCGCTCGCGGGACGCGAGCGCCCTCGCCTCGGACCTCGGCGCCGAGCGCGTGCGCGCCGAAGCGGATCTCGCCGCCGCCCGCGCGGAAGACGCGCGTCTCGCGCAAGAGCCGTGGAATCCGACCGGCGTCTGCTCGCGGAAGGCGCGATTCCTCGCGCGACGTTCGAGGCGGACGAGGCGGCCTCGGTCGCGGCACAGGGGCGCATGCGCGCCGGCGGAGGCCCGCCTCGAGTCCCTCGCCGGCTCGCGCGTGGAGCTCGCCGCGGAATCGTCGCGGGAGCTCTCGCGCGCGCGCCGAGCAGCCTGACGGTCCGCGCCCCGGCCGACGGTGTCGTCTTCAACCTGCCGCGCCGCGTCGGGGAGAGCGTCGAGGAAGGGCACCTCGTCGCGAGCGTCTCCGACCCGGACCGCCTGCGCGTGCGCGTGCGCGTGGACCAGCCCGACCTGCCGCGCGTCGCGCGCGGGGCAGCGGCTGGTGGTCACCTTCGACGGGCTGCCGGACCGCCGGTGGAACGGACGGGTCACGCTCGTCTCGCCGGGGCTGCGCGAGGTGGGAGGGCGACAGGTCGGCGAAGTGCTCGGCGAGATCGCCGATCCCGACCTCGCAGCTGCCGCCGAACGCCTCGGTCAACGTGCAGATCGTCGTGGCGGAGAAGAAGGGCGCGCTCGTCGTGCCGCGCGGCGCCCTCGGCCGCGACGGCGAGCGCCGGTTCGTCTGGATCGCTGTCGGACGGCCGGGCCCGCCGGCGGGACGTGACGGTCGGGCTCGTCGGCGCCGAACGAGGTGGAGATCACCGGCGGCCTCGCGGAAGGGCGAGCAGGTGCTCCTGCCCGGAGCGCGTGCCGCTTTCCGAGGGCCTGCGGGTCGCGGCCCGCTAGCCGCCGGCGACGCTCCGCGATGTTCCGCCGCGAGACGCTCGAGACCGCGCTCCACCGCTTCCGGACGCACCCGGTCCAGATGGGCCTGACGCTGGCGGGCCTCGTCGTCGGGACGGCGGCGATCATCCTGATCGTCGCGCTCGGCCTGACGGGCCGCGCCTTCGTGATGGCGCAGATCGAAGGCGTGGGATCGCACCTGGTCTGGGCGCGACTACGAGGGCACCGTGACGTCCGGGGTCTCGCGCACGCTCGACGACCAGATCACCGAGGGGGACGCGAAGGCCGATCGCGGCGCGCGAGGACCTCTTCTCGGGCGTGACGCCCCTCGTCGAGCTCCAGGGGACCGTCTCCGTCCTCTCGCGCGCCACGACGTGGCGATCCTCGGCACGACGCCCGAACTACCAGACGGTCCGCAAGAACGTGCGGATCCTCGCAGGGGCGGTTCCTCGACGACGAAGACGTGCGCGGGCGCGGTCGAAGGTCTGCGTCGTCAGCCGCCACGCTCTACGACGAGCTCTTCGGCGGACGACGATTCGCCGGAGAAGACCCTCCGCACGCTCGGGATGAGCTTCCCCGTCGTCGGGCGAGTTCGACAAGCCGGTGGACACGATGGGGCAGGGAGAGGTGACGCCGCGCTCGATCTTCATTCCGATCACGGTCGCCTGGTTCTTCACGCCGACCCGCCGCGTGGACACCGTCTTCGCCGAGGCGCGCGACTTTTCGGAGATCCCGCGCGCCGCCGCGATGATGGAGGAGATCCTGCGCGACCGGCACCACCAGGGCTCGGTCTTCCGCGTCAAGACGATGACGACGGTGATCCGAGTCGCCCGCGCCATCTCCTTCGGGCTGATCGTCGCCTTCATTCTGGCGGCGGCGGTATCGGTCGTCGTCGGAGGGGTCGGCATCATGAACATCCTCCTCGCCTCGGTCGAGCAGCGCACGCGGGAGATCGGCCTGCGCATGTCGGTCGGCGCCCGCCGCCGCGACATCCTCCAGCAGTTCCTGCTCGAGGCGCTGCTGCTCGGCGTCGTCGGCGCCGTCGGCCGGCGTCCTCGTCGGGCTCGGGCTGCCGCTCGCGGCGCGCCTCGTCTTCCACAAGGTCCCGATCGAGATCTCGCTTCTCTCCGCCGTCCTGGCTTTCGCTTTCTCCTGCGCCGTGGCGCTGCTCTTCGGCGTCGTCCCGGCCTACCGCGCCGCCAGCCTGAACCCAACGGAGGCGCTGCACCATGAGTGAAACCCTGTTCCTGGCCGTCCTGTTCGCGTCGGCTCCCGGCCGGCGCTCTCCCGGCGGCAGGCTCGGTCGAGCCGGCCCTGACGGTCCGCCGGGCGGTCGAGCTCGCGCTCGCCCGCGCGCCGGAGATCGCGGTGGCGCGCGCCGCGACGGAAGAGAGCGCCGTCGCCTCGCGCGAGGCGTCGAGTGCGAGGCGCCGCAGTTCTCCTTGAACTCGACGCCCGGCTACTCGACGGGCCTCCCGCTCTCGGTGGCCGGGCGAGGTCCCGTCGGCCGTCGGCGCGAGGCTCGGCATGGCTCTCTACGACTCGCCGGCAGCGATCGGAGGAGCTCGAGGCGCAGGCCCGCGCGCCGCGATTCCGAAGGCGCGCTCGGGATGACGCGGTCCGACGTCGCCCGCCGCGACCGCGGCCGCCTGCGCGAAGCTCTCGGCGGACGAAGCCCGCGTCGCGAGCGCGCGCCGGCGCGCTCGAGGCGTCGGGAGGCTCTCGCGAGGCGACAGCGGGCGCTCGCCGCGCGAAGGGCGCTCGACCGAGCTCGACGTCGAGCGGGCGGCCCTCGAGGAGGCGCGCGCCCGGCAGAGGCTCTTCGCGGCCGAGTCGGATCGCGACCTCGACCGCCACGAGCTCGCGCGCCTCGTCGGCGCGGCGCCCGGAGCACACGCTCCGCCTGGCGGAGGACCCCGCCGAGGCGGTGCCCGAGCCGTCTTCCGTGGACACGCTCGCGCTCGCCGCGGCCCGCGATCCGAGACTGCGCGCGCTCGCCGCCGAGAGCGCGGCGCTCGAGCAGTCGGCGAAGCTGCTCGCGCGCAGGCTTCCAGCCGTCCGTCCACGCGGAAGCCCGCTACGCCTTCGTCCCGCGCGGCTTCGGCTACGACAAGTACTACCTCACCTTCCAGGAGAACGTGGCGAGCGTGGGCGTCTCGGTCGTCCTTCCCGTCCTGACCGGCGGACGCGAGTCGGCCGCAGGCCGCGCGGTCGCGCGCGCGCTCGAGAGGGTCCTGACCGAGCGCCGGCTGCGCGAGGAGGAGCTCGACGGCGAGATCCGCGCAGGCCGAGGCGCGGCTCGCCCGCACGCGCCTCGAGCTCGGGATCGCCCGGCGTGCCGTCGCGCTGGCCGAGCAGGCTCTGGCTCAGGCGAAGGCGCTCGCGCGGGAAGGGCGGGGGGAGGCGGACGGCCCCGATCGGGCGTCGATCGCGCTTTCGGACGCCGAGGAGGAGCGTGGCGCGCCCTCCGGGACCAGCTCGAGGCGAAGCTCGCGCTCCTCGACCTGCGGGGAGAGCTCCTGGCCGCGCTCGGAGCGGAGGAGGCGCCCCCCTCGCCGGGGTCCTAGCCGGCCCCTGTGCGGCCGCCCGGCGGGGTGGGCGGTGGCGCCTGAATCCTCGGCCCCGAATTCGACGTCTTTTGTAAATATTGCATGGGGGAGAGTTCTCCTCTAAGCTACGCGGTTTCATGAAAGAGAGCGGCCGGGAAAGGGGTCAACGGGGGTGCTGCCGGAGGGGGCGCGCAACGCCATCTCCGCCGCGCAGCGCTATCTGCTTTCCATTCAGCACGCCGACGGCCACTGGTGCGGCGAGCTCGAGGGGGACACGATCCTCGAGTCCGAGTACATGCTCACCCTCCACTTTCTCGGCCGGGCGGGGGAGCCCCGCATGCGGAAGGCGGCCGAGTACCTCCGGCGCAAGCAGCTGCCCGGCGGAGGCTGGCCCAACTACGAGGGGGGGGCCGCGGACGTCAGCGTCTCGGTCAAGGCCTACTTCGCCCTGAAGCTCGTCGGGGACGACCCGGAGGCGCCGCACATGGCTCGGGCGCGGCGAGGTCATCCGGCGCCTGGGCGGCATCGAGGCGACCAACTCTTTCACCCGGATCTACCTGGCGGTCTTCGGCCAGTGGGACTGGGACGACTGTCCCGGCCGTGCCGCCGGAGCTGGTGCTGCTGCCCGACTGGTTCCCGTTCACGCTCTACAAGATCTCGTCCTGGTCGCGCACGATCGTCGTGCCGCTCGCGATCATCTGGGCGAAGAAGCCGTTCTGCGCCGTTCCGCCGAGCGCCGACATCGCCGAGCTTCGGACCGGAGTGCGGCCCGAGCGCCGGAGGCCCCGGACGTGGAAGGAGCGGTTCTGGGGCGTCTTCTTCCGCATGGTGGATCGGGGGTTGAAGGCGGTCGAGGCGGCCCGGCTGACGCCGTGGCGGAGCCGCGCGCTGGAAGTCTCGGAAGCAGTGGATCCACGACCGCTTGATCTCGAGCGACGGCCTGGGAGCGATCTTTCCCCCGATCATCAACACGATCATGGCGTTCCGCTGCCTGGGCTACGGCCTCGACGACCCGAGGCTCCTCGCGCAGTCGCGGGAGCTCGAGAAGCTCGAGATCGAAGACGACGAGACGCTGCGGGTCCAGCCGTGCTTCTCGCCGGTCTGGGACACGGCGATCGCCGTGCCCGCGCTCGTGGCTTCCGGAGTTCCGGCCGACGACCCGTCGCTCGGCCGGGCCACCCGCTGGCTGCTCGACCATGAAGTCCGGACCGTCGGCGACTGGAAACGGCGCGCGCCGGAGGCGCCGGTCGGCGGCTGGTACTTCGAGTACGCCAACGAGTTCTATCCCGACACCGACGACACCGCCGAAGTCCTGACGTCGCTCTCGAAGGCGCGCTTGCCTGCCGAGGAGGAGGACCGCTCGCGCCGGGAGGCGATCGAGCGAGGGCGCAAGTGGCTGCTCGGGATGCAGAACGAGGACGGCGGCTGGGGCGCCTTCGACCGCGATTGCGACAACGAAGTCTGGACCTACATCCCCTTCGCCGACCACAACGCGATGATCGACCCGAGCTGCGAGGACATCACCGGCCGGGCCCTCGAGGCGCTGAACAACCTGGGCGACCGGCCCGACCATCCCGCCGTCCGCCGCGCCGTCGAGTTCCTGAAGGCGAAGCAGGAGGCGGACGGCACCTGGTACGGCCGCTGGGGCGTGCAACTACCTCTACGGCACCTGGCTCGCCCTGCGCGGGCTGCTGCACGCCGGCGAGGATCTCTCCGAGACCCGCGCTACCAGCGGGCGGGCCACTGGCTGCGCGCCCGCCAGAACCCGGACGGTGGGTGGGGAGAGCTGCAGCGACTCCTACGAAGACCCCGCCGACCCGCGGGATCGGCCCGAGCACGCCCTCGCAGACGGCGTGGGCCCTGATGGCCCTCTTCGCGCTCGGGGACGCGGCCTCGGAGTCGGTCCGGCGGGGCGTCGAATACCTGCTGCGGACCCAGCAGTACGACGGCTCCTGGCGGGACGAGCTACTGGACCGCCACCGGTTTTCCGCAGGTCTTCTACCTCCGGTATCATCTCTATGCGACGTATTTCCCGCTCTGGGCCCTGTCCCTGTACCGCCAGGCGGCGGCCGCGTCGGCGTCGCCGACGGCCGCGGCGGGGCGCAGCTCCGCGCCGGTCTGCCGCCCGGCCGTCCGATGGAGTGAGCAGATGCGATTCCCGGTTCACATCATGACCGACACGATCCAGCACCAGGTCGTCAACGCGATCCGGGGGCACAAGCGCTACCCGTTCGTGCTGATGCTCGAGCCGCTCTACACCTGCAACCTCGCCTGCATCGGATGCGCGATCGAGCGCCACACGGGCAAGCTGAAGGACCGGCTGTCGGTCGCGAAGTGCCTCGAGGCGGTCGACGGCTTCGCAGGCGCCGATCGTTTCGATCTGCGGCGGCGAGCCGACGATCTATCCGGAGCTGCCCGGAGCTCGTCTCGGAGATCATCCAGCGCAAGCGCCAGATCTACCTCTGCACGAACGGTCTGCTCCTCGACGAGAAGGTCTACGGCGTCATCCCGCCGCACAAGCGGCTCATGATCAACGTCCACCTGGACGGCATGAAGAAGACGCACGACTACGTCTGCGACCGGGAGGGGGTCTTCGACAAGGCCGTCGCGATGATCGAAGAGGGCGTCGGCCGCGGCCACCACGTGATGGCCAACACGACGATCTTCAAGGAGACGAGCATGGACGAGGTCGAGGAGCTCTGCGAGCTGCTGACCGGCATGGGTGTCGACGGAATGCTCGTGTCGCCCGGCTATCAGTACGAGTCGGTGGACAGCGACATCTTCCTGACGAGGTCGGAGATGCAGCAGAAGTTCCGGCGCGTGCTCGAGATCTCGAAGAAGTTCAAGCTGACGTCCACCCCGATGTTCCTCGAGTTCGCGGCGGGGCTGCGCGATTACAAGTGCTCCCCGTGGAGCACGGTGACGTTCACGCCGAACGGGTGGAAGGGCCCCTGCTACCTGATCGGGAAGACCTGGTCGGAGACCTTCGACGAATTCTGGAACGGCACGGACTGGGAGTACTGGGAGTCGCGCCAGGACCCGCTCTGCAGGAACTGCGCGATGCACTCCGGCTTCGAAGCTTCGGTCGTTCGGGAGCTTCCGAAGAACCCCGGCGACATGGTCCGGATGATCGCCTGGAACCTGGCTGCGTAGTTCCTAGTCCGTAGTCCCTTGTCCTTTGTCGGAGCCTGCGACTAGGGACCAAGGACCAAGGACCAAGGACCAGGGACTCGCCTCCCGCCCCGATCCTTCTAGAATCCGGCTGCTAGCCATGGATCTCGTCACCGGCGGCACCGGTTTCGTCGGCGCGCACGTCGTGCGGGCCCTGCTCGCCCGCGGCGGGGCGGTGCGCTGCCTCGTCCGCTCCGGCAGCCGCCGCGCGAACCTGGAGGGGCTCGCCGTCGAGGTCGTCGAGGGAGACCTGACGGATCCCTCCTCGCTCGCCCGGGCCGCCGCGGGAATCCGCACGCTCTATCACTGCGCGGCCGACTATCGCCTCTGGACTCGCGACCCGGCCGAGCTCGCCCGAACCAACGTGGCCGGGACCGACAACCTGCTGCGGGCGGCGGCAGCGGCGGGCGTCGAGAGGGTCGTCTACACGAGCTCGGTCGGAGCTCTGGGTCTCGCCGTGGATGGGAGCCCGGCGGACGAGCGGACTCCGGTCGAGCGCGGCGACATCGTCGGCCGATACAAGAAGAGCAAGTACGACGCGGAACGAGTCGCCGAGGCCTGGGTCGAGCGCGGACTCCCGGTCGTGATCGTCAACCCGTCGACGCCCGTCGGCGAGCTCGACGTCAAGCCGACGCCGACGGGCCAGATGATCGTGGACTTCGTCAACGGCCGGCTGCCGGCCTACGTGGACACGGGCCTGAACCTCGTGGACGTGCGCGACGTCGCTCTGGGCCACCTGCTCGCCGCGGAGAAGGGGCGCGTCGGCGAGAAGTACATCCTCGGCAACCGGAACATGACGCTGAAGGAGATCCTCGAGGCGCTGGCGCGCCTGACGGGGCTGCCCGCGCCGCGCGTGCGGCTGCCCCACGCCGTGCCGCTCGCGGCGGCGGCGGCGGCGACGGGCTGGGCGTACGTCACGGGACGGCCGCCCCGCGTCTCGCTCGAGAGCGTGCGGATGTCGCGCCATCGGATGTTCTTCGACCCGGGCAAGGCGGTGCGGGAGCTCGGGCTGCCGCAGACGCCCGTCGAGCAGGCGCTCGCCCGCGCCGTCGCGTGGTTTCGGGAGAAGGGGTATGCCCACGCGGCGTGAGGAGGGGGGCCCGGTCGCCATCGTGACGGCGCTGCCCGAAGAGCTCGACCCGATCCTGCGACGCGCCCGTTCGGTCGCCGGTGTCGGCCCGTGGACGACGGGGCGCCTGGGCGGAGCCGAAGTGGTCGTCGGGACGACGGGCGACGGTCCCTCCCGCGGCTTCGCGGGGGCCGCGGCGCTCTGCGACGCCGTCTCCCCGCGCGCGCTGGTTGGCGCCGGGATCGCCGGGGCCTTGACCCGCGGGCTCGCCGCGCTCGATCTCGTCGTGGCCCGCCGAATCTGCGAAGCCGGGAAGGCCGCGGCGGAGCCGGACCCGCGGTTGCTCGACCGGGCCGTCTCGAGCGGCGCGGCGAAGCCGGCGACTCTCGTCACCGTCGACCGGCCGGTCACCGGGAGCGCCGCGAAACGGGAGCTCGTCGCGTCCCTCAAAATCGAAGGCCCGGCCGCCGTGGACATGGAGTCGGCCGCCTGGGCGCGCGCGGCGGCCGAGCGCGGCGTGCCGTTCCTGATCGCGCGGGCCGTGAGCGACACGGCCGAAGAGGAATTGCCCGAATACCTCTCGCGGTGCGTCGGCTCCGACGGGCGGCTCCGGCGCGCGGCGGTGGTCCGGTCCGCTCTCGCGCACCCCACGACGATCTCGACACTCGCTCGGATGCGCCGCCGCCTTCGCGCCGGCTCCGAACGGCTGTCCCGGCTGCTCGAAGACCTTCTCGCGGACGGCCTCTAGAATGCCGCGCCTCGAAGAGCTCCTGGAGAAGACGAGCCGCACCTTCGCGCTCTCGATCCCGGTCCTGCCGGAGCCCACACGACGAGAAGTGATGATCGCGTATCTCCTCTTCCGGATCGCGGACACCTTCGAGGACGCCTCGCACTGGAGCCCGGAGGCGCGGATCGAGGCGCTCTTTGAATTCCGCTCCCTCCTGCAGGAGTCCTCGCGTTCCGAGGCCGGGCGGCTCGCGGGCAAATGGGTTGCGGCGGGCATCTCCCAGCACCCGGGGTACCGGGAACTGATCGCGCACGTCCCCGAAGTGCTCGAGGCGTTCTTCGGCCTGTCCGCGGAGGCGGTCGGGAAGGTGCGCGCGAGCGTCCTGCGGTCCGCCGAGGGGATGGCCGGCTACGTCGGCCGAACGCAGAGAGACGGCCTGGTGCTGTCGGACCTCCAGGACCTGAGGACCTACTGCTACTTCGTCGCCGGCGTCGTCGGGGAGATGCTCACGGAGCTCTTTCTCCTCGGCCGGCCGGAGTTGTCGGGAATCGCCCCCATGCTGCGCGAACGAGCGCCGGTCTTCGGCGAGGCGCTCCAGCTCGTCAACATCCTCAAGGACTCGGCCGGCGACGCCGCCGAGGGAAGGACGTATCTGCCGCCCTCGGTTTCCCGCGCCGAAGTCTTCGCGCTCGCGCGGCGGGACCTGGACACCGCCCGGGCCTACATCGACGCACTGCAGTCGGCGGCGGCCCCGCGTGGCCTCCTCGAGTTCACCGCCCTGCCGGTCCTCCTCGCCCGCGCCTCGCTCGACCGGATCGAAAAGCACGGCCCGGGCTCGAAAGTGAGCCGGCCGGAGGTCTTTCTGCTGACCCGGAAGCTCAAGCGGGCTCTCGACCGGGGCGAGCCGGCGGTGCCGGCCGGCCGCTAGGCCGTCCGATCCTACGAAACGAGGGCGGGCTCGATTTCGTAGAGCGACGCGGCCAGCCTCTTCAGCCCGCGGTCCCGGGCGACGACGTCGAGGTGGAGCGAAGTCCAGTCGGAGAGGAAGACGTCTTCGCGGCCCTGTCCGTTGTAGGTCTTCAGGTAGCCGCGGCACGACTCACAATGGTCGATGCGCAAGCTCTCCTCTCCTCCGACCGCCACGACGGCGAGCCGTTGAGAGTCCTGCTCGCAGAAGGGGCAACCCGTGCGCGGGTACCGCCAGCGCGTGCCGCAACAGCCGCAGCAGAGAAAGCGTTTTCGCCCGGGATCCACGCCGATCAACTGAGCCATGACGGGCAGCGAGCCGCAGGTCGGGCAGTAACGCCGGACCCATCGCTCTTCTCCGCGCCAGGCGTCGAACGCCTCGACCAAGGGAGCCAGATAGCGAGCGACCGCGCTCCAGCCGAGGTAACGAAGGAGCCCGGGAGACGAGGACGCGAAGTCCTCGTCTCCGAGCAACCAGGCCGCGACACGGCTCGAGGCGTCCGGTTCCCGGCGGAGCTCCGTTGCCAGGAGCGACGTTTCGGCCGCCAGCTTCTCGGGCAACGGGCTCGCGGACAGGCCCTCGACGAGGGCCACGATCATTTTCCCGGCCGGCTCGAGGTCGACCCCGGCGTTCGAGCTTCGCAGCAGAGGAAGCCCCGTCTCGAAATCGCCGGCGTAGTCGTCCCAGACGGGCACGCTCGCGCGATCGCTCCCGCTCCGGGCCGCGGCGCCGGAGACCTCGGCCGAGAGGCGGGCGAGCGGCCGGAGGTAGGGATGGGCGTCGAGCCAGGCCTCCAGGGTCATCGGCGCTCAGTGTCCCGGGCTCGCTTCTTCTTTGGGGAGGATCGGCAACAGGCGCGCGCCGAGGCCGAAAAGGAAGATGGTCGCGGCGATCAAGCCGATCGAGACGCCCCATTCGAAGATCGTGGGCATGTAGGTCTGCGGTGCGACCCACGGCATGCGGCCCCGGAAGGTCATGGCGAAGAGGACGACGTTGATGCGGTTGTAGACCACGCCGAGGACCGCGAGGAGCGCAGCGGCGAAAAGCACGTCCCGACGTTCGCGAAGCGACTTGCGGGAGAGCAGGACGAGGGGGAGAACGCCGCAGAGCAGGATTTCGACCGCGAAGGCCAGGCCGAGGGTTCCGGAAAAGGCACCGGACAGCTGGCCACGCAGGGCCATATCGCCGAGACGAAAGACCAGGTAGACGAGGAGCGACCAGAAGGTGATCTGCCCTACCGAGGACAGCACCTTCATGTCGAGCTTGCGGTGCCACCCCTTCGCGATCCACATGTCGATGAGGATGACGAGAGCGGTTCCGGCCACGATCGAGGAGAGGAAGAAGGAAACGGGCAGGACCGGCGACCACCACTGCGAGGCGAGCATGTTCGGCATGAGCAGATACAGCGAACCGAGCGAGCTCTGGTGCATCGTGGACAGGGTCACCGCCGCGATGGCGAGCAGGATCGGCTCGAAGGTCTTGCCTCGGGCCCGGAAGATCCACGCCAGCGCGCCGAAGATCAAGGCGGTCCCGGCCGTGTAGAGCGGGTTGCGGGAGAGCATGAAGACGAAGAGCGTCACCGCGAATGCCACGTACGCGCCCGACCACCGCTGCCAGAGCTCCAGGGCGCGGTGGAATCCCCACCGCTCCAGCGCGACCGGGAGGAACTCGAAGAGGAGGATCGTGACGTAGAGGCCGACGCACCACGAGACCTCGAACATCGCCGAGTGCTCCGGAGACTGCAGGCCGAGCTGATAGAAGTGCCAGGGAAGACCGAGGTCGGCGACGAGTGTGACCGTCACGAAGGAATAGGAGAGAAGGCCCATGAGCACGGCCATTCGCCCGAGCCCGTAGAGATCCTTTCGCTGTAAGACGTAGATCACCCCCGCCATCGCGAACGCGCCGGCCGCAACCGCGATCCAGACGAGGTCGAAGACGATCCACAACCCCCAGGGATAGGTGTCGGAAAGGTGCGTGCTGCCTCCGAGGCCCCTCGCGAACCGAACCACCATGGCCAGGCCGCAGAAGGCCATGAGCGCCAGGAGAACCCACGTGAAAGGCGTGGCCAGCGGCTTCTGGAGGCGCTCGAACTCGACGTGATGGCCGTGGTCGTCGGCGTGCGCCGCCCCCGGCCCGGCCGCCACCGCCGCCACCCGCTTGCGGAAGAACGCGTAGGCGGCGCCGAGCAGGGCGCCGAGCGCCATCACCGCGGGAGGAACGGCTCCGAGCGCCGCCGCGGTGAAGCGCGGAAACGGCTTCTCCCCGTACGTGGGGAACCCGATCTTCTCGAAAGGCACCGACGAGAGGTACAGCACGCTGGTGCCGCCCACTTCCTTCTCTCCGTAGATGTGGTCGACGTACCTGTCGGGCTTGTCGGCGATGCGCTTGTGCGCGAGCGCGAGCATCTCGTCCCGTGTGCCGTAGCGCAGAGCGTCCGCGGGGCAGGCCTTGACGCACGCCGGTGTGGCGATGCTGTCGACGAAGCGCTTGCCCTCGGCCTCGGTGAGCGGCTGTCCGTTGAAGGCGATCGGCACCGGCTGATCGGTCCGGTCGGCGCAATGCGTGCATTTCTCGATTTTCGGCGCGAGCTTGTCCCACTCCGCCGTCGGCACGTCCCACGGACAGGCCAGCATGCAATAGCGGCATCCGATGCACTTGGCGGCGTCGTAGGAGACGGGCCCGTCCGGCTGGCGGTAGAGCGCCGTCGTCGGACAAGCCGAAACGCAGCCGGGCTCCAGGCAGTGGAAGCAGCGCCGCATGACGAAGGCGCTGTCGAGTCCCCCCGGTTTCTTCGCGTTCTCGACCTCGTGGAACGAGATCAGCGTGTACGTCTTGGCGGAAAGCGTCGCCGGATTCTGGAATCCGAGCTGGGCCTGGAGCTCGGTCTCCTCGCCCTCGCGCTCGTTCCACTGCTTGCAGGCCACCTGACAGGCCCGGCAGCCGATGCAATTGGCGATGTCGATGAGCGTCGTCCGGATCGGCACGCCGGCGGTCGGAGTACTCATGCTCGCCTCCCACGCGCTCCGGCCGAAGGCGCCGGCCGCGGCGCCTTGACCACGTCGACGAGACAGGCCTTGGTTTCCTGTGTGCCCGCGCCCGGATCGGTCGCGTCGATCGTGATGTGATTCACGCTCACCCCGGGCGAAAGCCCCGCGTAACCCCAGTTGTACGGCATCCAGATGATCGTGACCTCACGGCCGTCGATGTTGAGCGGCTTCATGCGCGGCGTGACGACGGCCTTTACGACCAGCTCGCCGCGCGCCGAGGAGACCTTGACCCAGTCTCCCGATTGGACGCCGAGCTTCTTCCCGAGATCGACCGGGATCTCCACCACGGGTTCGGGCACGAGCTCGTTCAGCCACGGGATGTTGCGCGTCGAGGAGCCGCCGCACCAGTGCTCGGCGACGGTCGACGTCATCAGGACGTAGGGGAACTTGTCGGCCGTGCCGATCGGCTGGTGCGACTTCACTCGCGGGTATTTGAGCGTCGGATTGCTCTTGACCTTCGGGTGCAGGAGGTTGTCGACCGGGCTCTCGACGGGCTCGTACATCTCCGGCAGCGGCCCGTCCTTCGGCACGTAGCCGACGTCGCGCGGGATCGGGCTGTCGCGATCCCCTTTGTCCGCCTTGTCGTCGGGATCCTTGTAAACGGCCGCGAAGAGCCGCCCGACCCCCTCGGCGTTCATGTGGAAGGCGCGCTGGCCGTTCGGCGTGTCGGGGCCGTCGGTCAGCTTGGGGACGTCGGGCAGGTCGTATCCCGTCCACCGGCCCGCCTTCTCGTCCCACCAGACGATGGGCTTCGAGCCCGGATACGGCTTGCCATTGCGATCGCAGGAGGCCCGGTTGTAGAGGACGCGCATGTTGTTCGGCCAGGTCCAGGCGAAGTTCGGGTAGAGGCCCAGGCCCCCCGGGTCCGACTGCGAGTCGCGGCGCTTGGAGAGGTTGACCCCGCCCGCGAAAACGCCCGCGAGGATCCAGGCGCCGGAAGACGTCGAGCCGTCGGGCTTCAGGTCGGCCACCTTGGTCACGAGGTCTCCGGCCTTGAGGTTCGATTCCGGAAGGTCGCGCAACGCGAACCCGTTCATCTCCTTCAGAACATCCTCGGCGGAGAGGTACGTCCAGGAGGCTCTCTTGATGATCTCGTCCTTGGGCTCCCGGGACTCGTGGACGAGGTCCCGCACGCGGCGGAAGACGTAGTCGACGATCTCGCCGTCGGGCAGGGCGTTTCCCGGGGGCTTGACCGCCGCGTTGCGCCATTGCACGAGCCCGCCCGAGTTGGTGATGGTTCCGTTCTTCTCCATGAAGAAGGCGGCCGGAAGGAGGAAGACCTCGGTCCGGATCGATTTCGGGTCGGCGCCCGGTCGCTTCCAGAACGACGCGGTCTCCGTCTCCCAGATCTCCTGGACGACCAGCGTCTCGATCTTATCCATCCCCGCGAACGTGAGGTTCAGATTCGGTGTGGTGACCGCGGGATTCTGGCCGACGATCCAGACCATCTTCATCTTCCCCTCGAGGGCATCCTCGAAGATCGAGAAGGTGCTGTAGTTCTTCGATGCGCTCCTCTTCGGCAGCCAGGCGTAGCAGAAATCGTTCTCGGGCGTCGCGGCGTCTCCGAAGAACGCCTTGAGCATGTTGACGAGGAAGCGGCGGTCGCCGGTCCCGTTCTTCTTCGTGTACGCCTCGAGGGTGGGCTCCGTGTGCGACGGATAGTCCATGTAGCCCGGCAGGTAGTTGTTGAGCACGCCCATGTCGCAGGCGCCCTGCACGTTCGGCTCGCCGCGCAGCGCGTTGACGCCGCTTCCCGGCTTGCCCAGGTTGCCGAGCAGGAGCTGCAGGATCGTGAACCCGCGGATCCCCTGCACGCCGGTCGTGTGCTGGGTCATGCCGAGGGCGTACAGGATGGTTCCCGGCCGGTTCTTCGCCATCGTCTCGGCGATCTCCTGGATCTGGGCGGCCGGGATGCCGGTGATGCGCTCGCCGACTTCGAGCGTGTAACGCGAGACGAACGTCTTCAGGCGCGTGAAGATGCAGTGCGGGTCATCGAGGCTCTTCGCGAGCTTCGGCTTTCCGCGGGCGTCCAGCTGATAGCCCCAGGTCTTCGTGTCGTACGAGTGCTTCTCCTCGTCGAAACCGGAGAAGAGCCCGTCCCGGAAGTCGAAGTCCACGTCGCCCAGAAAGAGAGCGTTCGTGTGGGTCGTGACGAAATCCTCGTCGTACAGCTTCTGGACGAGGATGTGGTTGATCATCGTGTTCAAGAGGGCGGCGTCGGTGCCCGGGCGGATGCGCGCGTACATGTCGGCGCCCGCCGAGGTGCGCGTGTAGCGAGGATCGACGTGGATGATCTTCGCGCCGTTCTCCTGAGCCACGCGGATCCACTTGTAGGCCATCGGATGGTTTTCGGCGACGTTACTCCCTTCCACCAGGATCGTCTTCGCATGCTGCATGTCGATCCAGTGGTTGGTCATCGCCCCCCGCCCGAACGCGGCCCCCAGACCGGGGACCGTGGGGCTGTGTCAAAGTCGGGCCTGGTGCTCGACGAAAGGCATGCCGAGCAACCGGGCCGCCTTCTGGAAGATGTAGCACTCCTCGTTCGTGTTCTGAGCCCCGCCGAGGAAGGCGATCGCTTCGGTCCGGTTGACCGGGACGTCCTTGTCGCCGAGCTTCTCGGTGGCGACCCAGGTCTCGTCGCGGACCTTCTTGATCCTCCGGGCGACCCGCTCGGCCGCGTCCTTCCAGCCGATCTCCTCCCAGTGGTCGCTGCCCGGCGCCCGATAGAGCGGCTTCGTCAGCCGCTTGGGCGACGCGTGCGTGGCGAACATGGAGATGCCCTTCACGCAGAGCGACCCGCGGTTGACGATGTGGTCGTAGTCGCCTTCCATCGAGATCAGCTTGCCGTCCCGCACGGCCGCGACCATTCCGCAACCGCAGGAGCAGAAGTTGCAGGAGGTCGTGAACTCCGCGATGTCCGAGAGCTTGAGGTTCCGCGCGGCCGCTCTGACCTCGGAAGCGTCGAGGAGCCCGTCGAGCGCGAGGCCCGCGCCTCCGCCCAGGGCCAGCCGCAGCAGGCTCCGGCGGTCGACGGTCGGCCCGCGCTGCCCGTTCGCTTTGGTCTGATCCGAGGAGGAGCTCGCGGCGGGCGAATCGACTGGCTTATCCATGGAGACGTCTCCGTTCGTTCGGTTGCTACCGGTTCGGCGGATTCGAGGCGGGAAGGAGTCGGCAGACGTTCTCGGGAAGGAAAGAAAGGCGGGCCGGGGCCGGGCGATCGCCCTCGTGCGTCACGGAAAGAATCGTCGGCGATCGAAAGGATCGCGAGGCGATTCTCCCCTCATCCGCCGACAGCGGCCTGCAACGACGCCTGCGACGGACGCGACACCCGACGTGAAGGCTTCCCACAGAGCCTCCCTATGGTGCTGCGAAGGAGTATATCTACCGGCCGCGCGCGCTCGAATCAGAAATTGAAGAGGCCGGACACGGCGAGCTGCTGGCCGTCCGTCTTCTCGCGGTCGAGACCGGACGTCAGCCGAGAGTGGAGGTATTCCAGCCCGGCCGAGAACGGGCCGCACCGCCAGCGCAGCATCCCCGCGTACATGACGTTTCTCAGCCGCGCCGCGTCCCCGAAGGCGGCGAGGACGTCCGAGTCCTTCGGACTGTCCTCTCCCCAGAACACGTAAACGCCCCAGTTCGGCGTGAAGTCCCAGCCGACCTGGACCCAGCCTCCCTCGCTCTGGATCTTTCCGAACTGGTTGATCGACGCGAACTGCTGGCCGATCGCGTGGCCGGTGTAGGCATTGCCCTGGATCAGGACGGAGCCGAGCTGAACCTTCGCTCCGATCTCCACGGCCGAGCCGGTGAGCTTGTCGTTCGGGGTCGAGGCCCCGGCGCCCGAGAGATCCTTCTGGTCGACGTGCCCGACGACGTAACCGTTCCAGGTCACGTCTCCGAACTTGCCGCCGACGTTGTAGCGCAGCTCGAACTGCGGCCACGTGGCGTTGCCCGCCGTCTGGAAATCGGTGATCGATTCGGGGCCGTTCCAGTTCCCGGACATGACGGCGAACTGGAGGTCCATGTTGACCGGGGCGTCGGGACCCGTGAGCTTCTGGCCCACGAAGAGCCCCGGGTAACGCCACCCGATCAGGCCGCCGGAGGCCCAGCCCAGGGGAAACGAGAGGTGCGTCACCGACACGGGCAGGTTCCCCCAGAGGGGCGCCCATTGCTGCCCCACCTGGATCGTCGTCCGACCGTTGGTGACTTCGGCGAACGCCAGGCGCAGGCGCGGCACCGGCTGCTGGCCGGCGAAGGCGCCGGTGCCGTTGTTCCCGCCGAAGAAGTCCATCTCGGCGGTCGCGTTGACCCTCCAGTCGGTCGAGATTTTTGGTCCCTTGAAGTCCAGCCCGAGGCGCGTATTGCGCACGTCGGCGCCGCCGAACCAGCGGTCGACCGTCGTCTCGGGCGGCTCGGGCCATTCCGCGTTCTGTCCGTTGCCGAAGTCGAAGTTCTGATCCTGGGCGAACGCCGTCGCGCTGATGAACCCTCGGAACACCAGGCTCATGTCCTTCCCGATCGGAAGGGTTTGCGACAGGGCGGCGGCCGACAGGAACGTTGCCGGGATCGCCAGGAAGGCCGCTCGGACCCGAAGCTGCACTCTAGAATTATAGACAGGGGGCGGAAACGGCTCGGGAATCCGCGGAGGGGACCGAGCGACGAACCCTCGCGTCGCGGAAATCGGAGACGTCGCGAGCCGTTCGTCGTGAAGCCGGGCGAAGTCCGAGCCCGCTCGCCCCGGCAGATGAAAATAGTGTGAATGAATCAAGGGAACAAATCGCCGTCTTGCGAGCATCGGTTACCGTGGTAGGCTCGAAACGTCGCTCCCGATCCTTCTGGGGTGGAGGTGGGCCATGACCGGAAACCGAGGGATCTTCGTCGGAGTTGGTCTCCTCGCGCTCGTCCCGCTCTCGACCGGAGGTCCCGGCACTCCCCGCGCCATCGCCTTTCGAGGTGGAGCGCCGCAAGCGCCGGCGGCCGTGTCCTATGCTACGAGCGCCAAAGAGTTCTACATGACGGCCGACGAGATCGGCTACATCCGTCCCGGCTTTCACATCACGGTCAACTCGATCACGATCCCTCCGGAAGACCGACGCCCGGTCGTCGACCTCTCCTTCACCGACGATTTCAATCAGCCGCTCGACCGCAAGGGCCAGGTTACGCCCGGAGTTCTCTCGATCAGCCAGGTGCTCGCCTGGTACGACGGTGGGACGCGCTATTACACCGCCTACACGACGCGGGTCCAGACGTCGGCTGACACCTCGCCTCACCCGGGCGTCAAGGCCACGCAGGCTGCGGCCGACTCGGCCGGCGAGAGCGGCTGGACCGACCTGGAGATCGGACATTCGATCTACCGCTTCAAGACCGTCCTGCCGGAGGGCTTCGATCAGACCAAGACGCACACTCTTGCGATCTATGCGTCGCGAAACCTGAACGACATCATCGGGAAGAGCTACTACGACAACGTCGTGCACGATTTCCGGCCGGACGGCGGCACGGTCACCGAGTTCTGGGACAAGACCGTCAACGGCAACTGCAACGTCTGCCACAACCCGCTTGCCGCACACGGCGGCTCGCGGCAGGACGTCAAGCTCTGCGTGACCTGCCACAGCCCGCAGACGGTCGATCCGGACACGGGTCGCAGCGTGAACTTCCGCGAGATGATCCACAAGATCCACCGCGGCGAGAGCCTGCCGAGCGTCGAGGCCGGCACGCCGTACGTGATCATCGGAAACCAAAGCTCCGTTCACGACTTTTCCGACGTCGTCTTCCCGAAGGACATCCGCAACTGCGAGACGTGCCACAAGCTGGGGGCGACCCCGGAGGAGGGGGGCACGCAGTACGCCAACTACTTCACCTATCCCGCCCGCACCCCCTGCGGCGCCTGCCACGACAACGTGAACTTCGAGACGGGGGAGAACCACGCGGGCGGGCTTCCGCAGGCGGACGATTCCCAGTGCGCGGGCTGCCACCGGCCGCAAGGCGACCGGGAGTGGGACGCCTCGATCCTGGGCGCCCACACGATCCCCTCGGAGTCGAAGCAGTTGAAGGGCCTGCACACCGAGATCATGTCGGTGTCCAACTCGAAGCCGGGTCAGAAGCCGACGGTCGTCTTCAAGATCACCGAGAACGATGGCTCGGCGGTGGCTCCGTCCACGCTGGGATCGAATCTGAATCTGCTCATGGGAGGCCCGACGGGGGACTACGCGGTCGACCCGATCCGGGAGCGGGCGGACGGTGCTTCCTTCAACGGGACGCTCTCGACGTACACATTCACAAAGCCCATTCCGACCGAGGCCACGGGCACCTGGGCGTTCTCGATCGATGCGCGGCGAACCGTTGTTTTCGATCCACCTCCGCCAGAGGGTCCGAATTTTTCCGAGGGAGCCTTCAACACCGTCTTCTACGCCGCGGTGACCGACTCCGCACCGAAGCCCCGCCGGGCGGTCGTGGATCTCGCCAAGTGCAACCTCTGCCACGACCGGCTGGTTCTGCACGGTGGCCAGCGCTTCAACATCGAAGAATGCGTCATGTGCCACAACCCGAATGCGAGCGACAAGCTGGTCGGCGCCAACGGCCGGCCGGTGGACAAGGAGCCGGTGGAGTCGATCGACTTCAAGCGGATGATTCACCGCATCCACTCGGGCGAGGACCTGTCTCAGGACTACACGATCTACGGCCGCAACGGGAGCGAGAACAACTTCAACGGAGTCATCTTCCCGGGCGACCGGCGCGACTGCGCCACGTGCCACTTCGACGGCACATGGGAGGTGCAGGAGAACGCGCGACCCGGGTCTCTGCCGACACAGACGCTGCGCGACTGGTACACGCCGCAGCAGCCGACCGCGGCCGCCTGTCTCGGCTGCCACGACAGCCAGTCTGCCGCGGCTCACGCCTACTTGAACACGGCGCCCTTCGGCGAAGCGTGCGCGGTCTGCCACGGTCCCGGCGCGGTGGAGGACGTCGACAAGGTTCACGCGCAATAGGGCGGTCGCTCCGTCCTCCGGCGAATTTGGGGAGGAAGAGGGTTGAAATCGCGCGCAGGTGAATTCGCCCGTGTGGCGGCGGCAATTTTCGCTGTGGCGGGCGCGATCGCCTGGGCGCAGTCTTCTCCCACGCCGACGCCAACTCCGGGCCCCGCCGAGGCAACACCGGCGCCGGCCGCGACGGCGCCCGCGAGCGCCTCGGTGCCGAAATGCGGGGACTGCCATACCGACACCGTCGCCGCCTTCGCCGCCAACCCGCACGCGAGGCCATCGAAGCGCGGCCAGAAGGCGGATCCCGAGGACTCCTGCTCGACCTGCCACGGGGACGGGACCAAGCACATCGAGGCCGGGGGGGATACGAGCCTGATCTCGACCTTCCACGGCGCGGAGGGCGCGGAGATGTGCCTTTCCTGCCACGAGAAGAGCGACGAGCACGCCTCCTTCGCGGTCGGCTTCCACGCCAACAGCCCGGCGGTGAACTGTCTCTCCTGCCACGCGGTCCACAAGTCCGTCAAGACGGAGCAGCCGTGGCTGCTCGCCCGCACGCCGGGAGAGCTGTGTCAGACCTGCCACACCGGGATCTCCGCCGCTTTCCGCAACAAGCCGTACGTCCACCGGCTCGACCGGGGCGGCATGACCTGCCTCGACTGCCACAGCCCGCACGACCGCAAGGGGCAGAGCGTGAAGTTGACGCGGGAAGGGGAGCTCGCCTGCCTGAACTGCCACTCGGATCTGCGCGGCCCGTTCGTCTTCGACCACGTCACCGGGTCGGCCGGCGATTGCCTCTCCTGCCACGAGCCGCACGGCTCGAACAACCCGAAGATGCTCCTCTGGTCGAACGTCGCGCAGCTCTGCCTCTCGTGCCACTCGAAGACGGGGGGGCCGCCGACCGCGGGCGGCCAGCCTCCCTCGTTCCACGACCTGACGCTCCCGCGCTACCGCAACTGCACGACGTGCCACGTGGCGGTGCACGGCTCGAATCTGTCGCCGACGCTCCTTAAGTGAGGACATGAAGAGAGTCCCGACGCCGGCGCTTCTCGTCCTTGCCGCCCTCGCGGCAGGCGCGCTGCCGCTCGCGGGGCAGGAGCCGCTGCCGGAATTCGAGCTCGGCTATCGCTTCGTGGACGTCTCGGGCAATGAGCAGATGTACCGGTCGCAGATCAACGACCGTCCGGGTCTCCTCCTGCGGATGCTCGCCTGGGATTCGACGGCCCCCATGGACGGGATCTTCGACTACGCCCACCTCGACGCCTCGGACGTGGGCGCGGGCCCGGCCGGGATGCTCCGGCTGACGGCCGGCCAGGTGGACACGTACCGCCTGTCCTTTACCTGGCGCCGGACGAACTTCTACAGCGCCCTGCCGGCTTTCGCCAACCCTCTGCTCGACCCTCTGCTCGACGACGGGATCGTCCCGGGCCAGCACACCTACAACCGGGTGCGCAACATCTACGACGCCACGCTCGAGATCTTTCCCGGGAAGAAGTGGACGCCGATCCTCGGCTACACGCGAAACGTCTACGTGGGCCCGGGACAGACGACCTACCATGTCGGGGAGGACGACTTCGCGCTCGATCAGGACGTCCACTCGGTGGACGAGGAGTATCGGATCGGCCTCCGCTTCGACTTGAGCTGGATTCGAGGGGCCGTCATCCAGGGGTGGCGCCGCTACCGCTACACCGACACGGAGTCCCTCCGGCCGGGGTCGGAGGCGGGCAACAACACTTTCCCCGTCCTCGGGCGGGACGTCACCGCCGACGGCATCGATCGGACGACGGAGAACAAGATCAACACGCCCGTCACGAGCGTCTGGATCGCCGGCCAGCCGGTGTCGCGGGTCAAGCTCGTCGGAAGCTACGTGCGCGCCGACGCCAGCGGCGAGACAAGCTCGGTGGAGAGCGATTCCGGCAGCTTCGTCTCCTTCCAGATCGCGCGTTTCTTCGCGGGCTTGAACGACGGCATCACGTCGAAGGCCGACACGGACTACTGGCGCGGCTCGCTACGCGCGGACGTGAACCTGGCGCCCAACATCGACTTCTCGGGCGGCTGGACGGAGAAGAGCCGTACGCTCGAGGGCCAGGCGCTGATCTCGAGCCTCTACCTGGACACGTTGAGCTACGGCCAGGTGCCGTTGGGCGACCTGCTGCGGGCGGTCGAGGAGAACACGTCTCTCGAGCGGGACGACCGGACGCTCGACGCCTCCGTGACGGCTCGCTGGCTCGGCTGCTTCTCGGTCAACGCCGGCTGGTCGCAGACCCATCAGGACGTGGAGTTCTCCGGCGAGGGCGCCGAGGAGTTGGTGGACCAGCCCGGGGAGGAGTTCACCCGGACGGTCAACACCTACGGCGCCGGCGTCACGTGGTCGAGCGCCGGCTGGACTATCGGAGCGGACTACCGGCGAGACGACGGGAACCGCCCGATTCTTCGGACGGACTTCTCCGACCGGGACCGATTCAAGTTCCGACTGGGCTACGACTGGAAGGGCCTGGTCCGCTTCGGCGGAACCTGGCGGGAGAGCCGCGCCGACAACAACGACATACCCGAGATTGCCTACGAGACGCGGGTGCGCGAAGTCGCCGGCGATCTCGAAGTCGGGCCGATCGGCAAGATCCTGACGCTCCGCTTCTCGGCAGGCGAGTTCCGAGTGGACCGGGACATCCTGATTCGCGTGCCCCAGGATTTCTCGATCGTGCCACAGGCCCAGAACGAGATCGGGCACACCTGGGAGGGGGGTCTCCACGTCGCGTGGCGGAAGCTCGCCGTGGACGGCTCCTTCCTGTGGATGGGCAATCAAGGCTCCATCCCGTTCACGATCAACCGCGTTCGCGCCCGGGCCGAGTTCTTCGTCGCGCCGAATCTCGGGATCGCGGGAGAATGGTGGCGGGACCAGTACGGCGAAAAGCCGGCCTTCGATCAGGCGGGCCCCCTCGCAGACTTCAACGCCAACCGCTACTACGTCGGGCTCCACTGGCGCCCCTGAGTGGGCCACCTCCGGTGTGTACAATCCGCGCTGCGACGAAAGGAGCAAAGGATGAAGAACGCAGGTTCCCGACTCGGGTTGCTCGCCGCGATTCTGTTCTGGTGCGGATGGATCGCCTTGACGGGCACGTCCTCGGCGTCTCTGGACACGCAGAAGCAGGCCAAGGCGGCCGGTGTCAACGCCGCCAACTGCCAGTACTGTCACGTCGACAAGCTCCCCAAGAAGGAAGCGCACGAGTTCAACGACCGCGGCAAATGGCTGGTCGCGGAGAAGGCGAAGCGCAACGCCAAGGCGGTCGACGGCGCCTGGCTGAAGGACTATCCGGGCGACAAGAAGTAGCAGTCGAGGCCCGTCCAGGGAGGTTCTCCGATGAAAAGAGTGGGCACGGGACTGGCGACGATTCTCCTTGCCTGGAGCGGCTGGATGCTTCTGGCGGGGAGCTCCTCGGCGACGATGCCGATGCAGAAGAAGGCCAAGGAGCTCGGATTCGCCGCCGAGAACTGCATGTACTGCCACGGCGAGAAGATGCCCAAGAAAGACGCCGTGACGTACAACGACCGCGGCAAGTGGCTCCTCGCCGAGAAAGGGAAGCGCAACGCGTCCGAGGTCGACGTCGCCTGGCTGAAGGACTACCCGGGAGACAAGAAGTAGCGCCGGGAAAAAAAGTTTCGGGAGTCCTCCTCGCCCTGTTGCTGGTCGCCGGGGCCTCCGCCGCACGCGGGGCGCCGGCGGTCAAGCCCCCCCCGAACGAAGATTGCCTCTCCTGCCACGGGGAGAAGGACGCCCGGCGGGCCGACGGCCGCTCGATCTTCGTCGAAAAAGAGAAGTTCTCCTCCTCGGTCCACGGAGAGGCTGGGCTCGCCTGCGTCGATTGTCACGCCGACCTGGCCTCCTCCGCCGAGTTCCCACACGCCGAGAAGCTCGCCCCGGCTCAGTGCTCGAGCTGCCACGCGGACGTCGTGTCCGACTACGGAAAGAGCGTGCACGCCGAGGCGCGGCGCCATCCGGGCGGGAGCCTTGCGGCCACCTGCGCCGACTGCCACGGCACGCATGACATCCAGTCCTCGAAGAATCCCGCCTCCCGGACCTACGCGCTGAACCTGCCCGCAACCTGCGACCGGTGTCACGGCAATCCCGACGTGATCCGGAAGGGGCACATCGCGATTGGCAACGTGGCGGCGCTCTACGAAGACAGCATCCATGGACGGGCCGTCTTGAAGAGCGGCCTCGTCACCGCGCCCAATTGCAAGACTTGCCACGGCATGCACGACATTCGCCGCTCCTCCGATCCGGTCTCTCGGATCTTTCGCGGCAGCATCCCCGCCACCTGCGGGTCGTGCCACAAGGGGATCGAGCGGCTCTACGAGGAGGGGATCCACGGAACGCTCCTGCGCAAGGGCGATCGAAGAGCCCCGGTCTGCACCGATTGCCACACGGCGCACCACATCCGGCAGGCGGACGTCGAAGCCTGGCGCCTGGACGTCATCAAGGAATGCGGAAACTGCCATGGCGAGTCGCGGGAGACTTTCCGGGACACGTATCACGGCCAGGTGACCAACCTCGGTTTCGCGAGGATCGCGACCTGCTCGGACTGTCACCGGGCCCACGACATCTACCCGGCCGCGGACCCGCGTTCGGCGATCTCCGCCGCCGGGCGCGTCGGGACGTGCCAGAAGTGTCACCCCGGAACCAACGAGAAGTTCGCCCGCTACGACCCGCACCCCAACCCGAAGCTGCGCGCGCGAGATCCGCTCCTCTACTACGCCGCCATCTTCATGAAGTGGCTCCTGGTGGGGGTCATGGCGTTCTTCGGCCTGCATGCCGTCCTGTGGTTCCCGCGCTCGTGGCGCGCGCGTCGCGAAGGAAACGGCGGGGAGCCGTCTCCGCGCGAGGGAGAGAAGAAATGACGAGCGAGGCCCCGGGCGGCCGCTACATCACGCGGTTCGACTCGTTCGACCGCTTTCTCCACTTTCTCCTGATGGTGACGTTTCTGGGGCTCGCGCTGACCGGACTGCCGCTACTCTTCTCGACCAGGGCCTGGGCCGCCGTCCTGGCGCGCCTGCTCGGCGGATTCCACGGCGCCGCGATCCTCCACCGCACCTTCGCCTTCGGGATGCTCGCCTGCTTTGGAATGCACCTGGCGCGGCTGGCGTACCGCCTCGTCGTTCGGAGGGACCTGGGGATTCTCTGGGGCCCCCATTCGATGGTGCCGCAGCCCCGGGACATCGTGCAGATCGCCCAGAACTTCCGCTGGTTCCTGGGAAGGGGGCCCCGCCCCAAGTTCGACCGGTACGCCTATTGGGAGAAGTTCGACTACTGGGCGGTCTTCTGGGGCATGGGGATCATCGGCGGCTCGGGTCTCGTGCTCTGGTTCCCGAAGTTCTTCGCCCGGTTCCTGCCCGGCACGGCGTTCAACCTGGCGCTGCTGATCCACGGGGAGGAAGCGCTTCTCGCCGTATGCTTCATCTTCACGATCCACTTCTTCAATAGCCACCTGAGGCCGGAGAAGTTTCCGGTCGACAAGGTCATCTTCACCGGTGTGGTTCCCGAAGAGGAGCTCCGCCACGAGCGGCCGGCCGAGTACGAGCGGATTGCCGCGAGCGGGCGCCTCGAGCGGCTCGCGTCCTCTCCACCGAGCTCCGCCATGCTCACCTGGACCCGAATCTCGACGCTGCTCGCCGTGGCCCTGGGTCTCGTTCTTGTTTTTCTGACGATTCTCGCGCTGGTACGCTAGGCCGGCCCGCCGGGGGAGCCCGATCCGGCGCAAGGAGGTCGGCCCATGGCCAGGGGAGCCCGCGAACGGATCTCGACCGTCTTCCGCCTCGCCGTTTTCCTCGGTCAGAACCCGATCTCGCTCACCGGCGCCATCCTCACGACGAGCTCGGCCATCACGCTGCTCGTCTTCTGGATCTATCTGATCGTGCAGGCGCGTCCCGTCCATCCCTATGCGAGCATCGTCTTTTTTCTCATCCTCCCCGCCATCTTCGCCCTCGGCCTCCTGTTGATGCCGCTCGGAGGCTATCTGCGGCGCCGCAAACTCCGCGCGCGGGGGCAGCTGCCCCGCGAGTACCCCAGGGTCGATCTGCGAAGCCGGTTCCTGCGGCGCACAATCCTGATCGTTCTGTTTCTGACCCTCGGCAACTTCGTGATCATGGGAACGGCTTCGTACAAGGGGGTCGAGTACATGGATTCGGCCCAGTTCTGCGGGCAGACCTGCCACACGGTCATGTCGCCCGAGTATACGGCCTACCTGAATTCCCCTCATTCGCGCGTGGCCTGCGTCGAGTGCCACATCGGTCCCGGGGCGCCCTGGTTCGTGAAGGCGAAGCTCGACGGAGTTCGCCAGGTCTTTGCCGTCGCCCTGAAGAACTACTCGCGGCCGATCCCGTCGCCCGTGCACGACCTGCGGCCGGCGCGCGACACGTGCGAGCACTGCCACTGGCCCCAGAAGTTCACCGGCGACAAGTTTCTCGTCAGGACGAAGTTCGCCGACGACGAGAAGAACACTCCGGCGACGAGCGTCTTGCTGTTGAAGATCGGCGGTCGCACGGCGCAGGGGCTCGTCGGAATTCACGGACGTCACCTGGACACGACCGAGCGGATCGAGTACGTGTCGACCGACGGGCGCCGCCAGGTCATCCCCCTGGTCGCCTACATCGACGACGCCGGGAAGAAGGTCGAGTACGTTTCGACCGACGCGAAGGCAACGGCCAAGGAGCTTGCCACCGCCGAGCGCCGCAAGATGGACTGCATGGACTGCCACAATCGGCCGACGCACGCGTTTCAGATGCCCGAGCGCGCGGTCGACGAGGCCATGACCGCCGGCCGGATCAGCACGCGACTGCCGTACGTAAAGCGCGAGGCGGTGGCCGCCCTTCGCGCGAGTTACCCCGACCGCGCCTCGGCGTCGGAGCGGATCCCCGCGGCCCTGGTGGACTTCTACCGGACGAAGTACTCGGCGATCTACCAGACCGAGCGAGCCGCGGTCGAGACGGCCGCGGAGCAGGTCAAGGCGATCTATCTTCGCAACGTCTTCCCGGAGATGAAGGTCACCTGGGGAGTCCATCCCAACAACATCGGCCACGAGGACTTTCTCGGTTGCTTCCGCTGTCACGACGGCAAGCACAAGAGTTCCGACGGCCGCGTCATCCGCGACGACTGCGAAACCTGCCACCAGGTGCTGGCGATGGAGGAGGAGCAGCCGAAGGTCCTGGCCGACCTCGGCTTGAAGTGACTGTCCCGGCGGCCCGTAGCCCCGACAGGACGGAGACACTCGCCTTGATATGCTGAATTCATCGCTCTGGTTCGTCAGGGTCGGGTTCGCCGGCCGGGCTCGCCGTCGTCCTTACGGGGCGCGTGATCCTGCGGAGCCCGAGGGCCAAGGAGGTTCTCTAGTCGCTCGAGTTTCGCGGGCAGCTTATTCGGAGGGACCCTGATAATCAGGCCTCGGACGGTTCCGCCCGACCCTCGGGCCACGACCCGACGGAAGTGGCTCACGCGCTTTCTCGGCACGAGCCTGGGCGCAACCGCCGCTTCCTTTCTCTATCCGGTTCTCCGGTACGTCGTCCCTCCCGAGGCGTCGGAGCCTTCGGGAACCGAATTCGAACTGGACGTCAAGGCTTCCGAAGTTCTTCCCAATTCCGGGCGGATCGTCCCGCTCGCCGGCAAGCCGGTCCTTCTCTTCCGCGACCCCTCCGGAGAAATGAAGGCCCTGACGGCGACCTGCACGCACCTCGACTGCACGGTCCAGTACCGCTCCGAGAGGTCCGACATCTGGTGCGCCTGCCACAACGGCACCTACGCCACGAGTGGCGTCAACGTCTCGGGCCCCCCTCCGCGCCCCTTGACAGCCCTCGAGGTGCAGGTGCGCGGCGAAAGGATCGTGCTCCGGCGCGTCTGAAGCCGGAGCCGCCGGGCATGCGCCTCTCGGACTGGACCCGCTCCCGCCTCGGGTGGGAGGACATCGCCCGCGTCGCGAGTGAAAAGGAAGTTCCGATCCACCGGCACACGGTCTTCTACTACCTGGGCGGCATGGCCCTCTTCCTGTTTCTGGTCCAGGTCTCGACCGGGATCCTGCTGCTCCTCTACTACCGGCCGAGCGCTTCCGAAGCGTTCGAGAGCGTGCGGTACGTCATGGCGGATGTTCCGTTCGGCTGGCTGATCCGTTCCATCCACGCCTGGGGATCGAACCTCTTCGTGGCCGTCGTCTTCCTGCATCTCGGGAGCGTTTTCTTCCTGAAGGCGTACCGCGAGCCACGCGAGATGACGTGGATTTCGGGAGCCGTCCTGCTCTTTCTCACGCTCGCGTTCGCTTTCTCCGGATATCTGCTCCCCTGGAACACGCTCTCTTATTTCGCGACGAAGGTCGGCACGGACGTGCCGGCGCAGATCCCCGTCGTCGGCTCGCTCCTCTCCCGGATCCTGCGGGGCGGGTCGGACGTGACCGGAGCGACGCTCTCGCGCTTCTATGGAATCCACGTGGCGATCCTGCCGGCGCTCACGACGACCCTTCTCGGCCTGCACCTGTTTCTGGTGCAGCGGCACGGGATGAGCGTGCCCCCGGAGGCGGAGCGCGAGGGGGCGCCGCCGCGCCGGATGCCGTTCTTCCCCGACTTCCTCCTGCGGGACATGATCGGATGGCTGACCGCGGTGGCCCTGCTCGCGACGCTGTCAGCGCTCTTCCCGTGGGAGCTCGGGCGGAAGGCCGATCCGATGGCCCCCGCGCCCAGCGGCATCCAGCCGGAGTGGTACTTCCTCTGGATGTTCCAGGGCCTGAAGTACGTCCCGGCGAGGATCGCGGGGGTGCCGGGCGAGACGCTGGGAGTGCTCTTCTTCGGCCTGCTCGCGCTGGTTCTCCTGATGGTGCCTCTGCTCGACCGGGGGGCCTCGCGCGGAAAGTCCTCCGCCTGGTGGAATCGCGGCGCGCTCCTGCTGCTGGCCGGCGCGGCGGTCCTCTCCCTTCTCGCCGTGCTCACGCGGTCCGGCAAGGGCGCCCCGTGAGGCTCGCGGCCGCGTCGCTTTCGGGTCTCCTCGCTGCCGCGGCCGTCGCGGGCGACGCGCCGAAGCCGCCGAAGCCTCCCCCTTCGAGCGGCTGCGTCGAGTGTCATCTGGCGCTGGACGACGCGCGCCTGACTCCTCCGGCGCGGGTGTTCGGCGATGACGTCCACGCGCGCGCCGGCTTCACTTGCGTTTTCTGCCACGGCGGCGACGGGACGCAGGAGGACCAGGAGCTCGCCCACGATCCCCGCAAGCAGTTCCGCGGCCGTATCGCCCCGCGGGAGATCCCGGAACTCTGCGCCAAGTGTCACGGCGACGCTGCGGTCATGAAGCAGTTCAACCCGTCGTTGCGTGTCGATCAGCTCGCCGAGTATCGAACGAGCGGCCACGGGAAGAAGCTCGCCCAGGGCGACGAACGGGTCGCGCAGTGTGGCAGCTGCCACGGCGTGCATGGCGTGTTGCCCGTAAAAGACTCGCGTTCGCCCGCATCGCCTCTGCGCATCGCCGAGACGTGCAATCGATGCCACGGAGACGCCGTCCTCATGGCCGGGTACAAGATTCCCTCGGACATCTACGCCCAGTACGCCCGAAGCGTGCACTTCAAGGCTCGGACCGAAAAGGGCGACCTGTCCGCGCCGACGTGCAACTCCTGCCACGGGAACCACGGCGCGGCGCCTCCGCAGGTCGCCTCCGTGGCCCACGTCTGCGGGACCTGCCACTCCGTCTTCGAAGAGCAGTTCAAGTTGAGCCCGCACTGGGAGGCCTTCGGCGAGCTCGGCCTGCCCGGCTGCGTGACCTGCCACGAGAACCACGCCATTCTGGCGCCGACCGAGGCATTTCTTTCGACGGGTCCCGACGGGAAATGCCAGAGCTGCCATGAAGCGGGCTCTCCCGGCGCGAACGCGGCCGCGGCGATGCGCGGCGAGATCGTCCACCTCGGGGCGGAGATCGGCGCGGCCCGGCAGATCCTGCGGGGGGCGTCCGAGGCCGGGATGGAGGTCTCCGATCCCCAGTTCGAGCTGACCCGCGCGGAGCAAGCTCTGACGAAAGCGCGCGCCGAGGTCCACCTCTCCCGGGTCTCCGCGGTGCAGGAGCCGGTCCGGGAGGGCCTGGCAGCCGCGCGGCGGGCGAAGGCCGGGGGCGACCGGGCGCTCCACGAGCGGGACTTTCGTCGCCGCGGCCTTCTCGTCTTCCTGGTTCTTGCCGCGCTTTCGATCGTCGCGCTCTTGCTGAAGATTCGCGAGCGCCGGCCGGCCCCGGGGGGCTAGGGGCGAGTCAGAGGGAGGAGTCAGGATTCGCGAGTCAGGATTCGGGAGAGCCTGACCCCGGCTCCTGGTCCCTGGCTCCCGAATCCCGAATCCTGAATCCTGGTCTCAAGCCGCCTGCGACGACGCCTCGGCTCTGCCGCGCGGAAGCACCCTCACGATCGCGCGGACCGTCGAAGGAACCAGGATCGGGCGCAGCAACCGTGGGTCGTAGGGGGCGAAACGCCGATCGTTCTCGGCGAGGCACAGCTCCAGAAACGCCCGGAGCGAGAAGTCGGAGAAGCTGCTGTGGCTCTTCAGTGTGAATCCGTCCTGCGACGAGCCGTCGCCGTCCGACTTCGTCATCTGCATGGCGCCCTTCACCCGGTCGAACGCCTGCGCGACGATGTTCCAGGCGCGGCGGGCGTCGAAGGCGGGCCGCAGCGGCAGCGGCTTCCTCGCGCGCAGATACGCCGCCCAGTTGACGATGAAGAGGATGTGGCGCGCCTCCTCCTGCATGATCGTCTCGAAGACCTTGACGATGCCGGCCGGGAAGAGCCCCGATCGGCTGCCGAGCGAGAAGAGCCCGAAAGCGAAGAACGAGTCGAGACATTCGCCGTAGCCGGTCCGGAGGAAGGTCCACATCGGATCCTTCGGGATTTCCGGCTCGGGCCAGGGCTTGACGTCGATCCCGTAGTGGCGCGTCAGGCGCTGGATCACGTCGGCGTGGCGTCCTTCTTCGAATCCCTGCAGGGCGATCGCGCGGGCGAGCACGGGGTCCGGCTCCGTGCGGCCGAGCGCCTGCACCTTCACGGCGGTGGCCGCTTCGGTGCGGGCGGCCTCGTTCCAGACCGGGAGGGCCTTCAGCCGTTTCAGGCTCTCCTCGTCCACGTTGGGCCACTCGATCGCGGCGGGACGGAACGGGTCGTGGGTCTCGACGAATGTCCTGCAGAAGAGTTCCTTGTGTTCCTCGGAGCCGACGCGAATTGAGCCCATAGAGCCGCCTACTCCTCTCCGTGTGCCGGTGGGTCGCCTTCCGGATCGACGACCGCGCTGCCGGACCGTAAACCCTACCACGTCAACGACATTCGGCTTGGTATACTTTCCACTTCATCCGCCTCGGCGTCCGGGCCGGCGCCACCGGTCTGGCGGGGCTGGAGTTTGGGCGAAGACGAGAGGACGGGCCACACGCCATCATGACAGTCTTAAGCCGCATCGAAAGGCCGAGGGACTTGAGAGCCCTCGGTCACCCCGAGCTCGAAACCCTGGCGCAGGAATGCCGGGACGTCATCATCGAGACGATCACGAAGACCGGCGGCCATCTGGCCTCCAACCTCGGGGTCGTCGAGCTGACACTCGCGCTCCACCGGGCGTTCGACAGCCCCAAGGACCGACTGGTCTGGGACACCTCCAACCAGTGCTACACCCACAAGCTGGTGACGGGGCGCCGGGATCAATTTCCGTCGATCCGGACACCGGGCGGCCTTTCCGGGTTCGCGGAACCGACCGAGAGCGACCACGACACGCTCGCGGCGGGACACGCGGGCACGGGCCTCTCCTACGGTCTCGGCATCTCGATGGCGCTCCAGTGCGCCAAGGACGATCCGTACGTGGTCGTCATCGTCGGAGACGGCGCGCTGACCTCCGGGCCGAGCTACGAGGCGTTGAACAACATCGTGCACGTCAAGCCGAAGCGGCTGATCGTCGTCTTGAACGACAACGGCTGGTCGATCTCCGAGAACGTCGGCTGGATGGTGCACTGGCGCAACCGCTTCGAGCTCCACCCCGCCTACGGGAAGCTGATCGAGAAGGGGCACAAATTCGTCAAGCGGCTCCCGCACGGCGACAAGGCCTGGGAGCTCGCCCGGAAGTTGAAGAGCTCGGTGGAAGGGCTCTTCCTCCCGAATCTCGTCTGGGACGAGCTCGGGTTCCACTACGTCGGACCGGTGGACGGGCATAACTTCACCGAGCTCGAGGACGCGCTGGCGCGCGCCCGCGACGTGTCCGCCGACGGAACGCCGGTCGTGATCCACGCGCTGACCCACAAGGGACGCGGGTACCCGATGGCCGAGGAAAACCCCAGCAAGTTCCACCAGCCCGGCACGCCGACCGGAGCGCCCGGCTCGGCGCCCCGATTCACGTACTCGCAGGTCTTCGCGCGGACCCTGACGGCGCTCATGGAGAAGGACCCGAAGATCGTCGCGATCTCGGCCGCGATGCTCGAAGGGACCGCCCTGATCGAGGTCAAGAAGAGATTCCCGGACCGCGTCTACGACGTCGGAATCGCCGAGGAGCATGCGGTCATCATGGCCGCGGGGATGGCGAAAGCAGGATGGAAGCCGGTGGTCGCGATCTACTCCACGTTCCTGCAGCGCTCCTACGACCAATTGATCCACGACGTCTGCCTCCAGAAGCTGCCGGTCACCATTTGTATCGACCGGGCGGGCCTCGTCGGCGATGACGGGAAGACGCATCAGGGCATCTACGACGTGGCCTACACGCGCGGCATTCCGAACATGACGGTCGCCGCCGGGCGAGACGAGAACGAGCTGCAGCACCTGATCTACACGGCCCTCTCTTCGGGCAAGCCTTTCGCGGTCCGCTACCCGCGCGGCGCCGGGATCGGCGTTCCGCTCGACGAGGAGCTTGCCGCGCTCCCGATCGGCAAGGGAGAGATCCGGAGCGAGGGGAAGGACCTGTTCCTCGTCGCGTACGGCTCCATGGTCCCGGTCGCCGAAGAGGCGGCGGCGCAGCTCAAGGAGCGCGACATCGACTGCGGCGTCGCCAACGCGCGCTTCGCCAAGCCGCTTGACCTCGACCTGCTGCGCCGCGTCCGCGAGTCGGCTCCGCGGGTGCTCACGCTCGAGGAGCACCTCGAGATGGGCGGCTTCGGCAGCGCGGTGCTGGAAGCGTTCCACCGGGAGGGTTGGGACACGCAGGGTCTCCGGGTGCACGGGATCCCCGACCAGTTCGTCGAGCACAGCCCGGCGCCGATTCAGCGCCACAACTTCCGTCTCGACGCCCCGGGCGTCGTCGAGACGGTGTTCGAGCTCTACCCGGATCTCGCGCAGCGCACGGGCGGCCGGAAGGCCCGCTCGGGAGGCCCCCGCGGGATCGTCGCGGAGACGGTCGTATGGTGATCCCGGCCGCCCCGAGCGAGGCCCGGATCGAGAAGCTCCTCGTGGCCGGGCTGCGCGGCTTCTGCGCGGGCGTCGTGCGCGCGATCGACGTCGTCGAGAAGGCGCTCGAGGTCTGCGACGGCCCGGTCTACGTCCGCAAGGAAATCATTCACAACCGGTACGCGGTGGACGAGCTGCGAGGCAAGGGAGCGCACTTCGTCGAGGAAGTGCACGACGTTCCCGACGGCGCCTGGCTGATCTACTCGGCGCATGGGGTCTCGCCGGCGGTGCGCGAGAACGCCCGCCGCAAGCGGCTGCGCACGATCGACGCCACCTGCCCGCTCGTGACCAAGGTGCACCTGGAGGCGATCCACTACGCGAAGCAGGGGTACACGATCATTCTGATCGGGCACGAAGAGCACGACGAGACGATTGGAACCCTCGGGGAGGCGCCCGATTCGATCCGTCTGGTGGGGACGAGGGAGGAGGCGGAGGCGGTCTCCGTGCCCGACCCGAGCCGGGTCGCCTACCTGACGCAGACGACCCTATCGCTCGACGACACGCGCGAGATCGTCGAGGTCCTGCGGACGCGCTTCCCGCGCCTCGCGCGGCCGGCCAAGGACGACATCTGCTACGCGACGCAGAACCGTCAGGACGCGGTCAAGGCGATGGCTCCCTTCGTGGACCTTCTCCTCGTGCTGGGCGCGCCGAACAGCTCGAACTCGCTCCGCCTCTGCGAAGTTGCGCGCGACCAGGGGGTCCCGTCCCACCTGATCGAACGCGCGGGGGACATCCGACCGGAGTGGCTGTCCGGCGTGCGCGTGCTCGGCCTGACGGCGAGCGCCTCGGCGCCGGAGATCCTCGTGCAGGAAGTCGTGCGCTACGCCCGCGAGAAGCTCGGCGTCGCCGAGGTCGAGGAGTTCGAGACGGTCAAGGAGAGCGTCAGCTTTTCGCTGCCGCAGGAGCTGAAGGCGCTTCTGCCTTCCCTCCCGCGGCCGGTGGTTTGACCGACCTCCGTCGCGCCGCTCTCTCCGCATCGGAACATGGAAACCGTCGGACCTTCGAGGCCCGCGCCGCCGTCGTGGAAGCGGCTGGCGCGAGTCGCCGCCGTCGCGGCCGGCGTGGCCTTCCTCGTCTGGATGTTCCGGGCCGTGGGCTGGCCCGCCGTCGAGGCGAACCTGCGGGCGATCGGAGGCTGGTTCGCGGTTCTCGTCGCCCTCTACGGCGCGGCGCAGGCCGCGTTCTTTCTCGGCTGGTGGGTGGTGATGGACCCGCGTCCGCCCGCGAGCGCCCTGCCGGGCCTCTTCGCCGTGTATCTGGCGGGCGACTCGGCGAACTACCTCGCCCCGGGCGGTGTCGCCGGGGAGCCGCTCAAGGTGCGCCTGCTCTCGGGGAGCCTCGGCGCGGGGCCCGCCCTGGCGTCGGTGACGCTTCACAAGCAGGTGGACCTGATCGCTGCAGGTCCTCTTCGTGCTCGCCGGCGTCGCGACCGCGCTCGCGCGTTTCCCGATGTCGGGCGCGGCGAAGGCCGGCGCGCTCTCGGGCGTCGTGCTGCTCGGCGCGATGCTCGCCGGGCTCTCCTGGGCGCTGCGCCGCGGGACCTACGGCGGAGCCGTGGCGTGGCTCTCGCGATTCCGGGTCTTCGCCCGGCTCCTGCGACACCGGGAGAAGGCGCAGGCGGTGGACGACCGCATCCGCCGCTTCCACCGCGAGAGGCGCGGACGATTCGCCGCCGGCGTCGGGCTCTGCCTCCTCGGGTGGTGCGGCGGGGCGGTCGAGACCGGCATCGTCCTCCGCCTGCTCGCGCCGGGAAGCGGCTGGGCCGCAGGCGCTCGGCGTCGAGGCGCTGTCGGTCGTCGCCGTCACGATGCTTCTGTTCCTCCCGGGCCGGATCGGCGGGGCGGAAGGCGCCCGCGCCGGGATCTGCGTTCTGCTCAGCCTCTCGCCGGCGCAGGGCGTGGCCTACAGTCTCGTGCGCCGCGCCCGGGAGATCGTCTGGACCATTCCGGGCCTCGTCGTGATCCTCGCGCGGACGCTGCGCGGGGGGGAGACCGAAACGCCGGTCGCGAAGCTCGCCCGCGGGGAGGCGCGCCCGTGACGGTGGCGTCCTCTCCGGTGCGCGCCGTGCTGTTCGACTTCGGCGGCACGCTCGATTCCGACGGCGTCGCCTGGAAGGAGCGTTTCCGCCGCCTCTTCGGCGGCGACGCGGCCTCCGCCGGGGCCTTCGACCGCGCCTTCTACGACGCCGACGACGCGCTCGTCGGTGCGATCCCGAAAGACCTCTCGTTCGAAGAGACCGTCGGCCTTCTCGCCTCCGGAGTGGCGCGGCGGCTCGGCCGGCCCGAGGCGGCCGAAGCCGTGGCCTCGCGATTCCTGGCCGACGCGCGCGCGCACCTGGCGCGAAACGCGGAGCTCCTCGCGGGACTCCACGGGCGCTACCGCCTCGCGGTCGTCTCGAACTTCTACGGGAACCTCGAGGCCGTCTGCCGGGAGGCGGGCCTCTCGCCCCACGTCGACGCGGCGATCGACTCCGTGGTCGTGAAGGCCGAGAAGCCGGACCGCCGGATCTTCGAGGCGGCGCTCGCCGCCGTCGGCGTCTCACCGCGCAAGGCGCTCTTCGTCGGCGACTCACGGCCCCGCGACATGGAGGGGGCCCGCGCCCTCGGCATGCGCCACGTCTGGCTTCGCGCCGGAGACGGTGTGCCCTGCTGCCCCGGGGACGCGGTCATCGGTTCCCTCCCCGAGCTCTCCGGGGTGCTCGGATGACGGCGATCGCGGCGGGCGCCATCCTCGCGGCGGGGGAGGGCTCGCGGTTGAAGAGCTTCGCGCGCCCGAAGCCCTTCGTCGAGGTCGCCGGCGTGTCGCTACTCGAGCGCGTGCTCTCGAATTTCCAGGCGGCGGGCATCGCGCGCGCCGCGGTGATCTTCAACGAAACCGAGGAGGAATGCGCCTCCTTCGCCCGCGCGCGGTTCCCGGAGCTCGTCCGGACGGTGGTCGTGCGGACGACGCCCCACTCTCTCGAGAGCTTCCGGACGCTCCTCGCCGTCTCTCCGCCGGGGCGGCTCCTCGTCACGACGGTGGACACGCTCTGCGCGACGGAAGATTTCGTCGCGTTCGTCCGCTCGGCCGAGGCGGCGGGCGAGGAGGAGACGGTGATCGCCGTCACGCCGCTCGTCGCCGACGAGAAGCCTCTCTGGGTCCGGACGGGGCCCGACGGGCGGGTGACGAAGATCGGCGGAGACTCCGGCGACGCCGTCACGGCGGGCTTCTACGTCGTCTCGGAGCGAGCGCGGCGGCGCACGCCTCCCGAATCGCTCGGGCGGCTGCGCGAGTACCTGGCCTGGCTCTGCGACGAGGGGGAGCCGATCCGCGCGTTCCCGATCGAGAAAGCGGTGGACGTGGACCGGCCCGAGGACGTGCTTCTCGCGGAGTCGCTCTTCGCCGCGCCGGGCCGCGCGGCGGGAGGCGCCGCGTGACGCGAGACCGCCGCTGCTGGGGCGTCTACCGCGAGCTCGCGCACTCGCCCGGGCGCGAGACCGACGACGCCCTGATCCTCCGCGAGACCGGCGCGGCCCTCGAGGCGCGCGGGTTCGAGGTGGAGCTCAAGTCCGCCGAAGAGCTGCCCGAGGCCACCGACGCGGCGGGCGTCCCCCCGTTTCTCTTCGTCATGTGCGAGCGGATCCCGACCGTCGAGAAGCTCTCGCTCTGGGAACGACGCGGCGCCCGGATCGTGAACCGGCCGGAGGCGATTCGGGCGACCGACCGGGAGCGCACGCTCGAGCGCTTCGACCGGCACGGCGTCGCTTTCCCCGAAAGCGCCCTCGTGCCCACCTCCGGCGCCCTTCCGGCCGCGCGGCCCGCGCTGCCCGTCTGGGTCAAGCGCGGCGACGTCCACGCGACGCAGGAAGGCGACGTCACGTTTTCCGCCACGGAGCGAGACCTCGAAGCCGCTCGCTCGAGTCTCTCCGGGCGCGGGATCTCCCGGGCGGTCGTGCAGGAGCACGTGCCGGGGGACCTGATCAAGTTCTACGGGGTGGCGGGGGAGGCGGAGGGGAGGGAGCTCTCCTGGTTCCGCTGGTTCTACCACCGGGATCAGAAGCTCTCGAATCACGCCTTCGAGGTCGACGTGCTGCGGGCGCTCGTGGCGCGCGCGGCCGCCGCGCTCGGACTCGAGGTCTTCGGCGGCGACGCCATCGCGGGTCCCGGGAGGCTCGTCCTGATCGACCTGAACGCCTGGCCGAGCTTCGCCCTGTTCCGCGCCGAAGCCGCCCGAGCACATCGCCGCCCGGCTCGCCGAGCGATTCTCGAAGATGACGGGCCCGTCGCCGATCGCCGTTCCCGAGACCGGCTCGCGAGGATGAAACAATGGCCGAAGTGACGAGCAAACGAAACGAAGCGGGCCCGCGCTCCCGGCGCGTCGTGGACCTCGAGCAGCGCCACATGGCGCCGGGACTGCAGTCCTTCGCGCTCTATTCGGGGCTGGCGATGGCGCGCGGCTCGGGGAGCCGCCTCTACGACGAAGACGGGCAGGAGTACATCGACTTCATCGCCGGGATCGCCGTCGGGAGCGTGGGCCACTGCCACCCGCACTACGTCGAACGCCTGAAGGCGCAGGCCGAGCGCCTGACCTTCGGCAGCTTCACGACCGAGACGCGGGCGCAGTTCCTCGATCTCCTCGCCTCGGTGACGCCGCCGGGGCTCACCCGCATCCAGCTCTTCTCCTCCGGCGCCGAGGCGGTGGAAGCCGCCTTGCGGCTCGCCAAGTCGGCGACGAAGAAGTTCGAGTTCATCGGATACACGGGCGCCTTCCACGGCAAGACCGGCGGCGTGCTGCCGCTCCTCTGGGGAGACTTCAAGGAGGGGCTCGGGCCCTTCGTGCCCGGGCTGCTACTCGGCGCCCTACGCCTCCTGCTACCGCTGCCCGCTCTCGCTGACCTATCCGGACTGCGGCATCGCCTGCGCGGAGAAGACGCGCGACGTGATCCGGAACCAGACCGGCGGCGCGGTCGCCGCGATCATCGTCGAGCCGATGCAGGGGACGGCGGGCAACGTCATTCCGCCCGCCGGTTTCCTCTCCGCGATCCGCGACATCGCGCGCGAGAAGGGCGCGCTCTTGATCGCCGACGAGATGATCACGGGCTTCGGGCGGACCGGGAAGATGTGGGGCGTGGACCACGACGGAGTCGTCCCCGACGTGATGACGATCGGCAAGGGGGTCGGCGGAGGGTTCCCGCTCTCCGGCGTCGTCTCGACCGACGAGCTGACGAAGTCGAAGCCCTGGTCGAACCCGTCAGGGCAGCTCCTCCTCCTACGGCGGCAACCCGCTCGCCGCCGCCGCGGGGCTGGCGTCGCTCGAGATCATCACGCGCGAGAACCTGGTCGAGAACTCCGGCGCGCGTCGGCCGGGCGATGCTCGCGAAGCTCGAGGCCATGAAGGAAAAGCACCGGATCGTCGGGGACGTCCGCGGCAAGGGGCTCCTCCTCGGCCTCGACCTCGTGAAGGACCGGCGCACCAAGGAGCTCGTCTCGAAGGACTTCACGAGGGCGCTCTTCCAGGAGTGCCTGCGCCGTGGCCTCCTCGCCATGTCCTACACGCCGGTCATCCGGATCAACCCGCCGCTTTAACATCGACGAGCGCACCGCGCTCGACGGCCTCGAGATCCTGGACGAGGCGATCGGTTCCATCGCGAGGGAGTGGAAGCTCGACTGAGCCGGCCGCGCGGCACTCTCGCGATGCGGAGGGGAGCCTTGATCGGCGTCGGCGAAGTGGCCCGCAAGGGCCACCTTCCCGGATGGCTCGCCCGCCCGGACGCGACCCTCGTCGCCGCCGCGGACACGCGCCCGGAGGGACGCGAGGCCTTCCTCGCCGCGTTCCCGCAGGGGCGGTGGTACGCGTCGGCCGACGAGCTCTTCGGCCACGAGGAGCTCGACTTCGCCGACGTCTGTACGCCTCCGGCCCTGCATGCTCCGATCGTGCGCGCCGCGCTCGAAGCCGGATGTCATGTCCTCTGCGAAAAGCCGCTCGCGCTCTCGCGAGAGGAGATCGCGCCGCTCTCGGGCCTGGCCGGTGAGAAGGAGCGCGCCCTCGTCACCGTGCACAACTGGAAGCACGCGCCGGCTCTGAAAAGGGTCTGGGAGCTCGCGCATTCGCCGTTCGTCGAGCCGCTGCGGAGCGCTCGATGGGAGACCCTCCGCACCCGGCCGGCCGCGGCGGCGGCCGGCCCCGGGGGGAACTGGCGGCTCGACCCGGCCATCTCGGGGGGCGGCATCCTCGTCGATCACGGCTGGCACGCGTTCTACGTCGTCGAGCGGCTGGTTCCGCCGCCGCCCGGCCTCGCTGGCCGCCCGGCTCGAAGCGCGGCGACAGGGCTCCTCGGAGCTCGAAGACACCGCCCTGCTGACGCTCGACTGGGGCGACGCGAAGGTGGAGATTCTTCCTGACCTGGGCCGCCGAGGCGCGGGAGAACCGGATCCGGATCGAGGGGGAGAAGGGCTCGATCGTGCTCGATGGAAGCCGGGTCGAGCTTCGCGACCGGGAAGGCGGGTCCCGGATCTGGGAGATTCCGTCGATCGCCGAAGGGTCGCACCATCCCGAGTGGTTCGCCGGGGTCATCGAGGAATTCCTCGAAGAGGTCGAGCGCCCCGGCAGGCGAGGCCGGAACCTCGAGGAGGCGGAGCTCTGCGCGACTCTTCTCGCGGTCGCGCAGGAGTCGAGCCGTCGGGGCGGGGCGTCCCTTCCGGTGCCGGCGTGAGTTCCTCGCGCGCCCTCCTCCTCGTACCGCCCGACGGTCCCGCTTCGGTGCCGCCGGAGACGATGCTCCTCGGGCTCCCGATGATCCGGCGGACTGCGATCGCCGCGTTCCGCGCGGGCTTCGAGCACGTGGCGGTCGCGCGCCTGTCGGCCGGCGAGCCCGCCGCGCGAGCGCTCGATGGGACGGGTGCCGAGCTCGCGGCGGGTCAGGCGGCGCCGCCCGAGTCCGTCGTCCTCCCGTGGAATCGCATCCTGCGCGCCGGCGAGGTCCGGGAGCTCGCACAAGGACACCCCGCCTCCGAGCTCGGCGTCGAGGTCCGCTCGCGCGACGACCTCCCGCGCGCCGAGCGATGGCTCCTGGACGGCCTCGTCAAGGAATCCGAAGGATTCATGTCGCGCCACTTCGAGCGGAAAGTCTCCCTCGCCGTGAGCCGGCGGCTCGCCGCGACGTCGGTCACGCCGAACCAGATGACGCTCCTGTCCGTCGGGATCGGCCTCGTCGGAGCGCTCTTCTTCCTCTCGTCGCGCGCGTCGCTCGAGACCGTCGGAGCGCTCCTTTTCCTCCTGCATTCGATCCTGGACGGCTGCGACGGCGAGCTCGCGCGACTGAAGTTCCAGGAGTCGCGCTTCGGAGGCGTCCTCGACTTCTGGGGGGACAACGTCGTGCACGCGGCCGTCTTTTCCGGCATGGCGATCGGCTGGAGCCGGGCGATCGGGGCGAGCTGGCCCCTCCTCGTGGGCGCGCTCGCGGTCGCCGGCACGCTCGCCTCCGCCGCCCTCGTCTACGCCCGGACGATGCGCGCTCCGAAGGAAGGCCCCCTCTTCACCTCCGTGTCGGACTCGGACTCCGCGGTCTCGCGCGTCGCCGACGCCCTCTCGCGGCGCGACTTCATCTACCTCGTCCTTGCGCTCTCCCTCTTCGGAAAGGCAACCTGGTTCCTCGCTCTCGCGGCGGCCGGCGCGCCCGTCTTCTTCCTGGTCCTCCTGGTGCTCGACCGACGCCGCCCCGAAAGGAAACCCGCATGACCGATCGAACGAGCTTCTATCCCGAGCTAGCGCGGGACATCGCCCCCGCGGAGGGGAAGCTGGGCGTGCTCCTGCCCGGCCTCGGCGCCGTCGCGACGACGCTCGTCGCCGGCGTCCATCTGATCGAAAAAGGGATCGCCCGACCTATCGGTTCCCTGACGCAGATGCAGAAGCTGCGGCTGGGCAAGCGCACCGCGCCGCGGTTCGTGCCGATCCGCGAGCTCGTGCCACTCGCGAGGACGTCGGACCTCGTCTTCGGCGGCTGGGACATCTTCCCCGACGACGCCTTCCAGACGGCGGTGAAGGCGGGGGTCGTGCCCTCGGAAATGCTCGCGGCGGTCAAAGGCGAGCTCTCGAGCCTCTCGCCCTGGCCCGCCGTCTTCGAGCGCGCCTGGGTCCGGAACCTCGACGGGCACCACGTCAAGCAGGCGCCGACCAAGAGACATCTGGCCGACGCGCTCTCCGAGGACATCGAGCGGTTCCGCCGGCAGACGGGCGTCGAGCGCCTCGTCATGGTCTGGTGCGGCTCGACCGAAGTCTTCGCGCAGCCTTCCGCCGTGCACGCATCGCTCCCTGCGTTCGAGCGGGGCCTCGCGGAGAACGCGCCCGAGATCTCCCCCTCGATGATCTACGCCTACGCCGCGATCCGCGCGGGCGTGCCCTTCGCCAACGGCGCGCCGAACCTGACCGTGGACATCCCGGCGCTGACCGAGATGGCGCGGGAGCGCGGTGTGCCGGTCGCGGGCAAGGACTTCAAGACCGGGCAGACGTTGATGAAGACGATCATCGCGCCGGGACTCCGCGCCCGGATGCTCGGGCTCCACGGCTGGTTCTCGACGAACATCCTCGGCAACCGCGACGGCGAGGTCCTGGACGACCCGGGCTCCTTCCGCACGAAGGAGGTCAGCAAGGCGTCCGTGCTCGACGCGATCCTCCAGCCCGAGATGTACCCGGAGCTCTACGGCGACTACTTTCACAAGGTGCGGATCGAGTACTACCCGCCGCGCGGCGACGCGAAGGAGGGCTGGGACAACATCGACATCTTCGGCTGGCTCGGCCAGCCGATGCAGATCAAGATCGACTTCCTCTGCCGCGACTCGATCCTCGCGGCGCCCGTCGTGCTCGATCTGATCCTCTTCCTCGACCTCGCCCAGCGCGCCGGGCTCTCGGGCATCCAGGAGTGGCTCTCCTTCTACTTCAAGAGCCCGATGTCGCGGCCGGATCTGCGCCCCGAGCACGACCTCTTCATCCAGCACCTGAAGCTGACCAACACGCTGCGGATCCTCGTGGGGGAGGAGGTCCTCGACCACTCGGGCCTCGACTACTACGAGGGAGAGGTCTGAACCTTCCCTCGATCAGTTCGGGAGTCGATAGAGCCGGATCGAGCGGCCGGCCCGGCCCTCGGGACGGAGGTCCCGGAGCCAGAAGTACGACGGATCGAGCAGGCACATCTCGCTGACGGCGATCCATCCGGTCGGTCGCTCGTTCGGGGCGAGCCGGCGCGGGTTGGGCAGGCCGTGCCTCCGGAAGTCCGCATTGCCGAAGTAACAGAGCGAGACGGAGACCGCGTGCCGGCGGCGAAGCTCCTCGGCGAGGCGCAGCAGGTCCTGGCCCCAGTCGAGGTTGCTGTCGTTCAAGAAACGCTCGGGGTGGTCTCCGGCGATCTCGTTGAAGTCGGCGACGTACTCGGGATGGGCTCGCGCGCAGGACCGGATCTGCCAGGCGACGAGCAGGACGGCCACCGCCCTTCCCGCCGCGGCGAGCCTCCGCGGGAGCCACAGACGCACGACGCCGAGCGACGCCGTGATGGAAAGCAGGGGATAGACCGGCAGGATGTAGCGAATGCCGAGATCGAGTCGGCTCGGGAGAACGGACAGAATCATCGCCGCCGCCGCGGCGGGGGGAGCGAGCCACCTCCAGTCTCGGGTCTCCCGGGCGAACCGGGCGGTGCCGGCGGCGCCGATCGCCGCCAGGACGAGAAACGCCAGAGGCGTCTTCACGGCGATCGCGACCGGGAAGTAGTACCACCAGCCCGTGAGGCTCTGCCGGCCGAGGAGGTAGACGGGGCGCTCGCCGGAGGCGACCGAGGCGAGGTCCGAGAGGCCGGTCCAGAGCGCCGGGGCCGGAACCGGCGTCGTCCCCGAGCGCGTCGGACCCCACGCGAAGCGGTAGCCGGCCCAGAGGACGGCCATGGCGACGATCCCGGCAAAGAAGGATCGACCCGAGGCGGTGGCCGGCGGTCCGGGGAGGGGTGCTACGGCGGAGCAGCCAGCGCACGCCGAGGATCGCCGCTGCAGCGGCCGGAAAGTAGAGGAGCACCGAGAACTTCGAAAGCACCGCCAGTCCCAGGGCGGCCCCGAGCGCCGCGCCCCGGCCGAAGGACGGCGCATCGAGCCATCTCACGAAGAGGAGGAGAGAAAGGCAGAGGGTCGCCATCGGCGCGGCGTCCGTGGTGGCGAGCGCCGAGTGCCCCAGCACCGGCGGCAGCGACGAGAAGAGAACCGTCGCGACGAGAGCGGCCGCTTCGCCTGCGAGCGTTCGGGTCCAGGCCCAGACGGTCGCGGCCGCGAGCAGGAAGAAGGGGAGAGTTCCGAGGCGGGCCAGTGCCAGGTTGCGGGCGTACCGGTCCTTGTCGTAGAGGAGGGCGTTGCCTTCGGCCACCGGGTCCGGCAGGCTGCGAGATCGTGCTCCCGCGAGGTAGAGCGGAAGGCCGGAGGCGATCCGGGGCAGCGGCGGGTTCAGGGGCGAAAGGGTGTACTCCGCCCGGTCGATCCACTGCATTCCCGCCGCGATGTGGACGGGCTCGTCGACCGTCTCGCTGAACTCCCTGTAGGTGGAGACGATGAGAGCCGCGCCGAGGGCGACGACGAGCGCGGCGCCGGCGGCGAGGCCCCTGCGGAGACGGACGGGCGCTATGGGCCCGCTCCTTGGTCCGAGCGTGTAGAGTGACGCCGAGCCTCGCTTGCGCGTGCAGAAGCTTCCTCTCGTTTGCGGCGCTGTCTTCGCCCCTTCGCCTCATTTTCCCGCTTCTCCGCGCGTGCCTGCTGCTTCGAGAAACTCGGTGCAGCGAGGGCGCTTACGTCCCCGGCGCGGCCGGCGGACGTTCTCCGATTTCACGTCTTCTTACGAGACGCTCCTCGATGGCGTCGCCTCAGCGGGGATCTCTTTTCTCTTCGCGCTCCTCCGGCGCGCGCGGGCGGCCGCTCGAGTTCGACGCGACTGCCTGCCGGGAGGCTCCGGGCCAACGTCGGAGGGCGGCCGAGCGTAAGTAGAGTCGTGCGAACCCTCCCGACGCGATAGGACACCGACGGCTTTGGCTGCTCTGAGGCTCCTCGCGGTCTACTTCGGCGCGACGGTCGGCACGCTCCTTCTCGCGCGGCGGTTCGTGGCTCCGGTGCGGCGGCCGGCGATCGGCGTTCCTCGTCCTGGCGCCGTTTCTCCTGACCGGGTCGGGCGCTCGTGACCGCCGGCGTCTACGCCCCGCTCGACATCGCCTACAACGACTATCCGCTCGCGGCCCTCCGCGGCTCCGCAGGCGATCGGTCCGAGGCCGCAACCCGACCCTGAGCGACGTCGTCTATCAGCACATCCCCTGGCGCAAGGCGGTCCGGGAGGCGGTCAAGGAACGGGAGGCTTCCTCTCTGGAACCGATTCCTGCTCGCCGGCGAGCCACTGCTCGCGATGCAGCAGCCCGCAGGTCTTCCATCCGGCGCACCTGGGTCGGGATGCTGCTGCCGCTCTCCTCCGCGTGGACCTTCGACGCGGCGTTCCGATGCTTTCTGGCGCTCCTCTCGGCGTATCTCTTGCTCCGCGAGCTCGGCTGCGCGCGAAGCGCCCTCCTTCCTCGGCGCGGCCGGCTGGGCCTTCTCCGACTTCCTCGTCTTCTACTCCGGCTATCCTCCCGCGCCTACGGCCGCCCCGTTCCCGCTGCTGCTTCTGGGACTGCGCCGGCTCGTCCGCATCGGAGACCGGCGGGCCCTGGCGCTGACCGTCGCGTCCCTCGTTCCTCATCGCCGCGGGGGGACATCCCGAGAGCCTTCTCCACCTGGTCGCCGGCGGAGCCGTGTTCTTTCTCTTCGAGCTCGCCTGGGCCGGGCGGGAACGCCGCCGGCGCGGCCTGGCGCTGGCGGTCGCCGCGGGAGCTCTCGCCCTCGGTCTCTGCGCCGTCTTCCTCCTCCCGTTCCGGGAAGCCGCCCGCGAGACCATCGAGTTCGCGTCGCGCCGCACCTGGTACGCCGAATCGAAGCGATCGAAGCCGCTCCGGATCGCGATGGAGCGTTCCTCGATGAACGTGGTTCCCTATTCCGTCGGGGAGCTCGGGCGGGGGAATTTCGATCCGAAGGTCATCGAGCCGGCTGCCTACGCCGGGTCCCTCCTCCTGCCGCTCGCGCTGCTCGGCCTGGGCGCGAGGCGGCGGGAGAAGTGGCCGCTCGCCGTGACGGGCCTCGCGGGGCTGGCGGCGTGGGCGGGCCTGCCGGGATTCGCCGACGCGCTCGCGAAGCTGCCGCTCTTCGACCTGGCGTTGAACGAACGCCTCGTTTTCCTCGCCGCGTTCTCGACGGCGGCTCTCGCGGCGCTCGGGGCCCAGAGGCTCGAAGAGGACCCCAGTGCGGCGGGGCCGCGGCTCGCCGCCGCGGCGGCGGCGACCCTGCTCGCCCTCGCCGTCCTGAACTTTCGCCTCCTGCCGCGCCTCGAAAAGATCGGGATGAGCACGGCGGAGCTCCGCGACCATTTCCTCGTGCAGGCGCTTCCGCTCGGGGCGGCCGCGCTCGTCGGCGGGGCGCTCCGCCGCGGACGGCTCGGGCGGCTCGCCGTCCCGCTGCTCGTCGTTCTCCTCCTCGGGCAGCGGCGCCTCGAAGCGGGGCCGGTCTATCCGACCTTTCCGGCGCGGGCGTTCTATCCGCCGCTGCCGCTTCTCGATCGGATCCCGCGCGGGGAGGCGTGGCGCGTGGCGGCGGTCGGCTACTCGTTCGTCCCGAGCGTCTCCGCGCTCTACGAGCTCGAGGACGTGCGCGGCTACGAGGCCATGACGTTTCTGCCGCTCGTCGAGACGTATCCGCTCTGGTGCGTGCACCAGCCCGTCTGGTTCAACCGGGTGGACGATCCGACGAAGCCGTTCCTCTCCTTCCTGAACGTGCGCTACGTCTACTTCTCTCCGGGCGATGCGCTGCCGCCCGGCTGGAAAGTCGTGGCGGAGGACGGCAGCGGCCGGATCCTGGAGAACCCGGCGGTCCTGCCGCGCGCGTTCGTCCCGCGCTCCTATTTCCGGGAGCCGGAGCCGCCTCGTCAGATGGAGCGGCTGCTGTCGATCCGGGATTTCGCGGAGGCGGGCGTCGTCGAAGGGCCCGGCGCGCCGCAGCGCCGCAACGGCGACGCCCGGCTCCGGATCGTCTCCTACTCGGCGCAGGAGATGGAGCTCGAGATCGACGCGCGCGAATCGGCGCTCGTCGCCACGTCCGTCACGCGCTGGCCCGGGTGGCGCCTGACCGTCGGCGGGGTCGAGCGGCCGCTCCTCACCTACAACCGGGCGTTCCTCGCCTTCGAGGTGCCGCCCGGCCGCCACCGGGCGGTCCTCTCCTACCGGCCGCGCTCGTTTTCGGCGGGGCTCTGGGTGTCCGGGCTCTCGCTCCTGGCGGCGCTCGCGATCTTCGGCCGGCGCCGGTCCGGGGGAGCGCCGAGCGAGAGCGCGAAGAGCGCCGCGATCGGCGAGAGCGTCCGCGCCGAGGACCATTCGATCCAGAGCGAAGTGTCCCCGACAGGCAGCAGGTAGGCCGTCCACAGGAAGAGCGACAGGACGGCGGCGATCCCGAGCGGCAGGCCTCGCAGCCCCCGGAGGCAGAGCAGGGCGACCGCCACCGGCACGAGGAAGGGGAGCGCCCCGGCGCACGCCGCGAGAGCCGCCCCGAGCTGCCGGAGGACGAGGCCGGCGCGATCCCAGCGCAGGTCGAGCAGGCTCCCGTACTCGCCGTAGCCGGCGAATGCGCGCCGGGGGAGGCCGAAAGCGAACCAGAGCCCGAGCCCGGCGACCGTCGGGCCGAGGAGGAGGGCCCCCGCGCGCGCCGCCGGGCCCGAGCGCCTCCGGTCGAACGCCGCGAACCCGAGCGCGGCCGCGAGGACGAAGGGCAGCGCCTCGACCTTCGTCGTCGCGGCGCCGGCGAAGAGGAGACCCGAGAGCAGGAGCGACGGGCCCGACACCGGGCGCTCGGAGAGCAGAAGTGCCAGGCCGAGGATCTCGAAGAGCCAGAGCCAGGCTTCCGCGTTCCCCGCGGCGTCGGTCTCCGTTCCGATGAGCGCGAGGGCCGAGACCGCGAGCGCCGACGCCGCCGCGGGGGCCCACGGGCGCGCGGACCGCCGCAGGAGCGACGGGAGCGCCGCGGAGAGCGCCGCGAGCGCGATCGGAAACGTCAGAACGGCAGCCTTCCAGGGGAAGGCGCCCGCCGCGAGCGTCGCGAAGGCATACAGGTTCGTCAGAAGCGGCGGGTAGTACGGATGCATCCCGGCCGCAGCCGGGCTCGCGAGGAATCCGGCGTCGATCGATCGGGCGGCCGCGAAGGCCTGTGCCTTGGGCCCCCAGAAGAGGAGGAGATCCGGCGAGCCGGCGCCGCCGCCGAGTGTCGCGACGAGCGCGATCGCGACGGCGGCTCCGGAGAGAACCGTCGCGAAGAGCTCGCTGCGCGGAAAGCGTGCGGCCCGGTCCGCCGGCGCCGGTCGGCCGCAGAAGGCCCGCAGGCCGGCCGAGAGCGCGAGCGAGAAGAGGACGAGAAGCGGGATTCGCCAGGGCCAGGAGGCGAGCGCCGCCGCGGTCATCGAGAACGAGAGAACGACCGCGCCGACCCCACCGGAGAGGACGAGGCGCGCGGGCCCCGAAAAGGCGCGATAGGCGGAGTGGAGCAGAAGCGGCGCGCCGAGGAGCGGGAGACCGAGGAGCGCGGCGAGCCAGACGGCGGTCGGATTCACCTCTCGAATCTCCAGACCTCGCCGTCCGCGAGGCGAAAGAGCAGGCGGCCCGCCGCCGGTTCTTCGCCCCTGCCCTCGCGGATCAGGAACTGGGGCTGCCAGGCGGGGTCCGCCGGCGCGCTCCGGACGTCGCGGCCGGGGAGCAGTCCCCGGACGACCATCGCGCAGTAGGCCGATTCCTGGGGCCGCCCCGGCGCGCATGCGACGGCGACTCTCGCCCGGGCGGGAATCCCCGGCGCCGCCGCCTCCGCGAGCGCGTAGAGACGCCCGTCGTGCGGCGAGAGCGTGCGTCGGAAAGGATTCGCGTCGAGCCGGAGGAGCGAGTACGGGCGGGGGAGCCGGAGGGCGGCCGCGACGACGAGGAGCACCGCGCCGGCGAGGGGCAGGACCGCGCGCTTCACCTGGCGCGATTGTAGCGCTCCGGCCGCGACGCGGCCGTTAGCCGGTCTTCGAGATCAGCACGCGATCCCAGAGCAGGTGGCGAAACCGGTACTGCCACCATCCGCTCGTGAATCGCCGGGCCGAGCCGTCGAGCACCCGGTTGTAGAGCGCTTCCACGCTCCGCGGGCCGGGGAAGAGCCGCGCGATCGAGTCCACGCTCCAGAAGATCTGCGCGACGTCGTAGGCCAGGTCCACGCCTGCGTCGCGGGTACCCACCCGCCGTCGGAAGATCCGATTGACGACCAGACGCTGCGCGAAGTTCGGGAGGAGGAGGAGCCCGCGGATTCCGTAGTGGGGATCGCGCGCCACGAGGTACTTGACCCGGGCGAGGGTCGTGATCATGCAGACGCCTCCCGGTCGCAGCACCCGCATCACCTCGCGGGCGAGGTCGGCGGGCCGGGCGACGTGCTCCAGCATGTCGAGCAGGAGAATGACGTCGAATCGGCTCCCGGCGAAGGGGAGATCGTGGCCGGACCCAACGACGGCGCGGATGGGAAGGCCCAGACGGCGGCGCAGATCGAGCAGATGCGGGTTCGGGACGACATCGAGCGCATGGACCCGAAAGCCGCGGCCGTTGGCGAGCGCCGCCGCCACGCCCCCGTTGCCCGAGCCGACGTCGAGCACGTCGAGCCCACGCGATTGCGGATCCGCCGACCGCGGTCGGTTCCGGACGAAGTACGCGGCGAGCGTCGCGCCCTCGTCGAATCGACCGAGCGCGTAGGCGAGCTGGTCGCGGAAGTGCGCCTGATCGGGAGTGATCCAGTCCGGGAAGCGGCGGCGCGTGGCCTCGGCGAAGCTCTGTCGGAGCGCGACCCAGTCGTGGCGGCCCGGGACCTCTTCGAGCTCCCCGCCGTCGGGGACCGGCGACGGCCCCTCGGCCGGCCGCAGGCCGATCTCGCTCACGGCGCGTGGCGCCCGGCCGGTGTTCCCGCGAGGCGCCGCAGCGCGGCCAGGTTCGCGCGGTCGAAAGCGAAGGATTCGTCCTTCGGCGTCTCGAGGAACTTCGGGATCGAGGCGAGGCGCGGATCGCGCATGAGGTTCCGGAATCCCCGGCTTCCCGATGAGCGCCCCGGCCGATGTGCTCGTGGCGGTCCACGCGCGAGCCCCGCGGCTTCTTCGAGTCGTTGACGTGGATCGCCGCGACGCGCGCGAGGCCGACGGTCGAGTCGAGCGACCCGATCGTCTCCTCGTAGCCCCGCCGGGACGAGAGGTCGTAGCCCGCCGCATGGACGTGGCAGGTGTCGAGGCAGACACCGGCGCGCCGCGGGTCGCGCAGGCGATCCGAGGATGTCGCGCAGCTCCTCGAAGCGGCGCCCGACCGCCGTGCCCTGGCCCGCCGCGGTCTCGAGCAGGACGCGGACGCGCGTGTCGGCGGTTCGGTCGAAGGCCTCGTCGAGCGAGATCGCGAGGCGCGAGATCCCCGCCGCCTCGCCGTCGCCGCCGTGCGCCCCGGGGTGGAGCACGAGGTCGCGGATTCCCAGGCGATGGCATCGGGCGATCTCGTCGCAGAGCGAGGCGATCGACTGCCGGCGCAGGCCGGCGTCCGGGGCCGCCAGGTTGATCAGGTAGGACGTGTGGGCGGCGACGTGCCGAAAGCCGGCCCGCCGGACGGCGCGGCGAAACGCGCGCGCCTCCCGGTCCTCGATCGCCTTGCCGACCCAGCGGTTGTTGTTCTTGACGAAGATCTGGACGACGCGGCAGCCGGCCTCGAGCCCCCGCTCGACGGCGCGCGGCGTGCCGCCGGCGATGGACTGGTGGGCGCCGAGGGGAAGGTCGAGCGCGGAGGGACTCCGGGCCGCCATGGCGGAATCTTACCGACTGAGGACCGAGGACAGTGGACGGAGGACTCCAGGTGATTGCGTCGGTAACCAGATTGGAGGAGCCTCGAGGCTGAAGCTTCGCGAGTCCTCAGTCCTCGGTCCTCAGTCCCCGGTCTGCGCTCTACGACGGCTTTCTTCCCTCGTCGAGGTGGTCGAGCAGCTCCTGACCCCACCCTGCGCGACACGAAGATCTGCTTCAGGTAGTTGAGCGACGTCAGTGCGAGCGGCACGCCGGCGGCGGAGAAGGGGGCGCCCATCGCCGCGAGGGCGAGGTGCCGCGCCTTCTCGCCGCGGGTGAACTCGGGGTTCTTCAGGTCGAGCACGCTCCCGTAGTAGCGGAACACCATCCGGTAGACGTCCGACAGGAGCGTGCGGAACCCCATCTCGCTCCCCCAGACGAAGCACTCGCCCGCGCGGACCTTCTCGAGAAGTCCGCCGGCGTCTCGGCCTCGGCGACCGTGTAGACGAGGGCGAGAGGCCCGAGCGTGTGGGCGTCGGAGCCGGCCACGAGCGAGACCGCGCCGCGCTTCTCGCGCACGACCGACATCAGGTCTTCGACCAGCCGATTGTGCTGCGAAGCCATGGCGCCGTTCTTGACCTCGAAGACGTCGAACATCCGGAGCATCTCCTCGAAGTAACGGCGCGGGGAGTTGCGCATCCGGTAGTTCTGGAACATGTGGTTGGCCGAGGCGAGGATCCGCTCCTCGCGCAGGTACGCGTGGAGCTCGTAGATGTCGCGCCGCCGCCTCTGGATCTCGGCGTGCTGGCGCTCGGTGATCCCGAAGACGTTGACGTGGATGCGCTGGCGCGTGTCCGGGAAACCAGGTCTCGACCTCCTCGGAGATGAAGAAGTCGTCGAGGTCCGGGTGCTTGTTCAGGAGGTAGAGGCAGCCGTCGATCGAGTCGTGGTCCGTGATCGTCACGAAGTCCATGCCGCGTTCCTTGGCGATCCGATAGACCTCCTCGGGCCGGTTGTAGGAATCGCGCGTGTTGGCGATCCGGAAGTACTTGAAGGTCGAGTAGACCGAGTGGCAGTGGAGGTCCGCCTTCTTGAAGCGGCGGTCGCCGAACCACTCCTGCGTTTCGGTGGCCTCTTCGGTCATCGGTTCCTAAGGTCGCAAATCCCGTGCCCCGTTGTCAATTCCGGGCGGGGCCGGTCGCCGCGAACCGCCTGCCCGTGTTAGGTTTGTCCGAATGCGCCGCGTCCTCTTCCGGGTCGCCTACGGAGCCCTGCTCCTCGCGATTTTCGTCGTCGCGGCCTGGGTCGCCTTCCGCGGGTCGATCGTCGGCCGGACGGTGTCGGTCCCGGATCTGACGGGAAAGACGGTCCCCGACGCGATGCGCGTCGCCGCGGAGGCGGGCCTGCGCATCGAGCCCGAGGCCCGACGGGCGCGCCACGACGACCGGATCCCGCGCGACCGCGTGCTCGCGCAGGAGCCGGAAGGGGGATCGCTCGCGAAGCCGTCCCAGACGGTCCGCGTCGTCCTCTCGCTCGGCCCGCGGGAGCTCCGCGTGCCGGACCTGACGGGCCTGCCGCCGCGCGCGGCGGCGCTGCAAGCTCGCGGAGGAGACGCTCACACTCGGGACGGCCTCCTGGTACCGGGACGCGGTCGCCCGGGTGGGCATCGTGGCGCAGGACCCGGAGCCCGACGTCGTCGCGAGCCGCAACGTCGCCGTCGCCGTGCTCACCAACCGCGGGCTGCCGGAGACCCGGTTCGTGATGCCGGACCTCGTCGGGCAGGACGCCGACAAGATGAAGGCGAGGCTCGAGACCTTCGGGTTCCGGGTCGGGAGCGCCCGCTACGAGGCGTACGAAGGTATCGCCCCCAACACGATCCTGAAGCAGTTTCCGCCGGCGGGGTATCCGCTCGGGAGCCGCGAAGTCGTGTCGCTGACGGTCTCGCGCCCGGCCGAGAGCGCGCGGCCCGCGGTTTCGCGATGAAGGTTCGCATCGCGCCGTCGCTCCTGGCCTCCGACTTCGCGCGCCTCGCACGAGGCGCTCGCGATCGCCGAGGAGGGGGGCGCGGATCTCGTGCACGTGGACGTCATGGACGGACACTTCGTGCCCAACCTGACGATCGGACCGCCGGTCGTGGCCGCGCTGCGGCGGGCGACGAAGCTCCCGCTCGACGTGCATCTGATGATCGAGAGTCCCGAGGCGACTCTGGCGCAGTACCTGGACGCCGGGGCCGACTGGGTCTCCGTTCACGTCGAGGCGACGCGCCACCTGCACCGCTGCCTCGATCAGATCCGAAGGGGCGGCGCGCGCGCGGGAGCCGTCGTAAACCCGGGCACTCCCGTCGAGGCCCTGGACGCGTGCTGGCGCGATCTCGACTACGCCGTCGTCATGTCGGTCAATCCGGGATGGGGCGGCCAGGCTTTCCTCCCCGGCAGCGTCGAGAAGGTCCGGATCGCGCGGGCAAGGTCGGCGGCCGCGGGCCGGGCGGTCCCGATCGAAGTGGACGGCGGGGTCGGGCCGGGCAACGTCGCCGTCCTGGCCGGCGCGGGCGCGGAAATTCTCGTGGCCGGTACGGCGATTTACGGGGAGGCCGACCCGCGGCGAGCGATCGAGCGGCTGCGGGCGGCGGCGCAGGAGGGAGTGCGGGTTTGACGGCGATCCAATTTGCGAGGAACCGGCGCGCCGCGGGCGCGGCGGCCGCGGCTCTGCTCGTCGGCCTCGCGTTCGGCCCCGCCTGCTCGAGCCGCGGCGCAAAGAAGCCCGACAAGCTGACCCAGGAGCTGCTGACGAGCTCCAAAGAGGCGCTCTTCCAGAAGGGCAAGACGCTCATCGAGAAGAAGAAGTGGGAGCAGGGGCGCAAGTACCTGACCTACGTCTTCGAGACGTACCCGAACGACACGGTCGGCCGCGATGCCCTGCTCCTCGTCGCCGACTCCTACGTGAAGCAGGGGGGCTCCGCGGCCTACACGGAGGCGCGCTATCGCTACCGCGACTATCTGAACCGCTATCCCGACGCGCCCCGGCGCGACTACGCCCGATACCAGTTCGCCTACTGCTCGGACAAGGAGCACGGGAAGCCGGACCGGGATCAGTCGCCGACGCGCGAAGCGATCCAGCAGTATCAGGCGCTCATCCGCGAGTACCCCGACTCTCCTTTCTCGGGGGCCGCGCGGGAGCGCATGCGGCAGCTGGTGGACTCGCTCGCCGAGCACGAGTTCGCCGTCGCTACTTCTACATGCGCAAGGGGTCGCTCGGCTCCGCCATGGGCCGCTTCAGCGGCCTCGAGGAGCGCTACCCCGACTACGCCGGCCGGGACAAACTCTTCTACTACGAGGGGAAGACCCTCGACCCGCCTCGGCCGGGAGGAGGAGGCCGCGCGCTACTACTCGCGGCTGCTCGAGGAGTACCCCAAGAGCGACTACGCCAAGCGGGCACGCGACCGGCTGAAGAAACTGAAGGTGCCGACTCCCTCGACCGAGGAGAAACAGGCCCAGAAGCCTCAGGTGCCGCAGGCGTCGAACAACTGAAGCGAAAGAGTTTGTTCGGCCTCCGGGCCGCTTCGGGCGGATATCTCCGTTTGACAGCCGCAGCGAAACCGCCTAAATTAAAGCCCAAGGCACTATTCGCCGAATTTCTTGAAGGAGTCGCCATGCGTCTCCCTCGCCGCCGTCTCCTGGCCGCCGCGCTGGTACTCGCCCCCGCCGCCTGGGCGGGAGGGCAGGCGTCTTCGCCGGTCGCGGTCCAGCAGGAGAGCTCGACCGCAACTCTCGAGGCCGCCCCGAAGCCGACGGGCTACGAGAGCGACCTCTACTGCTTCGGCTACCTCGGGGGGACGACCGAGGACTTCGTCGCCCAGGTGGCGAGCGCCCAGGACGTCGCCGAGCAGATCGACTTCGTCTCGAACGACCTCCTCTACATCGACGCCGGGGCCGACCGGGGCCTCAAGCCCGGGGAGGAGTACTGGCTCGTCACGCCGGAGATCGAGGTCATCAACCCGGGCGACGGCGCGGAACCTCGGCCGCTTCTACCAGTACCGGGGGCGAGGCGTGATCCTCTGCAGCTACGCCCACTCCGCAATCCTTCGCGTCAGCGACTCCTGCACGGACATCCCGATGGGGGCCTACCTCAAGAGATTCGAGCCGATCCCGATCCCTCTGGCGCGCCGGGGACCGCCGGCCACGGCCTGTGATCCGGCTTCCGGCAAGCCGCAGGGCCGCATCGTCTACTCGCGGGACGGCGTCGTGGCGCTCGGGCAGGACCAGCCGGTGATCGTGGACCTCGGCGTCGCCAACGGGGTCGAGCCCGGCGACTTCCTCACGATCTATCGCTACCGGAGCGGCCGCGACTACGGCATCGCTCCGCGCGGCGCGTACTGGGTCAACCTGCCCCCGCAGCCGGGAGTCGAGATTCCGCGCACGTACCTGGGCGAGATCGCGGTCCTCGCCGTGGGGGATCGCTGGGCGATCGGGCGCATCACCGACTCCTACCGGCTGATCGAAGTCGGCGACGAAGTCGAGCTCAAGTAGCGTCTTCCATCGAAAATTATTCGGAGAGGCGGCCCGGCCGCCTCTCTTTTTTTGTCGGCGTGAGGATGCCGCCCGCGCCGCGGCGCTCGCGCGTCGCGCTCACGACGGTTGGCACGGGAATTCTCGTGCCACGAGAAGCGAGTCGCGCCGTCGCGCGCGGTCTCTTCCCGCGGCGCCCTATTTCTTTCCTTCGCGGCTTTGCTAAGATGCCGGCCTTCCACTCGATTCTTTTTTTGCAGGGGGAAGGAACGTGAATCTGGACGGGCAACTCCAGCAGATCATCGACGAGCTCCTCGCCCACGGGATCTCCCTGGACCTGGCCAAGAAGGAATTCGAGAAGAAGTACATCGTGGGAGCGGTCCGACGCTCTTCGGGCAACCTCGGGCGGGCGGCGAGCTCGCTCGGCATTCACCGCAACACGCTGCGAAACAGCGTGGGGATCCTGAACATCCGGCTCCCGCGCGAGAAGCGCCGCGTCTCGCCCGACATCATCAAGAAAAAGTAGGGGCGGGGCTCGCCCCCACGTCGCCTTCGCTTGCTCGAGGATCTGCGTCCCGGGCGCACCGGCTCGCGGCTCGGCCAAAGGGCCTCGACCGCTCGCCTGATCCCCTCACTGCGCTCCGGCTCCCGCAACGCGAGTCGTTTCGCTCGGTGAACTTCGCGAAACTTGGTCGCGTTGCGAACGAACCCGACCGGTCATCCCGAGCGATAACGAGGGATCCCGGATTCGGCAGGCCCCGAGCCGCCGCCGTGGATACCGGGGAATCGCGATTTCTGCGGGTTCTGAGACGGGAGGGACGGCGACTACGGAGTCTTCTTTTCCTTCGGCTCCTCGCCGCCCTTGACCGAATCCTTGAAGTTGCGCAGGCCCTCGCCCAGCCCCTTGCCGAGCTGCGGCAGCTTGCCGGCGCCGAAGATCAGGATGACGATCAGCAGGATGATCAGCAGTTCCGGCACGCCCAGTGAGCCAAACATAGCGTTCTCCTCGAAGGACCTAGCTTAACAGAGGGGCGAGGCGCTCCTCGTAGACGGCCCGGAACGCCCGATCGCCCTCGGACCCGGAGAGCAGCCGCCCGACGAGGGCGATCTCCCCGGGAAGGTAGCGCCGATAGACCTCGCCGCGGCCCTGCGCGACCGCGCGCGCGAATGTCCCGCACACCTTCCAGGCCCGCTGGAGCAGGACGCGGTCGAAACGCCGGGAGAAGGCCTCGGCGCTCGAGGCCGCGCCGGCGGGCGAAGTCTTCGCGCGCTTCGCGGGCGAGCGCCGGCGTCATCCAGTCGAGCGTCGTGCGCTCCCAGAGGAGCGACGCGAGGTCGTAGGAGTCCGGTCCCGACCGCACGTCCTGGAAATCGATCGCGGCGACCCCGCCTCCCTCCGACGGAAAGAGATTGTTGCCGTGGAAGTCGCGATGACAGAGGGCGCGCGGGTGCTCGACGATCTCGCGGCAGAGGGCGTCGGCGAAAGCGTCGTGCCGAGCCCGCTCCGCGGCGTCGAGGGGCCGCTCGAGCCAAAGGTCGAAGACCGCTTCGCGCGCGAGCTCGAGCTCGCGGCGGAAGAACGCCACATCGAAAGCCGGATTGATGCCGGGATCGGGGAGCGACGCGATCGCCGCGGCCGCGCGGACGGCCGAGCCGATCCCTTCGGCGCGCGCGTCGGGCCGGGCGGCGAGAAGCGAGGCGAGATCCTCCACGCCCAGGTCCTCGACGAGCTGATTGCCCTGGCCGTCGTCGGCGAGGAGACGCGGCACCGCGATGCCCTTTTCGAGCGCGGCGCGAGCCTCCACCCACCGCCGCCGCGAGTCGGCCTCTTCGGCCGGATAGACGACGCCGAGCACGCTCTCCCCGCCGCGGAGGACGAGGCGCAGGTAGCGGCGGCGCCCGACGTCGCCCGGTAGGATTTCGACGGACAGCGGCTCGCACGCCCGCCCGGCGCGCGAGCCGGGAGAGGCCTTCGAACTCCGGCGGAAAGCGGCCGCCCTCGCGATTCCCCGCCGCGCCCGCGTGCGGGCCGCGCGCGGCCGCCCGCCGATGGCCGGCCGCCGACGCGCCTTTCAGTTCTTGGCCTCCGAGAGCACGACCTTCTTGATAAGGACCGGCGAGTTGGGACGGTCTTTCGAGTCGCGCGCCACGTTGGCGATCCGGTCGGCCACCTCCATCCCCGACGTGACCTCTCCGAACGCGGAGTACTGCCCGTCGAGGAAGTTCGAGTCCTTCACCACGATGAAGAACTGCGAGGACGCCGAGTTCGGGTCCGAGGCGCGCGCCATCGAGACGATCCCGCGCTTGTGCGGCGTGTCGTTGAACTCCGCCTTGATCGTGTTCTTCCCGTTGCCGCCCGTGCCGTACGGCTGGCGCGGGTCCTCCGGCTTCTTCGTCAGCGGGTCGCCCCCCTGGATCATGAAGCCCGGGATGACGCGGTGGAACATCGTGCCGTCGTAGAAGCCGGAGGCCGCGAGATCCACGAAGTTCTTCACGTGGTTGGGCGCCTTGTCGTAGAAGAACTTGATGGCGATGTCCCCCATGTCGGTCTGCAGGGTGGCGATCGTCGATGGCGTAGTCGCGCGGACCGGTCATCTTTTTCGTTCCCTTCTTCGTCGTTTGCGCGGTTCCCGCGGCCGCGGCCAGGAGGGCGACGGCGCACAGGAGCGGGGCGGCGAGGGTGGTCGGTCTCTTCAAGACGGCTCCTTTCGAGAATCGATTCAACATAACACGCGAATCCGGCGTCCGACTTCCCGGGGCGGCGCCGCCCGGCGCTCCTCCCGCGGGCGGATAGGATCTCGCCGTGGCGAGCCTCTCGCGGGAGCGCGACGGAACGGGGGACGCGCGGCATCGGGACGTCCTCGTCGTCGGCGCCGGGGTGATCGGCCTCTCGCTCGCGCGGGAGCTCGCCCGCCGGGGGAGCCGCGTCACCGTGCTCGAGCGCGGCGCGGCCGGAGAGGAAGCGTCGTGGGCCGCCGCGGGAATGCTCGTGCCCCAGTCCCTGAATCCCGAGCCCGGTCCGCTCTTCGATCTGCTGATCGAGAGCCTCGGGCTCTACCCGGACTGGGTGCGCGGGCTCGAGGAGGAGACCGGCGAGGACGTGGGATTCCGGCGCACGGGTCTCCTCGCCTGCGCCCTCGACGACGCGGACGAGCGGAGCCTCGCGAGGTTCGACTGGCAGAAGAAACGAGGGCTCCGCGTCGACCGGTGGGAGCCGTCCCGGGTCGCCGGGCTCCTGGGACGGGACTCGGCGGCTTCCGCGCGGCCGGCCCTCCACTTTCCCGACGAAGGGGTCGTGGATCCGAGGCGCCTGTCCCGGGCCCTCGCGCACGCCGCGCTGCGGCGCGGGGTGGAGCTCCGGACCGCGACGGCGGCGCGCGGCCTCTGGATCGAGGAGGGGCGCTGCCGGGGCGTCGCGACGGACGCCGGGCGCCTCGAAGCGGGCAGCGTCGTGAACGCGTCGGGGGCGTGGGCGGGGTTCGACCGGGACCTCCCGTTCCCCGTGCCCGTCGAGCCGGTGCGGGGCCAGCTCGTCGAACTCCACCTCCCGGACGGTGCGCCGACGCCGATCCTCCACTCGGAGCCGGTCTATCTCGCGCCGCAGGGCGCCGGACGCCTCCTCGTCGGCTCGACGCTCGAGCGCGTCGGTTTCGAGAAGCGCGTCACAGCGGACGCGGTCGGGCGGCTGATCGCCGACGCGACGCGACTCTGGCCGGCGGTCGCCGGCGGGCGGTTCGTGGCGGCGTGGGCGGGTCTGCGGCCCGGAACGCGCGACGGCCTTCCGATTCTCGGCGACTGCGCCGTCCCGCGACTCTTCTTCGCGACGGGGCACTACCGCAACGGCATCCTGCTCGCTCCGGTGACCGCCCTCCGCCTGGCCGACGCTCTCGCGGGGAGCCCGTCCGCCGACCTTTCCGCCTTTTCGGTCTCGCGATTCGCCCCGGCCGGCGCGGCGGGTCGAGGCTCGGCGGAAGCTTCCCGCCCTGAAGATTTCAAGTAGAATTCGGGACAGCACAAGCGGGTTTGCCGCCGAAAATTGGAGAGAAGACACCGCGAGTCAGGGCGCGGCGACCGGGAAGAGGAAAATGCGCAAGACACTGTACGCGGGCGTTCGGCGGACGGCGGATGCCCTTTGGAAGGTCTCCCGGGCTGTGGACTCCCGCCTGCCCGAGCGCCGCATCCAGCCGAAGTGGGCTCCGGCGCCCCTCCTGAAGCAGCGCGAGCGGTCGTTTCCGCCTCTGGGCTTCCCGCGCGAGACGGACTCCCTTTGCCCCCGCTGCGTCCCGGAAGCCCGCGAGCAGATCCTGTCGGGCAAGGCCGACTGGAAGGTGCTCGTGGACGAGAACCCGGGCCAGATTCCGGCCCGGATCGTCGAGGAGGAGGGGGAGATCCGGATGCAGAAGGAGTGCCCGAAGCACGGGCGCTTCGAGGACGTCCTCTCGACCGACCCCTCCTTCTTCCGCCGACTCGAGAGCCTCTATCCCGGGCGCGACTTCCGGATCCCGAAGGACGGGCTCCACAACCACGGGACGTCCTCCATCCAGTACGGACGGGGAGCGGTCCTGACGATCGACCTGACGAACCGCTGCAACATGATGTGCAACCCGTGCTTCATGGACGCCAACCAGGTCGGTTACGTCCACGAGCTCGAGTGGGAGGACGTCCAGAAGCTCTTGGACGACGCCGTCTCGATCAAGCCGCGCCGGCAGCTCTCGGTCCAGTTCTCGGGCGGCGAGCCGACGCTCTCCCCGCACTTCCTGCCGGCCATCCGGTACGCCCGGAAGCTCGGCTACTTCTCGGTGCAGTGCGCGACCAACGGCGTGCGCTTCGCGCAGGAAGAGGACTTCGCGCGGGAGGCGGCCGAAGCGGGGCTGCGGTTCGCGTACCTGCAGTTCGACGGGGTCGGCAACGAGAACAACCAGCACCGGAAAGTCGGAAACCTCTTCGACGTCAAACTGCAGGCGATCGAGAACCTCCGCCGGTACGGCGTGGACATCACGCTCGTGACTACGATCGTCAACGGCGTCAACAACCACCAGGTGGGAGACATCCTCCGTTTCGCGATCGAGAACATCGACAAGATCAACGCCGTCGCGTTCCAGCCGGTCTCCTTCACGGGCCGGGACGAGGAGATCGACGACGAGACCCGCAAGAAGCAGCGCTACACGCTCTCCCACCTGGCGCACGACGTGAAGGAGCAGGCCGGCATCGGCGAGCCGATGCGCGACTGGTATCCGCTCTCGGCCTCCGGCCCCTTCTCGGACTTGAAGGATCTTCTCGGCGGGCTCGAGTCCCAGTGGGGCTCCTTCAAGTGCGGCTGCCATCCCAACTGCGGGATCGGAACGATGATGCTGGTCGAGGAGAAGACGCGGTCGGCCGTCACGGTGCCGGCGCTCCTCGACGTGGACCGGCTCCTCGCGGACATCCGGGCGGTGACGGATTCGGGGCGGCGGAAATTCTGGACCGCCCTTCAGGTCGGGATCTCGCTGCTGCGAAACCTGCGGCCCGAAGGGATCCCGGCGGGCCTGACGCCCTGGAAGCTCGCGCGCGTCATGGACGGGCACACCGGCGGCAAGCTCGGGTTCTCGAAGAAGAACCGGCACGACTGGCGCGTGTTCTTCGTCGGCGGGATGTGGTTCCAGGACCTCTTCAACTACGACTTCCGCCGCACCGAAATGTGCATCATCCCGTACGCGACGCAGATGGGAGAGATCTCCTTCTGCGCGTACAACACCGGGGTCGGCTGGCGGAAGATCATCGAAGAAATGTTCCAGACCGCCTCGCTCGCCGAGTGGTACAAGACCAAGGGACGCCACGAGGTGTACGCGCGCGGTCGAAATGTCCCGCTGCCCGCGTTCCCCGGGCACGCCCCGCCCGCCGTGCCGCCCCGGCCGGCGGAGGAGCCTCGGCCGGCCGTCGCGGCGTCGGGCATGCTCCCCGTCTACGGCGGCGGCGTCGGGAAATAACCGTCGCCTTCGCTTGCTCGGTCGCCTGGCGCCCTGCGTTCGGGCGAATCGCCCGGTCTTGTGATCAGACGGGCGCCACCGGCCGGCCGCTCGCCGAGAGGGGCTCGACGGCCGGCCTGGCTCCCTCGCTGCGCTCCGGCTCCCGCAACGCGAGTCGTTTCGCTCGCTAGGCTCGCGAAACTTGGTCGCGTTGCGAGCGGATGACTCATGGAGGCGTTCTTGCTTTTCGCCGGCATGAGTCCGACGAGGGAGCGGAGGCGCAGCGCCGGTGCGCCGGGCGCTACGGCTGTTGGGAGGTGCGCCTGACGCACGGCCGGCGCAGAACCCGAGCAAGCCGCAGCGAAGGCGACGTGATCAGCTCCGGCGCCCCCAACGTCCGGCGGGCGCGCTCGGACGCCCGGCCGACGGGCCCCGGAACGGCGCCGATGCGGGCCGGATGGGCGTCGCCCCTGCGTGCGTTGAATGCGATCCCCGAGGGGCTTCCCGCGCCTTTGCGGGGGCGTGATGGGCGGCGCGGCGCTCCGCCTTCTCCTTCGCCCGTCGCCGCTCCTCCGCCTTGAGGGCCCGGATCGCCGCGATGCGTTCGGCGAGGGGCACCTCGAAGCGCTCGGCCGGGGCCTTCGCGTAGTCGAAGCCGGGGACCGTGACTCGCGGCAGCCGCTTCCCGATCGCCTTCTCGATCGCCCGCAGGTCCGCCTCCTCGTCGGGAGAGACGAACGTGAACGCGTCCCCCTTCAACTCGGCGCGCGCGGTCCGTCCCACCCGGTGGATGTAGTCGTCGGGCACGTGCGGCACGTCGAAGTTCACGACGTGGGAGAGCGCCTCGACGTCGATGCCCCGCGCCGCGATGTCGGTCGCGACGAGGACGCGGTACTTGCCCGCCTTGAAGCCCGCCAGCGCGGCCGTGCGCTGGAGCTGGCTGCGGTTGCCGTGGATCCGCTCGCAGACGACCCCGTGGCGCGAGAGCGTATCGGCGAGGCGGTTGGCCCGGTGCTTCGTCCGCGTGAAGACGAGGACGTTCTGGATCTCGCCCCGGCGGACGAGCTCCACCAGCAGCGGCGCCTTCAGGTTCTGCGGGACCGGATAGACCGCCTGTGTGATGCCGACGGCCGGAGCCGCCGCTCTCTCGAGGTTGACCGTGAACGCGTTCTTCAGCATCTCGCGGGAGAGCTGAACGATCGGGGCCGGCATCGTCGCAGAGAAGAAGAGCGTCTGGCGCCGCGCGGGCAGGTGCTTCAGGACGCGCCGGATGTCGGGCAGGAACCCCATGTCGAGCATCCGGTCGGCCTCGTCCAGCACGAGGATCTCGAGGCCCTCGAGCTTCGCGTACGGGAACCGGAAGTGGTCGAGGAGCCGCCCGGGTGTGGCGATCATCACGTCGACGCCGGTCCGGAACGCGTGCTCCTGCGGCCCCATCCCGACGCCTCCGAAGACCGCGGCCGAGGAGAGCGGAGTGTGGACGGCGAGCGCCCGGGTGTGCTCGTCGATCTGGGCCGCGAGCTCGCGCGTGGGCGTCAGGATGAGCGCGCGGGTGACCCCGCGCTTCTTGCCCATCAGGCGGTGGAGGATGGGGAGGATGAACGCGGCGGTCTTGCCGCTTCCCGTCATGGCGCAGGCGAGGACATCCCGCCCCTCGACGGCGGGGGGAATAGCGTCTTCCTGGATCGGAGTGGGTCGCGAGAAGCCCATCTCCTTGACGCCGCGCATCAAGTCGGCGTGGAGTCCGAATCGCGTGAAAGGCATGGATCGAGTGCTTTCTGCGGCGCCGCCCGGCGGGCGGAGGGCCGCGGTCTTCCGGCTGGTTTGAGTGAGGAACGGAGGAGTCGCCGGCGAGGCCTACGTTCGTGGCGCCGACGGCGCGCCGGATGGCGGCGGTCGGATGGCGCAGACTGTCACAGGCGCTGCGGAAACGCAAGCCGGCCGCTTCAGCGACTATGATCGCCGCGTGAAGAGCCCATGCCTCTCGATGCTCCTCGTGACGCTCGTCGCCGCCTGCAGACCGGCCCCCGCGCCTCCGCCGGCGGCGACTCCCGCGCCCGCCGCCGCCACCACTCCGGCGGCCCCGGCCTACGTCCCGGGCTTGGGCGAGCTCATGACATTCCAGCAGATGCGCCACGCCAAGCTCGGGCTCGCCGGCGAAGCGGGCAACTGGGACCTCGCGAGGTACGAGTTGGGAGAGCTCCAGGAGGGATTCGCGAACATCGCCCGCCTCCATCCCACCCAGAAGGATTCTCCCGTCCCGATCGATCAGGCGATCGAGACGATGCTGAAGGATCCGCTCGAGAAGCTCGGCCAGGCGATCGCGGCGAAGGATCGCAAAGCCTTCCGTGACACTTACGGCACGCTGACCGAAGGGTGCAACGCCTGCCACCAGGCGACCAACCACGGTTTCAATGTCGTGCAGCGGCCGACCGGAAACCCCTTCCCCAATCAGTCCTTCGCGCCGCCGAAGTGACGCCTCAGCCCTTGACCTTCCACCCCTTCCGCGCGAGGAGCTCGCGCAGCCGCTCGCGCTGGTCGCCCTGGAGCTCGATCGACTCCTCTCCGATGTGCCCGCCGGTGCCGCACGCCTTCTTCAAGTCCCGGCCGAGGGCCTCGAGGAACGCCGGGTTCTTCGGAAGACCGTCGACGACCGTGACGCTCTTGCCCGAAGCGCGGTTCTCGAGCCGCAGCCGCACCGCGATCTTCTCGGGGACGGCCTCCGGCGGCGCGCCGAGGGAAACGGCGCAATGGCAGTCCTCGACCGGCCAGCCGCATCGCGGGCAGAGGCGGCCCTTGTCGGTCGAGTAGACGGGCCGCCGGCTCACTTCTTCAGGCGCCGCTCCAGGAACTCCGCCGTCCGCCGGTAGACCTCGACCCAGTGGGCGTGCACGAGGAAGTCGTGCACTTCGTCGGGGAGAACGAACTCCTCGACCTCGACGCCCTTGGCCCGCAGCGCCTCCGCGATGTCCACGCTCTGCTGGAAGGGGACGTTGCGGTCGTCGTCGCCGTGGATCAGGAGCACCGGCGAGCGCCAGTTCTTCACGTCCGCCACGGGTGAGGAATCGTGGGCGAGGCGACGCTCTTCCGGGTGGAACCGGTCGTCCTCTCCCATCACGTCGTGGAACCAGTCGCTCCAGTCGTGCACGCCGTGCAAATCGACGCCGGCCGCGAAGAGATCGGAGCTGCGCGCGAGGCCGAGCGCGGTCAGCAACCCGCCGTAGGAGCCTCCCCAGAGGCCGATGCGGGCGCCGTCCACCTCCGGCCGACCCCGCATGTAGAGGCCCGCGCCCGCGACGTCGCGGTACTCGGACGCGCCCTTCTCGCCGTAGTCCACGGCTTCGCGAAACTCCATTCCGTACCCGATGCCGCTCCGGTAGTTGACCGAGAGGACGACGAAGCCGCGGCTCGCGAGGTACTGATTGAAGCCGTACGCGTTGCGGTAGTAATACATGTAGTGCCAGCCGGGCAGCATCTGGCGCTGCGATCCGCCGTGAAAGAAGATCGCCGCCGGCCGCTTCTCGCCCGGCTTGAGACCCGCCGGCTTGAAGAGCTGTGCGTGGATCGGCATCCCGTCGGTCGAGGCGAAGATCACCGTCTCGGGAACGACGAGCGAGGCCTCGGGAGACTCGGCCGGGGTCGCGCCGGGCGCGAGGTCCCGTTCGCCCGCGCTTCCGCCCGAGCGGATCACGGGCCTGGGATGCCTTCGCGCTCCGGAATGCACGAACACAATCGCGTTGTCCTCAGACACGATGACGGGTGACCATTCGAGGCCGTCTCCAGAGGTGACAGCGATCGGCCTGCCGCTCCCACCGGTCAACGTCACGCTCCAGATGTGCCGCCGCTCGATGTCGTCCTGATTCGAGGTGTAGAAGACCCGGTTCCGATCGGGTGAGAGCGTGACCTGCTCGACCTCGAACGCCCCCGGCGTCAGAAGCGTCGGGGCCCCTCCGGAGGCCGGCACCGCATAGAGGTGCGTCCATCCGTCCTTCTCCCACGGGAAGACGATGCGGTCGCCCGCGGCCCAGGCGAGCTGGTCCTTCGCGACGATTTCCCGGAAGACGCTGCCCTTCCCGGCGTCGGCGCGGAAGACGGTACGCGCCTCGCCCGTCGACGGGTCCGCGACGAGGATCGACCAGGGCGGGCCTTCCCGGTGCGGTCGCAGGATCTCGCGCGCGGCGGGGGAGGCGGGGATCCGCATGAAGACGACACGCTTCCCATCCGGCGACCAGGCGGGCTCGCGGTCGAAGTCGACGCTCGGGCCCATCCAGCGGACCGCCTTCTTCTCCGGGTCGAAGACTCCGACGAAGGAGTGGCCGCCCCGGTTCGAGACGAAGGCGAGGAGCCGACCGTCTGGCGACCAGGCGAGGTGGCTCGACCGCCCGCGCGCCTGGAAGAGCGCGGCGGGCTTCTCCGATCCGTCGAGCGGCGCGACGAAGACTTTCCCTTTCTGCGTGAAGGCGACCTGGTCGCCCTTCGGCGAGATCGCGGGAGATCCCCCCTCTCCCAGCCGCTTCGGCGCGCCCCCGGCCGCGGAGACGACGAAGACGGCCTGCTCGGCTCCGGCGGGGTCGCTCGTCGGGTTCGGGATCTCGCCCGCCGGATTCGGCTCGCCGCCGCGCACGTACACGATGCTCTTGCCGTCGGGAGCGAAAGCCACGTCCGAGATCTCCTGCCCGTCGTCCGCCGCGTAGGGCGTCACGGCGCGGCCCTTGTATTCCGGAGGGAAGGCCGCCCAGACGTTGCGGACTCCCTTCGCGTCGAAGACCCAGGCGACGCCGCCGCCGGAAGGTGCCGCGGTCAGGTCGGTCGGGTAAGGGGCGGAGAGCACCTGCTCGATCGTGAAGGCGCCCGGAGGCGCAGCCGCGGCGGGCGGTGCCGGGAGAAGCGGCAGGACCGCCGCGAGCAGACGGGCGAAGAGCGGCATCGATTCCTCCTCGATTTTTCGGATCGAGACTCTACAGCGAGGCGAGGAGGGAGAGGAGCGCAGGCCCGTACGCCGCGAGCCGGGCGGGCCCGATGCCGGGCATCCGCGACAGCGCTTCGAGCGACGCCGGCCGCGCGGCCGCGAGGGCCTGGAGCGTCCGGTCGGGGAAGACGGCGTAGGCGGGCACCGCGCGCCGCCGGCTCTCCTCGAGGCGCCAGCGACGGAGGGCCGCGAGGAGTCCGGCGTCCGGATCGCCCGCGGGCTCGGGCGAGAGGGTCTCGAGCGGCGGTGCCGCGGCGCGCCCCTTTCTCCGCTTCCCGGGCGCGCCCCTCTCCTTCGGAGCCTCCGGGACGGTCATCTCGACGCTCCCGAGCCGGCCCGCCATCACGTCGCGTCCCGTCCGTGTCAGGGTCAGAATCCGGTACGCGTCGTCGGAGGCCGCGAGGAGGCCGGCGCCGACCGCGGCGTCGAGCCACCGCTCGACCGCGCGCGGCGACTGGCCGGCGAGCAGGCCGGTCGTCGAAAGGCCGGTGAGCGACTCCGGCAGGCCCTCCAGCTTCCCCGTCAGCATGGCGGCGATCCGCCGGCGCCCCCACCGCTCGCGGCCCCGGGCGACCCCCGAGAGGATCTTGCGGAGGAGGAGGAGATCCTCCGCGCCGAGCGCCGATCTGCGCCGGCAGTTGCCGCAGGCGCGGCAGGCGGGCGCGACCTCCCGCTCGCCGAAATAGCGGAGAAGCGTCGCACGCCGGCAGCCGAGCGAGTCGGCGTACGCGATCATGCGCTTCAGCTTCCGGCGCTCGAGCTCGCGCCGTTTCTCCCGCTCGGCGGGGTCGGCCGGGGCGTGGCGGCGGAGAAGGTCCGGCTCGCCGTCGTCTCTCTCGATCAGGAACTCGCGGGTCTTGACGTCCACATAGTTCCAGAGAAGCACGGCCTGCGCGGGCCGGCCGTCGCGGCCCGCCCGGCCGATCTCCTGGTAGTAGGCCTCGAGCGAGCCGGGGATCTCGTAGTGGACGACGAGCTCGACGTCCGGCCGGTCGATCCCCATGCCGAAAGCGTTGGTCGCGCAGACGACTCGGGCCCGCCCGGCGGCGAAGTCGTTCTGGACACGCACGCGCTCGGCGTCGTCGAGCCCGGCGTGATACGCCTCCGCAGCGATTCCGGCGGCCCGGAGCGTGGCCGCGGCGCTCTCGGCGCTCCGTCTTGTCGCGGCGTAAACGAGGGCCCGCTTCGGCCCGACGATCGCGGGCAGGATCGCCTGCTTCTCCAGGTCCCCCGAGACGCGGCGCACGTCGAGGTCGAGGTTGGGCCGGTCGAACCCGGCCACGAAGATCTGTGGCGCCTGGAGGCCGAGAAGCGAGACGATGTCCGCCTGGACCTCGGGGGTCGCGGTCGCCGTGAAAGCGAGGATCGGCGGGCGCCCGGGGACGCCGTCGGCGCGGACGCAGCGGCCGGCCGCCTCGGCGAGCCGCCGGTAGTCGGGGCGGAAGTCGTGTCCCCACTCCGAGACGCAGTGCGCCTCGTCCACCGCGAAACGCGAGAGGGGGACGCGGGCGAGGGCCGCGGCGAAGCGCTCGTTGGCGAAGCGCTCCGGCGAGACGTAGAGAAGGCGCCAACGGCCGGCGACCGCGTCCTCGAGGACCCGCTCGCGGTCCCGCGCGGTCATGAGGGAATGAATCGCCGCCGCCGCGATGCCGCGGCGGGAGAGCTCGTCCACCTGGTCCTTCATGAGGGCGACGAGCGGCGAGACGACGAGCGCCGTGCCCGGCAGCGTCATCGCCGGAAGCTGGAAGCCGAGCGATTTGCCGGCGCCCGTCGGCATGACGGCGAGGAGATCTCCCCCCGAGAGCGCCGCCCGCACGATCTCCTCCTGGCCCGGGCGGAATGCCCGGTGGCCGAAGTGACGCTCGAGTGCGGCGGCGAGGCTCGGATCCACGGGCCCGATTATCACCGCGCGGGACGGACTGCGGTATTGTTACGGGTTCGCAAGATGTCGACTTCCGCGACCCAATCCGCTTCGACTACCGTGCGGGCCGACCGCCGCGCGCTCGCCATCGTGGCCCACGTGGACCACGGCAAGACGACGCTCGTGGACGCCTTGCTGAAGCAGTGCGGCACGTTTCGCGCCGGCCAGCACGTCGAGGAGCTGGTCATGGACTCGGGCGAGCTCGAAAAGGAGCGCGGGATCACGATCCTGGCCAAGAACACCGGCGTCAAGTATCGGGACACGGTCATCAACATCGTGGACACGCCGGGTCACCGCGACTTCGGCTCCGAGGTCGAGCGCATCCTGACCATGGTCGAGGGCGTGCTGCTGCTGGTCGATGCCTCCGAGGGGCCGCTCCCGCAGACGCGCTTCGTCCTGAAGAAAGCGCTCGAAGGGGGGAAGCGCCCGATCGTCCTCATCAACAAGATCGACCGGGCGGACGCGCGGGTCGCGGAGGTCGAGGAGGAAATCCACGACCTCTTCTTGTCGCTGGCCACCGAGGACCACCACCTCGAGTTCTCCGTTCTCTATGGCGCCGGCCGGCTGGGATTTGCGTCGAGGGATCCAAAGGCCACGTCGGGAGACCTGAAGCCTCTGCTCGACGCCATTCTGGAAGAGATTCCGCCGCCGGCGATCGGCGAGTCTCCTTTCAAGATGATCGTGGCCAACTTCGACTACTCCGACTACCTCGGGCGGCTGGCCGTCGGCCGGATCCACTCGGGAAGCCTTTCCCGGGCCATCGACCTCGCGGCGGTGCGCCCGGATGGGTCGATTCTCCAGAAGGGGAAGGCCGGCAAGATCTACCTCTTCGAGGGCATCGAGCGAGTCGAAGTCACCGACGCCTCGGCCGGCGACATCTGCATGATCTCGGGCTTCCCGCAGATCGAGATCGGCGACACGATCCTGGACCTGTCCGACCCGACGCCGCTGCCCGGGATCCGCGTGGACGAGCCCACCCTGTCGATGGAGTTCCGGATCAACGACTCGCCGATGTCGGGGCTGTCGGGCAAGTACGTGACGAGCCGCCACCTGTTGGAGCGCCTGGAGAAGGAGCTCGAGCGAAACGTCGGCCTCCGGATGGAGAGAAGCCCGGAGCCGGACTCCTTCGAGGTCCTGGGCCGGGGCGAGCTCTCGCTCGCCATCCTCGCCGAGACGATGCGCCGCGAGAGCTACGAGTTCGCGCTCGGCCGGCCGCAGGTCATCCTCCACCGGGACGACAAGGGCGCGCTCCAGGAGCCGTACGAGGAGCTCGTGATCGACTGCGCCGAGGAGTTCACCGGACCGGTCATCGCCGCCGTCGGGGAGCGCAAGGGGGAGTTGAAGCATCTCGGCAAGCACGGCGACCGGACGCGCCTCGAGTTCACGATCCCGTCGCGCGGGCTGCTCGGCTTCCGCCTCGAGTTCCTGACGCTGACCAAGGGGACGGGGCTGCTCAACCACCTCTTCGACCGTTACGGCCCGCACCGCGGCGCGCTCCCGAACCGCAAGCGCGGCGCGATGATCGCCAAGGAGCCGGGGGAGGTGACGGCCTACGCCCTCGACCGCCTGGCCGACCGCGGCGTCTTCTTCGTCAAGCCGATGGAGAAGGTCTACGCCGGCCAGATCGTCGGGGAGCAGGTCAAGGAGGGCGACATGGTGGTCCAGCCGTGCGAGAAGAAGCACCTGACCAACATGCGCGCCTCGACCTCCGACCAGGCGATCCGGCTGACGCCGCCGCGGGAGTTGAACATCGAGCAGGCGATCGAGTGGATCAACGACGACGAGCTGGTCGAGGTCACGCCCGACGCGATGCGCGTGCGCAAGCGGATCCTGGACCACAGCAAGCGCAAGAGCGCAGCCAAGCTCGTCGACTGAGCCGGCGGGCGCGGGGCGCTACTCGAAGTAGCCCGTCACGTCCACGATCAGCTGCGCGGTGCCGGACGCCTGCCCGCAGAACGCGGAGACGTTGCCGGTGGGGCCGAGCAGCAGGACCGCGTTGTTGGCGCGGGTCTGGCCGCCGGCGTAGTTGAGCGTGGAGGTCGTCGGCCGGTCGGAACCGCTCGGGAAGAGCGTCAAGAAACCCATCGTCGACGGTGCGGTCACGGTGACGTTGACGGAGATCGCACGGGCCGTCAACGGGATTCCGCAGTGCCCCGCGACCGCGAACGCGCGCGTCGCGCCCGCCGCGAGCGCCGGCCCGCCGAGGGGATCTGTGGCGCCGCGCGTGTCGATCAGACGACAGGGGTCGAGCGAGAAGAACGGCTTGTTCACGGCCGGGGGGGCGGTCGGCCCGGGAGTCCGAGTCTGCGTCGGCGTGGAGGTCTGCGTCGGGGTGGGGGTCTCGCTCGGCGTGAGGGTGACGGTGGGGGCCCGCGTCCTCGTCGGGGTCAGCGTGATGGTGGGCGTCGAAGTCGCCGTCCGCGTATTGGTGCGCGTCGCGGTCGGAGAAGTCGGCGTCGCCGTCTGCGTGGACGTCGGCGTCGACGTGGAGGTCGCCGTCGGAGTCAGAGTCGGGGTGCGGGTCGTCGTCGCCGTCGAGGTGAACGTGGTCGTCGGTGTGCTCGTACGGGTCGGCGTCGCGAGGGGCACCGTGTACTGGAAGAGGTTCGCGCACGCCGGGCTCTGGCAGGCAGTGCAGCCCGTGAAGCTGCAGCTGTTTCCGAATAGCTCGATCGGCGTGCCAGCGACGTTCCAGGCGCTGACGACGTACTTGACCGTCGTGCCGGCCGGCTGCGGCGGGATGGTCGCGTTCACGACATCGACGCTCTGGCCTCCCTGGGAGAGGTCGTTGAAGGTGCACGAGTAGGTCCCCGTCAGGACGGCCGTCGAGCCGATCGCGATGCCGAACCCTCCCGCAGGGTTCGAGCCGTCGATCGTGTAGTAGACGCGGGCCTGGGTCGTGTCGCCCGCGAACTCGACCTTGAACCGCAGCGTGTAGCTCTGGGACGCGTTGGGTGTGACGACGTCGAGGTAATTGCCGCAGAGTCCACCCGTCAGATTGAGGTTCCTCTGGTGCTCGACGCGGTTGGCGACGGCGTGTGCGTTCCCGGCGGCGAGGAATCCCGCGAGGAGGAGCCCGGCGAGCCACCCGCGCCGCCTCATGCCCGCATTCTGGCACAGGCCGGGCGGCGCCGACGGAAGGGATCTACGTGCCGGTGATCGTCGCGGCGAGCCCCGACGCGGCGGGCAGAAAAAGGCGAGCCCCCGGACGGGGGCTCGCCGGTCGTCGTGGAGCGAATCGAGGCGATTCACATCATTCGAAGTAGCCGGTGACGTCGATGATGAGATGGACCGAGCCGCTCGCCTGGTCGACGCGAACCGTGATGTCGCCCGTGGGACCGAGCAGGAGAATCGCGTTGTTGGCCCGGGTCTGGCCCGCCTTGTAATTGATCGTCGAAACGGTCGGCAGGGCGGCGCCTCCCGGGAAGATCCGCAGGTCTCCGCCGATGGTTGGCCCGACCACCGTGAAGTTGAAGGCCGCGGCCTGCGCGGTCGCGGGGATGCCGCAGTTGCCCCCGATGGTGAAGGAGCGCTGGCCTGCGAGACCCGGCGTGAGCACCGGTCCGCCGAGCGGTCCGGCCGGCCGGCGCGTGTCGACGACGCGGCACGGAGCGACGGTGTTGAACTTCGTCGGCGCGAGCGCCGTCAGGACGACATCGTTGTCGTCGCCGCCGATGTAGGAGATCCGGTAGTTGCCCGTCGGCGTCACGAGCACCGTGCCCTCGGTGGCGCCGGTGAAGACGCCGCTCACGGGGTCCGAGTTCTGGTTGCTGATGATCGTGAAGGGCGCATAGTTCAACGGAGAAAAGCCCGTCGTGATGTTGATCGAGCCGGCCAGGGTCACGGTGCCCGTCACGACCAGCTGGTCGTAGCCGCTCCCCGGGGTCGTTCCGTTGATCTCGATGTTCAGCGTCCCGTTGATGGTCTGCGTGTAGTTACCCGTGATCGTGAGGCTCCCGGGAGACTGCCCGGGCGCGACCAGGGCGGCGTTCATCAAGCTGCCAGTGATCGTGCCGGTCCCCGTGAGGTCCCCGCCGTTGATGTTCCAGGTGGTGCCGCTCGTGTTGAAGTCGCCGCCGGAAAGGATCGTATGCCCGGCTGTCTGCGTGTACGGGTAGATGTCGAGCGTACCGGACTGGCACTCGACGGTCCCCGTGTTGGTGACGTTCAAGTTGTTGATGTAGGCGATGCCGGAGCTCGTCGTGCGCGTGAGGTGGCCGGCGTTGCTGAGGGCCAGTCCGGACGCCGACCCGTAGAACGCGTACGTGTTGTGCTGGATCTCGACCGTCCCGTCCGCGCTGTTCGTGAAGGAGCCGCCGGTGTTCAGGTTGAAGTACCCGTTGGAGGACATCGTGATCGCGCCGTGGTTGACGAAGGGGCGCGTCAGCGAGACGGTCGAGGAGTCGAGTGTTCCGGTCGCCCCGTTGACGAGGGTCATCGTGCCGCTGCCGGCCAGGGTCCCGCTGTTCCCGTCAAACAGGGTCGTGATGTTGACGGCGGCGGTGCCGGACAAGGTTCCGCTCCCGGAGAGGAGCAGATTCGGGAATGCCTGCGCCGAGGCCCCGTTGAAATTGACCGTTCCGCCCGAGACCGTGGTGTTGCTGATCGAGTAGGTGCTGGTGATTGTCGTCGTCCCGCCGCTGAATTCGACGCCGCCCGCTCCGGTGACCGAGCCGCCGCCGCTGATCGTGCGGGTCGCCGTTCCGCTGAACTCGAGCGTCGTGCCGCCCGCCGCGGAGAAATCCCCCGTGTTCGTGCTTGTGCCGGCCGTGCTCAGGACGAGGGTTCCTGCCTCGACACTCACGGTGCCGGGGCTGGTGTTCGTGAAAACGACGTTGATGATCGTCGCCGTGCCCGAGTTCGTCGTGCGCATGATCGCGCCCGTGTTGACGAAGGGCACCGTGTTCACCTGTCCGTAGACGGCGTACGTGTTGTGCTGGATGTCGATCGTGCCGGTCGAGCCGTTGGTGAGCGTCCCGCCGGTGTTCATGTAGAAGTAGGCGTTGCTCGAGAGCGTGATGTTGCCGTTGTTGACGAAGGGCCGCGTCAGCGTCAGGTAGGAGTTGTCGAACGTTCCGGTGGCCCCATTGGCGAGCGTCGTCGTTCCGCCCCCGGTCATCGTGCCGCTGTTCATGTCGAAGAGGCTCGTGATGTTGATGTTGGCGGAACCGGCGATGGTGCCGCTGTTCATCGTCAGGTTGGCGAAGTTCTGAGTCGAGGCCTGATTGAAGTTGACCGTGGCTCCGGCGATCGTGGTGTTCGAAATCGAGTACGTCCCGGTCAGCGTCGTCGTCCCGGCGGAGAAAAGGACCGCGCCGCCTCCGGTGATCGCCCCGCTGATCGTGCGCGTGGCGCTCCCGCCGAAGTCGATCGTCGCGCCCCCGGAGATCGTGAAGGCGCCGGTGTTCGCGCTCGATCCGGCCGTGTTCAGGTCGAGCGTCCCCGCCTGGACCTGCACGGAGCCCGGGCTCGTGTTCGTGAACACGATGTTGTAGAGCGTCGCGGTGCCGGAGCTCGTCGATCGCATGAGCGTGCCCGTGTTGACGAAGGTCAGCGTGTTGACCTGCCCGTAGACCGCATAGGTGTTGTGCTGGATATCGATCGTGCCGGTGCTGCTGTTGGTCAGGGAGGCCCCGGTGTTCATGTAGAAGTAGGCATTGCTCGAGAGCGTGATGTCTCCGTTGTTGACGAAGGGGCGCATCAGGGTCAGGTAGGAGTTGTCGAACGTCCCGGTCGCGCCGTTGGCGAGCGTAGTCGTCCCGCCCCCGGCCATCGTGCCGCTGTTCATGTCGAAGAGCGTCGTGATGTTGATGTCGGCGGTGCCGGCGAGGGTCCCGCCGCTCAACGTCAGGTTCGCAAGCGTCTGAGTCGAAGCCTGATTGAAGTTGACCGTGCCGCCCGAGACCGTCGTGTTGGAGATCGTGTAGGTCCCGGTCAGCGAAGTCGTGCCCCCGCTGAAGATGACGATACCCGCTCCCGTGACGGCGCCGCTGATCGTGCGGGTCGCCGTGCCGCCGAAGTCGATCGTCGCGCCGCCCGAGATGTTGAAGGCGCCCGTGTTGGCGCTCGAGCCCGACGTCGAGAGGTCGAGCTTGCCCGTCTGGACTTGGACCGTGCCGGGGCTCGTGTTCGTGAAGACGATGTTGTAGATCGTGACGGTGCCGGAGCTGGTCGAGCGGCGGAACGTGCCGCTGTTCGTGACGGTCAACGTGTTCACGATCCCGTAGATGCCGTACGTGTTGCCCTGGAAGTCGAGGAGGGCGCCGCTCGCGTTGACTATGGACCCGCCGGTATTCATGTAGAAGTAGGCGTTGCTCGAAAGGGTGATGTCGCCGTTGTTGACGAAGGGACGGTTGAGCGCCAGGTAGGACGAGTCGAAGTTCCCGGTGCCGCTCGCTCCGAGCGTCGTCGTCCCGGTCCCGTCCATCGTGCCGCCGGTGTGATGGTAGGTGCCGCTGATGTTGACGCCGCCGGTGCCTGAGAGCGTGCCGTTGTTCAGATTGAAATTCGTCGTGTTGAGCGTTCCGTTGACCGTGAGCACCCCGCCCGAGTTGATCGTCACGGTGTTGACCGTGACGGTCGTCGTGATGACCGGATCGTTTGTGGTGCTGGGGATCACCGCCGTGTCCCCAGCCCCCGGGACGCCGTTGTCCCAGTTGCCGGCGAGTGTCCAGACATTGCTGGTCGTGCCTGTCCAATTGGTCGTGACTGCCGATGCCAACGCCGGAAGGAGCATCACTGCGACAGAGATCGCCGCAGTGAGAGCGGCCGGTGTCGCGCGGAAGGATCGCCGGTCTCGTTCCGCCGACCGACTCGGAACCATGCCCGAGAGTGTCGAAGCGTTACGGTAAGAGAATCTCTTCCACCCGAATTTGAAGTGTCCCATCCTGCCCACCTTTTCCTGCGCTCGGAAGCCTAAGATTCTTTCGGCGAGGTCCTGCGGTCGAGGGAATCCGGCCGGGGGAGGGAAGTTCCGGAAAGTCCGCGATACGGCGGACGAGGCAATTTCGTCGCACGCGCCGGTTCGCATGCCGACGAAAACCGAGGCCTCGCCTCGTCTCGCATTCGAAATCGACCGGCCGTGGCGCGCGCCGGGCGGTTTCGCTCGCGTGATTCGGAATGGGCGAGCGCTACGCTATGTCGAGCGTTCGAGCGGTGTCAACGGAGGGAATCGCCCGTGTCCGCGCGCGAAAAACGGCGCCGCCCGTTGACCGATGGCACGAAAGTGGTATGCGGCCGCGCCGGATTCACCGATGCTCGCCATCAGGCTGCGTGAGAACGGCGCGCCGCCCGGATCCAGATCCATCCCGCGAGGGCGAGCGCCGGCGGCAGGAGCAGGAGGAAAGCGGTCTGCAACCCGCGCGCGTCCGAGACCGCGCCGACGAGCGGGGGCGACGGAACATCGCCGAAGGCGTGGATGGCGAAGATCGCGAGAGCGGACGCGGTCGCCCGCTCGGCCGGGGACACGACCCCGACGATGATAGCGTTGATCGGCCCGGTCGAGCAGAAGAGAAGGAGCTCCGCCACGACGATCGCCGCGAGATAGGCGGGCTTCTCTTTCAGGAAGAAGGCGGCCGCGGCGACGGGCGCCGCCGCGAGCGTCGCCCACCCCGAGAGCCACAGCTCGGGGTGCTTTCCGGGGACCTTCAGCCGGTCGGTCAGCCATCCTCCGGCGAGCGTCCCGACGATCCCGGTCGCGACCGCGATGGCGCCGAAGACGACGGTGGCGTGGGCCCGGGGCACTCCGCGCACGCGCTCGAGAAAAGCGGGCGTCCAGAACGCCAGGGCCCCGAGCGCGAAGGTGTAGGCGGCGTAGCCCGCGACGGTCCGGGCGTAGAGGCTGTTGGAGAGGAGGCGCCGGCAGGCGTCGAGGAACCCGCGTCCTTCCGACCCAGGCGAGGCGAGCGCGCCTTCGCCCGCCTCCGCCTGGCCGCGGGGGGGATCCGGCAGCGCGAGGAAGGCGAGCGCGAGGAGGAGGCCCGGGATGCCGCAGATGAGAAACGCCGCGCGCCAGCCGAGCCGCTGGTCGATGAGGCCGCCCAGGATGTAGCCGAGGGCCGATCCGACCGGCGTGGCCAGGAAGAAGATCGCGAAGACGCGCCCGCGCCGCGCGGCCGGAAAGAGATCGGCGAGCATCGCCGGGGCGATCGTCGCGTAGGCCGCTTCGCCGATTCCCACCGCCGCGCGCGCCGCGAAGAGGCCGGCGAAGTTCCGGGCGAGGGCGCCCGCCGCCGTGGCGAGGCTCCAGAGAGCGATCCCCGCCGCGAGAAGGCGCGTGCGGTTCCCGCGGTCGCCGAGGCGGCCGAAGACCGGGGACGCGAGCGTGTAGACGAGGAGAAAGGCGGTCGCGAGGAGGCCCAGCTCGGCGTCCGTCGGGCGCATCTCGGAACGCTTCAGGCTTTCGACGAGGGCCGGGACGACGAAACGGTCGATGTAGTTGAGGAGGTTCGCGATCGTGAGGAGGGTGAGGGCCCCGAGGGCCGCGCGGCGGGGCCGGCTCAATCGGCCGCCGTGCTCCGCCAGCACGGGATCGACGTCAGCGCCGTGTACCCCTGCTTCTCGTAGAACCCCCGGGCCGTCGCGCGGCTGTCGAGATAGATCCGGCCGAGACTCTCTGCGCGGGCCCGGCCGGCGAGCCAGCGCAACATCTCGGCGCCGCGGCCTTTCCCGCGGGCCTCCTCGAGCGTGACGAGGTCGTCCACGAAGAGATGTTCGCCGCGCGAGAGCGTGTGGCTGCGCCGCACGCCGGCGAGGCAGACGAGGCGCTCGCCGTCGAAGCCACCGAAGAGCCGGTAGCCCTCGATCTGCTGGCGGCGGACTTCCGCGAGGAACGTACCGGCGCGGATCCGATCGCGCAGGCTCGACATGAGGGGAAACGCGGCCGCGACCTCGGCGTCGGTGCGAAGCTCCCGAATCTCCACGGCGCTCGATTCTACGAAAATGCGGGGCGCCGTCGTCCCGGCGCGCCTCGCCCTACTGCGACTCCTCGTCTTCCGCGGGCACGCAGGCGGAGAACTCCGACGTATTGCCCGCGGCGTCGGTCGCCGTGGCCGTGACCGGCTGCCCGGGCGGCGCCGTCAGGGAAACCCCGAAATCCGCGTGGCCGTTGGCGTCGGTCGCGACGGTCGTGACCGCGATCTGGGTCTCGCCCTGACCGAATCCGGAGGGGTCGCACTGCCGGTTCGTGAAGAAATCCAGGGAGTAGTTCGTCGACGGAGCGGCGTCGATCGTCCCCTCGACGCTGTAGGGCGTCACTTTTGTCAGGACCGGGAAGTTCGGGTGCACGCCCGGGCCCGCCGCGTCCGGCGCGGCGTTTTCCGTCACGCCGTCGCCCCCGAAATCGATCCCGAGATTTCCGTTCTCGAAGATCGAGTTTCCGCGGACCGTGTTCCCGCCTCCTGCGGAGTTCTGGACCTCGACGCCGGCCCCCGAGTTGAAGGCGATCCGATTGACTTCGACCGAGGAGCCGCCGCCGATCTCGGTGCCCCGCGCGCCGTCTCGGATGAGGATGCCGATTCCGTTCCCGAGGGGCCGGCCGAAGGCGTCGATGCCGATCGCGGTGCCGACGATGCGCGCTCCTTCGGCCTCGAACGCGAGGTCGATTCCCGCGCCGCCGTTGCCCGAGACCAGGTTCCTCCCCAACGGGTTCGTGCCGCCCACGGTCACGCGCGCCACGCGGTGGATCGCGATGCCGGCCTCGCGGTTCGGGAGCGCCGCGGTTCCGGAGACGTCGGTCCCGACGAAGTTGCCTTCGACGAGAGCGCCTTCGGCCGGCGCGATCCCCGCCCCGCCATTGCCGGAGACGAGGTTGCAGGGGCCCGAACAGGGACCGGCCGGCCTCGTCCCCTCCGCGCCACCGATCGTTCCGCCCCCCCGGATGCCCCCGCGGGAGTTGCCGACGGCGGCCGCGCCGGTCTCGTCCGTCCCGACGAAATTGCCGACGATGGCGTCGTTCGCGCCGGCCGAGATGCCCGTGCCGGCGTTGCCCGAGACGAGGTTCCGCGCTGCGGGAGCCGCGCCGCCAATCGTATTCCCCCCGGAAGAAGCGATACCGTCGCCGCGGTTGGCGATGGCACGCGTTCCGTCGGGATCGGTGCCGATCCGATTCCCCGCGACGAGGTTCCCAGCGCCCGCCAAGCGCACGCCGTCGCCGGCGTTGCCCGAGACGACGTTGCCTTCGCCGCGCCCGGTGCCGCCGATCGTGTTCCCGTCCGATCGGACCAGGATGCCGGCTCCGCCGTTTCCCATCCCCGCGGCGCCCGAGGGATCGATCCCGACGAAGTTGCCCGCGAGGCGATTTCCTCCCTTCTCCTCGAGCACGATCGCTCCGTGCGCCTTCGGGCGGAATCGGACGACGGCGAGCCCCCGCACGGCGCTCGAGCCCGCGGTCAAGCGAAGGCCCACCGACTCCTCGCCGGCGCCCGCGCCGTCCAGCGTGACGAGCGGCACCCCCGCGAAGCCCGGCTGGGTCGTACCGTCGAGAACGGCCGGGTCGGTGATCGGCGGGAGCGGCGACGCAAGGGCGATCCGCGCGGGCCCGCTTCCGACCGCGAAGGCGATCGTGTCCTTCCCCTTGTGCGCGTTGGCGTACGCGATCGCGTCGCGCAGCGTGCAGGGCGCCTGGCCCGTCGCCGCACAGCCGGTTTCGTGGAGCTCGTCGCCGGCTTCGGTGACCGTGATCGGCGCGGCCACTCCCGCGCGCGCCAGAAGGAAGAGAAGAAGGGTCGCGGAGAGTCGCTCGCCTCGGGTCACGCCCCTATTCTCGCAGGCCGGCGCCGGCCGCGGGCCTATTCGAAACATGCATGGAGCGGCGGATGAGATCCATTCCGGCGGCGCCGGTCAGCCCGAACGGGGCCGGTACGCTGCCCGGTTCTCCGGACCCTCCCAGACGACGACCTCCTCGACGCGCGCCCATCCGAGGGCCCCGGAGGACTCGAGCCTCTCGGCGAAGTGGCGCGCCAGGTTCTCGGCGGACGTGTTGCGGCCGGCGAAGGCGGGGTGCTCGTTCAAGTAGGTGTAGTCGAGCTCCTTCGCGATCGCTTCGAGGGCCCGTTTCGCCGGAACGAAGTCGACGGCCACGTCGTAGCGCTGCAGCTTCTCGGACGAGAGGACCGCCTCGACCTTGTAGGAGTGGCCGTGCAGCGGCTCGGGACCGCCTTCGTAGTCGATCAGGTTGTGGGCGGCCTCGAAGCGCGCGGAGACGGTGACACGGTGCATGAGAGCTGTCCGCTGTCGGCTCTCAGCCGAGAATCGTGGCTTCCCGAACGATCGACAGAGAAACCTGATCCGCCGGAGGAATCGCGAGGAGCCGTTCCAGGACCTTCTTCGCGGTTGCGGTCTCGCCGTCGGACGGATCGAGGTTGACCTCGAAGGCCAGCCGCGCCCCGTTGTCGTCCGACTCGACGGAGAGCGCCTTGACGGCCGGCATCGCCTCGCGCCAGCCGCCGGCCAGCGCCTCCGCGGCGCGCTCGACCTGGTCGGCCGAGTCGAGGCGGACGGCGTAGCGTGCCGCCTTGACCGTCCGCGAGAGGGCCGGCTCGGCGGGGGAAAGCGCGCGCACGTCCAGGACGGCGAGCCCCGGCGGGAGCTTCTCGTTGATCCGCTCGGCGGCGTCGAGCTCGAAGGGAGCGATCCCTTCGGCTTCGAAGATCTCCTCCCGGCTCTCGATGCCGAGGGCGAGGGCCGGCCCCATCGAGAGCTTCATGTGCGGGTTGAATCCTTCCGAGTAGCGCGCGGGGAGACCGGCGGCGCGGATCGCGCGCTCGAGGACGTCCATGGTGTTCCGGTGCGAGAGGAAGCGCGCGTCGCCCCTCTTCTCGAAGGTGATCCGGTGGCGAAAGACGCGGTCGCCCTGCGTCGTCCGGCGCCGCGCCGGGCCGAGATCCGGCATCGCCTTCTGACGATAGGCGGCGCCCTTGGCCGGCTCGCGGTAGGCCGCGGGATCGCTTGCCTGCGGGGTCGGGGCGGGGCTCGCCCCCGCCCAGGCGGCCATCGGCCGGGCGAGCACGGTGTCCTCTCCGTTGCCCGGCACGCCGCAGGCGTAGCAGTGCCCCCACTTGCAGTCCTCGGTGCGCATCTCCTTCTTCGCCTTGATGAGCTCGATTCCGAGCCAGCGCTTCTGGATCGAGACGTCGAGCACGTCCCACGGCAGGATCTCCTCCAGGCCGTACTCGCGCAGGTAGGACTCCTTCGGGATTCCCTCCGCCTCGAACGCCTTCATCCAGAGGTCGTGGCGGAAGTGCTCGGTCCAGCCGTCGAACTTCACCCCGGACTTCCAGGCGGTGTGGAGGACCCGCCCCATGCGGCGATCGCCCCTCGAGAGCGCGCACTCGATCTCGGCTTCGCGCGGCTCGTGCCACTTCATCTTCGCTCCGCGCACGCCGCGGAACTTCTCCTTCAGGTACCGGAGCTTGCGCTCGAGCGTTTCGACGCCGTCGAAGGGCGCCCACTGGAAGGGCGTCCAGGACTTCGGCACGAAGGAGCCGACCGACACGTTGACCTGCTTCCGGCCGTGCTTTCGGCCCTGCGCGAGGATCCCTTCGACGAGCGCGACGAGCTCGTCGAGATCCGACTCGGTCTCCGTCGGCAGGCCGATCATCGTGTAGACCTTGATCAGGTCCCAGCCGCGCGCGAAAGCGACGTCGGCCGCCGCGATCATGTCGGCGTTGGTGAAGGTCTTGTTGATGACGCGGCGCAGGCGGTCCGATCCCGTCTCCGGCGCGAACGTGAAGCCGGACTTGCGCACCTCCGAGACGGCGTCGGCGAGCCCCACGGAGAAAGCCTCGGCGCGCAGCGACGGAAGCGAGATCGAGACCCGGCGGTCGGAAAGCTGCGGCGCGAGGCACTTCACGAGCGGCTCGATCTGCGAGTAGTCGGCCGTCGAGAGCGAGAGCAGCCCCACTTCGCTCCAGCCCGATTCGGCGATGAACTTCGTCGTCATCTCCGCGACGTCGGACGGGTCGAGCTCGCGCACCGGGCGGTACCAGTAGCCGGCCTGGCAGAAGCGGCACCCCTGCGTGCAGCCGCGCATGACCTCGAGCCCCAGTCGGTCCTGCACGATCTCGACGGAGGGCACCATGGGCTTGTCCGGGTAGTAGTCGGGTTTCAAGGCCGGCACCCAGGTGCGCCGGGCTCTCTCCGGCGCCCGCGGGTCGTTGCGGGTGATCGACGCGAGGCGGCCGTCGGCGTGGTACGCGACGTCGTAGAAAGAGGGGACGTAGATTCCGTCGATTGCCGCGAGGCGCGCGAGGAGGTCTCGCCGCGGCAGTCCGGCGGCGCGCGCCTCGCGATACGCGTCCAGGAATTTCGGCAGCGCCTCCTCGGCGTCGCCGATCAGGAACGCGTCGAAGAAATCGGCGATCGGCTCGGGGTTGGCCGTGCACGGCCCGCCGCCGAGCACGATCGGGTCGCACTCGCGGCGGTCGCGCTGCCAGACCGGAAGCCCCGCGAGGTCGAGCATGTTCAGGATATTCGAGTAGTTCAGCTCCGCCTGGAGCGAGAAGCCGAGCACGTCGAAGTCGGCGACGGGCGCGAAGGACTCGGTCGAGAAGAGCGGGATCGCCGCCTCGCGCATCTTCCGCTCGAGGTCCGCCCACGGGCGCATAGACGCGCTCGCAGGCGAACTCGGGGCGGCGGTTGACGAGCTCGTAGAGGATCTTCAGCCCCGTGTGGCTCATGCCGATCTCGTAGGTGTCGGGGAAGGCGAGGGCGAGCGTCACGTCGGAGGCGGAGAGGTCCTTGCGCGTGACGTTTCGCTCGAGGCCGACGTAGCGGCCCGGCTTCTCCACGGTCGGGAGAATGGGGTCGAGCCGGGGGCGGAGCGTCGCGTAACGCATGGGAACCGCTGATTCTAGACGATCGGGGCCCCCGCGCCCCCTCACCCCCACCCTCTCCCCGCGGGGAAGAGGGTGAACCCCCTCACTCGAAGTAGCCGTTGACGTCGATGATGAAGTGGACGGAGCCGTTTGCCTGATCGACGCGCACGCTGATGTCGCCGTCGGGCCCGAGCAGAAGGATGGCGTTGTTGGCGCGGACCTGGCCGGCGCGGTAGTTGAGCGTCGAGACGGTCGGCAGGGCGGCGTCTCCCGGGAAGATGCGCAGGTCTCCGCCGCCGGTCGGGCCGACGACGGTGAAGTTGAAGGAGACAGCCTGCGCGGTCGACGGGATGGTGCACTGGCCGGCAATCGGGAAGGAGCGGACCTGCCCGGCCGCGAGCGCCGGCGCCAGATTCGTGCGGGTGTCGCCGACCCGGCAGGGCGGGACCGTGTGGTACAGGGCCTGGAAGAGGGGTGTCAGGACCATGTCGTTGCCCGTGCCCGCCCTGGTAGGTGACGCGGAAGTTGACGTTGGGCGTGACGAGCACGGCGCCTTCCGCGAGGCCGGCGAAATTGCCGGAGACGGCGTCGGTGTCGGCGTTCGTGATGAGGGTGAAGGGGGTCGAGGTCACGGGCGTGAACCCGAGCGTCAAGGAAAGGGCGCCGGCGAGCGTGACGGTGCCGGTGACCGCGAGCTGGTCGTACTGCGTCCCGGCAGTGGTCCCGTTCATCTCGATCGCGAGGGTCCCCGCGGCGGTCTGCGTGTAGTTGCCCACGATGGAGATGACGCCCGGCGAAGCTCCGGGCGACACCGTCGCGGAGTTCGAGACGTTGGCCGTGATCGTCCCGACGCCTTTGAGCACGCCCCCCTGGAAATCGAGGGTCGAGCCGCCGCCCCCGAGGGCTCCGCCGTTCAGAATCGTCTGTCCGGCCGTTTGGTTCAGGCCGCCGGTCAACGCAAGGGTTCCGGAGCTCGCGTTGATGGTTCCGGCGTTGTTGACGGGAACCCCAATCGAGACTGTCCCCGTGCTGGTGCTGCGCGTGAGAATGCCGGCGGCGTTGTTGTTGAAGCGCGTTGGTCCCGCCGAAATTCGCCATCGAGTCGTCGTTTGTCAGGCTGAGCGTCGTGTTGTTGTCGATGGTGCCGTCGACCATCTGGATCTGCCCGGCCGTCCACGAGATCGTGCCGTTGTTGGTGATCGTGCGCCCGACCCCGACGGTCCCGCCGATCGTCAGAGTCCCGCCCGCCGCGATCGTCGTCGTCCCGGTCCCTGCCATCCCTCCGGCGGTCCAGGCGTAGGTCTTGCCGGAGGCGATCGTCACGGCTCCCGAGCCGGAAAGCGACCCACCGGACTGCGTCCAGTTGGATGCCGCCGAGGCCTTGTTCAGGTTGTAGGTCGAGCTGATCAGGTTGGCCGTCGCCACGGTGTAGGTGCCCGGAGTCATGTTGATCGTTCCACCCGAAAGCGTCAGCGTCCCCACGTTGAAAGTCCCGGCGGTCACGTCGTAGTTGTTGGTGAAGTTGACCGCCGCCGAGGCGGCGTTGATCGTCCCCGTGCTCGTTCCGCCGCCGGCGATCCGCAGCGTCCCGGTGCTGACCGTCGTCGTCCCGACGTTGGTGAACGGGATGTTGATGTCGAGGAAACCCGTGCCGGTGTTACGGGTGAAGGTGCCCGAGGCGTTGTTGTTGAAGGCGTTGGTCCCGCCGAAGTTGGCCATCGAGTTGTCCGGCTGAGCCGTGAAGGCGGCATTGTTGTCGATGGTGCCGTCGACCATCTGGATCTGCCCGGCCGTCCACGAGATCGTGCCGTTGTTGGTGATCGTGCGCCCGACCCCGACGGTCCCGCCGATCGTCAGAGTCCCGCCCGCCGCAATCGTCGTCGTCCCGGTCCCTGCCATCCCTCCGGCGGTCCAGGCGTAGGTCTTGCCGGAGGCGATCGTCACGGCTCCCGAGCCGGAAAGCGACCCACCGGACTGCGTCCAGTTGGATGCCGCCGAGGCCTTGTTCAGGTTGTAGGTCGAGCTGATCAGGTTGGCCGTCGCCACGGTGTAGGTGCCCGGAGTCATGTTGATCGTTCCACCCGAAAGCGTCAGCGTCCCCACGTTGAAAGTCCCGGCGGTCACGTCGTAGTTGTTGGTGAAGTTGACCGCCGCCGAGGCGGCGTTGATCGTCCCCGTGCTCGTTCCGCCGCCGGCGATCCGCAGCGTCCCGGTGCTGACCGTCGTCGTCCCGACGTTGGTGAACGGGATGTTGATGTCGAGGAAACCCGTGCCGGTGTTACGGGTGAAGGTGCCCGAGGCGTTGTTGTTGAAGGCGTTGGTCCCGCCGAAGTTGGCCATCGAGTTGTCCGGCTGAGCCGTGAAGGCGGCATTGTTGTCGATGGTGCCGTCGACCATCTGGATCTGCCCGGCCGTCCACGAGATCGTGCCGTTGTTGGTGATCGTGCGCCCGACTCCGACGGTCCCGCTGATCGTCAGAGTCCCGCCCGCCGCGATCGTCGTCGTCCCGGTCCCTGCCATCCCTCCGGCGGTCCAGGTGTAGGTCTTGCCGGAGGCGATCGTCACGGCTCCCGAGCCGGAAAGCGACCCGCCGGACTGCGTCCAGTTGGATGCCGCCGAGGCCTTGTTCAGGTTGTAGGTCGAGCTGATCAGGTTGGCCGTCGCCACGGTGTAGGTGCCCGGAGTCATGTTGATCGTTCCACCCGAAAGCGTCAGCGTCCCCACGTTGAAAGTCCCGGCGGTCACGTCGTAGTTGTTGGTGAAGTTGACCGCCGCCGAGGCGGCGTTGATCGTCCCCGTGCTCGTTCCGCCGCCGGCGATCCGCAGCGTCCCGGTGCTGACCGTCGTCGTCCCGACGTTGGTGAACGGGATGTTGATGTCGAGGAAACCCGTGCCGGTGTTACGGGTGAAGGTGCCCGAGGCGTTGTTGTTGAAGGCGTTGGTCCCGCCGAAGTTGGCCATCGAGTTGTCCGGCTGAGCCGTGAAGGCGGCATTGTTGTCGATGGTGCCGTCGACCATCTGGATCTGCCCGGCCGTCCACGAGATCGTGCCGTTGTTGGTGATCGTGCGCCCGACTCCGACGGTCCCGCTGATCGTCAGAGTCCCGCCCGCCGCGATCGTCGTCGTCCCGGTCCCTGCCATCCCTCCGGCGGTCCAGGTGTAGGTCTTGCCGGAGGCGATCGTCACGGCTGCCCGAGCCGGAAAGCGACCCGCCGGACTGCGTCCAGTTGGATGCCGCCGAGGCCTTGTTCAGGTTGTAGGTCGAGCTGATCAGGTTGGCCGTCGCCACGGTGTAGGTGCCCGGAGTCATGTTGATCGTTCCACCGGAAAGCGTCAGCGTCCCCACGTTGAAAGTCCCGGCGGTCACGTCGTAGTTGTTGGTGAAGTTGACCGCCGCCGAGGCGGCGTTGATCGTCCCCGTGCTCGTTCCGCCGCCGGCGATCCGCAGCGTCCCCGTGCTGACCGTCGTCGTCCCGACGTTGGTGAACGGGATGTTGATGTCGAGGAAACCCGTGCCGGTGTTACGGGTGAAGGTGCCCGAGGCGTTGTTGTTGAAGGCGTTGGTCCCGCCGAAGTTGGCCATCGAGTTGTCCGGCTGAGCCGTGAAGGCCGCGTTGTTGTCGATGGTGCCGTCGACCATCTGGAGCTGTCCGGCCGTCCACGAGATCGTGCCGTTGTTGGTGATCGTGCGCCCGACCCCGACGGTCCCGCCGATCGTCAGAGTCCCGCCCGCCGCAATCGTCGTCGTCCCCGAACCCGACATGGAACCGGCCGTCCAGCTGGACGTTCCGGTCAGGGCGAGGTTCCCCGCTCCGGTGATCGTGCCCCCGCTCAATGTCAGACCGCCCGCCGCCTGATTCGACGGGAGATTGACGCTTCCGCCCGAGATCGTCGCGGTGTCTCCGGAATCCGGAAATCCGCCGGCGCAACCCGTCCAGCGGACTGTATCCGTCCAGTCACCGGTGCTTCCGTCCCAGACGCAGGCGCTCGCGAAGAGTTCGCGCGGATGAAGGAATGACGCGGCAACCAGAGCGAGCGCCGCGGTCGCGGGCCGGAAATTCCTCATGATGTCGCCTCCCGGGGTTGGCAGGCGGATTAGACACCAGGCGCCTGTGTCGCGCGCGCCCCAATTCGGAGGGCTAGTGGTACTTGAACCCGGAGCCCGTGTTGAAGAGAACGACCCGGCTTTCGCGGTCGAGGCGTCCCTCCGAAGCGAGCTTACGCGCCGCCGCCCACGCGGCGGCTCCCTCCGGGCAGACGAAGAGCCCTTCGGCCGCTCCGATCTCCCGCTCCGCCTCCCGCATCTCGTCGTCCGGTCACCGCGACGGCGTCGCCGCCCGAGGCGCGGATGTCGCGCAGGATCAGGAAGTCCGCGAAGGCCTTCGGCACACGCAATCCCGACGCGTAGGTCGAGGCGTCGTCCCACTTCTCCGAGACGTCCTTGCCCTCGGCGAACGCCCTCGGGATCGGCGCGCATCCCGCGGCCTGGACCGAGATCATTCGCGGGCGCTTGCCGCCGATCCAGCCCAGCTCCTCCATCTCCTCGAAGGCCTTCCACATGCCGATCAGCCCCGTGCCGCCGCCGGTCGGATAGACGATCGCGTCGGGCAGCTCCCAGCCGAAGTCCTCGGCGAGCTCGTAGCCCATCGTCTTCTTTCCTTCGACGCGGTACGGCTCCTTGAGGGTCGAGACGTCGTGCCAGCCTTCGCGCGGGGCGAGCTCGGCGACCATGCGGCCGCAGGCGTCGATCAGGCCGTCCACGAGCGTGACTTTCGCGCCGTAGCGCTCGCATTCCAACCGGAAGAGGAGCGGTGTGTCGCGCGGCATGAAGACGTGGCACGCGAGTCCCGCCTTCGCCGCGTAGGCTGCCGCGGCGCCTCCGGCGTTGCCGGCCGTCGGAAGAGCGATGACCCTGTAACCGAGCTCCTTCGCGCGCGAGACCGCCGCGGAGAGGCCGCGCGCCTTGAAGGACCCGGTCGGGTTGCCGGCCTCGTCCTTGATCCAGAGGTCGGCGAAGCCGTCGCGCTCGCCGAGCCGCCGCGCCGGAAGGAGCGGTGTGCCTCCCTCTCCGAGCGTGACGACGTTTTCCGGGTCCTCGACCGGCATCATCTCGTGCCAGCGCCAGATCGAACGCGCGCGAGACGCGGTGGCCGAACGATCGAGCGGGCGCGGGTGATAGCGCGCGAAGAGCGGACCGCCGCACTTGCCGCAGAGATTCCGGCGGCTGTCGCGCTCGAACTGCGAGCCGCATCGCGTGCAGGAGAGGTGCGCGAGGAGGGAAAACACGGGGGAAAACTATCAGCTGTCCGCGATCCGTCCGAGTCGGACGGACGCCGTCCGCGGGAGGTCGGGCGAGAGCTTCTTTGTGGACAGGCCTTCGGCGAATGACGAGGCTCCAAAAGGATAACACCAACCATGGCCCGAAAGCGCCTTGACGCTTTCGGAAACCGGGGGCGATAATCGCCGCGCCCATGGAACTGAACGACCACCTTCGCGAGATGCTCAAGGAGCTCGGCCAGGCGATCAACGAATCGATCTCCGGCTCCGGCCGCGTCCACGACTCGATCCAGCGGATCCGCGAGGAGGGGTACAACCTCTACATGGTCCTCGACGCGAAAGTGGGCGTGAACCGACGCGACGGCAACGGCGGCCGCCGCTCCGAGGAGGCCGAGCCCGAGGCCTTCGAGACCTCGGGCACGCGCGCCACCTTCCGCATCAACGTCAAGGACCTGCGGTTCCTGAAGTCCGTCGGAATCGATCCCACGCGCAAGGTCCGCGCCCGGCGCGCCATGGCCGTCCGGGCCTCGGCGCCCCGCCTCGCCGTCCGTCGCCGCGGCTAGCTCGCCTCCGCGACGCCACCCTCCCTCGCGCTCGGTTGAACATTGCCGCCGGTGGCGATTGTCGCGCCGGGCGGCTGCGAGGGCCGCCCCAACAGCGGCCACGGTAAACATCGCGCGCCAGCGCGGATCGCGGGCCCTCCGGCGTAGGGGCGGGGCTCGTCCCCGCCCGGCCGAACATTGGCGTCGGTGGCGATGGTTGCGCCGGGCGGCCACAAGGGCCGCCCCTACACCGGCTACGGCGCTGTCGCGCGGGATGACAGCTCGAGGACGAATTACACTGCTTTCGATGCCCCTCCCCACCGATCCCCTCGGCCTCTCGCGAATCGGCTGGGAGACCGTCGCCGAAGAGCTCGGACAGCCGCGCTACCGCGGCCGGCAGATCTTCGACGCCCTCCACAAGACCCGCCGCCGCTCCTGGCGCGAGGCGAAGGAGCTGCCCGGGGATCTGCGCGAGCGCCTTGAGCGGGAGGCCCCGATCCGGCTCCCGCGGATCGAGCGCCGCGAAGTCTCCGCCGACGGCAGCCGGAAGTACGGCCTGCGCCTGTCCGACGGAGCGCTCATCGAGGCGGTCTTCATGCCGGGAGACCCCTCGCAGGCCGAGGTCAACGAGTTCGAAGATGCGCGAGCGGGAGAAGAGAAGAAGGATTCGGGATCCGGGATTCGGGATTCGGGATCCGGGGGCCCAGATTCGAGACATCCCCAGCGAGGCCGGACCGTTCCGAAAAGCGACTACTACACGGTCTGCCTCTCCTCCCAGACCGGCTGCGCGGTCGACTGCGCCTTCTGCGTCACCGGAAGGCTGGGAGGGGGGCGCAACCTCTCGGCGGGGGAGATCCTCGGACAGCTCTACGCGGTCTGCGACGACGCAGGCCGCAGCGCGGAAGGGCTCCGCGTCGTCTTCATGGGGATGGGCGAGCCTTTCCTCAATCCCGACGGCGTGATCGGCGCCCTCGAAATCCTCCTCGAGGAGCTCTCGCCGCGCCGCGTGACGGTCTCGACTTCCGGCATCACCCCGGTCTTCGCGCGGTTCGCCGCGCTCCCGCGGCGCCCGAATCTCGCGGTCTCGTTGAACGCCGCCGACGAGAAGACCCGCGAGCGCCTGATGCCGATCACGCGGACCTATCCGCTCGCCGGCGTCGTCGAAGCGATGCGGCGCTGGCCGCGCGAGCCGCGCCGGCGGATCACCGCGGAGTACGTCCTGATCGCGGGCGTGAACGACTCGGACGAGGACGCGCGGCGGCTCGCCCGTCTTCTCGCGGGCCTCGAGGTGAAGGTCAACCTGATCCCTTTGAACGAGGACCCGGTCTATCTGCCGGAGTGGCGGCGGCCGACGGAAGCGGCGATCGACGCCTTCGCCCGGACCCTCGTTCGGGCCGGCACGACCGTGACCGTGCGCCGAAGCCGCGGGCCCGACGCCCGCGCGGCCTGCGGGCAGTTGAAGGGAAGAACCGAGGACGTCCGGAAGAGAGCCCTACGCTCCTGAGGGAGCCGGCGGCAGGTTTTCGACGAAGAACTCCCGCCAGCGCCTTTCGTACTCGTCCGGCGACACCCTCGCCGCTTCGTCGTCGTGGTGGCAGTGGCCCGCTCCGGCGGCGCGCCAGACGAGGCTCCCGGGCGGGAGGCTCTCCTCGAGGCGACGGACGAAGAGCGGCGGCACGAGCTCGTCCCGCTCGCCGGAGACGAGGCAGACCCGGCCGCGCGCTTCCCCGAGCGATCGCACGGGATCGACCCGGCCGAAATCGTCTCCGCCGGCCGGCAGGCCGAGGTCCCGGCGAATCCGCGCGAGCGCCCGGCGCACGGCCAGGCGCGTCGTCAGGTCGAGGAGCCAGGCCGGCAGGCCCGTCGCGACCGAGAGATAGTGGCGCGCCATCTCTCGCGCGTCGGCCCAGGGAGACTCAAGCCACAGGGCCCGCACCCCGGACCGGCCCGCCGCAAACTCGAGCGCCACGGTCGAGCCGGCGGAACAGGCGTGCAGGCCGATTCGCTCCGGGTCGAGGCCGAAGCGGCGCGCGTGCGCGAGGGCGTTGGCGAGATCGTCCTTCTCGAGGAATCCGTAGGTCACGAACTCGCCGCCGCTCGGCCGGTGCGCGCGCAGGTCCGGCAGGAGGACGCCGTACCCGAGCGAGAGCGCGCGCAGCGCGTCGGGCTGCCACTCGGCGGAGCTGCCCCCTTTCCCGTGCAGGAAGAGGATCGTCGGCCGCGGGCCCGCGCCCGCGGGAGCCGCGTAGATCGCCGCGAGCGACACCGGGTCCCGCTCGCTCCCGCCGTGCCGGAAATCGAAGACGGAGGCGCCCGACTCGCGCAGCGCGTCGAGCAGGTCCTCCCGGCGCGCGAGCGTGGGCCCGAGCCCCGCGGAAGAGATGAGCCGGTGCGAGAGGGCGCGGGCGGCGAAGTAGGAGCCGGCGACGAAAGCGCCGCCGCCCCCGCGAGCAGCGCCAGTCCCAGCCGCCGGCGACTCATGAAGCGCTCGATCCGCCGACGGCCGCGGCTCCGACGCCGGGCCCGGGACCTACTCGAGTCCCTTCGCGGCGCGCACCGCCCCGGCCTTCTTCCCGAAGAGGCCGACGACCTCGACCGGGCCGTTCACGTAGGACTGACAGGCGAGGCGGACGGGCCTGCCCCTCCACCGCTTGCGGACGAATGCGATCGGCTTGGCGAACCAGATCTTCAACGAGAACTTCTCGACGCCCGTCGGCGGCGAGAGGTTCTCCCCTCCGGAGATCGGCAGGACCGCGCAGGTCGTGCATTGCCCGTGGCCGCCGCACCATTGCCAGAGACGCGCCCGGGCGTCGAGGGCCGCGTCCCACAGGCGGTAGCCCTGCCAGACCTCGACCCGCTCTCCGTTGATGACGCAGGTCACTCGTTTTCGCTCGTCTTTTCGCTCCGCCGCCATGCTCGCCATTATAGGCGGGCGCTAGAATCGGACGGTGCTTCGATTCGCCGTCGTCCTCGCGCTCGCCTCCGCGCTCGCGCGATCGGGCGCCGCCGAAGACGCCGCTCCGTCCCCGAAGCACTTCACGCTGGTACCGGTCGGCGACGGCGTGTGGGCGGCGATCGCGAAGGAGGGCGACCGCGACTCCGTGGGCAACGCGGGGTTCGTCGTCGGTCTCGATTCGGTGCTCGTCGTGGACGCGTTCGCGACGCCGGCCGCCGCCGAAGAGCTGGCCGCCGAGATCCGCCGCGTCACACCGCGCCCGATCCGCTGGGTCGTCAACACGCACTACCACATCGACCACGTCGGCGGGGACGCGGTCTTCACGCGCGCGGGGGCGGCCGTCGTGACGCACGAGAACGTGCGCGCGTGGGTCCGCACCGAGAACTTGAAATGGCGGAAGGAAATCACGGCGGAGGACCGCGAGATGCTCGCCCGGCTCGTCCTGCCCGACGTCACGCACCGCGACGGCTTGACGATCTGGCTCGGGGACCGGAAGGTCGAGATCCTGTCGCGCCCCGGCCACACGGGCGGCGATTCGGTGGTCTACGTTCCGTCGGCCAACGTCCTCTTCGGCGGCGACCTGATCTGGAGGGAGACGGTTCCCAACCTGATCGACGCCTCGACGGAAGAGTGGGTCGGCACGCTCGACGGATTCCTGCAGAGCTATCCCGCGACGACCTTCGTGCCCGGGCACGGCGACGTCGGGCACGCGCTCGACGTGCGGGTCTTTCGCGACTACCTGTCGGGTCTGCGCCTCGCCGTCGCGCGCGGCCTGGAGGACGGGGCTTCGGGACCGGCGCTGGTCGAGCGAATCCTGCCGGCGCTCCGCGCACGCTACGGGACCTGGAGGTGGTTCGACGATTTCGCCGCGCGCAACATCGAGATGACCGAGCAGGAGACGCGGGGCAGTCAAGAAGCTGCCGAAATGACCGTTGGACGTCACGAAGGGTAGAGGTATGAACACGACTGCTCGGAGCCATGTGATCCACCTCGCCGAGGCTCGAGCGGGCATCCCTGCCGGCGAGCGCTCCGCCAGGGTTTTGCGGCGCGGCAGCCTCGATGTCGTCCTCGGGACGCCGGCGCGCCCGGATGAACAGACGCCACACGAACAGGACGAGTTTTACGTCGCGATTCGCGGACGAGGTGTTCTGTTTCACGATGGGAGGCGTGACCCGTTCGAGTCGGGTGACCTGCTTTTCGTGGCCGCCGCGACCGAGCATCGATTCGAAGACTCCAGCGATGACCTGCTCGTGTGGCGCGTGTTCTACGGACCCCGCGGAGGCGACTTGATTGGAAATCCAGGTTCCGATGTCGCCTGACACGCGCTTGCATCGGGCTCGCGCTCGCCCGGAAGATCTGCAGGGACCTCGAGCTTCCGGAACCGTAGCGCCGAAGCCGCCCGCGCGTGCGGGCTCATGCTCCGCGCCTCGCGCTGCGGCTCCCTAGGGCTGCTCGACCTTCTTCCTCTCCGCCGAGAGCAGCGTCAGCTCGATCCCCTGTCGGGTCTCGCCGGGCTGGAGGAAGACCCGCACGCGCGCCGGATCCTTCACCGACGAGGTGACGACGGCGACGGCGCCCTCGAAGATCAGAAAGACGTACTCCGCCGGGGCGTCGAGCGACAGGCGGAATCGCCCGGCCGCGTCGGTCGGCGCGGCGGCGGACCACTCGATGTCCCTCCCCCCGGGGATCGCCTGGACGAGGACCCCCGAGACCGGGTGCCCTTCCTCGTCGGTGACCCGTCCTTCGACGACGGCCTTCGGGTTCCGAGCGAGTTGCTTCGCCCCCGGGGTCGGCGGCGGGGGAGAGGCGCACGAGGCGAGCGCCAGAATAAGCGCGGCGGCCGCGGCGGCGCGTCTCATCGCGCGCATCTTACGGCCGGGATGGCTGTGCCATCATCCGGCCGGAGGCGCGAATGGCCGAGTCCGACAAGCAGAAGATTCAGCATTACTCCGTCGGCGTCGTCTGGTCGGGGGACGGAAAGGGATGCGGAGACGTGACGACCGGAAGCGGAGGCGTGAAGATCCCGATCGGAGGCTCGGTGGACCTCGGCGGCTGCGGCCTGGGGGCCAATCCCGAGGAGCTCCTTCTCGCTTCGGTCGGCGCGTGCTTCGTCAACACCTGGGCGATTTTCCTGAAGAAGCTCGCCGTCAGCTACGCGGAGCCGTCGCTCCGCGTGACCGGCGAGCTCGGACCCGATCCGGCGGGCGGCTTCAAGATGCTGGCGATGAAGATCCATGCCCGCGTGCCCGCGTCGCTCCTCGTCGAAGGGCGGGCGCAGATCGACAAGACGCTCGAGCTGACCGGCAAGTACTGCATCACGACGAAGGTCGCGAAGGCGGCGATGCCGGTGACGGTAATGGTGGAAGAGGTCTAAAGCACCACGACCGTCGCGCCGACGCCCCCGCGCTCGGGCGAGGCGTCGAAGAAGTCCCGGAGGTCCTCTCGCCGCGCCAGAAGGCGGCGGATCTCCGCTCTCCGGGCGCCCGTTCCCTTGCCGTGAATCAGGCGGACTTCGCGAAAGCCGGCGGTCCGGGCCGCGAGCAGGTACTCCTCGACGACCGAGGCGATGTCCGCCGGGCGGAAGGAGTGGAGGTCGAGGGAGTCTTCGATGGGGATGCGTTTCATGGAACAGGATTCAGGATTCGGGATTCAGGATTCAGGATAGGGATCGCAGAACTCTCTCTGAATCCGGAATCCGAGATCCTGAATCCTGAATCCCTGCCCCCGCTCACGCGCTCTCGAGCTTGACCCGCAGACCCTCCGTTCGTTCCCCGCCGACCGCCGACGGCCGCGCCGGCACCGCCAGCGTCTGCCCGCAAACGCACTCGGTCGAGAAACCGCTCTCGGCCGAAACGGCGCCGGCCGGCACCTCGAAAGGACGGCCGTCGTTGGTCTCGCGATCGACGGACCAGCGCCGCACCGAGCCCGAGAGCCGGTCGGGATAGGCCGTCCATTGGATCGCCACGTGGCATCGGCACTTCGGACAGTCGGTCCAGTAGTAGTTCAAGCCAGCTCTCCATTCCGGCGCGTCTTCGCGCCGCGCATTTCCTTCAAGGCCTTCTTGCGCTCGTACATGACCCGGTCGGCCTGCTCGATCGCGACGTCGAACGGCACGCGCGCCGAGAACGGCGTGACGCCCACCGACGCGGTCAGGAACTTCCGATAGGACCGGGGCAGATTGGGCGCCTGCCGGACCTCGTCGATGCGCGCCGGCAGCATGTAGAAGCGCTTCTTCGCGACCCCCTCGTCCATCCCGGGCAGGATCACCAGGAACTCGTCGCCGCCCCAGCGGATCAGGTAGTCGTTTCCGCGGACGAGCTTCTTGATCGCGGTCGCGATCGTCCAGATCGCCTTGTCCCCTTCCTCGTGCCCCTCGGTGTCGTTGATCGTCTTCAGCCCGTCCACGTCGATCAGCACGATCGCGCCGGACGACTGCTCCTGCGTCAGCGTCGGGCGGATCTCGTCGAGGAAGAAGCGGTTGTGGGCCTCGGTCAGCGGATCGAGCTGCGCCCGGCGTTTCGTCCGCTGCGTCTCCCCGACGGTGCGCGCGTGCACGAGCGCGAGCCGCGCTTCCGTGTCCTCCATCGCCCAGATGATCAGCCCGATCCCGAAGAGCATCTCGAAGAAGAGATCCACGAATCCGATGAAGGCGAGGAAGAGGACCGGGCGGTCCCCCTGCTGGGCGGAGATGGAGAAGAGGACCACGTAGGCGACTTGGGCGATCGCCGTGAGGGTCGCGAGGAGTGCCGAGAACTGCCGGCCGAGCCCCCGGGCGCGGCTGCGCAGGATCAGGATCGTGATCGCGAACCAGCCGATGGCGCACAGCCCCATGTGCACCGCGTAGAAGATCGAGCCCGAACCGGCGAAGGAGATGACGGCGAACGAGACGGGCAGCGCCAGCGCGGCCGACCAGAGCATCGGCTTGGCGATCGGGAAGTCGTGGTCGATCCGGTCGGCGGCGATGATCAGGGACGCGAGGTAGAGCAGCTTGAAGTACTGGTAGGGGAGCAGCTCGTAGGGGAAATCGCGCTGCATGGAGACGAACAGCGAGGCGAGCGACAGGAAGAGAAAGAGCCAGCCCCAGCCGGCCGCCTTGAGCACGCGGCTGCCGCTGCCGCGAGACAGATAGAAGAACGTCAGCGCCAGAAGAATGGCGCCGACCGTCTGGACGAGCGTGCCCAGGAGGGAGAGATCCATGAGTTTGGTCAAGAGGGTATGGAGTTCCCAGGCGAAGATCAACCGATCATCGTGCGTTCACCTGTCCGCCGATCCGCCGGAAGACCTCCCCGTCTCCCTCGACCCGGCAGTCCCGCCCCGTGCCGCCAACCTCCGCGCACCGAACCGGCGTCCGTTTGAAGCCGTTCGGGCCGCGGAGCGTCAGGGCGAAGGTCGGCGGCGCGCCGCCCGGCGGCGCGAGCAGAAGGTCGGTCCCCGCGGGCGCCCCTTCCAGCCGCAGGGAGAGGTCGGCGTCCCCGAAGCGGACCGCGGCGGCCCCCGGAGCGAGCGCGACGAGCAGCCGCGCGGTGCGGTCGCTCGTCCAGGCGCCGGGCAGGAACTGCGAGGCGAGCTCCTGCTCCGCGGTCGCGAAGATCTGGAGGCGTTGTCCATCGAAGTGGGTCACGGAACCGTAGCCGCCGTCGAGGGGCGCGCCGGCTCCGCGCACGACGGCCGTCTGCGGCGCGGAGCCGTCCGCCGGCGTGACCGTGACGCGCATCGGCCCGTCGCCGGCGGCGAGCTCGAGGCCCCGACGGTCCTCGACCTCGACGGGCCGGGATCCCGTGATCGGAAACCGGCGCTCTCCGGCCGGATCGGCGGCGACCAGAAGGAAGACGCCGCGGTCCCGGTCCGTCTCGATGCGCAGGCGCGGCGTCCGGGCGAGGCCCGAGAGGTCGAAGCGCTGGACGAGGCCTTCGAGCTCCTTGCGGGAGTAGAGCGTGACGTCGGTCCACAGCGGGATCGGGACGCCGTTGATCTCGGACGACGATTTCTTCGGATCCCGCTTCATCTCGAAACCGACGAAGACGTAGGCGAGCGACTCGCGCAGCCGCCCCTGCGCAACGTCGCGGGTGCTCTCGCGCAGGTAGCGCGCCGGCTCGTTGTGGCTCTCGTCCCAGCGCGACGTCGCCGGCGCGCCCGTGTCGCAGTCGGGGAGCGTCTCGGCGCCGTCCCGCAGCGGCAGACGGGAGAGCGCGCCGTCGCGGAGGCGCCAGATCGACCGGCAGACCGTGTCGCCGCCCGAGGCCTTCACTTCGAGGAGCGCGCCCGCGCTTCCGATCGAGCCGGCCGAGAGCGCCACGTCGAAGCGGCCGGATTCGGGCGCCGGCGCCTCGGCGCGAGCGATCCGCTTGCCCGAGGCGTCGCGCGCTTCGAGCCGGACGGCTCTTCCCTTCGCCGTCGCCGTGATCGTCTCCGGGCTTCCGCCGCCGGAGAAGTCGGCCGTGATCGACGGGAGCATTCGGCGCGCCGCGGCGCGAGCCGGCGCGGGAATCGCCGCGCACACCGCGAGACAGAGCGCCGCCGCGGTCCAACCGATCGCCTGCCGCATCGTCGCACTCTCTCCGAACGAGATGCCCTCGCCTACCTCCGGGCCGCCTCGTCCGCCTGAAATCCGATCCGGCCGTGCGTGCCGTCGCAGAAGGGCTTGTTGGCCGAGCCGCCGCACCGGCAGAGGGAGACCGCGCGCCCCTCGTCGATCGAAATCTCGTTGCCCTGGGGATCGATGATCTTGAACGGCCCGCTCGCGCGATACGGCCCGTTGGGAATCGCCTTGATCGTGACGTCGGCCATCGAGTCCTCCTCTCTGATTGTAGATCGAAGCCTCGATTCGATCTCCTTTCCGCCGATGACGCGATCACCCGATCACCCGATGAATCGTTGATCCGATGAACCGATCGTCGATTCTTCGTGCTACCCTTGAAGCGCCTGCGTGCAAGCGTTCGAAAAAGCCCCGCCGGACGTTCAGGAGATTCTGACCAAGCCCATCAAGGAATTGGGACTGAAGCTCGAAGGCTCCCACCTCGAGCGCTACGTGCAGAAGCTCTATCGGGAGCTCGAGTCGAAGGGCTTGAAGAAGTTCCGGCCGCTCTGCTATCTCACCGACGAATGGGGTTGTCCCTCCGGCGAGCCCGTGATCGGAATTCCGTTCTACCTCGCCGATCCGAAGCTCGCGCGCCTGGAGAAGGCGATGAACGATCTCGAGGACGAGCGCGAGATCCTGATGTACCTCCGCCACGAGGCGGGGCACGCCTTCAACTACGCCTACGAGCTCTACAAGACTCCGGAGTGGCGCGACGTGTTCGGCCCTTTTCGCCGGCCGTATCGCGACAACTACCGGCCGATCCCGTTCTCGCGCAACTTCGTGCGGCACATCCCGGGCTGGTACGCGCAGAAGCATCCGGACGAGGACTTCGCCGAGACTTTCGCCGTCTGGTTGACGCCGCGATCCCAGTGGCGGAAGCGCTACAAGGGGTGGGGCGCGCTCGCGAAGCTCCGGTACGTGGATCGGACGGCGCACCGGCTGCGCGAGGCGGAACCGCTCCGGCCGAAGGGGCAGGCGGACCTGACCGTGGACGAGATGGACACGACCGTCGCCGACTTCTACCAGAAGGCGCTGCAGAAGCACTTCTCGCCGACGGAGCTCGCACTCGACACCGATCTGACGGACATCTTCAAGGTGTCGCGCCGCCAGAAGAAGCACGTCCGCCCCGCGGCCGATTTCCTGAAGGAGAACCGCAAGACGCTCGTGGACAAGGTCGTGTACTGGACCGGCGTGCCGCGCCCGCTGATCAAGGAGCTCCTCGAGTCCGTGGCGGCGCGGGTCGGGGAGCTGTCGCTTCGGGCGGACACGCGGCGCGAGAAGGAGCACCTGGCCGAGGTGACCGCGTACACGACCGCCCTGGCCATGAACTACATGACGCGCGGAAAGTTCGTGCAGCCGTGATCTTGAGAGCGAGGATCGGCGCGTGAATCGCGAGAAGCCGTTGAAAGTGGCGGTCCTCTTCGACGTGTGGGAGGAGGAAATTCCCGAGGCGCCGACGGAGGAGCCGCGCCCGCGCAAGGGGCGCCGGAAGAAGAAGAAGGAGAAGCCCGACCGGGAGGAGATCTTCGCCGCCCTGCAGAAGCTCGGCTACGAGCCCTCCTATCAGGTTCTGGACGGCCGGTTTCAGTCGCTGACCGCCGTCGCCCGCTGCGAAGCGGACCTCTTCTTCAACCTCGTCGAGTCCTACGCCGGCGACGACACGATGGACATGAACATGGCGGCCTACCTCGACCTGCTGGGCCGCCCCTACACGGGAGCCGGGCCTCACGGCCTCTACCTCGCGCAGGACAAGTCGCTCGCCAAGAAGATCTTCGCCTTCCATGGCATCCGGACGCCGTACTTCGCGACCTCCTACCGCGGGAAGCTCGACCACTCCCACGACATCTCCTTCCCGCTCATCGTCAAGCCGACCTCCGAAGACGGGTCGATCGGCATCGACGCGTCTTCCGTCGTCGCGAGCGTCAAGGAGCTGATGGAGAAGATCCACGACATCCACGAGGAGTTCGACGCGCCGGCGCTGATCGAGGAGTACATCGAGGGGCGCGAGATCTACGCGGCGGTCCTCGGGAACGAGAACCCCGAGGCGCTGCCCTTGGTCGAGCTCGACCTCTCGAAGCTGCCCGAAGGCACTCCCCGGATCGCCGGCAAGGAAGTAAAGTGGGAGAAGGAGACGGAGGCCTACAAGGTCACGAAGTCCGCCCCCGTCGAGGGCCTGGACGAGGAGACGACGCAGCGGCTTTCCGAGACCGCGGTCGCGGCCTACCAGGCCCTGAAGCTCCGCGACTACGGCCGCATCGACATGCGCCTGACCACGAAGGGGGACGTCTACGTCATCGAGGCCAACCCGAATCCGTGGCTCTCTTCCGGCGCCGAGTTCGCGATGGCGGCGCGCAAGGCGGGGCGTTCCTACACCCAGTTGATCTCCGAGATCGTGGACCTGGCGCGGTCGCGCTCGAGCGCCCGGTCAGGCGGCCGGGACCCGCTCCGTCGACGCCGACCGGATAAGATCGCGCGAACGGAGGAAGCTCCCATGACGAAGACGCTCGCGGGCGCGCTCGCCCTCGCTCTCGCCTGGCCGGCCGCCGCGCCGGCCGTCGAGGTTTCCGGCGTCGCAGTGCCCGAAACGGTCACGGTCGAGGGGAAGACCCTGAAGTTGAACGGCGCGGGACTGCGCAAGAAGGCGTTCTTCAAGGTCTACGTCGCGGCTCTCTACGTCGAGACTCCGTCGAAGAACGCTTCGGCCCTGCTCGCCGCGAACGAAGTCAAGAGCATGCGCCTGCACATCCTGCGGAGCTTGAAAGGCTCGCAGGTGAGCGACGCGATCGCCGAAGGCTTCGAGCGGAACTCGAAGGACTCGATGCCGAAGCTGAAGCCGCGGCTCGACAAGCTCTCGACGATGATTCCCGACGTCAAGGAGGGGGACGAGATCGCGCTGACGTGGGTGCCCGACAAGGGGACTCTCGTCTCCGTGCTCGGAACCGACCGCGGCACGATCGAGGGGCGCGACTTCGCCGACGCGCTCTTCGCGGTGTGGCTCGGGCCGAATCCGGTCCAGGAGGACCTGAAGGCGAAGCTCGTCGGCGGCTAGCCGCGAGGTCGCGCCTCAGGCCGCGGTCGGGCGCGGCGTCGCGGGTTCCGTCTTCGCTCCGAGACCGATCCGCCGCCGCAGCCGGTCGAACCCGACGCCCCAGAGCATGAGCTGGGTCCAGATCCGCTGCGCGAAAGGGGGATCTTCGACTCCGCCCGCGAGGACCCGGGTCACGGCTCGCACCATCGGCCGCGGCGGGTCGGGCGTGCAGAAGGCTTCGAAGAAGACGGGATCGTAGAAGTTGTAGACGAAGCGGCGGAATCTCGCGAAGAGCTTCCGCGACTCCTTCTCGTAGCGGATCAGGTCTCCCGCATCCACCCGCCCGTGCTTCGCGAGCGCGCGGTCCACGGCCTCGGCCGCGCGGATACCGGTCGCGAGCGCGAGGAAGACGCCGGTCGAGAAGACCGGATCGAGAAACGTCGCCGCGTCCCCGACGAGCACCCAGCCGTCTCCTCCCATGCGGCCCGAGTACGCCGAGTAGTCGGAGATGCTGTGAATCGAAGAGACCCGGCGGCTCCCCGCGAGAAGCACCGGCATCCGAGGCGAATACGCGAGGAGCCAGTCGAATCGCTCTTCGAGCGTCGGGGCCGCGATCTTCCGGGCCAGCGACGGCTCGAAGACGGCGCCGACACTCGCGGTTCCGTCCGAGAAGGGGATGATCCAGTACCAGACCCCGTCCGCGATCGGCAGGAGGATGTCGCCGGCCTTGTGCCCCTCGGGCCAGCGGATCTCTTCGTAGTGGGCGAAGAGCGCCGCGCGCTTCAGCTTCGCGTCGAAGGTCCGGTTGCCGAGCTTGCGGCGAGAGGAAGGCCCCCTGTCCCGAAGCGTCCACGACCACGCGTGCCCGGAGCTCCTGCGTCCGGCCGTCCTGGTCGAGCGCGCGCACCCCGACGGCGCGGCCGTCCTCGAAAAGGACCTCTTCGACCCGCACCTCCTCGCGCACCTCCGCGCCGCAGGAGGCGGAGTGGCGCAGCAGCAACTCGTCGAATTCCGCGCGCTTGACCTGGTAGGCCATCGGATGGGCGTCGTCGGCCTCGCGGAAGACGACGGGTCGGGTCGTGTCGTGCCCCGTCTGGTCGTTCCAGAAGAAGGCGCCGTACTTCTCCTGGAATCCCGCCGCGCGGACCTTCTCGAGCACGCCCAACTTCTCGAAGATCGGCAGGCTGTAGGGGAGGAGCGACTCTCCGACGTGGAACCTCGGAAACTTCTCCTTCTCGAGCACGATGACGCGGCGGCCCGCGCGCGCGAGCGCCGTGGCCGCCGTCGAGCCGGCGGGCCCGCCTCCGATCACGATCGCGTCGTAGAATTCGGCCATTGCGTGATTCTAGCTGTCGGCCGTCGGTCTCGGGACCGATGACCGACGACGGGCGATCGCCGGCTTGACGGCTCCCGCCGTCCAGTTCGAAGCCGTCCGCAAGTCGCTGGGCGGCCGGGTCGTGCTCGACGGCCTCTCGCTCGACGTCGCGCCGGGGGAGACGGTCGCTCTGATCGGCCCCTCCGGCAGCGGCAAGACGACGGCGTTGAAGCTCGTCAACCGGCTCCTGGAGCCGGAGAGCGGGGTGGTTCGCGTCGAGGGGCGGGACGCGCGCGGCGAGGACCCGATCGCGCTGCGCCGGCGGCTCGGCTACGTCATCCAGGAGGGAGGGCTCTTCCCGCACTGGAGCGTCCGCGAGAACGTCGAGACGGTGCCGCGCCTCCTCGGCTGGCCGGAGGAGCGCCGGCGCCGGCGGTCCGAGGAGCTCCTCGAGATGGTCGGGCTGCCGGGTGCGGAGTTCGGGGAGCGCCGGCCGCGCGAGCTCTCGGGCGGCCAGCGGCAGCGGGTCGGGGTGGCCCGGGCTCTCGCGGCCGACCCGCCGACGGTCCTCATGGACGAGCCCTTCGGCGCGCTCGATCCGATCGCGCGCGGCTCGCTCCAGCGCGAGTTTCTCGAATGGAAGCGGCGTCTCGGCAAGGCCGTGCTCCTCGTGACGCACGACCTGCGCGAGGCCTTCCGCCTCGCCGACCGCGTCGCGGTGCTCGACGGCGGGCGCTTGCGCCAGGTCGGCACGCGAAGCGAGCTCGAGCGCGCGCCGGCCGACGACTTCGTGCGCGAGTTCGTCGCGCAGGGGACCGCGTGAGGGACTTCGCGCGCTACTTCTGGGAGCGACGCGTCGAGATCGGCGCGCTCGCGGGCCAGCACCTCGCGCTCGTGGCCGTCTCGACGGCGCTGGCCGTCGCGATCGGCTTGCCGCTCGGCGTCGCTCTGACGCGGCGGCCGCGGATGGCACGACCCGTGCTCGCGCTCGCCTCCGTGGTCCAGACCGTGCCGAGCCTCGCGCTCTTCGGGTTCCTGATCCCGCTCCCGCTGATCGGCGGCATCGGCGCCCGCACGGCCGTCGTCGCGCTCCTCGTCTACGCGCTCCTCCCGATTCTCCGCAACACCCACGCGGGCATCACGTCGGTGGATCCGGCGATCGTCGAAGCCGCGACGGGGCTCGGCATGACGCCGGGCGAGCGCCTGCGCTCGGTCGAGCTGCCGCTGGCGCTCCCCGTCGTCCTCGCGGGCGTGCGGATCGCGGCCGTCGTCTCGATCGGTCTCGCGACGATCGCGGCGGCCGTCGGGGCGGGCGGCCTCGGCGTCCTGATCTACCGCGGCATCGCGACCGTGGACAACCGGCTCATCCTCGCCGGCGCCGTGCCGGCCGCGCTCCTGGCGCTCGCGGTGGACGGCCTCCTCGGCCTCGCCGAGCGCCGCTGGTCGGCGTGGAGGACCCCGTGAAGCTCGCGCGCGCGGCGCTCGCGGCCCTCGCCCTCGCCTCGCTCCTCGCGGCCGGCTGCCCGGGCGATCGCCCGATCCGTGTCGGCTCGAAGAACTTCACCGAGCAGGTCCTGCTCGGCGAGATCGCGGCGCAGGCGCTCGAGGCCGCCGGCCTGCGCGTGGACCGGCGACTGAATCTCGGCGGGACGTTCGTCTGCCAGAACGCGATCGTCGCGGGCGAGCTCGACCTCTACCCGGAGTACACGGGCACGGCGTTCACGGCGATCCTGGGAGAGAAGCCGATCTCGGACCCGGCGGCGGTTCGGCGGGCGGTCGCCGCAGCGTATTCGAAGCGCTGGGACCTCGTCTGGTCGCCGCCCCTCGGCTTCGAGAACAACTTCGCGCTGATCGTGCGGCGGGACGACGCGGCGCGTCTCGGGCTCCGGAAGATCTCGGACCTCGCCGGCCGCGAATCCGAGATCCGGCCCGGATTCGGGTACGAGTTCATCGAGCGGAAGGACGGATTTCCGGGGCTCGCGCGGGCCTACGGGCTCGTCCTTCCCGCGGCGCCCGGTCGAGATGGACCTCGGCCTCCTCTACGCCGCGCTCGAGAGCCGCAAGGTGGACCTGATCGCCGGCAACTCGACCGACGGGCTGATCGCGGCGTTGGGCGCGGTCGTGCTCGAGGACGACCGCCGCTACTTTCCGCCCTACGAGACGGCCTTCGTCGTCCGCGGGCCGCCTCTGGCGGGAGCGCAAGGGCGTTCGGAGGGCCCTGGAGGCGCTCGCGGGCTCGATCGACGCGGACGCCATGCGCCGGATGAACGCCGCCGTGGACCGCGACAAGCGCCGCCCGGAGGACGTGGCGCGCGAGTTCCTGGCCGGCCTCGGTCCGTCCAAGCCGTAGCCCGCCCTCCCTCACCCCCGTCAGCCGGGGAGAGGGTTGGGGCGAGCAGGCTCTGCTAAGATAGTGAGCAGTTTCAAGACAAAGGAAGACCAGAAAGCACGCGCATGCGGAGCCTTTTCTCTCTTTCGTCGCCGGGCGATTGGGCCCTGGTGTCGGCCTGCGTCGTTCTCGTCTGCCTGCTCGTCATCTCGTTCCGGTCGCGCTCGACGGTCTTCTGCCAGTACCTGAAGACGATGACCGGGATCTCCCTGAAGCCGGCCGACGTGACGCGTCAGTTCAAGGGCGGCGGACAGGAGGGCGTGCGCGAGCTCTTCCTCGACCTCATCATCCGCGAAGACCTGAAGCACGGCCCCGTCGAGATTCCGGAGCAGGCGGAGGCGAAAACCGGGCCCTCGGTCGTGATGTAGCCGCGCCTTCCCGAATCCCGAATCCGTCTCTACTTGAAGTACCCGTTCACATCCAGGATCAGCTGCACCGTCGTCCCCCCCGGCTGATCGCAGCGGACGGCGACGTCGCCGTTGGCGCCCAGGGCCGATACCGCGGCGTTCGCGCGCGTCTGGGTCAGCTTGTAGTTGATCGTCGAGACGAGAGGGCGTGTCGTCCCCGCGGGATAGATCCGCAAATCGCCGGCCGCCGCGGGCGTGACGACCGTCACGTTCAACGAGACGGCCGTCGCGTCGGCGGGCACATCACAGAGCCCCGCCAGGACGAAGGCTCGATCCGCTCCGCCTTGAAGCGGCGGACCGCCCGCCGGGCCGATCGGCTTCCGCGTGTCGACCGCCCGGCAAGGCGCGACGGAGTAGAAGCTCGAGGGAGACGGCGGCGTGATGCGCCCGATCTTGTTGCCGGCGTATTCGGTGAACCAGAGCGCGCCGTCGGGTCCCGCGGCGATCCCGGCGGGCTGGCTCCGCGGCGTCGGCACGGCGAACTCCGTGATGTTTCCCGACGTCGTGATCCGACCGATCTTGTTCGCCGTGAGCTCCGTGAACCAGAGGGCGCCGTCCGGCCCGGCGGCGATCCCCTGCGCGCCGCTCGACGAAGTCGGGATCGCGAACTCGGTGATGACGCCGGCGGTCGTGATTCGGCCGATCTTGTTGGCGACCTGTTCGGTGAACCAGAGGGCGCCGTCGGAGCCCGCCGCGATGTTCATGGGATAGCCGGCCGCCGGAAGAGAAATTTCGGTGAGATCCCCCGCCGTCGTGATCCGACCGATCTTGTTGCCGAAGTACTCCACGAACCAGAGCGCGCCGTCCGGTCCGGCCGTGATGCCTTCCGGATAGGAGTCCGCGGTGGGGATCGAATACTGGGCTACGTCGCCGGCCGTCGTGATGCGGCCGATCTTGTTCACGCCGGGCTGCGTGAACCAGAGCGCGCCGTCGGGTCCGGCGGTCACGTCCCAGGCGCCGCCGCCGGGAACCGGAAAGCTCGTCAGCGCACCCGCGGTCGTGAAGCGGTCGACGCGGCCGCCCCCGGACTCGGCCACCCAGAGCGCCCCGTCGGGTCCCGCCGTGATGCCGTTGGGAGAGGCGAACGTCTGCCCGACGGAGTATTCCGAAAGGGTCCCGGCGGTGGTCATCCGGCCGACGCTGCTGGCGAGCGACTCGGTGAACCAGAGCGCGCCGTCGGGTCCGGCGGCGATCTCCTGCGTCTGGCTGCTGGCCGTGTGGATCGGCGCAAATTCGGTGATGTCCCCCGAGGTGGTGATCTTGCCGACCCGGCTTCCGAGAGGGCCGCTTTCCGTGAACCAGAGGGCGCCCTCGGGCCCGGCCGTGATCCCGTAGGGGAGGCTCCCGCCATTCGAGGGGACCGCGAACTCCGTGATGACGCCGGCGGTCGTGATGCGGCCGACCTTGCTGCCGAAGAACTCGACGAACCAGAGCGCGCCGTCGGGTCCCGCCGTGATCCCGAAGGGCTGGCTCTGATTCGTGACGACGGGGAATTCCGTGAAGTCGCCGGCCGTGGTGACCCGGCCGATCTTGTTGGCGTACGACTCGGTGAACCACAGAGCGCCGTCGGATCCCGAGGCGATGCCTCGCGGATTGCTGTTGGCGGTCGGGATGTCGAACTCGGTCACCGCGCCCGCCGTGGTGATCCGGCCGATCCTGTTGCCGAAGAGCTCCGTGAACCAGAGGGCGCCGTCCGGTCCCGCGATGATCTGGTACGGGTAGGTCGAGGCCGTCGGAATCGGGAACTCGGTGATGACACCCGCCGTCGTGATCCGGCCGATCTTGTTGCCGCTCGATTCGGTGAACCAGAGATTGCCGTCCGGCCCGACCGTGATGTCCCGGGTGTAGGCGAAGGACGTCGGAACGGTGAACTCCGTGACGACCCCGGCCGTCGTCATGCGTCCGATCTTGTTGGCGCCGAGCGTGGTGTCGGTAAACCAGAGGGCGCCGTCCGGTCCGGCGGTGATCCCCTGGGGGTAGGCATCGGGCGCTCCCGGGATGGTGAATTCCGTGACGACGCCGGCGGTCGTCATGCGTCCGATCTTGTCGCCGTTGTTCTGCTCGGCGAACCAGAGCGCGCCGTCGGGGCCGGCCGTGATCGCGAGCGGGCCGCTGTACGCGGGGGAGACCGGGAACTCCGTGATGAACTGGGCGAACGCGAAGCCGGGCAGAGCGAGTCCGAGAAGCGCCGCGACCGCGATCCGTGCGGCCGCCGCGCCATGGAGCCGAGGACGTCCATGCGGAGCTCCCATGGCTGCCTCCGATTGTTTCGCGAGGCTATCACCGGAAGTCGCCGGCCGAGGCCGCTCGCCGATTCGTTTCCCGAATTCCGAATCCTCTCTCCTAGCTTTCAATCAATCGGAACGTCGGGACCGGATCCCTTCCGAGGACGCTGCGCAGCACGGTCGCGTGCAGGACTTCGTCGGAGAGGATCTTGCCCGCCGACGCCGCGAGCGCGCGGTCCTGGAACCGGTCCACGACGTAGAGGTAGACGCGCGCCGCGCCGACTTCGAGCTTGAACGCGAGCTCGAGGACGTCCTTCTCGTTTGCGAGCGGCACGCCGAACTTGTATTCCTTCTGCGGCTCGACGGACTTGCCCCCTTTCCCCTTGATCGCGTCGGCCAGGAGATCGCGGTGGAGCTCGTGGCTCCCCTGGAAGAGGAGACCGACCTCCTTCGCCTTCGCCGAGAGAAGGCCGCTCCCGCCCGCCAGCCCGTAGGCCCAGATGGCCTCGTGCTCGAGAGCGAGCGCGGTGTTCATGAGCGTGATGTCGTCGTAGGGCGCGTTCGCCGCCTTCGCGTCCGACGGCAGCGCGATCAAGGGGCGGCCCGCGGCGGCGAGCCCGAGCGCGAGACCGACCCGGCCGGCCTCCCGGAAGAAATCTCGGCGTGCGTTCATGGATGCTCCTTGGTCCGAATTGTAAGCGGCGAAAGAGACCCGGCCCGGGTTGAATCCGGGCCGGGCGGGTCGGGAGTAGAGACGCGTCTACCGGAGTCGGCTTCCGTCCGGGGCGTACTGTGCCGCGGGCGCGACGTTGCAGATACGGGGGTCGTTGGGACTGTCGTGCTTGTGGTCGAACCCGTTGTGCGGCGTCCCGAGATACGGAAACCCGGGCAAGTATCTCTGGTCCGGCCCGTCCACGAGATCGGAGAGCGCGTTGTTCGGCGCGACGTTGAAGCCGTCCACGAGGACCCCGGCCACGACGCGCAGCTCGATGTCCACGACATCGTCGTAAACCCGGCGGCCGTTGGGGAATCCCGCGAGGTCCCCGGCCAGGACTCCGAGCCGGTCGACCGAGGCAATCGCCGTCGGCGGCACGGCCACGTTCAGGCGAAGCTGGTCGGAGATCACCTCCCCGGGCCGCTTCGTGACGCCGTCGAGCCCCTGCACGAGGACGAGGAGGTCGGTGCGCGGGTTGGGGGGCACGGGGACACCGAGCACGCCGTCGAGCAGCCCGGCGAGCTCCGAGTTCAGGACGTACGTTCCGAAGTTGGCGAGGTCGTCCTTCGGCTCCGTGGCGTTGAACTTGTCCTTCTGCCCGACCGGGATGACGACTTCGTTGACGAGCGGGTTGGCGAGGCGCGAGACCTGCAGCCAGGGGCCGGAGTTCGTGACCGAGCCGTTGGCGTTGATGGTCCGCATCGTCTGACGGTAGGTCGCGGCCCAGGCACTCACGATGGCGTTCGGGTCGGAGACGCTCGTCGGTATCGAATGATTCTTCGTGAGCTGATCGATCGGCAGGGAGATCGCGATCGTGTGGATGTCATAGCCGGCGAGGCCGTTCTGGCCGTGACCGTTGAACGGAGCGGGCACGCGGCCCGGCACGTTCAGCAGATCGAAGATGCTCCCGAGGTCCACGTAGAACGGATCGGCGCGCGGCCCGACGAAGATCGCCTCGCCCGTGCCCAGGTAGTACGTCGCCTGCGAGGAGACCTTCTCGTACCCTTCGGGGAAAGACGCGGGCCCGATGTTGGGCGGCGCCTCGACGAGACCGTCGGCGATGCGGACCGTCGCGATCGGGCTGGCCTGGTCGCCGAAGAGCTTGTCGATCGAGTACGTGTAGTACACGTTCAGGTCCGGATCGTCGAGCGAGGTGACCGGGCCCGTGTTGTAGAGGAACGTGTTCGGGTTCCGCACGTGGCGGGTGAAGACGAAGCGGTAGGTGATGTCCTCCCGCGCGTCGCCGTCGTTGTCGATCTCGAACTGATAGCGGACCCCCTCGCCGAAGTTCGAGAAATTGGGGCCGCCGCCGGGCTCCTCGAGCGGGATCCAGTTGCCGATGATCACGACGCGATTGGGATCGATCAGGTCGCGAAACAGGTAGAAGTCCGTGTCGTCGGCGACCGGGTCCTCGCGGATCAGAGGGGCCTCGCGGTGGCTCGAAGCGAAGGCGGCGGGCGACGCCGCGAGAGAGGCGAACACCGCGAGAGCCGCGAAACTCGCGCCGCGGAGCGCCCGATGAAAGCGAAGATTCATGACTCCTCCTTTTCGCTACAGGCCCGGGGGAATTGTTCCGCCGGGGTCATCCCGAAGATTTCGGATCACGCTCGCAGTACGGGGACGGGGCGTCCGGCGGATTTCTCGAAAGGCGGGAAAGTTCGGGTTATCCTGCCCGAGGGGATGCCGACGGGAAGCTCCGACACCGACCGGGCCCTCGTGGCCCGGATCGAGAGGCGCGACGCGGACGCGCTCGCCCTCCTCTACGACCGCTACGCCGCGCGGGTCAACGGCCTCGCCTCCCGGATCCTGCGGGACACGGGCGAAGCCGAGGAGATCGTCCAGGAAGTGTTTCTCTACGTCTGGCGCGCCGCCGCGACCTTCGATCCGACGCGGGGGAGCGTGCTGGCGTGGCTCCTCGTCGCGGCACGCAGCCGCTCGATCGACCGGCTCCGGGCGCGCCGGCCCGGCGGGCGGGAGCGGCTGCGCCCGCTCGAAGAGGCTCCCGAGCCGGCCGCGCCGGGAAACGTCGAGGAGGGCGTCGAGGGCAGGGAGTGGTCGGCGCTCTGCCGCGCCGCCATCGGGGAGCTCCCCGAGGACCAGCGCCGGGCGCTCGAGCTCGCGTATTTCGACGGGCTCTCGCAGCAGGAGATCGCCGAGCGGACGAAGACGCCGCTCGGCACGGTCAAGACCCGCGTGCGCCTGGGTTTGATGAAACTGCGCGAGCGAATTCGCCCGTATCTCACCGAGGGAAGAGATGCGTCATAACGAGACTTTCGAGGACCTGGCGGCCCTCGCAGCGTTGAACGCCCTCGACGGCGAGGACGCGCGCGCGTTCGAGGCGCACCTCTCCGAAGGATGCGCACGGTGCGAGGAGATCCTCCGGGATCTGCGCGCGGCCTCGACGGCGCTCGCGTCCGCCGTGCCGCCGATTCCCCCGCGGCCGGGTCTCAAGGCCGAGATCCTCGCGAATCTCGACGGCGCGGGAGCCCGCGTCGTGCCGATCGGTCGGCGCCCGGCGGGCTCGCGTCTCGCGTGGCTCCTCGCCGCCGCGGCGACGCTCGTGCTCGTCTTCATCGCGCTCGACGACGCGCGTCTGCGGCGGGAGCGCGAGGAGCTCTCCCGCGGCTCGGTCGCGCTCGCCGCGAAGCTCTCGAACGCGGAGCGCGAGCTCGCGCGCCGCGACCTGCGCGTCCGGGTGCTCGAGAACGAGGACGTCCAGATCATGCTCCTGACCGGGCAGGGCCCGCAGCCGCAGGCGCGCGCGCGCGTCTTCTGGAGCGAGAAGGCCAAACGGGGCATCCTCCTCGCGGGGAACCTCCAGCCGCTGCCGCCCGACAAGCAGTACGAGCTCTGGGTCTTCGACAAGGGCAAGCCCGTGGCCGCCGGCGTCTTCGACGTGGATCCGCGCGGGAGCGCGCTCCTCGAGTCGCCGGACCTCTCTGCGATCGCCGCGGCGCAGAACTTCGCCGTGACCGTCGAGCCGCGCGGCGGACTGCCGGCGCCGAGCGGGCCGATCGTGCTGGCCGGGACGCCCGCGGCGTAGGGGGGGCGCGCCTCCGTCACGTCGGTAGGGGCGGGGCTTGTCCCCGCCCGACGTGAATATCGTCTCGGTGACTCTTTGTGCGCGGGCGGCCGCAAGGGCCGCCCCGACACTGGTCAGGGCGGATGTTGCACGCGCCCGGGTGTAGGGGGGGGGCTTGACCCCGCCCGACGTGAAAATTGTCTCGGTGACTCCTTGTGCGCGGGCGGCCGCAAGGGCCGCCCCGACACTGGTCAAGGCGGATGTTGCACGCGCCCGGGTGTCGGGGCGGGGCTTGACCCCGCCCGACGTGAATATCGTCTCGGTGACTGCTTGTGCGCGGGCGGCCGCAAGGGCCGCCCCGACACCAGTCGAGGCGGATGTTGCACGCGCCCGGGTGTAGGGGCGGGGCTTGTCCCCGCCCGACGTGAATATCGTCTCGGTGACTCCTTGTGCGCGGGCGGCCGCAAGGGCCGCCCCGACACCGGTCAAGACGGATGTTGCACGCGCCCGGGTGTAGGGGCGGGGCTTGTCCCCGCCCGACGTGAATATCGTCTCGGTGACTCCTTGTGCGCGGGCGGCCGCAAGGGCCGCCCCGACACCGGTCGAGGCGGATGTTGCACGCGCCCGGGTGTCGGGGCGGGGCTTGTCCCCGCCCGCCTCCCTCTCCCCGGAAGACGGGGGCGAGGGGAGAGGCTTCAGGACCGCTCTCTCTTCCAGATCCCCGGATAGTCCTCGACCAGCCCCTCCTCGTCCACGTCGATCTCGCGGACGAAGCTCCCGCCGCGGCTCTCGTACCGGTAGCGCCGCCCGCCGATCCGCGTGTATCGCTGCTCGAGCCGCTCGACCTCGAGCCCGGGGACGCGCACCCACGCCGCGACGACGTCCGCGCTGGCGCCGACCGCAAGGTCGAGCCGCCGGATCGGCAGGGTGTTCGTGGAAGGCGAGAACGAGACGTCGGCGTCGATCGCCCCGCGCACCGCCTCGATCTCGCCGCCACCGTCGCTCCGCCAGACGCCGGCCTGTGCGTCGAGCCGCAGCGTATTGATCTCGCCGTCGCGCTCGAGGTCCACTTCGACCGTACGCGTGAGCCAGTCGGGCCCGCAGTCGATGGCGTACTCGATCCGCACGGGCCGCCCTTCGAGCCAGACGAGAACGGTTCCGACGAGGCTCCAGCCCCCATCGTTCGCGCGCAGCGTGAACGATTCGGAGCCCGGCCGATCGGCGCGGCTCCAGAAGACGGATCGCCGAACGGCGTCTCTGCTCACGATCCGGGATTCTCGCAGAGTGCGCGAAACCCCCTCTCCCTCGGGGGGAAGGAGAGAGGGCCGCACGACGCGCCGCCGGCGGAACTCAGCGCCGCACGAAGACGACGTCCCAGACCTTCGTTTCTTTCGGCTCGCCACGCCGGTTCTCGCGCCAGGCCTTGCCCTTCGCGACGAACTGGTTGCCGAATCGGTCCTTTTTCCCGCTGATCTCGTAGTCGTAGAGCATCTTCAGGATGCCGGCCTGATCGAGCGACTGGAGCTCGTCCGGCTGCGACACGCCGTCGTGATTGCGATCCAACCAGAGGCGCAGCTTCGCCCACACGGCGTCCTCCGGTGAAAGGAGGCCGTCGAAGTTTCCTCCGAAGGCGTTCAGGTCGTACTCGGCCAGTGAGATGTAGCCGTAGGGGGCTCTCTCGCCGGTGGACAGGGGCGTGCTCGACCCGAAGAGCTCCGTGCCGTCGTCGATCGTCCCGTTGCCGTTGCGGTCGAGCGTGAGGAAGGCGACGCTCGAACCTGCCGCCGTCCAGTTGGTTTTCTCGGCCTTTCCGTCGCCGTCGAGGTCGAAGCGCACCGGATCGTCGGAGAGCGGGAACCCTTCGCGCTCGAGGTCGATCAGGATCGGGCTCGACCCGCAGCTCTTGGCGCCCTGAGGGGCGATGGGAGCGATCCCGGGCTCCTCGATCGCCTCCGGAAGCTCGGGCTCGGACTCCGGAAGCGGCGCCGTGGGATCGACGCGGGCCGGCCCGGGTATCGCCGGCCGCGGCCGCTCCGGCGCGTCGATCGACGTCTCGATGGGCCCTCCGGGCGCGTTGCACTCGCCGCCGCCGCCACCGCCGGCGGACGGGATACAGACGAGAGGGCTGCCGAACGAGTTGTAGGCGACTCGGACGCCATACGCGCTCATGACGGCGCCCTCCACCACCGCGCGGTAGCAGCGGCCCGGGCTCCCGCCGCCGGTGATGTTGGCTGCGTACCGGCAGGTGACGCCGCGCACCCCCACGTCGCAGAGTATGTCGAACGGGTTCAGCGCGAGCAGGGCGTAGCTCGCGGTGTCGAAGATGTAGTGCCTTCCCTGGAGAGACCGAAGGCGGATCGGGTCCGTGTTCTCGGCCCAACCGTAGGAAGCGAGGATCGATCCGCTCGGAGCGAGATTGACGCCGCCCGCGACCGACTCGACGGCGTTCGAAACGGAGATCGTCGCGAAGACCAACAGGGCCGCGGCCAAGAGCCTTTTCATTTGCGTCCTCCTGTCCCGTTGATGAGTTCGAGCGTCCGGGCGCCGTTGCTTTCTAGTTGTCGCGAGCGAGAACGCGCGCCGCAGAGGAATTGGGTTGTCCCATAATGCCGGCGTGGCGTGGACGCGCCGGGCGGCTCTCGCGATCCTGGCGGCGCTCGCCGGCCTCGCCGCGGCGCCCGATCCGCCGCCGTCTCCCGCTCCCGCGGTCGGCCTCGACCTGAATCTCCCGCCGGGCGCCGGCGCCTCCGAGCAGCGGCGCGCGTTCGAGGCCGTCCGGCGCACGGGCGTCTCGCTCTACGCCCTGACGCTCTCCTGGTCCGCCGCGGAGCCGGCTCCCGGGAAGTACCGCGTCGAGGATCTGACGCGCACGGCGCGCATCCTCCGGCAGTCGGGCGTCCGGCTCCATCTCGACCTCCCGCTCGTCGCCGGCCGCGCGCGCGACGTGCCGGCGGACCTGGCCGGCGTCGCGTTCGACGACCCGCGGCTGTCGCTGCGCCTCGGGCGGCTGATCGACGCGATCGAGCCGGCGCTGCGCGACATCGGCTCGATCTCGCTCGGCTACGAGGCCGACGTCTACTTCGCCGACAAGCCGGACGAGCTGCGCGCCTACCGCCGGCTCTTCGACGCCGCGGTGCACTTTCTCGCCCGGAAGGTCCCGCGCCTCGACGTCGGCGTGACGACGCGCGCGCCGACGGAGAGCCCGGCGCCCGAGGTCGCGGCGGCGCTCCACCAGAGGAGCCCGGTCCTCTTCTACATCTATGCGCCGTTCGAGCCGGAGCGTCTCTACCAGCACCGGCCGCCGGACGCGATCGAGAAGGACTGGAAAGCGCTTCTGACGCGCGCCGGCGCCGACCGGCCGATCGCCTTTCCCGAAGTGAGCTACTCCTCCTCCGCCGAGAACGGCTCCTCGCCCGAGCGGCAGGCCGATTTCGTGCGGCGCCTGCGCCGGCTCCTGGCCTCGACGGACGGCCGGCGGCTGCTCTTCGCGCGATGGGTCTCCTGGCGGGACACGGCGCCGGCGGCGGCGGGCTCCTCCGACGGCGAGCGCCGGCACGCGGCCTTTCTCGCCCACCGGGGCCTCGAGACCGCCGACGGCGCGCCGAAGCCCGCCTGGCGGGCGTGGGTGCGAGGGTCGTGAGCGGGATTCAGGATTCAGGATTCGGGATTCAGGATGAGGCCCTCCCGGAATCCCGAATCCCGAATCCCGATTCCCGATTCCTTCTTCTATGATTCCCTGCGGATGTACCGAGGAGGTCCGATGAAATTGCCCGGCGCGGCTCTAGCGGCTCTTTCCCTGGCGGCGCTCTCGGCCGCGTGCTCTTCTCCGCCGAATCCGGCCCCGGTCGTTCCCGTCGAGGCGGCGACGAAGGCGGATCGAACGGCCCTCGTCGGCAAGTGGACCGGCGAATACAGCAGCGCCGACACCGGCCGCTCCGGCACGATCGTCTTCGAGCTGAAGTCGGGCGAAAAGGCGGACGCGCAGGGCGACATCCTGATGTGGCCCAAGGGCTCGAGGGCGCTCGCCCCCTCGGAAGTGAAGGCGCTTCCCGAGGAGGAGTGGAAGACGATGCCGCAGATCCTGCAAATCAGTTTCGTCGAGTCCAAGGGCAACTACGTCACGGGGACGATCGACCCCTACATGGATCCCGACTGCTCGTGCGAGGTCCGCACGACCTTCGGCGGCTCGATCGACGGCGACGTCATCGTCGGCGAGTTCACGATCGAGCGGCTGGACCATCCGGGCAAGCCCGCCAAGGGGAAGTGGAAGGTCACTCGGCAGAAAGCCTGACCGCCGAGTGATCACCCTCGACCGCTTCATCCTCGAGCGCGAGCAGGCGCACCCGGGCGCCACGGGTGAGCTCTCGCTCCTGCTGATGCGCTTCGGCGTGGCCGGAAAACGCATCGCCCGCGAGCTCGCGGTCGCGGGGCTCCGCCAAACGCTCGGCGCGGCCGGCTCGTCCAACGTGCAGGGGGAGGAGCAGAAGAAGCTCGACGTCCTCGCCAACGAGATCCTGCTCGAGACTTTCGACTACGGCGGGCTCGTCGTGCTCGCGGCTTCCGAGGAGCTTGAGGCGCCTTACTTCTACGCGCGCAACGAGAAGGAGGGGCGCTACGCCGTCCTCTTCGATCCCATGGACGGCTCCTCGAACATCGACGTCAACGGGACGCTCGGCACGATCTTCTCGATCCGGCGCCGTCGCGATGGGGGAGTGCAGGATCTCCTGCGCTCCGGCCACGAACAGGTCGTGGCGGGCTACATCCTGTTCGGACCGGCGCTCCTCCTCGTCTACACCGACGGGCAGGGCGTGCACAGCTTCACGCACGATCCCGCGATCGGAGAGTTCCTCCTGACCGCTGAGAACGTGCGCATGCCGGCGCGGGGCAAGGGGTACGCGGTCAACGAGGGGCGCGCCTCGGGCTGGGCGCCCGGGGTGCGAGCCTTCGTCGAGCATCTGAAGGAGAGCGACGCCGCGACGGGCCGGCCCTACTCGACGCGCTACTCGGCGTCGCTCGTCGGCGACGTGCACCGGATCCTCCGCGAGGGGGGCATCTACCTCTACCCGGCCGACGCGGGCAAGGGCGGGAAGCCCCAGGGGAAGCTCCGACTCCTCTACGAGTGCGCGCCGCTTGCGATGGTCGTCGAGAAGGCGGGCGGCCTCGCGTCGACCGGGACCGAGCGGATCCTCGATGTCGTCCCCGAGACGCTCCACGAGCGCGTGCCGATGGCGATCGGCAGCCGCGCCGAAGTGGAGCTGTACGAGAAGTTCGTCGCGGGGGCGTAAGTCGCGCCTCCGGGCGTCGGGGCGGGGCTTGCCCCCGCCCGGCGTGAATGTCGCATGCTGGCGACTGCTGCGCGGGCGGCCGCGAGGGCCGCCCCTACACGGCCGTGGCAGATGTTTTACGCCGGCACGGCGATCGGGCATTTCCGGGTGTAGGGGCGGGGCTCGTCCCCGCCCGGCGTGAATGTCGCATGCTGGCGACTGCTGCGCGGGCGGCCGCGAGGGCCGCCCCTACACGGCCGTGGCAGATGTTTTACGCCGGCACGGCGATCGGGCATTTCCGGGTGTAGGGGCGGGGCTCGTCCCCGCCCGGCGTGGATGTCGCATGCCGGCAACTGCTGCGCGGGCGGCCGCAAGGGCCGCCCCTACCCCCCTGCCCGCTGCGCCGCGCTTCGCCTCTCGATCTCCTCGGGCGACACGTCCTCGACGTGCGTGGACATCCACCAGAAGTTCCCGCACGGATCCTCGACGCCGGCACTGCGGTCCCCGTAGAACTGCGTCTCGGGCGCGCGGAGCGACTTCGCCCCGGCTTCCATGGCGCGCTTGTACACGGCGTCGCAGTCCTCGACGTAGAGGCTGATGTTCGCCTGCATCGGTTTCCAGGGTCCGCCCGCGTCCGAGAGCATGACCGGCGAGTCGCCGATCCAGAACTCCGCGTGGTGGATCCGGCCGTCCCCCTCGAAGCGGTACTTCTCGCGCGCGAGGAAGGCTTTCTGGAGGAACGCCGCGAGCTTCGCCGCGCCGTCGACGATGAGGTACGGCGTAACCGTGGGCATCCCCTCCGGGATCGCTTTGACGCCAGGCTTTCCGAGCGGCGCGGAGAAGAGCCAGACGTGCCCGAACGGGTCTTCGAGCTTCGTGTTGCGCTCGCCGTAGGGCTGGTCGGTCGGCGGCTGGAGGATCTTCGCACCGGCCGCGGACGCGCGCGCCGCCACGGCGTCCACGTCGCGCGTCTCGACCTGGAGGCGGACCGGCGAGCCGCCGAGCGCGCGCGGGCCGACGATCGCGAGCTCGGGGTACTCGTCGGCGAGCATCACGCCGGACTTTCCGATGCGGAGCTCCGCGTGGCCGATGCGCGCGCCGTCGTTCATGCGGCTCACTTCGGTCGCGCCGAAGACCTTCTTGTAGAAGTCGATCGCCTGCGCCGCGCCGCGGACGACGAGGTAGGGCGTGAGGACGTCGGTCGAGGAGCCGGGGGTTTCGGGTGAGTCGGTCATGGGGGTCCTCCCTTCGAGAGCCCGGAGTCTGCCGCGGCGCCGGGGAAGGGGATTGTAAGAAATTGACCTTCGGCGCGGGAATTCGACCGTTCCGGGCGTAGGGGCGGGGCTTGTCCCCGCCCGGGGTGGATGTCGCATGCCGGCAACTGCTGCGCGGGCGGCCGCGAGGGCCGCCCCCCTACATCGGCCATGGCGGATGTTTTTGCGCCGCCACGGCGATCGGGCCAATTCCGGGTGTAGGGGTGGGGCTTGTCCCCGCCCGGCGTGGATGTCGCATGCCGGCAACTGCTGCGCGGGCGGCCGCGAGGGCCGCCCCTACATGGATGCTTCCGGCGCGGCGATCGACCCTATTCGATCGGCACGTGATTCCGATGCCGGCCGCCGGCCGCGAGATACGCGGTCGGGTTGATCCCCGAGAACGCGCGGAAGTCGTGGATGAAATGCGCCTGATCGAAATATCCGCATCCGACCGCGACGTCGGCCCACTCGATGTCCTCATGCCGGTAGATCCGCGAGAGCACCCGCTGGAACCGCCGCACGCGGCAGAAGAGCTTCGGCGTCAGTCCGACTTCCTGCCGGAACACCTGGATGAAACGCCGCTGCGATAACCCGATCGCGCCCGAGACCCGCGAGACCCGGCTCGCGTGCGGCCCGCGCCGAAACTCGGACAACGCGTACCCGACCGCCGGGTGGCGCGTCCGCCGCTCGGCCAGCCGCGCCAGCAGCTCCACCTCCAGCACGTCGAGCTTCGCGTCGGGCGTCGAGCGCCTCGAGGAGCCGTTCCCGCAGGTCCCGCGCCGCGCGCCCCCACAAGTCCTCGAGCGACACGTGCTGGTCGGCGAGCTCGTCGGCCGGCGGCCCGAGGAACGCCCAGGCGCCGCCCGGCTTGAAGTGGACTCCCGCAGCCGAGACCTGTTCGGCCGTGTCGATGACGAAGTACCGCGAGTGCGGGCCGCAGACGACGCTCCCGCCGAACCGCAGGGCGGCCCGCTCGAGGTCCTCGTCCTCGTAGAGTCGGGTTTCGTCCTCGAGCAGATTGACGACGAGCTCGACCGACCCGTCGGGAAGCGCGCGCTCCCGCTCGTGCCCCGGCGCCCAGCCGTCGTACAGCCAGAGCAGCGCCACGTGATCCGAGAGGGGAGGCGCCGGCACGCGGGTGTGCTGGAGCATGGAGACCGCTAGGATACTGCCGCGGCGTCCATGAGTCTTCGATACGCGGAGCGCTCCCTCCATTCGCCGCTCGACCGTTTCGTCGAGTGCGTGTGGTTCCTCTCCGCGCCGCGCGCGGCCGCCGCGGCGCCGCCCGAGCGCGTCGTCCCCGACGGATGTCCCGAGCTCGTCTTCCAGTTCGCCGACCCGTGTCTCTCGGGGCGGCCGGGCGCGGGCCTCGAGCGGCAGCCCGCGGCGCTCCTCGTCGGGCCGCTGACTTCGAGCCTCCTCGTCGCGCCCTCGGGCGCCGTCTCGACCATGGGCGTGCGCTTCCGGCCGGGAGGGCTCTCGAGCTTCGTGCCGATGCCGGTGGACGAGCTCGCCGACCGGCAGATCGCGCCGGAGGACCTCTTCGGACGCGAGTCACGCCCGCTCGCCGCGCGCCTGGCCGAGGCCGCGGACGACTCCCGCCGCGTCGCTCTCGTCGAGCGCTTCCTCCTCTCGCGTCTCGCCGAAGCCGCGGAGCCGGCTCGCCCCGTCGAGCGCGCCGTGCGCCGGATGGTGCGCCGCCGCGGGCCGGTCCCGATCGAGCGGCTCGCCGGCGACCTCGGGATCACGCGGCGCCACCTCGAGCGCTCCTTCCGCGCCGAGACGGGGATGTCGCCGATGCTCCTCGGCCGCATGATCCGCTTTCAGAGCGTCTTTCGCCGCCTCGCTTCCGGCGAGGCCGACTGGATCTCCGTCGCGCTCGACTGCGGCTACTTCGACCAGTCCCACTTCTATCGGGATTTCCGCGAGTTCGCCGCCTCGACGCCGCGCCAGTTCGTCGGCGAGCCGGGCGCGTTCGCCGGCGCGTTCGTCTCGCCGGAGCGCCTCGACCGTTTCTTCGCCTGGGGTCAGTCCTGATTTCTGATTTATGGCCCGAGGTCGCATCCGTACAAGACGCCCGCGGGCCCGCGCCGCTAGGTTCGCGGTCGAGGAGGTCGCTCAATGAAATACGCCGGTCTCGTTCTCCCGATGCTCTCGGCGCTCGCGGCCGCCGCTCTGGCGCCGCCGCCCGCCGCCGATCCGCTCGCGGGCCTCGCGTGGCTCGCCGGTGACTGGTACGGAAAGGACGGCCCGATCGAGATGGAGGAGCGCTGGACCGAGCCGCGCGGCGGCCTCATGCTCTACGTCCACCGCGACGTCCAGGACGGGCGGGCGGTGTCTTTCGAGTTCGGCCGCGTCGCGCCGGGCGAAGGCGGCGTTATCACTTATTACGCGAGCCCCGGCGGCAAACCCGCGACGGCGTTCAAGATGATCGAGTCGAAGGACAAGCGCGTCGTCTTCGAGAACAAGCAGCACGATTTCCCGAAGCGGATCCTGTATTGGCTGGGCGGCGACGGTTCCCTTCACGCGCGCATCGAAGGCGACCCGGGCGACAAGGAGCATGCGATGGAGTGGACGTGGAAGAAGGGGCGGTTCTGAGGGCGCCGGTTCTTTGATCACGCCCGCCGGGGTAGCCCGGCGTGGATGTTGACAGGGTGAC